>CAWINP010000014.1:0-356192 GCA_963837485.1 uncultured Solirubrobacteraceae bacterium | reverse complement strand
CGCATTGCGCAAGCGACGGTGTTGGAGCTGCATCCTCTCCGGAGCTGGCGGTCGCCGATGCGGTGCCTATGCACTCTGTTCACGAGGTCGAGCCGCGTCACGCTCCCGCTGGTCGTCCGTTCCGATCGTGTGGGAAGCATCTATCGAGACGCTGCCGTCCACTTGGAAAGCGGCGGCACCGGCGTCTTTCCTATTGCCGTCGGCACGTGTCGGCCTGACGGCATTGTGTGGTTCGGACGCCGACACGTCCGTCCGCGAGTCCGGAGCCGGCGAGGAGCCCCGAGGCGCGTCAGCGCTGGCGCGGGTAGACGGGTGCGGAGGACCGGCCGGGCTCGAGTTGGGTCCACTCGGCGCGCGTGAAGCGGCGTCCGATCCGGCGCCGTCACCGGGCAACCACCGGCGAGCACGATGAACGTGTTCCCGACCAACCCGGCGCTGGCGCAGATGCAGGCGGACTCGCTGCGCGGAAACGCGCTGAAGTCGCTGCGCGAGATGTCGGGCGCCGTGACGCACGCCGTCTGGTACTTCGCGCGCGCCAAGGACGCATTGCCGCCGCGCGCATCCGCGAGCCGTGTCAAGAGCAACGCGAAGAAGTACCACTTCAAGTACCAGGGCCACCGCCGCGCGCGGACCCGCTGACGCAAGCAGGCAACCGGGGGCGGCGCTCCGGCGCCGCCCCGCGTTCGCTCAGCGCCTCGCGACGCGCAAGAGCCGCAGCGCGTTGATCGTGACGAGCAACGACATGCCCATGTCGGCGGCGACGGCCATCACGAGCGTGGGGAGGCCGAGCGGGGCGAGGACGACGGAGTCACTCGAGCAGAAGCGGGGACGGCACCAGCTCTGGCGAGGCGAGCCGGAGCAGCTGCAGCCCGATGCCGGCGAGCCCGCGGAACAGGCCCGGCACGGTCACAGGAGGCAGCTCCGGCGAGGACACCAGATATCGGTCGTGGCGCCGGGCGCGCGCCACGACACGCCCGGCGACCGCGCGGGCCTCGCCGATCAGCGCGGGGCGGTCCAGCAGCTCTCCGGCGCGCAGGAGCACTTCGATGCGGCCCAAGGTGCCGCAGCAGAGGTGGTCCTGTGCTCCGAACGCTCGGGCGCGCGTGGTGGCGAGGGCGATGTCGACCTCGGCCGCTGTCTGGCGGTCGAGGGCGCGCCACGGGAGCCGCGCCAGACCGATGCCTGGCGCGCCGTTGCACCAGCCGTGCATGACCTTCGGTCCGCGCCGTGGGCCGCCCGGACGCAGGTCCTCCCAGTTTCCGTGCGCGGGTAGGAAGTGCAGGCGCTCGTACAGCAGTCCTTCGTGAGCGGCGTCCGCGTAGCGCGTGTCGCCGGTGAGCGCGGCGAGCGAGAGGAGCGCGTGGGCGATTCCGGCGGCGCCGTGCGATAGGCCGGTGAGCGGCGTCCCGTCGGCGCCCGGCCACGCGGCGGGGCTGCCCGTGCGGCGAGCGAGCAGGAGCTCGCCGCAGTGATCGGCACGGGCGAGCCACTCGTCCTCGCCGGTTTCGGCATGGAGGCGCAGGAACGCCAGCAGCGCGCCGGCGCTGCCCGCCGCCACGTCGCAGGCGGGGTCCTGCGCGAGCCGCTCGGTCGTGATCGCCGCGGCGGTCATCCTCGCCGTGGCGAGAAGCTCCGGCGCTTCGAGCAGGTCGGCGAGATATGCCAGCGCCCAGACCACCGAGGCGGCTCCGGTCACGCCGCCCGGCGCCAGACCGGCGACGGCTCCCACCGGATCGAGGACGATCTCGCGCAGCACCGCACGCGCCGCCTCGGCGTGCTCCGGGCGGCCGGTCACCCGGGCCAGGCCGCCGAAGAACAGAGCGATACCGGCCGCTCCGTCGTAGAGCCGCGTGCCGACGGGGCGCACCGCGAACCCGGGGGCGCCGTGTACCACCACGGGCGCCACCCAGGTGAGCGAGCCGTCGGGCGCGCGCACGGCCTCATGCAGCAGCCGGGCGGCGATCCGCTCGGCCTCGGCGTATGCCATCGGCTCGTCGAGCGGGGGCGCGTCCCCCGGATCGGCTGGTGCGACGCGCCGCAGGGTCGCGCGCCAGCGCGCCTGGTCTGCCTCGGGGGCGGCGGCCACGCGCGCATAAAAGGTCGCCTCGATGAGCCGGATTTCGGCCTCGGGGCGCTGGGCGTCAAGCCGCGCGCGCGCCACCGCGAGCCCCGGAGCGCTCCACAGAGCGCGCAGGCGCGGCGGCACGCGATCGACGGGCGCGGTGAACCGTGGCACGTCGAGGCGCTCGAGCGCTCGGCGCTCGGCGCGGGCTAGAGGCCATCCGGGTGGTGGCTCGGGGCCGCCGCGTGCCTCGGCGTGCAGCGCATCGAGGACGATGCTGCGTGCGGCGCCGTCGGCGAGCGCGTCGGCGCTGACGGAGGCCAGCAGCGTCGCGCCGTAGGTGGCCGTGCTGCGGGGCAGGACCCGCGCGCGGCAGCCGGCGAAACGCGCCAGCAGCGCGTCTCGGGCCTGCATGCTCACGGTGCGCGTGGCGTCGCGGAAGCCCGCGATCACCTCTTCTATGTGCTCCTCGGCTCCGACGGCGCGCCCGGCGAGTCGCGGCACGTGTGGCCCGGGGGGCAGATCGCCGCGCGCGACGTCGAGCGCCGGCGGCTCGCCGTCCGCCGCGCACCAGCGGACGGCCACCACCCCCGCGCGCTGCACCCAGCCCGGGCCGAGCCCGGCGCTGTCGTATCCGCCGTCGGCCCGCGGGACCCATCGCGGGAGCAGCCCGGTGCGCAGGACGCTGGCCTCGAGGCGACCCCAGCCGGCCCGCGTGGCCGCGCCGCCGACGTCGGCCGCGACGCCGCTCGCCGGGCCGAGCAGGGTCTCCCCGTCGACGAGCACGGGGTGCTCGCCCGCCGCAATGAGGTTTTCGAGATGCGCGTCGTTGGCGTGCAGCAGGTGCAGCAGGGCCAGCAGGGCGCCGGCGCGCCGGTGATAGCGCGCCGCGGCGGCGGGGTCAGCGAGCGCGGTCGGATGGATGTCCTCCATCCAGCCGTAGTCGTCGCGCGCCAAGGTCGCGGCGGCCCGCGGGAGGCCGATCGGCCCGCCGAGATCGGCGCATAGGGCGGCGAACGCGGCCTCCAGCGCGACGTCGCGGGGCTTGTAGATGACGGAGCGTCCGTCCGCGTCGACCAGCCGGGCCACGGCGCCGCCACCGTCGTGGCGGTCCGACAGCTCGGGCGTCACGCCATCGACGCGCCGCAGGTCGACGCCGAGCCGCGCCGCGACCGCGTCGCTGTCGTCGACCAGACGCGCCAGCAGCAGCCGGGTCTGGCGGCGCCATTGGGCGGCCAGCGTCCAGGCGAGCCGGGCCAGCCCGGGGTGGTGGTGCAGCACGTCGACGAAGCCATCGGCCACCAGCTCGGCCGCGAACCGGGACGTATCGCCCGCGCCGTCCGGCCCCGACAGCAGCTGCATCAGCCGGGTGCCGCTCGCTGCCCGCCGGGCCCGCAGCTCGCGCGAGAGCACCGACGCGCCGGCATGGCAGAGGCTGCGCAACAGGCAGCGCTCGAGCGCCGCCCAGGCGGCCGGAGCCAGCCGAGCGTCCCATCCGTCGGGCAGCCGCCGGCGTAGCCACGCGCTCTCGACGACGGTCAGCGGCAGCCACGCAGCCTCGAACGGCAGCGGCGCGAACGGGCGCAGGGCCGGGTGATCGGCCAGCACGCCGAGGGAGCGCGCCGCGCGCAACCGCGCCGCCAGCGCCGCCGGCGACCACGATGGCCGGCTGCCGTTGAGCGCGACCGGCCCGAGCAGCGGCTGCACGTCGCGCGGCCGCAGGCCGTCCCACGCGAGGCGCCGCGCCAGCCGGGCGGGATCCTCGGCGGTCCAGCGCTCCCAGCGCTCCTCGCGGAAGCCCTCGCGATCGGGCAACGGGCGCGCGCCGAGCGACCGGCGCTCCCACAGCGTGCTGGCGCCGGCGGCGACGTCGGCGCACCACGCGCGATCGTTCACTCCTCGCCCCGCACCGTCCAGCCCTGGACGAAGCCAAAGTAGGCCTTCGCCCCGGCGAATTGGTCCTCGTCGACGACGAGCTTGACGTGATGTAACCCGCGCTCGAAGCACGGCTCGGCCCACGCCATCACGGCCCCGAGACCGTCGAGGTTCGCGGGCCACGGCTCGCTCGGTTGCGCGCTGCGACCGATCCAGGACAGCAGCGCCGCCCGCTCATCGGCGCTGCAGTACCCCGCCGCCTCGAGGCCGGCGAGCGCCGGGCCCCAGGTGGCTCGCTGCGCGTGCTCGCCGGCGATGTAGAGCGGCAGCTCCAGCCCCACCCGCGAGCCGATCCCCTCCGGGGTAAGGTCGACGGCGATCGAGACCTCGGGCAGGACGTGCCGCAGCGGGAGGTAGGTCGCCATGAGGCGCTCCGGGTCACCGCTCCAGCCGAACGTCGCGAGCGCCCGCCGCAGGCCGGACGGCCCCAGTCGCGACGTGCACAGCCGCAGCCCGCTGCCGGGCCGCGCGAGCATCGCGCCCACCTGGAAGATGCGCGCCGGCGCGACGGCCGCCGCGAAGCGGTCGAGCTCGCGCTGCAGCGCTGTGTCGAGCGGGTCGCCGGTGAGCGCCGCGATGGCCGCCGACACGGTCTCACCGAGCGGGCGATGGCTCGCCGGCGAGAAGAACACGCTCGGCGCCGGCTCGCTGCGGCTCGTGTCGAATTCCAGCCAGAATCGGTCAGCCAGCTCGGCGAGCGGCCCGCCGTCCCGCGCGGCGGCCAGAAGCGCGCGCGGCAGCACGTCGGGCGCGCCCTCCGCGAGCACCTGGAACGCTTGCTCGGCGCGCGGCACGTAGACGGCGAAGTCGACCGCCGGCTGCGCCGTTCCGAGCGGACGCTCGAACGCCGCCACCGTACAGGGCGGCAACCGGCGCGCCGCCGCGACCACGCGCGCGAGCTCGGGCGGCGGCACCAGTAGCGGCGAGATCGCCGGGGCGACGGCCAGGACGTAGTCGGCCAGGGTCACAGTGCGCGCTGGGCGCGGCGGCCGATCCGTCAGGGAACCGGCGGCTCCGTCTCGCCGCAGCACTCCGTGCCGTGCAGGATCGTCGTGACATTCACGTCGCTCTCGCAGCACCCCCAGGTCACGGTGTCCACGTTGGAGCAGCCGCCGATCGTCTCGCTGCTTTCAGGCGGGGTGTAGTACTCGCCGCCACCGCCGCCACCGTACATTGCCTGCACCTTGGCCGGCGTCAGCGCGTCCGCGACGTCGACGGGCGGGAGCTGGATCACGCGCCGCGCCTCGGTCTCGACGATCACGTCGATGTCCAGCTCGGCGGGCAGTGTCGCCCCGGTCTCGGCCTGGATCACGGACTTCGGGTCGCGTTCGACGTTCGTTCGGAACGCGCGGTCGGTGCGAAAGCGCGTGAGCACCTCGCCGATGACGCCGCGCTCGGGACCCCGCAGGCCCGGCTTGGCTGGGATGACCAGATGGACCTTCTCCGCGGTGTCCTCGACGACCACGACGTCCACGTCGCGCGGCAGCTCAACGTCGAAACTGCGCTTCAGCGTCTCGCGCGGCTGAGCGACTAGACGCGACCGCAGCTCGGGCCGGCGAACGACGCGCGCGACGATCAGAGAGTGCGGCAGCGCTTCCACGATCCTCTCATCCACCTTACACCCGCGTCGCCCCGGGCTGTCAACCGCGCGTCCCGCAACCGGCCAACATGCGCCGGGGGGCGCGGGTCTCACCGGTCATGTTCGAAGACAGGATCGCCGCGCCCGCCGAGCGCGCGGAGCGCCCCGCACAACGGCCGGCGACGCCCGAGCGGTCGCGCGCGTTGAGCCCGGCGGCAGTCCTTGCCTTGCAGCGCGGCGCGGGCAATCGCGCGGTCGCCGCGATGCTGGCGCGCGAGCCCGCGCCCCCGGAGGAGAGCCCCGTGGAGGACCCCGCCGAAGAATGCGTCGAGGGAGAGCTCCCGGTCGCCGACGTCGGCGCCGACCTGCAGGAGCGCCTGGCCACCTACGCCGACGCCGTGCCGGTGATGAAGCGCTCGAGCGAGGCCACGTGGTCGATCGAGCAAGACTGGGCCGCGAAGCGCAACATCTGGGCCGGTCTGATCGAGGTGCTCAGCGCGCAGACCCCGCCGGATCCCGGGCGCTGGGAGGGAATCGCGATGCGCTGGGACGTCGTGACCGAGCAGCTTGCGGCCGCGCTCGCCGTTCCGATCGCCGACGACACGATCAACGAGCTCGGGCTCCAGGGCCGGCAGGCCCTGGAGCTCTTCGACGACACGTTCCAGCGCGCGCACGACGCGCGCGAGGCCTTCGCCGCCTACATGGAGGCGTTTACGGACACGGCGGAGACAACCGCGTTCGTCGCCGGGATGGCGCGCGACATCGCGTTCTGCGTGGCCGTCGGCGCGGCAGTCGTGACCGCGGCCCCGCTGATCGCCGGCGCCGCGGCGGCCGTCGGTACAGGCACGCTAGCCCTGACCGCCGGATCGACCGGGCTGACCGTCTTCGAGACGGGGGTGACGGCCGCGAGCATTGGCGCTCTCGGGGCCGGCATCGAGGGCGGGCTGAACACGCTCGGCACGCTCGGCGTCCAGACTGGCGACGCGCTGACCGACCTGCTGCGGGGCTCGTCCGACGCCGCAGACAACTTCGACCTCGCAGCGCTCCGCGACGCGAACTGGGAGGGCATGAAGCGGGGCTTCGTCGACGCCGTGCTCGCGGTCGCCGGCGTCGAGGCGGAGCGCGTCCTGGCCAGCTACGCGTCGGCGGCCGTGCGCTCGCTGCTCGGCACCGGCGGCTGCAACCTGTACGCGCTCATGCTCCGGCGCGTGCTCACGCGCGCGACCTCAGGCGGCGTGACCGGCGGCGTGCTCGGCGCCCTGGACGCCGGCTACCACGCCGCGTCGGACGGCCAGGATCTCGGCGGCATTGTCGAGGCGATGGCGATCGGCTTCGGCCTGGGCGCCGGGATCGGCGCTGGGGCGGGCGCGGCGGGCGGGGCTCTCGAGGCGCGCGGCGCAGACCAGCTGCGCCAGCGGGTCGCCGCCGGCTTCAGCAAGCAGCTCGCGAAGGCGCCGTCGGCGATGGAGGAGGGGGACGAGATCGTCCAGGGACTGTTCGACCAGCTGCGGGCGAACCCGGACGCGGGCAGCAACAAGCGGTTGCTAGAGCTGCTCCCGATGGCGTTGAAGGGGAAGCGAGACCCCGACACGCTCGGGGCGGCGCTGTCGGAGATCTGGCTCGAGGATCATCTGCTCTCGGAGGTCGCGCCGCCGGCCGCGGCGCGGCGCTACGGCGACGCGGCGCTGCAACTGTCGAGTCGCCGCGGCGCGCCGGTGCGCGTACTCGAGGCCGGCGCGGAGTACAGCCCCGAGCGCTTCTTCAACGAGGTCGTCATCTCGGGCGACCGGTTCCTCGACCTCAACATCCTCGCCTCCCAGCCCGACCACGGCGCCATCACGCACCTCATCGACGACCTCGTCATTGACCGCGCGCTCGAGGGAACCGGCGTGAGCGCCGAGGAGCTGCGGGCGCTGCTCGCGGACGCCGTCGGCACGGGCGGCACGCCGATCGGCGACGAACTGTGGTTCCACATATTCGACGCCGACACGGGGCTCCGCGGCATCAACCAGCCCGAGGTCATGTGGGCGATCATGCGGGCGGAGCTCACGAACCTCCCCTGACCGAGTGCGGATCGTCTCCTGCACCGACGCGGAGATCGCTATCCCGACTGCCCTCAGTGGTCTCCGGCGACCCGTGGCCGACCGCTCGGGCTGGGACGCCTACTAGGCGCGTTCCACCACACCCACTGCGACATGCAGACGCCGTTCTGCGGCGTACCCATGGCCGTCGCGACCCCGCCCGCGACCCGAGCGAGCGTCGAACTCAAGCCGTCATTGGCGAGCCGCAGATCGAGCCGGATGACCGTGCCGGATCGCGCGTGGACGGTTCCGACGTATCGCCCGCCGGGAGTCGCGACCGTCCCTCCCACGATGAGCGAAGCAAGACGATCGCCGGCATGAGCTTCCGATGAGACCGCGTGTCATCCACGCGATGCCCCATGACTCTCGTGCGAGCACCCGCGAGTCGCCGGAGCGGGGGCTGTGCATACGCACTACTCGGGCATGTGTCACGTCTCGAAGCGTGCAGCTCAGAACAACCGGCGCGGTTCGCCTTCGCGTGCGCCCCAGCTCCCAGAGAGCGAAGCGAGTTCGTGTCACTCCTCGCTCAATGCAGAAGCGCGACTCCGGAGGCGGTCACCGCTGCTGGCAGGCGATTGCGGAAGTAGAGGCCGTGACGGGAACGCGGCGCCGCTGGTCAGAGCGCCCACGCTGTGCCTATGCAAGGCGCCGGGAGAGGAGGGGCCTGGCGGCGATGCTACGCGCGTCCGCAGCACCGGGGCGGAAACGATCGCATCTGGGTGAAAGGAGTCGCGGGCGGCGCGGCGACGGAGTGCGACTCATAGCGACCGGCGGCCGAGTGGTCTGTCGATCGCCACGATCGGGGCGTTTGTGCTGACGCGGTGTGAGGGAGAAAATGCGCCTCTAGAGCCTGACCGGAGGGCTGCGGCGATGCCCAGAGTGACTGTCAATAGGACCGAGCTGTATTACGAGATCCGGGGTGCCGGGCCGCCGGTGCTGTTGATCATGGGAGCAACGGGAGATGGCGGCCACTTCGACGCGCTGGCGGACGTGCTGGCCGACGAGTTCACGCTCGTCAGCTATGACCGGCGCGGCAACGGGCGCAGTCCGACTCCGGACGGCTGGGAGACGACCTCGCCGGAGGAGCAGGCCGATGATGCGGCGGGCCTGTTGGATGCGCTCGGGACCGGGCCTGCGGCGGTGTTCGGCACGAGCAGCGGCGGCGTCTATGCGCTGTGTCTGATGGTGCGTTATCCGGGATCGGTGCGCGGTGCGATTCTGCACGAGCCGGGCTTGTATGCCCTGGTCGACGACTTCGACGCCGTTCGAGCCCCGTTGCGGGCGGTGGTGCAGAAGGCAATGGCGGCCGGTGGGCTGCCTGCTGCCGTGGAGCGCTTCTGGTGCTACGTGGCCGGCGACGACGGCTGGAGCCGGCTATCGCCGGCGCTTCGTGAGCGCCTGCGCGCCACCGCCGGCACGTTGTTCGAGGTCGAGCTTGGGACGTACGAGCTGTACCTCCCCAGCGAGCAGGCGCTGGCCGCGCTGGCCGCGCCCGTGAGCCTGCTCATCAGCGAAGACGGCCTGCCCTTCTCCCCCGAGATCACCGGTCGGCTCGGCCAGCGGCTGGGCGTGGACGTCACCACCATCCCGGGCACGCACGCGGCATACCACGACCATCCTCGGGAACTCGCGGAGTCCATCCGGCCGTTCCTCCGTGAGGTCGCCGGGGTACGCGCCTGACGCGTTGTTTCCGCGCCGGGGCTCGGCTGTCGGCATGGACGACCAACAGAAGCGCCATTCGGCCAAACCCGTCGCATCCGATGCGTAGGCACGACGTCGATTCGTGCGAGCTTGCCATCGGACGGAGCTCGAGCAACCGTCGCTGTCGCAACGAGGCACGCGGGACAGTGGCGAGAATCCGATGCCGCCGCCGCTCCGTACCGAGAGCGCGAGCGCTCGCCCCGAGGAGCTGCCTGGAGCGGTCTCGCCGCCCTGGCGCGGGTTTCGGAACTGCCAGGTAAGAGCCAGTCGTTTACGGGGCCCGACGCGACCGCTGCGGTCTCCTGCGCTGGTAGGAAGGCGAACCCAACGCGCCTGGGATCCGTCGGATCGGCTCGCTGAAACGAATCACGACGCCGGCGGTTCCGTGGTGTCGAAGCGGAGGCCGCTGGAGCCCTCGCCGCGGCCGATCGTCTTGCGGCGGCCGAGCCAGAGGTACGTGCTGCCGTCGAACCAGCGGGCGAGTTGGTAGGCGCGCGTGGCGCGCGTACCTTCGCGCGGGATCTCGTCCTCGCGCAGCGTGAGCTTGGGGTCCTTGACCATCGCCGCGAGCAGGCGGCCTCGGGGTCGCAGGGGCGTGGTCGGCGTGCCGGGGGTGACGCGCGGGAGCGCGCCGAGGCGGAAGGTCATCGAGGGGTCGGTGGGCTGCGCGCGCTGCGGGATGAGCGGGAACCAGTGCGGGGGCGGGTCGGTGCGCAGGCGGTAGGGCAGCGCGCCGGCGGGGCTGGGCGGTGGGGGTGCGGGCGGGGCGGCGGCGTAGGCGGCCTGGGCGCGGTCGGCCGGGCGGCCGTCCTCGCCCTCGGTGGCGCGCTCGACCGCCCAGCCGAGGTTCGCGACCTCGTCGCGCAGCAGCAGCACCTCCTCGATGTCGGCGCCCTGCAGGCTGGCAGCGAGTGCCGGGGCGATCAGCAGTGCGTCGTCTCGCCTCTCGTCGTCGCGCGAGACGCCGAACATGCCCCACTCGCCGCTCGGCGCCGTCGGGCCGACGGTGGTGGTGCGACCGAACGTGTCGCGCACGTCCAGGCGGGTGATACGGACGAGCGCGCCGACCGGGACCTCGAGCGGGATCAGCAGCCAGCTCGCGCCGTACACGAGCGCGAACCCGGACAGCAGCATGCGCCCGAGGTCCTCGGGCTGGGCGTCGACGGCTCCGAAGTTCACGCTCCCGTCCTCGAACTCCCACAGCCGCGAGGCCGGCATGCCCGGATACGTCACGGCGGTCGGCACGACCGTCAAAGGCCCGAGCGGCGTGCGCCCGACGGGCGGGGTGGCCGTCGTGCCCGTGGCCGTGAACGTGTTCCAATCAAGCCGTCCGTCGGCGTACTCGTCGGCCTCGAGCGTGATGCCGTCGGATGAGCCGGTCGCGAACGCGTACTCGAGTCGGTCCTGCACCCACGCTGCGGGCGCCCCGGCGCCGGTGAAGACGAGCGCGTCGGCCCACGCCACCCAGGCCTGCGCGGCGGCGAGCACGGCGGCGGCGTCGGCGGTGGGGATGGCAGGCGCGGCGGGCAGGGCCGGCGGCGTGGCGCGCAGCGACGTCTTGAGGTCCTTGTAGAGCTTCTCGCCGTCGATCGCTCGGCCGGCGACGAGCGCAAGGAAGCGCCGGCTGCCGGCATCGTCGGGCGCGGGCGTCGCCGCGATCGGATATGCGGCGCGGTAGCCGGCGGCGTACTTGGCGACGTTGCGCGCGGCGAGCAGGCGCTCGAAGTGCTGGCCGGAGCGCACGCGCATGCGCGCAGTCGGCGCGGCGCGCACGTCGTCGGCCTCGACCACGGTTTCCAGCGGGAGTGCGGCCACGGAGTAGTTGCCGATCCGCGGCGCGGGGTTGGGACGCCCGGCCCGCAGCTTGGTGAGGGGGGCGACCGACGCGCTGACCTGGGCGACGATCGCGCTGCCGCCATCGCTGGCGGCGAACTCGCCGAACTGCCACTGGCGGCCGAGCAGCCACAGCGGGTCGTGGATGCGCGCCTCGAGGCCGGGTGCGAGCTCGCGGTCGCGCGAGACCGGCTCTAGGCGCGCCCAGCGTGTCGGCTCGCCCGGCATCAGGTTGAGGCGGGCGCGGCGACGCGCCCGAGGTCGGTGGTCACGGTGTCCGCGGCCGGCGCGGAGGCGAGGTAGATCGCCGGCAGGTAGTGGCCGAGCCGCGGCGCCGCGCTTCCCGCGGGCGGCGCGGCCAGCGCCTCGGCGTCGACGAGGCGCAGACGCGCGAGCTCGAGCGTCTCGAGCACGGTCGCCTCGAGCGCTGCGAGGCTCCACACGTGTGCCTCGGTCGGCGGAACGGCGAGCAGGATCGCCTGTGGCGCGCGCGCGGCCGGCTGGTCGACGTGGAAGCTGACGCCGGTGAGCTGCGTGCGGTCCGGGACGACCTCGGTCCACTCGTCGACCACGAGCCCGGCGAGTCGGGCGTTCGCCGCCGGCGGCGCAGTCGCAGCCGATTGCACGACGAGCGACAGGCGGCCGCTCGCGATCGGATGCTGTGGCGTGGCGGGGAGGCCGACCCAGCGGTCGTCAGGCCGGCGCGGGAGCTGGGCGACGCGCAGGCGCAGCGGATGCGGGCTGCCGGCGGCTTCGGCGTACATGAGCGCGGACTCCAACCGCCCGGCGCCGTCGCGCACGTGCGCCGCCCTCTGCAGCCAGGTGGCCGCCGAGAGCGGGTCGCCGCCCTGCAGGACCGTGCTCTCCGCCAGCGAGGCGGCGAAGTCGGGCGCCGTGACGCGCGGCAGGATCCGGAAGCCGTCGCCGAGCACGGCGGCGACGCGCGCGCTGTCGGTGCTGGCCGCCGCGACCGCCGCGCTGCGGCGGTCGAGCTCCGACAACGCGGCGCGAGCCGCCTCGGGCGGCGCAACGACACCGAGCTTGGCGGCGCGCGCGAGCGCGGCGCGCAGCGCGTCGGGCGCGCCGCTAGAGACTGCGGCCGCGAGCTGCCTGCGCGTGTCGGCGAGCGCGCCGGTGGCGATCGCAGTCCGTGCCGCGAGGTCGGCGGCGTCGACTCCGGGTTCGGTCGCCGGGTTCGGCGGCGCGAGGTCGCGGGCGTCGAGCGGGCGCGCGCCCTCGAGCAGCTCGCGCACGGCGCGCGCGAGCTCGAGGAACTCGGCCAGCCCGAGCTTGTCGGGCGTCCACGCCGGATCGCGTTCGAGCACGAGCTCCGCGCCTGGACCGAAGCGATCGAGCAGCGCCTGCTCGATCGCGGTCGCCCCGCCGGGCCCGCCCGCCGGCGCCATGGCGAGCGCGTCCAGCGCCGACAGCTTGAGCGCGCTGAGGTCGGCCGCCGCGCCCGCGCGCGTGCGTACGAGGACGCGGTTGGCGGGGCCGATGACGCCGGCGGCCCAGGCCTCGAGTGCCGGCTCGACCTTCGCGCGGACCTGTGTCGCGTCGGTCGGCCAGCCGGCGGCGGCCGTGGCCGGGTCGGCGACGATCAGCAGCCGGTGCGTGACCGCGGTGCCGGAGCGCGGCGTGCGCGCGACCTCGACGCCGGGCGACTGCGCGTCGCCGCGCGAGAGCGCATCGACGGTCGCGCCCGCGCGCGGCGCGTTGCCCTGGACGACCTGGTGGACGCTCTCGGCCACCAGCAGGTCGGCCAGCGCGTCGACGGCATCGTCGAGCGCGCGCAGCTCCGCCTCGACCGCGTGGCCCTGGGGGCTCGTGCGTGCGGGCAGCCCGGCACTGCCGAACGGGATCGTGCTGTCGTCCCAGACGTTCGCGGCTAGGCCCGCGCGCCAGCGCCTGCGCAGCCCGAGCCCATCGACGACGTTGCTCGCCCGCAGGGACTCGGCTACCCGCGGCACGTGCGCGCGCAGGTCGTCGAGGTGGGCGCGCGCCGCCTCGGCAGTGAGCCTCGCGGCCTCGACGGCCTCCTGCTGGTCGGCGATCGGCTTGTCGAGCGAGGCGATCTGCTCGGCGGCCTTCTTCTCCTGGCCGCTGAGCGCGTTCAGCGTGGCGAGCGCCTGGGCGGCCGTCTGCGCCGCGGCCGCAACCTGCGGCTCGAGCGCGTCGATCGTGTCCTGGGTTGCGTCCACTTCGTTCTGCCACGTGACGATCGCGGGGAAGCCGCCGGGCGGGTGATCCTTCAGCGTCTTCATATGCGTCCGCGCCGTCTGCAGCTGCCCGGCCAGGGAAACGGCGTTCGAGTGCGCCGTGTCATAGGCGGCCTCGGCCGGCGTGATCTGGTTCAACAGCGACGTGTCGGTCGCCTTCGCTTCCTCCAGGTCCTGCTGCAGCTGCCCCAGGACCTGGGTTGCGGCGGTCTGCTGGTCGAGCGCGACGCGCAGGTCGTGCTCGGCGGCGGTGATCGCGTCCAGCGGCGCGAGCGCTCGCAGCGCGGCGATGTAGCGGTCGAGCACGAGCTCGCGGTGACGCTCGTGCAGGCCGCGCTCGAGCCGGTAGCCGAGCAGGGCCGCGAGCGGCTGGCCGGCGCGCACACCGTCCAGCAGGGAGAGCGCGAGCCGCACCCGCCGCGACGAGAGGTCGAGCGCGAGCGGCTGGTCTGTCCCGCCGACGTGGGCGAGGTGGCCGGAGCGCAGGATGGCCGCGGTCGCAGCCTGCCCCAGCGACGGCGCGTGGATGTAGCCGTGGCTGACCACCTGCGTGGCCGCCGGGCGCACGTCCTCGAGCACGCCGTAGGCGCCGAGCCGCACGCCCGCGGGCTTCTTCGCGCGCAGCGCGGTGAGCCGGCGCGTGGCCTGCGCGCTCGCCCACGCGTCGAGGCGGTGGGACGAGAGGTCAAGCACTCCGGACGCCAGTCGCGCCAGCGTGGCCGACGGCAGCCCGATCAGCTGCCGCAGGCTGAGGTGCAGCTCGAGAAGCTCGGCGACCTGCGCCGCGACGGGCGAGCTGCCCGCGGTGCCCGCGACGCGCATGGCGTCGAGGTGCTGGCCCAGCGTCTGCGTCCCGGTTGTGACGCCGTCCATCGGCGCCGCGAGACGCGCCCACGGGCTTGGCGCGCCGGTGCCGTCGAGGCCCGGCTCGATCCCCTCGCCCGGCGCCGCCAGCCCGCGAGCGCGGACGACGCGCACCGCGGCGTTCGCGTACGCGCGCAGCAGCGCATGGTGCAGCAGGGCGAAGAGCAGCGTGTTCGCGCCGGCCGGCGGGGCGCCGGTACGCAGCGCGTCGAGCCCGCTGTTCACCAGCCACACGATGAAGTTGGCCGCCTGGGGCAGCGGCGCCGTCTCCGAAACAGCGTCGGCCACGAGCGGTCCCGTGAGCGGCGTGACGGCTGGGTCGAACACGGCGCGCGCGAGCGCCGGGTCCAGGGCCAGCCCAAGCTGGGTGACCGGCTCGAGCGCCTGCCGCATGCGGGCGAACGTGGAGACGTCGAACGCCAGCGACAGGCCGCGCGCGCCGAAGTGCGCCGACACCGGGCTCATCGCCACGGCGCCGGCGAGCGCGCCGGCGAAGTCCACGCCAGGCGTTACGCGCGGCACGGCGCCGAGCGCGGCGCGCCAGGCAGCCGCGAGCCCGTTCAGCAACGCGGGGAGCTGCGCGTCGATGTCCGCCGGATCGAGCAGCCGCCATTGGCGCAGGGACGTCACGGCCAGCACGCCGTACGGCTGGCGTCCGAGCCGCATCGCCGGCAACGAGCCGCCCGCTGCCACGTTCGCCAGGAAATGCGCCCTTGCCGCGGCGAGCGAGTCGTCGGACAGCTCGCCGGCGAGCTGGTCGAGCATGTAGCCCCACGTCGCGGGCCACAGCGAGGTGCGCATCTGGCGCTCGCTCACGACAGCAGCGCTGCCCGCGCCCGCGGCGTGCGTCAACGGGTCGATCGCGATGCCGAGCGCCCGCGCGAGCAGCGTGCCGTCCGAGCCGCTCGTGGTCAGCGCCGGGCCGCGCTCGTTGCGCAGGCCGACGGCGGCGTCGTCGCCGGCGGGCTTCCAGCCGGAGCGCACCGTCTCGGTGTTGTTCGTCGGCGTGCCCGGCGGGCTGAGCGCGAGCCCGCCGGTGTAGTGGTGGGCGTCGAGCAGCGCCGCGAGCCGGCGCGCGCCCTCGGCCCCGTCGGCGCTCGCGCGCACGCCGAGCACGACGAGCCGGTCGAGCCCGCCGCCGTCGGCCAGCGGGATCCGCAGCGCCATCCCGCGGTCGAGCGCGCGGTTGAAGTCTACGAGCCATTGCGCCGCGGCGCCGAGCGGCGCCGCCGGGTCGCCGGCGCCGGCGTCGTTGGGGTCGGGGCCGAGCGCGAGCGCGTCCGAGATCGGCCGCCCGAGCGCCGTGAACCGCCGCTCGCCGCCACGGTAGCCGAGCGCGATCCAGCGGTCCGGCAGCACATTCGTGCGCGCCGCGCGCGTCCACGCCGCCGCGCGCTGCGGCGGCGTGTCGCTCGCCGCGACGGTGCGCGCGATCCAGGCCGCGCGCGGCCGCGCCGAAGCGGTCGACGAGCGCGCGCCACGCTTCCAGCGTGGCCGACGCGGCGATCCCGCCGGCGCGCTCGCGCTCCATGTAACGGTGGCCCCAGCCGAGCTCGTCGGCCGTGAGCTCGGGCTCGTGCGCGTCCGCGTGGATCGTGTCGGGATACACGCGCACGAGCAGCTCGGTGCCCTCGAAGCGCGTCTCGAGCCGGACGGGCAGGAGCGCGAGCGGCAGGTCGGCGGCGACGAGCGAGACGAGGTCGTCGGGGCTCTCGCCGGTGGTCAGCTCCGCCCGCAGGCGCTCGAAGTCGGCGGGGGCAGCGGCCGTGATCGTGCCGAGGGCGGCCGTGATCAGCGCGTCCCAGGGCTGCCACGCGGTGGTCACGCGCGTGCGCTGCGCCGCGATGTCGGCGCTGAGCTTGGGCGGCAGCGCCTCGACGGCGGCCTGGCGGTTGCGCACGTCGGTCAGCTGCGCGTTCGCTGTGGCGAGCTGCGACGACGTCGCGGCGAGCTCGGCCTGCGCCCTCTGCACCTCGGCGTTGGCGGCGGCGAGCTGCGGCCCGAACGCGTCCGCCGAGCGGCGCGCCACGCCCGCGTCGTCGCTTGCCTTTTTGGCCGCCCGCCCCAGGTCCGCGGCATGGTTGCGCGCGGCCTCGATGGCGCTCGTGCCGGCGTGCTCCCGGATCAGCTCTTCGAGGAGCTTGATCGCTTCGTCGTGGTCGTCCTCGGCGGTCGCGGCAGCGGATTCCGCGCTCGCCGCGGCGGCGTCGGCGGCGTTCGCCTGCGTCGTCAGCACGTCGCGCGCCTGGGTCGCCGTCGCCACGCGTGCTTGGGCTTCTGTCAGCGCCCGCTGGAGTGCCGCGATGTGCAGGGGCAGTTGCGCGAGGTCGGCACGTAGGCGGGCGCGGTCCGCCTTGGCCGCCACGAGCCTGTCGGCGAGCGTCAGCGCATCGGTCTCGGCCGCCAGGCCCTTGGCGCGCGCTGCGACGATCGCTGCCAGGTCGGTCACGATGCGCTCCTGGCGATCAGGCGCGACGCGTGCATCGCGATCCGGAACGGTTGCTGGAACGTCAGCGCGGCGATCCCGGCCGCGTTCTTGCCCCAGATGCTCTGCAGCGCGGCAGACGCCGACAGCAGCGGCTTCGTCACGTCGGCGTGGCCGGACGCCGTCAGCGGCACGTGCGCCCACGCGAGCGCGTCCGCCGTGCTCGGGACGCCCGGGCCGGCGACCTCGTCGAAGCCGAAGCGCGGCTCGCCCGGATACTGCTCAAACGCGAAGTACCAGCCCGGCCCGGGCGGATCGATCCCGAGCGCGGTCTCCTCACTGAGCGCGAAGCCCACGAACACGATGTCCGGCGCAAGCGCGCCGCGGAACATCGGCGTCAGCCGGGTGGTCGCGTCCAGCGCGCCGGTGGCCGTCGCGCGCGCGGCGTAGATCGTGGTCGTCGGGTAACGTCGCAGCAGCTCGCCGCGCACGAGCAGCACGAGTTGGCCCCCGCCACCGCGCACGTGCTTGCCGAGTGGGGTGTCGGCCCAGTCGGAGATCGCCGGGATGTCGGCGAGCGTCTCGGGGTCGCCGGGCTGCCCGCTGACGTCCCAGAACTGGCGGAACGCGGTGCCGGCCAGCGACGCCGGGAACTCGCGCCAGAGCAGCTCGCGGCTGAGCTCGTGGTTGAGGCCGGCCATGTAGGCCTCGATCACGCGCGGGGTGGTCTCAAGCAGAGCGACCCCGTCGGCCTCGACGCCTTCCACGCCGGGCAGGAAGAGCCACGGGGCAACCTGCTGCAGACCGTCGAACATCGGCTCGTTGAAGCGCGGCTCCATCGCCGCCGGGGCGAGCGGATCGGGCCGCGTCCACGTCCCCGCGGGTGCATCCACGCGCGCCCTGGCGCGCGCGAGCACGGTCTTCTCCGGCGCGAGCCGCTCGAGCAGCTGCACGCGCACCGCGTCCGCGGACAGCGCCGGCCGCGTCTCGGCGTCCGCAAGCTGCGCCGCGACGCCCGCCATCACGACCATGCCCGCGGGCGCCGCCGCCGGCGGCGTCATCGCCACTTGATCGACGGCCGCCAGCAGGTTGACCGGCTGCGTCACCGCCGCACGCCGCGCGATCACGCCCTGCGGGCTCGCGAGCCGGCGCATCGCCCCCGAGACGACGGCCGCGGGCACGCGGCTGGTCTGCAGCGCGCCTGCGACGGTCGTGTCCGCGAGCGCGACGTGCGCGTGCGCCGGCCGCGTCATCGCCAGCAGCTGCGGCGGCGGCAGCGGCGCGAGGTGGCGCTCCAGCACAGCGCTGCCGAGCTCGCGCGCGAGCTGCGCGCCGCGCAGGACCGCGTTGGCGTCGGCGGCCGCGCCGGCCTGCTCCCACGCGCGCGCCATCAGCTGCTCCTGGCGTTCCTGCACCACGCGCGTGCCGGCCGCGGCGGCGACGCGCAGCCGCGGGTCGAGGTTGAGCTCGCGCAGCCAGTCCGGCTGCCCGCCGGCCCCCGGCAGCGCCCCGGCGCCGGCTTGCATCTGCCCGTAGACGGGCGGGGCGAGGACGTCCGCGGCCGCGCTGCCGAGCAGCCGCTCGAGCGCGGTCTGGAACGCGGGTCCCGGCCCCGGCGGCGGGTCGTCCGGACCGGGAACTCTGAGCGCGCTCTGCATCTCGACGGAGCCGCCCGCGGGCAGGCCGCCGCCGGGGGCGCTGAGATTGAGCTTCGGCGGCTTGGCCGACGTGGGATCGAGCGGGGCGGGATGGAGCCGCCGCACGAGCGTCTCGAAGCTGCCGGCGGGGCCGGTGGAGAACTCCCACGAGTCATAGACCGGCAGCCGCAGCGGGGTCGGCGGCGTGACGCCCCACGCGGGCGCGAGGCCGCCGTCGTCGGGCGCGTCGCCGAGCCCGGCCTTGACGCCGGCGGAGAAGGCGGGCACGAGGCAGGCGAGGTAGGCGGTGTCGGGCTCCAGGCGGCGCGCGCAGATGAGCCGCGAGCAGGCGCGGCCGGGATCGTTGGCGAGCACCGTTGCCGGCTGCGCGCCGCCGGGGAGACCGCTGATCTGGGCGTGGGCCCAGGCCCACGACTGCGACAGGTCCGGCAGCTCGGCCGCGGGCGCGTCGAGCTCCAGTACGGGCAGCGGCGTGCCGGGCTGCAGCCGCGCGCCGTCGCCGCGGCGGACCGCGACGAGCACGAGCCACGGCCGCAGCCGCGTCCGGCTCGTCCCGGGCGCGGCGGGCGTGAACAGCCACGGGAGGTCGGCGCGCGCGAACTGGACCTGCGGCATGTAGCCGGCCTCGAAGCGGGTCGTTCCGGGCAGCGGGTCGCGGCGGACGATCTGCGCGGCGGCGACGCCGGTGACGTCGCCGGGCCCGTGCAGCTTGACCGACACAGCGGGGACGTCGCCGGCGCCGTCCACGCGGACTGACACGGGCAGCGTCACGCGCGCGGCCAGCGCCGCGTTCGGCTCGTCGGGCGCGGCGATCGAGCGGCCGACGCCGCCCTGGACCCAGGGCAGGAACGCGTACGCGGCGAGCGCGGGCGCGGTCATGCGGCGTCCTTGATCGCGAATGCGGGCACGCCCCGCGGCGGCGTGGCGGTCAGCGTGCTGAAGACGTCGGCCGGCATCGCCAGCTTCTGGGGCTTGGGCTCGGCGATGCCGGCCGGCGTGACGAGCACCTGCTCGTAGACGACGCCGACGTTCACCGCCGGGCCGGTCGCGAAGCCGTCGGCGCCGAGCGTGGCGCCCGCGACCATCTCCTCGAACGAGGGCGCGGAGAGCTTGGCATCGTCGCTGAGCGCCGTGAACTGCGCGGGCGCGAAGCGATCGCGCAGCGGCGTGATCGTGGTGCGGACGCCCCCGATCGTGGCCAGCGTGATGCCGAAGCGCTTGGCGCCGCTGGGCACGCTCGTCCCGAAGCGCTCGAGCGTGCGCTCGAGCGGAGCGACGCGCTGGCGGACCTGGAGCGTGCCGAGCGGGTGCGCGAGCACCGCCGTTCCCGGGTCGAGCTTGCGCAGCGTGACGACGTCGGCGCCCGCGGGCAGCTGCGCGCTCCACGCGCGCGCGTCGGCCAGCGCCGCGAGCAGCAGCGGCGCGACGTCGACCGGCGCCGGCAGCGGGGCCGGCGTCTCGTCGCCGATCGTGACGTCGAAGCCGAAGGAGACGTCGAGGAACAGGATCGAGAACGACGCGCGCCCGTGGGCGCGCCACGGCCGCGGCCCGCTCAGCGTGAGCGCGAGCGAGACCGACAGCAGCGTGCGGCCGCCCATCTTGACAGCGAGCTTGGCCGCGATGTCGACCTCGAAGGCGAGCGGCTCGAGCGTCAGGAGCGCGTCGAACGAGAGGAAGCCCGCGATGCTGAAGCTGCCCGCCTTCGCGCCCAGGTCGACGCGCGCGCCGAACTGCACCGTGTTAGATGTCAGGGCCAGGTAGGCCTCGAGGCGCAGCTTGGGGTTGTCGCCGGCGGCCAGCGCGACCGCGACGCGCTGCAGCTCGGGGAACCCGGGCGGGGCGGCGAAGCGCGGGTGGAAGCCGCCGACGGCGAGCAGGAACGACGGCCGCGCGCCCCAGCTCATCCGCAGCGCCATGTCGCCGGTGAGCGCGAACTGCGCCAGCCGCGAGTCGACGAGCGTCGCGTCGACGGCCGCCGTCTGCTGATCGAAGTCGATCACGCCGAGCACGTCGACCTGGACGCGCACGATCGCCTCGCGCTCGTCGGGCAGCACGGCGCGCATGCGTCCGAGCGCGATCAGCCGCACGGGCGACGGCAGCTCGAGGGCCAGACACAAGTCGATCGTGATCAGAGTCGGCGAGCCCCACACGATGCGCGCGGTCGGCGCGAACACGTGCCGCCCCGGCGCCTGCGGGAACAGCCCCGCCAGGCTCGCCACCAGTTGCGCGGAGTTCGCTTTCGGGTCCGGCGGCGACAGCACCGCGTCGACGGCGCCGGTCTTCAAGCCGGCCCGCAACGCCTCGACCGCCACGGTCCGGTTGATCCCCAACAGCCCGCCGACCCCGACGAGCCGGAAACCGAGCCCCAATTGCACCGGCGGGAAGTCCGCCGAGATGATCACCAGCAGGGAGAAGCCGGCGCTTCCGGTGGTGAGGAGGCCGATCGCGCGGACCGCAATGCGCTCGAACTGCAGGTGCGCCTCGCCCGCGTACTGGCCGCGCTCGGGATCGTAGGCCAGGAATCCGCCGCCGGTCACCGGCCCACCGGCGAACTCGAGGCCGACGCCCGTCGGCGGCCGAAAGCCGAGCCGCGCGTCGAGCCCGCCGAGTGAGCCCTGCGCGCCGGCGGGCGGCGCGCCAAGCGAGGCCTGGACACCGATGTCCTGCACGGACGCCGTCAGCGGCCCGAGCGCCGCCGAGCCGGAAGCGGTGATCGCGAGCACGGCGGCACGGCGCGCCAGATCGCCGGCCAGCGCCACCGTGACCGTGTCGACGCCGAGCGCGTCGACGGGGATCTCCGTCGTGAGCCCGGCGCGGCCGCCGAGCGTGACGCCGGTCAGATTCGACCACGCGACGGTGACCGCGAAGTCCAGCTCCTGCGGGCCGAGGAACTGGGCGAGGAAGCCATCGAGGTCAGCCGCGTCGAGCACGAGGCGCGCCGCGTCCAGCCCCGCCTCGACCTTGACCTCGTCATCGACGACGTGCAGCGCCGCATGCGCTTTGGACACCTCCAGGCGGGTCCCGCCGGGCGCTCCGATGGGCGTCCACGCGCGGTCCGAGCGGAGCACGATCGACCCGCGGGCGTCGCCGGCCTCCACGGTCACGTCCCCCGGACGCAGCTCGACCGGGATCGCGTCGATCGCGCCCGACACGTCGAGCGCGACCCCGGACGCCAGTTCCACTTCCACCGCCGCGGTGGCCTCGGGCACCAGCGCCAGCCCGACCGGCGGCCCCGAGGCGGCGCCGCGCGCCGGGATCGGGACGAGGCCGAGCGCGACGCCCACGATCGTGAGCGCGGGCCCGGTCTCGTCGACGTCCCACCACAGTGGGACGCCGAGCGCGTCCCCGTCCCCGAACTGGACATCGAGCTGCAGCGCGCGGGCGGCATCCAGCACCGCTTCGAAGAACGCCGCAGTGTCAAACTCGTTCCCGCTGCGGTGTGCGCCGGCCAGCACGCGTCCCGGATCGGTGGCCAGCGCGAGCAGCGCGTCCCAGTCGATCGCGCCCGGGCGCAGGACCCCGAGCAGGCGCAACGGCGCGAACAGCGAGGCGACCTGCTGCTCGAGGTAGCGGTAGACGAGGTGGT
This sequence comes from uncultured Solirubrobacteraceae bacterium, assembly GCA_963837485.1. Taxonomy (GTDB): domain Bacteria; phylum Actinomycetota; class Thermoleophilia; order Solirubrobacterales; family Solirubrobacteraceae; genus Solirubrobacter. The sequence continues at coordinate 334,249 of CAWINP010000014.1, read as the reverse complement.
CGAGCACGTCGCGCGGGAAGCGCTCCCAGAACGCGGGGTCGGTCAGCGCGTCCGGCAGGCCGTCCGGGGCGCCCGGGGTCTTGAGCCCCCCAAGCGTCGTGTGCATTCGCTGCGCCAGCGGGATCGCGGCCCGCACAGCGGCCACGAGCGCCGCGCGATCGCGTGCCCGTAGGGCGTCGGTCAGGGCGGCAGCCGTGCCGGCCAGCGCGCCGGCATCGGCGGGGAGCGTGCCGAACGCGCGCTTGACGGCCTCGATGTCGAAGTCCGCCTCCGCCGCCCAGCCCAGCTCGCCGGCGAAGGCGGCGAACTCAACGGGCGACGCGAACGCGTCGGCCAGCGGCTGGACCGCTTCTGCCAGTGCGCGCATGAGCGTGCCGAGGGCGTCTTCGCTCATGCGGACCTGACCCGGATGTAGGCCGCCGCGACCCGGTAGGGGAACACCGCTTTGCCCTTCCTGACGACGAACTCGTGCTCGAGCCGCGACGCGATATCCGCCAAGTCAGCGTCACGCTTCGGCTTGCCCTTGACCTTGACGGGCAGCTCGACCTTGCGGTCGACGGACGACGGGTCCAGCCCGTTGTTGTAGACGACGGCGTACCGGTTCTCGCTGGACGTCACCCGGCGCTGGGCACCGTTTGGCAGCGTGCTCGTGTCCGGCTGCCACGGATCGAGGATCAGCCGCGACTCGGCCGACACGTCCCCGATGCGGCTTACCCGGCTGGCGCGCGCGATGGCGTTGAAGAGAACCTTGCCCCAGCCCGGCTTGGTGCGGTCGAGCGCCGGGAACGAGTCCGCCGGCACCACATAACTCCAGAGCTTCTGCTGGTGGGTGTGCAGCAGGTTGGCGTCGGCGACCGCGAACGAGATCTCGGTGTCGCACAGGAAGGAGCGCCGGTTGAGGTTCGTCGATCCGCACACGAGCAGGTCGGCGTCGAACATCTGCACCTTCGCGTGCACGTAGATGCCGCGATCCTCGTTCGGCGGTTTGCGGTGCCATGTGCTGTAGACGTTCACGCGCGCGGCGACGGACGGAACCGGCGGATCGCCGACGAGCGAGGAGATCGCGAGGCGGCGCGCCTTGTGCGCGTCCTCCTCCTGCACGTCGGCGTGCGGCGGGAGCACGATGACGACGTGCAGGTTCGGCGCCTCGAGCAGTCGGCGGTGCAGCAGCCGGCCGAACGCCCGGCTCCACAGATACTGCTCGAAGATCCAGATCAGCTCGCTCGCTTGCAGGCAGGCCTCGGAGATGCCGTACATCGCGGTGAACTCGCCGCGCTGGTGCCGGCCTGACGTGCGCTCACTGTGCAGCGGGATCGTGCGCCACATCTGCACCGATGCCTTGGGGAGCGCGACGGCGGTCCGCGTGAGCGCCGTGCGCGCGATCGGGCGCGGGTCAGGGAGCGGGGTGACCGCGTTGTCCTTGATCGCGCGCGGGGTGCTGAAGATCACCTGATTGGCGAGCTTGTTGCGCGGCTTGGAGAGGTCGAACACGCGCCCGGACAGCGACCAGCGCTCGACGAAGTTCCACTCGAGCGACTGGACGACGTCGCCCTCGAGCTGCAGATGCTGGTCATGCCACATCTGCCGGTCGGCCCCGTAGACCTGCGGCGGCAGATCGGTCGTCTGCCTGGACGCCGGCGGCGTGGTCCTGTCGACGCTCTCGTAGACGACGCCGGTCTCGCGCGGCCAGGTAGGGGACGGCGTGAGGATCCCCAGGCCCGACTGCCAGTCACCGTCGAGCACCGGAGCGTCGCGGCGGGTGTACGCCAGGTCGACGCCGCCGCAGAACCCCACGTCGCGCCACGGCGTGCGCACGATCATGATCTTCTGGTGGTGCGCAGCCGCGGGCAGTCCGGCCGTGCGCATGTCCAGGGCGAGGACGCCGAGCGGGGGCGCGTCCTTCGCCGTGGCCTCGAACTGCTTCATCAGCCGCTCGTTTTCCGCCTCGACGATTCGGGCCGCGAAGAAGTGATCCTCGATGTGCGGCCCGAGGTCCGCCTTCTTCTCGCCTGCCCAGGTCGGGTACCACAGCATCAGCCGCACCTGGATGCCGGCCTGCATCAGCTTCAGGACGAGGCCGATCGAGGTCTGGTCGAGCGCGGCCTTGTCCGCGCTGTTCCACGGGTTCGTCGTCCACGCGTTCGTGGTCGAGAGGTCACGCAGGCAGTTGAAGCGCCAGTGGGCGATGTAGACGTGCCCGTTGACCCACTTGCCCGCGGCCTTGTCGAACGGCGCGCGCTTCTTCGCTTGTGCGATGACCGCCTGCAGGCTGTCGGCCATCGCGGTCATCGCCTCCATGCCGAACAGCACCTTCACAGTGCAGTCTTCGTCCCAAGGATTGCCGCCGGCCGCCTGGCGGGCGGCGATCCCGGAGCCGTCGCCCCACGGGCGGCCGTCGCCGTTGGGGGCCGTCGCCGTGGCGCCGGTCCAGTTGAGGAACCACCGGGAGCTCATGCGTGCGGCTCCGGCGAGGATTCCGGGCGCCACGTGCACATCGCTGAACTCTGCATCGCCACGCGCCGAGTGTCCGCAGGCGGGTTTGAATCGCCTTAAACGCGTCTCCGTGGGCGGCGGGTCAGCCGTCGTTGAACGGCCTGACGAGCGGATTCATGCTCGCGTAGAGGCCCGAGGGTTGGCGTACCAGAGCCCACGCGTGCAGCGTGACCAGGTCGGGATGCCAGAAGTTCAAGGCGGCGCCCGTCCCCGGCGCGGTCGTCGGGCACGCCTGCTGCGACGTGGCCGGGACGAAGGTGCCATCGACGTGGTGGCACGCGGCGGCGAACCTGCCGTAGCGCGCCCCCGGCAGCGGCGGCGTCCCCGGCGGGCCGGTCGTCCAGCAGCGATGCGGCGCCGCCGGGCGCCCTTCGCCATGCTGCGGTTCGTGCGTTCCGTACCGGCGATGAGCAGGTCGCTGCGGTGATGTAGCGGCGGATCTGCGCGGTGGTGAGCGCAGAGATGTCGGCGCAGTCGTGGTCGGCGTGCTCGAAGTTGGTGGCATATATCGACGCCCCTCCGCCTACACGAGCGCGCGCTCCAACAACGCGGCCGCCTCGCGATCGCGCGCGCGCTCGGCGACGAGCGGCGCCCAATGGAGCACCGCATCCGCGTCGCCGGCGGCGTCGGCGTGATGGGCGAGCCGGGCGACGTCAGCGTCGCGGAAGCCGTGCGCGGCGGCGAGCGCCGCGCGATGCAACGCCAGCCGGCGATTCGGCGGCGTCGCCCTTCGACCGCGGCGCGTGCCAGCTCATGCCGGAACGTGAAGTCCGCGGGGCCGGCCACGAGCATGCCTGACGCCCGGCACTCGTCGACGTGCTCAACCAGCTCGCCGGCGAGCCCCTCCAGCAACCACGCGTTGACTGGCCCCGGCACGATCGCGACCGCGTCCAGCAGCCGGCGCGCCGGCTCGGAGAGTCGCCCCGCACGCGCCAGGACCGCCTCGCGCACGGTGTCGGGCAGCACCTGGCCCGGGGCCGTCGGCACCTCCATGACGAAGAACGGGTTGCCGCCCGTCGGACGATCGGGCTCGTCGCCGTCGACGCCGTGCGGCTCGGCGAGCTGCGCGACGCCGGCCGGTGACGGCCGGGCAAGCTTGAGTCGCTCGGGCCGCAGCTCCCCCAGCAGCAGGCGCAGATGCTCGGCACGATCGAGCCCGTCGTCGCGGAAGCTCACCACGAAGAGCGCGCGCGCCGCCTCGATCGGCCCGGCGAGATGCGCGATCACGTCGAGCGTCGCCTCGTCCGCACAATCGACGCCTCGAACACGACCACGGCCGGCGGCCCGACGCGCAGCTCGCGCAGGAGCGCCGCGGCGAAGTCATACGGCCGCGCGGCCGTCGCCACGAGCCGCGCGAGCTCGCCACCGGTCTGCTCGCACACGTCGACCAGCGGGCCCAGGCGGCGGGGCGTCCGCTCGAACGCTCCCCAGAGGACCCGCGCGTCCGGCCGTTCACGAACCGGCGCAAGAGCGCGGCCTTGCCTACGCCGGCCTCGCCTCGCACGAGCACCAGCCGCCGGTCCGATCCGGACCGCACCTCGGCGAGCATCCCGTCGAGGGCCGCCATGCTCTCAGCGCGCTCGAGGAGCACCTCACGCGCTGTCTCCCAAGTTGGGCGATGCGCGTGCCAAGTTCAGGGATTCTCCCCATAACGCACGCTGGGCGACCGCCTGTAGCGTCGGGGGGTGGAGGCGAATCGGCCGGATTTGCTGTCTCGCCCATCGCTGATGGCGCAACTGGACCGCGGGTTCGGAGTGCGGCTCACGACCGTGACCGCGGGCGCGGGGTTCGGCAAGTCGACGCTCTTAGGAACGTGGGTCGCCGATCTGCAGTGCGCCTGGCACACGCTGACGTCTCGCGATCGCGCGGTAGATTCGCTGGCCGCTGGCGTGCTCGCGGCGTTGCGGGCGACGCTGCCGGAGGAGATGGCGGGCTTGCCGGCACTGGCGTCGGGCGGCGGCGCGGAGGCGTGGTCGGACCTGGTCTGCGAGCGACTAGACGCAGGCCTCGAGCACGATCTCGTAATGGTCCTCGACGACATGAACCAGATCGGGATGGCGGAGGCCCCGGCCAGGTTGATCGAGAGCCTGTGCCTTCAGGGCCCCGACAGCCTGCACGTGGTGCTGGCCTCCCGGATCGCCCCGCCGTTCCCGCTCGACCGTCTGCGCCGGCGGGGCGAGCTGCTGGAACTGGGCGGCGATGCGCTCGCCTTCACGCTCGAGGAGGTCGGCGAGCTGCTCGAGCGTGTCGGTGTCGACCCGAGCTTGGCCGAGCGGCTGCACGCGACGACGGGCGGCTGGCCCGTCGTCGTCGGGCTCTCGCTGGAGACTTTGCGGCGAGAGAGTGCGGCTCTCGAGCAGGCGCTCGGTGTGCTGCGGCGTCCAGATGGCCGGCTGTACACGTACCTCGCGCGCGAGGTGTTCGCCTCTGAGCCGCCCGCGGTACGGCAGTTGCTGCGGCAGCTCGCGCCATTGAAGCGTTTCCCCGCGGCGCTGTGTGAGGAGCTCGGACCGCCGGCCGCGTTGGCCGGGCTCCAGCGCCGCGGGCTCGCAGTGCGCGCCGGCGCCGGAGAGTTGGCTCTGCACGCACTGCTCCGGGACTTCGTCCTGGATAGCTGGCCGCTCGACCGCTCAGAGGAGCGCGACCTGCGCTGCCGCGCCGCCACATGGCTCAGCGAGCATGGCCGGCACGTCGACGCGCTGCCGCATCTCGCGGCGGCGGGCGAGTTCGCCGAGCTTGCGCGCGTGCTCTCGGGGTACGGGGCCGAACTGCTGGCGCGCGGAGGCGCGCGGACTCTCCTCGATGCGGCGGCGGCGCTGCCCCGCGAGTTTCGCGACAGTCAGGTCGAGCAGGTGCTCGGCGAGGCGCATGCCGCCGTCGGCGAGCTCGACGCGGCGCTGGAATGCTTCCGGCGGGCGCTCGGCAGCGAGGCCAGGATTCCGAGCGCGCTCGGTTGGCGCATTGTCGCAGCGCATTACCGCCGCGGCGACCTCGACAGCGCTATCCAGACGTTCGATCGCTGTGCCGTGCGGCCGGGCGCGTCGACCGACGAGGCGCTGCTGCTGTCCTGGACAGCGTCCGCGCGCTGCCGGCGCGGTGACATCCAACTCGCGCGCGGAAACGCCGATGTAGCGCTGCGGTGCGCTCTGGCGGCGGCGGACGACCGCGCGCTCGCCTGCGCACATACGGCGGTTGCGATGGTCGCCGAGGCCCGTGGCCGCGTCGAGCTTGCCGAACAGCATCAACGTGACGGGCTCGCGGCGGCCGGGCGCGCGCAAGACGTCGCCTGGAGTTGCCGGTTGCGAGCCGCCCGCGGATCGCTGCTGCTCGGTCAGGGTCTGTATCGCGAGGCGATCGCCGAGCTCGAGACCGCGCTCGGCCTTGCCGAGCTCGTTGGCAATCCGAGTCTGCAGGCGCAGTCGCTCACGAACCGCGGCGTGTGCCGATGGTGTCTGGGAGAGCTCGACGAGGCCAACGCGGACTACGCCGCCGCGATCGCCATCTACCGGACGGTCGGAACGCACGAGATCAGCCGCGCGCTGATCGGCCGCGGCGACGTTCACCGCGAGCGCGGCGAACTCGTGCTCGCCCGCGCCTTCTACGAGGAAGGGCTCGCGATCGCCGAGCACTCCGGCGATCACCAGAGCATCGTGCCGGGGAGCTACCAGCTCGCGACGGTGCTCGTCGACGAGGATCCGACCGCGGCGGAGAAGCTCGCCCGGCGCGCCGTCGCCTGCGGCTGGCCCGATCACCCCCGGGCACTGACCGCGCAGGGCTGGATCGCGCTCGCGCGCGGCGAGCGGCCGAGCGCCGCGCGGCTGGCAGCGCGAGCGGAGGCGCGGGCGCGCAAGCGGCGGGACCGGTTCGGCCTTGCCGAATCGCTCGAGCTCAGGGCCTTCAGCGCGCCAGACCCCGCCGGTGAGGCAGGGCGCCTGCGCGAGGCGCTCGCGATCTGGCGCGAGATGGGCAGCGGACTGCGCGAGGCGGCCGTCGAACTCGGACTCGCGCGACTGTCCCGCGGTGTCGCCGCGCAGGCCGCCGCCGCGCGCGCCGAGCAGCGGCTGGAGCAGCTCGGCGTCCGTGTAAGCGCGGCCGGCCCGGCCGGACTGACGCGTGCGATCGCGCGCCGCGGGCAGGTCGCGCTGGCGATCGAAACGCTCGGCGGCTTCCATGTCCGCCGCCGCGACGAGATCGTGCCGCCCTCCGCCTGGCGATCGAAGAAGGCGCAGTCCCTGTTGAAGATCCTCATCAGCCACAGCGGTCACCCGGTCCCGCGCGACGTGCTCAAAGAGACGCTGTGGCCCGACGCAGATCCGACGACGCTCGCCAACCGCCTCTCGGTCGCGATCAGCACCGTCCGCGCGATCCTCGACCCCGACCGCCGCTTTCCCGGCGATCACTTCATCAGCAACGGGCGCGACGCAATCAAGCTCGAGCTCGACCAGGTCGCGATCGACGTCGAGTTGTTCCTCCACGACGTTGCGGCGGCCGAGGAACGCCGCGCCGCGGGTCGCCCCAGGGAGGCCACCGAGCAGTTGCGCTCCGCCGTGGCGACCTACGCCGGTGACTTCCTCGAGGAAGACCTCTACGAGGACTGGGCGATCCCGTTGCGCGAGCGGGCACGCGCAGCCTACGTCGCCGCCGCGGGCGCCCTCGCCGCCGACGCGGAAGCCGCCGGCGACGGCGAGACAGCGATCGGCTGCTACCTGCGCATCCTCGAGCGCGACCCCGCCCACGAGAACGCTCACCGGCGACTGGTGCGTGCACTGGCCGCCGCCGGACGCCACGGCGACGCCCGGCGCAGATACGGCACCTACTGCGCCGCGATGCGTGAGATCGGCGCCGAACCGGCGCCCTACCCAGCCGCTCCGGCGCGTGTTTAAGGCTGCTCGAATCGCCGCTCGGATGCTTAGCAGCACCATGACTCTCACTCACAAACACGTTCTCTCGCGCGCGGGGATCACCGCAGCACTCGTTGCTGCCACTGCGCTCGGCGGCACAGCGGGGGTGGCTCAAGCGCTGCCGCGCGATCCCTGCGAGGACTTGCGTAACCAGCAGCGCGTGCACGAAAGCCTCGCACAGGGGTGGTGGGACCTCGCTCAGCTGATGCAGGGCCTCGGACTCCCGCAGCAGTACTTGCAGTTTCACGCGCAGTACGAGACGGAGATTGCCATCGCTCGCAATGTGGACCGCAATCTGATCCGGCTCGGATGCGGGTGAGATGATGGCTGAATCGCTCCGCCCGCGACCGGCTCTCGCCGCCATCGCGGCCCTCGCGGGCGCGCTCGCCCTATCCGCAGCCATCGTCGACGCCAAGCCGTCGGCCCGGGCGCAAACGGACCAGTCGATCAACGCGGCGGACTCGGGCGCGAGGCTCGCGGGAGTCGGCCGCTATCAGCTGCGCCTCGAGGAGGCGCGCAACTTGCTCGGCACATAGCCCAGCGACGACCGACAAGATCCCCCATTCCAAGGAATAAGACATGACACATCTAAGTGTCCGTCCCGGCCGGTGGTTGGTGGTCGGCCTGACTGCCGGCATCCTCGCTATCGCCGTATCTGCCGCCGCGTCAGCCCAGCCGCGGACGTTGCCGTTGCCGTGTGACAAGCTCGACCCCGCGCGGCTGTGCGTCGCGCCCGTGCCGACCTCGACAGCCCGCTGCCACGACTGGGTCGTGGCCAAGGTGCGGGTCCTGGGCGGCCGCGAGGAGCTGGTTGTGAGCGCGGTGTGCTCGGTGCGGGGAGGCGAGCGCCTAGAGCTGCGCCGAGTCGAGCCGCAGGGCATCAACCCCACGAACCTGCTCCTCGAGCTCGTCGTATTCCGCAGCCCCTTCCCTCCAGGTCCGGCGACCCAAGAGGTGCGCATCTTTCACTCCGAGGTCAACGCCGGCTACAAGTCCGTGACGATCCTGCCCGACGGCCCGACGCTCCCGGTCGAGGTGCTCAGCGCGACATAGCATCCCCGGCCGCGTGGCTACGGCGATCGCGCAAGGCATCGCCGTGGCCACGCGTTCGCGTGTCGGGGTGCAAATTGAGCGCGACTCAACGCAACTCACAACACTGAGCAGCGCTCTACAGCACTGAATCGAACCCCCACATCGGCCTTGGTGCCCGGCTCGAGAAACTCCATGGGGATGGTGGCGCTCGTGGCTGTGGGTGGCAGGTACATGCTCAACTCCCGCCCCATTCTGGTTGACGATCACCTGGTAGCTGACGATGTCGACACCCGCAGGCTCGTCACCGGCTCACAGGTCAGCTTGGCCATCCTGCGCACGCGAGCGTTTGCACGAGGAGATCGCCGGCGGGTGCCGTGGCGTGCAGTTGCCGGAGCAGGTCGCGGCGGTCAAGCGCGCCGAGGTTGCCAAGGAGCGCCGCTGCCTGCTTGGCCTCACCGTCCGCGGCGGTTGAGGGCACTCCGCGATGCCGCCTCGGACGCCGGGGAGCCGTGGGACGCACACACACGAGGTACCTACGTCCCAGGCCTCGGCCGTAGTTTCAGCGGAGTGCGTGTGCGGGGTTTGCGCGATGCCAGGGCGCGGCAGCGCGGGGTAGGAACCGGGGTGGATGCCCGAGCCGGCGGTAGCTGTGTCGACGTGCCCGCCGCGGGCGCTGCGGACGTTGGTGGGTCGGTATGACGGCGCGGCTTTCGAGCCGCCCGACGGCGGTGCGCGCGTTCGCTTGGCGGTGGCTGGAGGCGGCGCGTGGGACGCGCTGCTCGAGCGCGGCGGGGCGTCATTCACGCGCCTCGGTGGCGACCCCGATGCGATGCTCACGGCCGATCCGCAGACGTGGGCGGCGATCGTCAAGGACGTCCGTGGCGGCGTGCGCGCGTTTCAGGCGGGCCGCTTGGCGGTGCGTAGCAACCTGCACGTCGGCGTCGGGTTCCTCGCCGCGACGAGCGGGGCCGGCGGCCCCGGGCGCTTGCGGTTTCGGATCGTCGACACGCGTCGTGCGCGTCTCTCCACGATGGAGGCGGGTATCGGTCCGCCGGTGCTCGCGATCCATGGGTTGGGGGGCACGAAGGGATCGTTTCTTCCCACGCTCGCCGCGCTGTCTGATCGCTTTCGCGTCGTTGCGGTCGATCTTCCAGGATTCGGCGACTCGGACAAGCCGATCGGCGCGTCGTATGACCCGCGCTTCTTCGCCGCGGCGATGGTCGGCCTGTTGGACGCGCTCGAGCTCGACCGCGTGGACCTGATCGGCAACAGCCTTGGCGGCCGCGTCGCGCTGGAGGTCGCCTTGCGCACGCCCGAGCGCGTGGGTCGGCTGGCGTTGCTGGCGCCCTCGTTGGCGTGGCGACGGCCCCGTCGGTGGGCGCCGGCGTTGCGGCTCGTGCGACCGGAGCTCGGCCTCGTGCAACTCGCCCCGCGCGCCGTCGTGCAGACCGTCGTGCGCCGCCTCATCCCGGGCGCGGATGAGGGCTGGACGGCGGCGGGTGTCGACGAGTTTCTGCGCGCGTATCTCACCCCCGCGGGCCGCGCCGCGTTCTACGCGGCAGCGCGCCAGATCTACCTCGAGGCGCCCCACGGGAACAACGGCTTCTGGACCAGGCTGCGCGGGATACAACCAGATGCGTTGTTCGTCTGGGGTCGGCGGGACACGCTCGTGCCGATCGCGTTCGCGCGGCACGTCGCCGAGGCTCTGCCGGAAGCCCGTCACCTCGAGCTGGACTGCGGGCACGTGCCGCAGGTGGAACTGCCGGGGCCTACCCATGCGGCGGTCGGTGCGTTCTTTGCCGACCACGCGCCGGTTGCGTGCGATGACGGTCCGGGGCCTGCTTAGTGAACCGCGCGCAGCGTCAGAGAAGCGCGCGTTCACGACCGACTCGACGCCCGCAGCCGGCCCACCCAAGAGCGCGCTGCGAGGATCACCCGATGCCCGAGTCGAGCGTCACCGTCGCGGTTACCGGTCCGACCGGGACGTTCGGCTTCGGCCTGATGCCGTTGCTGCAGGCCGACGAGCGGATCGCCGGTGTCGTCGGGATCGCCCGCCGGCCGTTCGACGTCGACGACCATGGCTGGTCGAAGATGACCTACCGCCAGGGCGACGTCCGCGATCCGGCCGCGCTGGAGGAGGCGTTTCAGGGCGCGGACGTCGTTGTTCATCTCGCCTTCATGGTCACCGGGACGGCGTCGCGGGCGACAATCCGGCAGATCAATGTCGAGGGCACGCTCAACGCCTTCCGGGCGGCTGCCGCGGCGGGCGCCCGGCGCTTTGTGTATGCGTCGTCGGTCGCCGCCTACGGGTTTCACCGCGATAACCCGCTCGGGATGACGGAAGACTGGCCGGCTCGGCCGGCTTCGCGGCTCTTCTACGCCCAGGAGAAAGCGGAGATCGAGCGGCTGCTCCAGGAAGAGACCGCCCGTCACGTGCAGCCCGCGATCTACGTCTTGCGCCCGCCGATCGTGCTGGGGCGCGATGTCGTTGGCGCCAAGAACGTCGTCCCCAGAGCGCTCGGGCCGCTTGTCCGCCTGCTCGGCGGCATGGTGGGACGGGTGCCGCTGCCGGTGATCACGCCGCCGGTCCCAGTTCAGTTCATCCACGAGGAGGACGTCGGTCAGGCGTTCCTGCTTTGCATCCTCGGCGCCGGGCCGCCCGGCGTCTACAACATCACCGGCGACGGCGTGCTGAGCGGCGCGCAGGTTCTGCGCGAGCTCGGTCTCACGCCCATTCCCTACCCGGCACGGCTCCTGCGCACAACTGCCCGCGGCGTCGCGGCCGTGCCCTTCGCGCCGCCGTTCGCCGGCTGGGCGGAGGCGATCACGCACCCGGCGATCATGGACGCAAGCAAGGCCAAGCAGGAGCTCGGCTGGCGCCCGCGGTACAGCAGCCTTGAGGCGCTGCGCGACACGCTGAAGGCTCTCGGGTAGCCCACGGTGACCAACGTCCTCGATGACCCTCCGGTGCAGCATCATTGCGAGGCAGTTCGGAGGATCGTCGCGACGCAGCTTGGAGGGTTGTGATGGGACATCTGGGCGGCAGCGCCAGCGCCGAGATCGACGCTCCGCTCGAGCGGGTGTGGGCGGTGCTCCAGGACGTGATCGCGGCACCGGAGTGGCAGGGCGGCCTTGACAAGGTGACCGCGCTCGAGCGTGACGCGGACGGTCGTCCGACGCTCGTCGACAGCGAGAGCGACATCAAGGTCAGGCTGGTCGAGTCGCGTGTCCGCATTCGCTACGAGGAGCCGACGCGTCTGTCGTGGACGCAGGAGAAGGGCGACCTGAAGTCGGTCGAGGCGGTGTGGGAGCTCGAGGACCTCGGCGATGGGCGCACTCGCGTGAGCTACCGGTTCGACGCGGATCCCGGCCGAGTGCTGGGGCTGGTGATTCGCGGGCCGGTGCTGGCGGCCACGCGGGCGATCCTCGTCAACCGACGCCCGGGTGAGCTCGCGCGGCGTGTCGAGGACGGCTGAGCGCGTCTGCCACTAACGCGCGTCCGCTGTGGTGTTCGCCGCGGCCGCCAGCTCATGCAGGGAGTTCACGATGCCTTCTCTGAGTACGTCGAGGTCGGGCACGGTGGCGCGGTCGGCGCACAGCCCGAGCGTCATCCCGCCGGCGTACGAGATCACGGCGATTCCCACCGCGTGCTCGGCCGCGAGCGGCACGATCGGCACGATGTCGACCATCGGCGCGCCGAGCGCATACAGGCGACGCGGTGAGCCAGGGACATTGGTGATGGTGATGTTGAACAGTCGCTTCGCGTACAGCGAGCGTGCTAGACCTGCGTGCAGCACCGGTGGCGCGAGCTCGGCCAGCCCGGTCACCGCGCTGGCCGCGAGCGCCTGCCCGCCGGCCTTGCGCTTCTCGGCCGCGGCACGCACGAGCGCGTAGCGGCGCGCCGGGTCGGCCTCGGCCACCGGCAGCTCGACGAACAGCGTGGAGACCTTGTTGCCGAGCTCGCCCTGGTCTCCGTCGCGGCGGATGTTCACCGGGACCATCGCGCGCAGGCCCTGGGGCGGAGGGTCTTCGCCGCGAGCGAGCAGCAGCGCGCGAAGCCCGCCGGTGGCGGCACACAGCACGACATCGTTGACCTTGCCGCCGAGCGCCGAACGGATCTGCTGCACATCCTGGATCTCGATGTGGACGGTCGCGAGTCGTCGGGTCGCGCCGATCGGGACGTTCAGGCTCGAGCGCGGCGCCCCGATCATCTCGTCACGGACGAGCAGGTCGATGACGCCCCGCGAGCGCTCCCACGCCTCGCGCGGATGCATCATCGCGTGCGCGCCGGCGCGAGCGGCCGCGAGGCCCGCGCCGGCCGCCTGGCGAACCGCCTCGGGGGGATGCGGAGGCCATGCGTGCCCGGCCACCTCAGACGGCGACTCGCGCGCGCCGTCGGGCGCTGACGGCCGGCGCGGCGCGGGCTGTGTGTCGAGCAGCAGGTCGATGATGTCGACCGAGCCGACGCCGTCGACCAGGCAGTGATGGGTCTTCCACACCAGCGCCCAGCGGCCCTCCGCCAGGCCGTCGAGCAGCGTCATCTCCCACAGCGGGCGGCCGCGGTCCAGGCGGTGTGAGTAGAAGTCCGAGATCCAGTCCAGGAACCTGCGCTCGTCACCCGGCGAGGGGAGCGTCGCGTGACGGACATGCGCTTCGATCGCAAAGTGCTGATCGCGCTCCCAGGAGGGCCAGGAAAGCCCCCCGGTACGAGGCGCGCCGAGCTTCTGCCGGTAGCGAGGCAACATGTCCAGGCGCTGTTCGAGGTGCTCGCGCACGTTTCCGATCGCCGGCGTCCCGCCGCCGGGGAGCGGGTCGAATACGAGCGCCCCGCCGATGTGCATCAGGGCGCCGTCATCGGCTTGCTCGAGCTCCAGGAACGTAGCGTCGAGCGCCGTCAGCTGGTCGGTGCCGGGCATCGCGGCTCCTCGGGTCGCTTCGGGGGCACGGTACGCGCCACACCGCCGCCTGCCATCGGTGGTTGAGCGCGCCGCGGTGCGTAGGAACCCCGCATCTGCGACCAAGTCAAATCTCTTGACGGCCCTGCCGGCCGGGGACGTGTTCGATCTGGATTCCGAGCCCGCCGAGCGTCGACGCCAGGCCTTGGTAGTGCCCGATCAGCAGGCACAACTCGATCGCCTCGCGGTCGCCGAGCGTCGCTTGGACGGCGCTCCAGGTCGGGTCCGTGAGCGCTCGCTCGGCGAGCAGCTCGTCGCTGACCGCCAGCAGCGCCCGCTGACGCGGCGTGAAGCCGGCGGAGGCAGGACTGTCCGCTACGCCCGCGACCTCGTCCGGCGACAACCCGGCGCGCATGGCGATCGGCACGTGTTGGTGCCATTCGTACGCCGAGCCACACCGCCATGCGACCCGCAGGATCACCAGCTCGGTGTCGCGTCGCGGCAGCCGGCCGAACGGCATCAGGCGCGCCGAATAGCGCAGCCACGACCGGAACAGGCGCGGGTGTCGGCCGAGCGTCGTGAAGATGTTCGGGGGGCCGCCGCCGCTCAGGCGCCCCGCCACCACCGCCACGATCCTCGCCAGCGGTCTCAGCTCGTGCGGACTGGCCGGGGCAAGGCGGGGCTCGCCGCCCTGCGCGGGGGGGAGCAACGCCTGCAGCCTGGCAACCTCCGCGCCTGAAACGCGCCGGCGGGTCACGCTTGGATCATCCCCGGTAAAGCGCGGCTGCGGCCGTGATCCCCGCGCCCGCGGAGACGAACAGCGCCGTGCGCGACGCCGCGAGTCGCGCGGACTCGAGCGCCACCGCAGGGGCCGCCGTGTGCGCGCCCGCGAGACCGTCCGCGAGCGACGCGACCCGCGCGGCGGGCACCCCGAGGCGCGCGGCCAACTCGTCGCCGAAGCCTGAGACCGACGCCGTGGCGACGAGCAGGTCGACCTCACCGAAGTCGAGCGCCTGCGCCGCCGCCAAGTCGCGGGCGGTCGACTCGGCGCACTCAAGCGCCCGGGCTGCGTAGGACCCGGCGATCTCGACGGCAAGGACGTTGCGGCCGTGATGCGCGAGCCCACGCGGGACGTCTTGCTCCCAGTCCACGTAGCTGTGGAACAGGTCCGCGAACTCGGGGAACGTGGCGAACTGGAACGCCGTGAAGCCCGCGCGGGAGTCGTCCGCGCTCAACAGCACCGCACCGCCGACCGCGGGAAAGTCGAACCCTCGAGCGACGCCCGGCTCCGGGTTCACGTCGCTCGCGACCACCATCCCAAGCCCGACCGTCCCCGATGCGAGCAGGCCGTCAACCAGGTGAATACCGGTCAGCAGGCCACACGCCCCGTTGGCGATGTCGAACGAGAACGTTCCGTGACCCGCGCCCGGCGGGTGGACCGGGTTGGCACCGATGTCCTCCTGAATCAAGGACGCCAACGCCGGCTCGTTCATCATCTTGTCGTGGTACACGCCCGCGTTGACCAGCAGGTCCAGCTCGTCCGCGGTCCGGTTCGCACGCTCCAGGCACAACCGGGCGGCGCCATCGGCGAGCTTCAGCGCACCCGCGCCAAACGGTCTGTGGTGAGCCGTCGCGGTCGCGCTCGCCTCAATGATCGTGCCCATAACGCCCCACCAACTGATCGACCTTGAAGATGACGATCCCGACCTCGAGGCCCGAGGCAAGAGCAAGAAGCAAGACCCTGTCTTCCGCCGCGAAGCGACCCTCCCTGAGGTACTTCCGCAGCGCGACAAAATGCGACGTCGACGCCGTGTTTCCGAACTCGTCGACGGTCACGACCCAGTGCTTCGGGGCCACGCCCCAGCGTTCGGAGAGATCCTCCATCCCCTTCTTGATCGCCCGGGCAGAGGTCTGGTGAGGGATCAGATAGTCGATCGCGTCAAGCTCGAGCCCCGCCTGATCGAGCACCTCGCGCAGCAGCGAGGGTGTGGCCTCGATCGCGACCTTGTGGATCGCGCGGGCATCGGTGTACATCGTGGACCCGGGACCGATCTTCGCCGGAAACGCCAAACACAGGCGGCTGTGCGCGGACAGCGTCGTGAACCCAGCCACGTCGATACCGGCAGCTCCGTCGGGCGCCCGCTCGAGGATGGCCGCGGCGCCCGCGTCGCCCAGCGTCAGCGAGGCGAGCTGCTTGCTCATCACCGTGCGGACCTGACGGGCGGCATTGGTGCCCAGATGCGAGATGTACTCGCCGCTGACGACCATGCCGCGCCGGATCCGGCCTTGCCGGATCAGGTCGTTGAGAATGAACACGCCCGTCAACATCCCCGCGCAGGCGTTCGAGAGGTCGAAGCTGATCGCGCGACGAGCGCCGATCGCTTCCTTGAGCGACACGCTCACCGGCGGCTCGAGTTGCATCCGCAGACCCCCGACGTGGCGGGTGATGCTCGACACGATCAGCACGTCGAGGTCCTCCGCAGCACAGTCCGCGTGCGCCAGGGCGTCGCGCGCCGCACCGAGCGCAAGCGTGTAGGAATCCTCACCCTCGTCCACCACATGGCGCTCATGGATGCCCGTCAGCCGCTCAAGCTCAATGTGGGTGCGGTGTCTGGTGCTTGCCATGAGCTCATCGGTGGTCACCCGATGCTCGGGGACCGAGGCGCCGATCGCGGCGAAACGGCTCGTGTACCCCTCACGGCCCGACAGGCTGTCGGCGCCGCCCTCCAACGCCATCCAGTGCTCGCGACCGTTCACCGACGCATCGCTCTCGTCCATCCGTCCATGCTCATCAACTGCACGAATCCCGCAAACCGTGATAACTACGCGTCGCGACCCGCAGACGCTGCGTATCCGAGCTCGCCATCGGCTCGCTCACCCGCCCCCATGGTGGAGACCGTCGAGTGCCATGTCCACCCGCTTGACGCCCGGCGAGACCCGGAGGCGTTTGCCGAGCCGATGCCATGGCGGCGCTCGGAATCGGCCGCGCGATCATGCTCCCGCAGAACGCGGGGCGCGCCGAGGACGTCCGGGGTAGGCGCCTGGCGGGGCCAGTCACCGCCGGGCGCCAACCGCGGAATGTGCCGCATCTCGACGAGACCACCGAAAGAGTCCAGGGCCAGATTCAGCTGTCTCCGACGATTCGGTCACTCTTGCTCTCGGCCCGGTTGCGAGAGCCTCGGACCGTCGCGTCAGACGCTCGTCTTGGACGAGACGCAGGAGCGCATGCCGGTCGCCGCACATCCGGCCGCTGCATAGGCATACGCCGAGCGGCCGGCGACCGTCAGGGCAACGTGGACGGCACTGCTCCTATCGCGTGAAGGCAGCGGCGGCGTCCGGCCGAAATCCCTGAGCGCAACGGAGCTCGTCCCGCGCGTTCGAGCGAGTCTCCCGCCGACCGACGCGCCGGGCGGAGAACCACCTTGGAGAACAACCTCGGTTCGCCCCTGGTCTCTTATCGCGGCAACGCGAGTGGCAACATCCGATGCGTCCAAGGCGTCCGTTCTGTTCTCCACCGTGGACACGACCGACACCAGCGCACGAATCACCACTCCCGATCAAGCGCCCACCGCATTGAGGCCTGGTCCGGGATAACCGGGTGGAGGTTCGAGTCCTCTTCGGCGCATGTCTGAAAGCCCCGCTCGCCGGCGGGGCTTTCGTCGTCCGGAGCGCAGTCACAGGCCCAGACGTGCGACGCCCGGCTCGTCGAACCCGAGATGGTGGGCGAGTTCGTGACGGACCGTGCGCCGGACCTGGGCGACGAGCAGCTCGGGGTCGTCGCCGAAGTCGCGGGTGAGCGTGTCGCTGAAGATCACGATGCGCGCCGGCTCGTCGCCGTGCCGGACGGTCGCTCCGTGGTACAGGCCGTAGGCCGCATGCTCCGCGCCGTCGGATGCCACCAGCACGGGGACCTGATCGAGCGCGCGGAGGAACGGCTCGGGCAACTCGTCGAGCGCCCGGGCGACCAGCTCCGCGAACGCGTCGTCCGGCCCTGCGGTATCGGGCTCGGCCGGGCCCGTGCGCTCGGCGGCGGGCGCGGCCGGAGCCGTCGACTTCCGGAGTCCCATGGTCACGCGTGGACGGGCCGGGGCGCCCGCTCGCGAGCCCCGCTCGCGGCGTCGGCCGGCGCTTCGGCGTACCCGCACACCGGGCAGGCCTCGAGCTGCTCGGTGTGCCAGCGGGCGAGCCGCACGAAGAACAGGGAGAGGTAGCGGTAGCGCTCGAGGCGCGACCACACGGCGGTGTTGTGACAGCGCGGGCAGGTCCGCTCGCCGAGCTCGCCGAGGAGCTTGAGCTTGGTGCCGTAGCTGAAGAAGAGGAAGAGCATGGGTGTCTCGGTTTCGAGGTCGGGGGTGTCGAGGCGATGGATCAACGATCGCTCGCCGGGCGCCGTCGCGCCATCGCCCGGGCGGCGCTCTGTGCGAACGAGCCGTCGTGGTCCGATCGGACTACCCCACCGGCGGAAGCCGCACCGTCACCGTCGTGCCGGCGCCGGGCGCGGATGCGATGTCGAGCGTGCCGCCGCCGGCGGCGGCACGCTCGGCGCTGGTCGCCAGCCCGATGTGGCCGCGGCCGACGGCCGCGGCGCGACGGTCCGGGCCGAAGCCGCGTCCGTCGTCGCTGACGACCAGCTCGATTCCGTCGCCTGAGGAGGTCAGGCGCAGCCGGATCGTGCGCGCCTCGGAGTGCCGGGCGGCGTTGGCGAGCAGCTCGCGCGCGAGCGAGAGCACGAGTTGCTCCTGCCCCGAGGTCAGCGCGGCGTCCTCGATGTCGACCTCGGCGCGCGCGCCGGCGCGGCGCGCAGCGGTCTCGGCATGCGCGGTGAGCGCCGCTCGCAGGCCCGCGTGGTCCAGGACGTAGGGATGCAGCTCGAAGATCTCGCCGCGCAGCTGGTCGACCGTGGCGGCCAGGGCTTCGTCGGCCCGGCGATAGGAGTCCTCGTCGTGGCGGCGATGGTGGTCGCGCAGCTCTTGGCGCGCCAGCAGCAGGTTCTGTATCGCGTCGTCGTGCAGCACCTCCGCGAGCCGCCGGCGCTCGCGCTCCTCGGCGGTCAGCACCTGGGCCAGAAGCCGGCGGCGCTCGCCGGCGGCGGCGCGGATCCGCCGATCGCGGGCGCCGAGCAGGGCCGACAGGACCACCGCTCCCGCGCCGGCCCAGGCCAGGTAGAGCGAGTGCGCGACGATCGCGTCGACGTCCGCGCGGGTGCGCGTCGCGGAATGCGGCAGCGAGAGCAGGACGTAGACGGCGATCGCGACCGCCGTCCATGCCGCGGTCAGCGCCGGCCGCAGGCGAAACGCGGCGACCAGCGGAAGCGCGAAGAACGCCAGCCGCGCCTCCGAGTACGGACCGCCCGAGGTGTACGTCAGGGCGCCGATCGCCAGCACGTCGATCAGCGGCTCGACGCGCGCCAGCTGCTGCATCCGGGGCAGCCTCCCGCGTGCGGCGAGCAGATGGGCCCCGAGCAACGTCAACGCCCACACGCCGTAGACGGCCAGCAGCGGTCCGAACAGATCGCTGTCGGGCGGCCCGGGATGCTCGACGATGCTCTTCCCGATCGCCATCACCGGCACCAGCGCGATGCGCAGCAGCGCCATCCCGAGCTCTGCGCGCGCCGACTCCTCGGGACCGGGCGCGGGGTCGATGCGCTCGTCAGCCGCCGCGGTCACTCGAGCAGCCCGCGCCGCATGGCCTCGGCCACGGCGGCGGCCCGGTCCGAGACGCCGAGCTTGCTGTAGATGTGCGCCTGGTGGGACTTCACGGTGGCGGGGGCGAGGTACAGCCGCTTGCCGATCGCCGGCGCCGACGCGCCCTCGGCCATCAGCGCGAGGATCTCGCGCTCGCGCGGCGTCAGGACCGGCGCGTCGGTGTCGCGCGCCCGTTCGCGCAGCTCCCCGAACAGCGCGTCCTGGAGGCGAGACTCCACGCGCGACTCGCCGCGCGCGAGGGCGGCGACGGCGTCGAGCACCGCCTCGCGATCGGCGTCCTTGGAGAAGTAGCCGGCCGCGCCCGCGGCCATCGCTTCGTAGATCAGGCGCGGCTCGGTGAAGGCGGAGAGGACGAGCACGCGCGTGGGCAGCCCGTCGCGCGCGACCGCGTTCGCGATCTCCACGCCGTCCAGGCCCGGCAACCGCAGATCGACCACCGCGACCGCGGGCGAGAGCTCGCGGATGCCGTCGAGGGCGGCGCGTCCGTCGCCCACCTCGCCGACCAGCTCCAGCCCCGGGCGCTCGCGCACCGCCCGAGCGAGCCCCTCGCGGAACAGCGGATGGTCGTCGGCGACCAGCACGGTGACCCGAGGCTCGCTCATCCGCCCGCTTCTACCACGGCCGGCGCCGGCGGTCGAGCCGCGCGACTCATCCGATCGACGGACCCCACGCCGCCCGAACCGCCGTCGATCGCACGATCGTCACCCGCCCGCGGGAGAGGCATGCTCGGACACGTCAGGGCCACCGAACCACCGAGGACATCATGCTCGCCACCACCGACACCGCCCCCGCCTTCACGGACACGCCGATCCTCAAAGACCCGGCCCGCGTTCGGGTGGTCGTCGCCGACGACCACCCGCTGTTCCGCCAGGGAATCGTGCGCGCCCTCCGCATCGCGGGAGGCTTCGAGATCGTGGCCGAGGCCGCCGACGGCGCGACCGCGCTCGCGCTCATCCGCCGTCACGAGCCGGACGTCGCCGTCGTGGACGTGCGGATGCCCGGGATGGACGGCATCGACGTCATCGGCGCTCTCGCACGCTCCGGATCGGACGTTCCGGTGGTGCTGCTGTCCGCGTTCGACGACGAGTCGCTCGTCGCGGCCGGGCTCGAGGCGGGCGCCGCCGGATACATCACCAAGAGCGCGGACCGCGACGCGATCTGCGACGAGGTCGCGCGCGCCGCCCGCGAGCACCGCTCGCCGAGCGCCATCCACGGCGGCCCCGACATTCGCGGCCCGCGCCTTCAGGGGTGGACCCCTCGCCTCACGTCACACGAGCACCGGCTGCTCCAACTCGCGCACGCCGGCTGGGACAAGCCCGAGCTCGCGCTCCTGTGCGGCGTCGACGAGCCGACGCTGCGCCGCCAGCTCGCCTCCGCGCTCGCCAAGCTCGGCGCGGACGACCTAGCGCACGGGCTGGAGATCGCGCGATCGCAGGGCATCGTGCGCTGATGCGCCGGCGTACGTGTCAACACACGTTGACGACTTCCCGTCCAATGTCAGCAGCGCCGCGTCAGGAACCCTCTTGGCACCGCCGAGACCAAATCCAATGACCCCCTCAATTCGCCGCGGCGCCCTCGTGCTCGCCATGTCCGCATTCACGCTCCCGTTCGTCGCTCCGGCGGCGCGTGCCGACGTCCCCGTCTGCAACCAGGCCACCCCGCACTGGCTCGGCGGCGGCCTCGTCGCCCTCGATCCGCCCGTCAACAGCCCGGCCGCGCGCTACACGGTCGACATCGGCAAGCTCCCGGCTAAGGGCGCGGGCCTGCTCGAGGCGGCGAGCAACTCGCCGTCGCTGACCATCTGCGACGACGGCGGCGGCGGCACGCCGACCGTGGTCGTGCCTGACGATGGCACCCCGACGAGCGTCGACGTGAGCGACGGGGTCGTCGCGAGCTAGCTGGAAATCCCCGCCGAGGGCGGCGTTCGTGCGCCGTCCTCGGTGGCGGGGGATCCCAGGCTCACCCCTTTCGGCTGATGCGGGCCCGCCCTTGGGACGGCGACGATGGCGGTCGTGTCCGATGAGCCGACGACCGAGACCGAGGCCGAGGCCCCGAAGCGGCGCCGGAGCCCGTGGATCTGGGTCAGCGCCGCGCTCGCGCTGGTCGCAGTCGGCGCCGTCGCGTGGGCGCTGAGCGCGCGGTCGGACCTCGACGACACGCAGTCCAAGCTCGACTCCACCGAGCAGGAGCTCGCGAGCGCCAATCAGGAGCTCGACGCCACCCAGCAGGACCTCGACAACTCCAAGCAGAAGCTCGAGAGCACCAGCAACGAGCTCGCCACGACGACGCAGGACCTCGAGGCCGCGCAGACCCCGGTGCCCGAGGAGAAGGACTCCAGCGGGGCGGTGCTGACGGCCGGAGCGCTCGGCGTCGCGAAGGCGCTCTACGACGACCTTGCGGCGCAGCTCGGCGCGACGCAGGAGGATCTCGCGAAGACCGAGCAGGACCTCGAGGACGCCAACCAGAAGGCCGACGAGGCCGACAAGGACGCGGCGGCCGCCAAGCAGAAGGCCGACGCGGCCGGCGACGAGACCGAGAAGGCCCAGGCGCAGGCCGACCAGGCGAACGCCGAGGCGCAGGCCGCGCAGTCCAGGCTCGAGGTCGCGACCGGCTGCGCGAAGTCCTACATCTCGGCGTTCGGCATGCTCTTCGAGGGCGACGGCATCCGCGCCCAGGCGCCGAAGGTGCGCGAGGAGTTCTCGAAGATCACCGCCGACTGCGGGACCGCGCTCAAGGGATAGCGCCCGGGATTATCCGGCGCCCGCACACGTCTCCTTCCTCAGGACCACTGACAAGGAGACCCCGTTGCGCAAGCTGCTGACCCCCTCGTTCGCCGTTGCCGTCACCGCGCTCGCCGTCGCGCTCGGCGGCGGCGCCGTCGCCACCGCCCAGATCGCCGGCTCGGACACGCCCGAGACGGTGCTCAAGCTGCGCGTGACCAAGGACGGCAAGCTGATCGGCACCGACAACGACGGCACGGTCAAGAAGGGCGGCGTCGGGATCTACGACATCACCTTCGCCACCGGCTCCAAGCTGCCGCTGGACCTCGAGCGGTGCGCGATCGTCGCCACCCCGCGCGTCGAGCACGAGTCGACGCCCGAGGAGGTCGCCGCGGACGTGGACGTGCAGCGGCTCGGCGGCTCGCGGATCTTCGTCGAGTCGACGCGGCTGCTCCCGTTCGGCGACAACAAGATCACGCCGTTCCTGACCAACGTGAGCTTTGACGTCGCGGCCATCTGCTGAGACGGTTGCCGGCGTGAGCGAGGCAAGTCACGAGCGAGCGGGCGCGCGGCTGCTGGTAGCCGGGCTGCTCGGCGCGCTCGTGGCGCTCACGCTGGGGTTGTACGGCAACGTCCACGACCCGGCGACCGACCTGTCGATCACGCTCGGCTTCGCGGACACGATCACCATGAAGGTCTGGCTCGCGACCGCCGCCGTGCTGCTCGCGCTGGCGCAGCTCGGGTCGGCGCTGTGGATGTACGGCAGGCTGCCGATCGGCGACGCGCCGGCCTGGCTCGGCACCGCGCACCGCATCACCGGGCGGCTCGCGTTCCTGCTCAGCCTCCCGGTGGCCTACCACTGCCTTTACCAGCTCGCGTTCCAGCACGCCACCGCGCGCGTGCTCGCGCACTCGATCCTCGGCTGCACGTTCTACGGCGCGTTCGCGGCGAAGGTCGTGATCGTGCGCTCTCGCTCACTGCCCGGGCTCGCGTTGCCCGTGGCCGGTGGGCTGCTGTTCGGCGTGCTCGTGGCGACGTGGATGACGAGCGGGCTGTGGTTCATCTCCGAGCACGGCTTCCCGAGCCCGTAGCCGTGCTCGCCGGGATCGATCGCGCGCTCGCGCTGCTCATGTGGCTGGCGGCGGGCGTCACCGCGCTCGCGCTGTTCGCCGGGCCGAAGCTGATCGGCGCGCACAAGGACGCACCCGCGGCGGTGACCGCCGCGCCGCCCGCCGGCAAGGACGTGTTCGCGTCGGCCGGCTGCGGGCGCTGCCATACGCTGGCCGCCGCCGGCGCGTCCGGCCAGGTCGGGCCGAACCTCGACGAGCTCAAGCCCGATGCCGCGACGGTCGCGGCCGTCGTGACCTCGGGCAGCGGCGTCATGCCGTCGTTCAAGGGACAGCTGTCGACGGCGGAGATCAAGGCGGTCGCGGGGTTCGTCGCCGGGGAGGACGCGAAGCCGGCCGCCAAGGCGCAGCCGGAGGTCAGCGCGACGGTCCGCGCCGGACGCGGGCCGGACGGCATCACCGTCGGCGAGGACGGCGTCGTGTGGGTCGCCGACGCGACCGCCGGCACGCTCGTCCCCATCCGCGGCGACAAGGCCGGCCGCCCGATCGCCGCCGGGCGCCAGCCCGACAGCCCGGTGGTCGCCGGCGGCGTCATCTGGGTGGTGGCGTCCGGCGACGACGCCGTGCGCCGCATCGAGGGATCGCGCAGCGTCACGATCCCCGTCGGCCGCGCGCCGGAGTCGCTCGCGCTCGGCGGCGGCTCGGTCTGGGTGACCAACGCCGGCGACGGCACCGTCACGCGGATCGACGCGCGCACCGGCAAGGTGGCGGGCGACCCGATCGCCGTCGGCGGCCGCCCGCTCGACATCGCCGTCGACGGCGAAACCGCGTACGTGACCAGCTTCGACGACGGCACCGTCACGCGCATCGACACGCGAACCGGGAAGGTCGCCGGCGACCCGGTCGACGTCGGCGGCGGCCTGCGCGGCGTCGCGGCAGGCGACGGCGCGGCGTGGGTCGCCGACGCGCGCGGCGGCACGGTCACGCGAGTCGGCGCGAGCGGACCCGGCGAGCCGGTCGCGGTCGGCAAGGACCCGCGCGAGCTCGTGCTCGGCGACGGCGTCGTGTGGGTCGCCAACGCGGGCGACGGCACGGTCACGCGGATCGACGCGAGCAGCGGGAAGGTCGTCGGCGAGCCGATCGAGGTCGGCGAGGACCCGATCGGGATCGCCGCCGGGGCCGGCGCGGTCTGGACGGCGAACTTCCGCGACGGGACGGTGTCGAAGATCCGGCCCTGATCGGGCTACCGTGGAAGTATCGGTTGTCCGGTCCACGAGACATTCGACCCGCTGAGCGAGGAGTTCCTCCGCGACCCGTACGGGCGCTCGCGGACGCGCCCGTGTTCTACGCGCCGTCGATCGATTACTACGTCGTCACGCGCTACGCGGACATCGAGCGCGTGTTCCTCGACCACGAGACCTTCAGCGCCGCCAACGCGCAGCTGCCGCTGATCCCGCTCGCGCCCGAGGTCGGCACGACGCTGCTGGACGGCGGCCACCGGCCGCAGCCGTCGATGGTCAGCCTCGACCCGCCGGCGCATGGGCGGCTGCGCAAGCCCGCGGCGCGCGCGTTCACGCCGCGGCGCGTGCAGGAGCTGGAGCCGACCATCCGCGCGACGGCGGCCGCGCTGCTCGACGCGGTGGACGCGACGCGCCCGTTCGACCTGATCGACGCGCTCGCCTTCCCGCTCCCGAACAGGAGATTCCGTTCCATCCCAACATCTCGTTTCGTGGCCCGCAGGCGCTATGGGTGCAGTAACCTGGTAGTAGACGCGGGAGCCCCCGCGGGCCTCGCAGGCGGTAACCGACGCTTGCCCGACGACAGGAGGGCGCACTATGTCCGCCAGCACTCCGAGCAATGACGCTCGACACCCGGCGGCGGGGCAGAAGGTCCTGCGCGGCGACGCTGCGTGGCGCGCCGCGGTGAAGGACATCGCCAAGCGCAACGACGCGGCCCAGGCGGCCGGCGCGCGCAAGCGCGCCGAGCGCGATGCCACCGCTGCGCGCGAGGCCGCCCGGATGGCCAAGCGCGAAGCGAAGGACTACCCGACGCAGCCCGGACGCTGAGCGCCCGGCCCGCGCCGGCGTGCCTCAGCGGCTCGCCGGAACTGCGGCGAGCCGCTGCGCAGCCACCCGCGCGCGGGAGGTGCGGCGCTCGCGCTCGCGATCGGCGAGCGCGACGCGCTCGGCGGCGATGCCCGCCGCCGTGCTCGCGGAGACGCGAACAGACCGCCGGCGCCGCGAGGGCGCAGGCGTGTGGTGATGGGACTGGCTCATGGAGCCGCCCTCCTTCTCTTCTAAGTCGCTCAGACGGGCGTGACCTGCGTCGCGGCGGGGCCCTTGGGGCCGGCCGCGGCAACGTAAGACACCTTCGCGCCCTCGGCGAGGGTCTTGAACCCCGAGCCGGTGATCTCGCTGTGATGGACGAAGAGGTCCTTGGAACCGTCGTCCGGGACGATGAACCCGAACCCCTTCTCGTCGCTGAACCACTTCACTGTGCCGGTCGTCATCGCCGGTCCTCCTAAACGTATGTGCTGTGCGTTCGCGGAGGAGCTGTGAAGAGCAACGACTGCGGGCGCCGGCACGGCGTCGCCGGGCATAAGCCCGACCTGTACGCGTTGCACCCTAGCAGTCCGCGCCATGCGGTCACGGGTTGGAAACAAAGCTTTGGCAAAGTTCCCGAAAGGCCGCCTACGATCCGTCCGTGACCCGGGTCCTACTGGTCGAGGACGACCGCGACATCGCGGAGCCGCTTGCCCGCGCGCTGGCCCGCGAGGGATACGACGTGTCGGAGGCGCAGGACGGGCTGATCGCGCTCGACGCGGCGCTCGGCGCCCCGCCGGACCTGATCATCCTCGACATCGGCTTGCCCGGGATGAACGGGCTCGACGTCTGCCGCCACGTGCGCGAGGTGCAGCCGCAACTGCCGATCCTCATGCTGACCGCGCGCGACGGCGAGCAGGACACCGTCGCCGGACTGGACGCCGGCGCGGACGACTATGTGACCAAGCCGTTCCGCTTCGCGGTGCTGCTCGCCCGCGTGCGGGCGATGCTGCGGCGCACGCCGCCGGTGTCGCTCGTCGCCGCCGACGTCCGCGTCGACGAGAGCTCGCGCCGCGCCTGGCGCGGCGAGCGCGAGCTCAAGCTCTCGCCGAAGGAGTTCGACCTGCTCGGGCTGCTCGTGCGCGAGGCCGGCCATGCCGTCGCGCGCGAGCAGATCATGCGGGAGGTCTGGGACCTGCACTGGTTCGGATCTACCAAGACGCTCGACATGCACATGTCGTGGCTGCGTCGCAAGCTCGGAGACCCGCCGCTGATCGTCACCGTGCGCTGCGTCGGCTTCCGCTTCGACGCCGCCTGATGCGCCGGCAGCTGATCGCGACCACGGCGCTGATCGCATTCGCCGCGATCCTCGTGCTCGGCATCCCGCTCGGCCTCGTCGAGGGCGCCCGCGCGCGCGGCGAGGCGATCCAGCGCCTGGAGCGCGAGGCCGACACGGTCGCCGCCGCGGTCAACCCGAGCACGACGGCGGACCCGCTCCGCCTCGCCCGCTGGCTGAAACCCGGCCACGCCGTGATCGTGCGGGACGGCGCCGCGCCGCCCCTGCTCGTCGGCAAGATGCCGACCGGCGACGTCCTCGCGACGCGCTCGGGCGCGGCGCAGAGCGTGCGGGTGACGATCTACGCCCCCGCCGCCGAGGTCGCCGAGCAGCGCCGCCAGGCGTGGCTGCTGGTCGGCGTCCTCGCGCTTGCCGGCGGCGCCGCCGCGGCCGGCCTGGCGATCCTCCAGGCGCGGCGCTTCACGCGCCCGCTGCACAAGCTCGTGGCCACCTCGGATCGCCTCGGCGCCGGCGACTTCTCCGCCCGCGCCGGCCGGCTCGGGCTGCCCGAGCTCGATCGCGTCGCCGTCGCGCTCGACGGCGCCGCGGTCCGGATCGCCCAGCTGGTCGGGCGCCAGCGAGAGTTCGCCGCGAACGTCTCGCACCAGCTGCGGACCCCGCTGACCGCGATGCGGCTGTGGCTGGACGAGCTGAGCGAGCTGGAAGACCCCGCGGCCCAGCGCGAGGTGCTGGCGTCGACGCAACGCGTCGCCGACCGGCTCGAAGGCACGGTGGCCGACCTGCTGGCGCTCGCACGCGCCGGCGACATCGGGCGCCCCCGCGACGTCGACCTGGCTCAGCTCGCTCGCGAGCACGCGGCGGGCTGGGCGCCGCTCTACGAGCGGCTCGGGCGCCGGCTGCGGGCGAGCGTCGGGACTCCGCTGCCTGCCCGGGTCAGCCCGGGCGGCGTCGCGCAGGCGCTCGATGTGCTGCTCGAGAACGCGATCGCCCACGGCGCGGGCGAGACCCGCCTGGTCGCGTCCGAGGTCGAGGGCCGCAGCGTGCTGGCCGTCGAGGACGACGGACCGGGGATCGCGCCGGGGATGGAGATCGACATCTTCGACCGCGACGTGTCCACCGCGGGCTCGACCGGGCTGGGACTGCCCCTCGCCCGCGCGCTGGTCGAGGCCGACGGCGGGCGGCTCGTGCTCGCCTCTTCGCGTCCGGCCCGCTTCGAGATCTTGATCCCGCGCCCGCGCATCAGCAAGGAGGCCTAGCCGGCTCGTGGTATCAGGGCAGCCTGCGCGCGGCTCCTTGGGCGCATGTTCGACGATTGCCGCTCGCGACCGCGCCGTCGCGTCTATGTGGGTGAAGGGCTGACGTTCGAGGTCGCCGGCCGCCAGGCGGCCGAGGCGATCGACCTCACCTCCGACGGCATCGGGCTGCAGCTCGCGGTGCCGGCCGCGATCCCGGCCGCGGGCGACACCGTGAGCCTGCGCTACACCGGCCGCGGCGCCTCCGGCGCCGCGCAGGAGGCGGTAGTGCGCCACGTCGGCAGCCTGGGCGGGCGGCCGCGCCTTGGACTGGCTCTGGTGCACGATGCACCGGTGGCGTCCGAGACGCGCTGGCCGGTCGCCCTGCCGGCCTGCGCGTCGGCCGCGTGCCCGTGGTTCTTCCTCGAGACGCTGCGCTTCCGGATCGCGGCGGCCGGCGGCGGGGGCGTCACGCTGCTCACCGCGCAGCCGCTTCCGCCGCGCGTGCAGCTCGACCTCGACCTGCACCTCGGCGACATCGGCATCGAGCGTGCCCGCGGCCGCGTGCGCGCGGTCCGCGGCGAGGAGGTCGACGTCGCGTGGATCGATCCTCCGCCGCGGCTGCTCGGGCGCTTCCTGCTGGCCGGCGACGGGACGCTGACCCCGGCCGGCCTGCGCGCGGCCGGCCTGCCGGTCGGCAGCATCGCCGGCGAGGTCGCCTACGACTATGCGCTCGGCGCCGGCGAGCTGCGCGAGATCCTCGCGCTGCGCCTGCGCGCGCACCAGGCCGAAGGCCATCTGGCCCACGGCGCGGCCGCTGACCTGCGCTCGCCGTTCGACGCCCACTCGCGCCATCTCACGTGCCGCTTCGGCGGGCAGATCGTCGGCTACGTGCGGGTGATCTTCGTCGACGGCGACCCGGCGCGCAGCCAGTACGTGAGCTGGGGCGGCCACGAGGTGCCGCAGTGGCTGTGGGACGCCGGCTTCGTCGAGGCGGGCGCCGGCGCCGTGCACCCGGACTTCCAGCGCGCCGGCCTGTTCGTCCCGCTGATGCAGCACGCCTACCGCGTCGCCGTCCAGTCCGGTCACCGCTACGTGCTCGGCGCGTGCGAGGACGACCTGCTCGGCATGTACCGCGAGATGGGCTTCGAGGTGCTCGAGCAGCGGATCGTCGAGCCCAAGCCCGGCTGGCGCTTCCGCTCGCACCTGATCTGCGCCGACACCGAGCGCGTGCTCGGCGCGGGCGCCGCGTCGCGCACGCTCGCGGCGATGGCGTCCGCGATCGAGTTCGCTACGCCTCGTACGCCAGCACGTCTGACAGCGGCCGCCGCCGCGACCGCGTAGACGGCGGACCGCAGCGCGAGACGCGCAGGACGAGGAGGATCGGGTGGCCGGCGTCGAGCGAGAACCCGCCGGCCGCCTGGGTGAGGGCGGCGTGCTCCCACGGCTCCAGCGACTCCGGCTCCTCGTGCAGGCGCTGGAACAGGAACGGCGAGCCCCACGGATGGATCGCGAGGTCGCGCCGGGTCGCCTCCAGCCACAGGCGCATCAGCCCGCGCCCGCCGTCGATCAGCGCGCGCGGCTCGAGCGCGTGCGCGCGCAGGACGATCGCGCCGGAGGACGCCGCGAACGCGTCGCGGGCGAGGTTCACGAGGCCCCAGCCGCCGTCGAGGTCGGCGAGCAGCGCCATGCCGGCGCCGGTCCGCAGCACGTCCATCGCGGCGAGGTCGGAGGCGTCGAGCTCGAGCGAGGCGACGTCGATGCCGTCGCGCGCGTCCTCGCCGGGGAAGCGCAGCTCGCCGATCATGTCGCGCCGCAGCCGGGGCGAGAGGAAGCGGACGCGGTCGAGCGCGCCGAGCGCGGCGCCGAGCCGCGCGAGGTCGCCGTCGAAGGGCGCGGCGTGCAGCGGCGCCGCGTGGGCCGCGAGCCCGGCCAGGTCCGCGACCGGCCCGGTGCCGTCGCTGCGGCGGTTGCAGCCGCGCCGCCACAGCAGCTCGATGTCGTCGCGGACGTCGCCGGTGCGCTCCAGCCCGAGCTCCCAGCCGTCGTCGTGCAGCGTCGCGGTGGGCGTCAGGCCCAGCGCCCGCGCGCCGATCTCCGCCCCCTCCAGCGCGGCGCCCAGCGCGAGCAGCGCGGCGCGGTTGCGGAAGTCCAGCAACGACGTGCGCGTCGGGTCCACGCGGGCGCGGATGCGGTCGGCGGTGGCCTCGAACCGCCACGGCTGCATGTTGCCGCCCGACGGTGCCGTCGTGGCGCACGCGACGATGAAGCGGATCGCGTCCTCGCGCTGCGGCGGCGGCGCGTCAGGGACGTCCGCGGCGGCCGCCGCGGGCGGCTTGAGCGCCGCCTGGCGGCCCTCGCCGACGAGCTCGTCGAGGTCGGCGAAGAAGCGACCGGACGCGGTCAGCTCGCCGAGCGCGATGCGGCGCACGGCGTTGGCCACCATCGCGCCGCCGAGCGCGACGTCGGACGCCAGCTGCGGCCACGTGGACAGCGTCTGCTTGACCTCGACCAGCGAGGCGGCGGCGCGCTCCGTAAGGCTCTCGGGATCGAGGATCCGGATCACGTACGGGACCTTCTGCTTGGTCGTCAGCCCGGCCAGCTGCGCCGACGTCACACCGCCGAGCAGCCCGTGGAACGGCGCGCGCTCGGGCTCGAGGTCGAAGCGCTCGACGTCGAGCATCCCGCGGTGGCTGGTGGCCATCACCACCGGCACGCCCGCCGCGCGCGCCCGCTCGCGCAGCAGCAGCTTGATCTCGAGGCCATCGCACTCGTCGACGATGACGTCCACGCCGTCGGCGAACTCCCCGATCGTCGCCTCCTGAACGCCGCCCGGGAATGCGACCACGCGGATGTAGGGGTCGAGCTCGGCGACCTCGCGCGCGGCCAGCACGACCTTGTTGACGCCGACGTCGGCGACGCCGCCGGTGACCCGGTTGAGGTTCGACAGGTCGAGCACGTCGAAGTCGGCGAGCCGCAGCTCGCCGCCGACGCCCTCGTGCGCGAGCGTGGTCACCACCGCGCGGCCGACCGACAACCCGGCGACCGCGATCGTCAGCGACGCCAGCCGCCGCTGCTCGGCGGGCGTGATCGCGTAGCGGTTGCGGTCGAAGCGCAGCTCGCGGTGCAGCGCCTCGGGCAGGAGGTGGACCAGCCGCCGGCTCCATGGATAGAAGACCCACGGCGCGTTCGGCGCCTCCACGGGCTCGATCGCATCGCCGTCGCGCGGCGCGCGCGCCCGTGCGAGCTGGTCGAGCTGAGCCGCCAGCTCGTCGACGACCTCCACGCCGGGGTCGTGCGCCAGCGCGAGCAACTCCGGCGCGCCGGGCGCGTGGAAGACCGGCTGCCAGCTCGTGACGTCGCGCCGGGCGGCCGCGGCGGCGAGCGCGGATGCTGCGGGCGACGCGACGACGTCGGCCATGCGGGCGATCCTCTTCGCTGTCGACGCCGGTGTCCAGTGTTGACCCACGTCCACGGAGCGATTGATTACGCTTGCCCGAGCACTAGGGTCCAGGGCGCTCGCGCGCCCTCACGAGGGGGTTTGCCAACATGGATGTGCGAAGGGTGCGCGCCACCGGCGTCGCATTGTTCTCGGTTGCGCTGACCGGCCTGAGCGCCGGGCCGGCGCTGGCCTCGCCGGGAGTCACCGTCTCGACGCTGAGCTCGCTGAAGGCGGGCGCCACGGCGGGGACGCTCAGCGGCAAGGTCATCAATCGCACCGGCCGTGCGTCGACGGCGAACGTCACGGTGCGCCTGATGCGCTACGGCACCAAGGCGCCCGTGGTCGGGCGCACGAAGGTGCGCGTCGGCGCCAACGGCAGCGCTGCCTACCGCGTCGCGGTCAAGCTGCCCGGCGGGCTCGCTCGCGGCAACTACTACCTGTCGGCCTGCACGCCCTACGGCGACGACGGCGCACAGGGCTGTGCGTCGACCGCCGACGAGATCCGCATTGCGGGCGGCACCGCGATCCGCGGGTCGAAGGTCCGGCTCCCGCCGCTGCGCAGCGGGGCGAAGGCGTCCGCCGCCGAGGTCTGCAGCCCGGGCGCGCACACACTGGTCTCGCCGGGCGACCGGGTCTACCCGGAGGCCGGCAACGGCGGCTACAAGAGCGTCCACAACGACGTCTTCCTCAACTACGACGCGATCGCCGACCAGCTCCTGCCCGGCACGCACGTCGACCTGCTGCAGCGCTCGACGCAGTGCCTGTCCGATTTCAGCCTCGACTTCGACACCAACAGCGGCTTCACGGCAGGCACCCCGCCCGTGGACGTCGGTACCCACCTGACCGTCAGCTCGGTCGCGATCAACGGTCAGCCGGCGACGTTCAAATTCGTGCAGCCGACCTATCCGGGCGACCCGAACGGCCAGGACGACCCCGATCCCCTGGCGCACCGCACCGGGATCGAGATCCCGGTCGGGCCGAACAACCCGAACCCGCCGGCGTGCGCGCCGTTCCGCGCGCAGCCGCGGGCGAACCGCACCCCGCCCGATCCGCCGGCCAACGACCTGCCGTGCCCGGCGACCAAGCTCGTGATCACGCCGTCGGCGCCGATCCCGAGCGGGACCGACTTCACGGTCACCGTCAACTACACCGGCCGCCCGGGCCAGCGGGCCCAGGGCGACGGCCGCGCCGAGGGCTGGTTCCGCAACAACACGGCCGGCAACCAGGGCGCGATGGTCACCTCCGAGCCGATGGGCACGATGACCTGGATGCCGCTCAATGACCACACCCGGGTCAAGCCGACGTATGACATCTACGACACGGTGACCAAGGGCAAGGTCGCGATCGGCAACGGCCGCCTGGTCAGCACCGGCGACAACCCGCCGGACGCGAACTTCCCGGACGGGTCGACGAGCTGGCACTGGCGCTCGCCGGAGCCGGTGGCCGCCTACCTGGTCGAGAACAGCATGGGCACGTTCGAGTGGAGCGAGCGCGTCGGCGCCAACGGCGTCCTCTACTACGAGGCCCAGGATGCGGCGATCACCCCGGCGCGCAAGGCGCTGAACAAGCTCGCGATGGACGGCCAGGAGGACATCACCCACTTCCAGGAGGGCATCACCGGGACGTTCCCGTTCAGCTCCAACGGCATCGTCGTGCTGCAGCCGAGCGCGAGCTTCGAGGAGGAGATGCAGACGAAGATCGTCTTCGTCGGCGGCACGATCGGCGGCAACGCGGGAACGAACCTGTCGACGTTCGCCCACGAGAACATGCACCAGTGGTGGGGCGACAACGTGTCGTACTCCGACCACCGGTTCACGTTCTTCAAGGAGGGCCAGGCGACGACGGCCGAGTACTACTACGCCGCTCGCGCCGCGGGCACCGCGGCCGGCGCGCCGGGCTCGGATGCCTACAACGCGGCCTACGAAGCGAGCCTCGTGAGCCGCTTCAACGGGACCGGGGGCTGGGGCACGACCTCGATGACGTTCTGGAACGTCGCGCCGTCGAACCCGACGTCGGCGAACCTGTTCGGCAACTCGAACACCTACGCACGGCCGGGCCTGTCGTACCTCGCCCTGCGGGCGATCCTCGGCAAGGACAACTACAACGCCGCGCTGCAGCACATCCAGCAGGCCTACGGCGGCGGCTCGATCTCCGAAGCGCAGCTGAAGACCGAGTTCCACAAGTACATGCCGAACCAGTCGATCGGGTGCTTCAACAAGCTCGAGGCGTTCTTCAAGCAGTGGTGGGACACCCCCTACACGGGCTCTCCTGCGGCGGGCAACAAGCCGCAGATCACCGGCCCCGGCCTCGCCGGCGGCGGTTTCTATGACACCAACGGCGGCTGCTCGGACTACGGGGTCGATGTCCCCGGCACCGCCAACGCGAGCGTCCCGCCGCAGCTCTCGCTGACGCTCGGCACGGCCGCGAGCTTCGGCGCGTTCACGCCGGGCATCGCGAAGACGTACTCGGCGGCCACGACGGCCAACGTCATCTCCACCGCGGGCGACGCGATGCTGAGCGTCGCCGACCCGAGCGCCACGGCGCCGGGTCACCTCGTCAACGGCGCGTTCTCGCTGCCGGCGGCGCTGCAGGCGTCCGCCTCCAGCCCGGCCGGGACGGGCGCGGCCGGCGGTCCGGTCTCCGGCTCGCTGCTGAGCCTGCTCTCGTACGCGAACCCGACCAGCAACGACGCGGTCGCGATCACGTTCAAGCAGGACATCGGCGCCAACGACGCGCTGCGCACGGGGCCCTACAGCAAGACGCTGACGTTCACGCTGTCGACGACGCACCCATAGTCGGCGCGGTCACGCGGTCCCGTCCTGCGGGCGGGGCCGCGAGGCGCGTCTGGAGCCCTGCGCGCACCTCGGCGACGTCGACGCCGATGGCGCGCAGGGTTCGCGACGCGCCGCTCGCCGCATCCTCGGTCGCGCCGAGCAGGAGGTCCTCGACCTCGATCTGCCGGTGCCCGCTGCGGCGCGCCTCGCGCGCCGGGCCCGCCAGGAGCCGCCGCAGGTCGCCGGCGTCGAACTCGCGCCGGAACAGCTTCGCGCGCGGCGCCGCGGCCTCGATCTGCGCGCGGGCGCGCATCAGCGTGGCGCCGGCGGTGCGCAGGACGACGGCGGCGGGGAGCTCGGCCGCCCGCAGGACCGCCAGCACGAGGTACTCGCTGCCGAGCAGCTCGGCGCCGAGCGCGGTCGCCTCCTCGCGCGCGTACCGCAGGACGAGGCGGACCTCCGGCGCCGTCCTCAGTGGCGGCTCGGCGGCGGCGAGGTTGCGGAAGCGGCGGTGGACGGCCTGGCGCGAGAGCCCGAGGTCGCGCGCGATCGCGGCGAACGACGCGCCTTCAGCGAGCGCCTGAGCGACCTGGCGGCGCTCGAACGCCTCCAGCTCCCGGCGCAGCTGGCTCAATTTGCGCAGCGCAGCGCCGGGCGAAGGGGCGCTCGCCGCCTCCGCCGCCAGCAGGGCGAGTCGTCTCGATTGGCCTTCGATGTACGAATCAACGCGCGAGCGTGCCCGGAGTCAGGACGTATCGGCGTCCTTCTTGGCCTGGCCCGGGGGCGGTGCGTCGTTCTTGGCCTGGGCCGGCGGGAGATCGTCCTTCTTGGCCTGGCCGGGCGGCGTGCCGCCCTGCTTGGCCAGGCCCGGCGGCGGATCGTCCTTCTTTGCCTGGCCCGGCGGCGTGGTCTCGACCGCCGGCGTGGGCGTGGACGTGGACCTGGGCGCGGCGGGCTCCTGCTTCTTGGCCTGCCCCGGCGCGACGTGGTCGGCCTTCGGGGCCTCCGGCGACGCATCGTGTCCGGTCGGCACCGGCGCGGGCGCGGCGGCGTGCTCGGACGTGCGCTTGGGCACCACCGCCCTGGCGGGACCGCGGGCGATGGCCTTGCGCCGGTCGCCCGCGCCGGCCTTCGTATGGCGCCGCGCCGGGCTCGCGCCGTGCCGCCGCGGCGCCGGAGTGCCGGCGGCGGTCGGAACCGGGACCGCGGTCCTCGCCGCGGCGACCGAACCGGCCGGCGTCGCGGTGGCGGTCGCCGTCGCCGTCGCCGCCGGGCGTCCGGGCGCCGGCGGATGCGCGGCCTTGTCGAGCGTCCGCACCTCGGCCGTCGCGGTGACGGCCACGACGGCCACCACGGCCGTCTTCGCGAACAGGCCGGACGATTGGATGGCGCTGAGCAGGGCGGGCAGAAGCGCCGGCCGGCGCATCCTGACGTCGCTCCTGAAGCGTCGGCAGGCGACGCACGAGCGCAGGTGCGCGCGCAGCCCGCGCCCGCGCAACACGCGCCCGTCGCCCTCCATCAGCGCGCGCTGGACGTCGAAGCACGGGGTCTCGCGGCCCTCGTTGCAGCGCGCGAGCGCGCGGCGCGCCTCGAGCAGCGACTGCTTGATGGCGCCCGGCGTGGTCTCCAGCAGCTCGGCGATCTCCGAGGGGCGCAGGCCGTTGAGCTCGCGCAGGACCAGGGCCGAGCGCTGGCGCTCGGGCAGGTCGGCGAGGTCCTGCCGGAAGATGCGCAGGGTCTCCTGCGCCTCGGCGCGCTCGTCGACGCCGCCGAGCGCGGCCAGCTCCGCGTCGAGCTCGATCGTCGGGCGCCGCCGGCGCAGGATCGAGACCGACTCGTTGTGGGCGATGCGGAACAGCCAGGGCCGCAGGTCGAAGTCGCGCGGCTTCGCCTGCAGCGCCGCGTACGCGCGCGTCATCGTGCTCTGCAACGCGTCCTGGGCGTCCTCCTCGTGACGCACGATCGACCTGCAGTAGCGATACAGAGCCCTGTGGTGGCGCTCATAGAGCAGCGCGAACTCAGCCTGAGGCGTCACCTCGTCACTATGTCAGCCAGCGCACTCGTTTCGGGCCGGAATCAACAGATGTTGACGCGTTTGTGACCAGTCGCTCGGCCAGCGCGCCGAAGCCGAGCCCGATCGCCGTCCACAGCGTCAGGCCGATCCCGAGCGACGCGAGCCGGAAGCGATACAAGACATCGGCAGGGAAGCCAGGCGGCGTCTCGTGCACGGGCGGCAGGATCAGCTCGGCGACGGCGACGATGGCGACGAAGAGGGCGACGGCGAGCAGCGTCGCGTTCCACCGGGACGCGCGGGGCAGCAGGTCGCGGTGAACGCGCGCCGCCGCGATCGCGGCGAGCACGGAGATCGCGATCATCGCGAGAAAGAGCGCGGTGCGCTTGTCGATCGTGTCCGGGTTGCCGACGGTCGGCGGGTTGGCGGGGTACTTCGTGAACGGGACGACGGTGAGCGTGAGGAATGCGCCGAGCGCCAGCAGCGCCGAGGTGGCGCGGGCGTGCAGGGGGCCGAGACGGCCGTACGCGTACGCGAAGACGAGGCTGAAAAGGCCGCCGAGCGCGACGCCCATCACGACCGTTCCGGTGAGCAGGCCGAGCGTGCGCTGCACGCCGCGGCTGACCACCTCGGGGTCGTGGCCACCCAGCGTCTCCTCGAAGTCGATCGCCCGCTGCACCTGCGGCTCTCCGAAGACGTAGGCGAACGCGAACGCGAGCACGCCGGCGGCGAGCCCCACCAGCATCCCCCGCACCAGCAGGGAGCGAACCACTACCGGGCCACTAGTGGCAGGGGAAGGCGAGCAGGTGCCGTGCGTCGTGCACGAACTCGTGGACGGACGTCCCCCCGATCAGCGACAGCGCGCCCTCCTCGGCGCCGATGAAGTAGATCAGCACGAACAGCAACGTCCCGGCGAGCAGGACATAGGGCTGCAACTCATGCCACGAGACGATCGGTGCGGGGCGCTCGACGCTGACTTCGGACATCGGGGTACCTCCTCGGGATCACGCGTCCCGTCGTGGGTCGGTCACGCGGCGGCGGAGTGTCTGGCTTCGGGCCTTGGCAGCCCGTCACAGTGGCGCGACCGCGCCGGCTTCTCACCGGCTTCCTCGCACCGCCACGTCGGCGCGAACCATACATGTCATGTGCTCACCCCCGCCTCGGCGAACGTCTGCATCCCGTCGTGCGCGGCGGCGGCGAGCTTGAGGATCGCGAGCGCGGCGACGGCGCCGCTCGCCTCGCCCAGGCGCATCCCGAGGTCGAGGATCGGATCGAGCCCGAGGTGTCGCAGGAGCGCGCCGTGGGCCGGCTCGGGAGAGCGGTGGCCGGCCAGGAGCCTGGGAGTCAGCTCTGGGGCGATGGCGACGGCGACCGCTGCCGCGGCGGTCGCGATCACGCCGTCGGTGACGTAGCCCAGTCCATGCTCGCCGGCTCCGATCGCGAGGCCGGTCAGGACCGCGATCTCGCCGCCGCCGAGGCGGGCGAGGGCGTCGACGGGGTCCTGCGGCGCGTGCAGCTTGAGGGCCCGGTCGATGACGTGCGCCTTGTGGGCGATGCCGTCGGCGTCGAGTCCGGTGCCGGGGCCGGTGAGCTCGCCGGGCGGGCGGCCGGTGAGGTGGCAGGCGAGCGCGGTGGCCGGCGTCGTGTTGCCGATGCCCATCTCGCCGCCGATCAGGATCGTCACGCCGTCGCGCGCCGCCTGCCCGGCGAGGCGCCGGCCGGCGGCGATCGCCGTGGCCGCGTCATCGTGCGTGAGCGCCGGCTGGGCGGCCAGGTTCGCGCTCGGCTTCAGGCCGGTGCGGACCACGTCCAGGTGCGAGGTGTCGGCGTTGACGCCGGCGTCGACGCAGACGAGCTCGGCCCCGGTCTCGCGCGCCAGCACGGAGACCGCGCCGCCGCCGCCGAGGAACGTGGCGAGCATCTGGCCGGTCACCTCGGGCGGGAACGCACTCACATGTTCGGCAGCGACGCCGTGGTCGGCGGCCGCGACGACGACGCGCGCCCGGATGCGGGGGCGCTCGCGGCCGGTCACGCCGGCGAGCCAGACGGCGAGCTCCTCGAGGCGCCCCAGGCTCCCGGGAGGCTTGACCAGCTGCGCCTGCCGCTCCCGTGCGGCGGCCATCGCGGCCGCGTCGAGCGGGCGGATGCGGGGTTCTTGCAGGTCGATCATGGCCGCGGAACGCTGCCGCATCCGGCGGCGGCATTCGGCGCCGGAGGATGCCGCGGCTCCCGTGTGTATCCTCCGCGGCTCCAACCGCGAAGGCGCGGGGAAGCCGGTGAGAGACCGGCGCGGTCGCGCCACTGTTATCGGGCCTGATTGAGCCCGGAGCCAGGACACCGCCCTTCGTGGACACGCCCAATGGGACGCGTAATCCCGAGGAGGTCGCCCTGCTTTCACCGCACCCCAGCCGCCACGTCCGACCCGGGCGTTGATGCGCCGGCTGCTGCTGGTGCGCCACGCCTCGACCGAGGCGGTGCGCTCCGCCGCGTTCGGCTCCGACGAGCCGCTGGATGAGCGCGGCCGCGCGCTTGCAGCGCGGCTGCGGCTCCCCCGCTGCGACGAAGTGCTCGTCTCGCCGGCGCGGCGGACGCACGAAACGGCGTCGCACGCGGGACTGGTGGCTACGGGCGTCGCGCCGGCGGAGTGCGACTTCGGGCGCTGGGCGGGGCTGTCGCTGCGG
Source organism: uncultured Solirubrobacteraceae bacterium (assembly GCA_963837485.1). GTDB lineage: Bacteria > Actinomycetota > Thermoleophilia > Solirubrobacterales > Solirubrobacteraceae > Solirubrobacter. The sequence continues at coordinate 295,957 of CAWINP010000014.1, read as the reverse complement.
TCGGTCGCGGAGCGCGAGCCGGACGCGGTGCGCGCGTGGATGGGCGACGCGGACGCGGCGCCCCACGGCGGCGAGTCGCTGCGCGAGCTGCTGGCCCGGGTGGGCGGCTGGCTCGAGCGGCAGGCCCCGCTCGACGGCACCGCGGTCGCGATCACCCACGGCGGAGTGATCAAGGCCTGCGTGGTGAGCGGACTGTGCGCTCCGGCGGCCGCGTTCTGGCAGGTCGACGTCGCCCCGCTCTCGATCACCGAGCTGCATGCCCACGACGGGCGCTGGACGATCGCGCGGGTCAACGACCGCGGCGGGGCGCACCCGCCCAACGCCGCGGCGCACCTGCCCGACGCCGCGGCCCACCTGCCCGACGCCGCAGCGCACCCGCCCGACGCCGCCCACCCGCGCGACGACGCGACGCACCCGCCCGACGCGGCCCCCGGGCCGCGTGACGCCGCCCCCGATGGCGGGGTGGCGGCGTGACCGCGGCGGCGATCGCGCTGGGCGGCGGCGCGGACCTGGTCTTCGGCGATCCGCGGCGCGGGCATCCGGTGGCGGCGTTCGGGCGCGCGGCGGCGGCGCTCGAGGGCGTCGCGCACCGGCCGACGCGGCGGGCCGGCGCGGCCTATGTCGCGCTGCTCGCGGGCGGCGTCGTCGCGGTCGCCGCGTCGCTCGAGCGGCGGCTGCCGCGCACCCCGCTGCGCGCGGCCGCGCTCTGGACCGCGCTCGGCGCGCGCTCGCTGATGCGCGAGGCGGGCGCGGTCGCCGACCTCGTCGAGGCGGGCGACGTCGCGCGCGCCCGGCGGCGGATCGGGTCGCTCGTCGGCCGCGACCCGGCGGCGCTCGACGCCGCCGGCCTGTGCGCGGCGGCGATCGAGTCGGTGGCCGAGAACACGGTCGACGCGATCGTCGCGCCGCTGCTCTGGACCGCGGTCGCCGGCGCGCCCGGCGCGCTCGGCCACCGCGCGGTCAACACGCTCGACGCGATGGTCGGCCACCGCAGCCCGCGATATGCACGCTTCGGCACGGCGGCGGCGCGCGCCGACGACATCGCGAACTGGCCGGCCGCGACGCTCGCGGCGTCGCTGACCGTGCTGCTCGGAGACGACCGCCCCGCCGCGCTGCGCGCGTGGCGCCGCGACGCGCCCGCGCACCCGAGCCCGAACGCCGGCCGCGCCGAGGCGGCGTTCGCCGGCGCGCTCGGCGTGCGCCTCGGCGGCACGCTCGCCTACGCCGGTCGCGTCGAGCACCGCCCGCGGCTCGGCAGCGGCCGCGAGCCGGGGCCCGACGACGTGCGCCGCGCCGTCCGCCTCGCGTGGAAGGTGAGCGCCGCGAGCGCCGCGCTGGCGATGGCAGGGAGCCGGCGATGAGCGGCGCGATCCTGATCGCCGGCACGACGTCTGACGCCGGCAAGTCGACGGTCACCGCGGCCATCTGCCGCTGGCTGCGGCGCCGGGGCGTCTCCGTGGCGCCGTTCAAGGCGCAGAACATGGCGCTGAACTCGACGGTCACGCCGGGCGGCGCCGAGATCGGGCGCGCGCAGGCGATGCAGGCGGCGGCGTGCGGGATCGAGTCCGAGGCGGCGATGAACCCGATCCTGATCAAGCCCTCGGGCGTCGCCAAGAGCCAGGTGCTCGTCATGGGGCGCCCGTTCGCGGACGCGACCGCGCGCTCCTACCAGGAGCTGAGGGCACACCTGCGCGAGCCGGTGGAGCAGGCGCTCGCCGGGCTGCGGGCGCGCTTCGACGTCGTCGTCTGCGAGGGCGCCGGGAGCCCGGCGGAGATCAACCTGCGCGCCGGCGACCTCGCGAACATGGGCCTCGCCCGCGCGGCCGGCCTCCCGGTCCTGCTCGTCGGCGACATCGATCGCGGCGGCGTCTTCGCGGCGCTCTACGGCACCGTCGCCCTGCTCGAGCCCGCCGACCAGGCGCTGATCGCCGGGTTCCTGATCAACAAGTTCCGCGGCGAGGAGGCGATCCTCGCTCCCGGGCTCGACCAGCTCGGCGAGCTCACGGGCCGGCCCACGCTCGGCGTGCTGCCGTGGCTGGACGGCCGGCTGATCGACGCCGAGGACTCGCTCGGCGTGCGCGACTGCGCGCCGGCCGGCGCGACGCTCGACGTCGCGGTCGTCCACCTGCGCTGGATGAGCAACTTCACCGACGTCGACGCGCTCGCCGCGGAGCCGGGCGTCGCGGTCCGCTACACGCGCTCGCCGGCCGACGTCGAACGCGCCGACCTCGTCGTCCTGCCGGGGACGAAGGCGACGGTCCAGGATCTCGAGCGCCTGCGCGAAGATGGGCTCGACCGTGCGCTGCGCGAGCGCCGCGGCCCGATCCTCGGCGTCTGCGGCGGCTACCAGATGCTCGGGACCGAGATCGAGGACGGCGTCGAGAGCGGCGCCGGCCGGGTCGCCGGCCTCGGGCTGCTGCCGGTGCGCACCGTGTTCGAGCGCGAGAAGCTCCTGCGCCGGGTCGCGGGCCGCGCGGTGATCGGGGGCCGCGACGTCGCCGCGTCGGGCTATGAGATCCGGCACGGCCGCGTGACCCGCGAGGGCGGCGAGGCGCTGATCGCGGTCGGCAGCGAGGGCTGCGTGCGCGGCGACGTCATCGGCACGAGCTGGCACGGCGTGCTCGAGGGCGACGAGCTCCGGCGGGCGCTGCTGACCTGGGTCGCCGAGCGCCGCGGGCGGCGCTGGGTGCCGGGCACGCGCGCGTTCGCCGACGTGCGCGAGGCGCAGCTGGACCGGCTCGCGGACTGGCTCGGAGAGCACGCCGACGAGCCCGCGCTGCTGGAGCTGATCGAGCGCGGAGCGCCCGCCGGGCTCCCCGTCCTACCGCCGGGAGGCGTCCCTTGCTCCGTCTGTTGACCACCGCCGACACGGAGATCCTCGCCGCCGCGCACGCGCTGCGCGAGCTCGGCGACGACTTCCCGGAGGTTCGCTGCGCGCAGCCGATGGACGACCCCGAGGACTTCGTCGCGGGCGCCCGCGCCGTCGTCGTGCGCCTGCTCGGCGGCCGCCGGGCGTGGCCCGAGGGCGTCGCGAGGCTGCGCGCGGCTTGCGAGCGCGAGGGCACCGCGCTGCTGTTGCTCGGCGGCGAGGCAGAGCCGGACGCGGAGCTGGCCGAGCTGAGCCTCGCCCCCGCCGGTGCCGTCGCCCAGGCCTTCGAGTACCTGCGCCACGGCGGCGTCGAGAACACCCGAGAGCTGCTGTGCTTCCTCGCCGACACGTTCGGCCTCACCGGCCACGGCTTCGAGCCGCCGCGCGAGCTGGCGGAGTTCGGCGCCTATCCCGAGATCCCGCCGCGCGACGGGCGGCCGCGCGTCGGTGTCGTCTTCTACCGGTCCCACTTCGCCACCGGCAACACGGCGTTCGTCGACGCGCTGGCGGACGCGATCGAGCGCGCCGGCGGGCAGCCGGTGTGCGTGTGGACCTACTCGCTGCGCGGCGAGGCGCCCGCGCTGCAGCTGCTCCACGTCGACGCGCTGATCACGACCGTGCTGGCGTCCGGCGGCTCGCACGCCGGGGACGAGTGGCGCGCCGAGGCGCTCGAGGCGCTCGACGTGCCGGTGATCCAGGCGCTGTGCGCGACGACCACGCGCGAGCGCTGGGCGTCGTCGGACGCGGGGATGACGCCGCTCGACGCCGCGATGCAGATCGCGATCCCCGAGTTCGACGGGCGGATCGTCGGGGTGCCCGTCTCCTTCAAGGAGCGCCACCCGGAGCTCGATGCGATGCACTATGCACCGGATCACGAGGGCTGCGACCGGCTGGCGCGGCTCGCGGTCCGCCACGCGAGGCTGCGCACGCTCGACCGCGCGACCCAGCGGACGGCGATCGTCCTCTCCTGCTTCCCCACCAAGCACGCGCGCGTCGGGAACGCGGTCGGGCTCGACACGCCGGCCAGCGCGATGGCGCTGCTGGACGCGCTCGCGGCCGCCGGCCACCGCGTCGAGCACGACTTCGCCGGCGGCGATGCGCTCATCCACGCGCTGATCGCGTCCGGCGGCCACGACCACGAGTTCCTCTCCGACGACCAGCTCGCGCGGGCTCAGGCCCGCCTGCCGGTCGCCGACTACGAGCGCTGGTTCGAGACGCTCCCGCAGGCCCTGCGCGAGCACGTCGTCAGCACGTGGGGCCCGCCGCCCGGCGAGTGGTACCTCGACGGCGACGACTTCGTGATCTCCGGCCTCGAGCTCGGGAACGTGTTCGTCGCCATCCAGCCGCCGCGCGGCTACGGCGAGAACCCGGTGGCGATCTACCACGACCCGAACCTCGCTCCCGCGCATCACTATCTCGCCGCCTACCGCTGGCTCGACGCGGCCTTCGGCGCCCACGCGATCGTCCACCTCGGTAAGCATGGGACGCTCGAGTGGCTGCCGGGCAAGGCGCTCGGCCTCTCGAGCGCGTGCGCCCCCGACGCCTGCCTCGGCGACGTCCCGCTCTTCTACCCGTTCGTGGTCAACGACCCCGGCGAGGGGATGCAGGCCAAGCGCCGCGCGCACGCGGTCGTGATCGACCACCTGGTGCCACCGATGATGCGCGCCGAGACCTACGACGAGCTCGCCCGCCTCGAGCATCTGCTCGACGAGTACGCGCGCGCGGAGGCGCTGGACCCGGCCAAGCTGCCCGCGCTCGCGAACCGCATCTGGACGCTGCTGCACGAGGCGGACCTGCACCGCGACCTGGAGCTCTCCGGTGGGCGGCCGGAGGACTTTGGCACGCTGATCGAGCACGTCGACGGCTACCTGTGCGAGATCAAGGACCTGCAGGTCCGCGACGGGCTGCACGTGCTCGGGCAGGTGCCCGAGGGCGAGCGGTTCCGCGGCCTGCTCGCCGCGATCCTGCGGCTGCACGGCCTGCGCGCCGCGGTGGCGGAGTCGCTCGGCGTCGACGACGACCCGTGCCACGGTGACGCGATCCAGGCCGCGCAGATGGAGGCGCTCGAGCGCGGCTCGTCCGATCCTCGCGTCGCCGAGGTGCTGCGGTTCGCGGAGGCGGAGGTCGTCCCCAAGCTGCTCGCCACCGCGGGCGAGATCGACGCGCTGCTCGGCGGGCTGCACGGCCGCTTCGTCCCCGCCGGGCCCTCGGGCTCGCCCACGCGCGGGCGGCTCGACGTGCTCCCGACCGGTCGCAACATGTACTCGGTCGACCCGCGGGCGCTGCCGAGCGAGCTCGCGTACGAGACCGGCGTCAGGCTCGCCGATGCACTGCTCGCGCGGGGCGTGCCGGAGACGGTCGGGATCGTCGTCTGGGGCACGGCGGCGATGCGCACGGCGGGCGACGACGCCGGCGAGATCCTCGCGCTGCTCGGCGTGCGGCCTCGCTGGCACGCCGAGACGCGGCGGATCGCCGGTCTCGAGGCGATTCCGCTCGAGCAGCTCGGCCGCCCGCGCGTGGACGTCACGATCCGCATCTCCGGCTTCTTCCGCGACGCCTTCCCGCACCTGGTCGAGCTGCTGGACGACGCGGTCACGCTGGTGGCCGGGCTCGACGAGCCGGTGCAGGAGAACTTCGTCCGCAAGCACGTGCTCGCCGACCTCGACGAGCTGGAGGGCGACTGGCGGCGCGCGACCGCGCGCGTGTTCGGCGGGCGCCCGGGCACCTACGGCACCGGCATCCTGCAGCTCGTCGACGTCCGCAACTGGCGCGACGACGCCGACCTCGCCGAGGTCTACGAGGCGTGGGGCGGGCACGCGTACGGGCGCGGGCTCGGCGGCGCCGAGGCGCGCGCCGCGATGCGGCGCCAGTTCGCCCGCATCGACGTGGCGGTCAAGAACGTCGACACGCGCGAGCACGACCTGCTCGACTCCAGCGACTACTTCGCCGAGCACGGCGGCATGATCGCCTACGTCCGCCACCTCGCCGGCGCCGATCCGCGCGCGGTGATCGGGGACTCTTCGGACCCGTCACGACCGGCTGCGCGGACTCTGGTCGAGGAGGCGCGGCGCGTGTTCCGCTCGCGCGTCGCGAACCCGCGCTGGATCGGCTCGATGATGCGCCACGGCTACAAGGGCGCGTTCGAGCTCGCGGCGACGGTCGACTACCTGTTCGGCTACGACGCGACGACCGGCGTCGTGGAGGACTGGATGTACGAGTCGGTCACGTCGCGCTACGTGGGCACCGACGAGGTGCGCGACTTCCTGCGGCGCTCGAACCCGTGGGCGCTGCGGGCGATCGCCGAGCGGCTGCTGGAGGCGGCCGACCGCGGGCTGTGGGAGGCGCCGGCGGATGCGTCGCTCGAGCTGCTGCGCGAGGCGTACCTCGAGGTCGAGGGCGAGCTCGAGGAGGCCTCCGCGTGACCGGGCACGACCACGGCGCGGCGCCGGCCGGCCCCATGGCCCCGCCCGACCGCGGCGCGGCGCCGGCCGCCGCCGTGACCGCGCCCGACCGCGGCGCGGCGCCGGCCGCCCACGTGGCCACGCCCGACCGAGGCGCGCCGCTGGCCGCGTTCCCCTTCTCCGCGATCGTCGGTCAGGACGAGCTGCGCGAGGCGCTGCTGGCGTGCGCGGTCGATCCGGCGATCGGCGGCGTGCTGATCCGCGGCGAGCGCGGAACCGCGAAGACGACCGCGGTGCGCGGACTCGCGCCGCTGCTGCCGCCGATCCGCGTGCGCGAGGGCGACCCGTTCAACGCCGACCCCGACGCCGAGGCGCCACCCCACGGTTTGCCCGCCGACGCCGCGCCCCGACCCCACGGCTCGCCCGCCGACGCCGCGCCCCGACCCCACGGCTCGCCCGCCGACGCCGCGCCCCGACCCCACGGCTCGCCCGCCGACGCCGCGCCCCGACCCCACGGCTCGCCCGCCGACGCCGTCGTCGAGCGTCCCGTGCGGCTCGTCGAGCTGCCCGTCGGCGCGACCGCCGACCGCGTGCTCGGCACGCTCGACCTCGACCGCGCGCTGGCCGACGGCGTGCGGGCGTTCCAGCCGGGGCTGCTCGCGGCCGCCCACCGCGGCGTGCTCTACGTGGACGAGGTCAACCTGCTGCCCGACCACCTGGTCGACGTGCTGCTCGATGCCGCGGCGCTCGGCCGCAACCACGTCGAGCGCGACGGGCTCTCGGTCTCGCATGCCGCGCGGTTCCTGCTGGTCGGCACGATGAACCCGGAGGAGGGCGACCTGCGGCCGCAGCTGCTCGACCGCTTCGGGCTCTCGGTCGAGGTCGCGGGCAGCGGCGACCCGGCCGTGCGCGTCGAGATCGTGCGGCGGCGGCTCGCGTTCGACGCCGATCCCGCGGGGTTCGCGGAGCGCTTCGCCGGCGAGGATCGGGCACTGGCGGCGCGCGTCGCCGCAGCGCGCGAGCGCGACGTCCGCCTGCCCGACCGCATGCTGCTGCTGATCGCGGGCACGTGCGCGCGGCTCGGCGTCGACGGCCACCGTGCCGACATCGTCTGCGCCCGCGCGGCCCGCGCGCTCGCCGCTCTGGACGGCGAGGACGAGGTGACGCGGAAGCACGTGCGCCGCGCGGCAAGGCTCGCGCTCGCCCACCGCCGCCGCCGAGGCCCGCTGCAGGCGCCGGGGCTCGACGAGCGCGAGCTCGACGCGGCGATGGACGACGGCGACGCGCGTGGGGATCGCCACCACGACACGCGTGGCAACCGCGACGACACGCGCGGCAACCGCCACGACACCCGGCGTGGCAACGACAACGCCGCCGGGCGTAGTGGCGGCGACGCCGCCGGGCGTAGCGGCGGCGACGGCGACACGCGTGGCAACCGCGACGGCGACACGCGTCGCGGCGGCGACGGCGACGTGCGTGGCAACAACTACGCGGACGGCGGTGGCGACCGTCCGTATCGCGCCGACGCGGCCTCCCGCCCCCGCACCGACGCCCCCGCCGCTCCCGGGAGGGCTCCGCTGCTGCAGCTCGCAGGTGCCGGGCGCGGCGCGGCCGGGCGGCGGAGCCGGGCGCAGGGCGGAGAGCCCGTCGACAGCCGCGAGCCGCGGGGCGCGATCGCCGACCTCGCGCTCGCCCCCACGCTGCGCGCCGCGGCGGCCCGCCGCGCGCTCGAGCCCGGCGGGCCGCCGCTGCACCAGCGCGATCTCCGGGAGCACCTCCGCGCCGGGAAGGAGGGCAACCTGGTCGTCTTCTGCGTCGACGCGTCCGGCTCGATGGGCGCGCGCGGGCGCATGGCGCGCGTGAAGGGCGCGATCCTCGGCCTGCTCACCGACGCCTACCAGCGTCGCGACCGCGTCGCGCTCGTCACGTTCCGTGGCGATGCGGCGCAGCTCGTCCTCCCGCCGACCGGCAGCGTCGAGCGCGCCGCGCAGGCGCTCCGCACACTTCCCACCGGCGGCGCCACGCCGCTCGCGGAGGGCCTGGCCGAGGCCGAGCGCGTGATCCGCACGGAGCGACGACGCGACCCCGACCGCCGCGCGCTCGCGCTCGTCGTCACCGACGGCCGCACGACCCGCCGCGCAGAAGCGATCGAGGCCGCCCACAAGCTTGCCAGAACCGCGGCGGGCGTGGTGATCTTCGACGGCGAGCAGGGGCCCGTGAGGCTCAACCTCGCCGCGGCGCTGGCGCGAGCGGCCAACGGCCGCCTGCTCCCCCTGGAGGCGCTCGCATGACCGATCTCGGAAGCGCCGACCCGAAGCGCCGCAAGCCGCGCGACCGCCCGCTGCTGATCGTGCTCACCGGCCACGGCAAGGGCAAGTCGACGTCCGCGTTCGGGATGCTGATGCGCTCGTGGGCGCGCGGCTACCGCTGCGGCGTGTTCCAGTTCGTCAAGTCCGGCAAGTGGAAGGTCGGCGAGGCGAAGGCCGCCCAGGCGCTCGGCGGGATCGAGTGGGAGAAGATGGGCGACGGCTGGACGTGGCTCTCCAAGGACCTCGACGAGTCGGCCGACAAGGCGCGCGCCGGCTGGGACGAGGTCAAGCGCCGGATCCAAAGCGAGCGCTACGAGTTCCTGCTGCTCGACGAGCTCACCTACGCGATCAAGTACGGCTGGATCCCGGAGGACGAGATCGTCGGCGCGCTCACCGCGCGCCCGGGCTTCCAGCACGTCGTCGTCACCGGCCGCGACGCCCCGCCGGGCCTGATCGCCGTCGCCGACCTGGTGTCCGAGGTGCACAAGATCAAGCACCCGATGGACCACGGCATCCGCGCGCAGCAGGGGATCGAGTGGTGATCCCGCGCGTCGTCATCGCCGGCACAAGCTCCGGCGCAGGGAAGACGACCGTCGCCGGCGGGCTGATCGCCGCGCTCGCCAGGCGCCGGGACGCGCCCGCGCCGTTCAAGGTCGGCCCGGACTTCATCGACCCGAGCTACCACGCGCTCGCCGCCGGGCGCCCCGGCCGCAACCTCGACGCCTTCCTCTCCGGCCCGCAGCTGATCGCACCGCTGTTCCGGCACGGGTCGGCGGGAGCCGGCATCGCGGTGATCGAGGGCGTGATGGGGCTCTACGACGGCGCGTCCGGGCGCGGCGAGCTCGCCTCCACCGCGCACGTCGCGAAGCTCCTGCAGGCGCCCGTCGTGCTGGTGATCGACGCCGCGGCAATGGCCCGCTCGGTCGCCGCGATCGTGCACGGCTACCGCACGTTCGACCCGGACGTCAACGTCGCCGCGGTGATCCTCAACCGCGTCGGCAGCCCCGCCCACGCCCAGCTCCTGCGCGACGCGCTCGACCTGCCGGTCCTGGGCGCGATCCCGCGCGACGACTCCGTGAAGGTCCCCGAGCGCCACCTCGGCCTGGTGCCCGCGACCGCCCGCGCGATCGAACGCCTGGCCGCGACCGTCGAGCGGCACTGCGACCTCGAGGCCATCGCCGCGCTCGCCGCCACCGCGCCAGCCGTGCCCGGCCCCGCCTGGACGCCCGGCGCGCGGCCGAGCGCCGCCCGCATCGCGATCGCCCGCGGCCCCGCGTTCTCGTTCCACTACGAGGAGAACCTCGAGCTGCTGCGCGCGAACGCGACCCTGGTCGAGTTCGACCCGTTGCACGAGCGCCTCCCGGATGCCGACGCGCTGATCCTCGCCGGCGGCTTCCCCGAGGCGTTCGGCGAGGAGCTGTCGGCGAACGCGCCGCTGCGCGAGGACATCGCGCGCTTCCGCGGCCCGGTTCTCGCCGAGTGCGGCGGCCTGCTGTACCTGTCCCGCGAGCTCGACGGCCTCCCGATGTGCGGCGTGCTGAACGCGTCCGCCACGATGACCGGGCGCCTGAAGCTCGGCTACCGCGAGGTCACCGCGCTGGCCGACCACCCGGTGTGGCCGGCCGGGACGGCGATGCGCGGCCACGAGTTCCACTACTCGACCGTCACGCCCGGCGGCGAGGCGTGGACGCGCACCGGCGGCCACGTTCGCGGCCTCGTCCACGCCTCGTATCTGCACACGCACTGGGCGTCCACGCCTGAAGTGGCCCAGAGGCTGGTGGGCGCATGCGGCTGATCGGCGTCGGCGTCGGCCCGGGCGATCCGGAGCACCTCACGCTCAAGGCGCTGCGCGCGCTGCGCGAGGCCGACCGCGTGTTCGCGCCCGAAGGCGGCCGCGCGGCGGCGATCGTGGCCGAGCACGTGAGCGTCGAGCCGCTCGCGTTCGCGATGAGCGGCGAGGGCCGCGAGGCGCACTGGCGGCGGGCGGCCGCGCGCATCGCCCAGGTGGAGCACGCCGCGTTCGCCACGCTCGGCGATCCGAACCTGTACTCCACGTTCACGTACGTCGCGCGCGCGGTGCTCGAGCTGCTGCCGGGCGCGGTCGTCGAGACGGTGCCCGGCATCACCGCGATGCAGGATCTCGCCGCCCGCACCGGGACCGTGCTCGCGGAGGGGCGCCAGCGGCTCGCGCTCGTCCCCGGCGCCGACGTGCCTCCGGGCTTCGACACCGTCGTGCTCTACAAGGCGGGCCGGAACCTCCCCGCCGTGCTCGACGCGCACGCGAACGTGGTCTATGGCGAGGACCTCGGCACGCCGGCCCAGCGCCTGACGCCTCCCGACGGCCCGGCGCCCTACATGTCGACGGTGATCGTCAAGTGACCGAGCATGCCGTCGCCGGCGCGACCGTCGAGACCGCGCTGCACCGCGCGCCCGCCGAGACCAAGGTGGCGGCGGCGGTCCTGTTCGTGGTCGCCGTCGCGCTGATCCCGCGCGGGCGCCTCGTCTGGCCGTACGCGCTCGACGCCGGGCTGCTCGCCGCGGTCGCGCTCGCCGCGCGCACGCCGTGGCGCCTGCTCGCCGGGCGGCTCGCGATCGAGGCGCCGTTCGTGCTGTTCGTGCTCCTGCTCCCGTTCGCCGCGCGCGACGGCGGCTGGCTCGCGTTCGGCATCGCCGCGAAGGCGACGCTCGCCGTGCTCGCCACCGGCGTGCTCGCCTGGACGACGCCCGCGCCGGAGATCCTGCGCGGCGCCGAGCGGCTCGGGACGCCGCGGCCGGCGATCGCGATCGCCGGCTTCGCGCTGCGCTACCTCCAGTTGCTGCTCGACGAGTTCTCGCGGCTGCGGCTCGCCCGCGCCCTGCGCGCAGGCGGCGCGCGCCGGTGGCCGAGCCCGCGCATCCTCGGCGCGCTCGCGCTGCGCTCGTTCGAGCGCGGCGAGCGCGTGCACGCGGCGATGCTCGCGCGCGGCTACGACGGGCGGATGCCGGAGATCGTGCTGGCGCCCGGGGCGAGGCCGCTCGACTGGACCATGCTCGCGTTCCCGGCCGCCGCGTTCGCCGTCCTGGTCGTGGCCCTATGAGCGCGGCGCTGATGGTCGTCGGGCACGGCTCGCGCGACGCCGACGGCGTCGAAGAGTTCTGGGAGCTGGCCTCGCACGTGCGCGCGGCGGCGGGGGAGCTGCCGACCGGGTTCGGCTTCATCGAGATGGCCGAGCCGCTCGTCGACCAGGGGATCGACGAGCTGGTGCTCGCCGGCGCGAGCGACGTCGTCTCCGTGCCGCTCGTGCTGCTGGCTGCCGGGCATCTCAAGAACGACGGCCCGGCGGCGCTCTCGCGAGCGCGGATGCGTCACCCCGGCGTCGCGTTCCGGCTCGGGCGCGACCTCGGGATCGATCCGGTCGTGCTCGCCGTCGCGGAGGACCGCGCGCGCGAGGCGATGGAGTCGCCCGACGCCGTGGTCCTCGTCGGCCGCGGCTCAAGCGACCCGGACGCCACCTCGGACCTCTACAAGGTCGCGCGGCTGCTCGGAGACTCGCGCGGGCTCGGGATGGTCGAGCCCGCGTTCGCGGGCGTCGCCCGGCCAACCGTGCGAGACGCGCTCGAGCGCTGCCGGCTGCTCGGCGCGCGCCGGATCGCCGTCGTCCCGTTCCTGCTGTTCACCGGCGTGCTGGTGCCGCGCATCTACGACCAGGCTGCGGCGTACGCGGCCGAGCATCCCTCGCTGGAGATCGTCGCCGGGCCGCATCTCGGCCCCGACCGGCGCCTGGCACGGCTCGTGCTGGAGCGCTATCGCGAGGCGCTGACCGGCCCGGTGCGGATGAACTGCGACCTCTGCACCTACCGGGTCCGGCTGCCCGGCTACGAGGACAAGGTCGGCACGGCGATCTCGCTCAGCCCGCACGGCGACGGCCCGGCGCGCGGGCGCCGGCGCGGACGGCGGGCGACGCGGGCGCCCGCTGCGCCGGCGGCGATCCCGCGACCGGTCCGGCCGGCGCTCGGCGAGACCGTGCTGGAGCTGGCCGGGGTCGCGTACGCGTACCCGGACGGAAGCCGGGCACTGGCCGGGGTGGACCTGCGGCTCGCGCGCGGCGAGCGGCTCGCCGTGCTCGGGCCCAACGGCGCCGGCAAGACGACGCTCGCGCTCGCCGCGTGCGGCGCGGTGGAGGCTTCGGGTCACATCGAGGTCGGCGGGACGCGCGAGCTGCGACGGCGCACCGGCCTGGTGTTCCAGGATCCTGACGACCAGCTCTTCATGCCCACCGTCGAGGAGGACGTCGCGTTCGGGCCGGCCAAGCGCGGGCTGCGCGGCGAGGCGCTGCGCGAGCGCGTGGACGACGCGCTCGCCGCGGTCGGGCTGACCGGGCTCGCCGGGCGGGCGCCCCATACGCTGAGCGCGGGCGAGCGGCGGCGGGCGGCGATCGCCGGCGTGCTCGCGTGCCGGCCGGACGTGCTCGTGCTGGACGAGCCGACCGCCGCGCTCGATCCTGCGGCGCGGCGGGAGCTGCTCGACGTGCTCGTATCGCTGCGCATCGCGCTGCTGCTCGTCAGCCACGACCTCCCGTACGCGCTCGAGCTGTGCCCGCGCGCCGTCGTGCTCGACCGCGGCCTCGTCGTCGCCGACGGGCCGACGCGCGAGCTGCTGGCGGACGAGGGCTTCATGCGCTCGCACCGGCTCGAGCTTCCCGCCGGCTTCAGCCCGCTGGTCGCATGACGCTCTCGATCGTGGGACTCGGCCCGGGCGGCGCCGAGCATCGCACCGCGGCGGCGGCGCGGGCGGTGCGGGAGGCCGACGTGGTCTGCGGCTACGGCCCGTACCTCGACCAGTGCGCGGACCTCTTGGACGGCCAGGCGCTCGTGCGCGGGCGGATGGGCGAGGAGATCGAGCGGGCGACGGAGGCGCTCGCCCGCGCGCGGCACTCCCGCGTCGCGCTGGTCTCATCGGGCGACGCCGGCGTGCACGGGATGGCGGCGCGGACGCTGACGCTGGCGGCGCAGACCGGCGTGCAGGTCGAGGTCGTCCCCGGCGTCACCGCCGCGCTCGCCGCGGCGGCGCGGCTCGGCGCGCCGCTGGCCGACGACTGGGCGACGCTGTCGCTGTCGGACCTGCACGTGCCGTGGACCGTCGTCGAGCGCCGGCTCGCGGCGGTCGCGGCGGCGGGCCTGGCGCTGGCGCTGTACAACCCGGCGTCGCGCACGCGCTCGTTCTCGCGGGCGCTCGCGACACTGCTGGTGCATCGTGCACCGGATACGCCGGTCGCCGTGGCGACCGACGTCGCGCGGGCCGGGGAGTCGATCGCCACGGCGACGCTGGCCACGCTCGACCCCGCCGCGGTCACCATGCGCTCGCTCGTGGTGGTGGCCGGAGACAGCGGCGCGTGGGCGGGGCCGTGGCTGGTGGGGACGAGGGGCGCGTCATGACGGCGTGGCTCGTCGGTGCCGGACCGGGCGACCCGGAGCTCCTCACCGTCGCGGCCGATCGCGTCCTGCGGGCGGCGCGCGTCGTCGTCTACGACCGGCCGTCGATGGACCCGATCCTCGCCCTCGCGCCATCCGCGCGGCGTGTCTGCGTCGGCCGCGGCGGCCTCGACCTGCCGCAGGCCGAGGTCAACGCCCTGCTCGTCTCGCTCGCGCGCGAGGGCGACGTCGTGCGCCTGAAGAGCGGCGATCCGTTCGTCGCCTCGCGCGGCGGCGAGGAGGCGGTCGCGCTGCGCCAGGCGGGGATCGCCGTGCGCGTGATCCCGGGCGTGTCGGCGGCGCTGGCGGCGCCCGCGGCGGCGGGCATCCCGCTGATGCTTCGCCAGCTCTCGGTCACCGCGACGCTCGTGGACGGCAACGACGATCCCGAGCACGCCTCGCCGCCGGACTGGCCCGCGCTCGCGCGGCTCGGCGGGACGCTCGTGATCCTCACCGGCCGCGGGCGGATCCGCCGCACCGCGGCGGCCCTGATCGCCGGCGGCCGCTCGCCCGGTACGCCGGTCGCGGCCGTCAGCGCGGCCGGGCGTCCCGACGAGCGCGTGCTGCGCGGGACGCTCGGCGCGTTGCCCGCTCCCCTCCCTCCCCCGGTCACGTTCGTCGTCGGCCCGACGGCCGCCCTGCGGCTATGCACATCCCCGACGGCTTCCTGACCGCCGAGACGGCGGCGCTCGGCGCAGTCGCCGCGGCGGCGGGCCTCTCGGTCTGCCTGCGCGGAGCGGCGCGCACGGTGCGCGAGCGCGACCTGCCGGTCGCCGGGCTCGCCGCCGCGTTCTTCCTCGTCGGCGACGCGCCGATCGTGCCGATCGCGGTCGGGACGCAGGGCCACCTGCTCGGTGGGACGCTCGCGGTCGCGCTGCTCGGGCCGTGGCTGGGCGGACTGACGATCGCGGTCGTGTGCGCGATCCAGGCGCTGGTGCTCGGCGACGGCGGGATCACGACACTGGGGTTGACGATCACGAACCTCGCGCTCGTGCCGGCGTTCGTCGGCTACCCGCTGCTGCTCGCGCTGCGGCGGGCGCTGCCGCTCGCGTGGGCCTGCGGGCTGACGGCGGGCGTGAACGTGCTGCTCGCCGCGGCGATCTTCGTGACCGAGGTCGCGCTCGGCGCGGCGGCCGGCGTGGACATGCGGGCGCTCGCGTGGTCGACGCTGGGCGCGTACGCGGCGATCGCGCTGATCGAGGGCGCGATCACCGCGCTGATCGTGCGCGCGCTGCTGCGCGTCCGGCCGGACCTCGTGCGCGTCGCGCGCAGGGTGCCGGCGTGAGCGGCCGCGTGTGGTTCGTGGGCGCGGGGCCGGGGGCGCCGGACTTGCTCACGCTGCGTGCGATCCGCGTGCTCGGCGAAGCGGACGTCGTCGTCTGGGCGCGCTCGCTCGTCGACGAGGGCGTGCTGGCGCACGCGCGCGCCGGCGCCGAGCTGGTCGCGTCCGACGACAAGACGTTCGAGGACGTGCTGGCGATCTACTCGCGAGCGGCGCGCGAGGGCCTCGGGGTCGCGCGCGTGCACTCGGGCGATCCGACGCTCTACGGCACGCTGCACGAGCAGCTGCGCGCCTGCCGCGCGCTCGGGCTGGAAGTCGAGATCGTCCCGGGCGTCTCGTCGCTGGGCGCCGCGGCCGCCGCGCTCGGGCAGGAGCTGACGGTGCCGGACGTGTCGCAGTCGCTGATCCTCACGCGGCGCGCGCAGCGGACGTCGATGCCGCCGAACGAGGAGCTCGCGGCGTTCGCCGCCCACGGCACCACGATGGCGCTCTTCCTCTCGGTGCGCAGGCCTCGCGAGCTGCAGCGGGATCTGTCGGAGGGCGGCTACGCGGATGACACGCCGTGCGCGGTCGTCTACCGCGCGTCGTGGCCGGACGAGGTCGTCATCCGCTGCCCGCTCTCCGAGCTCGGCGAGCGCGTGCGCGCGGCGCGGATCACCACCCAGGCCCTGGTGCTCGTCGGCCCGGCGCTGGGGGCCGCGCCCGACGCCGGCCGCTCGCACGTCTACGACCCGGGCTACGGGCACCGCCACCGCCCGCTGGGCCGCCCGGACCGCTACCGGAGGAAGGCGTGAGCGGCGAAGCGCCGCGAATCGCGGTGCTGGGCGTCTCCGGCGGCCGCGTGCCGCCGGGTACCGAGGCGCTGCTCGCCGGCGCCCACGTCGTGGCGGGCGGCCACGCGGTCCTCGAGGCGCTGGCGCCGGCGGGCGCGCGGCGGATCGTGCTCGGCGCGCGGATCGCCGACGCGCTCGACGCGCTCGGACGCGAGCCGGGCTCGGTGTGCGTGCTGGCGTCCGGCGATCCGGGGTTCTTCGGGGTGGTGCGCGCGCTGGGCGCGGCGGTCGGGCCGGAGCGGCTCGTGGTCCACCCGGCGCCGTCCTCGGTCGCGCTCGCGTTCGCGCGCCTGGGGCTGCCGTGGGACGACGCGCTCGTCGTCTCCGCCCACGGCCGCGACCCGCGCCCGGCGATCAACACCGCTCTGCGCCACCCGAAGGTCGCGATCCTCACCGAGCCGCGCGCGTCCGCGGCGGCGATCGCGCGCGAGCTCGCGGGCCGCACCGTGCTCGTCGCCGAGGCGCTCGGCACGCCGGCCGAGCGCGTGGGACGCGCCGAGCCGGGGCGCGAGTACGCGGAGCCGAACGTGGTCATCGCGCTCGACCCCCGCCGCGCCGCTCCACGCGCCGATCGCTGGGCCCTGCCCGACGACGCGTTCGCGCATCGGGCGGGCATGATCACCAAGGCCGAGATCCGCGCGGTCGCGCTCGCCGCGCTCGGCCCGGGCACCGGCGACCTCGTGTGGGACGTCGGCTGCGGCAGCGGCTCGGTCGCGGTCGAGTGCGCGCGGCTCGGCGCCGCCGCGATCGGCGTCGACGCTGACCCGGACGCGATCGCGCTGACCGAGCGCAACGCGGACGCGCACGGGGTGCCCGTGCGCACGGTCTGCGGCGCCGCGCCCGAGGCGCTCGACGCGCTGCCCGACCCGGACGCCGCGTTCGTCGGCGGCGGCGGCGGCGCGCTCGACGCGATCCTCGACCGCCTCGCGCCGCGCACCCGCCGCGCCGTCGTGGTCACCGTCGCGATCGTCGAGCGGATCGCCCCCACGATCGACCGGCTCGGCGCGCACGGGCTGGAGGTCTCCGCCACGACGATCCAGGCGTCGCGCGTGCGCCCGCTCGCCGGCGGTCACCGCCTGGCCGCCGAGAACCCGGTCACCGTGATCGCCGGGAGGCGCACATGAGCGCGCGGCTCGTGGTCGGCGTCGGTTGCAGCCTCGGCTGCCCGGCCGAGGAGCTCGGCGCGCTCGTCGACGCGTCGCTCGCCCGGGCGCGCGGCGACGTGGCCGCGGTCGCGACGATCGAGCGGCGCGCGGGCGAGCCGTGCGTCGCCGCGCTCGCCGCCGCGCACGGCGTCCCGTTGCGGACGCACCCCGTCGAGGCGCTGGCGGCCGTCGCGGTCCCGACGCCGTCCGAGGCCGTCGCGCGGCACGTCGGCACGCGCAGCGTCGCCGAGGCGGCGGCGCTGCTCTCCGCCGGGCCGGGCGCGCGGCTGGCCGTGGCGAAGCGACGCTCGGCGCACGCGACCTGCGCGATCGCGGAGGCCGCGGAGTGACGCGCGCGATCCACCCGATCGAGGCCGAGAGCTACCGGATCCTGCGCTCGCGGATCGACCTCTCCCATCTGCCGCCGCTCTCCCGCGCCGTGGCCGAGCGGATCATCCACGCGGCGGCCGACGTGGCCTTCGGGGCGACGCTGGTGCTCGACGAGGCGGCGTTGGAGCGCGGGCGCGCGGCGCTGCTGGCGGGCGCGCCGATCTACTGCGACGCGCGGATGGCGGCGGCGGGGATCACGACGCGCGAGCCGATCGTGCCGAGCGCGCCGCCGGTGGAAAGCATGACGCGGTCGGCCGCGGCGATGCGCGCGGCGGTCGCCGGCGCGCCCCCGGGCGCGGTGTGGGTCGTCGGCAACGCGCCGACCGCGCTTGCGGAGCTCGTCGCCCGCCCGCCTGCGGAACCGGCGCTGATCGTCGGCCTGCCGGTCGGGTTCGTGGGCGCCGCGGAGGCGAAGGCCGCGCTCGCCGCGTCGGGGCTGCCGTGCGTGACCAATGCCGGTGAGCGGGGCGGGTCCGCGGTGGCGGTCGCCGCCGTGAACGCGCTGCTGTACTTCGAGGCGGGCGCGTGAGCCTGACGCTGGTGCTCGGCGGGCGGCGCAGCGGGAAGAGCGCGCTGGCGGAGCGCATGCTCGGCGGCGGCGCGTATCTGGCGACGGGCTCGGCGACCGACGCCGAGATGGCCGCCCGGATCGCGGCCCACCGCGAGCGGCGCGGGGCCGAATGGACGACGGTCGAGGTCGGCGACGACCTCGTGGGAGCGCTCGCGCGGGCCGGCGCCCGCACGGCGCTGCTCGACGGCCTCGGAGCCTGGATCGCCGGCGTCATGCACCGCCACGGCGCGTTCGCCGGGACGCCACCGCCGCCCGCGGCCGCCGGCCGGCTGCCCGCGGGCGCGTTCCCCGGGACGCCACTGCCGCCCGCGGCCGGCGGCCGGCTGCCCGCGGCGTCGCCGGGCGCGATCGCCGACGACGCCGCCCCCGGACGCGCCCCGGCGGACGCCATCGCGGCGATCGTGGACGAGGGCGTCGCCGCGCTGCTCGCGCCGCGCGCCGCGCCGCTGGTCGTCGTCGCCGAGGAGGCCGGCCTCGGGCCAGTGCCCGTCGACGCGGGGACGCGCCTCTGGCTCGACCTCGCCGGCGATGCCGCGCAGGCGCTCGCGGCGCGGGCCGACCGCGTCCTGCTGGTCGTCGCGGGGAGGGCGCTCGAGCTGCCCGCCGCCGCACCCGATCGCGCCGGGAGCGAGCTGCCGTGAGGACCGCGGTCGCGTTTCTCACCCGCCTCCCGGTGCCGGCGCCCATGCAGGCGTCGCTCGATCGGGCGGCGGTGTTCTTCCCGCTCGTCGGGCTGCTCGTCGGCGGGATCGCGGCGGGTGTCCGCGTGACCGCGGACCTGGCGCTTGCGCCCTTGCCCGCCACCCTGCTCGCGGTGGCCGCGGCGCTGCTGGTGACCGGCGCGCTGCACGAGGACGGGCTCGCCGACGTCGCCGACGGCCT
Source organism: uncultured Solirubrobacteraceae bacterium (assembly GCA_963837485.1). Lineage (GTDB taxonomy): Bacteria > Actinomycetota > Thermoleophilia > Solirubrobacterales > Solirubrobacteraceae > Solirubrobacter. The sequence goes on along the minus strand of CAWINP010000014.1, from coordinate 276,824 downwards.
CGGCGCGTACGTCTCGCGCGAGCGGCGGCTGGAGATCCTGCGCGACCCGCGCGTCGGGACGTTCGGCTCGCTCGCGCTGATCGTCGCCGTCGGGCTCGTGGTGACGACCGCGGGCGCGCTGGACGGCGAGCACGCGGCGCGCGCGCTGGTCGCCGCGCACGTGCTGTCGCGCTGGGCGATGCTTCCCGTCTCGCGCTTCGTCGCCCCCGCGCGGCCGGGCGGGGCGGGTGCGCTGCTGCGCGTGAAGACGCCCGCGCTCGCCGTCGCGACGGGCCTCGCCGCCGCGGCCGCGCTCGCCGCCGCCGGTCCCGGCCCAGGCGCGGTGGCGATCGTCGTCGCGGCCGCGGCCTCGGCGGTCGCCGCCGCTGTGCTGCGCCGCGGCCTCGGCGGCGTGACCGGCGACGGCTACGGCGCGACCGCGAAGCTCGCGGAGGTCACGGTCTGCACGACGCTGGCGGCGTTGTGGGCCTAGTGTCCCGAGTCGGAAGTTCGCAGGCAGCTCGCGGGCGCCTCGCCGCGCCTGGCGCCCGCCGGCGACCTCGCAAGTACGCCCGGTACGAGCCAGGTCGCCGGCGAACGCCAGCCACGACGATGCATCCCGCAATCTGCGAGCGAACTTACGACTCGCGACACTAGTGGCGCCGCAGCAGGTAGGTGTCGAACATCCAGCCCTTGCGCTCGCGCGCCTCGGCGCGCACGCGCGCGATCTCGTCGCGGACGGCCGCGAGCTCGCCGGAGACCAGCAGCTCGTCCGGAGTGCCGAGGTAGGCACCCCAGTAGATCTCCAGGCCTTCCTCCTGGAGCCCCGCGAACGCCTGCTCGCCGTCGAGCATCACGACGACGTCCCCGGCGCCGTCCGGCAGCCCGGCGGCCAGGCGGCGGCCCGTCGTGACCTGCACCGCTCCGCCGACGCGGCTCAACGCGACCCGATGACGGGCGGCGAGCGCCGACGGCGCACCGATCCCCGGGATCACCTCGAGCTCGAACGCGACGCCGCCGCGCGCAAGCACCTCGTCGAGCACCGCGAGCGTCCCGTCGTAGAGGCTCGGGTCGCCCCACACCAGGAACGCGCCGGACGCATCCTCCGGCAGCTCCGACACGAGCCGCTCGATCAGGTCCGCCCGCTCCCGGCGCCACGACGCCACCGCCTCGGCGCCGCGGCCGCGCGGCGGGTCCTGCGCCGTGACGATCCGCGGCTCGCCCTCGACGTAGCGGTCGATGATCTCGCGCCGCAGCTCGATCAGCTCGCGCTGCTCGCCGGCCTTCTCGAGCAGGAAGAGCACGTCCGCGGCGTTCAGGGCGCGGACCGCCTGCATCGTCACGTACTCCGGATCCCCCGCGCCGATCCCGATCACGAACAGCTTGCGCATCGGCGACAGGCTACGAAGCGATGCGCGTCCTGATCCTCGGCGGCACGAAGGAGGCGCACGAGCTCGCGGCGGCGCTGCACGGCGAGGGCATCGCGGTCACGACCTCGCTGGCTGGCCGCACGCCGGCACCGCGCCTACCGCCCGGGAGCGTCGTCGTCGGACGTTTCAGCCAACTCGACCTCGCCCGATTCGACACGATCGTCGACGCCACGCACCCGTTCGCGACCCGGATCTCGCACGCCGCCACGGCCGCCGGTCTGCCGCTGCTGCGCCTCCAACGGCCCGGCTTCGCCCAAGCGCCCGGCGACCGCTGGCGGCGCGTGAAGGACGCCGCCGAGGCCGCGGCCGCGCTCGAAGGCGAACGCGCGTTGCTCACCATCGGCCACGCCGCGACCGCGTTCGCCGGCTCGCCCGCCTGGTGCCTGATCCGCGCGATCACGCCCCCGCCTCCCCCGCTCCCGCGCCGTCACGAGCTGATCCTCGCCCGCCCGCCGTTCACGCTCGCGAGCGAGCTCGCGTTGCTGGATCGCGTCGACGCGCTCGTGACCAAGGACAGCGGCGGCGACGACGCGAAGCTCCAGGCCGCGCGGCTCCGCGGCCTCCCCGTGATCGTGATCGATCGCCCGCCCGCGCCGCCCGCGCACACGGTCGCGACCGTGGACGACGCCGCCGCCTGGGTCAGGACACGTGCGAGAGCGCCGCGGCGACCGCGAACCCCAGCACCGTGATCAGTCCCGACACGTCGCCGCCCTTGCGCACGGCGTCGGGGATCATCGAGTCGATCAGCATCACGAGCAGCGCGCCGGCCGCGAAACCGTCGACCAGCGCGTTGGCGTTGCCGCCGACGGAGTCGGCGACCGCGAAGCCGACCACGGTCGCCGCCGTGCACACGAGCGCGATCAGCAGCCACAGCCGCCGGATCGCGGCCGGCCGCGTCCCCGCGGCGCGCATCTCCGTCGAGGAGCCGATCGCCTCCGGCAGGTTGGAGACGAAGATCGCCACCAGCAGGCCGACGCTCACGCCGTCGCCCGCCGCGATCCCGATCCCGAGCACGGCCTGCTCCGGGATGCCGTCGAGGAACGCGCCGAGCGCGAGCGCTGTGCCCGCGCTCTGCTTCCCGCGCCGCGGACGGGCGACCAGGCGGTCGAGCGCGAAGTAGGTGACGGCGCCGACGGCGAGCCCCATTCCCACGAACCCGGGATCGCCGATCTTCGAGCCCTCCTCCCAGAGGTCGAAGCTGACCGCGCTGATCAGCGCGCCGGCGCCGAACGCGAGCACGAGTCCGATCGCCCGGGTCGGCCACGGCCGGACGAGGCCGAGGAGCGCTCCCACCACGAGCGACGACGCGGCGAGCGCGCCCCAGCCGAGAGCTGCTGCCATACCGCCTTCTACCGCCCGGGCCGGACGACCTGGAGCGGGAACGGCGGCCGTTCAAGCGGCCGCCGCGCCAACTCCAGCAGCGAGTGCGGGTTGTCGTCGCCGGCGATGCGGTTCAGCCGCACGGCCGAGCAGGCCTGGCAGCGGTGCACGAGCGACCACTCGCCGTCCCCGCGCACGGCGACCGCGATCGGCTCCATCGCGCCGGCGCATCCGGCCGCGCGGTCGCCCGCGGCGATGTCGAGGTGGCGGCTCCAGAGGCAGCTCGGGCAGTGGTTGCGGTGCCGGGTGCCGGGCGCCTGCATGGGTACGTCGAGGCGGCAGTGCCGGCAGCGGAAGCTGTCGGGGTCGCGGCGCCGCATGCGCTGATCGCGCGACAAGGAGACCTCCAAGGAAGCGATGACTGGGACGGAGCAGCGGGTCGCGCGGGGGCTGGGAGCCCTAGGGGCGCGACGTGGCGTGTTCCGCGGCGGCAGTCATTGGCATCGCGAGCGAGGCTACATCGGTGTGCCCGTCCTGGCAACCGAACCTTCGCCGGGCGTGACGACCGGGTCGAACTCGCGCTCGCAGCGATGCTCGGCGTAGTCGGCGGGCTTCGGGAGGATCCGCAGCGAGCCGGCGTGCCGCACCGGCTCGGCGCCGATCGCGCGGTTCCAGGTGAACGCGAGCCGGTAGGGGACGCTCGTCGCCGCGGGCGGGCTGGAGACCAGCACGCACGTCACGCCCTGATAGTCGAAGCCGAGCGCGAGGCGCACGCGCTGACCGTCCCCGAGCGGCCGCAGGAGCCGCTGCGTCGAGCGCCGCGGGCGGCCGAGCACGTGCCACTCCTCGAAGAACGCGTCGAACGTCTCGCCGTCGGGGCGCTCCACGCCGGGAAGCCGCCCGCGCAGGATCACGCCGACGTCGCTGCGGAAGCGCACTGCCGCCACCGCCACCAGGCCGGGCGGTCCCGAGGCCGCGACGATTCGCAGGCGCTGGGAATGGCTGCAGCGGCGGCCTCCGGCGCCGGTGCCGCGCCACGTCACGCGCCCCCAGCGTGTGCCCGGAGCGGCCGCCCGCACGTGCCAGGTCGCGTTCATCATCCCGGCGATCCGCACCCGCGGCGCGACGGTCCGCGGTCCGCGCACCGCGACGCCGGGCGGCGCCGTGAACGTCGCGCGCAGCCGGTGCACGGCTCGTTCGCCGCAGCGCTCGTCGTCGGCGTCGAGGAAGAGCGTCGACTTGATCACCGCGGCGCGACCGGCGACGAGCGGCGCCGTCCTGCCGTACGGCTCGCCGGCCGAGGCCTTCAGGCCGCCGGCGCGCGACGCGTCTCCGCCCTCGCACGGATCGCACGCCGGGACCGGGCGGTACTGGCGCTCGCAGGCGCGCTCGGTGTCGTTGCGCGGCGCCGCCTGCACCGGCACCGAGCCGCCGCGCACGATGCTCGCGGCCCCGATCGCGTGGTTCCACGTGAAGCGGAGCCGGTAAGCGAGGCTCCCGCGCTCGCCGTCGAGGAGCACGCAGCTCAACCCGTCGGCGTCGAAGCGGTGGGTGACGTACGGCGTCGGGCGGAGCAGATGCGCCAGCCCGCGCCGCGCGCGCCCGAGGACGTGCTCCTCGTTGAAGAACGTGTCGAACGCCTCGCCGACGGCCGTGCTCACGCCGGGCAGGCTCGCACGCACGATCACGCCGGTCTTCCCGCCGGTGTAGCTCACCGCGGCGACCACCGAGAGGGTCGGCGGCGCCGACGTCGCCACGACGCGCAGGTGCTGCGAGCCGGCGCACGCCGTCCCGTCGGCTGCGGTTCCGCTCCACTTCACGCGGCCCCAGGCGACGCCGGCGCGCGCCGCGCGCACGTGCCAGGTCGCGTTGACCATGCGGTCGTCACGCGAGCCGCCGCGGGCCTTCGGCGCGAGCGTGCGCGGGCCGTCGACCGCGATGCCGCGCGGCGGCGTCAGCGTTGCCTTCAGGTCACGCGGGCGCTCGCAGTCGGAGTCCGCGAGGTACAGCGTCGAGACGATGACCGCGGGGCGGCCGGCCACCAGCCCCGTCGTCTGGTCGTAGCGCCCGCCGGCCGACGCCGCCAGGCCGTCGGCATGGGCCGCGCCCGCGGTCGCGAGCAGCGCGAGGACGGCCAGGATGAGTGAGCGCATCCTGAGAGCATGCGCGCTCGCGCGACCGCCGGCAATCGGTGAGCCGCCCTGGGTTTTTGGGTCAACCGCGGCGCCGCAACGACCGCACCAGGAGCACCGGCGGCGCCAGCACCAGCGCGACCAGCCCGCCCACCGCGGCGAGCACCAGCCCGGCGATCAGGACCGGCACGACAAGCAGCACGATGCACGGCACCGCCAGCAGGAACGCCGGCAGCAGCGCGGCGATGCCGCCGGTCACCAGGGCGAGCACGTCGTCGATCATGTCGCCGACCGAAATGGGTTCGCGCGTCATCGGGGGCTCCTTTCGTCTCGCCCTCTAGACGAGACGAGCGCCCTCGACGTGACAGCTACGCGGCGAGCTCGGCGATCGCCGCGCCCGAGAGCTCTGACTTGGGGATGAACCCGCGGGCGCCGCAGGACTTCACCAGCGGCGCGCATTCGGTGGCATCGCGCGTCGAGGTGAGCACGACCGCCCGCGTCGGGTCCTCGCGCGTCAACTGCGCGGACACCTCGATCCCGTCGACGTCCGGAAGACCGATGTCCAGCAGGACGACGTTCGGGGCAAGTCGGGCCACGGCCTCGAGCGCCTCCGAGCCCGTCGCGCTCTCGCCGGTGACGTCGTAGCCCTCGGCCTCCAGCAACGTCCTCGCCGCCCTGCGGAAGCCGGCGTGGTCGTCGACGATGAGGACGGTCGTGGGCATGGCTTACAAGGTGCCCGACTTTCGGCCATATGAAAACCGGTGACAACTCCCGTGCGCGCGGTGGAAAACCGCCGTACAGGTGCGGGTTCCCCACCGCAAGACACCGGCCAACCCGACGTAACGCCTCCGTGCGCGCCCGTACCCGGGGCAAACCGGGCATGCGACGTTTGTCACATGCTGCCGCACGTCGTCAGCTAGTGTCGCGAGTCGTAAGTTCGCTCGCAGATTGCGGGATGCATCGTCGTGGCTGGCGTTCGCCGGCGACCTGGCTCGTACCGGGCGTACTTGCGAGGTCGCCGGCGAGCGCCAGGCGCGGCGAGGCGCCCGCAAGCTGCCTGCGAACTTCCGACTCGGGACACTACGCCGCCGGCACCGCCGAGTAGACCTCCAGCCGATGCTCCGCGCGCCGGGTGCGCTCCCGGTAGGCCGCCTGCAGCCGCTCCACGAGCGGGTGAGCAGGCTCGGCCAGCGACCGCCCGTCAAGCGAGCCGACCGGCACGATCCCCGCGCCCGAGCCGCACACGAACGCGCCGTCGGCGCTGTAGAAGTCCATCGGGAACAGCTCCGTCTCGGCCGCCGGGATGCCCTCGTCGCGCGCGATCTCCAGCACCGTGCGCCGGGTGATGCCCGGCAGCGCGGCGCGCGTCGTCGGCGTCAGCAGCTCGCCGTCGCGGATCATGAACACGTTGGCGCCGGTGGACTCGGCGACCGCGCCCGAGTGGTCGAGCATCAGCGCGTCGTCCATCCCGCAGGCGATCGCCTGCTGCTTGGCCATGATCCCGTCGAGGTAGTTGAGCGACTTCACGTGCGCGCCGAGCGAGCGCGGCGCCTTGCGGGCGATCGCGCTCGTCATCAGCCGGATCGGCTCGGCGCCGAGGAACGGCGGGAACGGGTACGCCGACACCATCAGCGACGGCGTGTCGCAGCTGCGCGGGTCGATCCCCGGGCCGCCGAAGCCGCGCGTGACGATCGGGCGCACGTGCGCGTCGTGCAGCTCGCTGCGCCGCACCACCTCGCAGACGATCGCGAGCAGCTCGCCGGTGTCGGGCGGCTCGAGCCCGATCGCGCGCGCGGAGCGCACGATCCGCGCCATGTGGTCGTGCGGCCGGAACAGCCCGCCGTCGAACACGCGCATGCCCTCGAACACGCCGTCGCCGTACATGAAGCCGTGGTCGAAGATCGACACCGCGGCCGCGGCGCCGGGAACGAACTCGCCGTTGACGTAGGCCGTGAGGCCCGACACATCGAAGCCCATGGCTTGAAGTTACCGACCGAAGAACCGTCCGAGCAGGAACGGCTGCCGGAACTGGTCCTCCGACAGCGCCGAGTTGAGCAGCGTCGAGCGGTACTCCTGGTCGCTCGCGGTGACCAGCGGGCTCGGGAGCCCCGGCGCGAGCGGCGGCAGGAACGCCGTGGAGACGGTGAAATCGAACAGCCGGCCGTCGGTCGAGAGCACCTGGCGGCGGCCGGTCCGCACGTCGACGCGGATCAGCTGCAGCCGGAACGGGTCGCCGGCGTATAGCCACGGGTCTCTTGGATCGAAGCGATCGAACTGGATCCCCTTCAGGCTCTCGAGTGAGAACGCCCGCGGGACGACGGTCTGGATCGCGCCGACGCGCTCCTCGGCCGGCCGCGAGGCGTCCTCGAGCACCGGGATCGGCAGCTTCATCACACCGCCCTCGCAGGTCGAGGACAGGTAGAGATCGTTGCCGCGCACGGCGAGCGAGCCGGCGCCGGGCGCGAAGCCGCCGACCGGCTCGAACGGCAGGCCCCCGACCGTGAACGGGCCCGCCGGGAACAGGCAGCCGCCGAGCTTGGGCAGCGGCGCGGGGGTGGACGGCACCATCCCGGGCTTGATCGCGCCATCGCGGCCGATCAGCCACAGCCCGCCGATCACCGACTCCGACACCACGTACTGCCCGTCCGGCAGCACCTCGACGTCCTCGGCGAACGCGAGCGGCAGGCCGCTGAAGTCGGTCGTCCGGGTCACCGCGGCGCTGAACCCGCGGCGGTCCGCGCGGTAGGCGTAGTCGTAGACCTTCGGCGTGCCCTGCGGCGGGAACCCGGCGTTGTCGAGCACGACGAGGTGGCCGGGGGACGGCACGCGCAGCGTGAACGGGAGCTTGAAGCCGCCGGGCGGCGGCGGCAGCGTCGCGACCTCGCGGCCGGTGAAGCGGTCGAGCACGACCACGCGGGCGCCGCTGGGCGCTTGACCCTGCTCGGGGCGAGGGAGCGAGCCCCCCGGGCGAGCTCCCTCAGCGACGTCGCCCCCTGGGCGACTGTCGCCGATGCCTGGCTCGGTGGTGAACACGAAGCGCTGGTCGCCGGCGATCCCGTGCGTCAGCGACGCGCGCTTCGCGAAGACGGTGGCGAGGCCGCCCGGATGCGCCGACGCGGCCGGCCCGGCGGCGAGCCAGGCGGCGAGGACCAGCAGGACTGCGGCGACTCTCGACATGCGGCGACCTCCGGCGAGCGATTGACCGCGCCCCACTGTCGCGCGAGATGGCCGCCGGACAATCGGCCACTCGTCGAGCAGAAATGGTCAGCGTGAAAACCTTTGGGTTACCTGCGGCATCGTAAATCCCCGGCTAAGCAGCGTGTTTCGCGGCTTTGCGGTAAAGCGATCTGACCTCATGGGGCCTGGTCTTCCGTATAGGTTCCCGCCGACATCTCGTAGGGGGGGACATGACGCGCGCAGGCTGCTGGGTCGTAGCGATGGCTGTGGTGGTGCTGACGGGCATGCCGGGAACGCCCGCGATGGCGGATCAGGTTCCCCTCGGGTGCAAGAACAACAGCCTCGAGCTCACCGTCGGCCGGAACCTCGACACGTTCCGCAATGGTGACGTCGTCGTATTCACGGTGACCGGAAACAACGTCGCGGGGCTGCCGTGCAACGTCACGGGCGCCACGATCTCGCTGCAGTTGCCGGCGGCGGACGGCACCGCGACCGGCGCGGTCGTCCCGCTGGCTACCAACGTCGACGTACCCGCAAACACGGCGGGCAAGCAATTCGATCCCGTGAGCTACACGGTCGCGCTGAGCCCGGGCGTGCGAACCGCGCGGGTGCGCCTGCGCGCGACCGGCATCGTGCACACGCAGGCGGTCGCCAACGACGACGTGAACATCGACAAGACGCTCACGATCGGCTCCTTCCAGCCGGCGATCACGATGACCAAGACGGCGTCGACGCCCGGCGGGGTGGCCCCGCAGACCGTCACCTACACGTACACGGTCACGAACATCAGCACGACGCCGGAGCAGATCAAGGAGCTCGGCGTCACCGACGACCTCTGCCGCCCGGTCGTGTACGCGAGCGGCGACGGCAACGCGAACGGCCTGCTCGACCCCGGCGAGACGTTCACGTACACGTGCACCTCGACCTACTCGAACGCCGGCACCTACGTGAACACCGCGACCGCGTGCGGGAAGAACGCCAATCCCGACGACACCCGGGCCATCTGCGCCGGCCCGGTCACCGCGACCGTCGTCGTCACGTCGCCGCCGGTGCCCGTCACGTCGGCGTCCAAGCCGTCGCGCTGCATCTCGGTGCCCAAGACGCTCTCCGTGCGGGCGAAGGAAGTGACGACGGTGAAGGTCACGGTCACCGACGGCGTCATCAAGGGCGCCTCGATCAGGCTCAGGGGCCCGGGCGTCAAGCGCACGGGCAAGACGAACTCCAAGGGCGAGGCGACGTTCAAGGTGCGCCCGACCAGGAAGGGCAAGCTCACGATCAGCTCGAGCTCGTGCCTGACCGCGGCGCAGGTCAGCGTCAAGGGAGCGCGGCGGACACAGTCGCGGCAGGTCCCGCGGAACACGGGCTGAGGCGGCAGTGAAGTCGGTGGCACTCGCGGTCGCGCTCGTCGCGGCCGCGGCGGCGCCCGCGCAGGCCAAGACCCAGAACCTCTTCCACCCCGGCAAGCAGACGTTCTACGCGTTCGTCGACCGCGCGGTCGCGACGTACGCGCAGCCGAAGGGCTCCGCGCGCACGGTCGCCCGGCTGAAGACGCGCACCCCCGACAAGACCGACGAGCTCGTCCTGGTGCTCAAGAGCACGACCGACGAGCAGGACCGCACGTGGTACCAGGTGCGCCTGCCGGTCCGCCCGAACGGGACCAAGGGCTGGGTGCCCGCGGACGCGCTGAGCGACCTTCAGCCGCTCGACACTTGGCTGAAGATCAACACGCGCACGTTCACGGCGACGCTGGTCAAGAAGGGCAGGAAGGTCTTCCAGGCTCGCGTCGGCGTCGGCCAGCCGCAGTGGCGCACGCCCACCGGCCAGTTCTACATCCGCTCGAAGCTGACCGGCTACGGCGGCGCGGGCTCGTTCTACGGGCCGGTCGCGTTCGGCACCAGCGCGACCTCGGACACGCTGACCGACTGGCCGGGCGGCGGCTACGTCGGCGTGCACGGGACCAACGAGCCGGGCCTGATTCCCGGCCGCATCTCGCACGGCTGCGTGCGCCTGAAGAACCCGGACATCCTGCGCCTCTCGAAGCTGATGCCGGTCGGGACGCCGGTCACCATCAGCTAGCCGCTGGACGCTCATACGACGCAAGTTCCGCTCGTAGCGCCCGATATCCCGAGAGGAGATGGGCACCGCGACGCACAGCCGCCATGCTGCACCCCCGCCCGTCGTCCCGGACGGGATCGGCGTGCTCACGTTCGGCTCGCTCGCGACGCCGGCCACGATCATCGACGGCAAGGCGGTCGCCGCCGCCGAGCGCGCGGCCGTGGCCGACGACGCCGCCAGCTTCCTCTTTCGCCATGGCCGCCAGCCCGGCCTGGCCACGCTGATCGTCGGCGACGATCCCGCCAGCGCCGTCTACGTCGCGAGCAAGCTGCGCGCGTGCGAGGAGGCCGGCATCGCGTCGTACAAGTTCGAGCTGGGCGCGGGCGCGTCGCGCACCGAGGTCCTGTACCTGATCGACGAGCTCAACGCCGACCCGGCGGTCGACGGCATCCTCTGCCAGCTCCCGGTGCCCAAGCACCTCGACGGCACCGAGATCGCCGCGCGCGTTGCCCCGCACAAGGACGTCGACGGCCTCAACCCGGCCAGCGCCGGCGCGCTCGCGCTCGGGCTCGGCGGCCTGCGCCCGTGCACGCCGCTCGGCGTGATGCGGCTGCTGGAGACCACCGGCCTCGAGCTGCGCGGGCTCAACGCGACCGTCGTCGGTGCGTCGAACCTGGTCGGCAAGCCGGTCGCCCAGCTGCTGCTCCAGGCCGGCGCCACCGTCACGCAGTGCCACATCGACACGCGCGACGTGGCCTCCCTCTCCCGCACCGCCGACGTGCTCGTGGTCGCCGCCGGCGTCCCCGGCCTGATCCGCGGCGACTGGATCAAGCCCGGCGCGGTCGTGATCGACGTCGGCATCAACCGGCTCGCCGGCGGCCTGGCCGGCGACGTCGCCTACGACGAGGCGCTCGAGGTCGCGGGCTGGATCACGCCCGTGCCCGGCGGCGTCGGGCCGATGACGATCGCCATGCTCCTGCGCAACACGCTGCAGGCCGCGTGGGACCTCAGTAAGCGCGCTGCTTAGCCCGGCGCCCGGCCGCGGCCTGCGCCAGCAGCAGTTCGGTCGCGTTCTCGGCCGGCATCGGGCGGGCGAGGAAGAAGCCCTGCGCGTAGGCGCAGCCCGCGTCGATCAGGAAGCGATGCTGCGGCTCGGTCTCGACGCCCTCTGCGACGGCGATCATGCCGATGCCGGACGTCAGCGCGAGGATCGCGCTGACCACGGCGCTCGCCTTCGGGTCGGCGGGTACCTCGGCGAGGAACGAGCGGTCGATCTTGAGCACGTCGAAGGCGAGCCCGCGCAGGCGCCCGAGCGACGAGTGGTCGGCGCCGAAGTCGTCGATCGCCGTGCGCAGGCCGGCCGCCTGCAGGCGCCGCATCGCGCCCTCGGCCAGCGCCTCGTCCTCGAGCGCGGCCGACTCGGTCACCTCGGCCAGGAAGCGGCCCGGGTCCAGCCCGCGGCGCTCGATCGCGTGCGAGACGATGTCGGCGAAGCCGGGCTGGCGCAGCTGGCGCGGCGCGACGTTGAACGAGATGTCCGGCTCCAGGCGCAGCGCGCTCCAGGCCGCCGAGCGGTCGCAGACCTGCTCGATCACCCACGCGCCGAGCTCCTCGATCAGCCGCGTGTCCTCGATCTGCGGGATGAACGCGCCCGGCGCGAGCAGGCCGCGGTCGGGATGCTGCCAGCGCACGAGCGCCTCGAAGCGGGTGGTGGCCCCGGTCGAGAGATCGACGATCGGCTGGTAGTGCAGGACGAGCTCGTTCCCGGCGATCGCGCGCCGCAGGCGCGCCGACAGCGTCAGCAGCTCGAGCCGGCTGGTGTCCCTGGGCTGGGCCTTGTAGGCATGCACGCGGCGGCGCCCGTCGCGCTTGGCCTGCTCCATCGCGGCGCCGGCGTGCTCGAGCAGCGTGTCGGCGGTGTCGCCGTGCCACGGGTGGTGGGCGATGCCGACATAGACGCCGATCTCGAACGCGGTCCCGTCGAGCTCGAACGGCGTGCCGAACGCGGTCACGACCTTGTTGGCGACGATGTTGGCGATGCCCGGCTTGGCCGCCTCGGCGCCCTCGAGCAGGATCGCGAACTCGTCGCTGCCGAAGCGCGCGAGCAGCCCGGTGCCCTCGATCGCGTCGCGCATGCGCGTCACCGCCTGGCGCAGCAGCTCGTCGCCGGAGCGGTGGCCGAGCACATCGTTGACGAGCTTGAAGTTGTCGAGGTCGAGATAGAGCACCGAGACGCGCCCGCGCCGGAGGCGCGAGGCGGCGAGCGCAGACTCGAGCCGGCGGCGCAGCGCGTCGCGGTCGGGGACGCCGGTCAGCGCGTCGAACGGCTCGTGCGTGGCGGCGAGGTCCGCGAGCGCCTCGACGTCGTCGATCACCCAGTCGCGCGGCTTGCGGTCGAGCACGCACAGCGTGCCGCCGCCAGGTAGCGGCACTCCGCACAAGCTCGGCGCGCCCGTGACCACGACCGGCCCGCAGACTTCCGCGCACAGCGCGGGCGGCTCCTCGATCCCGATCCCCGCGACGAGCTCGCCGGCATGCGTGGTCACCGCCGCCAGGGGAGCGCGAAGCAGACGCGCGGCGAGGCGAGCCAGGCGGTCGGCATGGGGGGCGTCGCGTGGACCGGGGGATCGGGCCATTCCTTCGGGTTGATCGCCCGCGCGGCGCGAATCTATATCTCGAACACCCGCAACAGCCGCTTCTCGTGCTCGGACTCGATCCGCGCGACCACCTCGACGTGGTTCTCGAGCCCCGATCCGCGCAGCTTGGCGGCCAGCAGATTGTCGACCTGGAACACGCCGGCGGAGTTGTTCATGTCGATCTCCACGCGGACCAGCTTGCGCTCGCCGGGGATGATCCGCACCTCGTTGATCGCGGCGGCCGAGAGCGCGTGCATGTTCGGCAGCCGCTCGATCGCGACGCGGCTGCGGCCGTGCTCCATGTCCAGCGCGTCGGCGACCCGCACGACGCCGGCTTCGAGCGTCAGCGGGCGCCCATCGCTGCGGTGGCCGATGATCGCGTGCTCGATCTCGGAGAGGACGACGGTCTTCTCGGGGTCCTCGTAGCCGCCGAGCAGCCCGTCGAGGTGGCGCAGCGCGAGGAACAGGCTGAACGCCTCGTGGTCGGCGCGGTGGATCGACATCCCGATGTCGTGCAGCAGGCAGCCGCCCGCGATCACGACCTCGGCGTCGTCGGCGTCCATTCCGTAGCTCAGCTCCATCGCTGAGCGCACGCCGCGGCGATGGAGCAGGCGGAACAGGTGCAGCGCGCGATTGAGCACGATCTGCAGATGGACCCACGAGTGGTCGCTCATGTCCAGCCGGTCGGCGTTCACCTGCGCGACGTGCCAGCGCGCCTTCAATGCCGTGTCCTGGTTGGCGGCCGCCAGGAACGCGGCCAGCCGCGGGTTGCGCTCGCTCGGCGCGTGGATCCGCATCGCGCCGACCGCCTCCCGCAGCGTTGGGGGAGTCGGGCTCTCGTCGCTCATCCTGGTGGATGATTCCCCGATGGAGGCGATCGTGCTCTGCGGCGTCCAGGGGAGCGGCAAGACCACGCTCTACCGCGACCGCTTCCTGGCCACCCACGTGCGCGTGTCGATGGACCTGCTGCGCACGCGCGCACGCGAGGCCGCGTTCCTCGAGCTGTGCCTCGACACGGGCCAGCGGTTCGTGGTCGACAACACCAACCCGACGCCGGCGGAGCGGCGCCGCTACGTCGAGCCGGCGCGCGCGGCCGGGTTCCGCGTGATCGGCTACCTGGTCGAGGTCGACGCCGGGGTCGCGCTCGCGCGCAACGCCGGGCGCGAGGGCCGCGCGCGGGTGCCCGACCGCGGCGTGATCGGAACCGCGAAGCGCCTCATCCGCCCGTCGCCGCAGGAGGGCTTCGACGAGCTCTGGCACGCGACGGCGGCGCCGGACGGCTGGAGGATCGAGCCGCTGCTGAGCACCGAGCCGCTGTTCTAAGTTCGCCGTGCTTTAGAAGAGGCTGCTCTGCGCGGGCGCGAGCGCCGCGTCGATCGCCGCGAGCGTGTCCGCGCCGAGCCCGATGTCGCCGGCCGCCGCGTTCTCGAAGACCTGTTCAGGGCGGGACGCGCCGACGATCGCCGCGGCCACGTCGGGCTCGCGCAGCACCCAGGCGAGCGCGAGCTGCGACGGCGTGTGGCCGGCCTCCTCGGCGACCTTGACGAAGCGCTGGACCCGCTCGAGCGTCTCGCGCCGCATGAACTGGCCGATGAAGCGGCTCATCTCCGACGAGGTCGCGCGCGAGCCCTCCGGCGGCGCCTCGCCGGGCTTGTACTTGCCGGTCAGCACGCCCTGGGCGAGCGGCGACCACACGATCTGGCCGATGCCGTTCTCCGCGCACAGCGGGAACACCTCGGCCTCCGGCGCGCGATAGAGCGCCGAGTACTGCGGCTGGCTGGAGACGAACTTCGTCATCCCCGGGATTTCCAGCGCCTCCCGGATGCGCTCGACCGGCCACTCGCTGAAGCCGACGTGGCGCGCCTTGCCGGCCTCCACGACCTCGGTCAGCCCCTGCATCGTCTCCTCCAGCGGCGTCGACTCGTCGTAGCGATGACATTGGAAGAGGTCGACATGATCGGTGTTCAGCCGCTTCAGCGACGCGTCGAGCTGCTTGTGGATCTGCGCGCGCGAGAGCCCCCGGTCGGTCGCCGACATCGGGAAGTAGGCCTTCGTCGCGAGCACGTAGGAGTCGCGCGGGTATTCGGCCAGGATCTCGCCCCACGCCTGCTCTGCCGCGCCGCGGCCGTAGACGTTCGCGGTGTCGAAGAACGTGATGCCGGCCTCGAACGCGGCGCGCGTGCAGCGCTCGGTCTGCTCGCGCGTGACCCCGCCCGAGTAGGTGAGCCAGGAGCCGAGCGCGATCGTGGAGACCTGGATGCCGGAGTCGCCGAGTGGACGCTTGTGCATGGAGTCCCACATCGTGGCACCATCCGTTCCGATGGAGCGCCGCCTGTCCCCGCGCACCGAGATCGAGTTGGAGTGCACGCTCACTCGCGATCGGGGCGGCCCGATCGCGGCCACGACGATCGACCTCGGCCCCGGCGGCATGTGCGTGCGCTGCGACCGGCCGCTGGCCATGGACGAGCTGATCGGATTCGCGATCCCCGCGCGGCGGTTCGACGGGCGGGCGCGCGTGCTGCGCGAGCGCAAGTACAAGGTCTACTCGCTGCGCTTCGAGGAGATCGCCGAGACCGTCCGCGTCGAGCTCGCGGCGCTCGCTAACGGCTGAGGCCGCGGGCGGCGACGCGCCAGCGGGCGAGCTCGCGCTCGCCATCGACGATGACGGCCTCGTCGAACAGGTTGACCACGGGGCAGACGTGGTTGGGGACGATCCGGACCTGGTCGCCGATGCCGAGCTTCGCGTGCGGCGGGACGGCGACGACGCCGTGCTCCTCGCTGGCGCGCACGAGCGGCCAGCCGGTGCCGTCGAGCGCGCCGAAGTCGGCGGGCGCGCCGGGCGCGTTGAGGCGGTCCGAGGAGAGCGCCTTGGTGCCGGCGTCGACGACCGCGCGGTCGGGTGCGGGGCGGGAGACGACGGTGGCGAGCACGAAGGCGGCGACGTCGTCTGGCGTGGCGGCGCCGTGGGCGATCTGGGTGCGGTCCTGGAAGACGTAGGTGCCGGGGCGGATCTCGGTCACGCCGGGCTCGCGCGCGGCGAACCGCGCGGTCGGCGTGGAGCCGAGCGAGACGACGAGCGTCCCGCTCACGGCAGCCGCCGCCTCGCGCATCGACGCCGCGGCCTCCCGGGTCGCCGCCGCGAGGTCCCGTGCGCCGTACGCCTGACCCTCGTGCGTCATCACGCCCTCCACGTGCAGCCCGAGCGCCGCCACCTCGCGCGCGAGCCCGGCGACGTCCCGCGGCGCCACCCCCGCGCGGTGCTGACCGGTGTCGACCTCGATCCGCACGCGCACGCCGGCGCCGCTCTCCGCGATCGCCCGCGCGACCTCCAGCGAGTCGAGCGCGACGGCGACCCGCGCCCGGCGGGCGAGCGCGGCCAGGCGCTCCAGCTTCGCGTCCCCGATCAGCGGATACGCGATCAGGATGTCCTGGCAGCCGCCGTCCACGAACACCTCGGCCTCGCCGAGCTTGGCCACCGTCAGCCCCACCGCGCCCGCCTCCAGCTGCAGCGCCGCGACCTCGTTCATCTTGTGCGTCTTGGCATGCGGGCGCAGCGCGACGCCGCCCTCCCGCGCGGTCGCCGCCATCGCCGCGACGTTCGCGCGCAGGCGGCCGCCGTCGATCAGCAGCGCCGGCGTGTCAATCGCCATCGACTTCCCCTCCCTGGATGGTGAGCACGACGCGCAGCCGCTGCGTGCCGGAGAACGTGTGGTCCCACGTGTCCTCCCACTCGACCGGGCCGTCCACCAGCTCGAGCACGGCGACGTCGGCGATCGCGCCCTCACGCAGCGTGCCGCCGTCCAGGCCGAGCGCGCGGGCCGGGCCGAGCGTCGCGCGCGCGATCACCTCGTCCAGCGACAGGCCCAGCGCGAGGAACTTCGCCAGCACCTCGGGAAGCCGCGCGGTCCCGTAGGCGTGGATGTCGCTGGAGATCGTGTCCGGCGCGAAGCCCTCGGCGAGCAGCGCCTTCGCGACCTCGGCGTCGAAGGACCCCATCCCGTGGCCGACGTCGAACACGACGCCGCGGCGCTGCGCGGCCAGTACCGATGGCCGGATGCGCCCGTTCTCTCCGAGCAGCCCGTTGTCGCGCCAGCCGGAGAAGCAATGCGTGAGCACGTCGCCCGGCCCGAGCTTCGCAAGCACGGTCTCGATCCCCGACGGCGCGCGCCCGATGTGCACCATCAGCGGCCGGCCCAGCCGGTCGGCGGCCTCCCGCGCACGCAGCAGCGGCTCGTCGCCGTTCTCGCCCACCACGTTCGCCGAGGCGCGCACCTTCACGCCCAGCACGCGGTCGGCGTGCTCGCGCGCGCAGGCGACGCACGCGCCGACGTCGCAGTAGGCGAGGGTCTGCGCCTCGCCGGCCAGCAGCATGCTCGTGATCCCGATCGTCGAGATGTTCACGAACGCCCGCACGCGAGGGACGGCGCGCTCGATCGTCCCGCGCCGGAACGCGCCGAACGTGTGCGCGCCCGCGGTGCCGGTGTCGATGAACGTCGTCGTTCCTGAGGCCGGGCCGACGACGTCGGGGTCGACGCCGAGGTCCTGACCGGCGAAGACGTGCGCATGCATGTCGATCAGCCCCGGCACGACGAGCTTGCCGCGCACGTCGATCTCGCGCGTCGCGGCGCCCGGCCGCGCGATCCGCGGCCCGGAGATCCACAGGTCGCCGGTGCGGCGGCCGTCCGCCGGATCGATCAGCTCGCCGCCTCGAAGTACGAGCACGGTCGTATTCATACTTGGGCGATGGACGTCCACGGCGCCTGCCCGCTCGACTGCCCGGACACCTGCAGCTGGCTCGTCACCGTCGAGGACGGTCGCGCGACGCGGCTGCGCGGCAACCGCGATCACCCGTTCACGCGCGGCGCGCTGTGCGCGAAGGTCAACCATTACCTCGAGCACACGCAGGCCGCGGACCGGCTGCTGCACCCGCTGCGGCGCGTGGGGCGCAAGGGCGAGGGACGCTTCGAGCGCATCTCGTGGGATGACGCGCTCGGCGAGATCGCGGAGCGGTTGAGCGCGATCCGCGACGAGTTCGGCGGCGAGGCGATCTGGCCGTTCCAGGGGACCGGGACGCTCGGCTACGTCCAAGGGCTCGAGGGCCGCGCCGGGCAGCGGCTGTGGAACGTGCTCGGCGCCTCGTGGCACGACATGACGATCTGCTCGATCGCGGGCGGCGTCGGCGCGCGCTACACGAACGGCACCAACACGGGCATGGACCCGGAGACGTTCGCGGACTCGAAGCTGATCCTGCTGTGGGGCACGAACACGCTCACCAGCGGCCATCACCTGTGGAAGTTCATCAATGCCGCCAAGAAGGCGGGCGCGCACGTGGTGGCGATCGACCCGCTGCGCACGCGCACCGCCGAGCAGGCGCACGAGCACCTCGCGCCGCTGCCGGGCACCGACGCCGCGCTCGCGCTCGGGCTGTTGGGAGTGGTGCTCGACGAGGGCGCCGAGGACCGCGACTACCTCGCGAACCACACGCTCGGCTGGGAGCGGTTCCGCGAGCGCATCCTCGAGTTCCCGCCCGACCGCGTGGCTCCGATCACCGGGCTGGGAGCCGAGCGCATCGTCGAGCTCGGACGTCGGCTCGCCCACACCCGGCCGACCGGCATCCGGGCCACGATGGGGATCCAGCGCCACGCCGGCGGCGGGATGGCGCTGCGCACGCTGAACGCGATCCCGGGCGTGACCGGCGACTGGCGCTATCCGGGCGGCGGCGTGTCGTACTCCACGAGCGGCTACTTCGGCGCCGATCGCGACGCGCTGTGGCGCTACGACCTGCGCGAGCGCCCGGTCCGCTCGCTCGCGATGACCAACCTCGGCGAGAACCTCCTGCGGCTCGACGACCCGCCGGTCAAGGCGCTCGTGGTCTACGGAGCGAACCCGATGTCGAGCAACCCGGAGTCCGCCAAGGTCCGCCGCGGGCTCGAGCGCGAGGACCTCTTCACCGTGGTGCTGGAGCAGTTCCCGACCGACACCGTCGACTACGCCGACATCGTCCTGCCCGCCACCATGCAGACCGAGCACCTGGACCTGCACGAGGGCTACGGGCACATGTACCTGCTGCTCAACCTGCCGGCCGTCGAGCCGCCCGGCGAGTGCCTTCCGACCACCGAGACGTTCCGCCGGCTGGCTCGTCGCATGGGGCTCGCCGAGCCGTCGCTGTATGACTCCGACGAGCAGCTGGTCCGCACGATGCTCGGCTCCGGGCCCTCCAGCGCGCCGAGGGATTCCCTGACGGCACACTCCGGCCACCCGTCGCTGGAGGGCATCACGTACGAGCGGCTGGTGGAGGAGGGCTGGGTGCGGCTGAGCTACCCGGATCCGTTCGTGCCGTTCGCGGACGGCTTCCCGACGGCTTCCGGCAAGCTGGAGTTCGTGTCGTCGCGTGCGCAGGAGGACGGCCACGACCCCGTCGCGGGCTACACGCCGCCCCGGGAGACGGCGTCGCGCACCGGGCTCGCGCTGCTCGCACCCGCTTCGCACTGGTTCCTGAACTCGACGTTTGCCAACCACCCGTTGCTGCGCGAGCGCGCCGGCGGACCTTTGGTCGAGGTCCACCCCGAGGACGCGCGCGAGCGCGGGCTGGCGACCGGCGACGAGGCGCGCGTGTTCAACTCGCGCGGCGAGTTCATCGCGGTGGTCGAGGTCTCCGACCGCGTCCGCCCCGGCGTGATCGCGTCGACCAAGGGCCACTGGCTCAAGCACGTCCGCGGCGGCGCGAACGCCAACGCGACCGTCGAGGAGCGCGACGCCGACATGGGTCGCGGCGCGGTCTTCCACGACAACCGCGTGGAGGTCGAGGCGGTCACCGCCGTGCGCGCGCCCGAGCTGTCGGAGATCGCGGCGTCGTGAGCGTCCTGGTCGCCCTCGGCGTCCGCCTGGCTACCGAGCCGCGCTGAGCAGCGCCAGCAGCGCGCGGTTGAGCGGCACGGCGATCCCGTGCCGCTCGGCGGCGCGCACGACGGCGCCGGACAGCGCCTCGTACTCGAGCGGGCGGTCGGCGAGCCGGTCGTAGAGCATCGACGTCCCGCTGTCGCCGGGCATCGCCTCGAACGCGGCGAGGATCTTCTCGGCCTCGTCGTCGCCGAAGCGCGCGCCGTCCGCGCGCCCGACGGCGATGGCCTCCTCCAGCACGCCGCGCGCGAGCTGCCGGATCCGCTCGTCCTTGAAGATCCCCATGCGCCCGCGGGTGAGCGCGGTGATCGGGTTCGCGGTCGCGTTGCGCAGCAGCTTGCGCCACGCCTCGGTGTGGAAGTCGCCGACCAGCTCGACGTCCATGATCGTGCCCTCGAACAGGCGCGCCAGACGCGCGCTCACCGGCTCGTCGGGCACGGCGAGGCGATGGCCGAAGCGGTGCCGCACGCGCCCGTCGGCGACGCGCTCGGTCGCGGCGGTGATGATCGCGGGCAGCGCGTCCTCGCCGAGGTTCTCGCGATGCTCGATCCCGTTCTGGACGGCCACCACCTGGCCGCCGAGCTGCGCGATCCACGGCGCCGCAGCAGGGCTGTCCTGCGCCTTCAGCGCGACCAGCACCCAGTCGGCCGTGCCCTCCGGCTCGGTCACCACGTGCGCCGGCAGGTCATGCCGCCCCTCGACCACGAGCCGCTCGAAGCGCCGCCGTGCGCACACGGTCACCTCCCGCCCGGCCGCCTGCAGCTCGGCCGCCAGCAGGACCCCGATCGCTCCCGCCCCCACCACCGCCACATCCATGCCACCGCAGCTTAAAGCGGGTCAGATCTCCTTCAGGTCTCGGCGCGGGCCTTGAGGCCGTTCGCGAACCGCGTGAAGGAGGGGCCGAGGTCGGGGATCGAGCGCCCGATCAGCGGTGCCAGCGGCCCGCGCTGTAGACCTCGCGCATGGTGAAGCGCGTCGAGCCGCGCTCGTCCGCAAGCGTGAACGTCCGCACGCCCTTGAACAGCCCGAGCGGCATCCCGCCCGCCCAGGTCATCCCCGAGCCGGGGGCGAACTCGGTCACCCTGACTGCGAACGCCCGGCCCGGGTTCGCCTCCGAGACGACCTTCAGAGCTTCTCGCCGGCCGCGATCCGGCCGGCGAGGAGCACGACTGGGGCGAGGTGCCGGCGTGGGAGCCGCCGGCTCGCTTCGCCTACCTCTGGCACCTGCGCCAGGACCGCGCCGACGCGACCGAGGTGACGATCACGTTCGCGCCGGCCGGCGCCGGCACCGTCGTGCGGATCACGCACGACGGCTGGCAGCGGCTCGGCGCGCACGGCGAGGAACTGCGAGAGCGAAACGCGCGCGGCTGGGAGGGCCTGCTCCCGCACTACACCGCCGCCCTTCAACCGCCGAGGGCCCCGGCAGCCGCATAAAGGGGTCAGGCACGTTTACTAAAGGTGCCTGACCCCTTTAGATCAGGTGGTGCCGGAGATGGCCCACATGCCGGTTCGCGACGACTTCGCGATGTCCGGGCCGGTCGCGCCCTGGCCCCAGAAGTAGTCGTTGATGTTGGTCACGCCGCCCGCGCCGATGTTGCCCATCGAGCGATAGACGCGGCCGGACGGCTCCTTGTCGATCGCCATCTGCGCCCACGCCTGCTGGACCTTCAGCGCCGGGCGGAGCGTGATGCCGAAGATCTGGTACGGGAACAGGTACTCGGCGAAGCGGCCGCCGGTGCCGCCGCCGACGCACTGGGCGTTGGTATCGAAGCCGTTGAGCATGTGCAGGCCGTTGATCGTCCCGCCCCAGCGGCTGAAGTAGTCGTGCGTGCCGGTGGTGTCGCGCAGCACCTGGCAGGACTCGAGCTGCAGCCACTCCAGGTCGCCGTTGCCCCAGTCGGCATCCGACGGGGTGATGCTGCCGTCGTCGTGCGTCGTGTTCTTGAACGTGAAGCCGCCCGAGTTGCCGTGGCCCGTGTACCACTGGGCGTCCACGTTGTCGGCGTAGGTCGAGTCGGTGCCGCCGAGCGACGCCTTCTTGAAGTCGCGCTCCCAGGCGTTGGTGCCGCGCCAGTCGAACGCGGTCGCGATGCCGTGCGAGGCCATCACGTTCTTGAAGCCGATCGCCGAGTCCTGCGCGCACTGCCACTCGTCGACGGTCTGCTCGATGCCGACGTCGGTCGGGCCGATCGCGAGCTTGCCGAAGCCGCCGCCGCCGGGCGTGGACTCGACCGAGACGCTGCCGTCGCCGTCGAGGTGGGCCGAGGCCGTCGCGGTCAGGCCGTTCGCGTCGGTGACCTCGAGCGTGATCGTCTCGCCCTTGGCCTCCGGGTCGCGCGGGTCGCGCTTGTACTCGATGTGCGGGTCACCGACGGCCGGGAGCACCGTCGACGAGGACGACCACTTGTACGTGTACGGCCCGGTGCCGCCGGACGCCTTGGCAAAGCCGCTGACCATGGTGTTCTCGAGCGTGATCGAGAGCGAGGTCTGCGGGCCCGCGCCCTGCACGGCCGGCACCTGGCGGTTGGCCTGCGTGCCGGTCTTGGCCGACGGGTTGCACGTGTAGATCGGGAAGATCTGCTGGACGCTGCCCTTGCCCGAGGCGTCCGACGCCGACAGCGCGGGGAGCAGGTAGCCGAGCGTCGGCGTGCCCTGGCGCACGTCATCCGCGTACAGCGGGGCGCACGACTTGATCGCCTCGTCGGAGGAGATGATCGGCACGTCCTCGCCGCGCTCGAGCTGGCGCAGCGAGGTCGACAGCTGCGTCACGCTGCCGTCGCCCGCGAACGCGATGCGCAGCTTCGCGCCCTGGCCCTCGACGGGCAGGCCGCCGAGCGTGAACTTGTACGAGACCGAGGTGTCGAGCGCGTACTTGTCAGTCAGGCTGCCCGCGCGATCGGAGAGCGAGAGCTCGGTGTGGGAGATGCTCGGCTCGGCCTTGAGGTCCGGGGTCAGCCCGACGAGCGACAGCAGGCGGGAGGCCTGCCGCGCCGCAGCGGCGTCCGACAGCGGCCGGATCGACTTCAGCGCGGCCAGGTCGAGCGCCTGCGACTGCGTCGGGCGGCCGGCTTCGTCCTTGCCGGCCTCGACCGCCTTCTGCGGCACCTGCCCGAACGCCCGCGACGTGTAGCCGAACGCGCCGTCGGGAGCGACCGAGTTCGGGATCGCGAACGCATCGGCGAGCTTGGCGCCCTCGGCCGAGGTCATGCCTTCCTGCGTGACGGTGTAGACGGGCGCCGTATCGGCCGCGAAAGCCGGCGAACCGGCGAGCAGAAGCGCGCCGGCGGCAAGCGCGGGCGCAGCCATCCAGGCGCGGCCCGCACGAGCGAAGTGGAGCATGTTCCCTCCGTGGGAGTGGGTGCTGGGGAGGTGTCGACGGCGAGCGACTCAGGGGGGAGTCGCCCGCCGCAGAGCGCACTCTTTAGATGAGGCTTTGGTGACCTCTTGGGGCGACCTTGGGTCGCTTACCAAGGACTTAGGTGGTGAGCTCGCCGCAGAGGCTCTGGCCCATGAGATCGCGGGCGTGCTCGGACGAGCGCATGGTGCTCAGCAGGTACACGAGCTTGGCCAGCGCCGCCTCGACGGTCATGTCGGCGCCCCCGATGACTCCCGCGTGCAGGAGCGCGGTCCCGGTCGCGTACGCGGTCAGATCGACGGTCCCGCGCAGGCACTGCGTGCAGTCGACGATCACCACGCCGCGAGCAGTCGCGTCGGCGATCACGCGCAGCAGCTCCGGGTCGCCGCCGGGCGCGTTGCCGGCGCCGTAGGCCTCCAGCACGAGCCCCTGTAGGGGCTCGCGCAGCGCGTTGCGGAGCAGGTCGGCCGGGAGTCCCGGGAACAGGCGCAGCGCGCCCACCGAGGCGTCGAGGTGCGGCGGGAGCGGCACCGGGTTCGACGGAGGGACCTCGTGCTCGGCGACCCGCCGGTCGACGGTGATGTCGATCCCGGCATGCGCGAGCGGCGGGAAGTTCGGCGAGTCGAACGCGTCGAAGCCGGTCGCGCTCACCTTGACCGCGCGGCAGCCGCGCAGCAGCCGGCCGCCGAAGAACAGCGACACCTCGCGGACCGGGTCCTCGGCGGCGGCGAGGAGCATCGCGGTCAGCAGGTTCTCGCGCGCGTCGGTGCGCAGCTCGCACAGCGGGATCTGCGAGCCGGTGAGCACGACCGGCTTGCGCAGCCCGCGCAGCATGAACGCCAGCGCCGACGCGGTGTAGGCCATCGTGTCGGTGCCGTGGAGCACGACGAAGCCGTCGACGTCGTGCCCGTGACTGACGATCGCGCGCGCGATCGCCAGCCAGTCGCTCGGGCGGACGCTCGCGGAGTCCAGCAGCGGATGGTGCTCGATCAGCTCGTAGTCGGCGACCTCGTGCAGCTCCGGCATCCCGTCCAGCAGCGTGGCCAGGTACCCGGGCTCAGGCGCGTAGCCGTGGTCGCTCCGGCGCATGCTGATCGTGCCGCCGGTATGCAGGATCGCGACCTTAGCCACGCCCGATGAACGGCATCTTCGTGGCCATGATCGTCATGAACTGGACGTTGGCGTCGAGCGGGAGCGCGGCCATCTGCGCGACCGCGCGGCCGACGAGCGCGACGTCGATGGTCGGCTCGGTCGAGCCCTCGGTCATCGGCGTGGCGGCGTTGCCGACGTCGATCTGGCCGCAGGCGATGTCGTGCTCGCGGCCCTCGAGCGACAGCGCCTTCGTCAGCCCTGTGATCGCGTGCTTGGTCGCCGTATAGGCGACTGAGTCGGGGCGCGGAACGTGTGCCGCGAGCGAGCCGTTGTTGATGATCCGCCCGCCGCGCCCGAGCATCGCGCGGAACGCGGCCTGGGCGCACAGGAAGGCGCCGGTGAGGTTCGTGTCCACCACGCGCTGCCAGTCCTCGAGGGCGAGGTCCTCGACGGGCGAGGCGACGCCGATCCCGGCGTTGTTGAAGAGCAGGTCGAGCGGGCCGGCGACCTCGAACAGGGCGTCGACCTGGGCGGGATCGGTGATGTCGGTGGGGACGATCATGGCCTCTGGCAAGGTCTCTCTGAGCGCGTCCTCGCGCCGGCCGGCGAGCACCAGCTCCCAGCCGTCCTGATGGAGTTCCCGGGCGGCGGCCCGGCCGATCCCCGAGCCGGCGCCGGTGACGACCGCGATCATGCGGCGCACGCCTCCGACGCGGCCTCGACGAACTCGCGCGCGGCCGCGCTCAGCGTCCGCTCGCGGTGCCAGACGGCGATCAGGCGGCGGGCCGGGAGCTCGGGCAGCGGCAGCACGTCGATGTTCGGGTCGCCGCAGTCGATCACCAGCTCGGGCACGATCGCGACGCCCTCGCCGGACGCGACGAGCGCCTGGATGATCGCGTTGTTGTCGAAGCGCGCCCACGTCTCGGGCGCGACGCCGCGGGCGATCATCTGCATCTCGATCGCCTGCGTGTGCTGGCAGCCGCGGATGCCGAGCAGGCGCCGGCCGCTGAGGTCGCCGAGCCCGTGCACCTCGTCGCCCGTCCGGGTCACCAGCACGTACCGGTCGTCGAGCAGCTCGCGCACCGCGAACGGGCCCTCGGGCAGCGGATAGCCGGCAAACGAGACGTCGACCTCGCCGCTCTCGACCCCGCCGAACAGCGCGTCGCCGGTGAGCGCCTCCTCGATCCGCACCTCGACGCCCGGGCAGCGGCGCCGGAACGCGGAGAGCACGCCGGGCAGCATGCGGCCGCCGAAGCTCTGGAACGTGCGCACCGAGACCTCCCCCACCTCGCCGCCGGCGAGCGCGGCGACGTCGGCCTCGGCCGCGCGCACGCGGGCGAGCAGCGGGCGGACGTGCTTGAGCACGACGCGGCCGGCGTCGGTCAGCTCGAGCGGGCGGCGGCCGCCCGGCGGCCGGTGCAGGACGGGCGCGCCGACGATCCGCTCGAGCGCGCCGATCTGCTGGCTGACCGCGGACTGCGTGTAGCCGAGCGAGCGCGCCGCGGCGGAGAACGTGCCCTCGTCCACGACGGCGGCGAACGCCCGCACATGGCGCACCTCCAGCGCGCCCCAGCCATCAGCGTTGCGCATAGGTCGTGATCGTAGCTCGAATTGCTCTTCTGGGTCGCGCTCGCCATGTTGAGCGCGTGCAGCTGCAACGTACTCTCGGCCTCGGCGGCGGGATCGCGCTGGCGATCGGCAGCGTGGCCGGCTCCGGGATCCTCTTCCTGCCCTCGGTGATCTACCGGCTGGCCGGACACGACGCGCTCGTCGTGTGGGGGCTGGCGACGCTGCTGTGCGTGCCGCTGCTGCTCGTGTTCGGCGAGATGGTGCGCGAATCACACGACGGCTCCGGCATCGAGGGGTTCATCGCGCGCGGCCTCGGCCCGGAGTTCGCGGCGTCGGTGCCGCTGCTGTTCGCGCTGATCTTCCCGCCGGCGCTGGCCGCGGCGACGCTCGTCGCGGGCGGGTACCTGTCGCACGCCGTGGGCGGCGGCTCGATCGTGCGGCTCGCGGGCGCCTTGGCCGTGATCGCGGGCGCGCTGTACACGAACCTGGTCGGCGCGCGGGCTGGCGCACGGCTGCAGTCGATCGCGACGTTCACGCTGCTCGGCGCGGCGGTGCTGCTGGTGGCGATCACGTTCCCCGACGCCCGCGGCGGCTACGACGCGGTGGTTCCCCGGCTGGACTCGCCGTCGCCGCTGCTCGCCGGTGTGCTGGTCGCGTTCTGGGGCTTCGCGGGGTTCGAGAACATGACCTTCGTCGCCGGCGAGATGCGCAACCCGCGCCGCGACTACCTGCTCGCCACGTTCATCGCGCTCGCCTCCTACGGGCTGCTGGCGGCGCTGCTGACCGCCAACATCGGAGCGATCCTCCCGCCCGATGCGGTCGACGAGCTCGCCGGCGTGGCCCAGCTCGCGGGACGCGTGAGCGGCGGCGCGGTCGTGATCACCGTGCTCGCGCTGGCGCTGATGCAGGCCAACAACGCGAGCTGGCTGTGGGGCATCTCGCGCCTGCTGTTCTCGTCCGCCCGCGAGCGGCGCGCGCCGGCGTGGCTGGCCGCGCTGGACGCGCGCGGGATCCCGCGCCGCGCCGTGCTCGTCCTGCAGCTCCCGGGCGCGGCGCTGACCTGCGTCGCCGCGTTCGTGCCGGGGCTGGTGCTGCACCTGGTGGTGGGCGTGAGCGCGGTGTTCATGTTCATCTATGCGCTCGCTTTGGCGTCGTACGTGCGCACGCCGCGACCTTGGCCGCGGCGTGCGGGAGCGGGCGTCCTGCTCGCCGCGATGCTCGCGGTGCTGGCGAGCCAGGGCTGGTACGCGTTGCCGCCGGTGCTCGTTGCGACGTTGGCGTTCTTCGCTTCTCGCCGCCGCGCCGCGGTCGCCGCCGTCCTCCGCCCCGCCTCGGCGGGATCGGCGAACGGCGGGCAGTAAGGGGGTGCGGGTCAGATTGGCTGCCCGGAGATGATCGTTTTCCGCGAGCGGGCGAGGGGGTGCCTGCCTTTTCGTTACCAGGAGCGACGTTTCTACCGGCACCCCCTTGTTTCGGAGCGCGGACATGCTCGATCGTGATCGTTCCGCGCACCATCGCGGTCGATTGCGATCGCGCGATTCGTCTCCCGCACTCCTTACCTGCCGCCGTTCGCCAAGCCCGCCTGCACGGCGAGCGCTACGCCGTCGAGCGTGTAGACCGCGCCCCGAGCATCGCCAGGCCGCGCTTGGGCGCTTTGTGGTGCGTGACGCGCCGGTAGTGCGATGCCGTCATCGTCGACACGGTCACCGCGATGCCGCCCGACTTGGGGATCGAGCGGAACGTGTGCGGGACCACGGTGCCGGGGCTCATCAGCGTGTGCAGCGTGACGCCCTGGCGCGAGCTCTTGGCGTGCGTGCGGAATCAGCCTGACCCGTACCCTCGTCGCGTGAGCATCGTCAAGATCAACGCGATCACGGTCCCGCGCGAGCGGTTCGGGGAGTTCGAGCGGCGCTTCGCGTCGCGCGCCGGCCGGGTATCGAGCGCGGAGGGCTTCGAGGCGTTCGAGCGGCTGAGCCCACTGACGACCGCGAGGTCTGCCTCGTGATCACGCGCTGGCGCTCGGAAGAGGACTTCCAGGCGTGGATGAAGAGCGCCGACTTCACGGCCGGTCACGCCCAGCACCGCTCGGATGGGCCGGTCGGGACGGCGAGCGAGCTGTGGTCGTTCGACGTGCTGGAGCGCGAGGGCCCGGCCGGGTAGGCCGGGCCCCCGACGCGACTACGAGCCGGGCTTGCGCGCCGGGCGCTTCTTCGGCGCCTGGCGCACGATGCGCGGCTGCTGCTTGACCTGCACGGGTCGCGGGTTGCGCCCGCCGACGGAAGGACGGCGGGACATCTGAGGACGGCGCTGCATGCGGGCTCCTTCGAGGCGAAGTTCGGTGGCGAGCGGCCCGTCCGCACCGTCGCGGCGACCGGTTGGGCGGCGACGGTGAGAGGAAGAAACGCGGACGGCCGGGCACGCGGGAACGCAGCGTGCGGGTATGGGCTCGTCAGCGGATCTTCATGTCGGGAGGCAGGCTAGCGCGGACCGGCGCCGGGCGTGAAGTGAGGCTAGCCGTACACTCGCCACGAACCCGCGGATTTGCAGCGATTTTTCGGCTAAGGCCTTACCCCGCGCAGCTAAGGCCCGCGACCCCTTACGGCGCTCCTTTAGCCCGATGTGAGCGGGCCGTCTCAGGCGCACAATGAACCCATGCTCAAGACCCTGACAGCCCGCAAGCAGGTCCCGTCGGACGCCTCGCTGACGATCCGCTTCGCCGCCCCCGACGACGAGGCGGCGCTGACGCGGCTGGCGGAGCTCGATTCCTCCCGAGCGCCTCGCGGCGCCGTGCTCCTGGCCGACGTCGGCGACGAGACGTGGGCCGCGCTCTCGCTCGACGACGGCCATGCGGTGAGCGATCCGTTCCGTCCGGCCGCCGAGGCCGTGTGGATGCTCGCCGAGCGCGCCCGGCAGCTCAAGACCGAGCGCCGTGGCCGCATGCAGCGCCTGCCGCGCGTGTGGCCCGCCGGCGCGTGACGGGCGTGCGGCCGGTCGTCCAGTGACGGTACGCGCGCGTCCGGTTACAGTCGCCGGATGCGCGTGTCGCCGTGGGGCCGTGTCGTGGCGATCTCGGCCCTCCTCGTGGTGGGCGGAGCGGTCGCGCTCGCCGTCGGCGCGTTCGCCTCGACGCGCGAGCGGATCGTCTCCTACCCGGTCACCGGCTCTCTGAGGGGCGTCGCGTTCGACCTCGCCGACGGCGCCATCGTGGTCGTCGGCGGCGGCCGCCGCGATGCCGTCACCGTCCAGCGCAGCGAGCGCTTCGCGTTCGGACACGACGCCCAGAGCACGCGCTGGGTCGACGACGGCGTCTTCCGCGTCCGCTCGCGCTGCCCCACCGCGCTGCTCGGCAGGTGCAGCGTCGCCTACCGGGTGACGGTGCCCGACAACCTGCCGGTCGAGGTCCGCACCGGCAGCGGCAGCGTGCGCATGACCGGCTACCGCGGCTCGGCCACGCTGCTCAGCGACAGCGGCGACATCCGCGTGCTCGGCTTCTGCGGCTTCTCGCTCGACGCGCGCGCCGGCTCGGGCGACGTCGCCGCGCAGACCGCCTGCTCGCCGCCGAGGCTCTCGCTGCGCGCCATCTCGGGCTCGATCACCGCGCTGGTGCCGCCGGGGACGTACGACCTCGACGCCGAGAGCGCGTCCGGCGACGAGCACGTGCGCGGCGTGAAGGCGACGACCGAGTCGCCGTTCGCGATCACGGCCCTGAGCGGGAGCGGAGACGTGACCGTGGCGGGGAGCCGATGACCGCCGTCGCGGCACACACGCGCGAGCCCGGGTTCGTGGGCTCGCTCGACCTGCGGCGGCGGTTCGACCGCGCCGGCCACGCCGCCGCGTATCTGATGCTCGGGCTGCCGATCGCCGTCCTGGCGATTCCCGCGGTGCTCGCGCTGCTGCTCGGCGCCGCGCTGAGCGCCGTCGGAATCGGCCTGCCGCTGCTGCTCGCCGCCTCGGCGTGCTGCCGCGCGCTCGTGCGCGCCGACCGGCGCGCCGCCAACCGCTGGCTCGACGCCCGCATCCCGCCCGTCCTCGGCCGTCGGTTAAGATCGCACGGCTGGCTGCGCCAGGCGCTCGACCTGCTCTCGGATCGCCAGCAGTGGCGCTACGCCGCCCACCTGGGCCTGCGCCCGCTCCTGACCGCCGGGCTGGTCGCCGTCGCGCTCGTGCCCGTGGTGCTGCTCGCCGAGGCGATCGCGCACGGCGTCGAGGGCGTGGCCGGCGTCGGCGACGTCGACTACGTCGGGCCCTTCCCGCTCGGCCCCGGCCTCGGCGCGATCCTGCTGGCGCTGACGATTCCGGCGAGCGTGCTGGTGATCGCCACGTTCGAGTCGCTGCACCGCGTGCTCGCGACGATCACGCGCGCGTTCCTGGCCTCGCGCGCGCTGCCCGGCGGCCCGGTGCGCGAACTGCTGGCCGAGAGCCTCGGCGATCGCAGCGTCGCCGTCGCCTACTGGCTGCCCGATCGCGAGCGCTTCGTCGACGAGTCCGGCCACCCGGTCGAGCTGCCCGCGCCGGGCTCGGGCCGCACGTGGACGGCGATCGAGCGCGACGGCCGCCGCGTCGCTGCGATCGTCCACGACGCCGCGCTCGACGCCACGCCCGAGCTCGTCGAGGCGGCCGCCGCAGCCTCCTCGCTGGCGATCGACAACGAGCGCTTGAAGGCAGACCTGGCGGCGCGCGTCGAGGAGCTGCGCGGGAGCCGCCGGCGCATCATCGAGGCCGGCGACGCCGCCCGGCGCCGGATCGAGCGCGACCTCCACGATGGCGCGCAGCAGCAGCTCGTCAGCCTCGCGCTCGAGCTGCGGATGCTGCGCACGAAGGTCAAGGGCACCGCCGCGCAGGAGGACGTCGACGTGCTGTCGGAGCGGCTCGCCGCCGCGCTCGCGGACCTGCGCGAGCTCGCCCGCGGCATCCACCCCGCGATCCTCACCGACCGCGGCCTGGCGCCCGCGATCGGCGCGCTCGCGGACCGCGGCACGATCCCGATCGAGACCGACGTGCGCGTCGACCGGCGGCTGGAGCCGGCCGTCGAGGCCGCCGCGTACTTCCTCGTCGCCGAGGCGCTCACGAACGTGTCCCGCTACGCGCACGCGACCAGCGCGCGCGTCGAGCTTGCGCGCGAGGGCGACGACATCGTCGTGCTCGTCGCCGACGACGGGGTCGGCGGCGTCGATCTCGAGGCGGGAAGCGGGCTGCGCGGCCTGCAGGACCGCCTCGCCGCGGTCGGCGGCACGCTCAGCATCGACAGCCCGCCAGGCGCGGGAACGCGCCTGCGGGCCAGGATCCCGTGCCCGTGAAGCGCCTGCTCCTGATCGCCCTGCTCGCCACCGGCTGCGGTGGCACCACGGTCGTGCGCGAGGGCGGCGTGACCGTGGCGGCAGGGACCCCGTCGCCGGCGAACGAGACGCAGGCGCCGCGGCCGGACGGCGCGGTGCGCATCGCGGTCGTGACCCACGGCCCGGCGTCGAGCAAGTTCTGGGCGATCATCCGCAACGGCGTCGACGCGGCCTCGCGCACGCTCGACGTGCTGGTCGACTACCGCGCGCCGGACGTGTACAGCGCGCAGCGCATGAGCGAGCTGATCGACGCTGCGGTCGCGACGCGTCCGGACGGGCTGGTCGTCTCGATCCCCGAGCCGGCCGTTGCGCCGGCGATCCGCCGCGCCGTCCAGGCCGGCATCCCGGTCGTCTCGATCAACTCCGGCTCGCAGCTGTTCAAGCGGCTGGGCGTGCTCGCGCACGTGGGCCAGCTCGAGGATCGCGCCGGGCTGGAGGCGGGCCGGCGCCTGGCGGCGGCGGGCGTCAAGCACGCGCTGTGCGTCAACCAGCAGGTCGGAAACACCGGCCTGGACGCGCGCTGCGCCGGCCTGGCGCGGGCGATGCGCGAGGCGGGCGGCGACGCCCGAGTGCTCGGCGTCGTCGACGACGCGCCCGAGACGCCGCGCAAGATCGCCGACGCGGTCGCCAAGCGCGGCGTCGAGGGCGTGCTGTGCACGAACTCGGTGAGCGGGCTGGCCGCGGTGCAGGGCCTCGCCGGCACGGACGTCCGGATCGGCACGTTCGATCTCGGGCCGGACGTGCTGAAGGCGGTGCAGGCCGGGAAGATCGCGTTCGCCGTCGACCAGCAGGCCTACCTGCAGGGCTACCTGCCGATCGAGATGCTCGCCCAGCGGGCGCGCTACGGCCTGTTTCCGGCCGAGGGCGACGTGATCGCCACCGGCCCGCACTTCGTCACCCGCGCCGACGCGGGCAAGGCGATCGAGCTCAGCCGGCGCTCGATCCGCTAGGCACGGCCTCCTCCTCGCGCTGGAAGCGGCCTGTGGAGGGCTCGTCCTCGAGCGCGGGCGCCGGCATCGGCAGGCGCGAAGCCGCCAGGCCGCCCGCCACGCCGGCGGTGAGCTGGGCGAGCGCCCAGCCGAGGCCGTCCTCCTCGGCGGTGATCGCGAACATCGCGGCGACCAGCACGAGGTTGTACTCGAAGCCGCCGTTCTGGTTCCAGACGCCCTTGCTCAGGTGCACCTTCTCGATCGCCGTCGTCATGCTGCCGGTGAGCATCGCGCCGGCGACCGGGTTCGCGGCGCCGCTGATCAGCAGCGCGCCGCCGGCGGTCTCGGCGACCCCGGCGGCGACGGCGTGCGCCTTGCCCGGGCGCAGGCCCAGCTTCTCGAAGCCGCCGGCCAGCCCGGCGATCCCCGGGCCGCCGAACCAGCCCGCCAGCTTCTGCAGTCCGTGTCCGACGAAGAGCGCACCGATGGTGGCTCGCAATGCCGCATGTCCTACTCGCATGACGTTGTTCTACCCCCGCTCCCTAGAGTCCTAGGCAATGCATCGAGTCGTCATCGTGGGCGGCGGCTTCGGCGGACTGCAGGCGGCGCTGCACCTGCGCAGCGCCGATGTGCACGTCACGCTTGTCGACCGGCGCAACTTCCATCTGTTCCAGCCTCTTGCCTACCAGGTTGCCACGGGCGCGCTGAATCCGGGGGAGATCTGTTACCCCCTTCGTGCCATCTTCCGCGGGCACGAGAACGTCCGCGTCGTGCTGGGCGAGGTCATCGGGTTCGACCTGGACGCTCGGGAACTGCCGGTTCGCACGCCGGTCGGCGAGGAGCGGGTCCCGTACGACACGCTGATCGTGGCCGGCGGCTCCAAGTACAACTACTTCGGCCACCCGGAATGGCAGGCCGTCGCGTCCGAGCTGAAGTCGCTGGAGGGCGCGATCCACATCCGCGGGCGCATCCTGCGCTCGCTGGAGGCGGCCGAGGTCGAGGAGGACCCGGACACGCGCGCCGCCTACCTCACGTTCGCGGTCGTCGGCGCGGGGCCGACGGGTGTCGAGATGGCGGGCCAGATCGCCGAGATCGCGCGCGACACGCGGCGCGACTTCCGCGTCGCCAACACCAAGGACGTGCGGGTCCTGCTGATCGAGGCCGGCGAGCGCGTGCTCGCCGCGTTCCCGCCGACGCTGTCCCGGAAGGCGTTCCGCGCGCTCGAGTCGCTCGGCGTCACGCCGCTCGTCAACCACCTCGTGACCGACATCGACAACGAAGGCGTCGTCGTGCAGTCGGGCGAGCACGAGGAGCGGATCCCGGCCAGGACGATCATCTGGGCGGCGGGCGTGCTGGCGGCCTCGATCGCGGGCCGCCTCGCCGAGGCGGCGGGAGCCAAGACCGACGCGGTCGGCCGCATCATCGTCGAGCCGGACCTGACCCTCGAGGGGCATCCCGAGGTGCTCGCGATCGGGGACATGGTCAAGGTCCGCAGCGAGCCGCCGTTTCCCGGCGTCGCGCCGGTGGCGATGCAGATGGGCCGCTACGCGGCCAGGCTCGTGCGCGCGCGGCTGCGCGGCGAGCGCGCCGGCGACTTCGCCTACCACGACAAGGGCAACCTGGCGACCATCGGCCGGGCGCGGGCGGTGGCCGATCTGCCTCCCGGTCTGCGGCTGAGCGGCTTCTTTGCCTGGGCCATGTGGCTGCTGATCCACCTCTGGTACCTGATCGGGTTCCAGAACCGCCTGCTCGTCCTCCTGCGCTGGTTCATCAGCTTCGTCACGCACGGCCGCGGTGCGCGACTGATCACTGGTGACGAGCACATGCCGTGAAGATGGACCTCAAAATGGTTCGAAACCAGTTGCGCGCGTGCCGGACGGCGTTATAGTCCGCCGCGCTCATGGAAACGTCCGCCGCCGGGGGGCCGAGCGCGCGGGAGCGGATCCTCGACACCGCGTATGACCTGTTCAGCCGTCACGGCACGCACGCCGTCGGCGTCGACGCGATCGTGGCCGGCTCCGGCGTCGCCAAGATGTCCCTGTATCGGAACTTCGGGTCCAAGGACGAGCTGATCCTCGAGTTCCTGCGCCGGCGCGAGGAGCGCTGGGGCGGCTGGCTGATCACCGAGGTCAACGCGCGTACGGAGGACTCCGCCGAGCGGCTGATGGCCATCTTCGACGTGCTCGGCGAGTGGTACGCCCGCAGCGACTTCGAGGGCTGCGCGTTCACCAAGATCCTGTTCACGATCGACGACCCCGACCATCCGGTGCGGCGCGCCGCGGTCCAGCACATCGAGAACGTGAAGGCGTGGCTGTTCGAGCTGGCCTCGGATGCGGGCGTCGCGGACGCGGACGGCTTCTCGCGCCAGTGGTACGTGCTGATGACCGGCTCGCTGGTCTCCACGTCGGCCGGCGACGCCGAGGCGGCGTCCCGCGCGGCGGAGATCGGCCGGCTGCTGCTCAGCGCAGCACGGCCGGGACGAGCCCCGCAAGCGACGAGCTGAGCAGGATCTCGTCGGCGCGCTCGAGGTCGGCGAGCGTGAGCCTCGTCTGCGTGGCCGGCGGCCTCGACGTGCTCGGCAGGATGCGATCGTCCTCGCGCGGCGTGTAGAGCTCGGCGCCGCGCCGGATGAGGACGGCTGCCCAGGCGGCCTCCAGGACGGCGCCGTCGGCGTCCACGAGCAGCGGCGTGGTGCCGTCGTGTGAGAGCGCGTCGAGCAGGGCGCGGTCGCGCCACTTGCGCGCGCCGAGCCCGCCGGGCAGGAGATACGGCGTGAGGCGGATCGGAAGGTCGCGGGGCTCGAGCCGGCGGAACTCGGCGGTCGCAGCGGTCAGGCGGAGCGCGCCGTCGCCGTCGAGCGGCGGGATTTCGGGACTCGCGCCGAGACGGGCCAGGTGCGCGGCGAGATTGACCGGCGTGCCATCGCGGACCAGCAGCGTCTCGAACACGCCTCGGGCCGGGTTGGGGCGCCGCCGGTCGCGCGAGAGCGCCGGCGCGACCATTCGCTCCCGCGGCACCCCGCCATCGGGCGCCACGCCGCCCCCGGCCGCCACACGGATCTCGCCGCCGGCCGCGGCGACCAGCGGACGGGCCTTCACAAGGCATTCCTCAAGCTCAGCTTGAGGGTCAGAGTCGGCCACGATCCCGCCTCCCGCGCCGAGCCAGAGCCGCCCGTCGCGGGCCTCGAACGTCCGGATCGCCACGTTGAGCTCCAGGCCCGCCAGCGGGCTGGCGAACCCGATCGCGCCCGTGTACGCCTCCCTCCCCGTGGCCTCCAGCTCGCTGATGACGTGCATCGCCTGGACCTTCGGGGCACCGGTGACCGACCCCGGCGGGAACGTCGCCCGCAGCAGCGCCCCGTCGCCGGCGTCCTCGCGCAGCCGCCCGCGCACCTCGGACACCAGATGCCAGACGCCGGCGTGCGGCTGGACCGCCGGCGTGGACGCGGCGATCGTGCCGTACTCGCACACGCGCCCGAGGTCGTTGCGCATCAGGTCCACGATCATCACGTTCTCGGCGTGGTCCTTCGCTGAGCTGCGCAGCGCGGCGGCATCCTCCGCGGTTCCCTTGATCGGCCCCGTCACGACCTCGCGCCCGCGCCGGCGCAGGAACAGCTCCGGCGACAGGCTCGCGATCCCGCCCCACGGCGTCACGAAGCAGGCGCCGAACGCGGGGCGCAGCTCCGCCGCCGCCCGCGCGTAGAGCTCCGCGACGTCGCCCTCCCACGCCGTCTCCAGGCGCAGGCACAGGTTCGCCTGGAAGATCTCGCCGGCGGCGATCCGCTCGACGCACTCGCGCACCGCCCACACGTGGCCGGCGGCGCCCGGCTCGCGCAGCGAGAACGCTCCGACGCCCGGATCGCCGGCCTCGGGCGCCTCCGACAGCAGTTCGCGCACGCGATCCAGCCGGTCCAGACCCTCGCTGGAGAGCGCCTCGAACCACCACCGGCCGCCGGGATCGAGGCGCAGCACGTGGTCGTAGTAGGCCAGGTGGGCGTCGGGGAGCGAGACCGGCCGCGGCGGCCGCGGCGGCAGCCGCTCGACGCGCGCGCCGAGCCCGTATCCGAGCCACCCGAACCACCCGCCGCCCACGGCCGCCTCGCCGCGCGCCGGCGGCACGCGGTCGAGCGCGTCGAACGGATCGCCGTCCTCGACGACCTCCAGCGGCGACGCGCCCACGATCGCCCCGCCGCCG
Source organism: uncultured Solirubrobacteraceae bacterium (assembly GCA_963837485.1). Lineage (GTDB taxonomy): Bacteria > Actinomycetota > Thermoleophilia > Solirubrobacterales > Solirubrobacteraceae > Solirubrobacter. The sequence continues at coordinate 240,720 of CAWINP010000014.1, read as the reverse complement.
GCCCAGCGCCCGGTCAGCGCGAACGGCCACGGCTCGCCCCGCAGCGCGAGCAGCACCCGCTCCGGCGGCAGCGAGCAGTCGAGCGCAACGCGGACGGCGCGGGCGGGCGAGAACACCCACCAAACATAAACAGGGTCAGACCTCCGTCAGGTCAGCTCGGCGTCGGTCACGACCTCCACGAGCGCGGGGCCGTCGTAGGCCAGCGCGCGCTCCAGCGCCTCGTCGAGCTGCGCGGCGGACTCCACGCGGATGCCGAGCGCGCCCGAGATCTCCGCGTAGGCCGCGAACGACGGGTTGTGCAGCGACGTCTCCCACACCTCCCACGAGCCGGCCCGCTGCTCCTTGCTGATCTTGCCGAGCTGGCCGTTGTTGAGCAGCACGTGGGTGATCTTCATCCCGTGCTTGACCGCGGTCAGCAGCTCCGCCATGTACTGCGCGAAGCCGCCGTCGCCGGTCACGCACACGATCGGGCGGCGGCCCTCGGTGGCGGCCCAGGCGCCGATCGCCGCGGGATAGCCGAAGCCGATCGAGCCCAGGTAGCCGGACATCAGCACCGACTGGCCGGCGTGCGACTCGAAGTAGCGCCCGAACGAGTACGTGTTGTTGCCGACGTCGACCGCGAGCACCGCGTCGTCGGGCACTCGGCGGTTCATCGCGGCGAACACGGCCGCGCTGGACACGCCGCGGCCGCGGTCGTCCATCGCGCGGCCGGCCTTCTCGGCCCGCCACAGCGCCCAGCGCTCGGCGACCTCGCCGCGCTGGTCGACGGCGGCAACCGCGCCCAGAGCGCGAGTCAGCGCCGCCAGCGTCACGCCGATCTCGCCCCACACCGGCACCTCGACGGGATGGAACTTGCCGAGCTGCAGCGGGTCGAAGTCGACCTGCACGATCGGCTTGCCCGCGTAGATCCCGGTGTGTGTGGAGAACGATGCGCCGAGCACGAGCAGCACGTCCGCCTCGTTCATGACCCAGCTCGCGACCGGCGTCCCCGAGCGGCCGAGCACGCCGCAGGCCAGCGGATGGTCGTCGCCGATCAGCCCCTTCGCCTTGAACGTGGTGATCACCGGCGCGCCGAGCTGCTCGGCGAACGCGGTCACCTGCGTCGCGTGGAAGCGCGCGCCGTGCCCGGCGATGATCACCGGCCGGCGGGCGCCGCGCAGGAGCGCCAGGGCGCGCTCCAGCGCGTCCGCCGGGGGCGAGATGGCCGTCTGGGTCAGGCGGCCGTCCGGCCCTCCGGCGGGCGCGTCCGGACTGGGGAGGGTCTGGACCTGGTCGGGGAAGATCAGGTGCGCGACGTCGCGCCGCAGCAGCGCGTGCTTGCACGCGAGGCTCATCAGCTCGGCGTGGCGGCTGGACTCGAGCACGGTCTGGGAGAACGCCGAGACCGGCGCGAACGCGGCGGCGAGGTCGACCTCCTGGAAGTCGCCCGGCCCGAGCACCTGCGTCGCCACCTGGCCGGTCAGCGCGACCACCGGCGAGCGGTCGACCTTCGCGTCGTAGAGGCCGGTGAGCAGGTTCGTCGCGCCCGGGCCCGCGATCGACAGGCAGGCCGCCGGCCGGCCGGTGAGCTTGCCGTAGGCGGAGGCCGCGAACGCGGCCGCGCCCTCGTGGCGGATCCCGATGTAGGTCAGCTCCGGCCGGCGGCGCAGCGCGTCGGCGAGCCCGAGGTTCGAGTGCCCGACCATGCCGAACACGTGCCGCACGCCCCAGGCGACCATCGTCTCCACCATCACGTCGGACACCGTCCGCACGTGTGGCGCCTCCGGCTCGACGCCGACCCACACGCCGTCGTCGCGCACCTCGACCGGGAACGACGGCACCGCGTCGCCGAACGGCGAGGCGCCCGAGAGCGGGCAGTAGTCGTAGCCGTGCCAGGGGCAGCGGAGCATCCCCTTCTCGATCGAGCCCTCGCCCAGCGGCCCGCCCTGGTGCGGGCAGCGGTTGTCGAGCGCGCCGTAGCGGCCGTCGAAGTGGGTGAGCGCGAGGGTGCGGTGGCCGGCGGTGACGGTCTTCACCCGCCCCTCCGGGAGCTCGTCGAGCTCGGCGACGCGGTGCCAGTCGTGCATGCCGCTGCAGTCGCGGCACGCGTCCGGGCGTTACGTAACGCGCAGGAGCAGATGCGAGACCATGGCGCCATGAGCTTCGTACAGACACGCGAGAAACTGCACCGCCTGGCCGAGCAGGTCGTCTCGCCCGCGCGCGTGCACGCGACGGGCAACGAGATCGCGCTGACGCCGACGCCCGGCGGCTGGGGCACGCCGCCGTTCCCCGACGGCGGCTGGATGCGGGTCGAGGGCGCCGAGCTCGTCCAGCTCGACTCCGACGGGACCGAGACGCGCTCCAACATCGACGTCGACCCCGCCGACGCGGCGCGGCTGGCCGAGTTCTTCGCGTTCATCCAGGATGTGCTCCAGGAGCTGCGCGGCGAGGCGGCCGAGCCGTCGGAGATCCATCTGTGGCCGGAGCACTTCGACGTCGCGTTCGAGGATCAGGAGGTCACCTACGGCGGCTCGCCGGGCGATGAGAACCACGACGAGCCGTACCTCTACGTCGCGCCGTGGAGCGCGCCGAGCGGCGACGGGTGGAACGCGAACGGCTTCACCGGCGCCGAGGCGCCATGGGGCGACCGCGCCGCCGCGCTGGCGTTCTTCCGCGGGCGCCGGGACGCGCTACGGAACGCAGGGACGTGACTTCGAGACCGCCGGCCAGCGCTCGGCGATCACGTTGGCCAGCAGCCGTCCCGGGTGCCACAGCACGCGCGGGGCGTCGACGCCCTGCACGCGGCACGGGATCAGCTCCGGCCCTGCGCCGGCGATCCGCAGGATGCTCGACTTCAGCTCGACCGTGCCGGTCAGCGTCGGCGTCATCGGCTTGACGACGACGCCGGAGATCAGCCGCGACGGCTTGACGACCGCGAAGTCCTGCACGCGATAGCCGCTCAGCGTCTGCGTGCCGTCGCGCAGGTCCAGCCGCCGCTTGTAGGCCTCCACGAACGGCACGCCGAGCGCGCTCGGCGTCGCCGCCGGCAGCGCCGGCGACGGCTGCAGCGACGTGAGCCGGTAGCGGCCGGCCCCCTCGTCCCAGTCGACCATGAACGGCAGCAGCGCCTGCGACGCCTCGCCCGGCACGCCCCAGCCGCCGACCACCTCCTCCTCGCCGTCGCCGTCGATGTCGCCGAGGTAGCGGTGCTGGTAGACGAGCCCGGGCCGGTCGGGCTGGAAGCGGAAGCGCAGCTTGAGCCCGTTGCCGGAGCGGTCGTAGATGCGCAGCTCGTCGGACGTGCGCGGGCGCGGCGCGCGGCCGGGCTCGGGGAGCGACTGCCGGTCGGCGAACAGGAAGAGGTACGACTTGTCGCCGGTGCCGTGGAAGTCCGCGGTGCGGATCATCTCCGTCGAGCGGCGGTCGCGCGTCGCGTCGCGCCGGATCGTGTCGAGCCGGGCGGCGAGCGTCGGCTCCGAGAAGCCGCCGCCGAGGCTCACGGCGACGGTCGCGACCAGCCCGGCGAGCGCGACCGCGCCCGTGGCCAGCACGAGGCGGTCGCCGGCGTTGCCGCGCGCGTCGGCCGGGGCGTCGGACGGCTCGAGCGGCGCCAGCGCCGCCGGCTCCCCGCGCCCGTCGCCGGCGCGCTCGGAGCCGGCGCGGTCGTCGTCGAGCTCGAACACGTACGCGCGGGCGGCGATCGCGCGCGCCGCCTCGGCCCGCTCTCCGCTCCCGGCGAGCAGCTCGTCGTAGTCGGCGCTGCGCATCGTGGCGACGACCGCGGGCGGTGGCCGGTAGGTGAGGATGTCGTCGAGCACGCCCGCATCGACGCCCTCGACGTAGCGCTCCAGGCCGTCGAGCCAGAGCAGGGAGTCCTCCTCGAGCCGCGCCCCCGGCGGCGGGTACGCCTCCGCCACGGCGCGCAGCCCCGCCGCGTCGCGCGGGACGATCAGCCACGCCTGGTCGCCGAGCGCCATCCGCGCCGCCTCCAGCGCCGCGCGCGACTTCCCCGCCCGCGGCGGGCCGAGCACGAGCACGAGGCGGCCGGGCTTGACCGCGTCGCGTATGCGGTCGTCGAGCTCGCCCGGGAGATAGAGGCGGTCGGCCGGCTCGCCGCGCTCCAGGCGCGCCGGGAAGACGCCGAGCCGCCGCCGGTCGACCTCGCCGAGGCGCCGCAGCGGCCAGAACCGCAGTGCGGCGTCGAGCGCCGCGTTGCGCTCCTGCACGGCCTGGCGGCCCTGGCGCAGCCGGTCGAGCGCGAACGTCGCGCTCGCCGCCGTGAGCGCGATCAGCGCCGAGACGCTGGCGCGCGGATTGAACGCGCCGACCACCTGCTGGAGGATCTGCAGGACGACGAGCGTGACGGCGAAGACGGCTCCCGCCCGCGCCGCGGTGGTCGCACGGCTGGTCACGGCGCCAGCCTAAGGCCGGCGGCTAGGAGGCGTAGGGGTCATAGGTGCCGAACGACCAGCGGTTGCCCTCCAGGTCGCGCGCGCTGTACTCGCGCGAGCCATAGTCCTGGTCCACCGGCTCGCGGAAGACGTCTGCGCCCTTCTCGCGCGCCCGCGCATGGTGGCCGTCGACGTCCTCGAGCACGACGTAGATGGCCGCGGGCGAGGCCTCGGGATCCGGCTCCGACGAGCCGAACCAACCCTCCGGCCGGTGCTGGCCGAGCATGATCATGCCGGTACCGAGCCGCAGCTCGGCGTGGTGGACGACGCCGTCGTCGCCGCGGTAGACGGCCTTCTCCTCGAAGCCGAAGACGTCCTTGAGCCACTCGATCGCCGCGTTCGCGTCGCGGTAGCGGAGCGTCGGGAAGATGTTGGGGTTCATGACGCGGACGGTACGTGCCCGCCCCGCCCGCGTCTTGGACGAATGGGAACTGCGGCTCCGTTGAAGAATTCCGGTACGCCTGCTGCGGCACATCCGCGGCGCCTCGCGCCACCCACGAACGCTCACGTGGCAGAGCCACGCATCACTGTCGCGTCCGGCCCGAGGCATCCACGGCTGCACCACATCAGTCGGACCGACCATTCTTCAACGAACCCTCAGACCGCCGCGGTCAGGAAGCGGTCGATCAGGCGGTTGACCTCCCCCGCCGCCTCCATGTGCGGCGAGTGGCCGGCGCCCTCGACGAGCTCGGCGTCGGGGCCGGGAGGGATGATCCGGTCCTCGGCGCCCCAGATCGTGAGCACCGGCACGTCGACCTCCGGCGCCTCGGTGAACGCGGCGCCGCGGAGCGTGGTCAGCGCTTCGGTCACGCCGTCGATGCGCTTGTACTTGAGCACGTCGTCGACGAGCGAGCGCGTGACGAGCGACTCGTCGGCGAACAGGAGCGCCAGCACGGGCTTGAGCTCGCGCCGCGACTCGGCGTTGATGAACCCGTCGAGGTACTCCTGATTGACCGGCTGGCCGAAGCCGGCCGGCGCCACGAGCGTCAGCGACGCCGCGCGGCCGCGCGCGGCCACCTGGGCGGCGACCAGGGCACCGAGCGAGTGGCCGACGAGGTGCGGGCGCTCGAGCCCGGCCGCGTCGAGGAAGCCGACGACCGCGTCGGCGAGCCCGGTGCCGTCTCCGACGTCCTTCGACGAGCCTCCGTGGCCCGGCAGGTCGAGCGCGTAGACGGTGTGCTCCTCGGCCAGCGCGGGGAGCGCGAACAGCCAGTTGTCGAGGTCGCCGCCGAAGCCGTGGATGAGCACGACCGGCTCGCCGGCGTCGCCCTGCTTGAGGTAGCGGATCCCGCCCGCCATCTCGGTCTGTGCGCCCTCGTCCACCTCGGCCTCGGGCACGAAGTTGGCCTCGAACTCGGCCACGAAGGCATCGATATCGGCGTCGGACTCCGACGCGTCGGCGATCACGCCGATCAGCCCGCCGACCGGCACCAGGTCGCCGGCGGGATGCACGTGGCGGCGCAGGACGCCGGACGCGGTGGCCTCCACCGCGCCCGTGATCTTCTCGGTCTCGACCTCGACGAGCTCGTCGCCGGCCTCGACCGCGTCGCCCACCTCCTTGAGCCAGAAGAGCAGGCGCCCCTCGGTCATCGAGAGGCCCCACTTCGGCATTCCCAGCTTCGCAATCATGCGTGCGTTGCCGCCCCGGTCGTCTCGCGGATCGCCGCGGCGATACCCGCAGGCGTGGGGACGTACGCGTCTTCGAGGATCGGCGAGAACGGCACCGGCGTGTGCGGCGGGGTGACCATGCGCGGCGGCGCCTTCAGATCGCTCCAGGCCGTCGTCGCCACCAGCGCGACGATGTCGGCGGCCATCCCGCAGCGCGGGCCGGACTCGTCGACGACGACGAGCCGCCCGGTGTTCTCGACGCTCTCGAGGATCGTGTCCTGGTCGAGCGGCGAGGTCGTGCGCGGGTCGACGATCTCGCACTCGATGCCCTCGGCCGCGAGCTCGTCCGCGGCTTCGGAGGCGAACTGGACCATGCGGCCGAGCGCGACCACCGTGACGTCGCCGCCCTCGCGCACGACGCCGGCCTCGCCGAACGGGATCGTGTAGCTCTCCTCCGGCACGTCGCCCTCGAGTGTGTAGAGGACCTTGTGCTCGAGGAAGATCACCGGGTCGTCGTCGCGGATCGCCTGGATCAGCAGGCCCTTGGCGTCGTACGGGTTCGACGGCAGCACGACCTTCAGGCCCGGGATGTGGGTGAAGATGGGATACAGCGCCTGCGAGTGCTGCGACGCCGCGCGGATGCCGGCGCCGTACATCGTGCGGATGACCATCGGGGTCTCCGCCTTGCCGCCGAACATGTAGCGGAACTTCGCCGCCTGGTTGAAGATCTGGTCCAGGCAGACGCCGAGGAAGTCGACGAACATCAGCTCGGCGATCGGGCGCAGGCCGCTCGCCGCCGCGCCGGCCGCGGCGCCGACGTAGGCGGACTCCGAGATCGGCGTGTCGATCACGCGGCCGGGGAAGCGCGCGTAGAGGCCCTTGGTGACGCCGAGCACGCCGCCCCAGGCGTCGTCCTCGCCGGGCGCGCCCATGCCGCCGGCGATGTCCTCGCCCATGATCACGACGGTCGGGTCGCGCTCCATCTCGGACGCGATCGCCTCGGCGACGGCCTGCTGATAGCTGATCTTGCGGGCCATGGCTAGTACCTCACGTAGACGTCGGTGAGCACGTCGGCGGGTGTGGGATCGGGGGCGGCCTTCGCGTCGCCGACCGCCTCGTCCATCAGCCTCTGCGTCGCGTCGTCGATCTCCGCGAGCTCCGCCGCGTCGACGATCCCCGCGCCGGTCACGCGCCGCGCGAACGCGCTCAGGCAGTCGCGGTCGCGCCGCAGCGCCTCGACCTCGCCCTCGCCGCGGTAGGTCTGCTGGTCGCCCTCGAAGTGGCCGAAGTAGCGCATCACCTTGCACTCGAGCAGCGTCGGCCCGCCGCCGTTGCGGGCGCGCGCGATCGCCTCCCCGGCGGCCTCATGGACGGCGAAGAAGTCGAAGCCGTCGATGGTGATGCCGGGCAGGCCGAAGCCGTCGGCGCGCTTGGCGACGTCGATGCCGGACTGGTGGTAGTTGCTGCTCGTGCTCTCGGCGTAGCCGTTGTTCTCGACCACGAACACGCACGGCAGGTGCCAGCTCGCGGCGAGGTTCAGGGACTCCAGGAACGTGCCCTGGTTGGAGCCGCCGTCGCCGGTGAAGGAGACGCCGACCTGGTCGGTCTTGGTCACCTTCGCCTTCAGGCCGACGCCGCAGACCAGCGGCGGGCCGCCGCCGACGATGCCGTTGGCCCCGAGCATGCCCCTCGACAGGTCGGCGATGTGCATCGAGCCGCCCTTGCCGCGGCACAGGCCGGTGGCCTTGCCGTAGATCTCGGCCATCATCGCCTTCACGTCGCAGCCCTTGGCGATCGCGTGGCCGTGGCCGCGGTGGGTGGAGGCGACGAAGTCGTCGTCGCGCAGGTGGGCCATCACGCCCGCGGCGATCGCCTCCTCCCCTGCGTAGAGGTGCACGAAGCCGGGGATCTCTCCGGTCGCGAACTCGGTGTGCACGCGCTCCTCGAAATCGCGGATGGTCCGCATCACGCGATACGCGTCGAGCAGCTGGTCCTTGGTGAGCTCCCCGGTCGACGGGGGCGCGACTGCAGACATGCGTCTCTCCTCGCCTCGACTGCCGCTCTTGAAGCTACTCCTGCGGAGGCTGCACGCGGGTCTCGCGCATGACCGCGTCGATGTCGATGCGGTTCGGGCCCTCGGTGAGGGCGATCGTGACGCGCCCCGGGCGCTCGATCTCGCGCTCGCCGTCGAGGGCCAGGCATCCCGGGACCTCCACGGTGATCGGGCCGTCGATCGGCTCGTAGTGCGCGACGTCCACCGGCACGACGAGGCCGGGCGCGATCGCCGCCATGACGCGTATACCGGCCCCGGCGCCCAGCGTCACGTGGACGGGGCCGGTTGCGAGCTGGCCGGCGATCGCCGACAGGCCGACGGCGCCGGGGTTGGCCTTGGTGACGAACAGCTCGGTGACGCTGTCCGCGCGCCACAGGGCTTTGGCACCCACGAAGGGCTGGTTGCTCACCGCGACGTCGACGAGCGCGAGGTCGTCGCCGACCTGCAGCGCCGGCTCGCGGATCACCTGGTCGGTGAACAGGCCGGCGGCCAGACCGGCGATCGTGGCCTCGCGCATCTCCGGGAACGCGTTGTTGGTTCCGGTGGAGAGCGCGACGATCGGCGTGTCGCCGCAGGCCTTGGCGACGACGCGATGGGTGCCGTCGCCGCCGAGGACGACGATCGCTGTGACGCCCGCTGCGACCATGATCTCGACGGCGCGCCGAGTGTCCTCCGCGCCACCCTGCAAGGCGAAGTCGAGCACCTCCAGCGGCAGCGGCCGGCCGTGGGTCTTGAAGAGCCGCTCCAGGGTCCAGCCGAGGCCGTCGGCGGCGGGCATCATCAGCGCTTTGCCGACGCCGGCGGCGGCGAGGCCGGTGAGCACGCGGAAGACCATCCCGGCCTTCTCGGAGTTGCCGAACACGGAGGCGCCCGCGACGAGCCGGCGGATGTCTCTCCCGGACGCTGGGTTGGCGACGATGCCGACCACGTCTGAGTAATAGCGTTTCGGCCGAATGGGGGCTGACGGGCTGAAGGCGACGATCCTCGGCAGCGGCGGTTGGTTCCCGTGCGAGGAGCGCGAGACGGCGTGCACCCTGGTGCGCGACGGAGACCGCGCGCTGCTGCTCGACGCGGGCTCCGGGCTCACGCGCGCGCAGCTGGACGGCGTGCGCGAGCTGCACATCGTCCTCACGCACTTCCATCTCGATCACGTGTCCGGGTTGATGGCCGTGCCGTCGCTGCCGGTCGTGCCGACGATCTGGGCGCCCGGGCGGCTCGCGTACGGGCGACCGAGCGAGGAGCTGCTCGCTCCGCTGCGCTCGCCGCCGATCGCGCCGTTCACGCCCGCGCAGCTCGGCCCGGTGCGGGAGCTCGGCGAGCGCCAGGAGATTGGCGGCTTCGACGTCGCGGTCCGAAAGCAGGAGCGCCACTGGGACCCGACCGCCGGCGTGCGGGTCGGCGCCTTCCTCGCGCTGATCACCGACACCGCCTACGACCCGGGCAGCGCTCCGTTCGCCCGCGGCGTCGCGCACCTGCTGCACGAGGCGTGGTCGCTGGAGGGCACGGAGGGCGATGCGAGCGCGGCCGACGCAGCGCGCGTCGCGCGCGAGGCGGGCGCGGGAACGCTGACGCTGATCCACCTCCATCCGCGGCTGCCCGACCCGGCGGCGCTGCTCGCCGCCGCCGCGCCCGCGCAGCTCGGCCGCGACGGCCTCGTCCTGGAATGATCTCCGCGTGCGGGCTCTCTCGCTGCTCCGCAACGCGTATGCCGCCGGGCACGTCAGCACCTCGACGCTGGAGGCGCGGATCGCGCTCGCGCTGACCGGCGACGACGAGGGCGCCGTATGGGACCTGCCGCGCTGGTGGCACCTGCGGCGCGCGGCGCGGGCGCTGATCGTCGACGGGGTCGAGTGGCCGCTGCACGCGAGCGCGCGGATCGGCCGCAGTTCCACGTGCGACCTCGTGCTCACCGATGACTCGGTCTCGCGCCGGCACGCGGAGGTCGCGCTGCGCGGCGGCGTCTGCGTCGTGCGCGATCTCGGCTCCTGCAACGGGACATGGGTGAACGGCCGCGCGGTCCAGCGGGCGCGGCTGCGGCGCGGGGACGAGCTTCAGCTGGGCGAGACCGTCATCCGGGTGCGCTGAAGCAGCCGGCGGTCTCGAGCCCGCCGTTGCGGCGCAGGTCGCCGGAGTGCCCGCCGGCGCCCTGCCGCTCACGTCTCCGGCGGCCCGCGGTGGATCTGCTCGCGGACGTGGTCGGGGTCTCCCCGCCACCAGCCGAGCTTCTCGACGTACCAGGACAGGCCCGCCGCCTTGTAGTCGCGCAGCGCCGCGCGGTCGCCTTCGCTGTTGCCCTCCATCACCACGTCGAGCGCGCCCAGGTGCGACGGGCGGTGGGCGAGCGTGTAGGCGACGATCTCGCGCAGCAGCTCGGGCGCCATCGTCGCTTCGTGCGGCGCGCCGCGGATGGTGGGGAACACGCCGTCCCACTGGGCAGCGCGGCGGAACGGGCGCCGGGCCGGCCATCCGCCGCCGATCCAGACGGGGATCTGCGCGCCCGGGACGAAGCGGATGCCGCGGACCGTGTAGTGCTCGCCGGCGAAGTCCACGGGCTCGCCCGACCACAGGCGCGTGACGACCTGCAGCCCCTCGTCGAGCCGGTCGCCGCGCGCGCCGCCGTCCTCGCCGAACGCCTCGTACTCCAGCTCGGCCGACCAGCCGATGGCGGCGCCGAAGATCAGCCGCCCGCGCGCGAGTCGCTGCAGCGTCGCCAGCTCGCGCGCGACCTTGTGCGGCCGCCGCCTCGGCAGCGGCGTGACCAGCGCGCCGACCTTCATGCGCGACGTGGCGGCCGCGATCGCCGTGAGCGCGACCTGCGGGTCCGCGGCGGGCGTGGCCGGGTCCTCCGGCACGAGGTGGTCCCAGATGAAGAAGCCGTCCCACCCCGCGCGCTCGGCGGCGAGCGCGAGCTCGACGAGGAGGTGCGGATCGGCGTAGTCATCGAGGTTCGGTACGCCGACCGCGCGGTACATGGATCAGGAAGATACGGCCCGCACCAGCGCGGTCGCCGCGGCGGCGGCCGCGACGACGACGAGGAACGGCGCGCGCAGCTTGACCGCGACCAGCGCGGCGGCCAGCCCCACGACCCGCGCGTCGATCACCAGCGCCCGCCCGCTCGCGAACGTCTGGATGCCGACGAGCGCGGCAAGCAGCGCAACCGGCAACAGCGCGATCGCCCGGCTGCCCTCGAGCAGGCGCGCGGGGATCGACAGGCCCGCGAGCTTGAGCGCGAAGCACCCGCCGGAGGCGACCAGGATCGCGGTCCACATCAGGGGGCGGGAGACGTGCCGCGGGCGGGGCCGGGCGGTGACGATGCGGGAGCGGCGGGCGACGTGCCGCGGGCGGGGCCGGGCGGTGACGATGCCGGAGCGGCGGGCGACGTGCCGCGGGCGGCGACGGCGACGGCGACCGCCGCGGCGATCAGGACGGGCGTGCCGGGAGGCGTGAGCGGGACGGCGATCAGGGCGGCAAGGGTGGCCGCGGCTGCCGCCGCGCGCGGCTCGCGGCCGTCGAGCCGTGGCGCGACCAGCGCCACGAACGCGGCCGGGGCGGCGGCGTCGAGGCCGAGCGTGCGCGGGTCCGACAGCGCCGTGCCCGCCAGCGCGCCCGCCAGCGTTCCGAGGTTCCAGCACGCGAACACCGACAGGCCGGTGGCCCAGAACCCGCGGCGTCCGAAGGTCAGCGCCATCGCTGCGCTCTCGTCGATCACCAGATGCGCCGCCCGCCGCGGAAGCGCCGGCGCCAGGCGGAGCCCGTAGAGGCCGTTGCGCGCACCGAGCAGCAGCGCCGAGGCGATCGCGCCGAACGCGCCCGCGCCGATCAGCCCGACGAACGCGAATTGGGACGCGCCCGTGAACATCAGCGACGAGAGCGCGCACGCCTGCGGCACGGACAGCCCCGCGGCGATCGCGAGCGCGCCGAAGGAGATCCCGTATGCGCCGGTTGCGACGCCGATTCCGAGTGCATTCCGCACCATCTGCCGCAGAGTACGGCGCGATGCCTCGAATTTGCGCCGAGGTTGCGGCGCATCGACGCGATCGAGTAGCATTTTCTGCGATGGATTCGATCGACCGCGCAATCCTCGACCACCTGCACGCCGACGGCCGCCTCGCGAACGCCGAGCTGGCCGAGCGCATCCGCCTCAGCCCGTCCGCCACCCTGCGCCGGGTCCGCAATCTCGAGAACGCCGGCGCGATCACCGGCTATTACGCGGAGATCGACCCGAAGGCGATCGGGCGCGGCTTCGAGATCACCGTCCACGCGACGCTGATGCTGCGCAACCGCGAGTCGATCGAGACGTTCGAGGCGGCGGTCGTCGAGCTCGACGAGATCATCGAGTGCCGCCGCATGTACGGCGACCCCGACTACCTGATGCGCGTCGCCGTCAAGGACGCGGATGCCTACGAGCAGTTCCTCATCAACGTGCTCGCGGATCTGCCGGGAATCGCGCGCATGACATCGCAGTTCACGATGAAGGTCGTCAAATCAGCCTGAGACCCGAGGGGTGCCGGGGCGGCTCCCGCTCGCTCAGCGCAGCCTGGCGAGCTTGAGCGCGAGATGGCAGAGGAGGCGGTCCTCGCCGTCGTGGAGGTTGACCTCGGCGAGCTCCTCGATGCGCCGCAGCCGGTAGTACAGGCCGCCGCGGTGCAGCGAGAGCGCCGCCGCGGTCGCCTTCACGTCGCCGGCGTGGTCGAGGTAGGCCTCCAGCGTGCGCACGAGCGCGTCGTCGCCGCTCTCGATCAGCCGCCGCAGCCCGTCCGGGAGGTCGTCGAGCGCCGCCTCTGGCAATGAGGAGACGAGCCGGTCGACGCCCAGGTCCTCCCAGCGCGCGCGGCCCTCGGGCTCCTGCGCGGCCACGCGCAGCGCCGCCAGCGCGCGCCGGTGCGAGGTGCGCGCGTCCATCAGCTCGTCGACCGCCTCGCCCTCGCCCACCAGCACGCGCGGCTCGCGCACCGCGCCGAGCGCGTCGGCCACCACGTCGCCGGGCATCCCGCGGCCGCCGGTGATCACGACGATGCCGCCGTCCACCTCCCCGCACAGGCCCTGCTTGGCGGGCAGGCGAGAGCGCAGGCGGTCGAGCACGTCCGCGCGCCAGTCGTCGCCGGCCGCGCCGTCCGGCGCAGCCGCCCACACGCGCAGCGGGCGCAGCGGCAGGTAGTGGTCGGCCTCCAGCTCGGCGGCGGCCGCCGTCGCGCGGGTCGGCTCGGGGCTCAGCAGCGCCGCCACCAGTTCCTGCTCGCGGCGGCGCCGGTGCAGGGCCGCGTCGGCGTCCGGCTGAACCAGCGCCGCCGCCTCGGCCGCCGCGGCGCGCGCCACCCGCAGCTCCTCCGGCGTCACCGGCGGGTCGTCGAGCAGCCACAGGTAGCCGAGCCGGCGGCCGCCACCGACCAGCGGAACGCAGACGCGCGCGGCCATGCCGATCTCCGGGTGGGCGGGGATGCGCAGCGGGCCGGCCGCGGTGCGGATCCCCTCGTCGTGCAGCGCGTCGCGCGCCGTCTCGGGGGCGAGCCGCCCGAGGATCGAGGCGGTGCGCACCTGGTCGAGCTCGCCGAACTGGATGCTGTACGCGAGCGGCCGCAGCTCGACATCGTCGATCAGCACCGGTCGGCTGAGGCGCAGGCTCAGCGCGTCGACGATCTCCTGAAGGCCACGCTCCACCGCAGGGAGCGACCTTAGTGGGTTGGTGGGTCAGCAGCCGGACGGAACCGGCGCGATGTCCAGGCTCGGAATGCCCTGCTGGAGCAGGAAGCGAGGATTGGACTGCGTCAGCCGGTAGGCCTGCGCGCTCGAGGCGCCGGCCGCGAGGAGCAGGTGGAAGCCGAGCTGGAGCGTGTGCTCGCGCGTGCCGGGATGCCCGTCGGACGCGAGGCAGTAGGCGAGGCCGCGGCGCACGAAGTCGGCCGCCAGCTCCTGCGCGTCGAGCCCGTGGTTGCCGAGCAGCGAGCAGACGTTGACCTGCAGCAGAGCGCCGCGCTCGAGCAGCGGCCACAGGTGCTCGTGACCGCCGTCCGCGCGCTCCGGGTGCGCGAGCAGGAGCCCGAAGCCGAGGCCGGTCAGCCGCTCGGCGGCGGCGAGGAAGTCGTCGTCGACGCCGGCGAACGGGCACTCGAGCAGCAGCCAGCGCGCGCCGGCCGGACCCTGGGCGATCAGCCGCAGCTGCTGGCGGGAGAGCAGCAGCGCGTCGTCGTGCGCGAGCTCGCCGCCGGGGTGCAGGCGCACGCTCAGGCCCTCGGCGGCGATCGCGTGCTGGGCCTCCTCGCGGCGCGCCGCCAGCTCGGACAGGTCGAGGTCGGGGAAGTGGTTGCGCTTGATGTGCGGCGTGCAGGCGACGTCGCGGACGCCCTCGGCATGGAGCCGCCGGGCGTGCCGCAGCGTCTCCTCCATCGTCGCCGCGCCGTCGTCGAGACCGGGCAGGATGTGGCAGTGGAGGTCGACGTACGACATTTCGGCCCCATTCACGTTAGAAGGTCCGGCCGAAGGGTCCGGCGCGCGGTCACGCGGCGGTCACATGGGCGGCGGTCAGACCAGCGTGAGCAGAATGACCGCGACAAGCAGGAGCGTGGCAATGATCGCGACGGCCAGGGCGGCCTGCCGCCGGCGCCGCGCGCGGTCCTTCTCCCCCGCGTCGAGCAGGCGCAGCGCGTCGGTGATCTGGGCGACGGAGAAGTACGCGCCGTCCAGCGCGCGCGAGACGATCTCGCACAACGGCGCGGGTGAGGCCTCGCGCTTGACCATCGTGTCGAGCAGGTCGGCGACCGCGGCGGCCGCCGACGGCGGGCGGTCGCGGCGCGCGAGCAGGCTGCGGCCGTCGAGCGGGTCCAGATAGGCCGTGTCCGCGCTCACCCACACGCGCTCGGGCGTGAGCGGCGGGAGCTCGGCGCCCGCGCCCTCGAGCGCCTCGACCGCGGACGCGACCTGGCCGGCGAGCCTCGTCGCCAGCGCCGGCGCGAGCGGGCCGTCGTGGAGCACCTCGTCGAGCCGGCGCCCCGGCGGCGCCTGGGCGATCACCAGCGCGCACCCGTCGATCGTGCGGGCCTCGTAGACCGGCAGCAGATGCGGATGCACGACGCCCTGGAGCCGGTGGGCGCGCTCAAGGAAGCGCACGGTGGCGACGGATCCCGGCGGCTCGGCGGCCACGTGCAGCGCCACGATCCGGTTCTTCACGGGGTCCTGCGCGCGCAGGACGGCGGCGCCGCCGTCGTCGCGTTCGATCGCCTCGATCCGATAGCCGGCGAGCTGCGCTCCCGGCTTGAGGTCCTGCACCCGGTTGACTCCCCTCGTTACCGACCCGCGCTCATTAGAGCCGATACGGGCGCTTCCGCCAAGTCGAGTTTCGGTTTCCATACGCTTGGAGCCATGGCTCGCATCCCGCCGCTCCAGGACACCTCCGCGCCCCCGGACTCGCGTGTGATCGCCGCCGCGCACGCGGCGTCCGGAGGACGCATGACGAACATGAAATGGACGCTGGCGCACTCGCCGGCCGCGCTGGAGGCCCTGCTGCAGTGGTACCCGCTTTTCGACGCGCTCGTACCGGTGGTCGGCGAACGGCGGATGTGGATCCTCTCGCACGCGATCTCCACGCGCAGCGACTGCCTGATCTGCTCGACGTTCTTCCGGCGGCTGCTGATCGACGCGGGCGAGGACCCGGCGGCGCTCGAGCTGGACGAGTTCGACGAGCTGATCGCGGAGTTCGGGCGCCGGCTGGTGGAAGATCCGCACTCGGTCGACGACGCGCTGCACGCGCGGCTGAAGGAGCGTCTGAGCGACGCCGAGATCGTCACGCTGACCGCGTTCGGGGCGCTGATGATCGCCACCAACGTCTTCAACGACGCGCTCGGCGTCGAGCTCGACGGCTACCTCGAGACCTACGCGGCATGAGCGTTGCCCTGATCACCGGCGCGGCCCACGGGCAGGGGCGCGCGACGGCGCTGGCGCTGGCCGCCGACGGCTACGACATCGTCGCGCTCGACATCGCGAAGGATCTGCCGTATCCGGCGTATTCGATGGGGTCGCGGGACGAGCTCGCGTCGCTGGCGGACGAGATCCCCACGGAGTGCCTGACGTTCGTCGCCGACGTGCGCGACGACGCGGCCGTAAGCGCCGCGGTGGCGGGCGCCGTGGAGCGGTTCGGCCGCATCGACGTCCTCTTCAACAACGCCGGCATCTGCGCGTACGGGCTCGCCCACGAGCTGACCGAGGAGGCGTGGGACTCGATGCTCGACATCAACCTCAAGGGCGCGTGGCTGGTCGCCCGGCGGGTGATCCCGGTGATGATCGCCCAGGGCTCCGGCGTGATCGTCAACAACTCCTCGATCGCGGGGCTGCGCGGCATGGGCCGGCTGTCGCACTACGCGGCGAGCAAGTGGGGACTGACCGGGCTGACCAAGTCGTGGGCGATCGAGCTGGCTCCGCACGGCATCCGCGTCGTCTCGATCCATCCCACGGGCGTCGACACGCCTTTGAATGACGGGCTGGCGGCGATGGAGGGCAAGACGCCGCGGGAGATCGCCGAGGCGTCGGCGGGCAACCTGCTGCCGGTGCCGTGGGTCGAGGCGTCCGACGTGGCCGAGGCCGTGCGCTGGCTGGTGTCCGACGCCGCGCGCTTCGTGACCGGGTCGCAGTTCGTGCTCGACGCCGGGCTGCTCACGCGCTGAAGCGCGCGACCGCCGCCTCGTCCCACTCGAGCGGGCTGCCGGGGATGGCGTGGCCGTCGCGCAGCTGCAGCGGCTCGCGCAGCAGCGGAGCGGCCTTGTCGAGGTGCTCGAGGTAGTGCGCGTTGGGGAGCGCCGCGAGCACGTGCGCGCTCACCTCGGGGTACATGTGGCTGGAGACCGGGAGGCCACACGCCGCCACCCGCAGGAAGCCGGTGACGCCGCCGATGCGGGCGAGGTCGGGCATCACGAGGTCGGTCGCGTCGACGGCGACGCTGCGCGCGGCCTCCTCGGCCGACCACCAGCTCTCGCCCGCCTGGATCGGCGTCCTGGTGCGCGCGGTGAGGTCCGCGTAGCCGGCGAGCTCGGCGGCCGGCAGCGGCTCCTCGATCCAGACCAGGCCTTGGGCGTCGAGCCACGCGAGGTCGTCGTGCGGCTGCTGGTTGAGGTCGACCATCACGCCGACGCCGAGGTCGCGCACGCGCTGGATCACGGCCGCGTCGGCCGACTTGACCTTCAGCGCGCCGAAGCCCTCGGCGGCGCGCGCCTCGGCGTCCTCGGCGATGCGCGAGCTGAGGCTGCCGTACGCGCGGACGGGATTCGGCGCGCCGCCGAGCAGCGTGGCGAGCGGGAGTCCGGCGGCCCGCGCCAGCGCGTCCCAGGCGGCCATGTCGAGGCCGCCGAGCGCGTAGGCGATCACGCCGGCCACGCCGGTGAAGAAGAAGCGCGGCACGAGGTCGTCGTAGAGCGTCTTCAGCGGGCGGCCCGCGAGCTCGAGGCGCTCGAGCGCGGCGAGGACGGCGGCGTTTCCCTCCGGCGTGTACGTCGAGACGTACGCCCGCCCCACCGGCCCCTCGTTCGTCTGCAGGTCGATCAGCGCGAACGGGAAGCTGTTCAGGGTCCCCGCGGCCGTCTCGAGCGGCCGCGCCGACGGAAGCTCGACGCCGCGCACGCGCAGCGAGCGCACGGTCAGCTCGGGCGCCCGCGCGAGCGCTGCCTCCAACGCGCTCATGTGAGGTGCCGCCCGGCGCGCGCCAGCGCCTCGCGCGCGCCCGCCGCCAGCGCGGCCAGGATCTCCGCCGCCGGCTTCTCCTGCGCCAGCGCGTGCGCCTCGCCCGCCCACAGGTTGATCGCCTCCGCGTCGCCCCGCTGCCGCGCTTCGGCGCGCATGGCCGCGGTCGCGAAGTGGATCTCGGGATAGGCCGCCGGCGCGTCGGGATGCTCGTCCATGAAGCGGTTGCGGATGCCGCGCGCGAGCCGGCCGGTGAACGCGCGCGTGAGCGCCGTCTCGCGCGTGGTGGCCAGCGCCTCGCGATGCGCGGCCGCGGTTCCCGCCTCGGGCGCGCGCAGGAACGCGGTGCCGACCTGCGCCGCGCTCGCGCCCGCGCTCAGCACCGCGGCGACCGCCGCGCCGGTGGCGATCCCGCCCGACGCGATCAGCGGCTTCTCGGTCTCGATCAGCTGCAGCAGCGGCAGGAGACCGTACTGCGTCACGCCGGGCGTGTCGGCGAACCCGCCGCGATGGCCGCCCGCCTCGCTGCCCTGCACGACCAGCCCGCCGGCGCCGGCCGCCAGCGCGATCGCCGCCTCGCCCGGCGACGTGACGGTGACCCAGGCCTCTTCCATCCGGGCGAGCTCCTCGCGCGGCGGACACCCGAACGTGAACGAGACGACGTCCGGCCGCGCCCGCTCCATCAGCGCGAGCTTCGCCGCCCAGTCGTCGTCGTCGAAGCGCGGCTCGCCGAGCTCACGCGTGTACCCGGAATACGCCGACTCCTCCGACGGCTCGCCCGGCACGAACAGGTTCACGCCGAACGGGCGCCCCGTCAGCTCCCGCAGCGCACCGATCCGTTCCTCCAGCGCCGCCGCGCTCAGATAGCCGCCGGCCAGGAAGCCGAGCCCGCCGCCGTTGCACACGGCGGCCGCCAGCTCCGGCGTCGACGGGCCGCCGGCCAGCGGGGCGAGCACGATCGGGACCTCGAGCCGTTCGAGCACGCTCATCGGCAAGATCCTATGGATGCTCTTCATGGTCATCGAGACGTTCCGGCACGGCGCCGCGCCGATCTACGAGCGCTTCGCCGAGCGCGGGCGGCAGGCGCCCGAGGGCCTGGTCTACCTCGACAGCTGGATCGACGCCGGCCTGAATCGCTGCTTTCAGCTGATGGAGTGCGACGATCTCGCGCTGCTGCAGCGCTGGGTCGCCGCGTGGGAGGACCTCACGCGGTTCGAGATCGTGCCGGTGACGCCGAGCGCGGTGACCGCCGAGGCGGTCTCTACGCCGGCTTGACGGCGAGTACGGAGACGTCGCCGCGCGAGAGCAGGCCGTGCGTGACGCTGCGGTGCAGGAGGCGCCCGAGCCCGGTGATCCGGCGCGGGCCGGTGACGACGAGGTCGTAGCGGCCCTCCTCGGCCAGCCGGGCGAGCGCGCGGGTCGGGTTGCCGTGCAGCAGCACGGTCGTGACGGAGACGGTGGCGGGGATCTCGTCGCGCGCGGCGGCGAGCTTCTGGTCGAGCTCGATGTCGAGCTCGCGCTGGAGCGTTTCGGGCGTGTACGGCGGGACGAGCGCGCCGACGGTCCCGCAGGCCAGCGGCGGCGGCGAGCTCGCGACCCCGGCGATCGTCAGCTGCGCATTGGAGCTCAGCGCGAGCGCGATCCCGCGATCCAGCGCGGCCCACGCGCCGGCGGAGCCGTCGAAGGCGACGAGCACGCGTCGCAGCCCGCGCTGGCCGTGAAGGACCGGGCTCGCGCTCAGTTCGACGTCTTGGGTGAGCATCTTCGTCACCTCGCTGGGCCTGAAAAGGATGGCTTCCTTCATTCTTGCACGAAGATCGTCTCTGTTCAAGACGATCTCGATCAGGTACGGTCTTCGACGTGGCCACGCGCGTGAAGCCCGCCCTGCCGCCGGCACTGACGCACTGGCCCGGGTACCTGATGAGCTTCGTCGCCGAGCATTCGTCGGCGCGCTTCGAGCGCGGCCTGGCGGCCGAAGGGATCCGCTCCGCGCATGCTCAGGTGCTGGTGGTGATCGACGCCGAGGGCCCGATGTCGCAGCGATCCCTCGGTCGCCGGCTGCGGATCGACAAGAGCCCGATGGTCGGGCTGATCGACGACCTCGAGCGGCTCGGGCTTGCGGAGCGGCGGCGCAGTCCCACCGACCGGCGCGTCCAGGCGATCCACCTCACGCCCGAGGGAGCGCGGGTGCTGCGCGAGCGCGTGACGCCGCTCGCCGAGCAGGAGAACGAGCGCACGTTCGGCGCGCTCGGCGACGACGAGCGCGAGCTGCTGCACGCGCTCCTGCTGCGGCTGGCCGAACGCGCCTGACTCAGGCCGGAACCGGCTGCTCGGCCATCGCGCGGTTCAGCAGCGAGCGCAGCGTCGTGCGCTCCTCCGCGCTCAGGTTGCCGAGCACCTGGCCCTCGACCTCGTTCAGCGCCTCGTCGGAGCGCGCGACCGCGTGGCGGCCCTCGTCGGTGATCTCGACGATGTGGCGGCGACGGTCGGCGGGGTCGCGCGAGCGCCGCACGTGACCGGCGGCCTCCATCTCGTTGAGCAGCAGCACGCAGTTGTTCGGGTCGAGGTGCATCGAGATGCACAGCTCCGACTGCGGCATGGGGCCGTGGCGCAATGTCGTCAATGTGACATACGCCTTCAGCTTCATGCCCAGCGCGTCCTCGCTCGCCGCCTTGTAGACGAGCCGAGCAAGCCGCGTCAGCAGCACCATCGAGCCCAATTCGGCTGAAGTGGACATGACCGTCCGGATAGTAGCACGTTTGTGGATTCTCATCGCCATAGATATAGTCCATGGTCTAGTGACTATCCATGACGCACTAAGCGCCTCGCGGCGCCGCTGGGTCGCACTGGCCGTGGTCTGCCTCGGCCAGTTGATGATGGTCGTCGACGCGACGATCGTGAATGTCGCGCTGCCGTCCATCCAGCGCGATCTGCACTTCTCCCAGGCCGACCTCACGTGGGTCGTGAACGCCTACATGATCGCCTTCGCCAGCTTCCTGCTGATGGCCGGCCGCCTCGGCGACCTCGCCGGCCGCAAGAAGGTCTTCCTCCTCGGCCTCGCCCTCTTCACCGCCGCATCCGCGTTGTGCGGGTTCGCCGGCAGCCAGGTGATGCTGATCGCCGCCCGCTTCGCGCAGGGGCTCGGCGGCGCGATCGCGTCCTCGGCGGTCCTCGCCCTCATCGTCACCGAGTTCCCGAGCCCGTCCGAGCGCGTGAAGGCGATGAGCGCCTACATGTTCACCTCGACGGCCGGCGGCTCGCTCGGCCTGCTCGCCGGCGGCGCACTGACGCAGTCGCTCGACTGGCACTGGATCTTCTTCGTCAACGTCCCGATCGGCGTGATCGCGCTGTGGGCCGGCTCCGTGCTGATCAACGAGACCAAGGGCCTCGGGCTGCGCAACGGGATCGACGTCGTCGGCTCGCTGCTGATCACCGGCGCGCTGATGCTCGCCGTCTACGGGATCGTGACCTCGACCGAGCACGGCTGGGGCTCCGCGCACACGCTCGGGTTCCTCGGCGGCGGCGTGATCGCGCTCGGCGCCTTCCTCTACTGGGAGGACCGCGTCGCCAACCCGATCTTCCCGCTCTGGATCCTGCGCCTGCGCAGCCTGATCGGCGCGAGCTTCGTGCGCGGGCTGATCGTCACCGGCTGGTTCGGGTCCTTCTTCCTCGGCGCGCTGTATCTCGAGCACGTGCTCCACTACGACGCGCTCCAGACCGGGCTCGCGTTCCTGCCGATGACGCTGTCGGTGCTGACGATGTCGCTCGGCATCACCGCGCGGCTGATGGCGCGCTTCGGCCCGCTGGCGCTCGTCGTGAGCGGGACGCTGCTGACCGCGGTCGGGCTCACGCTGCTCGGGCAGGCGGGCCCGCAGGAGAGCTACTTCCCGCTCGTCATCGGCTCGTTCATCGCGCTCGGCGTCAGCGGCGGGCTCTCGATGCTGCCGCTGCTCACGACCGCGATGTCGGAGGTGCCCGAGCGCGACGCCGGCCTCGCCTCGGGCATCGTCAACGTGTCGCTCTATGTCGCCGCCGCGCTCGGGATCGCGATCCTCGGCACGCTGGCCACCGATCACACGCGATCGCTGGTCGAGAGCGGCGCCTCGAGCACGAGCGCGCTGCTCGACGGCTACCACCTCGCGTTCACCGTCGGCGCCGGCTTCGCGCTCGTGGGAGCGCTCGTCGCCCTGCTCGTGATCCGCGCCCCGCGGCCGCGCGAGGAGGTCTCCGTGATCGAGGCGGAAGTGGCGAGCGCCTAAAGGGGGTCAGGCACGTTTACTAAAGGTGCCTGACCCCTTTAGATTGCGGCTTGGACCTCGGCCAGGCGCGGCGGTTGCGCGCCTGGCCGTTCGGTCGTCCTGGCGGCGACGATGCACGCGAAGCGGGTGGCCTCCCGCACGGCGTCGAGGTCGGCGAGGTCGGAGCCGCGCAGGCTCCACCAGGTGAGGAAGCCGCCGCCGAACGCGTCGCCGGCGCCGATCGTGTCGATCACCCGCGCGGCCGGCGCCGGCACGTGGACCTCGGCCGACGCGGTGACGATCGTGGCGCCGTCGCCACCCCTGGTCACGAGCACGACGGACGGCCCGTCGTCGAGCAGCGCCCGCGCCGCGTCGGTGGGCGAGCGCCCGGGCTCGAGGTACTCGAGGTCGTCGATGCTGGCCTTGACGACGTGGGCGTACTGGAGCGTCGCGGCCAGGCTGCGCCGGTACGTCCCCTGGTCGGGGATGAACGTCGGCCGGCAGTTCGGGTCGACCATCACCAGCGCGGTCGCCGAGACGGCCTCGACGACCGCCTGCAGCGCGATCGCCGTCGGCTCCATCACGAGCGCGAGCGTGCCGATGTGCAGCATCTCGACGTCGCGCGGCAGGACGCTCAGCGCGGCTTCCGGCTCCAGGGCGGGCGCGGACGTGCCCTCGCTGTAGAAGTGATATGACGCCGAGCCGCCCGCGTCGAGCTCGACCAGGGCGAGCGTCGTGGGCAGCGACGTGTCCACCACGGTGTCGAGCTTCACGCCGTCCTCGATCAGCGCGGCTCGCAGCTGGGAGCCGAAGCCGTCGTCGGACAGGCACCCGAGGTAGTGCACGTCGCGCTCGAGGCGCCCGAGCGTGCGCGCCGTGTTGACCGCCGCGCCGCCCACGTGCGCGCGCAGCGTGCCCGCCGACTCGTGCACGAGATCGAACAGGGCCTCGCCGCCGACCAGGATCGCCATCGCGGCGAAGCTACCAGTCGATGGGGCGTCCGTCGCGGAAGAGCCCGCCGGTCGGCCCGTCGTCGGGGAGCGTGGCGGCCCACACGATCCCGGCGGCGCCCTCGGACACGGGGCGCCCGCCGGCGCCGCCCATGTCGGTGGCGACCCAGCCGGGGCAGACGGCGTTGACGAGGATCGGGCGCAGGTCGGCGGCGAGCAGGCGCGTGAGCGCGTTCAGCGCCGCCTTGGACACCGAGTAGGCCGGCGGGCCGCCGGTCATCGTGGTGATCGAGCCGGCGCCGGAGGAGACGTTGACGACGCGGCCGTGCGGGCTCGCGCGCAGGAGCCCGGTCAGCGCCTCGGTCATGCGCCAGGCGCCGAGCAGGTTGACGTCGAGCGCCTCGCGCACCACGTCGAGGTCCGCGCCGGCCGCCCGCTGCCACGTGTCGTAGTGGATCGCCGCGTTGTTGACGAGCACGTCGCAGCGGTCGAGCTCCAGCGCCGCGATGCTGGCCGGATCGGCCACGTCGAGCTGCCGCACGTCGACGTCGAGCCCCGCCGCACGGCCGCGTTCCACGTCGCGCGAGCCCATCACGACGTCGTAGCCGCGCTCCGCGAGCTGGCGGCAGACCTCGAGGCCGATCCCGCGGTTGCCGCCGGTTACGACCGCGAGCGCCATCAGAACGCGGTGCTCAGCGCGAACGGGTGGACGGGACCCGAGCCGCGCCGGCGCAGCTGCCCGGCGACCATCGCCAGCGTCCAGCCGGAGAAGCGGATGTCGTCGACGAGCAGGCACGGCTCCGCCGGCGGGTCGCCGGCGACCGCGAAGGCGCCGCGCACGTTGGCGACCTGCTGCGCGGAGTTCTCCATCTCGCGCTGGGGCGGCGCCTCGCGCGCGCGCTCGACCGCCGGCACGTACGGAAGCCCGAGCGCGGCGGCGACGCGCGCCGCGAAGTCCGGCACCAGCGAGCCCGACCGCGTCGACGGGATCGCCGTCACCCACCGCACCGGCGCGCCCCACGCGCGCACCGCCGACGCCGCAGCGTCGACCAGCTCGTCGGCGAAGCGGCCCTCGCCCCGGCCGGCGCGCACCAGCGGGTCCCAGCCGCCGTCGCCGAGCCGCGCGAGCGCGCGGCCTTCCTCGGCGCGCACGTCGTCGCCGAGCTTGCGCATCCGCCCCTCGGGATCGGGCGCCATCTTCTTCACCTCCAGCACGAGCGGCCGCGAGCGCAGGTGCAGCGCCGCCTCGCGCACCAGCACGGGGTCCAGCTCGCCGTCGAAGCGCGGCCCCGCGCAGACCGAGCAGATGCCGCAGTCCGCGGGCGCCGGGTCGTCGAGCTCCTCCTGCAGCGCGCGCATGAGGCAGCGCCCGTCGGCGCCGAACTGGGCCATCGCCTCCTGCTCGCGCCGCCGCAGCGCCGTCACCGTCGCGTAGCGCTCCCCGTCGTAGCGCCAGCCGGACTCGGGCACCCGCTGCCACGTGGTGCCCGAGCGCGTGACCGCGCCCTCGACGTCGAGCACCTTCAGCATCGCCTCCAGCCGCCCGCGACCGAGGTTCACGACCGACGTCAGCTCGGGCGTGGTCGCCGGCAGCGCCTCGAGCACGCGCTCCACCCGGTCGCGCGGCGGGAACGCCTGCTCGATGAAGAAGTCCTGGATCCGCTTGTCCTCGGCGCCGCGCAGGAGCACGACGTCGGCGCGCTCGATCGCGCGGCCGGCGCGCCCGACCTGCTGGTAGTAGGAGATCACCGAGCCGGGCGCCTGGTAGTGGACGACGAACCCGAGGTCCGGCTTGTCGTAGCCCATGCCCAAGGCCGAGGTCGCCACGACGCACTTGAGCTCGTTGCGCAGCAGCCGGTCCTCGACCGCGATCCGCGTCTCGTTGTCGATCTCGCCCGAGTAGGCCTCGGCGGGGACCCCGTGGCCGGCCAGGAACTCGGCGACCACGTCGGCGTCGCGCTTGGTGAGCGTGTAGACGATCCCCGAGCCCGGCAGCGACGGCAGGTGCGCCGCCAGCCAGGCCAGCCGCTCGGCCTGGGCGGGCAGCTCGACGACCTCCATGCGCAACGACGCGCGCCCCAGCGGGCCGCGGTACGTGCGGTCGACGCCGACCTGCTCGGCGACGTCGGCCACCACGCGGTCGTTCGCCGTCGCCGTCGTCCCCAGCACTGCGACGCCGTCGGGCAGCGCCGCGAGCATGTCCGCCAGCCGCCGGTAGTCGGGCCGGAAGTCGTGCCCCCAGTCGGAGATGCAGTGCGCCTCGTCGACCACCAGCAGCCCGACGCGCGCCGCGAACAGCGGCAGCATCTCGTCGCGGAACTTCGGGTTGTTGAGCCGCTCGGGCGAGATCAGCAGCAGGTCGACGGCGTCGTCGGAGAGCATGCCCCGCACCGCGTCCCACTCGTCGCGGTTGGTCGAGTTGACGGTGTGCGCGCGGATGCCGAGCCGCTCGGCGGCGGCGATCTGGTTGCGCATCAGCGCCAGCAGCGGCGAGACGATCAGCGCCGGCCCGGCGCCGCGCTCGCGCAGCAGCGCGGTGGCGATGAAGTACACGGCGGACTTGCCCCAGCCCGTGCGCTGCACGCACAGCACGCGCGCCCGGTCGTCAACCAGGTCGGCGATCGCCTCGCGCTGGTGGGTGCGGAAGCGCGCTTCCGGCCCCGCCAGCCGGATCAGCAGCTCATCGGAGTCCATTCGCATGAGCACGTTAGGAGATGTGTCGTTTTCTTCGCCCCCTCTTCCGGAGATCCCTCATGTTGAGAACCGATGGTGGGCAAGGGACGACTGCATTCCCTCGACGGGTTGCGAGGGCTGGCGGCGCTTGGCGTCGTGCTGCTGCATGCGTGGATCTACACGGGAGCAAACGAGCCGGACAAGTCGCTGACGGTGGATCGCTGGATGGGCGAGCTGCGCCTGTGCGTGCTGCTGTTCTTCGTCCTCTCCGGCTTCCTCCTGGCGGCGCCGTGGGTGGCCGCCGCGCGCGGTCAGCGCGAGGCGCCGAAGCTCGGCCGCTACATCGCACGCCGCGCCGCCCGCATCGCCCCCGCGTACTGGCTCGCGCTGGCCGGCGCCGTCGCGCTCCTGCACGGCAGCGGCCACGGCCGCGATGTCCCGCTGCACGACCTGCCGAAGTTCATCGTCTTCCTGCCGAACGTGTTCCCGGAGACGCGCAATCAGCTCGACCCGCCGATGTGGTCGCTGCACGTGGAGGTCTCGTTCTATGCCGTGCTGCCGCTGATCGGGCTCGCGCTGATGCGCGCCGGGCGCGGCCGCGGCGGCCCGCTGGCCGTGTGCGCCGTGCTGGTCGCCGCCGGCGTCGCCTGGACGACCGCCGGCGTGGTCGGCGATTGGGCGCCGGAGGTCACCTGGACGCTGCCGACCTACCTCGCCACGTTCGCCTGCGGCATCGCCGCCGCCGTGCTCGCGCATGGGGCGAAGCCGGGGCGGGCGGGGACGGGTCTCGCGCACGTCGCATTCCTCGGCGGCGCCGCGGTCGTGCTCGGCGACGCGTACTGGCACATGCAGGGCTACAGCGCGCTCTTCCACTCGCTGCGCGACCTGCCCGCCGCACTCGGCTTCGCCGCGATGGTCTGGAGCGTCGCGCTGCGTCCCGCGCCGGTGCTCGCCAGCGCACCGCTGCGCGCCCTGGGAGCGCTGTCCTACGGCATCTACCTGTGGCACTACCTGGTCATCTACTGGCTGCAGATGCACGAGCGATTCCCGCAGGACTTCCGCACCGCCGTGCTCTACGTCGTCCCGCTCACGTTCGCGCTCGCCGGCGTGAGCTGGTTCGCGGTGGAGAAGCCGATCCTCCGCCTCACCGCCCGCGCGCTCGCCCGCCGCCGCGAGCCGGCACCGCAGCCGGCGCTGGCCGAGACGTAGCCGGGCGGGCACTCGTCGCATCTGTCGCGGCGTTTCGCGATCATTGCGCCCTTGCGTCGCCGGCTCGGACTGCTCGCGGTCGTCGCCGCCTGCCTGCTCGCGGGCGGGACGTCGTCGCGCGCGCAAACCGATCCCGCGTGCTTCGGAGCGGCCGCGCGCGACCCGCTGAAGCCGTGCGCGAACCCCTCGCTGGCGCTCTCGGTCGTCCCGTCGCCGCGGGTCGCGCGCACGCAGAAGAACCCGCCGTGCCTGGCCATGCACCCGTTCGTGGGAAAGGACATCTGCGAGTTCGGCCATCCGGCGACGGGCTCGCAGGGCGCGGTCGCTGTGATCGGCGACAGCCATGCCAGCGTGTGGCGCGTCGCGCTGGAGACCGCCGCCGCCGAGCACCTCTGGCACGGCCTGCGCTTCGGCCACGCGAGCTGCCCGATGTCGCTCGCCACGCGCCGGATCCGC
Organism: uncultured Solirubrobacteraceae bacterium; assembly: GCA_963837485.1. Lineage (GTDB taxonomy): Bacteria > Actinomycetota > Thermoleophilia > Solirubrobacterales > Solirubrobacteraceae > Solirubrobacter. Next base: position 213,440 of record CAWINP010000014.1, on the reverse strand, counting down.
GAGCCCGACCGCTCCCACTGCGACCGCTGGCGCCGGGCCGTGCTGCGCTGGCTGAAGGACCATCCGGACGTGACGACGGTGTTCGTCGCGCAGCTCTCGGGCGGCTCGGGCGTAGTGACGCACCGCGGCCAGGACCCGTTCGAGACCGAGGTCAAGGGCTACCTCGACGCCTGGAAGGCGATGCCCGCGTCCGTCCAGCGCATCTACGTGATCCGCGACAACCCGAAGACCGACGGGCGCACCCCCGCGTGCGTCGCGAACGCGGTCAGCGCCGGCCTGCATCCGGGGCCGGCGTGCGCGGTGCCCCGGCGCGAGGTGCTCGACCGCGACGCCGCCGCGGTCGCGGCGCGGCGCCTCAACTCCCCGCGCGTGCGCGAGCTCGACCTGACCCGCTTCTTCTGCGGGAAGCTGGTGTGCGAGCCGGTGATCGGCGGCGTCCTCGTCTACAAGGACGCCACCCATCTCACCGGCCTGTACGCGAAGACGCTCGGGCCATATCTCGCGCGGCTGATCGACGCGTCCGGCTAACAGGTGTGGCCAGCCGCCCTCCGGGCGGCCGCGTGGCTGATTAGAGTCAAATCACGAGCGCGAGCACGAGCATCGAATCCCGGTTGATCGGGCGGCGCGAGGAGCTGGCGGCCGTCGAAGACGCCCTGCGCGGGCTGGATCGCCGCACCGGCGCCGTGCTCGCCTTCTCCGGCGAGCCGGGCATCGGCAAGTCGCGCCTGCTGGACGAGCTGCGCACCCGCGCCGACGCGCGTGGGCACCTCGTGCTCGCCGGGCGGGCGTCCGAGCTCGAGCGCGAGCTGCCGTTCGGCGCCTGGGGCGACGCGCTGGCCGACTATGCCGGCGCGCTCGGCGTGGACCGGCTGGAGCGCCTGGTCGGCGACCAGCTGCCCGAGCTGGCCGCGGTCCTGCCCACCGTCGGCACCCCGGCCGGCCTGCAGGACGAGCGCTACCGCACCCACCGCGCGCTGCGCGCCCTGCTCGAGGCGCTGGCGAAGATTCGCCCGGTCGTGCTCACGCTCGACGACCTGCACTGGGCCGACGACTCGTCGCTGGAGGCCGTCGCGCACCTGCTCCGGCACCCGCCGAAGGCGCCGCTGGTGCTCGCGCTCGCGTTCCGGCCCGCGCCGGTGCGGCCCCTGCTCTCGGGTGCGCTGCACACCGCCGAGCGCGACGGGACGGTCACCGAGCGCCCGCTCGCCGCGCTCAGCCGCGAGGAGGGCGAGACGCTGCTCGGCGACGGCATGCCGGGGCCGATCCGCAGCGCGATCTTCGACGAGGGCGGCGGCAATCCGTTCTTCCTCGAGCAGCTCGCGCGCGAGCATGCCGCCGGGCGGCGCAGCGCGGCCGCGCTCGACGGCCCGGCCGCTCCCGGCGTCCCTCCCGTCGTGCGCCGCGCGCTCGACCAGGAGATCGCCGCGCTGGCCGCGCCGGGCCGCCTGCTCGCCCAGGGCGCCGCAGTGGCCGGCGACCCGATCGACCTCGACCTCGCCGCCGCGGCGGCCGGCCTGGACGAGCCGGAAGCGCTGGACGCGCTCGACGAGCTGCTGGCCGGCGGGCTGCTGGTCGGCACCGACGCCCCGCGCCGCTACCGCTTCCGCCACCCGCTCGTCCGCCACGCGATCTACGCCTCGGCCACGGAGGGTTGGCGGATCGCCGCCCACGGCCGCGCCGCCGCATCGCTATCCGAGCGCGGCGGCTCGCTCGTCGCCCGCGCGCACCATCTCGCCCGCTGCGCGCGGCCCGGCGACGACGCCGCCGTTGCCGTCCTGATCGAGGCCGCGCGCCACACCGCCGCGCGCGCGCCCGCCACCGCCGCGGACTGGTTCGCGGCGGCGCTGCGGCTCGTCTCCCACGACGACGCGCTGCGCCGGCTCGAGCTGCTGATCGGGCTCGCCCAGGCGCTGGCCGCGACCGGCCGGCTCGAGCGCGCGCTGGAGGCGCTCAACGACGCGCTCGCGCTCGTCGGGCCGGAGCTCGGCCCGGTGCGCGCGCGGCTCGTGGCCGGGTGCGCGATGTGCGAGAACCTGCTCGGCCGTCATGCCGCCGCCCACGCGCGACTGCTCGGCGCGCTCGCGGAGCTCGAAGGCGACGCGGCGACCGACCTGCAGGTCGAGCTCGCCGCCGACGCGCTCTACGACAGCGACTTCGACGCCGTCGCCGAGTGGGCGCGCAAGGCGCGCGAGACCGAGGCGCCCGCGCTCGCCGCCGTCGCCGTCGCACTCGAGTGCTTCGCCGAGCTCGGCCTCGGCCGCACGGAGGTCGCGCAGGCGCTGCAGGCCGACGCCGCGGCGCGCCTGGACGCGCTCGACGACGGCACGCTCGCCGGGCGCCCCGACGCCGCCTACTACCTCGGCTTCGCCGAGTTCTTCTGCGAGCGCTACGAGGACTCGATCCGCCATTTCCGCCGCGGCATCGCCGTCTCGCGCGCCTCCGGGCAGGGGCAGTTCGTGATCCCGATGACGATCGGGCTCGCGCACTCGCTCGAGGTCCGCGGCCGGCTCGCCGAGGCGGCCGACCACGCGGGCGCGGCAGTCGAGGGCGCGCGCCTGTGGGGCAACCCGCAGATGCTCTGCTTCGCGCTCACCGCCGACGCCTGGATCTCGGCGCTGCGCGGCGAGCTGTCGCGCGCCCGCGCGGCCGGCGCCGAGGCCGTGGCGCTGCTCGACGGGCTCGACGAGAGCGTGCTCTCGCGCGCGACGCGCGTGCACGTCGCCGCCGCCCAGCTCGAGGCCGGCGAGCCGGAGCGCTGCCTGGCCGCGATGAGCGCCGGCGGCGCGCCCGAGTTTCCGCGCACCGAGCCCGGCCGGCGGGCCTGGCTGTACGCGGTGCTGGCCCGCGCCGAGCTCGCGCTCGGCCGCAAGGGCGCGGCCGAGGCGTGGGTGGCGCGCGGCGAGGCCGCGGTCGCGCCGCTGACGCTCCCGTACGCCCGCGCGGCCGTGCTGTGCGCCCGCGCCCTGGTCGACGCGGACGCCGGGCCGGCGCGCGAGGCCGCGGCGTGCGCCGACGGCGTCGGCGCCGTCATCCAGGCCGCTCGCGCGCGCACGCTGGCGGGCCGGCTGGACAGCGACGTCGCCGCGCTCGAGCAGGCGGAGTCAGAGCTCGCCGCCGTCGGCGCCGTGCGCCTGCGCGACGAGGCCGCGCGCGAGTTGCGGCGGCTCGGCCGCAAGACGTCGACACGCCGGCGACGCGCGCCGGGGGGCGACGGGCTGGCGAGCCTCAGCGGCCGCGAGCGCGAGGTCGCCGAGCTGGTCGCCGGCGGCGCGACCAACAAGGAGATCGCCGCCGAGCTGTTCCTCTCCGAGAAGACCGTCGAGAGTCACATGACACGCGTGTTCGGGAAGCTCGGCGTCGCCTCCCGTGCCGGGGTCGCGGAGATCGTCGGGCGCGAGCGCGCCGATCCCTGACCGGCCTTGGCGTGCAGCGAGGAGTCTCGCCACGCCTGCTCCAGCGCGCGCTCGTAGACGTCGTACCAGGCGGGATTGGCCCGCCGCTCGATCCACAGCGACGGCGACTTCTCGGCGGTGATGGCGCGCAGATAGTGCTGCACGACCATGAAGCCCGACGGCAGGTGCAGGTCGACGCCGATGCCGCCGACCGACACGAACGCGTCCAGCGTGCGCAGCTCGATCTTGCCGCGCGCGGGCGCGAGCTGCGCCGCGAGGTGACGGAGGTTGGATGAGATCTTGGTGCGTCTCACCTCCGGATCCACTCCACTGAATTGCGCGAACGGTATGAGGTGACGTCCGCGCGGATCCTGTGACAGCAATCTCACATGTACACCTCTGCGCGCGACCTCGGTGATCAAGTTCACACATGCCACGACGGCGTCGAGGTTGATGCCGCAGACGTAGACCGACTCGTTGGCCTGGGTGAGCAGCCATTCCACGCGCGGCTGGTCGCGCCGGCGCTGAAGCTCGACCGACGCGGGCTCCGGCCGGGCGTCCTCCTCCTCGAGCTCGACGGCGAGCACGGCCTCGGCCAGCCGCGGGAGCACCTCGGCGCGCACGCGGCGGCGATAGGTGTCGGCGGCGCGGCCGACGAGCGCGGCGGCGGCCGCCTCGCGCTCGCGCAGGCCTCCGCCGCCGGCGAACAGCGCGCGGGCGGCGTGGGCGTCGGGCGCGTCGCCGAGGTCCTCGAGCGCCTGGGTCACGACCGCCCGGATCGCCATCGCCCTCAGCGCCGGCCCCTCGGCGGCATCGACGCCGGCGCCGATCCGGTCGGCGGCGGCGACCACCGACGCGAGCTCGGGCAGCACCTCGAGCCCCGCCGCGGCGACCGCCGAGACGCGCTCCAGGCCGGCCAGGCGAACGCGATCGAGGTCGCGCTCGAGCGGACTCGGCAATCCCCGGCGCCTTCTCGTCGCGATCGCGCTTCCCATAGATCTCCCGTTGATTTCCGGTGAGTTGCACCGGCAAATTTGAAGGGAATCAGGAGTCTACGTAGGCGATGAGCGGGATGACGCCAAGCGTCAAGTTACGTGGCTGATCCATGGGAGGATCTTGGGAGGCTTGTCGGGGATGCGACGCCCGCCTCCGATTCAGGGAGATCCCCCATACCGGCGCGTGTCGGGGTCCGGCAGATTGGACGCCGTGCCGACGTTCCTGCTCAGCCATCAGCACCCCGCCGAGGAGTGCCCGTTCGCGTTTGCCGCGTGGCGCGGGTTCGAGAGCCCGCTGCGCCACCGGCTCGCGCTGTCGAGCTGCCTGCAGGGCGGCCACGCGCTGTGGTGGGTCGTCGACGCCGACAGCGAGCAGGACGCGCTCGGCCAGCTTCCGCACTACGTCAGCGAGCGCAGCGAGGTCATTCGTGTACGCAGCGTGCCGATTCCCTGAGAGTCTTCCGCTCGTGACCCGAGTCGCCCAGGCCCGCGGCGCCGTGCTGCCGCTGACGCGCGCGGGGGTGTGGCTGCTGTTCGTGCTCGCCCTCGCCAACGGCGCGTTCCTCTACTTCCTCCCCAGCCACGCCCTGACGGACTACGCGTGGTCGATCAAACCGCCGGTCAACGCCGCCTTCATCGGCGGCGGGTTCCTCGCCGGCACCCTCGCCACCGGGCTCGTCCTGTTCGCGACGACCCGGTGGCGCTCTCTCCAGATGCTGCCGCCGGCGTTGTGGGTTCTCGCCACGACGCTGGCGGTGGCGACCCTCGTCCACCACGACAAGTTCAAGTTCGACTACCCGCCCACGTGGGGCTGGGTGATCGTGTACGCGGGCGTGCCGTTCGCGATCCCGTTCCTCGTCGCCCGCCAGCGGCGCAACGCGGAGCCCGCGCCGGAGGCGGACCCGCGCCTGAACCTCGTGCGCGCGCTATCCGCGGTCGCCGGAGCCGTGATGCTCGCCGGGGCGGCCGCGCTGTACCTGTTCCCCGGCGACCTCGCCTCGCACTGGCCGTGGCCGCTGACGCCGCTGCTGGCGCGTGCGGTGGCGTCCTGGTACGCGATGGTGGGGACGATGCTGGTGTGCTGCGCGGTGATGCTGCGGCGGCCGTCGGAGGCGTTCATCCCCTACTGCACGCTGGCGGCGTGGTGCCTGCTGCTGCTCGCGCTGCCGCTGCTGCATCCGGACGACGTGTCCGGCGCGGGCGTGTACGTGGCGGGAATGCTCGTCCTGCTCGCGCTCGCCGCGCTCGCGCTGTGGCGCGCGATCCCGGGCGTGAAGGCCGAAGGGCTCTGAGCGCCCTGGACTTTCCCGGGCCACCCTGAGTTTGCTGGACACCCCGGACGACCGCCGCATAGGGTCGCGGCGTGCGCCGGCCGATTCCGCGCGAACGCGACGAGACCACGCTCCAACGGCGGCCCGAGCCGCCCCCGGCGCACCCGCTGCTGGCGCTGCAGCGCGCGGCCGGCAACGCCGCGGTGGCGCGCCTCGTCGAGTCGCAACGCGCCGCGGAGGCGGCGCAGACCACGGACGGGACGCCGCTCGCGCCCTACTACGCGTGGACGAAGGAGGATGTCCGGCCGATCCAGCGCGAGCTCAAGCGCCTGCGCCTGTACAAGCTCGGCCTCGACGGCATCCTGGGCAAGGGCTCAGAACTTGGGCTCGTCGAGGCGTTCGGCGGCGACGAATGGCGCAACCTGGACGCCGCCACCACGCTCACCCGCCTCACGGCCGCGACGCGCCCGAAGTCGGGCTCCGGCCACGACCTGCGCTACGGCGAGCTGTTCAAGGACGGGCTGCTCGACCTCACGTTCGGCTACGGGTTCATGGAGGAGCTCGACGCCACCCAGTGGGCCCAGTACGCCCAGGACATCGAGGACGCGCTGAAGGCGCGCGGCTACACCGAGGACGCCGAGCGCGCGGCCGAGCTGTACGCGACCGCGGGCCGCCAGACCACCGGCTTCGGGCGCTTCTTCGTCAAGGAGGTCGCGCTCACGTACGCGCCTCCCGCCGGCCCCGCGCGCCCGATCCCCGCGATCGTCCGCTTCATCATGAACCCCGGCGGCGACAAGGGCGTCGAAGCGCGCGCGGCGTTCGAGGAGGGCATGGCGCAGGGCGACGCCGCGTACTACTCCGGCCACGGCCGCTACGGCTCAGGGCCCGACTTCGACCGCAACTTCGGCAAGTTCACGCTGCTCGACTCCAACGGGAACGTCGAACAGGTGATCGACGACTACGAGGTGCTCGGCCAGGTGCTCGCATCCGAGCATGGCGGCGGCGCCTGGAGCCGCTTCCTGTGGCGCTGGGACCACCAGCGCATCCAGGTCGAGTTCTCCAACGCCGGCAACCTCCGGCTGAACGCGAAGAACAAGCATCCCGAGGAGTTCGGCGGCAAGCTCATCAACTGGGCGATGGATCAGACCGGCACGACGGCCGAGACCGGCTCGACCGGCGGGATCGCGGAGAAGGCGGCCGCCACTCCGGACCGCAAGTACCGCGTGCTCGTGTTCGACGGCTGCCGCACGATGGACTATGAGCAGGCGATCCGCAAGACGCCGGGGTTCGACACCAAGTCGGCCGACGTGATCGAGACGCGCCGCACGGTCGGATTCGGCGCGGAGGCCGAGGCGTTCACCGCGTTCCTCGACGGCCTGGTGGGCGAGCAGTCGGCCGAGGAGGTCGTCAAGGGCATGAACGAGGAGATGAAGGGCAACGAGGAGGGCTACGCCGGCGCGCCGTACGCCGGCAGCGGCTTCGGGGACAATCTGTCGCGATGAGTTCGCTCGCCGACCTCGTCACCGCCTACGACCGCCCCGTCGAGATGGGCAAGGGCGCGCTGCTGCGGGAGATGGAGGCGCGCGGCGGCGCAGCCGAGGCACGCCGCCTGGCCGAGTCCGAGGATCCGGGCGAGCGGCGCGTGGCCGCCCGCCTCATGCACCTGCTGCCCGAGACGGCGCACCTCGCGGCGCTCGAGCGGCTCGTGACCGACGATGACGAGGCCGTCGCGACCGCCGCCCGGCGCGCGTTCGCCGGCCAGCGCCGCACGCCGGAGTGGCATGCGGCGGCGGCGCGGCTGGACTTCAGCGACTAGCGATGACCGACCGCAGCCGGCCGAGACCGACGCGCTCGCCCTGCCCCGGCTCGAACCGGAAGCGGCGCACGGCGACGAACGCGCCGACCGCGGTCCAGACGGCGATCGCCCACAGGTCATCGGGCTGCCAGCCGTTGCCGGAGCCCGGCACGAAGCAGTACTCGAAGGCGTGCGCGATGTGGTAGAGCGGGAAGAAGTGCGCGATCGTGACGACCCACTGCGGCGCGTCGTCGAGCGGGTACCAGATGCCGGAGATGAACGACAGCGGCAGGAAGGTGAACTGCGCGACCGGCATCGCCTGATCGGCGTTCTTCACCAGGCTCGCGACGGCGACGCCGAGCGCGGTCAGGCAGGCGGCGCCGAGCACGAGTGTGACGATCGCGGCCGGCAGCGTGCTGACGTAGATGGTGACGCCGAACGCGGGCACGGAGACCGCGAACATGGCCACGATGGCCAGGATGCCGACCACGCCGGCGCTGGTCATCCACGCGCCCAGGTAGATGCCGATCGGCAGCGGAGTGCCGCGCACGCGCTTGAGCAGCCCGGAGTCGCGCGCGGTGGCGATGCCCATGATCAGCGTCGTGTAGCAGGCGGCGACGAGGCTGAACACGCCGATCGCCGGCGTGTAGAACTGTGAGAACGGCACGTCGGCGCCCGCCGACTTCACCATGGTGTCACCGTTCAATGCGTTGAACAGCACTACCAGCACGAGCGGGAACGCGAAGGTGAAGGTGACGGCGCGCGGATTGCGCAGCGTCAGCCGGATCCGGCCCGCCAGCCAGCGGCGGACGAGTGTGAAGTCGTTCATCGGGATTCCTCGGTCAGCTGGAGGTACACGTCTTCGAGCGAGGGGCGGCCGACGGCCAGGCCCTCGAGCTCCATCCCCCGCCCGGCGGCCCAGGTGAGGATCGGGGCGAGGTCGCGCGTGGGGGTCGCCGTCTCGAACGACACCCGGTCGCTGTCGACTTGGGCGTCCTCAGGCAGCGGCAAGCCGTCCGCGAACGCCGGCAGCCGGAACGTCACGACGGCGTGGCCGTCGCGCCCCAGCGAGTCCGGCATGCCCTCGGCGATCACGCGCCCGCGCGCGATCACCACGACGCGATCGGCGAGGTGCTGCGCCTCGTCCATGTAGTGAGTGGTCAGCAGGATCGTCTTGCCGAGCGAGCGCAGGCCGGCGATCAGCTCCCATGACGCGCGCCGCGCGGCCGGGTCGAAGCCGGTGGTCGGCTCGTCGAGGAAGATGAGGTCCGGGTCGCCGGCGATGCCGAGCGCCATGTCCAGCCGCCGCCGCTGGCCGCCGGACAGCGTCGAGACGCGCGCGTCGGCCTTCTCGGCCAGGCCGACCAGGTCGATCACCTCGCGCGCGTCGCGCGGGTTCGGGTAGGCGGCGCTGTAGAGCTCGATCGCCTCGCGCACCGTGATGGTCGCGTCCAGGCCGCCCTCCTGCAGGACGATCCCGATCCGCTCCAGGAACGCGCGCTCGCGCTTGGCGGGATCGAACCCGAGCACCGAGACCGTGCCGGCGTCGGCACGCCGGTGGCCCTCGAGGATCTCGACGGTCGTGGTCTTGCCGGCGCCGTTGGGGCCGAGCACGGCGAGCACCTCGCCGCGCTGGACGGTCAGGTCGATCCCGTCCACGGCCTGCACCGCGCCATAGGCCTTGCGGAGCCCGCGCACTTCGACGGCCGCGTCCGGCTCCGAGCCCTCCGGCGCTCCGAGGGATTCCCTGACGGCACGGCGCTGCGCTGACCGCTCCGCGACGGCCGCTTCGAGCGAGTTCGTGATCATGCTCAACAGGATCGGAAACCGGGACCGATCCGTCATCGGCGCGCGGGTCGAACCTGCATCTCCACCCGTGGGTGGAGAGCGCGTCCACCCGTGCGCCCATGACCGCTGCGGCTGACCGCCCTACTGTGTCGGCGTGAGCGTCTTCCGCGAGCTCCCGCGACTGTCGGCGACTGGTCCGCCGCGCGCGCTGCGGGCGTTCGGCATCTTCTCGATGGCCGTGATCGTCGTCTCGACGTTCACGACCGACCCGCAGCCCGGCACCAGCGGCGACGGCCTGCTGGTCTCGATCGCGATCGTACTGTTCCTCGCGGGCATGGCGGCCAGCCTGCCGCTGCAGCCGCTCCCGCCCGGCGTGCGGCTGAGCGGGCTGCTGGCGGTCGCCGTCGCGAGCTGCATCTTCGTCACCGTGCAGCCCGACAGCGCCGGCTTCGCCGGCGTCTATTACGTCGTGGTCATCGCCGGCATCCGGATGCCGCGCGTGCCGGCGACGATCATCGCGGCCGGGACGCTGGGCGCCGAGGTGGCGATCATCGCGGTCCACCACGACAAGGGCGCCGCGACCGCCGTCGGCCTGGTCTTCTCCGTCGTCCCGTGGTTTCTGATCACGCGCCTGATCCGCCAGCTCGCGTACCGGCGCGACAAGCTCGAACAGGCCGTCCAGGAGCTGCGCGAGTCGCGCGAGGCGGCCACGCAGTCGGCGGCGCTGGCCGAGCGCGGCCGGATGGCGCGCGAGATGCACGACGTGCTCGCGCACTCGCTCTCCGCGCTCGCCCTCCAGCTCGAGGGGACGCGGCTGCTGGCCCGCGACCGCGGGGCCGACCCCGATGTGGTCGCCGGGCTCGAGCAGGCGCACCGGCTGGCGGCCGGCGGCCTGGCCGAGGCGCGCCAGGCGATCGCCGCGCTGCGCGGCGACGCGCTGCCGAGCCTGCGCGATCTCGCGGACGCGTTCGGCCCGAGCGCGTCGCTGACCGTGATCGGAACGCCGCGGGAGACCTCCTCCGAGGCTCGTCTCGCGCTCTACCGCACCGCCCAGGAGGCCTTGACGAACGTGCGCAAGCACAGCGCCGGCGACCGCGTCGACATCCGCGTGAAGTACGCCGGCGACGGCACGACGCTGCTCGTCCAGGACCACGGTCCCGGCGAACCGGTCTTCGTCGGTGGCGGCGGCTACGGGCTGACCGGAATGCGCGAACGGGCGGAGCTGCTCGGCGGGAGGCTCGACGCCGGCCCCACCGCGGACGGCTTCCGCGTCGAGCTCTGGCTCCCCACGGATGTCCAGCACGGCGAGGACGGGCGTCTCGACGCTCCCACGAGCGCGCAGCGCGAGGCCTCGCCGTGATTCGCGTCCTGCTCGCCGACGACCAGCGCGTCGTGCGCGACGGCCTGGGCACGCTGCTGAGCCTGCTCGACGGCGTGGAGCTCGTCGCCACCGCCGCCGACGGACAGGAGGCTCTCGAGCTCGCCGCCCGGCACGACCCCGACATCGTCCTGATGGACCTCTCGATGCCGCGCCTGAACGGCACCGAGGCGATCCGCCGGCTGACCGAGCGCGGCCCGCGCCCGCGCGCGATCGCGCTCACCACCTACGCCGACGACGCCTCCGTGCTCGGCGCGCTGCGCGCCGGCGCCCGCGGCTACCTGACCAAGGACGCCGGCGCCGAGGAGATCCGCGCCGCGATGGAGGCGGTCGCGCGCGGCGAGGCGGCACTGGACCCTGCCGTCCAGCACCACGTCGTCGCCGCGCTCGCCACGCCGGCCGCCGCCCCGCTTCCCGACGACCTCACGCCGCGCGAGGCGGAGGTCCTCGGCCTGATCGCCGAGGGCCTCACCAACGCGGAGATCGCGGAGCGCCTGGTGGTCAGCGCGGCCACGGTGAAGAGCCATGTCAACCACATCTTCGCCAAGATCGGCGCCCGCGATCGCGCGCAGGCCGTCGTCTACGCGTACGCCAACGGCATCACGGACTCGTCGTCGACAGGGTGAACGTCAGCGTCTTGGCGTAGCTGCCGGTGCGCAGCGGGTCGTTGGCGCCGATCGTCTGCCGGAACGTGACCGTCACCGGGTCGTGGCTCACCGGCGTGGCGTAGGTGAGCACGCTCCCGAGCGGCCCGAGCGCCCCGCCGCTGCCGAGCGGGCTCGACGCCTTCACCTGCAGCGCGGCCGGCAGCGAGAACGCACCGTTCACGAGCCGGTTGGTCCCGGACGGATCCGCCACGCTCAGCACCGCGTCCCCGGCCGTGCTCACCACGTCCGCGGCCAGCGCCGCGTCATAGTCCTTGGCCAGGCCCGGCACGAACGCACCGAAGCTCGCCGGCGATGCCGAGCGTGAGCGCCAGCGTCGCGGGCACCGTGCCGCCGGCGTCGCCGACCTCGCTCTTCTCCGGGTCGATGTAGTTGGCGATGAACCGCTTCGCGGTGGCGACGTTGCCGGCCGCGTCGATCGCCCGGTACTCGATCACGTGCTTACCGTAAGCGAGCTTGCCGTAATTGAGCAGATCGATGTCGGTGCCGGTGCTGGAGAACTGGAACGGGGCGCCGGCGTCGGTCGGCCAGCCGTAGAAGTTCTGCCACCCGTCGCCGTCCACCCGGAACTCCGGGACCACGTAGCCGGGGTCGTCGTCGGTCGCCGTCAGCTTCATGCTGAACGGGCCCTCGAAGATGTACTCGGGCACCTCGGCGCCGGGCCGGCTGATGATCGCTCGGGGCGTGGATACCGCGTACGTCGTCACCGGCTCGGTGGCGTCGACCTTCCACGTGCGCGTGTCGTCGCCGTACTTCGCCACCAGCGTGTGCGAGCCGGGCGCGATGCTCAGGCTCGACAGACGGAGGTTCTTCGCCGCGCCGCCGACGGTCGCGCCGTCGAGCGTCCACATGACCGCCCCGTCGGGATGCGTCGTCTCGACGTACACCACGTCGTTGCGGCCGACCGGCTTGTCGGTCGAGGTCGAGCGCGTGATCGCCGGCGTCACCGTCACCGGGTCGTTCACCGCGTCCTTGATCGTCCACGTCAGCTTCTGCGTCAGCGCGGTGCCGTTACGGATCGCCGGGTCGCGCACGAACGTCGTCGGATCGACGACCGTGGCGGTCAGCGAATGCGTCCCCGCGCCGAGGCTCAGCGCCGAGAGGTCGAGCGCGCGTGTGTTGTTGGTGGCGAGGTTGGTGCCGTCGAGCGCCCACGTGACGTCGAGCTCGTGGTCGACCGGATGCTGCGTCTCCACCCACACGGTGTCGGTGCGGCCCGGCTGCGTCGTCGTCGGCGTCGAGGCGTCCACGAGCTTGACCCGCGAGGCGATCCGCTGGGTCATCACCTCGCGGCTGACCTGGTCGTAGTAGTAGCCGAGCGTCTTCATGATCGAGTGCTGGCTCGGCCGCCAGACGCACTTGTCGAAGTACATGCCGCCCTCGTAGCGGCCGATCAGCCCGCCTGCCTCGCTCGGCTCGCCGAGCCAGCGCCACCACTTCTTCTGCTGGGAGAGCATCTGGTCGACGGTCAGCAGCGTGTGGTGAACGGACGTCGGCTCGCCGCCGCTGTAGCAGCCGCCGAGCACACCGCGCTGGTAGTAGTCGTACTCGTCCTGCAGGCCGCCGAGCGAGTGGCCGATCTCATGCGGGGAGATCAGCGCCGACAGCGAGTTTCCGCCCGAGGCGGTCGCGTTCGTGCCACCCGCCCCGCCGTACGTGTCGCTGTTGGCGATCGCCAGCCGCTGGCTGACCCCGGGAGCGAGCGCGGTGTACTGCGCCAACTTGGTGTTGTTGACGGAAATCAGGCGCTGCACGCTCGACGCGCTGCAGCCGCCCCAGAATCCCATGCTCAGCGGCGTGGTCTTGCGCGGTGAAGTGAGGTTCGGGTCACAGCTGATCCCGGAGTCGCCGGAGATGATCTTGATCGCGTAGACGTTGATGTAATTCCGGTAGGACTTGTACGGCTCGATCGACCACATCACGTTCAGGTGCTTGTCCACCTGCTGCATGAACTTGTCCTGCTCGGACTCCGTGTAGCCGTCGCCGGCGATCACGAGGTTGAAGCGGTTCGCGGGCGGCCCTGTGACCTGGATCGGCACGACCGTCGCGCTGCCGACCCCCGTGGCCGGGATCTGGGCGCGCGCCGGACCGGCGGCGACCGCGACCGCGATCGCGATGAGCGGCGCCAGCCATAGCGCCATCCTGGCAACCCTACGCATACAGAGACCCCCTCTAGTGGAGGGCCGCAAGATATGGACCGTCGCGGCCGTTTGCCCCGTTCAGCTGTCGGAAGCCGTCAATACGGCTGTCGAGCCGGGTTGGCCGCCCAGGCCTGGAACGGCGCCTCGCCCTCGTCGGCGAGGTGCTGCCGGCAGGGGATCGAGCGGACATCGCGCTCGGACGCGACCTCCTGATAGATCGCCGCGTCGTCGAAGCCGGCACGCGCGGCGGCGTCGCGGTCGGCGGCGAACACGATCTCGCCGATCCGCGCCCACCAGGTCGCCGCCAGGCACATCGGGCAGGGCTCGGTGCTCGCATACAGCGTGCAGCCGGAGAGATCGTGCGTGCCGAGCGTCTCGGCCGCGCGGCGGATCGCCACGATCTCGGCGTGCGCGGTCGGGTCGACGGACGCGGTCACGCGGTTGGTCCCCGTGGCGACGATCACCTCGCCACGGGCGACCACGGCGCCGAACGGCCCGCCGTCGGTGCCCGCCGACTCCACGGCGAGCGCGATCGCCTGGCGCAGCAACTGCATCACGACACGAGCTGGAGCTGCGGCCGGCGCGTCTCATAGCGCGCGGCGACTTCCATCAGGCAGTCGAGCATCGCCTGCGTGGCCGGCGAGCGGTGCGCGCCGACGCAGGTGGCGGCGTAGATCTCCCGCACCGGCGTCTCGCGCCCGAGCTGGCGGACGACGATGTCGTCGCGGATGCTCGTGAGGCCGAGCTCGGCGATCAGCGAGACGCCCACGCCGGCGGCCACGAAACCCTGGATCGCGGTGTAGTCGTCGGTCTGGAACGCGATCCGCGGCTCGAACCCGGCGACCGCGCAGGCACGGTTGATCAGCCGGTTGCACTCGCAGTCGGTGTTCCCGGCGATCCATGTGTCATCGGCGAGGTCGGAGATCTTCACGTGGCGCTTGCGAGCCATCGGGTGATCGCTCGCCATCACCAGGAACATCGGGTCGCTGATCATGTGGTTGCGGGCGACGCCGTCGACCTCCTCGCGGATGCGCGAGTCGAACCCGAGCACGAGATCGAGCTCGCCGGCCTTGAGCATCGGCAGCGTCTCCTCCGGCTCGCCCATGATCATCGACAGCTCGACGGCGGGGTGCTTGGCCCGGAAGGCCGCGATGGCGAGCGGCATCAGCGTCGCCGCCGCCGACTCGAACGCGCCCAGGCGCAGGCGCCCGCCGCGCAGGCCGGCGATCGCCTCCAGCTCGGCCTCGGCCTCGCTCAGGCGCGCGAGGATCGCCTCGGTGTGGCGGACGAGCGCCTCGCCGGCCTCGGTCAGCCGCACGCCGCGCGCGTTGCGCTGGACGAGCGTCGTGCCGGTCTCGCGCTCGAGCGCGGCGATCTGCTGGGAGATCGCCGACTGGGTGAAGGACAGCGATTCGGCCGCGGCGGAGAACGAGCCGCGGACGGCGACTTCGCGCAGGACGCGCATACGGCGGACGTCAAGCATCAGGCGATCTTATAGGACAACCAGCAAAACGTCATTTGCGCTACTGCCGTTCGGTGCCGATCATCTCCCTCACGAAGTTCGCCCCGCAACCGTTACAAAGGACACGATCATGGCCGCTTTCCAGAACCTCGCTCCTACTGTCGTCATCCGTGCCGCCCGCGGCTCCGACGGGCCCGCCCTGCGCCGCCTCGCCGCCCTGGACTCGTCCGAGCTCCCTGCCGGCGACCTGCTGCTCGCCGAGTCCGACGACGAGCTCGTCGCCGCCATCTCGGTCGACACCGGCGTCAAGGTCGCCGACCCGTTCCGCCGCACGGCCGAGGTCGTCGACCTGCTGGCGTTCCGCGCCAAGCGCCTGCGCGCGGCATGAGCGCGGCGACGATTCGCGCTGCGCGCTCACGTCGCTGGGAGCAATCGCCCAGAGGGCGATTCTCCCGGGCAAGGTGACGCGATGACCGCGGTCGAGGCCTCCGCCACGACACCGCTCCCCCGGGCGGAGGCCTCGACCCTCACCGTCTGGACGAACCTCTGGATCGTCTACATCGTCTGGGGCTCGACGTACCTCGCCATCGCGCTGATGGTCGAGACGATGCCGCCGCTGCTCTCGGCCGGCGCGCGGTTCATCGTCGTCGGGCTGATCCTGCTGCCGTTCATCGCCGTGCGGAAGGGCCTGCGCCACATCAGGCCCACGCGTGCGGAGCTGCTGTCGGCCGCCTTCGTCGGGCTGATGCTCCCCGGCGCCAACGCGGTCATCAGCGTCGCCGAGCAGGACGTGCCTTCAGGGTTGGCCGCGCTGCTCGTGGCCTCGATCCCGCTGTGGGTGATCCTCCTGCGGACGATCTCGGGTGACCGCGTCACCCGGCAGAGCCTCGGCGCCGTGCTGCTCGGCTTCGCCGGCGTCGCGCTCGTGGTCAAGCCCGAGGGCGGCGCCTCGATCGCCGGCCCGCTGGCCTGCATCGGCGCCGCGCTGATGTGGGCGACCGGCTCGTTCGCATCCCCACGGATCAGCCTCCCGCGCGACCCGAGCGTCTCCGTCGCCTGGCAGAGCCTGCTCGGCGGTCTCATCGTGCTCGCCGCAGGCTTCATCGGCGGCGAGGGCGGCGACATCCATCCGGGCGAGTGGTCGACGCGCTCGCTGCTCGGGCTCGCGTACCTGATCACATTCGGCTCGCTGCTGGCCTACAGCGCGTACGCGTGGCTGCTGCAGAACGCGCCGATCTCCAAGGTCTCCACGTACGCGTACGTGAACCCGGTCGTCGCGATCGTCCTCGGCTTCCTCATCAACGACGAGTCGATCTCCACCATGGCGCTGATCGGCGCCGCGATCATCGTCGCCTCGGTCGCGCTGGTGATCCGCATAGAGTCACGGGGTCGTGCGCGTCGGAATCCAGCTCCCTGAGGTCGAGCGCGAGGTGCGCTGGCCCGAGTACCTCGCCATGGCGCGTGCCGCCGAGGCGGCCGGGTTCGACTCGATCTGGCTCGGCGACCATCTGCTCTACGAGGATCCGGAGCGCGGGCCGTGGGAAGCGTGGACGCTGCTCTCCGCGCTCGCCGCGGTGACCGAGCGCGTGCGGCTCGGGCCGCTGGTCGCCTGCGCCGGCTTCCACCCGCCGGGCCTGCTGGCCAAGATGGCCGCGACGATCGACGAGGTCAGCGGCGGGCGCTTCGTGCTCGGCCTCGGCGCCGGCTGGAACCCGCGCGAGTTCGCGGCGTTCGGCCTGCCCTTCGACCGGCGCGTCTCGCGCTTCGCGGAGTCCTTCGAGATCCTGCGCCGGCTGCTCGACGGCGAGCGGGTGACGCTCGACGGCGAGTACCACTCCGCCGACGACAGCGTCCTGCTGCCGCGCCCGGCCCGCCGCGTGCCGTTGATGATCGGCTCCAACGGCCCGCGGATGCTCTCGATCGCGCTCCCGCACGTCGAGTGGTGGAACACGTGGTACCACGACTACGGCAACACGCCCGAGGGCTTCGCGGCGTTGAACGCGGAGATCTCCGAGGCGGCCGAGAAAGCCGGCCGCGACCCGGGGGAGATCAAGCGCAGCGCGTGCGCGCACGTGATCCTCGACCCGGAGAACCCGGAGCGGCCGATCGAGACGCCGGTCGTGCGGCTGGAGGACTTCCGCGCGCACGTGGACGCGCTCGGCGAGGCCGGCGCCGACGAGGTGATCGTCGTCGCCGGCCCCATCACCGAGGCCTCTATACGAGCGCTACTTCAGTGACGTGAACGTCAGGTCCCACGACGCATTGGCGACGTTGACGACCCCGTTGACGTTCTTGGACTCCAGCATCGGCTGCTTGTCCCACAGCCAGGCCACGCCCGGCGCGAGGCCGGTGACCGTCTTGTCGACGTCGCCCCACGCCTGCGCGCGCTGGGTCGGGTCGTTGACGACCTCGGCCTTGTCCATCTGGGCGTTGAGGTCCTTGTTGTCGAGCAGCGAGAAGTTCGAGTTCGACACATCGAGGATGTTCTTGCCGTTGAAGACCGCGTCCAGAATTGTCTCCGGGTCCGCGAAGTCCTTCAGCCAGCCCACGCTCGGGCAGATGTCGGGCTCGTTCTTCGGCACCTGGCAGAACTTCGTGTACATCGTGTTGCGCACGACGTAGCGCGTCTTGACGTTGAAGCCGAGCTTGGCGAACTGCGCCTGCGCGACCTCGCCGACGTTCTTCTGCTGCGTCGCGCTGTCGGAGACCGCGGTGAACGTCCCGCCGCCGGTGTACTTGCCGGACGGGTAGCCCGCCTTCTTCATGTACTCCGTCGCGAGCGCCATGTCACCCTCGGGCTTGGCCATGAAGTCGTCGCCCGGGCCCTGCGCGCCGCCAGCCTCGTCGAAGCCCGGCTGTCCCGGCGGGATCCAGTGCGTCGGGATGTCGCCGGTCAGCGGGCCGCCGAACGCCTGGCGCAGCGCCGTGCGGTCGAACACGGCCGAGATCGCCTTGCGCACGTTGACGTTGTCGAACGGCTTCTTGCGCGTGTTGAGCGCGATGTAGCGGTAGCGGCCCGTCGGCGGCGTCAGCACCAGTTGCGCCTTCTGGGCCGGGTTCTTCGAGGTCTGCGCGAGGATCTCGGCCGGCAACTGGAAGTCGCCCGACGCCGAGCTCTGGCCGCTCAGGATCTGGCGGCTCGCGACCTGCGGGTCGACGCCCTCCTGGATCGTGATCGAGTCCAGGTAGGCCGGCTTGTAGTCGGTCTTGGCGTCCCAGTTCGGGTTGCGCACGAGCTTGATGAACTGGTTCGGCTTCCAGCCGGTCAGGTTGCCCTGCGCGTCGTTCTGGACCATGTACGGGCCGGTCGCGACCACGTGCTGGGCATACGTCGACGGGTTCTGGGCGTCGAACTTCTTCGCGTACTCCTCCGGCACTGGAGCCGAGGCCGGCATGCTCAGCATGCCCGCGACGATCGCGCCGCGCGGGCGATCGAGCTTGAAGACGATCGTCTGGTCGTCAGGCGTCTCGATGCCCGAGATCTGGTCGGCCTTGCCGTCCTGGAACGCCTTCAGCCCGTGGATGTCGCCCATATAGGCGCCCAGGTACGGACCGTTGACGGTCTTCGTGAAGCCGCTCTCGAGCGCGTACTTGACGTCCTTGGTCGTGACCGCGCGGTTGACCGGCGGCGAGAACTTGACGCCGCTGCGGATCTTGACGGTGACCGTCTTGCCGTCCGACGAGATGTCCGGAGGACCCTCGGCGAGGTCCGGCTGCGGCGTCTTGGCGTCGTCCGGCTTGTACGAGTACAGCGGCCGCTGCGTCGCATAGGCGACGAGAAAGCCGTACTGGTAATAGGTCGCGCGCGGGTCCATGAAGTCGACGTCCGCGGCGTAGAGGACCTTCAGGTCCCCGCCCTTCTTGGCCGAGCTCCCCGCCGGCGTGCCCCCCGGCGTGCCCGGCTTGGAATTGCCCTCGTCGTTGCTGCTCCCGCAGCCGGCGACGACCAAGGCGAGAGCGGCGCTCGCGGCCACCGCGGCGCGCCATGCTCCGATTGTCATACAGGCCCTCCTACAGGTGTGTCCAACCCCTCGCCTCGCGCGTCGTGCGCGCGGGCGAGAATGGACGCACATTAGAAGGCCAACGCGCCTAGCGCTTCATGAGAACCGGCGCCGCTGGTGCGTTACGGACCGTCGCGTGGCGAGGTCTCGCCGGTGTTACGCGACCGGCTCGGCGACGCGCTCTTCCTGCGCCGCCTCGTCGCTCGCCGGCGCCGCGGCGGGATCGGGCGCGAGCTTCGCCTGCTGGCGCTCGGGCGAGATCGTCACCACGTCCCACGCGAGCCCGGTGCGGCGCATGAGCCTGATCAGCCCGGCGCTGATGTCGAATTCATACCAGCGCAGACCGTGTGCCGCCGAGCGCGGGAACGCGTGGTGATTGTGGTGCCACGACTCGCCGAAGCTCGGCAGCGCCAGCCAGAACACGTTGGTCGAGTGATCGTCGACGTCGAAGCGGCGCTTGCCGAAGAAGTGACAGACCGAGTTCACGCTCCACGTGATGTGGTGCTGGAAGAAGATCCGCGCGAACCCGCCCCAGACGAGACCGGTGAGCGCGCCCTTCCAGCTCATGCTGAGCAGGCCGCCGATGGCGGCGGGGATGAGCAGGCTGTAGAGCGCGATGAGCGGGAAGCGCCGGTTGATTATGCGCATGCCGCGGTCCTCCACGAGTTCCTTCGCATACTTCGAGGACCGCGCCTCGCCGTGCGTGCGCCACAGCCACCCGACGTGCGCATGCCACAGGCCCTTGAGCGCGCCCTTCACGCCGCTGCCATGCCCGACGTGAGGCGAGTGCGGATCGCCCTCGACGTCCGTGTGCGCGTGGTGCTTGCGGTGGTCGGCGACCCAGTCGATCACGGGCCCCTGGACGCTCAGGCTGCCCAGGATCGCGAACAGGTACCGGGTCGGCTTGTGTACCTGGAACGCCCGGTGCGTGAGCATGCGGTGGAAGCCCACCGTCACGCCGAAGCCGCTCAGCACGTACATCACGGAGAACGCAGCCACGTCGGACCAGCCGACGAGATCACCCCACAGGAGCGGAACCGCGATCGCCACGATGACGAACGGCAGGAGGACGGCGGTCATGTTGACTCGGCGCTCGAGAGCGGTCATGCGGATGGAGGCTACCCGCAAGACGCACGGGCATCTTCGGGTTCTTCCCAAAGATTACGCGTTCTCTTTTGTAGGCTCGTGATAAGCGACTCGGGCGAGGCTCGCGCGCTTTCAGCGCGATCCGCGCCGTGATCCGGCGCGAACGCCGCCCAGTCCGCGCGCGTTCCGCGCCACGATCCGGCGCCGACGCCGCCCGGTCCGCGCGCGTTCCGGCACGATCCGCGCCACGATCCGGCGCGGACGCCGCCCGGTCCGCGCGCGTTCCGGCGCGATCCGCGCCGCGATCCGGCGCGAACGCGCGCGGTGCGCGCGTTCCGGCACGATCCGCGCCGCGATCCGGCGCAGTCCGCGCGCGTTCCGGCACGATCCGCGCCGCGATCCGGCGCGGACGCCGCGCAGTCCGCGCGCTTTCGGCGCGATCCGCGCCGCGATCCGGCGCGGACGCCGCGCGGTCCGCGCGCGGTCCGCGCGCGTTCCGGCAAGGGTTCGGACACGATTCGCGGCGCGGTCCTTTCGGCCGCCGCGGGCGCCGCGGCCCGCCTCTCCGCCTCCGCGAGGCCGCCTGGGCGGGCTCGGCCAACGGCGCCAGTAAGGGAGGCGAGCGAGCCGACCGAGAGTCACAAACGATCGCCTCGTCGCGCCTAACGATCACATCCGCCCACGACCGCGCTCCGCACAAAGGGGGTGCCCCACGTTTGTTCGCCTGTAGGACACAAACGTGCGTCACCCCCCTCACGACCGTGATCGTTTTGGCGCGCCGCCACTCACGCCCGAGCCGCCGCCCCCGCTCGGGCCCGCGCGCGCCGTCCTGCCGCGGTTCGCCCCGCCGCGCCGCGCCGCGACGCCGAGCGCGAGCCCGCCGCCCGCGCCGCCCTGCGCACCCCTTACTGCCGCCGTTCGCCAAGCCCGCCGCGCCGCCCCGCGCACCACGCCGAGCGCGAGCCCCGCGCCGCGCCGCCCTGCGCACCCCTTACTGCCGCCGTTCGCCAAGCCCGCCGCGCCGCCCCGCGCACCACGCCGAGCGCGAGCCCCGCGCCGCGCCGCCCTGCGCACCCCTTACTGCCGCCGTTCGCCAAGCCCGCCGCGCCGCCCCGCGCACCACGCCGAGCGCGAGCCCGCCGCCCGCTCCGCTCCTGCGCACCCTTACTGCCGCCGTTCGCCAAGCCCGCCGCGCCGCCCCGCGGAACCGCGCACCACGCCGAGCGCGAGCCCGCGCCGCGCCGCCCCTGCGCACCCCTTACTGCCGCCGTTCGCCAAGCCCCGGCGCGCCGCCCCGCGGAACCGCGCACCACGCCGAGCGCGAGCCCGCGCCGCGCCGCCCCTGCGCACCCTTACTGCCGCCGTTCGCCAAGCCCCGGCGCGCCGGCCCGCGCCGCCCCGCGCGACGCTGCCGCCCACCCCGCGCCGCGAACCCGAGCGCCAAACCGAGCGCGAGCCCCGCCCCGCTCCGCCCCGCGCACCCTTTACCTGCCGGTGTTCGCCCGCCGCGCCGCGCCGCGCCGTGACCGCCGCGCCGCCGCCCACACCGCCCCCGCGAACCCGCTGCGCCAAGCCGAGCGCGAGCCCACCGCCCCGCTCCGCCGTCGCGCACCCCTTACCTGCCGCGGTCGCCCCGCCGCGCTGCCCCGCGCCGCGCCGCGACGCCGAGCGCGAGCCCGCGGCCCCGCTCCGCTCCTGCGCACCCCTTACCTGCCGCCGTTCGCCAAGCCCGCCGCGCCGCCCCGCGGAACCGCGCACCACGCCGAGCGCGAGCCCGCGGCCCGCTCCGCCCCCGCGCACCCCTTACCTGCCGCCGTTCGCCAAGCCCGCAGCGCCGCCCCGCGACGCCGGCGCCCACCCTGCGCCGCGAGCCGGCGCCACGCGACGCCGCCGCACGCCGCCCCGCGCGCCGCCACCGCCGACCCCGCGCCGCGCGACGCCGCCGCCGACCCCGCGCCGCGCCGCGCCACGCCACGACGCGGCGCACCGCGCCGCCACTACTCCTCGAACGGGCGCTCAAACAGCGTCGACAACACGATCTGGGTCTGGGTGCGCGTGATCCCCGGGTGGTCGCGGATTCGCTCCAGCGTCTCCTCCAGGTGCGCGGTGTCGCGCGCGCGCACGTGAAGGATCGCGCTCGCCTCGCCCGCGACCGTGTATGCCGCCTCGACCTCCGGGTGCCGCTCGACGGCCTCGCGCACCTCGTGCGCCGCCATCCGCCCCTCGCAGTAGAGCTCCACGTGCGCGTGCGTGCCCCATCCGAACCGCCCGGGGTCCACGCGGGCCGAGTAGCCGCGGATCACGCCGTCGGCCTCGAGCCGGTCGACGCGTCGCTTGACCGCCGGCGCCGACAGCGACACTCGCAGCCCGATGCTCTGGAATGAGCGCCGCGCATCCTCGCGGAGCGCCGCAACGATCTGCCGGTCGATGTCATCCATTCGCGCGTGAATTGTTACAGTTTTGCAACAATTCGCTGTTGTCTGATCGCAGCCGACGGCGCAACCATTAAGCGCATGAGCACCCAGCCAGTCGCCGCGCCTCAGAGCACCAAGGACTTCATGCCGCTCCACGGCATCGATCACGTGGAGTTCTACGTCGGCAACGCCCAGCAGTCGGCGTTCTTCTGGATCCAGGCGCTCGGGTTCACGGAGGTCGCCTACGCGGGGCTGGAGACGGGGGTGCGCGACCGCGCGTCGCACGTGCTCCAGCAGGGGCGGATCCGGATCGTGCTGACGGGCTCGCTCACGCCCGACCACGAGATCGGCCGCCACGTGGCCCGGCACGGCGACGGGGTGAAGGTCATCGGGCTGTCGGTGCCGGACGCCGAGCACGCCTATCGGGAGGCGACCGCGCGCGGCGCGGAGGGCGTCCGTGAGCCTTACGAGC
Source organism: uncultured Solirubrobacteraceae bacterium (assembly GCA_963837485.1). Taxonomy (GTDB): domain Bacteria; phylum Actinomycetota; class Thermoleophilia; order Solirubrobacterales; family Solirubrobacteraceae; genus Solirubrobacter. The sequence continues at coordinate 190,580 of CAWINP010000014.1, read as the reverse complement.
TCAGCGACGAGCACGGCACGGTGAAGCTGGCCACGATCAGGACCTACGGGGAGACGCTGCACACGTTCGTCGAGCGCGGCGACTACAAAGGCGCGTTCCTGCCCGGCTTCGCGCCCAAGGACATCGCGCCGGCGAACGGCGACGCCGGCCTGCTGGCGATCGACCACATCGTCGGCAACGTCGAGCTCGGCGCGATGGACCGCTGGGTCAAGTACTACGAGGACGTCTTCGGGATGCGCGAGATGCTGCACTTCTCCGACGAGGACATCTCGACCGAGTACTCCGCGCTGATGTCGAAGGTGGTCTCAGACGGCAACGGCCGCGTGAAGTTCCCGCTCAACGAGCCCGCCGAGGGCAAGCGCAAGTCGCAGATCGACGAGTACCTGGAGTTCTACGGGGGCCCCGGCGCGCAGCACATCGCGGTCGCCACGCGCGACATCGTGAAGACCGTCGAGTCGCTGAAGGCGCGCGGGATCGAGTTCCTGCGCACGCCGGACGCGTATTACGAGGAGGCGCCCGGGCGCGTCGGCGAGATCGAGGAGGACATGGAGGACCTGCGCCGCCTCGGCATCCTCGTCGACCGCGACGACGAGGGCTACCTGCTGCAGATCTTCACGAAGCCGACCGGCGACCGCCCGACCGTCTTCCTCGAGGTGATCGAGCGCCACGGTGCGCGCGGCTTCGGCGACGGGAACTTCAAGGCCCTGTTCGAGGCGATCGAGCGCGAGCAGGAGCTGCGCGGAAACCTCTAGGAGGCAAGACATGCGCTACCACAGCCTGGGCCGCGTCCCGGCCAAGCGGCACGTCCAGTTCCGCGACCCGGACTCTTCCGCGAACGGCAAGGCGCCGCTGCTGGTGGAGGAGGTGATGGGCTTCGAGGGCTTCTCGGGGAACGAGTCGATCCTCTACCACCTGTGGTCGCCCTGCCGGATCAAGGACGTCGGCGAGTTCGAGCCGATCGCGCTCGAGGAGTGGGTGCCCGACACGCACGTCCACCGGCTGACCGACACGCGCGGGCTGGAGCCGATGGGCGACGCGGTGCTCGGCCGGCGCGTACTCCAGTACAACCACGACGTCGAGCTCGGGATCTGCGTCCCCGAGCGCGAGGCGGAGTACTTCTTCCGCGACGGCGAGGGCGACGAGGTGATCTTCGTCCACGAGGGCGAGGGCGTCGTGGAGACGATCTTCGGCTCGTTGCCGTACGCCAAGCACGACTACGTGGTCATCCCTCGCGGCACCACGTACCGCTTCCGGTTCGACACGCCCCAGCGCTGGCTGACCTTCTACACGCCGGGGGAGATCGAGACGCCCAACCGCTACCGCAACCGGTACGGCCAGCTGCTCGAGCACGCGCCGTTCAGTCAGCGCGATTTCCACCCGCCGCGGGAGCTCGTCACCCAGCGCGACCGCGGCGTGCACGAGGTCAAGGTCCGGGTCCGCGGCGGCTACCAGGACTACGTGCTCGACTACCACCCGCTCGACGTCGTCGGCTGGGACGGCTACGTCTACCCCTACACGTTCAACATCCACGATTTCGAGCCCAAGGCCGGCCGCCTGCACCAGCCGCCGCCCGCGCACCAGACGTTCCAGGGTCCCAATTTCGTGATCTGCTCGTTCTGCCCGCGCATGCTCGACTGGGACGAGCAGGCGATCGTGCTGCCGTACCACCACTCGAACGTGCAGAGCGAGGAGGTCATGTACTACGTCGACGGTGACTACGCCGCACGCAAGGGCGTCGACGTCGGCTGCATCACGCTGCACCCCTCCGGCCTGCCGCACGGGCCGCAGCCGGGCACGGTCGAGAAGACGCTCGGGATGAAGTCCACGAACGAGCTGGCGGTGATGTGCGACACGTTCCGCCCGCTGCGCCTGACGACGCTCGCGCGCGACCTCGACGAGCCCAGCTACGCGTTCTCCTGGTACGAGGAGCCCGCAACAAGCGGAAATCCGGCATAACGGGGTTTAGTTCGCGCGCCCGCGGCCGATGACGGGGCCGTGATGACGCACGCCTGGCCACCCGTCGGGAACATCGAAGAGCCGCTGCGGACCCCACTGTGGGTGATCCGCACGCTCGCGGACGCGCTCGCCGCTGAAGAGCAGCCGAGCGACGAACTCCGCCGCCACGTCGCGCGCCAGATCGCGCGCGTCGCGCAGGAACTCGAGCGCTGATCGCGCCAAGTACTGCGCCCCCGCGCGAGACCGGGTCGCCTCAGGCGCCCTGCTCGCGCGTGACCGCGAGCTCCGCGCCCTGCTCGCGCGTCACCGCGAGCTCGGTGATCGGCTGGCGCAGGATCGCCAGCGACGCGTGCAGCGCGAGGATCAGGCCCCAGCCGAAGATCGTCCAGCCCGGCCAGAAGTAGCCGAAGCCGGAGACCGCCCAGACGATGATCAGCGCCATCTGCACGACGCCGAAGATCGCGCAGTGCGTGAGCAGCCCGCGCCGCCGGCGCAGCCGCATGATCGCCGCCGCGCGCTCGTCGTAGACGATCCCGCGCTCGGACGCCGGCTGTTCGTCGTTGACGATCTCGGCGGGCAGCGACGCCCCGATCCGCGTGCCCTCGCCAGGCGGCGAGAGCACCGTCAGCGTCCCGTTCAGCGCGCCCACGCGATCCAGCAGCCCGCGCAGCCCCGAACCCAGGGCCGGATCGGCGCCGCCGCGTCCGTCGTCGCACACCTCCACCGACAGCGCGTCCCCGTCGCGCCACACCCGCACCGACGCGCGCGACGCCCCCGCGTACTTGGCCACGTTGGCCAGCGCTTCGGACACGACGAAATACGCCGTCGCCTCGATCGTCGACGGGAAGCGCTCGGAAGGCGCCTCCAAGAGATCCACGGGCAGCGGCGCCCGGGCCACGACGTCCCGCAAGGCCGCCTCGAGCCCGCGCTCGGTCAGCACCGCCGGATGGATCCCGCGCGCGAGGTCGCGCAGCTCGCCGATCGCCGTCCTCGCCTCGTCGCCCGCCGTCGTCACCAGCTCCAGCGCGTCCTCGCCGCGCGCCAGCCGGTCGCGCGCCATCCGCAGCTGCAGCGCGACCGCCACCAGCCGCTGCTGCGCGCCGTCGTGCAGGTCGCGCTCCAGCCGCCGCCGCTCGGCGTCGGCCGCCGCGATGATGCGCGCCTGCGAGGAGCGCAGCGTCGCGACCTCGGGGTCGGTCGGCGCGGTCAGCATCATGCGCGCGAAGCCCGCGTGCACGGACGCGAACACCGACACCGCCCGGACCGCGATCGGCAGCAGGATCAGCCCCGCCACGAACGCGGCGGACGCGACCGGCGCCGAGTCGATCGTCAGCAGTCCGAGCTGCACGCCGCCCGGCACCGACCAGTACATCAGCGGCGAGGTGACCAGCGACAGCGGCACCCCCAGCAGCACCATGACCGCCGTGAAGTCCACGATGCCGAGCGGCAGGTGGACGATCAGGTACGCGAGGTCCTTCCACGTCGCCGGATCGCCGATCCGCGACAGCAGCCGCCCGAACCACCCGCCCTCCGCCGGCCGGTACGGCGGCGGCAGCTCGATCCCCAGCAGCCGCCCAGCCAGCCAGCGCTCGAACCGCGCCATCAGCCGCCAGATCCAGATCATGATCACCACCGGCAGCCCGAACGTGATGATCGCCACGCCAAGCCCGGTCGACAGGCCGGCGGCGATCACGGTGAAGTACACGATCCCCAGCGGAAGCGCGATCGTCAGGTAGACGATCCGCTTCCAGGAACGGGCATCGAGCGCCCACGAGACGAGCGCCCGAACGGCGGAGGTCGGCGTCGTAACTGGCTGTACGGCGGTTATGCAGCCAAGCTATCGCGCTGTAGGCTGCGCACGACTTGGAACACGAGCACGAGCCGGCGGTCGGTCCTCCAGTCTCGGCCCCGGCCGCCTACGCGCCCGCCGCGCCGCTGACGCCGCTGCTCGGCGCGCTCAGTCCCGCGCGCGTGATCGCGCTCCAGCGCACGGTCGGCAACCGCGCCGTCAGCGCGCTGTTGCAGCGTGACGACACTCAGCCGACCCCGGCGGCCGGCCCCGGCGACTTCGGCGTCTCCGGCGGCGTGCCGACCGGCCAGGGGACCTCGACGGCGTCTCCCGGCGCCGGCAACACCGTCACCGCCAAGGGCCCGCGGGTCACGCTCGACGGCGAGGCGTGGCTGCAGGACGGCAAGCAGCTCGGGACGAGCGCGTACTTCGGCGTGGTCCAGAACCTTGCGAGCTCCAACCGCGGCGCGCAGTACCGCCATGGCGGCGACCCGAACGGCGAGATCGTCGCCGAGCCGCACAGCGGCGAGGCGAACAAGTGGGACGCCGCGATCGACCCGCAGAAGGACGCCAAGGGCAACGACAAGCCGCAGACGTTCGCGCCGTTCTACTGGCAGCCGGGCAATATCGACGACGGCAACGACAAGAGCAACCACGCGAAGCCGACGCGCCTCGGCACGCCGTGGGACCAGCCGGAGTACACGCTGCCGGTTCAGAACGGGCCCGGCCGCCTGACCGCGTTCCGGGGCCAGGACGTCTTCAAGATGGGCCTCGCGGTCAAGAAGGACGCGGCCGTCTGGATGCTCACCGGCAACCAGTGGACGGTGTCGTGGGACATCCCGGTCGACGCTTCGCTCAACGGCGCCGGCCAGGCCCTGCAGAACCAGCAGATCAAGGATCTGCTCAAGGACGGTCCGGATCCGTCCCTGAAGGACTGGAGCCTGGCGCCCGGCGCCGGCAGCGCGTTCGAGGGCTTCTCCACCCAGGCCGAGGCGATGAAGCGCACGCCGAGCGAGCTGCTCAAGTGGATCTTCGCGGCCAAGCAGCACGACCAGGTCAGCTACCAGAACATCTGCGCCGCACTGGACGCCAAGAACCCGAACCTGAGCGTGGACATCGCGTGCGCGAGCACCGACGCGACGTTCGGCTCGGACGTGCTGAGCGCGTCGATCAAGCGCAACGGCGCGCTGGTCAAGACCGAGGGCGGCATCCGGCTCAACAACGGCGAGTCGCACACGGTCAACGTCGCCTGGGCGGACGCGATCGGCAGCGCGGCCGGCCTCACGCCCGGGATGGCGATCACCGTCGAGCTCTACGTCGGCGGCGAGTCCGCGCTGGCCACGGCGACGTTCGCGTTCCCGTTCAGCGGCTCGCAGAAGCTCAAGCCGGCGACCGGCGACTACGGGGTGACCCTAGGTCTTTAGGAGCGCGAGCGTGTTCGCGGCGAAGATGACCGCGAAGAAGATCGTCCAGCGATCCAGGTTGCGCTCCATCAGCGAGCCGCCCGACGTGCCGCCCGCGGCGCCGACGCCGAAGGCGCCGGACATCCCGGCGTCCTTCCCCGAGTGCAGCAGCACGAGGAAGATCACCGCGACGGCGATGAAGACCTGGGCGACGGAGAGGACCGTGTGGAGCATGCGGCCGCCTAGGGTAGCCGATCCAGGCGCCTCAGCAGCTCAACCGCCTCGGCGCGCAGCGCGCGGTCCATCGAGCGCCAGTCGGCGTCGGAGAGCTTGCCGGTCCGGTGGTCGAGCTCGGCGTCGCGGATCTCGCGGTACTTGGCCTCCTTGGCCGCCTCGAGCTCGGCGCGCTCGGCCTCCAGCGCGAGATCGGCCTCCCGCACGCGGCCCGGCCGCAGCGGACCGGCGATGACCGCCACGACGACCGCGAGGACGAGCACGACCAGCAGGAAGTCCATCAGTGGTTCCGTCCGTGATCCCGCGTGCCGTCCAGGCGTTCGCTGGCGTCGGCTGGCAAGGACGCAGCCGGTGATGCGTGCCCCTGGCACGTGAGGCGGCGACGAGCGAAGCGGTGGCGAGGCCGCAGGCCGAGACAGGGCCGCCAGGCGCCGATCAGCGGGCGCCTGGCGGTGCGTGGGGTCGCGGACGGGGCCACTTAGACGGGAACGCGCACTTCGCGCCCGACGCGCGCGGCGTAGATCGCGCTGACGCGGCGGGCCATGCCGCGCGGTGACGGCCAGATGGCGATCAGGGCGCCGAACAGGATCACGAACGCGCCGACCCAGATCCAGGTCACCAGCGGCGAGATCAGCAGCCGGAACGTCGCCGGCGGCGGGTTGACCGCGTAGCCGGCGGTGAGCCCGCGCAGCGCCTCGGCAAGGAACGCGTTCTCCTGCTCGGGCGTGAGCTGGCCGCCCGCCTTCTTGAACACCGCATCGCCCTGCTCGACCTTGGCCCGCAGGCGGCTCACGTCCGGATTGACCGCGCTCCAGACGTCGCGCAGCGCGCCTTGGCGCAGGCCGACCTCGCTCGTCGCCTCACCCTCGAAGAAGCGCGAGACCGGTCCCAGCGACGGGTCCTGCGACGGGAAGTAGTCCTTGGTCGTCCTGATCAGCCGCGCCCGCTCGCCGTCGCGCTGCACGCGCAGCAACGCGCCGAGCGAGATCCGCTCGAGCCGCCCGTTGGACGCCGCGTGCAGCTGGGCCGTCGGCTTGACGTACGTGAACGTGTAGGAGCCGACGCGCGTCGACTGCCCGGGCGACAGCCGCGCGTCGTGGATGTTCTGGAAGCTCGACGACGCGGCCACCCCGACGAACAGCACCATCACGCCGAGGTGCACGAGGTAGCCGCCGTAGCGGCGCCGGTTGCGGCGCACGAGCGAGACGAGCGCGACCGGCACCGGCTCGCGCGCCACCGCGCGCCGCGCGCGCACGCCCGACCAGAACTCCTGCGCGACCACCGCGGCCACGAAGCCGGCGAGCCCGAAGAGCATGAACGCGGTCACGCTCCCCCGCACACCGGCGACGGAGAGCGCGCCGACCACGACGACGCCGGTCAGCGCCGGGATCAGCAGGTGGCGCCGCAGCCCGGCGGCCGACGCGCGGCGCCAGGCGATCACCGGCCCGATGCCGGTCAGCAGCACGAGCACGAGCGCCAGCGGGACGATGTACTTGTCGAACCACGGCGGCCCGACGGCCGACTGCGTGCCGGTCACCGCCTCGGAGATCAGCGGGAAGAACGTCCCCCAGAAGACGACGAACGCGAGCCCGACGAGCACGAGGTTGTTGAGCAGGAAGATCGCCTCGCGCGAGAGCAGCGAGTCGAGCCGGTGCTCGGAGCGCAGGATCGGCGCGCGCGTGACGACGAGGGCGACCGACCCCGCGATCATCGCGCCGATCAGCAGCAGGAACGGCACGCCGAGCGTCGAGGCGCCGAACGCGTGGATCGAGTTCAGGATGCCGCTGCGCACCAGGAACGTGCCGAGGATCGCCAGCACGCCGGTGGTCAGCACCAGCGAGACGTTCCAGATCTTCAGCATCCCGCGCCGCTCCTGGATCATCACCGAGTGCAGGAACGCGGTGCCGGTCAGCCACGGCATCAGCGACGCGTTCTCGACCGGATCCCAGGCCCAGTAGCCGCCCCAGCCGAGCTCGTGATAGCTCCAGCGCGCGCCGAGCACGATGCCGAAGCCGAGCAGCGCCCACGCGCCGAGCGTGAACGGGCGCGTGGAGCGGATCCACTCGGCGTCGACCCGGCGCGTGATCAGCGCCGCCGCCGCGAACGCGAACGGGATCGTGAACAGCGTGTACCCCGAGTAGAGCATCGGGGGGTGGATCATCATCAGCGGATCGCGCAGCAGCGGCTCCAGGCCGACGCCCTCCGACGGGGCCGGGCTCGCGCCGCCGAACGGCGACTCCGCGAAGACCAGCAGGCTCGCGAAGAACGTCCCGAAGCCCAGCAGGATCGCCGTCGCGTACGGCGCGAGCATGCGCAGCTTGTGGCGCGTGGCGAACAGGATGATGCTCGACCAGGTGCCGAGCAGCAGCAGCCACAGCAGCAGCGAGCCCTCCTGCGAGGACCACATCGCGGTCAGCCGGAAGAACGTCGGCGTCGTCGTCGAGCTGTGGGTGCCGACGAGCGTGAAGCCGAAGTCCGAGCGCAGGAACGCGAGCTCGAGGATCGCGAACGCGACCGCCGTGCTCCCGGCCATCGCATAGACCGCGCGACGGCCGGAGGCGACCCACTCGCGGCGGCCGCTGCGGGCGCCGTAGAGCGAGGCGACCACTCCGTAGATCGCGCACGCGAGCGCGACGATCAGGCAGGCCTGGCCTCCTAGCCGCAACGCGTCACCTCGCCCGGGAGAATCGCCCCCGGCTCCGGGCCCTCCGGCGCCCGGAGGGATTCCCTGACGGCACGGGCGATTGCTCCCAGCGACGCGAGCCCTCTGGGCGAGCCGTCGCCGCTCACGTCAGGTCTGGCTCTTGGCCGCCGTGAACTTCGAGGGGCACTTCGTCACCAGCGAGTCCTTCTGGCCGACGAACGTGTCGCCCTCCTTGCGCACGTCCACCACGACCTCGCGGTCGGCCCGGAACGGGTCCGGCAGCGGGCCGGAGTAGCGGACGGGGACCGACACATGCCCGTCGCGATCCCGCACCTTGAAATAGGTGGTGCCGCCGTTCTGGCGGTAGCCGGCGACGACCCTGCCGGTCAGCTGGTAAGTCTTGCCCGGCGTGGCGACGCCGACCAGCTGCGACGGCGTGCGCGCCTCGCTGGACGCGGAGAAGCTCGTATAGGCGAGCGCGCCGGCCAGCAGGATCGCGGCGCTGAGCGCCACGACGAAGCGGATCCTGCGCTTGCGGGACGGGTCCACCCCGCCAGTATGGCGCGCCCGGTTCGCGTCTGCCGCCGCGGGCGCGTTAATGAATCTCAACACCTGGTCGAGAAACAAATTCGCGGTTCTGCCGTTAACCCGGGCAGAAGCGATGCAGCTGACGAGGAATATCACCCTCCCGAAGCGCCGCGGCGGACACCGCCGAGCGGAGGCCTCCGCGCCGGTCCGTGAGCGCAACAAGCGTGCCAACGTCAGCCAGGACGCCGCGCTCTACAACTGCTCGTGCGGCTACGTCTTCAAGGCCCCGGTGACCACTTCGGTGGGTTGCCCGCACTGCGGAACCGCGCAGGCCTGGTAGCTTCCGTGGCGTGACGCCGCGCCTTCACATCTTCGCCACGACGGCCTGACGGGCCCGGGCCTTCGCGCCCGGGGTCCACGCCCGTCCTTTCTGAAGATCGTGGAGGCTCTGAAGTGTCTGATGCGCATGCGCGCGTGCTCGCCCCGCGCTCACGTGGCTCATCGAAGGACCGCGCCTGGTGCCGGCGCGCGGCCGGCTCGGGCTCACGCCCGTGACCGGCGACTACGTCGAGCTGGATGCCGGCGGCGCGATCGCGCGCGTGCTCCCGCGCGCGGGCACCGTGACCCGCCGGGCGGCGGGGCGGGCGACCGGCGCCCAGGTGCTGGCGGCCAACGTCGACCTCGCGCTGGTCGTCGAGGCGCTGCCCGCGCCCCGCGTGCGCCGCGCAGAGCGACTCGCCGCGCTGGCGGCGGCCGGCGGCGTGCCCGCCGCGCTGGTGCTCACGAAGGCGGATCTGGAGGCCGGCGACCCCGGCGCGATCGCTTCCCGCCTGCGCCGCCGGCTCGGCCTCGCCGACGCCGTCGCGGTCTCCGCCGCCACCGGCGACGGCCTCGGCGTCCTGCGCACGCTGCTGGCACCCGGAAGCACCGCCGTCCTGCTCGGCCCGTCGGGCGCCGGCAAGTCGACGCTCGTGAACGCGCTGCTCGGGCAGGAGCGTCAGGCGACCGCGGCCGTGCGCGCGTCCGACGGCCGGGGCCGCCACACGACCGTCACCCGCGAGCTCATCGCGCTCCCGCACGGGGCGTTCGCGATCGACACGCCGGGGCTGCGGGAGGCCGGCATCTGGGACCCCGCGGGGTTCGAGGACGTCGAGACGCTCGCCGCCGGCTGCCGCTTCGCCGACTGCGCCCACGAGTCCGAGCCGGGCTGCGCGGTCCGCGCCGCGCTCGATCCCGCGCGCCTGGGCGCCTGGCGCAAGCTCCGGCGCGAGCAGGAGTGGGTCGGCGACCGCCGTGCGGCCTCCCGCGCCCGCGAGCGCCTGGGCCGTGAGCGGACGCGGGAGATGAGGCGAAGGGGAAAGGTGTGACGGGCGCCGCGCGCGGGTCTACGAGAACGCCGCCCGCGACGCGTTCCGCGGGACCAGCGCCCCGGGATCGATATCTCGGGGAACGGCCGCGGGTGCAACACGATCAAGGGCGCTTCGGCGTCGACGAGGCGACCTTCGAGGCCGACGGCTCGCTGCGCTCGGCCAGCATCTGGTTCGAGCAGCATTGCGAGGGCGGCACGCCCGCATTGCGCGGGCGGTTCGAGTATCGGGCCGGCGACACGACGCCGCTGCCGCCGTGGATGGTGACCGGGCCTGCGAGCACCGGTCCGCCGACGACGATCGGGGGCGGGCTGCCGAGCGACCAGGGCATCGTCACCGCCGGCGCGTCACCGCCCGCGGCGACTGCGCCCGCTTCCTCGGGCTCGCCGTCCGGTGCGCCCTGCACGGGCCCGGATGCCGCCCGGCTTCGCCTGGTCGCGGGCACCATGGCCGGCAACCGGCTCCGCGGCAGCCGCGGCGCCGACCGGATCCTCGCCTCCGGCGGGAACGACCGCGTCGACGCCGGAGCCGGTGCCGACTGCATCGACGGCGGGGCCGGCGCCGACCGCCTGAGCGGCGGCGCGGGCGCCGACGTGCTGTGGGGCGGTCTCGGCGACGACCTGCTGGCCGGTGGCTCGGGGGCCGACGTGCTGCGGGGCGGGGCCGGCGATGACGTACTCGACGGCGGGACGGGCCGCGATACCTTCGATTGCGGCCCGGGGCGCCGCGACCTCGCTCGCGCGGTCGCGCGCGGGGAGCGGCTGCGCGGCTGCGAGCGCGTCACACGGCCGCGCGGCGCTTAGAGCGGGCGAGGGGAATCGAACCCCCATTTTTGGCTTGGGAAGCCAACGTCTTGGCCATTGGACAACGCCCGCAGGAAGGCGACAGCTTATCGGAGTTCACATCTCCCGCGGATAAGCTGGCGATGTGCGCCTTCGCCTCTTCTGGCCGATCACGCTCGCCGCCGCCGCGCTGGTCGGGCTGCTCGCCTACGGGGTGTTCTCCAAGGGCGCCAACCGCACGCTCGACGACGCGCTGGCCGACGGCAGGCGCCCCGCCGCTCCGACGATGGCGCTGCCGTTGCTCGGTGAGAAGGGCCACGGCTCGCTCGCCGACTACAAGGGCAAGGTGGTCGTGTTGAACGTGTGGGCCTCGTGGTGCGACCCGTGCCGCGAGGAGATGCCGCTGCTGCAGAAGCTGCACGAGAACATTTCCGTGCGCGGCGGCGTCGTACTCGGTGTGGACACGCAGGACGCCAGCGGCAACGCGCTCGAGTTCCTCAAGAAGACCAAGGCGACGTTCCCCAGCCTGCGCGACCGCGACCGCTCGTACGGGAGCGACTTCGGCGTCACCGCCTATCCGGAGACGTTCCTGATCGACCGCAAGGGCCGCGTCGCCGCGCTGCGGCGCCAGCCGGTCACGCAGGCCTGGCTGGATGAGCGCCTGCCCGAGCTGCTGGCGGAGGAGGCATGAGACGGCTCACGCTCGCGGCCCTGGTCGCGCTCGCGCTCGCCGCGCCGGCGGCCGCCGCCGCCAACCCACCGACGCTCTCCGACCTCGAGGACGAGGTGATGTGCGTCGAGTGCGGCACGCCGCTGGAGGTCTCCACCTCGCCGGTCGCCAACCAGGAGCGCGCGTTCATCGAGCAGCAGATCGCGGCGGGCAAGAGCAAGGCGCAGATCAAGGCCGCGCTGGTCGAGGAATACGGCGACCAGGTGCTCGCCGAGCCCGGCGGCGACGGGTTCGACGCGACGCTGTGGATCGTCCCGATCGCGCTCGTGGCGCTCGCCGCCACCGGGATCGCGCTCGCCGTCCGCCGCTGGCGCCGCAACGGCCCGGAGCCGGAGGCCGAGCTCGCGCCCGCGCTCAGCGCCGAGGACTCGCGCCGGCTCGACAGGGAGTTGATGCGATGAGGGCGACGGCTCGCCCACAGGGCTCGCGTCACTGGGAGCAATCGCCCGAGGGGCGATTCTCCCGCTGGTGGAGGGCGCGGAATGGGTAGCGGCGTCAACACCACGGTGATCGCGGCGTTCGCGGTCGGCTTCGTGTCGTTCATCTCGCCCTGCGTGCTGCCGCTCGTCCCCGGGTATCTGTCGGCGGTCTCCGGCGTCTCGGTCGCCGAGATGCAGGCCGGCGACCGGAGCCTGTCGCGGATCCTGTTTCCGGCGATCGTCTTCTGCCTCTCGTTCACGGTCGTGTTCGTCGCGCTCGGCATGACCGCGACCAGCATCGGCTCGACGCTGCAGGACTCGCGTGCGACGCTCGACAAGGTCGCGGGCGCGGTGATCATCGCGCTCGGGCTGTTCTTCCTGCTCACGCCGTTCGTGCCGCGGCTGAACCGCGAATGGCGCCCCGACGCGCTGATCACGCGCGCCGGCTCCGGCGGCCCGCTGGTCGCGGGGGCCGCCTTCGCCGTCGCCTGGACCCCGTGCGTCGGGCCGACGCTCGGCTCGATCCTCTCGGCCGCGGCGACCCAGGACACCGTCGGCAAGGGCGCGATCCTGCTCGCGTTCTACAGCGCCGGCCTCGCCGTCCCGTTCCTGCTGACCGCGGTCGCGTTCACGCGCATGACGACCGCGTTCCGCTGGCTGCGCGACCGCTACCTGATCGTCACCGCCGTGTCCGGCGTGATCCTGATCACGATGGGCGTCCTGCTGTTCACCGGCGAGCTTCAGCGCCTGAACATCGAGGCGCAGAACGCGCTCGACGGCCTCGGTCTGAACTTCTTCAAGTCGGTCTGATCACATCGTGTCGGGCGCGCTGACGCCCAGCAGGCCGAGTGCGGCGGCGAGCGTGCGCCGGGTCGTCACCACGAGCCCGATCCGGAAGGCCTTCAGCTCCGGCGGCTCCGCGTCCTTGACGCGGCAGTGGCCGTAGAAATTCGTGAAGCGCTGGGCGAGGTCGAGCGCGTAGCCGGCGATCCGGTGCGGCTGGCGCCGCTCGGCGGCCTCGAGCACGTCGTGCGGGAAGTCCAGCAGCCTGCGCACGAGCTCGCGCTCGGCCGGGTGCAGCTCGAGGCCGTCGCCGTGGGCCGGGACGTCCTCGCCGACCTCGCGCAGGATCGAGGCGGCGCGGGCGTGCGCGTACTGGACGTAGAAGACCGGGTTCTCGGCGTTCTGGCGGCGCGCGAGATCCATGTCGAGGTCGATGGTCGTCTCGTGCGAGCGCGAGATCATGAACCAGCGCGTGGCGTCGACGCCGATGTCGGCGATCACCTCGTCGAGCGTCACGAAGTCGCCCTTGCGCTTGGACATCTTCGCCTTCTCGCCGCCCTCGATGATGTGGACCATCTGGAGGATCGGCACCTCGAACGCGTCGGGATCGCCGCCGAGCGCCGCGATCGACGCGCGCACGCGCCCGACGTAGCCGTGGTGGTCGGCGCCGAGGACGTTGATCAGCTTCTCGAAGCCGCGGCGCAGCTTGTCGTCGTGGTAGGCGACGTCGGCGGCGAAGTACGTCGGCTGCCCGTCGGCCTTGATCAGCACGCGGTCCTTGTCGTCGCCGAACGTCGTCGTGCGCAGCCACAGCGCGCCCTCGGACTCGTACAGGTGGCCGCGCTCGCGCAGCTCGGCGATGGCGATGTCGACCGGGCTCGGGTCGGGTGGGTGGGCCTGATGCAGCGAGTTCTCGAGGAAGAACGTGTCGAAGTCGACGCGGTAGTCGTGCAGCGCCTTCCGGATCCCCTCCATGATCAGCGCGCCCGCCTGCCGGCCGAGCTCGACCGGATCCATCGCGGCGGCGCCGGGGATCTGGGCGGCGAGATCGGCGACGTAGTCGCCCTGGTAGCCGTCCTCGGGCACCGGCTCGTGGCGCGCGCGAGCGCGCACGGACGCGCCGAGCTTGCGCACCTGCTCGCCGGCGTCGTTGAAGTAGTACTCGCGGGAGGGCCGATGGCCGGTGAACTCCAGCAGCCGCGCGAGCGCGTCGCCGTACGCGGCGTGGCGGGCGCTGGCCGCGGTGGCCGGGCCGGTCGGGTTGGCGGAGACGAACTCGACGTTGACCTTCAGCGAGCGCTCGGGCGTCGCCCGGCCCCAGCCGTCGCCGGCCTCGAGGATGTCGCGCGCGGCGGCGACGTACCACGGGTCAGCAAGGAAGACGTTGAGGAAGCCGGGCCCGGCGACCTCGACCCGGTCGACGGCGGCGCCGAGGCGGTCGGTCAGCCGCGCGCCGAGCCGCTCGGCGATCTGGCGCGGAGGCTCACCCAGCGCGGGGGCGAGCAGCATCGCGGCGTTGGTCGAGTAGTCGCCGAAGCCGGCCTGCTTGGGCTGCTCGAGGGTCGCGCGCGCGCTCGCAGGCGCAGCGCCGTTGCGCAGGTCGGCGGCGGCCGCCTCGACGGCCGCCCTCAGCTCGTCGAGAGGCGTCATGAGATCAATGATGGTAGGTCTCGCCCGCCAGGATCTTGTGCGCGCGAAACAGCTGCTCCAGGAGCACGACCCGCGCCAGCAGGTGCGGCAGCGTCATCGGGCCGAGCGAGAGGCTGAAATCGCCGGTGACCGAGGTCCCGAACGGGCCGCCGATCACGAAGCAGACGTCCCTTCCGCCCTGGCGGCGCTCCTCGACCCACCGCGCGAACGCCTCCGACGACAGCGTGCGCCCGCCGGCGTCGAGCAGGCAGACGTAGGAACGCTCCGGGATCCGGCGCTCGAGCGCCGCGTCGTCGGCCACTTCGATGACATCGACGCGCGCGTGGCGCATGAGCAGTTTGAGGTAGTGGGCGAGGTCGTCGGCGTAGGGCGAGCGCGCCTTGCCGACCGCGACCACGTAGTAGCGCACGGTGTGGGATGCTAGGTCCACATGGCGCCAGACGAGCGCGAGCGGCACATCAACCTCCACACGACGCCGGAGGTCATGGCGGGGGTCTATTCGAACTTCGCGACCGTGTCGCATTCGGACTACGAGTTCACGCTCACGTTCAGCCGCGTCGATCACGAGGTGGAGGCCGACGAGGTCCCCGGCGTCGTGGTGACGCGCGTCAACCTGTCGGTGCGGGCGATGCGCGAGCTGATCGACGCGATGGAGGACAACTGGTCCAAGTACTCCACGAGGGAGGGCATCAAGGGCCTTCCCGAGTACCGCGAGGACCGGCCCGACTACAACGACTAGTGTCGCGAGTCGTAAGTTCGCTCGCAGATTGCGGGATGCATCGTCGTGGCTGGCGTTCGCCGGCGACCTGGCTCGTACCGGGCGTACTTGCGAGGTCGCCGGCGGGCGCCAGGCGCGGCGAGGCGCCCGCAAGCTGCCTGCGAACTTCCGACTCGGGACACTAGCGGCGGGCGTCCTCGTAGGCCAGCGCCTGGCCGATCCGCTCCATCGTGTCCGGATGCGTCCCGAGCAGGAGCCGGCGCCACGCCGGCGGGTCCGGGTCGCCGACGTTCTGGAGCGTGATCCGGCGCTCGAAGCCGACCATCGCGTCCGGCTCGCCGGTCATCCGCAGCGCGAAGTCGTCGGCGCGCGCCTCGATCGCGCGTGACAGCTGGTTGGAGACGATCGTCACCGCCGGCGTCAGCAGCGCGAGCGTCAGAGCGACCGCCGGGAGCGGCGTCGCGCCAGGCGGCGTGAGCCGCTCGCTCGCGCGCGCGATCGCCAGTGTCGCGAACGGCGCCACGAGCGCCAGCCACAGCAGCCCGTGCGGGACGTCGCGGAAGTGGACGTGACCGAGCTCGTGCGCGATCACCAGCCGCGTCTCGGCCGGCGTGAAGTCCTTCAGCAGCGTGTCGTAGAGCACGACGCGCTTGGTGTGCCCGATCCCGTTCACGTACGCGTTCGCGGCCGTCGTGCGCCGCGACGCGTCGACCTCGTAGACCTGTCCCACGTCGACGCCCGCCTTGCGCGCCAGGTCGAGCACGTCCTCGCGCGTCGCTCCCGCGGGCAGCGGCGTGAACTTGTTGAAGACCGGATCGAGCAGCACCGGCCCGAGAAACGTGAACACGACCGCGAACCCGGCCACCGCCACGGCGCCCGGCGCCCACCAGGCGCGCCCGAAGCGGCGCATCCCGAGCACGAGCACGGCGCCGCCGCCGGCCGCCATGCCGGCGCCGATCGCGGTGCTCTTGACCACGTCCGCGCCCCAGCCGGCCCAGGACTGTGTGACCAGTCCCACATCTTTCGCGCGCTCGCGCGCGACGGCCCGCAGCGGCAGCGAGACGAGCGTCGTCGCGCCCACCAGCGCCGCGGCCGTGAGCGCGCCGGTCAGCACCGGGCGCCTGCCCTCGCCGGGAGCGCGCCGGACCGCAAAGACGAGCACGGCGAGCTCGAGCGCCGTCTGCCCGGCGAACAGGAGGAACTGGCCGTTGCGGAACGACTTGGCCTTCTCCAGCTCCTGCGCGCTGAAGTAGGCTCGTGCCTCCACCTGCTCGCGCGGGTACTTCTCGCGTGGGCGCAACAGCAGCACCGCCGCCTCGGCCACGACCAGCGCAGTGACGAGGACGGCGGGAAGGCGGAGCCGTTGCGGCACCGAATAGACGCTACGCCATGCGGGTCGCGATCTGCACCGACATCCACGGCAACCGGCACGCCTTCGAGGCGGTGATCGCCGCGGCCGAGGCCGAGGGCGCCGAGGAGCTGTGGTGCCTCGGCGATCTCGTCGGCTACGGCGCCGAGCCGGACGCCTGCGTGGACCTGGCGGAGCGCCACTGCTCGATCTGCCTGGCCGGCAACCACGACCTCGCGGTCGTCGAGGTGCTCTCGCTCGAGGAGTTCTCGCGCGGCGCGGCGATCGCGGCGCAGTGGACGCAGGACACGATCTCCGAGCAGACACGCGAGTTCCTGCTCTCGCTGCAGCCGCAGGGGACGGGCGAGGGGATCGGGCTGTTCCACGCCTCGCCGCGCGATCCCGTGTGGGAGTACGTCCTCTCGGGGCTGACCGCGGAGCTGTGCTTCGACGCGACCGACTTCCGCGTCTCCCTGATCGGTCACTCGCACGTGGCGCTCTCGTTCAACCGCCCGGAGGGCCAGCCGGCGTCCGGCACCACCCGGCGCGAGGGGACCGAGCTCGACCTCTCGGAGGGCGAGTGGCTCGTCAACCCCGGCTCGACCGGCCAGCCGCGCGACGGCGACCCGCGCGCCGCCTGGCTGCTGCTCGATACCGGCGCCAAGACCGCGGTCTATCGCCGGGCGCCGTACGACATCGCGGGCGCGCAGGCGGCGATCCGCGCCGCCCGCCTGCCGGACTCGCTCGCCGAGCGACTGCAGTACGGACAGTGATCGACCTACCAGTGCACGCGTTTTGGGGCACCGCGCATCGCCGGCGCAGCCCGGGTCGTCGCTGCCACTGCCTCGCCCGGGGGGCTCATCACCGCTTCGCTCGCACGGCAGGCGCTCGCATACTGGTGGTACGTGTGCGCCTGCCGGGTGCCGGCAGCGACGAGAGCCAGGTGGCGAGCCCCCTAGGGGCGAGCCAGGCGGCGGTCCGGGCCCGCCGGAATGCGTGGTGTCCCGAAATGCGTGTACTAGCCTGGCCTGGCCGATGAAACGCCTCGCCCTCCTGGCGCTTCCCATCGTCCTGGCCGCGTGCGGCCAGACGAACCCGGCCCTGATCCCGCAGAGCAACGCGCAGGCGCTCAGCTCTACCGCCGATCGGGTCGCTGACGCGTGCGCGAAGGGCGACCGCACCGCTGCGCGCAGCGCGGTCCGCGACGCGCGCCAGCAGATCGACGCGCTGCCGCGCAAGGTGAGCTCGCGGCTGAAGGACAATCTCAACGAGTGGGTCGACCAGATCTCGGGCAGGATCAGCGACGACTGCCAGGGCGAGGCGACGGCAACGCCCACCGATTCGCCGACCGAGGCGCCCACCGAGACGGCGACCGCGACGCCGACGGCGACGCCGACGGCGACCGCCACGCCGACGCAGAGCGCTACGCCGACCGTCACCCAGGCGCCGACCGAGACCGCGACACCGAACCAGGGCGGCGGTGTTCCTGCTCCTACACCCACCGACGGCCAATGACCACCGACCAGCTCTTCGCCGACCGCTATCGCCTTGAGCGCCGTCTCGGCGTCGGCGGCATGGCGACCGTCCAGCTCGCGTTCGACACGCGGCTGGAGCGCTACGTGGCGGTCAAGCTGCTCGCCGAGCACCTCGCCGAGGACTCGAGCTTCGTCTCGCGCTTCCGCCGCGAGGCGCTTGCCGCCGCGCGGCTGGTGCATCCCAACATCGTGCAGGTGTTCGACTTCGGCTCCGAGAACAGCACGGGCCGCAACTTCATCGTGATGGAGTACGTCGACGGCCAGTCGTGCGCGGAGATCCTGCGCGACCGCGGGCCGCTGACGCCGCGCGACGCCGTCGACATCCTCGGCCAGGCCTGCCGCGGGCTGGACTACGCGCACCGCAACGGCGTCGTCCACCGCGACGTCAAGCCCGGCAACCTGCTGCGCAACACCGACGGCGTGGTCAAGCTCGCCGACTTCGGCATCGCCAAGGCGACCGAGCAGTCGGACATCACGAAGGCCGGCTCGGTCCTCGGCACCGCGGCCTACCTGTCGCCCGAGCAGACGCGCGGCGAGCCCGCCGAGCCCGGCTCGGACCTGTACGCGCTCGGCGTCGTCGCGTATCAGCTGCTCTCCGGGCGGCTGCCCTACGAGGCCGCGTCGCTGACCGACCTGGCGCGCCTGCAGGAGAGCGCCGCGCCGCCGGCGCTGGACGAGCTCAACCGCGACGTCCCGCCGGCGCTCGCCGAGGCCGTGGCGCGGGCGCTGGCGCGCGAGCGCGCCTACCGCTTCGCGGACGCCGCCGAGATGGAGGACGCGCTGCGCGACGGGCTGCGCGGGGTCTCACACGGCGGGGTGGGCGGGCCCGATTCCGACGCGACGCACATGCTCTCCGACACCGAGGCGACGCGGATGCTCGCGGGGACGCGCATCACGAGCCCGCCGCCGACGCGCTCGACGCGGCGGCTGCAGCCGATCGCCGAGGAGCCGCGGCGCACGCCGCCTCCCTCCCGCCGCGCCGCACCGCCGCCGCGCAAGAACAGCGGCGCGGGACGCTGGGTCGCGCTGCTGTTCGTGATCCTCGTCGTGGTCGGCGGCGTGATCGCCTACCAGGCGCTCGACAGCTCCGGCAAGAAGACCGTGCACCTCAAGCGCGTGGTGAACGAGCACGTCGACCAGGCCGTGCAGAACTTCAAGGACCTGATCGACCAGAACACGCAGTGACGACGCGGACCGTCGTCGGCAGCGCGTAGCCGGCGCCGCGGCGGTACGGCTCGGCGAGCCGCGCCAGCTCGCCGCGCACCCCGTCGTGCAGCCGCGCGGCCGTCCGGACGGTACCGCCGCGCAGCCCGTCCCAGAGCGCGTCGAAGCTCGGGAGCTCGAGCTCGAACGTCAGTTCCGTGACGCCTCCGGGCAGCAGCGCGAGCAGGTTCTCGCGGCTCGCGAAGCGCTCGCCGTCGGGCCCGGCGATCGGACCTTCGCCGGCGGCCTTGGTGGGCAGCGCGAACAGCGGCGTCGCCTCGGCCCACATCGCCAGCGAGACGCGCCGCGCGACGCGGCGCATCTCCGCGACCGCGCGCTCGGGAGCGGGCAGGTGGTTGACCACGAACGCGCCGGTCACCACGTCGAACGCGCCGTCCTGGAACGGGAGGTGCTCGGCGTCGCCCTCGTGGAACGTCAGGCCGCGGTGGCGCCGGCGAGCGGTGCGGACCATCTCGGGCGCCAGGTCGATGCCGGTCGTGGTCGCCCCGCGCTCCGCCGCCGCGGCGCACAGGTCGCCGAGGCCGGAGCCGATGTCGAGCAGCCGCGTGCCGGGGCCGACGCCCTCCAGCAGCGCGCCGGTCGCGTGCGCCGTGGCCTGCGCCATCAGCAATGCGTAGGTCGGCGCCCGGTCGCTCCAGCCGGTCGCCTCGAACGCTTTGAATGCCTCGCCGTCGTCAGGCACGAGCGGCCGCCAGGTCCCACGGCGCCGCGCCGTCGCGGACCGCGCGCGCGGCCGCCGCCAGGCGCCCCTCGTCGACCGCGTCGCGCAGCTCGGCCATCAGCCGCTGCAGGTACGCGAGGTTGTGGATCGTGAGCAGCCGCATCGCGGTGTGCTCCTTGGCCTTGAGCAGGTAGTGCACGTAGGCGCGCGAGTAGCCGTGCGCGCAGGCCGGGCACGGGCAGCCCTCGAGCAGCGGCTCGTCGGCCTCGCGCAAGCGCGCCTTCGCGAGATCGACGCGCCAGCGATGCTCGGGATCGGGCACGACCGCCATCCCGTGGCGCCCGATCCGCGTCGGCATCGCGCAGTCGAACGTGTCGATGCCGAGCTCGACCCCGCGCACGAGGTCGTCGACCTCGCCGATCCCGAGCAGGTGCACGGGGCGGTCCTCAGGCAGCTCCTCCATCGCCCAGCGGACGACCTCGAACATCTGCTCCTTGTCCTCGCCGAGCGTGCCGCCGACCGCGATCCCGCCGGTGCCGCGCGCCGCGACCGCCTGCGCCGACGCGCGCCGCAGGTCCTCCTCCACCCCGCCCTGGACGATCCCGTAGACGACCTGCCACTCCGGCCCGTGCTCGGCATGCCAGCTCAGGCACCGGTCGAGCCAGCGGTGCGTGCGCTCGGTCGAGCGGGCGGTGTAGTCGCGGCCGCCGTGGAACGGCGTGCACTCGTCGAACACGAGCGCGATGTCGGAGCCGAGCGCCGCCTGCACGGCCATCGAGGTCTCCGGGCCCATGAACTGCGTCGAGCCGTCGAGGTAGGAGCGGAACGTCACGCCCTCCTCCTCGATCCGCAGGATCGCCCCGGCGCGCTCGCCGCTGGACTGCGGCGCGCGCCCCTTGATCTCGTCGGCGACCGTGCCGTGGCCCATGGAGAAGACCTGGAAGCCGCCGGAGTCGGTGATCACCGGCCGGTCCCAGCGCATGAAGCGGTGCAGCCCGCCGAGCTTGGCGATCAGCTCGTGGCCGGGCGTGAGGAACAGGTGGAACGTGTTCCCCAGCACCATGTCGTAGCCGAGCTCCGCCGCCTCGCGGACCTCGAGCGTCTTGACGACGGCCTTCGTGGCGAGCGGGACGAAGGCGGGCGTCCGCACCTCGCCGTGGTGCAGGCGGAGCGTGCCGGTGCGGGCGCGGCTCGCGGCATCGCGTGTGCGGATGGAGAACGACACGAGGGCGGCACGTTAGCCGCCCTCGCCGGTGACGACGGTTCTACGCCACGGTGTCGGACTCGATCGTCTTCGGCGCGTCGCCGGCGACGATCTCGATCTTGCGCGGCTTGCGCTGCGCGGGCTTGGGGATGCGGATCTCGAGCACGCCGCGGTCGAAGGACGCGGAGATCGCGCCGGCGTCGACGCCTTCGGGCAGCGAGACCGAGCGCGAGAAGCTGCCGAACGCGCGCTCGACGCGGTGGTAGCCGTCCTGGGTCGTCTCGTTCTCCGACTTGCGCTCGCCCGACAGCGTGAGGATCCGGTCCTCGACCTCGATGCTCACGTCCTCCTCGGAGAGCCCGGGGAGATCGGCGCGCAGGACGTAGTGGTCCTCGGCCTCGACGACGTCGGTCGCCGGCATCCAGCGGCGCAGGGTGTTCGCGCGCGGAAGCGGGGCCTCGAAGACGTTGCCGAAGATGCGATCAAGCTCGCGGAACGGCTCCCAACGAACGATGGCCATTGACATTCCTCCTAAGGGATCACAGATAGATACTGCGTTGATACGCAGTATGAGATCTACGTCGAGGAATGTCAAGTCTTCTACGTCAGACCGGACGAGCCCGGGACCACGCGCTCCCAGTATCCGGCCAGGATGCGGAGCTCTTCCTCGTCGAACTGCTTGAGGAACCGCTCGCGCACGCCGTCGAGATGCGTGCGGCGCGCCTCGGCCAGCGCGGCGGCGCCCTTGTCGGTCAGGACCGCGTAGGCGCCGCGACCGTCGTCGGTGCACGTGTCGCGCCGCAGCAGCCCATCCTTCTCCAAGCGGTCGACAAGCCGCGTCATGCCCGAGCGCGAGAGCAGGACCGAGTCGGCCAGCTCCGCCATCCGGCGCCGCCTGCCCGGCGCGGTCTCGAGATTGAGCAGCACCTCGTACGAGCTCAGCGGCATCCTGTGGATCGCCGCGAGCTCCGCGTCGAGCTGCTTGACGAGCGCGGAGTGGACGCGCAACATCCCGCGCCACGCGCCAAGCTCGAGAGCAGACAGGCTGACAGCTGATTCGTCGACCGAGCGTGCCTGTGCCATGGCGATGAGTCTAGCGCGGGATAGTTGCGCGAACAACCGCTATGTCGCGGCGAGCGCGCGCGGGAGGTCGAGCCGTGCGGCCCGGCGCGCCGGGCGCAGCGCGGCGAGCACTCCCGCGAGCACGCCGACGACCGCGACCGCGGCCAGCGAGCCCGGCGGGATCGCGAACGCGTCGATCGACGCGGCCGCGACGAGCACGACCGAGAGCGCGAGGCCGGCGACCAGCCCCGCCGCGGTCCCGATCCCGGCGACGATCACCGACTCGCCGCGGACGATCGCGCGCACCTGCCGCCGGGTCGCGCCGACCGCCCGTAGCACGCCGAGCTCGCGCGTGCGCTCGTGGACGGAGAGCGCGAGCGTGTTGGCGATGCCCATCAGCGCGATCGCGATCGCGAGCAGCAGCATCACGTAGACGAGCCCGAGCAGCGCGTTCAGCCCGCCCGCGGCGGCATCGACGTACTCGGCCCGGGTGCGGACGTTGGCGTCGGCGGAGATGCGCGCGATGGCCTGCTGCGCCGCCGCGACGCGCCCGGAGGCGGGGCCCAGCGACACGAACACCGCGCGGTCCAGGTCCTGCTGGGCATGCGGCGCCCACGCCGCTCGCGACAGCAGGTAGTCGCCCGCGAGCCGCCGGTTCTCGTACACCGCGCCGACGCGCAGCTCCGGAGCGCTCCCGTCGAGGAACCGCACGCGCACCGGCGAGCCCACGCGCCAGCCGTGCTCGCCGGCGACCTTGCGGGAGACCGCGAGGTCGCCGCGCGCGCCGAGGTCGGTGACCGACGACAGCGCACGCAGGTCGGCGATCGCGACCGTGACGTCGTCGCCGCCGATCTCGACGGACCCGGTGCCGAGCCCGACCGCGGTCTTCACGTCGGGTAGCGCCGAGATCCGCCGCGCGAGCGCCGGGTCGAGCCCGCCGCCGGGGCCGAAGCCCGGAGGCGTGACCGCGAGGTCGCCGGCGAACGACTGCGCGACGCTGTCGCGCACCGACGCCTTCAGCGACGTGACGGTCACCGTCGCCAGCGTGACGACCGCGATCCCGACGGCCAGCGCCGACGCCGTGTTCAGCGTCCGCCGCGGATTGCGGCGCGCGTTGTCGCGCGCGATCTCACCGGTCACCCCGCGCAGCGGGAAGAGCGCGGCCGCCCGCAGGCGCCCGCGCGACTCCGCGGCGGTCTCGCGCAGCGCGGCGACCGGCGGGACGCATGACGCCCGCCGGGCCGGCGAGAGGCCGGCGGCCAGCGTGACCAGCACGCCGACCGCCAGCGAGATCGCGACGGTCACCGGCGTGAGCACAAGCCCGCCGTCCGGCAGCGCGCCGCCGAACGCGTCGAACATCGCCTTCAGGCCGGTCGCCATGCCGAGGCCGCCGAGCACGCCCGCGACGGACGCGAGCACGCCGACCAGCAGCGCCTCGGTGGCCAGCAGCCGCGCGACCTGCCCGCGCGACGCGCCGAGCGCGCGCAGCAGCGCCGACTCGCGCGTCCGCTGCGCGGCCACGATCGAGAGCGTGTTGTGGATGCTGAACGCGGCCACGAGCAGCGCGATCGCCGCGAACGCGATCAGGAACGCGCGCAGCATGTTCAGGAACTCGCCGCTGAGCCGGTCGGTGTCCTCGGCGGTCACCTGCGCGCCGGTGATCGCCTCGACGCCGCGCGGCAGCACGGCCCGCAGCCGGCGCACCAGCTCGGCCTGCGATACGCCCGAGTCGGCAGCCACGCGGATCATGCTCACGCGATCGGCGCGGTGGAGGATCAGCCGCTGCGCCTGAGCGATCGTCAGCCCGGTGAACGTCGCCTGCCCGAGCCCGGCGGCCGAGCCGAACGTCGCGATGCCGACGATCCGCACGCGCGTGGGCGCCGGCGTCTGCAGCTCGGTGACCGAGCCGACCTTCAGGTCGCCGGCTTCGGCGGCGCCCTGATTGATCACCGCCTCGCCGTCCGTGCGGGGAGCGCGGCCGGCGACGAGCTTGTAGGCGTTGAGGTCCGGCGCCGCGATCCAGTTGCCGGCGAGCCGCGGCGGGCCGTTGGAGCCGACCGGCTTGCGGTCGGCGCCGAGCAGGCGCCCGTAGCCCTGGACGACCGGCTCGGCGGCCGCCACTCCGGGCACGGCGCGCACGCGGGCGAGCAGCGCCGCGTCGACCGGGCCGCGCGCGCTCCCCGTCACCGAGGAGCTGCCGATCGCGCTGCGCACGGCGGCGTCGGTGCCCGCGTTCGCGTCGGCGAACAGCGAGTCGAAGTTGCGCGCGAGCGTCGAGCCGAGCACGAGCGCGCCGGCCAGGAACGACACGCCGATGAAGACGGCGAGGAACGTGCCGGCGAGCCGCCGGCGGCGGGCGATCAGGCCGTGGAGCGCAAGCCTCGTGAGGCCGGCGCCACGGCTGCGAGTCCGAGCGGTCATGCCGTCACCGCTCGGAGGTGATCGAGCACGGCGTCGGCGGTCGGCTCGTCCAGCTCCCCCACGACCCGTCCGTCGCCGAGGAACAGCACGCGGTCCGCGTGCGCGGCGGCGACCGGGTCGTGCGTGACCATCACCAGCGTCTGGCCGAGCTCGTCCACCGCACGGCGCAGGAACGCGAGCAGCTCCGCGCTTGAGCGGCTGTCGAGGTTGCCGGTCGGCTCGTCGGCGAACACGATCTCCGGGCGCGTGGCCAGCGCCCGTGCGACGGCGACGCGCTGCTGCTGCCCGCCGGAGAGCTCGGCCGGGCGGTGGCGCAGGCGGTCGCGCAGGCCGACCGTGTCGATCACCAGGTCGAGCCACTCGGGGTCGGGCGGGCGCCCGCCCAGGCGCAGCGGTAGCGTGACGTTCTCGAGCGCATCGAGTGCTGGGAGCAGGTTGAAGGCCTGGAAGACGAAGCCGATGCGCTCGCGGCGGAGCTCGGTCAGCTCGCGGTCCGACAGGCCGGAGAGCACGGTGCCGCCGATCGCGACCTCGCCCGCGGTCAGCGAGTCGAGGCCGGCGACGCAGTGCATCAGCGTGGACTTGCCGGACCCGGACGGGCCCATGATGGCGGTGAAGGCGCCGCGCGCGAAGTCGACGGTGACGCCGTCGAGCGCGCGGACGTCGCCGAAGTGCTTCACGGCGGCGGAGGCAGAGGCTGCGGGAGCGGTCATGCGGCGAGTGTCGGGCGCGCCGGCTGCACCGCCATCGGCCCGGGGATGACACTTCGTCCGTACGCCTACGGGCGTACGAGGCCGCTCTGGTACGCCGCGACCACGAGCTGGGCGCGGTCGCGCGCGCCGAGCTTGGTCAGCGCGCGGCTGACGTGCGTCTTGGCGGTCGCCGGGCTGATCACCAGCGACTCGGCGATCTCGTGGTTGGTCAGACCGTGGGCGACGAGCGCGACGACCTCGCGCTCGCGCTCGGTCAAGTCCTCGAGCACGTCGCCGCGCACGCGCGGGGCCTCCGCCGGTCGCGACGCGTACTCGGCGATCAGCCGTCGCGTGACGCCGGGGGAGAGCAGCGCGTCGCCGCCGGCCACGACGTGGATCGCGCGCAGCAGGTCGACCGGCTCGGTGTCCTTGACGAGGAAGCCGCTCGCGCCCGCGCGCAGCGCCTCGAACACGTACTCGTCGAGGTCGAACGTGGTCAGCATCACGATCCGGGCGTGCTGCGCGGCGGGGTCGGCGCCGATGCGCCGCGTCGCCTCGATGCCGTCCATCCCCGGCATGCGGATGTCCATCAGCACGACGTCGGCGCGCCGGGCGAGCGCGACCGCCTGGGCGCCGTCGGCGGCCTCGCCGACCACCTCGAGGTCGTCCTGCGCCTCCAGCAGCGCGCGGAAGCCGGCGCGTACGAGCGCCTGGTCGTCGGCGAGCAGGACGCGTATCACGCCGCCGCCCGAGCTCGCGGCGAGGCCGCGGCGCTCATCTGGGAAGCCTCGCGTGCACGCGGAAGCCGCCGCCGGGCCGCGGGCCGGCCTCCAGCGTCCCGCCGAGCGCGGCCGCGCGCTCGGCCATCCCGGCAAGCCCGTTCCCGTGCCCGTTCACCGCGCCGCCGTGACCCTCGTCGGTCACCTCGACGACCAGCTCGTCGGGCCGGTAGCGCAAGCGCACCGCCGCGTGCGCGGTGCCCGCGTGGCGGACCACGTTGGTCACCGCCTCCTGCACGATCCGGAACGCGGCGAGATCCAGCGCGGCGGGCAACGGCTCGGCCTCGCCCTCGACCGCCGTCTCCACGCGCAGGCCGGCGGCCGCGGCACCTGTGACAACGCCGTCCAGCCCGGCGAGTCCGGCAGTCGGCGTGCGCGGCGCCGGGTCGTCGGCGCGCAGTGCGTCGAGCACGGACCTCAGCTCGCCGAGCGCGTCCTTGCTCGCGTGCTTGATCGCCGCCAGCGCCTCGCGCGCCTGCTCGGGCCGCTCGTCGATCAGGTGCAGCGCGACGCCCGCCTGAACGTTGATCAGCGAGATGTCGTGGGCGAGCACGTCGTGCAGCTCGCGAGCGATCCGCAGCCGCTCCTCCCCCGCCCGCCGGCGCGCCAGATCGGCCCGCGCGTCGCGCCGGGTCCGGACGACCTCCGCCGCGCCGAGCAGCACCAGCAGCCAGCCGGCGAGCCCCGCGGCGCCCACCGCCGTGACGTCGTTGCCGCGCACGAGCGGCGCGACGAATGCGAAGGCGAGCCAGCCGACCCCGAGCGACAGCGCCGCGGCGAGCCGGTGCCCCTCGTAGTGCGCGCTGAAGAACGCGACGATCAGCGGCAGCCACACCGGACCGCCGGGGAAGCCCCCGAGCCAGTACGCGAGCGTCAGCGCCGCCACGGCGACCAGGACCGCCACCGGCCGCTCCCGCCGCCACGCGAGCAGCAGGCCCGCGACGCCGGGAAGCACCACGCCCCACGACGCGCCGCCGTCCTGGTGCCCGGCCGCGAACAGGCCCGCGACGACCGTCAGGCCGGCGACGCCGGCCGCGATCGCGATGTCGTCACGCCTCATAGCGCCAGCGTAGGCACGCCGCCGCGCCGCGACATCGTCCGCGAGGCGTACGCCCCGGGACGTACCTAAAGGGGTCAGGCACCTTTAGTAAAGGTGCCTGACCCCTTAGGCGAGCAGCGAGCGGCCGGTCATCGCGTCGGGTTGCTCCATGCCGAGCAGGGCCAGCGCGGTGGGTGCGACGTCGGCCAGGATGCCCTCGCCGTCAAGCGCGTCCGCGCCCGCGGTGACGATGAACGGCACCGGGTTCAGCGAGTGCGCCGTGTCGACCGAGCCGTCGTCGTGGAGCATGTGGTCCGAGTTGCCGTGATCGGCGGTGACGATGCAGGCGCCGCCGGCCGCGTGGACCGCCTCGACGACCCGGCCCAGGCACTCGTCGACCGTCTCGACCGCCTTCACCGCGGCGGGGATCACGCCCGTGTGCCCGACCATGTCGGAGTTCGCGAAGTTGATGATCGCGAACGCGGGCTTGTCCTCCGAGAAGTGGCGCACGAACGCGTCGGTCGCCTCGCGCGCGCTCATCTCCGGCTTGAAGTCGTACGTCGGCACGTCGCGCGGAGACGGCACCAGCTCGCGCACCTCGCCGGGGTACGGCTCCTCCTCGCCGCCGTTGAAGAAGTACGTCACGTGCGGGTACTTCTCGGTCTCGGCCACGTGCAGCTGTCCGAGGCCGGCGCCGGAGATGACCTGCGCGATGGTGATCGCGGGCCGGTGCGGCGGGAAGACGATGGGGTAGCTCCAGTGCTCCTCGTAAGAGGTCATCGTCGTGTAGCGATCGATCACCCCGGCCCCGTCGCGGTCGATCTCCGTGAACTGGGGATCGGTGAGGGCGAGCGTGATCTCGCGCATCCGGTCCGGGCGGAAGTTGAACCCGATCACGGAGTCTCCAGGGCGGATCCGGGCTTCCTCGCCGACCAGGGTGGGCTGGATGAACTCGTCGGTCTCGTCGCGCTCGTAGGCCGCCTTCGCCGCCTCCACCGCGGTGTCGTAGCGATGCTCGGCACGCCCGTGGACGAGCAGGTCGTACGCCTTCTGGAGGCGATCCCAGCGCTTGTCGCGGTCCATCGCGAAGTAGCGGCCGACGACCGAGCCGACGCGCGCGCCGCCCCACGACTCGACCTCGGCGAGGTACTTCGCCCCGCCCGTCGGCGACGTGTCGCGCCCGTCGGTGAACGCGTGGATCACGACGTCGCCGCTCGCGAGCTCCACCAGCGCGCGCAGGTGCTCGTCGGAGGAGTGCACGCCGCCGTCGGACACCAGCCCGATCAGATGCACCCGCGGGGCGTCCTTCAACGCCGCACGGAGCACCTCGTTGTCCGCGAGCGAGCCGTCCCGGACCGCGGCGTCGATGCGCGCGAGGTCCTGCGGGACGATCGCGCCCGCACCGAGATTGAGGTGCCCGACCTCGGAGTTGCCCATCTGCCCCTCGGGCAGCCCGACGCTCGGCCCCATCGCGATCAGTTGCGTGTGCGGATGCCGCTCCCACAGCTCGTCGAACACCGGCGTCTGCGCGAGCGAGATCGCGTTGCCGGGGCCGTCGGGGGCGATCCCCCAACCGTCGAGCACGACGAGGCAGACGGACTTGCGGCTCAAGGCCCTCCGGCCCTCAGCGGGATTCCCTGACGGCACGCTCATGACCGCGCCGCCTCGACGATCGCCGCGAACGAGTCCGCGTTCAGCGAGGCGCCGCCGACCAGCGCCCCGTCGACGTCGGGCAGCGCCAGCAGCTCCGCCGCGTTGTCGGCGGTGCACGAGCCGCCGTAGAGGATCTGCACGCGCGCGCCGGCGTCCTTGTCGAAGCCTCCGACCAGCGCGCGCACGAACGCGATCGCCTCCTGCGCCTGCTCGGGCGTCGCCGACAGGCCGGTGCCGATCGCCCAGATCGGCTCGTACGCGACCACCACCTCGGGCAGCCGCTCGACCGGCACCTTCTCCAGCCCCTCCTGCACCTGATGGCGCAGCTTGCGCTCGGTGTCGCCGCGCTCGCGCTCCTCCTCGGTCTCGCCCACGCAGAGGATCGGCGTCAGGCCGGCCTCGAGCGCGCGCGGGACCTTCAGCTGCAGCGCGCGATCGGTCTCGCCGAACAGCTGGCGCCGCTCGGAGTGGCCGAGGATCACGCCCTGCACGTCGATCTCGTTCAGCATCGGCGCCGAGATGTCGCCCGTGAACGCGCCCGAGTCCTTCTCGTGCATGTTCTGCGCGAAGACCTGCACGGCGCTGCCGCGCGCGGAGTCCACGGCGGCCTGCAGCGCCAGGTACGGCGGGCAGATGACCACGTCGACGTCCTCGACGGCGCCGACCCGCGGCAGCAGCGCGCCGATCAGCTCCTCCGCCTCGGCGATCGTCTTGTTCATCTTCCAGTTGCCGGCGATCAGGGGCCTTCTCATGACAGCGCCTTCACTCCGGGCAGCTCCTTGCCCTCGATCAGCTCCAGCGACGCGCCGCCGCCGGTCGAGAGGTGCGTCACGCGATCGGCCAGCCCGAACTGGGCCAGCGCGGCCGAGGAGTCGCCGCCGCCGACCACCGTGACGGCGTCGGTCGCGGCCATCGCCTCGGCCACCGCCTTCGTGCCCGCCGCGAACGGCGCGAGCTCGAACGCGCCCATCGGCCCGTTCCAGAACACCGTTCCCGCGCCGGCGATCGTCGCCGCGTAGCGCTCGGCCGTGCCGGGCCCGACGTCGAGCCCCATCCAGCCGTCCGGGACGTCGATGCCGTCGAGCGCGCGCACCTCGGTGTCGGCCTTGAACTCGCGCCCCGCGACGAGATCGTCGGGGAGCTCGAGCTTGTCGTCGCCCATGACCTTCGAGGCCGGCTCGACGCCCTCCTCCTCGCACAGCGAGGAGCCGACCGAGTGGCCCTGCGCCTTGAAGAACGGGAAGCACATGGCGCCGCCGACCAGCACGGTGTCGGCGCGCGCGAGGAACGCCTCCAGCACGCCGATCTTGTCGGTCACCTTGGCGCCGCCGACGACGGCGACCAGCGGCCGCCGCGGATCCTCGAGCAGCTTGGTCAGCGTCGCGACCTCGCGCTCCAGCAGCCGCCCCGCGGCCGACGGCAGCAGGTGCGCGACGCCCTCCGTGGAGGAATGCGCGCGATGCGCGGCGCCGAACGCGTCGTTGACGTAGACGTCGGCCAGCGCCGCATAGCGCTTCGCCAGCTCCGGGTTGTTCTTCGTCTCGCCCTCGAAGAAGCGCACGTTCTCGATCATCACGACGTCGGCGTCCGGCACGCCCTCGAGGCCTTCGGCGAGCGTCACGTCCTCGCCGAGCAGCTCGCCCAGGCGGTCGGCCGCGGGCTTGAGCGAGAACTTCGGGTCCGGGCCGCCCTTCGGCCGCCCGAGGTGGGCGAGCAGCACGAGCCGCGCGCCCCGCTCGCGCAGCTCCCTCAGCGTGGGGAGCGCGGCGCGGATGCGCGCGTCGTCGGTGATGTTGCGGTCCGCGTCCAGCGGGACGTTGAAGTCCACGCGGACGAGGACGCGCTTTCCCTCGACGTCGAGGTCGTCAAGCGTGCGCACGCACGAGCACCTTCTGGGCGAGATCGACGCAACGGTTCGAGTAGCCCCACTCGTTGTCGTACCACGCGATGATCTTCACCAGCGTGCCGTCCAGGACGGTCGTCAGCTCGGAGTCGAAGATCGACGAGTACGGCGACTTCACGATGTCCGAGGACACGATCGGGTCGGCCGTGTACTTGAGGATCCCGGCGAAGTCGCCCGTGTCGGCAACCGCCGCGAACGCCTCGTTGATCTCCTCCTTGGTCACCTCGCGCGAGACGACCACGGTGAGGTCGACCACCGAGCCGGTCGGGACGGGGGCGCGCACCGCGAAGCCGTTCAGCTTGCCGTTGAGCTCGGGCATGACCAGGCCGATCGCCTTCGCGGCGCCCGACGACGCGGGGACGAGGTTGATCGCCGCGGCGCGGGCGCGCCGGAGATCCCTGTGCGGCGCGTCCTGGAGGCGCTGATCGGACGTGTAGGCGTGGATCGTCGTCATCAGGCCGTGGACGATGCCGAAGTTCTCGTGCAGCACCTTGGCCGGCGGCGCGAGGCAGTTGGTCGTGCACGACGCGTTGGAGATGACGTCGTGGCTCTCCGGGTCGTAGGTGTCGAAGTTGACGCCGAGCACCACCGTCGCGTCCGGGCCGGTCGCCGGCGCCGAGATGATCACCTTCTTGGCGCCGCCGTCGAGGTGCTTGGCGGCGTCCTCGCGCTTGGTGAAGAAGCCGGTGGACTCGATCACGACGTCGACGCCGAGGTCGCCCCACGGCAGCGCGGCCGGGTCGCGCTCCGCGAGCACCTTGACCTCGCGGCCGTCGACGGTGAGCGCGCCGTCGCCGACGGTCACCTCGCCCTGGAAGTTGCCGAAGACCGAGTCGTACTTGAGCAGGTGCCCGAGCGTGCCGGCGTCCGTGATGTCGTTGACGGCGACGATCTCGACGTCGGCGTCGGACTCGTGGGCCGCGCGGAAGACGTTGCGGCCGATGCGACCGAAGCCATTGATGCCGACGCGTACAGCCATGCTTGGGACCCTTTCGCGAGAAGAGAGAGGCGGCGGGTCAGGCTACCGAACCCATCACGTCCGCCGCGGGAGACGATCCACGTCGCGGTGCGCGACCTCGACGAAGTACTGGTCGCGATCGGCGAAGACCTGGGCCAGGTGCTCGGCGATCGCGACCGAGCGGTGCCGCCCGCCGGTGCAGCCGATCGCCACCATCAGATGCGCCTTGCCCTCGGCCACGTACTGCGGGAGCAGGAACTCCAGCAGCGGGACCACGTAGCCGTAGAACTCGTCCAGCCGGCCGTCGCGCCCGACGTAGTCGACGATCGGCTTGTCGAAGCCGGTCAGCGGCCGCAGATCCGGCTCGTAGTGCGGATTGGGCAGGAAGCGGACGTCGAACGCGAGGTCGGCGTCGCGCGGCGGCCCGTGCTTGTGCCCGAACGAGGTGAAGGTGACCGCGAGGCGGCCGGGCGAGGCCGGCGACAGCAGCTCGTCGGCGATCTTGCGCCGCAGCGCGGCGGCGCTCAGCCCGGACGTGTCGATCACGATGTCGGCGCGCTGGCGCACCGGCTCGAGCAGCTCGATCTCGGCGCGGATGCCGTCGACCACGCTCCCGTAAGGCGCCAAAGGATGGCGCCGCCGCGTCTCCTTGTACCGGTTGACGAGATGCTCCTCGTCGGCGGTCAGGAAGACCACGCGGTGCACGACGCCGGATTCCTGCAGCTGGTCGATCACACCGGCGAGCGCCGCCAGGTACTCGCCTCCGCGCGAGTCGCACACGACGGCTGCGAGCTCGACCTTCGAGCCCTCGTGCATGAACAGCTCCGACAGCGAGCGGATCATCTCCGCGGGCAGGTTGTCGACGCAGAAGTAGCCGGCGTCCTCGAACACGTTCATCGCCGACGACTTGCCGGCGCCCGAGAGCCCGGAGATCACCACGAGATCCTGCAGCCGCGGCCCGGGCCGGCTGCCGTCGAGCGGCTCGTCGCGGACCGCGTTGGCCATCAGTGGTTCGCTCCGTGTGCCCGCGCGCCGTCCAGGCGGTCGCTGGCGTCGGCTGGCAAGGACGCAGCCGGCGATGCGTGGCTCTGCCACGTGAGCCGGCGACGAGCGAAGCGGTGGTGAGGCCGCAGGCCGAGACAGGGCCGCCAGGCGGCGATCAGCGGCCGTCTGGCGGTGTGCGGGTGCGCGGAGCGGACCACTATCAGCGCCCCGTCCGGTTCAGGTGCGCGTACAGGTCGCGCGCGACCTTCTGCGGGAAGCCGGGCACGTTCTCGAGCTCCTCGCGGCCGGCCGCAAGCACCGCCTCGGGCGAGCCGAAGTGCTTCAGCAGGGCCCGCTTGCGCGCCGGGCCGATGCCCGGCAGCTCGTCCATGATCGATTCGGTCATCGCCTTGTCGCGTCGGATCCGGTGGTGGGTGATGGCGAAACGATGCGCCTCGTCCCGGACGCGTTGCAGGAGCTGGAGCTCGGGCGTGTCGTGCGGGAGGACGATCGGCGCGGAGTTGCCAGGCGTGAAGACCTCCTCGATCCGCTTGGCGAGCGAGACCACGGCGACGCCGCGCTCGCGGAAGCCCTGCAGCGGCTCCAGGCCGGCGGTGAGCTGGCCCTTGCCGCCGTCGATCACCACCAGGTTCGGCAGCGCGCCGAAGCTCGCATCGCGCTCCGCGTCGTATGGCGAGCGCTCCGCCTGCTTCTCCCACTGTGCGAAGCGCCGCGCGAGGACTTCCCCCATCGCCGCGTAATCATCGCCGGGATCCACCTCTCGGATGGTGAAACGCCTGTAATCGCTCTTCTTCGGGGCGCCGCCCTCGAACACCACCATCGAGGCGACCGTGTACGTGCCGCCGAGGTGGGAGATGTCGAAGCACTCGATCCGCACCGGCAGCGTGTCGAGGCGCAGCTCGGCCTGCAGGCCGGTGAGCGACTCCACGCGCTGCTGGCGGCGGCGCTCGTCGCGCAGCTTCTCCTGGTCGAGCGCGAGCCGCGCATTGCGCTCCGCGAGGTCGAGGATCC
The DNA here is from genome assembly GCA_963837485.1 of uncultured Solirubrobacteraceae bacterium. Lineage (GTDB taxonomy): Bacteria > Actinomycetota > Thermoleophilia > Solirubrobacterales > Solirubrobacteraceae > Solirubrobacter. The sequence continues at coordinate 157,082 of CAWINP010000014.1, read as the reverse complement.
GGCGCTTGCCGCCGCGCTCTGAGGCGCGGATCTCGACCGGCCCGCCGCGGCGCTCGGCCAGCAGCTCGCCGAGCACGCCGAGCTCGGAGCCCTCGGCAAGGTCGTGCTGGACGACGATCAGGCTCGGAATCGAGAGCGAGCTCGCGTAGTACTGGAGCATGAACTCCTCGGCCACGATCGCCGGCTCCTGCTCGGCCTGGTTCTCCAGGTAGAAGGACTGGCGGTCGCTCAACACGCCGTCGCGGACCTGGAACACCTGCGCGTTGGCCTCGGTCGCCTCCACCGCCACCGCGACGGCGTCGTAGGTGCCGGAGCCGCCCTCGGCCACCCGCTGGCGCTCGAGCAGCGCGCGCACCGACTGCAGCCGGTTGCGCTCGACGGTCGCCTGCTCGTAGTCGCGCTCGCCGGACGCGTAGTGCATCCGCTTCTCGAGGTCGCGCTCGATCTGCTTGAAGCGGCCGGAGAGGAACGTCATCACGCCCTCGATCCCCTCGCGGTACTCCTCCTTGGAGACGTAGCCGACGCACGGCGCCCCGCAGCGCTTGATGTAGTAGTCCAGGCACGGCGAGCCGGAGTGGCGGCCAGGCTCCGGGCCTTCGCAGGAGCGGAAGAGGAAGATCTTGCCGAGCAGGTCGAGCGTGCCCCGCACCCGCTTCGCGGAGCTGTAGGGGCCGAAGTAGGCGCGCTCGCGCTTGTGGCGCTCGCGCGTGAAGTAGACGCGCGGGAAGTCCTCGTCGAGGCTGATCGCGATGTACGGGTACGACTTGTCGTCGCGCAGCCGGATGTTGAACCTCGGCTTGTACTGCTTGATGAAGTTCTGCTCGGTCAGCAGCGCCTCGGCCTCGGTGACCACCACGAGCGCCTCGATGTGGTCGATCTCCTGGGTGAGCGCCGTCGTCCCGTAGGTCGTCGGGTTCGAGAAGTGGCTGGCGACGCGCTTGCGGATCGACTTCGCCTTGCCGACGTAGATGACCCTCCCGCGCGCGTCGCGGAAGAGGTACACGCCGGGCTGGTCGGGAAGCGCTCGACGCTGTTCTCTCAAGCGCTCTTCGGGTGGCGTGTCGATAGCCATCTGGGCTCCTGTGAACCCAGGTTAGAGGGGGCGGCAGCCGTCGCCGCCCCCTCCGGAGTCGCTAGACGGCCGACTCCAGCACGCGCACGAGCCTGTGTTGGACGGCCGGCAGCTGGCCGTCGGAGAGGAGCTTGCGCGCCTCGTCTCGCTTGCCGGCGAGCGCGAGCTCGAGCACGCGCGCGGCGTTGGCGTGGAACTGCTCGTGCAGGTCGTGCATCTCCTGCCAGCGCGCCGGCTGCTCGGCGCGGTAGCCGCTGCCGCCATGCAGCCACTTGCCGAGCGTGCACTGGTCGTCGGCGCGGACCGTCGCGGCCGGCACGTCGCACTTGCCGGTCCTGATCGCGTCGCGCAGGCGCGTCATCCACGCCTTGTGCGCGTCGAGCGCGCAGCGGAACAGCTCGGCCTCCGAGCCGCCCTGGTCGAGCTCGAGCTGGAAGCGGCCGACGAGCATGCGCAGCTGCTCGGCGGTCTGCGCGAGGTCGGTCGCGCTGGAGGCGATCTCCTGCGTGGACGCGGACGTCTGCTGCGTCGAGGCCGACACCTGCTCGGCCGACGCCGAGGACTCCTCGGCGACGAGCGCGACCTCGCCGATCTCGTGCTCGGCCTGGGCGGCGCCGGCGGCGATCCGCTCGACCGCGGTGGCGATCTCGATGATCCGGCCCGACATCTCCGCGACCGTCTCGCCGATCTGCGAGAACGCCTGGCGCGTGCGCTCGACGGTGGCGACGCCGTCGTGGGTCTGCTGCGTGCTGGTCGCCACGACGTCGACGACACGGACGGTCTCGGCCTGGATCTCGCCGATCAGGCCGGCGATCTGCCCGGCGGCCGACTGCGAGTCCTCGGCGAGCTTGCGGACCTCCTCGGCCACGACCGCGAAGCCGCGGCCCTGCTCGCCGGCCCGCGCGGCCTCGATCGCCGCGTTGAGCGCGAGCAGGTTCGTCTGCTCGGCGATGCCGGTGATCGTGTCGATGATCCCGCCGATCCGCTCGGAGCGCTCCGACAGGTCGTGGATCGCCGCGCCGACCTCCTGCGAGGACTGCTCGACCTGCTGGATCGCCCGCGTCGCCTCCTCGGCGGCCTCGACGCCCTCGGTGGCGAAGCGGCGCGCGCGCTCGGCGGTCTCGGACGCGGTGCGCGCGGCCTCGGCGCTCGCGGTCGCCTCGCGCACCGACTCCTGCGCGGAGACGCGGATCGTCTCGACCATCCGCGCCTGGCGCTCGGCGCCCTGCGCGACGTCGCCGACGGCGTGCGCGATCTCGTCGACCGCGCGCCCGCCCTCCGACGAGGTCGAGGCCATCTGCTTGGACGCGGCGCTGACCGAGCCGGCGTTGCTCGTGACCTGGCTGATCAGCTGGCCGAGCTGCGCGCGCATCGCGTTGTAGGCGTCGATCGAGCTGTGCGTCTTGTCCAGCATGCCGTTGAAGCGCTCCGACAGCTCGCCGAGCTCGTCGTGCGACGTCACGTCCACACGCCGGGTGACCGAGCGCACCTCGCGCGTGAGGTCGCCGTCCGACGTCGCCTTCAGGGCGCCGGAGAGCTGCTCGAGGTCCTGCTCGTCGAGCGTCTCGAAGCGCGCGCGCAGCGCGGCGATCGGCCGCGTGATCGAGCGGATGACCCAGAACGCGAGCCCGGCCGCGAGCAGCAGCGCGCCGGCGCCGACGATCGCGATCAGCCGCTGGCCGGCGGACGCGCTCGACTTCGCCTCCGCGACCGCCTCGCCGGCGGACTTGTGGACGGCCTCGTCGACCGCGCGCAGCGCCGCGGCCTGGCGCGCCGCCAGCGGGATGAACGTCTTCACGTACAGGTCACGCGAGCCATCGCGCTCCTCGACGTTGTTGACCGTCTCCTGGCGCGAAAGCGCGAGCGCCTTGGCGCGCGTGGCGCCGTAGGCCTTGGCCAGCTCGCTGTGCTCGGCGAGCGCGGCCGCCGCCGGCGTGCCCTTCACGAGCGTCGCGAGCTTGGCGGCGTCGGCCTGGTCGGCCTTCTTGATCGCGCCGAGCTGCTTGGCGATCTTGTCCTGCGTCGTGAGGTCGCCGTCGTAGACGTACAGGTGGCGCACGAGCAGCTCACCGGCCGCGCCGAGGCGCTCGGACATCTCCCTGGTGACGGTCAGCGCGGCGACGTCGCGGTTGCCGAGCCGGGACGCGTCGGCCTTCAGATCGGACGTCCGCTGCACGCCGAGGACGGCCACCAGCAGGAGCCCGGCGCCCAGCAGGCCGAAGGCCAGCGCCAGGCGTAGAGAGACGCGGAGGTTGTTGAGGGAGCGCATTTGACTCGCTTGAGAAGGAGACAGGGCCGGCCCCATTAGTCGACACGTGCGCACGCGTGCCGCCGGGGTGATGGCGCGTTTCGGCCGTGGCGAACTACGGTCCTCGGGCGATCTTAAGCCGCCGTTTAAGCAACTCGGGCGGGGGTCCCGGGGTTCGAGGACGTATGCGAATGACGAGAATCGCCGGAATGGCCGCGCTCGCGGCCTTGATCCTCGCCGTGCCGGCTTCCGCGAACTACCGCGTCGGCCTCAGCGAGCAGAGCCCCGCCCTGTTCAGCCAACCGGCCTGGCAGTCACTGAAGCTCAAGCGGGTTCGCTACATCGTCCCGTGGGACTACTACAAGGACGCCGGGCAGCACGGCGAGGTCAGCGCGTTCCTGAGCGCCGCGCACGCCGCCAACCAGGACGTACTGGTCGCGTTCACCGCGCGCCGCGGCTGCTACACGAACGGCAAGTACTCAAAGTCGAGCGCGTGCCGCGCTCCTTCGACGTCGGCCTATAAGTCGGCCGTCTCGCGCTTCCACACCGAGTTCCCGTTCGTGAAGACGTTCACGCCGTGGAACGAGGCCAACCACGTCTCCCAGCCGACGCACTCGAGCCCGAAGCGCGCGGTCCGGTACTACGACACGCTGCGCAGGGCCTGCAAGGGCTGCACCGTGATGGCCGCCGACGTGCTCGACCAGAGCAACGTGACGTCGTGGCTGCGGAGCTTCCTGCGCTCCTCGCACGGCCGCGGGCGGATCTGGGGCCTGCACAACTACAAGGACGTCAACCGCAAGCAGTCCAAGGGGCTGAGGAGCGTGCTGAAGACCGTCCCGGGCCAGCTGTGGCTGACCGAGACCGGCGGCATCGTGACGTTCCTCCCGGCGTTCAAGACGTCGCTCTCGCGCTCGGCGTCGGCGACCAAGTACATGTTCCAGCTCGCCGATCGCTACGACTCCAAGCGCAGCGGCAACCGCTCCAAGCTCACCCGCCTGTACGTCTACCGCTGGTTCGGCGAGCAGCCGGGCGCGCGCTTCGACGCCGGCCTGGTGAACCCGGACGGCTCGCCCCGCTCGGCGCTGTCGCAGTTCGAGAAGTACGCCAAGCACCGCCTGAAGTAGCTTGCGGGCGGTGTCAGCACCGCTCGTGAACCTGTACTCAGATACCCAGACCCGGCCGACGCCCGCCATGCGGCGGGCGATGGCCGAGGCCGAGGTCGGCGACGAGCAGCGCTTCGAGGACCCGACGGTCACCGAGCTCTGCTCGCGCGTCGCCGCACTGCTCGGCTTCGATGCCGCCGTCTTCCTCCCGTCGGGGACGATGTGCAACGAGATCGCCTTCCGCCTGCACATCCGCCCCGGCGACGAGGCGATCCTGCACCGCACCTCGCACCCGCTGATCGCCGAAGGGGGCGGCCCGGCGGCGTTCGCCGGCGCCATGGTCTGGCCGCTGGACACGCCCTTGGGCATGTTCACCGGCGACGACGTGCGCGGCGCGCTGCGCTACGGCGACCGCTACTCGCCGCGTTCGCGGCTCGTATCGGTCGAGAACACGACCAACATGGCCGGCGGGCGCGTGTGGCCGCTGGAGCAGCTCCGCGGCGTGGTGACGGTCGCGCAGGAAGCCGGGCTGCGCCTGCACCTGGACGGAGCGCGGCTGATGAACGCGGTCGTGGCGTCGGGCGTGGCCGCGGCGGAGTTCAGCTCCGGGTTCGACACGGCGTGGCTCGACCTCACGAAGGGCCTGGGCGCGCCCGTCGGGGCGGTGCTGTGCGGCTCGGCCCCGCTGATCGAGGAGGCGTGGCGGTACAAGCAGATGATCGGCGGCGCGATGCGCCAGGCCGGCATCCTCGCCGCCGCCGGGCTCTACGCGCTCGACCACAACGTCGGGCGACTGGCCGAGGATCACGCGAACGCGGCGCGGCTGGCCGCCGGGCTGCGCGACGCCGGCTACGACGTGTGGCCGGTCGAGACGAACATCGTGATCTTCGGGGTGCCGGGCGACGCGGGCGAATGGTGCGCCGCGTTGGAGCGTCAAGGCGTGCGCATGGGCGCGACCGGCGTCTCGACGGTGCGCGCGGTGACGCACCTCGACGTCGACGCCGACGGGATCGGGCGCGCCCTGGAGGCCATCGCGTAGACGAGCACGACGGCGGGGAGCGCGGCGCCGACCAGTGCCAGCGCGGCCCGTGGCCCGGCGATCGCGACGACCGCCGGAGCGAGCATCGCTCCGGTGCCGGTGGTCAGCCAGTACGAGCTCTCCACCACGCCGAACGCGCGCGCCCTGAGATGGTCGGCCGCGTATCTCTGCATCAGCGTGAGGCCGGCGACCTCGACGAGCGCGTAGCCGGCGCCGAGCACGGCGAGCAGGAGGATGGCCGGGGTCGCCGCGGGCAGGACGGCGAGGATCACCAGCGGCGCGCCGACGAGCAGCCCGCCGGCCGGCAGGTTCGGGTTCGTGCGCAGCGCGACCGCGGCTCCCGCGATCCCGCCCACGCCCCACGCGGCGTTCAGCAGGCCGACGCCGGCGTCGCCGAGGTCCGTGAGCCGGAGCGCGGTGACGACCACGAGCACGTCGACCATGCCCTCGATGAGCGTGGAGACCGAGAGGACGCCGACCAGCAGCCGCAGGCGGGGGTCGCGGACGATGGCGCGCAGGCCCGCGGTCGCCTCGGTGAACCGCGCGCCGCCCCGGACGGGCAGGCCGGCCGTCGCCGGCGCGTCGCGCGCGATCCTCGCCAGCAACGACGCTGCCGCCGCGAACGTCAGCGCCGCCGCCGCGAATGCCGCGCCCGCGCCCGCGGTCGCGACGATCGCGCCCGCGGCCAGCGCGCCCACCACGAAGCTCGCGTTGTCGACGCCGGCCCAGACCGCGTTCGCCCCGGCCGGGTTCGCGGTCAGCGTGGGCAGCAGCGCCGCCTGAGCGGGCTTGTGCGCGGTCGTCAGCACCGTGAACACGGCCGCCAGCGCGAGCAGGGCGGGCAGGCTGTCGAGCGCGAGCGCGGCGGCGGCCAGCACGAGCGCACGTGCGAGCGCGGTGACCAGCAGCACGTCGCGGCGGCTGAAGCGATCACCGGCGTGCCCGAGCAGCGGCGCCGCCAGGCCGGCCGGGAGCATCCGCACGAGCGCGGCGAGGCCGACCGCCGTCGCGCCGCCGGCCGTGTAGGCGTGGACGGCCAGCGCGACCATGAACATCCATCCGCCCACCGCGGCGGCAGCCCAGGCGAGCTGGAGGCGGCGCAGGTCACGGGTCCGTCTCGGCATCTCCTTGCGACGCTCCCAGGTCGTCCTTGACGCGAACTTGACGGGACATGGAGCCCGGCCAGGTAGCGTCAGATACGTGGAACTGACCGGGAGAACAGCGCTGATCACCGGCGGCAGCGGGGGCATCGGCGCGGAACTGTCACGGCGGCTCGCCGCCGAGGGCGTGTCGGTCGCGGTCCACCACCGCGACAGCGAGGCCGAGGCGCGCGCGGTCGCCGATGCGGTCGGCGCGACGGGCGGGCGCGCGATCGTCGTGCAGGCCGACATGGCCGACGCGGCCGCCTGCGAGGGCCTCGTCGCGCGCGTCGAGGCCGAGCTCGGCCCGATCGACATCCTCGCCGCCAACGCGGGCGCCGGCCGGCGGATCCCGTGGCAGGAGGTCGACGCCGAGGCGTTCGACCGCATGTACGCGGTCAACCTGCGCGCGCCGTTCCTGCTCGCCCGCCGCGTCCTGCCGGGGATGGTCGAGCGCGGCTTCGGCCGCGTGCTGTTCACCTCATCGATCGCCGCCCTGACCGGAGGCGTCGTCGGCCCGCACTACGCGGCCACCAAGGCGGGCCTGCACGGCCTCACCCATCACCTCGCTGCGCGCGTGGTGCGCGACGGCGTCACCGTCAACGCGATCGCGCCCGCACTGATCGCCGGCACGCGCATGCTCCCGGGCGACCCGGAGGAGCTGGCCGCCCGCGTCCCGGCCGGCCGCCTCGGCACGCCGGCGGAGGTCGCCGACCTGGCGCTGGCGATCCTCCGCAACGGCTACGTGACGAGCAAGGTCATCGCCATCGACGGAGGGATGTACCCGACCTAGCGCTCAGTCGAGCCGCGCGAGCGCCTGCTTCATCACCTGTTCGGCCTTCTCGCCCGAGTTCGCGCGCTCGCCGGTCTTCTTGATCTGGGCGAAGCCCGCGTAGAGGATCGCGTTGTCCTTGTGCAGGACGACGGTCACGAGGTCGTCATAGGTGTCGGGGTTGATGTCCTTCGGCGACAGGTGGGCGAGCTGCTGGGAGAAGCCCTTCCAGCCGTGGAGCTCGATCGGGCGGCTCGTGGCCGTATAGGTGCCGATGATCTGGGGCGGCCCGCCGAGGATCGTCCACTTGCTGGGGCATTTCGCCGCCGCCGCGTTGACCTTCTTCATCCCGGCGTCCGCGAGCTGGTCGGTGTGGAACACGACCGCGCCTTGGGTGACCACGGGCGGCGCCTCGCGCGTCACCTGGTTCGGGCCGACGACGAAGCGGCCGGTCGAGTTGCCGCCCTGCAGCTCCACGGCGGCCGTGCTCCCGTGTGGCGCGTCGTCGGCGCGCTGCACGTACGGGCATGTCGGCACGCTGTCCTCGGGCGTGTAGATGATGTGGCCGGCCACGCCGTCGTCCTCGAACGCGATGATGCCCTTGCCACCGAGATCGGCGGGCTTGACGAACCCCGTCTTGATCGAGCGCTGCGTGAAACCCGACGAGCCGGCACCTCCGCCGCAGCCCGCGAGGGCGACCGTGGCGGTCACGATCGCCGCGAGTGTGGTCGATGCCCGCTTACTCATGAATCCTTTCCTGAACTGAACCGCGGGGTGGCGCCGGGCGGCGCCACCACAGACACGGCTTTGGCCTGCCAGGCGGGCGACTGCCGTCGCCCGCCTTCGGCGACGTTACTTACGGACTCGTGGTGGACAGTGTGAACGTCAGCGTCTTGCTGTAGTTGCCGGTGCGAAGCGCGTCGTTGGCGCCGATGTGCTGGCGGAAGTCCAGCGACACCTGGTCGTTGGAGATCGGCGCGTTCCACATCAGCAGGTTCAGCGGGCTGGCCGAGGAGCCGACGTTGTTGAACGCCGGGGCGGGCGGGTTCCCATCCGCGTTGCGCGCCCGAGCGGTCAGCGGATCCGGCAGGCTGAACGCCCCGTTGACCAGGTGGCCGGTCGCGGTGCTCGACGGGTCCGCCACGCTCAGCAGCGCGTCACCCGCCGTCGAGATCACGTTCGCGGTCCCCGTCGCGTCATACGTCTTGTCGATGCCCGGCGTGAAGTTGCCGAAGCTCGGCGCCGTGCTGCCCAGCGTCAAGCTCAGCGTCGCCGGCACCGAGCCGCCGGCGCTTCCGTCAGCCGTGCCGGTGTACGTGACCGTTGCGCCGTCGCAGCCGCCCCAGCAGACGCCGTCGGGCGTGCCGGTGATCGTGCCGTCGAACTTCAGCGTGTCGATGCCACGGCGGTAGTCGGCGACGTAGACGTAGCCGTTGTGCCAGTAGGTGGCCGAGGCGGAGCCGCCCGTGACGCCGGCGGCGTCGTCCCTCGGGACGCGGAAGTAGCCGACCTGCGTCGGGTTCGCCGGGTCCGACATGTCGAGGAAGCGGGTGCCCTGGCCGTAGAAGGCCTGGACGACCACGTTGCCGTTGACCGTGAACCAGTGCGCGGAGCAGGTGCCCGTCGTCGCGGAGCCGGGCTTGCCCCACGGCGACCAGTGGCCCACCAGGTTCAGGCGGAACGGGTTCTCAGGCGTCGAGTTCCAACCCTGGCCGTCATAGCTGCCCGCGAGCGAGACGACCTTGAGCTCGCCGGCCACCGAACACTCGATGATGTTCTCGTTCGTGACGTACAGCAGGTCGCCCGAGGGGTAGTTGCCGACCTTCTGGGTGATGTGCTGCGCGTTGTGGTCGAAGTAGCCGAAGAAGTCGTCCTGCGACGGGTTCACCAGCGGCGTCGTCCCGCCCGCGTACGGGATCGGGTCATACGCCGTCGCGATCCGGTTGACCTTCTTCACGGGGTCGTAGTGGGTGCCGACGGTGTAGTAGCCGCGGACGCCGCCCTCACCCGAGGCCCATGCGACGCCGTTGCGATCGACGTCGACGCTGTGGACGTAGCCGGTCTGGCCGTCGAAGCGCGCGGTGTCGACCGGCGTCGGGTACGTGTACGGATGCGCCGGGTCGGAGATGTCGGTGACCCACACCGGCACGCCGCCGCGCTTCTGCGAGTACGCCGGCTGCGGGAACCAGTCCGGGTTGTTGCCCGGCGTGCCCGTGGAGTACGGGCCGACCGTCCACAGGTACTGGCAGTCGTTGATGCAGGTGCTCGTGTGGCCGGCCGGGACCGGATGGAAGGTGATGATCTTCGGGTCGTACGGGTTCTTGACGTCGATGACGTAGACCCCGGACTGGCCGGTCGTCAGCGTCCCGCCGAAGCCGCGCGGATCGCGGCTGAGGATCACGAGCTTGCGCTTCGGATCGACCGTCATGTTCTCGCCCTCGTAGAAGCGGTCCTGCGTGTCGCCGGCCTGGCGCAGCTGGGCCGCGGTGACGCTCGCGACGTACAGGGGGTGCGCAGGGTCCTTGAGCGACCAGATCGAGAGGCCGCCGGTGCCGTCGCCGAACATGAAGTCGCCGAGGTCGCCGCCGTAGTCGATGAAGTTCGCGGCCGCCATGTTCCCGTTCGTGCCGCGCGAGTTGTCCAACCACGTGACGTGGTCCGTGACCGCCGCGGCGGTGGGGTCGTTGCGGGTATCAGGCAGCCCCGTCTGCGCGCGCGCCGTGGTTGCGCCCCCGAGCGCGAGCGCGCCCGCCGCCAGGCATGCGCCGGTGAGCGCCTTGACGCGCCGCGTCGTGCGGTTCCCTCCGTACAACAGGTCCCCCTCTCCTAATGACCCTTCCTCGGACGCCCGGAATGCGGCCGAAGCCCTGCGCGAGATCCTACCGACGCCAGGACCGGTCCGTCCATATATCTGTAGGAAGCTCGGCGCCCCGGAATCGACGCGCGTAGGACAAGCGATCCCGGCGCCTAAAGTGATCGCATGCCGCCGTCGTGGTCCAGCGCGCACGCACGCCTCGGATGATCAAGGCCGTCGCGCGCGTGGCGCTGCTCGTCCTGGTGGCCGGCGCGATCGTTCCCGCGTCCGCGGCGGCGCACGCGACGATCGTCTCGACCACGCCGGCCGATGGGCAGGTGCTGAAGACCCAGCCGCGCCAGGTGTCGATGAAATGGAGCGAGGGGGTCGACCTCGGCGAGCACGCGGTCCAGTTGCTCGACAGCTCGGGGTCGAAGCTCAAGACTGCGGTCGCAAAGCACGGGCCGGGCGACCCGTCAACCGCGGTGCTCGAGCTGCCGCCCGGATTGCCGCACGGCACCTACGTGGTCGCGTGGCTCGTCGTCTCGTCGGACTCGCATCCGGTGTCGGGCGCGTTCTCGTTCAGCATCGGCTCGCCGAGCCAGGTCGTCTTCCAGCCGGGCGGCTCCTCGAGCGCGACGGTCCGGACGATCGATTGGTTCGGCCGCGGACTCGCGTTTCTCGGGCTGGCGCTGGCGCTCGGGGGCGCCGTGGTGGTGTTCGCGCTCTGGCCCGGTGGGGCGGCCAACGCGCGCGGGCGGCAGTTGGTGTGGGGCGGAGTTGGCGTGTTGCTGCTCGGCAGCGTCCTCGTGCTGCTCATGCAGGGTCCCTACGGAACGGGTGGCTCGGTGACGAGCGCGTTCTCGTCGCTCTCGTTCAGCCTCGGCACGCGCTTCGGGCACGCGGTCGTGGCTCGGCTGGTGCTTGCTGTGGCGTTTCTCGTGCTCCTGGTGCGTGGGCTGCGTGTGCCGGCGGCGCTGTGCGGCGCGGCACTGATCTTCACCTGGACGCTCGCCGACCACTCGCGCACGGGGACGCAGACGTGGCTCGGCGTGCCGGTCGCGAGCGTGCACCTGCTCGCCATGGCGCTGTGGTTCGGCGGGCTGCTCGTGGTGCTGGCCTGCGGCGCCGCGGCGCCCGTCGCGCGGTTCTCGCGGCTCGCGGTCGTGTGCTGGGGGGCGCTCGCGGTGAGCGGTGTCTACCTCGCCTACCGCCAGTCGGGCGAGCTCGGCGCGCTGCCGCACACGGTGTTCGGCCGGCTGCTGCTCGTGAAGGCGGCCGCGGCGGTCGCGATCGTCGCGCTCGCGTACTTCTCGCGCAGGGCCGTCCTGCGCGGTGCGACGCCGCGGCGGACGGTGATGGGCGAGACGTTCCTGGGCGTCGCGACGCTCGGCGTCACCGCCGCTCTGGTCAACACGGCGCCGGCGCGCGTGGCCTACGTCGATCCGATCGACACGACCGTGTCCGGCCCGGGCGGCGGGACGGTCGAGGTCAATATCGATCCCGCCAAGCAGGGCGAGAACGTCGCGGACGTGTACCTCGTGCAGCGCAACGGGTCGCTGCGACAGGTGCCCGAGCTGACGGCGCGACTGCTGCCTTCCGACGGCAGCTCCGGCCCGCTCAACGTCGTCTTCCGCCGCGCCGAGCCGGGCCACTACGTCGCGAGTCCGCTGACCGTGCCGTACCCGGGCGACTGGACCCTGCGGCTGCAGATCCGCACGTCTGACATCGACGAGTCCGACATCGAGCTGCCGATCAAGATCCGCTGAAGGTTCGTCATCATCGAGGAGACAATGGCGCGGGTGCGCGTGAACTTCACGGCCGCGGGACTTGTCGCGCTCGCCCTCTGCGCGGGGTGTGGAGGCGGCGGGCACGTGCCGCGAGCCGACGGGGACACGCGGGTGGACGCGGGCGTCGCACCTCGCGCGCCCGCTCGCCTCGTCCCTCGGGCGCACGCACGCATCGCCCCTCGGGCGCCCGCGGGCGTCGATCGTCGCGTCGCGACCGAGCAGGGGCTCATCCCCACGCCGATCGGGCACGGGCCGGAGTTCCGGCCGGCGGCGCGGGTGCCGGCGGCAGGCTGCGCGCCGGGCGCGCTCTCGGGTCGGTATCGGGCGCATGTCGAGGTCTTCGGGCGCGGGCAGGCCGTCGTGATCCCGGCAGCGATCGGCGTAGCTGCAGACGCTCGACGCGAGTACGGGCGCGTCATCGACGCGGACTGCCGCGCCGATGCGCGCACGCTCGATCCCTCGGGCGTGGTGCACTTCGACCGCGACGATCTGCGGCTCGCCGACCTGTTCGCGGTCTGGGGGCAGCCGCTCGGCCGGGCGCGGCTGCTCTCGTTCCGCGGCGCGGTGTCCGCGTTCGTCGGCGGCCGGCGCGTGACCGGCGACCCGGCCGACATCTCGCTCCGCGATGGGGCGCAGATCGTCCTCGAGAGCGGCGGTTACATCCCCCCGCACCCGTCGTTCCGCTTCCCGCCGAGGCCTGAGTCGTGATCACGCGCTTGTGGCGGGGGTGGACGCGCGCGGCGGACGCCGACGCCTATGAGCGCTTCCTGCTCGACGAGCTGTTCCCGGCGATGGGCGCCATCGACGGCTTCGCCGGCGCCGATGTGCTCCGCCGCCGCGACGGCGACGAGGAGGCGTTCGTCACGCTCACGCGCTTCGAGACGCTCGACGCGATCCGCGCGTTCGCAGGCGCCGACTACGAGCGGCCGGTGCTCGAGCCGCGTGCCCGCGAGCTGCTCTCGCGCTACGAAGAGCTCGCGCAGCACTTCGAGACGTCCTCGTTCGCTCCGGCGCCGGGCGTCCTGCCGCGCGCGCCGGCGCATGGCGCGGAACCGCCGCGCGAGCTCAGCGCCAAGCCGCTCCCCAAGGACCCCGACGTCACGGCGCCGGACGGCAGCGACGTCCGCATCCTGCTGCGCGCCGAGCGCGGCTCGACGGCGCACTTCGAGCTCGGCCCGGGCCGCACCTCGCTCGCCGTCCGCCACCGCACGGTCGAGGAGGTCTGGTACTTCCTGTCCGGGCGCGGCGAGATGTGGCGGCGCACGCCGGACGGCGAGGAGCGCATCGACGAGGTCGCCCCCGGCGTCAGCATCGACATTCCGGTCGGCACCGCGTTTCAGTTCCGGACGCTCGGCGACGAGCCGCTCCGCGCGCACGGCACCACGATGCCGCCGTGGCCGAACGACGACGCCGAGGCCGTGCGGGTCGACGGGCCCTGGCCGCCCGGGTAGCGTCATCGCACCAGCCTCACCGCGAGCGCGTTGCCGGCAGTGACCGGCGCGCCCGCGCCGTTCATCAGGCCGAGGATGCGCGCGACGTACCCGCGCGTCTCGGGGATGTTCGGGACGCAGCCGCACGCGGCGACCGCGCCGGGCCCCGCGTTGTAGGCGGCCAGCGCGAGCGGCACCGAGCCGAAGCGCCGCAGGAGGTCGCGCATGAGGTGGGCCTGCGCGTCGATCGCCTGCGCAGCGTCGAACGGGTCGTCCAGGCCCATCGCCTGCGCGGTCCCGGGCATGAACTGCGCGATCCCGAGCGCGCCGGCCCGGCTGCGGGCGAACGGGTTGAAGCTCGATTCCGCGTAGATCTGCGCGGCGAGCAGCGCCGCCGAGACGTTCCAGCGCTGCGCCGCGTGCGTGAGCATCGGCGCGAAGCGCGCCGGGACGAAGCCGGGCACCGAGCCGCGCGCAAACCCAGCCGCGCCGTCGCCAGAGCCGGAGTCGCCGCCCGCGCCGCCATCGACGTTCATGCCGCCGCCGCCGGGGCGCGCCTTCGCCGGCCGCGACTGCTGGTTGAGCGCATAGCCGAAATGCCATGCCTCCCAGGAGTATCGCTGGATGAAGTGAAACCGCTCCGAGTTACTCGCAAGCCAGGCATACGCGGAAGGTGGGCCGAGGTCGAGCTCGGTGCCGTAACGGTGAAGCGAGGTGCCCGGTCGGGCGACCCATTTTGGGTCAGGGTGACGCGCCCAGAGGACCGCCTGCTCGGCGTCCGAACGGTAGGCGCTGTTGATGACCAGCGTGACTCCATCGGTGCGCGCCGCCGCCTCCATCCGATCGAACGCGAGCGCGACGTCCGGCCGCATCGGTTTGCCCTGCCGGTACGCAAGTGGCCCTGAGTAACCGCCGCCGGACGCGAACCCGGACAGATCCGCGGGACCCAGCTCCGCCTCCGCCACCGCGGCGAGCCGCACCGCGCGACCGCCCACGCGGACCCGCTCGCGCACCGTGACGCGCACGCGGACCGGCGCGATCGTCTCCGCGTCCGGGAACGTCACCGAAACATCGGATGCTCCGTTGGCCTGGGCGACTGCGGCCGCCCGTGCCCGGCCCAGAGCCAAATATGTCGCCTTCTCCAGATGCCCGGGGTTGGGTCGACCACCGACCAGCGGCGGCTCGAACAGCCGCCCGTAGTTCTCGTGCATCAGCCGGCCGGCCGCGACCGCGGCGACGTCCGCCGCGCGCTGCGCGCCCGCCTCGCGGCCGACCGCGCGCGCAACCGCCCCCACGATCACGCCCGCGATCACCACCCCCGCGAGCCCCGCAACGAGTACCACCGACGCCTGCCCGCGACACGATCTCCGCATGCAGGAAGCTTCACGGTGACCGGGGTGACCGATCTACACGCGTTTGTGACAATTGTGTGCCGACTTTGCCACGAATTACCACTCACGCATCCCAGCGGTCGGGTCACGTGTTGTGAGTCGGTGGTCCGCTGGCCCGGCAACGTTCCGACACCGTCAGCTCAGCTGCCGTGGTGTCGGTCGTCGGCCGGCGCCGCGACGTACGAGAACCGTTGGCCGTAAGTTGTCGTAGTTGGTCGCCGGCCAGTCCGGCAAGTTACCGTGACCGTCAGCTCAGCTGCGATGGTGTTGGTATCGGCCCGCCCCGTCAGATCAGGCGCCGCAGTTCGATCGGCGCGCGGATGCCGGCGCGGGCGAGCAAGCGTGGAAGTCCGCGCGCAAGCGGCGGCGCGCTCGTGACCGAGAGGCCGGGACGCGCGAGTGAATCGATCGCGATACGTGCGAGCGGCCCGTCGTGGTCGCGCGCGACGACGACCACGAGATCCTGGTCGGCGACGACCGCTTCGAGCGCGGCGGTCAGGGGAACCGTCACCGCAAGCACCGCCGGTGCGCCGGCCACGACGACGGCGCGGGACGCTGCCTCCGGAGGCGCATACGCCCACGCAAGCCGCCCGCGCGCCGACGCGTCGAAGTCGTGAGCGGCGAGGCGAGCGGCCAGGCGCCGTGCGCCTCGCACGCCGCCACCCGACGGCAGCGGCACCTGGCCGGCGGCGAGGACGATCACGGCCGTCGCCGCGGCCCGCTTGTTCGGCCGCAGCGCGAGCGCAAGCGCGGCCGCGACCGGCTCCGCCTCTCCGGGCGGTCCGATCACGGCGGCGCATCCGGACTCCTCGACCGATCGCACCGCCGGGTCGGTTGGCGAGTCGCGCCGAGCGGTGATGCGTTCGAACGGCGCCACTGCCGGCGGCGCCCAGTCGCGGTCGGACGCGCTCGCCGGGGGCGCAATGAACCAGTCCCGAATGCTCATGGGCCGGCGTGGGATTCGGCGTCCGCAGCGAGGAGGTCGGCGAGGAGGGGGAGGCGGGGGCGGATGTGGATGCGGACGGCGTCGCCGGCGATGTCGATGCGCGCTCGTGGGCGAGAGGCGGACGGAAGTGCAGCGTTCGCCGCCTCGCGGGCGTCGCGACCCTGGAGCAGCGCCAGCGCCGCCGCCTCGGCAGCCGCCCCGGCCTCCTCACGGGCGGCTTGGGCGGCGGCAAAGGAGAAGATCGCGAGCGCGAGGAGCAGCACGAACGGCAGGAACGCGACGAGCTCGACCGACGCCTGGCCGGCCTGACGAAGCGCCAACGGTCGCGAGCCGTCTCGAAGGACGAGGCGCGTCGCCGTGGGGCGCGGGCGCGGCCGAGCAGCGGGGTACCCGCGGGTGGCAGGGACCAGGTAGCGCGGCCCAGCAGCGCGGCAACGGCGCGTGGTCAGGACGCGGTCGCGGCGCGGTCGAGCAGCACGGCGAAGCCGCGCCACCACGACGCGGTCACGGCGCGGTCGCGCAGCACGGCGAAGCCGCGCCACCACGACGCGGTCACGGCGCGGTCGCGCAGCACGGCGAAGGCGGGCCACCACGACGCGGTAGTGGCGCGGTCGCGCAGCACGGCGAAGGCGGGCCACCACGACGCGGTCACGGCGCGGGCGAGCAGCACGGCGAAGGCCGGCCACCACGACGCGGTCACGGCGCGGGCGAGCAGCACGGCGAAGGCCGGCCTCCACGACGCGGTAGCGGCGCGGTCGAGCAGCACGGCGACGGCGGGTGGCCAGGGCGCGGTATCGGCGGGCTCCGGCGCGTGGGACCTGCGCTGGCCGACGCGCGCTCATCCGCCCTGCGCCTCGAAGTGGGCGGTGGCGGAGACGCGGCCGAGGTCGAGAGCGCCGAGCACGGCCGGGATACGGATCGAGACGCGAGTGTCGCCGGCGTCGCCCGTCCGGACGCGCAGCGCGCGCTCGAGCCGCGGCGGGAGATGGGCGCGGGCAGCCGCCCGCGGGTCCGCCCCGACGGCCTGGGCGCGGGCGGCGGCGCGCGCCGCGACGCGGGCGTGCCACACGGCGTCGCCCGCGAGTACGAATTGCCAGGCGGCCGCGAGCACGAGCGCAAGCAGCGGGAGCAGCGCGACGAACTCGACGGAGGCCTGCCCGGGCTCGGCACCAAGGAAGCGCGCGCGGAGGCGCACCGGCGACAGGTGCGTGTGATGTCGGCGCCGCGGCCGCGCCTCGGCGGGGCGGCGGCGCGCAGGGGGACGGGACCCGCGGACCGCCGCCGAGCGGGACCACGCCTCGGGCGCGCGGCCGCGCGCAGGGGGACGGGACCCGCGGACCGCCTCGGAGCGGAGCCGCACCTCGGGCGCGCGGCGGCGCGCGGGTGGACCGGACGCGCGGACCGCCGCGGAGCGGGGACGGGCCTCGGGGACGCGGAGGACCGGTGCAGGGGGACGGCGGCGGCGCATGCCCCCAGCATCGGCGCGAGGCCTGTGACGGGTCTACGCGGGTTTGTGACGAAAGTGCGTCAGTACGACGAGTATGCGCGCCAGACGCTGTAGACCGCGTAGGCGGAGGCGCCGAGCATCGCCATCCAGATCACGGCTCCGAGCCCGCCGGCGTCCCACATCCGCCGGGTGGCGATCAGGGCGAACGCGGCAAGGGCCAGCGCGCCGTAGAGCAACCCGCGCTGGCGCTCCTCGAGGCCGAGGATGACCTCGCGGCGCTCCATGTAGACGCGGTAGCCGAGGAAGAACAGGCCCGCGATGAACAGGACCGAGAACACGTTCCCGAGCGTGTTCGCCGCGGTGCCGCCGCCCGGAAGCTTCCAGACGGCGACCGCGATCACGAGAATGATCGCGACGTTGCGGAGGTTCTTGGCGGTCTCGGACCCCACTACGGGGTCCAGGTTAGACGAGCTCGACCGCGTTCTCGACGTCGCGCGCGCCCGACGGCACCGCCGGCCGCGTGGGCTCGACGGTCTCGACGGTCTCCGGAGCCGAGGAAACCGCCGACGCCGGCTCGGCCGCAAAGCGATAGCCGATCCCGAAGTGCGTGTGGATGTAGCGCCACTCCGGCGAGACCTTCTCGAGCTTGGACCGCAGCTTGCGCACGAACACGTCGACCGACCGGTCGCCGTGCACCATCGCGTAGCCCCAGACCCGCTGGTAGATCTCCTCGCGCTGGAGCACCTGGCCCTCGGCGTCCGCGAGCAGCTGGATGAGCTCGAACTCGCGCCGCGTCAGCTCGACCGACGCGCCGCCGACGAACGCCTGGAACTGATCGGCCCGGATCTCGACCTCGCCGACCACCGTCGGGCCCTTCTCGACCCGCACGTCCGCGCGCTTGCGTCGCCGCACGACGGCCTCCACGCGGGCGATCAGCTCCTCCGGGTGGCACGGCTTGGTGACCCAGTCGTCGGCGCCGAGCCGGAGCCCGCGCACGCGCTGGGCGACGGAGGACTGGCCGGTGCATACGACCACGCCGAGGTGCGGCAGGCGCGTGCACAGCTTGTCGAGGTAGCTCCAGCCCTGCGGGCCGAGCACGGCGAGGTCCAGCACCACGGCGTTGAGCCGCATCGCGACCATCGCATCCAGCGGCACCGGTGAGGCGAGCACCCGATAGGGCCATCCGGCGCCCTCGAGCCGCTTGCCGAGGACCTGCAGGAACCCGGTGTCCGAGTCGATCACCGCCAGGCGGATTCCCGCCTGGCCGGCGGCACCAGCGCGCCGCTCCCCCCCAGGGGCTTCACTGCTGACCGTCGTCATCTCGACCGGCACATTACTCATGCACCCGGCGAGTTATGGGGTTTTGCGGCCCCGAAATAACGAGCTGGTTACACCGCGTGAACCGGATTCCCGGGGAATGCGAGGGAGGTCGGCTCCGAATCCCGCATGTGTGGCTGGTGGATGCCGGCGCCCGGCTGGCCACGAGGCGAAGCCGGTGGCGAGCGAAGCGAGACAGGACAGCCGGCGATGCGTGCCCCTGGCACGTGAGCCATGCGAGGACGCCGCCAGGCGGGATGCCGGCGCCGCCAGACGCGCGCGGGGGGTTCGGAGCCGACCTCAAGGACTAGCCGGGAGTCGAGGCATCCGAGAACTCCCGGAACAGCCCCGTGACGACGAACGCGACCTGCTCGCCGATGTCGACCGCGTTGTCGCCGATCCGCTCCAGCGCGCGCGCGACGAGCATCATCGACATCGCCCATTCGCGCCGGTCGGCGTCGGTCCCGATCTCGACGGCGCGCGCGAATACCGCGCGGTTGAGCCGGTTGATCTCCTGGTCCTGGCGCACCAGATCCTGCGCGAGGTTGACGTCGCGCAGCAGGAACGCCTGCTTGGCCTGCGCCACCTCGGAGCGGGCGAGCTTGCCCATCTTGAAGATGTGCTCGAGCATCACCTCGTCCGACGGCGGCTCGTAGCCGACCACCGGCAGCATCTTGGCGATGTTCACGCACTGGTCGCCCATCCGCTCCACGTGCTTGATCACGTGCAGCAGCGCCGCGACGGTCCTCAGGTCGCTCGCTACGGGCGCCTGCAGGGCGAGCAGGGACAGGATCCCCTGCTGCACCTCGAGATAGCGCCCGTCGATCCGGTCATCGTCGTTGACGACGATCTGCGCGAGCTCGATGTCCTGGTGCTCCATCGCCTCCAGCGTGCGATCCAGCGTGGAGACCACCATGTCGAGACCGCCGAGAGCCTGCTCCTCCAGCGCGCGCAGCTCCTCCTGAAAATGTAGGCGTCCGTGTCCCGTGGCCACGGAAACTACCCGAACTTGCCGGTGACGTAGTCCTCGGTGCGCGAATCGTCCGGGTTGGTGAACAGCTTGTCGGTGTCCGTGAACTCGACGAGCTCGCCGGCGAGCATGAACGCCGTCTTGTCCGCGACGCGCGCCGCCTGCTGCATGTTGTGCGTGACGATCACGATCGTGAAGCGCTTCTTGAGCTCGAGCACGAGCTCCTCGATCTTCAGCGTCGAGATCGGGTCCAGCGCCGAGGCCGGCTCGTCCATGATGATCACCTCGGGCTCGACCGCGATCGTGCGCGCGATGCAGAGCCGCTGCTGCTGACCGCCCGAGAGCCCGATGCCCGGCTGCCCGAGCCGGTCCTTGACCTCGTCCCACAGGCTCGCGCCGCGCAGCGACTGCTCGACGCGCTCCTTGACGTCGCCCTTGCGGCCGGAGAGCCGCAGGCCGGCCGCGACGTTGTCGAAGATCGACATCGTCGGGAACGGGTTCGGCTTCTGGAAGACCATGCCGATCACGCGCCGGACCGACACGACATCGACGTCGGTGGCGTAGACGTTCGCGTCGTCGAGCATCACCGACCCCACCGCCCTAGCGCCCGGGATCTCCTCGTGCATGCGGTTGATGCAGCGCACGATCGTCGACTTGCCGCACCCCGACGGCCCGATCATCGCCGTGACCTCGTTGGCGGCGTACGTGAGCGACACGCCCTTGACCGCGTGCTGGTCGCCGTAGTACGCGTGAAGGTCTTGGACCTTGACCGTGCGTGCGGGGCTGACGATCTCCGCCGGCGCCTTCTTGTGTTCGCGTACGACGGAACGGACGTCCGGCGAGACGGGCTTACCCGCACCCACGGCGGCCTCCTGCGGCTCGGTGCTCATGCGAGACGGCTCCTTCGCTGAACGATTCGTGCGATCAAGGTGAGGATCAGGACCATGGCGACGAGCGTCAGCGCCGCGCCCCATGCCCGCTCAACGATATTCGCTTGCGGCTGCCGCACGTCATTGAAGATCTGGATCGGGAGGGAATTCATCTGCCCGCCGAGGTTCCAGCTCGTCGCATTGACGGCGAACGCCGTGAACAGCAGCGGCGCGGTCTCGCCGGCGCCGCGGGCGACCGCGAGCATCGAGCCGGTGATCAGACCGGGCAGCGCCGTCGGGAGCACGATCCGGAACACCACCCGCCAGCGCGGCGCGCCGAGCGCCAGCGCCGCCTCGCGCAGCGAGTTCGGGACCAGGATGAGCACGACCTCGGCCGAGCGCGTGACGACCGGCAGCATCAGCAGCGCGAGCGCGAGCGACCCCTTCCAGGCCGTGAAGTTGCCGCCGATCCCGGTCAGCACGAGGACGATGTAGATGAACAGGCCGAAGACGATCGACGGCACCCCGGTCATCACGTCGACGAAGTAGCGGACGAACTGCGCGAACACGCTCTTCTTGCCGTACTCGACCAGGTAGAGCGCGACGCCGATACCGATCGGAATGGCGATCAGGGATGCCAGCCCGACGATCAGGATCGTGCCGAGGATCGCCGACTTCACGCCGCCGGGCGGGCCGAGGAAGCGGCCGGTGGGGTCGGTCGAGAAGAAGTCCCACGACAGCGCGCCGAGCCCCTGCTTGAGCAGGTAGTAGACGACGAGCACGAGCGGGACGAGCGCGATCAGCGTGCCGGCCAGCAGCGACGCGCGCATGATCTTGTCGACGCGCCGGCGCCGGGCCGGCACGGGGGCGATGACCACGCTCATCCGGCCATCCCCTTCGGCACGTTGCGGGACGTCGCGGTCTCCGAGCGGATCACGAAGTAGCGCGCCCCGGCGTTGATGAACAGCGTCAGCACGAACAGCACGAGGCCGGCGGCGATCAGCGCCGCGCGGTGCGTCGGGTCCGACGCCGCCTCACCGAACTCGTTGGCGATCACGGCGGCGAGCGTGTAGCCCTGCGCGAACAGGTTCTTGCCGATGTCGGGCGCGTTGCCGATCACCAGCGTGGCCGCGATCGTCTCGCCGATCGCGCGGCCGAGGCCGAGCATCGAGGCGCCGGTGATGCCGGCGCGCGAGTACGGGAGCACCGCGATGCGGATCATCTCCCAGCGCGTGGCGCCGAGCGCGAGCGCGGCCTCCTTGTGCTCGACCGGCACCGTCGCCATCACCTCGCGGGAGATGGCGGACACGATCGGGAGGATCATGATCGCGAGGATCAGCCCCGCGATGAAGTAGTTCGGGCCGGCGACGTTCCCGCCCACGAACGGCAGGAACGAGAACGTGTCCGAGAACCACTGCTCGGCCGGCTTGAGCTTCGGGATCAGCACGAAGACGCCCCACAGGCCGTAGACGACCGAGGGGACGGCGGCGAGCAGCTCGACGAGGATCGTCAGCGGGTCCTTCAGGCGCTTCGGCGCGAGCTCGGTGATGTAGAGCGCCGCGGCGACGGCGATCGGGACGCCGATGACCAGCGCGACGGCCGACGTGACGATCGTGCCGACGAGCAGCGGAAGAGCGCCGTAGAGCGTCTTTGACGGCACCCACTCGTTGGAGAAGACGAAGTTGAAGAGCCCGTACTTCTCGAAGACCGGCCTGGACTCGAGGATCAGCTCGACGAAGAAGTAGCCGATCAGGATCAGGATGGCCGCCGCCAGGCCGGTCAGGCCCCATTTCAGGACCTTGTCAGGGAGGCGGGCCGCGACGGGCCGCGCGAGCGGATGGCTCGCGCGGCCCTCAGCGGTGAGAGATCCCGATTCCATCTCAGCTGCCCGAGATCGCCGCCCCGTTGCACTGGAGCCCATCGACCTTCGCGACGGCCTTAGTGTGCAGATCGTCGGGCAGCGGCGCGTACTGGAGCTCCTTGGCGACGGCCTGGCCGTCGCCCTCGGCGTACTGCAGCCACGCCTTGACGCGCTTGGCGGCGCCCTCATCCAAGCCCGCCTTACAGAGGTCCTGGTAGACGAGCAGGAACGTCAGCGCGGTGATCGGATAGGCCGTCTTGCCCGGCGCGTCGATCGTCGAGATGCGCAGGTCGTCAGGGATCTCGAGGTCGGCGCCGGCCGCCGAGGCGCCCTCGAGCGACGGCGCGATGTAATCGCCGGACTTGTTCTTCACGCTCGCGAACGTGAAGTTGTTGGCCAGCGCGTAGGCCTGCTCGACGTAGCCGACCGCGCCCGCGTTCTGCTTGATGCAGGCGGCGACGCCGTCATTGCCCTTGGCGCCGGTGCCGGTCGGCCACTTGACCGACTTGTCGACGCCCGGTCCGCTCTCCCAGGCCGGCGAGTAGGCGGCAAGGAACTTCGTGAAGTTGCCCGTCGTCCCCGACTCGTCGGAGCGGTGGCAGACCGTGATGTTGCCGTCTGGCAGCTGCAGGTCGGAGTTCTGCGACGCGATCTTCGGGTCGTTCCACTTCTTGACCTTGCCGAGGAAGATGTCCGCGATCGTCGCGCCGTCGAGCTTCATGCCGGACTCGACGCCGTCGAGGTTGTAGGAGACGGTCACGGCGCCGAGCACCGTCGGGATGTGCACGGGCTCGCCCTTCTTCTGGGCTGCGGCGATCTCCTCGTCCTTCATCGCCGAGTCGGACGCGCCGAAGTCGACGGTGCCGGCGGTGAACTGCGCGATGCCGCCGCCGGAGCCGATCCCCTGGTAGTTGACCGTCGTGCCGGTCTTCTCCTGGAAGCGCGCCGCCCACTCCTGGTAGACGGGCTGCGGGAACGTCGCGCCGGCGCCGTTGAGCGAGCCGCCCAGCTGCGCGGACTTGCTTCCGCCGGAGCTGCCGCCGCTGGCGGGCTCAGGCGCTCCATTGTTCGAGTCGTCGCTGCCGCAAGCCGCGACACCGAACGCCAGCGCGGCAGCGGCGAGCGCCGCCATCAGCCGTGTGGTTCTCATCAACCCTTCCTTCTGTTCATGGTCGATAGCCGACCCTCGCAGGCCGGGCAACGCCAACCTGTTACCGACCTGTTCCCGAGCTGTGAAAAAGATGTGAAGGCTCGGGCTGGAATCGGTAGCCGAACCCGAAGTGCGTATGGATGAAGCCCCACTCCGGCAGCGCCGCCGCGAGCTTCGTCCGCAGCTTGTGGACATAGACGTCCACCGAGCGATCCTGCGCCCTCAGAGGCGTCCCCCACACCGTCTCGTACAGCTCCTCGCGCGGCACGATCCTCCCCTCGCGCCGGGCCAAGGCCGCGAGCAGCTCCAACTCGCGCACCGAGAGCGACAGCGCACGACCGCGCGCGCGAGCGAGATGCTCCGTGGGCCGGATCTCCAACTCACCCGCCTTGAGGACCTCGGCCTGGTCGCTGATGTGCATCGAGGCGTAATGTCTGCTTCTGAGCCTTCATCCCGGTTACATGCCCGTGAACGGCTCGTGAACAAGTTGTAAACGGACGCCGGGCCGCGAGGCCCGCCTTATACGTTGCGCGACCATGCGCCGAGCCAGGCCAGATCCGGAGCTCCTCAGCCTGTTCGAGGAGTCAGGGCGCAACGTGCAGCGCACATGCCTGTTGCTGCGCGACCTGCTGAGCGACTACCCCGAGCAGGTGCAGCTCGCGCGCGAGATCCTGCTGTGCGAGCAGGAGGGCGACCGCATCGTCCACGACATCCTGCACCGGCTCGCGGCGCAGGGGAGCAAGCGCGCGCAGCTTGACTCCGCCGACGTCCACGCGCTCGCGGGCGCGCTCGACGACATCGTCGACTACGCCGAGGAGTGCGCCGACCAGCTCGGGCTCTACGGCGTCGAGGCGCCGATGGAGCAGTCGCAGCAGATCGCCGCCGTCCTGGTCGGCGCCGCCGAGCACGTCGCCACGGGCCTGCGCGGCCTGCGCAACGGGCTCGACGTCGCGCCGCAGCTGGTGGAGATCCACCGGCTCGAGAACGAGGCCGACCGGCTGCAGCGCGCCGCGCTCGCCGACCTCTTCGTGACCGGGATCGACCCGATGATGGTGATCCGCTGGAAGGACATCTTCGAGACGCTGGAGTCCGCCGTCGACGCGTGCGAGACGGTCGCCAACGTGCTCGAAGGGATGACCCTCAAGCGCGCGAACCGCCATTGAAGTGGATCGGCGCTGCATGCTCGGCGAACAGCTTCGCCACCAGCTCGCCGCGGCTTGAGACGCCGACCTTCTCGAACAGGGGCTTGACGTAGTCGCGGACCGTGTGCGGCGACAAATGCAGCGACGCCGGAGGAGAACGCGGCGGCCGGCGTTCCTCTCAGCGGATCCTGACGGTCTTCCGGCGATCCCGGCGGTCGCCGTGTCCCGAGGCGATGACGGTGACGGTGCGGGCGGCGGCCGCGTCGCGCAGCGTGACGCGGAACGACCGCCGGCCGCGGGAGGCGATGCCGCGGCTGGCGACCGGCAGCCGGCGCCGGTCCAGGGCGAGGACGACGAACACGGCGCGGGGGGCCGCGAACGAGGCGCGCCAGCTCACGATCACGTCGTCGCCCGAGCGCCGGGCGCGCACGTCGACCGGCGCCGGGACCGGCGGCGAGCGGACCACCCGGACGGGGACGTTGACGTGCAGTGTGGCGCTCGCTCGCGAACCCGGGGCGCCGTACCGAAGCGTGACCCCGACGTGCGTCGTGCGGCGGCTGAGCGATTCGAGCCCGTACATCCGCAGCGTCAGAACGCCGGCCGACGCGCGGCTCGCGACCTTGGCGGTGGGATAGGCGCGCGCGTCGATCGTGGCGCGCACGTCGCAGGCGGCCGAGCAGCGGACCGGCAGCACGATCGGGTCGTCGACGTATTGGCGCCGGCGCCGGAGCGGCGGGACGGTGACCGACGGAGGCGGGGCGTCCGCGGAGCGCGGCGCGCCCGCGAGCGCGAGGTGGAGCCGGCCCTGGCCCGTCGCGAACGACGCGAGCTCGACCGCGTCGTCGGCCCAGGCGACCGCCGCGCGGCCGTCCGCGAGCGCGAGCGGGGCGAGCGAGATCGCCGGGCGCACCGGCCCGCTGAGCGCCGAGCGGGCGACCGGCCCGCCGGCGAGCGCGCCGATCGCCGCGTAGGCCGCTCCGGTGACGCTCTCGTCAGACCCGTCCGCCCAGATCAGCGCCGCGTCTGGGCCGGCGATCGCGGCGGCAAGCCGCGGGCGGTCCTGCGGCGGGCCGTGGCTCCCGATCAGGACGCTCCCGCTCCCGCTGCCGAGGCCGCGTGGCGGCCGGTGCCCCGGAGCGACGTCGCGAGGGGTGCCGAACGGCCCCGCCGCGGCGCGCGAGCTCATCTGCACGCCGCCGGTGCGCGTCACCCCGGAGGTCCGCCAGGCGACGATCGCGGCGCCGCCTTCGGCCAGCGCGACGGTCGGCCCGCCCCCGCCGCCGATCGACGTCGAGGGCCCGAAGTCCGCGGCCCCGGGCTCGCGCTCCGCGATCGTGACGCCGCCCGCCTCGCCGTCGTAGGCGATCAGCGCGCGGCCGTCGGGCGCAACGGCGAGCGAGGGCTCGCTTCCGATCTGCGACGTGCCGAGGCGGCTCGGCGCCCCGAAACGTGCGCCCGCGGCCGCGCTCGCGACCTCGACGGCGGAGCGGCTCGATGTCGCGTCGCGCGACCAAGCGAGCGTCGCCCGGCCGGCGCCGTCGATTCCGGCCGCGAGCGCGTCGGAGAAGGGAATGCCGCGCCAGGAGGCCACCGGCTCGGGCGCGCCGAACGTCCCGCCGGGCGTGCGCCGGTACGCGACCATGCGCGCGCGCCGCGTCATTGGGTCGGCGATGAGGACCGCGACGACGGCGTCCCCGCGAGGCGACGCCGCGGCGCCGAGCGTCTGGTACTCGTACTCGCCCGAGCGCACGAGCGGGAGCGTCACCGGCGCCCCGAAGCGGCCGCCCGGCTCGCGCAGCGCGACGCGCACGTCGCCGCGACGCAGCACGGCGGCGATCGCGGCGCCGCCGGGGTGGCCGGAGATGACGGGGCACGACAACGCCGCTCCGCCGAGCGGCACCGTCCCGGCCGGCACCGGCCCGCCGGCGTCCGCGCGCAGCAGCTCGATCCCGTCCTTCGTCCAGCGCGACAGCTCGCCGGGCGCGCCGGTCGCGCGCACGCACGTCGCGACGCCCGCCACCGGCCGGAACGGCAGCTCACCGAACGTGTCGGCGCGCGCCGGCGCGGCCGCGAGCAGCGCGAGCACGGCAGCGGCGAGCAACCGCATCAGCGGACCCTGACGGTGCCGCGCGGCACGATCCGGAGCGTCTCGGTCGCCACCGAGACGGTCACATAGCGCACTCCGGCCGCCGGGCGCAGCGTGATACGGAAGCTCCGGCTCGAGCTCTCGCTCTCGTCGAGCCCGAGCGCGAGCCCGTCGGCGCCGGGCGATCGCGTCGCGGTGCCGGTGACGAGGAAGTCGTCGAGCTTGGCCGGGATGTCGGTCGTCCACGTCACCTCGATCGAGCCGCCGTGACGGCGCGCGCGCAGGTCGCGCACGTGCGGCACCGGCGGGCCGGGCGGGCGACGCAGCATCAGCGTCACCGTCTTGTTCAACGGGCGGCGCGCGCCCGGCGCGCCGTAGGCGACGAGCACCCGCACCGGCCCCCGCCTCAGCGCCGCGATCGGCGTGCCGAGCGAGGGCAGGATCTCGAGCCGGGCGCGGCCCGCGCGCTCGAGCTCGGCCCCCGCCTCGGCGCCGAACCTCCCCACGACCGCCGCGCGCAGCTCGCACGGCCCGCCGCAGCGGACCGAGAGTGCGAGCGCGTCGTCGACCGCGAGCACCGACCTCGACGGCGTGGCGATCTCGATCGGCGGCGCCGGCGGATCCGGCGCCGTGGTCACGCCCTCGAGCGCGAGCCGCACGCGCCCCGTGCGAGCGTCGAAGGCGGGGCCGTTGTCGGTCCAGGCGACCGCCGGCGCGCCATCGGCGAGCACGACCGGGGTGACCGAGCCGGCGTTGCGAAGCGGGTCACCGAGCGCCTGGAGGTCGACGTGGCCGCCGCCGAGCGGCACTGCGGCCATGCGCGGTGCCAGCCACGCGCCGATCCCGCCGCGCGTCCGCAGGCCGCCCCAGGTCAGCAGCGCGCGCCCGCCGGGCGTGATGGCGGCGCGCAGATCGCCGCCGTCGGGATCGTAGAGCCGCGAGCCGAGGCTGAGCGGGCCGAGCGTGAGGACGAGCAAGCGCGACAGTGCCGCCGAGAGCGACCCGACGCCCTGCGGGCGGGCAAGCACGAGCGCGCCGCTGAACGCTCCCGGGCCGGTGCGCGTGACGGCGGACACCGACTGGTCGCCGTAGCCCTCCCAGGCCACCACGGCGGCGCCGCCGGCGAGCAGCCCGACCGCCGGGAGGACCGAGTAGGGGTCGGGCGCGTCGGCGGCGTGAACGGGGGCGCCGAAGCCCTGGCCGGGGGCGCGCTCGGCGATCCGCACTTCGCCGCCGCCGGCCAGCGCGAGCAGCGCGCGGCCGTCCGGAGCCACTGCGAGCGCGGCTCGCGCGACGCCGCCGATGCGCGACGGCGCGCCGAACCGCCCTCCGGAAGGCGCGATCGCGGTCTCGAGCGAGCCCTCCAGGTCGAATCCGCTCGACCCGCTCCGCGGGCGCGACGTCCAGACGGCGATCGTCTCGCCGCTCGCGGACACGCCGACCTGGACCTCGGGTTCCAGTTGCCGGTCGAGTGTGGCGACGGTGACCGGCGCGCCCAGCGTCCCGCCCGCGGGCCGGAGAGCCGCGCGGACGCGGTACGCCCTCGCGCGGTTCGAGCCGGCGGGCTCGACCCAGACGATCGCCGCGTCGCCGCGCTCGGACACCGCAACCGCCGGCGTCGTCAGCGGGTGCGCGCCGGCGATCGTCGCCGGCGCGGCCCACGCGCCGCCCGGCTCGCGCAGCGATGCCAGCAGGCCGATCTCCCCGTTGTCCGGGCGCACGATCGCCAGCACGCCGGCGCCGTTCGGCTGCGCCGCCGTGACCGGGCAGTCGTTGACCTCGCCGCCGGCGCGAACCTCGGCGCCGGCCGTGAGCCCGCCGGCGCCGGCGGTGAGGAAGCGGGCGCCGGTGGGATCCAGGCGCACGAGCTCCCCAGGCGCCCCGGTCGCACGCAGGCACGTCGCGCTGCCGGCGACCGGGGTGAACGGCGGCTCGCCGAACGGCGCCGCTCGCGCGGACGGCGGGGCGACGGCGATGAGCGCGATCGCGAGCGCCGCGGGGCGCATCAGCGCAGTCTCACCCGCGCGTGACGCGTGCGCCCGCCGCGCGACGCTTCGAGGAGCACGTAGCGCGCCTTGGAGGACACGTGATGGAGCTGCACGCGATAGGCCCGCTTGCTCGACCCGCGCACGAACTCGGGCGCGCCCGGCTCCTCCCGGAGCTCCCGCGTCGCGCTGGTGTAGACCACGAAACCGACGTCGCGCGCGGAGCGATCCACGCGCCACGACACGTCCACGTCCGAGCCGTTGCGGACAACGGCGAGGTCGAGGATGCGCGGCATCGGCGGATCGGGGATTCGGCGCAGGCGCGGGCGCACGACCCGGGTCGGGACGTCGCGCGCGCCGGGCGGGCCGGCGAGCACCGCGATCGGCACGCGCGCCGCGCGCAGCCGCGCAGGGCTCTTCTCGCCGAGGAACTGGAGGCGCACCGTGCCGGCGCGCGTCAGCGACGCGCTCGCCGGCAGGCCGCGCACCTCGGCGCGGACGTCGCAGGCGGCCGAGCAGGTGACCGGGAGCACGAGCGGCTGCGTGCGCCGCAGGCTGGTGTCCGCCGGCGCCCCGACGCGCACCTGGAGCGCGGGCCGCGGGGGATCGGTCACGCCCTCGATCGCCAGGTGCGCGCGCCCGTCGGCATCGCCGTTGTCGCCCCAGGCGACCGCCGGCACGCCGTTCTCGAGCACGATCGGGGCGATCGAGTCGGCGTCGCGCAGCGGGCCGCCGAGCGTCTGCGTCGCCACGCTGTCGTCGCTCGACAGCGTCGCCACGTGCGCGGCGGTCCAGCCGATCCCGGCGCGAGAGCGCCTGCCGCCCCAGCTGAACACGGCGCGGCCACCCGGCGCCAGCGCGGCGCGCAGGGCGGTGCCGCCCTCGTCGCCGGGACGGCCCGGGCTCGTGCCGGCTCCGCCCGTGAGGAAGTTGCCGCTCCCCTGCAGGAAGACGCCCTCGTTGCCGATGCTCGCGGGTCTGAGCTCGATCGGCGGCCCGAAGCCGCTCGCGTCCGTGCGGCGCGCGTAGGTCACGTCGCCCACGAGACCGCTGCCCCACGCGACGAGCGCGTCGCCGCCGGAGCCGAGCGCCAGCGTGAGCTCCGAGCCGCCGCCCGCGCCGAGCGTGTACGCAGGCCCGAAGCCGCCGCCCGGGGCGCGCTCGGCGATCCGCACGCCCACGTCCGCGCCGAACGCGAGCAGCGCGCCACCGTCGTCGCCGACCGCCAGCCGGACCTCGCCGAAAATACTCGTCGAGAGCCGCTGCCCGGCGCCGAACGGCGCGCCCGGCGGCGCGATCGCCGCGTCCAGCACACTGCGGATCGCGCGCTCGCTGCCGGTCTCGTGCGAGAACGCGATGATCGCGGTCCCGTCGTCGGCCATGCCTGCGGCCACGTTTGACGAGAACGGCGGCAGCTCGCTGATGGTCAGCGTCTGCGGGGCGCCGAACGCCCCGCCGGCCGAACGCTTCGCGACCCGCATGCGCGTGAACGCCCCCCGGCGCTGGAACTTCAGCTCGATCCAGATGACCACCGCGTCGCCGCGCGGCGACACCGCGGTCGCGAGATCGGTCACGGCAACGTCGGCGGGGAGCGCCAGCTTCGTTGCCTGCCCCCACGCGCCGCCCGGCTCGCGCACGGCGACGCTGAGCCCGTCGCCGACGGGCGCCGCCACGACCCCGGCGCCGTTCGGCTTGACCGTGGCGGCCGGACACGACTGCGGCGCCCCCAGCCTGGCGGAGCTCGCGGGCGCCAGGCCCGACGGCGTCGCGCGCAGGAACCGGGCGCCGTCGGGCGCCCACGCGACGAGCTCGGCGGGAGCGCCGGTCGCGCGCAGGCAGGTGGCGCCGCCCGGGATCGTCTGAAACGGCAGCTCGCCGAACGGCGCCGCGGAAGCGCAGGCCGGCGCGAGCGCGACGGCGGCGAGCGCGATCAGGAGCGGGCGCATCAGCGGACCCTCGTCACGGAGGGGCCGCCGATCGAGCCGCTGCCGTCGCCCGCGAACACGAACACGTAACGGACCTCCTTCGCGCCGGTGAGGCGCGCGGTGAAGCGCCGCTTGCCGGCGCGCTTGGCCTCGGCGACGACGAGGCCGTTGCTGTCGAGCGCGCGACCGTCGGAGCCCGCGACCGCGAACAGGTCGGGGTCGGCGTCGCGGTCGGTGCGCCAGCTCACGTCGACGCGGCTGCCGTGGCGAACCGCTTTCAGACCGATGACCGCCGGCGGTCCCGCCGTCTTGGAGCGTTCGAGGACGACGGTGTCGATCCGCTCGGTCGCGGCGCTCGCGCCCCGCGCCGCGTAGCGCACGCGGACGCGGACCGGTCCGCGGCGGGGCGGCGCAATCGGCGAGAACACCGACTGCAGCACCAGCACGCGGGTGCCGGGATGCGTGAGCGACACGTACGCGGGCTCGACCCCGCGGTCGGGCAGATCGACGCGCACGTCGCAGGCCGCGCGGCAGGTCACCGGCAGCCGCAGCGGGTCGTCGGCTCCGAGCACCGGCTTGAGCGGACGGCCGAGCTCGACGCCCGGCGCCGGGGCGGGCGGCGCCGCCGCGACGCCCTCGACGGCGACATGGACTCGCCCACCGCTGCTCGACCCGTCGTTGTCGCTCCAGGCGACCGCGGGCGTCCCCGCCGCCGTGACCAGCGGCGTGATCGAGCTGGCCTTGCGCACGCCGGCTCCCACCGGGAAGCGGTCGAGGTGCCCGCCGGAGAGCGGGAACGCGGCCGCCCGCGGGACCGAGAGCTCGTCGCCCCAGGTGAGCAGCGCGCTGCCATCCGGCGTCAGGACCGCTCGGAGGTCGCCCGCTCCGGTGTCGGCGCCCAGTCCGCCGGCGCCGGCGGGACCGAACTGACCGAGGCCGAACGCGGACAGCAGCGTCAGCAGATCGTTGCTCAGCCCGGGGATCCCGCCCGGCTCGGCCAGCGTCACCGGCGCGCCGAACGGCCCCGCCGCGGCGCGCGCGACGGCGCCGACGCCCTGACTGAAGAGGCCGTACCACCCGACGACGGCCGCGCCGCCGGCGCCCAGCGCCGCGGCGGGCAGCACCGTGTACGGCTCCTTCGGGCTTGCGATCGCGGCGGGCGGTGCGAACGCGCCCGCCGGAGCGCGCTCGGCGACCTGCACCTCCCTGCCGGTCCACAGGACGACGAGCGCGCGACCGTCGGGCCCGGCCGCGAGCGCCGGGGCCGAGCTGACATGCGTCAGGCCGATGCGCCGGGATGCGGCGAAGTCCCCGCCCGCCGGCGCGATCGCCACGTTGACCGGCATCCGGCCCGTGTCGCGGTCCGGCGGGGGCTGCGTCCACAGCACGAACGTCTCGCCGTCGCCCGCGATCGCGGCGCGGATCGAGCCCTGCGTCAAGAATTCGCCGGCTGAGCTCGCGCTGCCGAGCGTGACCGCCGGCCCGAACGCGCCGCCGGCCGGGCGCCGCATCGCCTTCACGGCGAAGCGCTCGCCGGTGCCGGGCTCCAGCCACGCCACCACCGCGGCGCCCGAGTCCGCGACCGCGACCGCCGCGCGCGACGCCTCCTGCGCGAGCTTCGCCGGCTTCGTCCACTCGCCGCCCGGGTCGCGCGTGGCGACCCACAGTCCGGCGCCGGACTGGGCGATCACCGCCGCACCGCCGGGGCGCGCCGCGACCTGCGCGCATTCCCCCCGCGGAGCGCCGGTGACGACCAGGCCGGTGTCGGCGATCCCGGCCGCACCGACCTGAAGGAAGCGGGCGCCGTTGGGCGAGGAGCGCACGAGCTCGCCCGGCGCGCCGGTGGCGCGCAGGCACGTGGCCACGCCGCCGGTGGCGGCGGGCGGGAGTTCGCCGAACGGGGCGGCGGCGGCGCTCGCGGGGACGGACAGCAGCAGGGCCAGCCCTGCGAGCAAAGAGAGTCGGTGCATTCGGCGCGGCACAGTAACTGAAGATCCGCTGAGCGCAAGGCCGACGTATCGCCAGGCATGAGTCTTGCGCCCGGCGGGAACCCTCCAGTTACACCGGCATTACAGGAGGACTGCAATGGCCATGGAGACCACGGAGGCGCCGCCTCGCCGCGGCATGTCGCTCGCCAAGGGCCCGGTCGCGCTGATCGGGGCCGCATCGCTCGCACTCGGAGCGCTCGGGCTGATCTTCGCGAGCACCGACTTCACGACCGCCGCCCCGGACGGCACCGTCAACGGCGCGACGTTCATCGGCATCGAGGGCAACGGCTGGACCTGGCTGGCCTTCGCGGCCGGAGGCCTGCTGCTCCTGCTCGGCTCGCCGATCCACTGGGGCGCGAAGTCGATGGCGTTCATGGTCGGCATCGCGTACGGCGTCGGCGCGCTGATCGCGCTGTCGGACGGAACCGACGTGCTCGGCATCTTCGCCACCAACAACTGGACCAAGCTCGTGCTCGGCGCCGGCGGCGTGGCGCTGGTCCTGCTCTCCACAATGCCGCGCGTGGGCCGCCGCCGCGAGGCGGTCGCGGACGACGCGGCCGGGCGCCGCCGCTTCCGCGGGCGCGACGGGACGGTGGTCGAGCGCGAGCCGGTCGGCGCGACGACTTCCAACGGCGCGTTGGACGATCGCCGGTAGGTCTCCGCTGGGCGCCACGGCAGGTTTGGCGAACGTCAACGGCGGCAGTAAGGGGGGCGTGCGGATTGGCGCTCGCCTCCCGCGGGCCTGTCGGCGTCGAGTTTGTCGGCTCTAGGCCGACAAACTCGACACGGCCCCGCGGGCGATGATCGATTCGCGCGAATCGGCCCCTCGTTCCCCTTACCTGCCGCAGTTGACTTTCAGCCCGCCACGGCCTCCCACCGGGCGTACAACTCCTCCAACACTCGCTTGGCCTGCGCATGCCGAGCGGTCGACTTCGCCGCCGAACGCGGGTCGTTCCAGGCCGACGGATCGGCCAGCTCCGCCTCCAGAGCCTTCAACGCCGCCTCCGCCGCCTCGATCTCGGCCTCCAGCTTCTTCGCGCGCGCGGCCTCGTTCTTGGAGGGACCGGCCGGCTTCGGCGCCGCGCGAACCGCCGCGGGCTTCGCGCGCTTGGCCGTCCTCTCCGCCTCCGCCCGCTCCTCGCGCACGCGCAGGTACTCGGGCCAGCCGCCGACGTAGGAGTGCAGCGTCCGGTCCTCGACCGCGATCGTGCGGGTACCGACCGCATCCAAGAGCGCCCGGTCGTGGGAGATCAGCAGCAGGGCGCCCTGGAAGGACTGCAGCGCCGCCTCGAGCGCCTCGCGGCTCTCCAAATCCAGATGGTTCGTGGGCTCGTCGAGGATCAGGACATTGGCGCCGGAGTGGACGAGGATCGCCAGCGAGAGCCGCCGGCGCTCGCCGCCCGACAGCCCGTCCAACGGCTTCTCCGCCTCTTCGCCGCTGAACAGGAAGCGGCCGAGCAGAGCGCGCGCGTTGTTCGGCGTCAGCCCGGTCGCGCGCTGGGTCGCCTCGACCACGGTGCCCGTCGGCCCCAGTTCCTCGGCGTGCTGACTCAATAGGCCGAGCTTGACGTTGTGCCCGCGCCGGAGCTTGCCCGCGTCCAGCTCGCGCTGCCCGGCCAGAGCCGTGATCAGCGTCGTCTTGCCCGAGCCGTTGGAGCCGACCAGCGACACGTGCTCGCCGCGCTCGAGCCAGAACTCGAAGTCCTCCAGGAGCGTGCGCGAGCCGATCTCCAGCCGCCCGTCCTCGACCTCGAAGACGACGCGGCCGGAGCGCTCCGGCGGCTTGAAGGCGAACCCAAGAGCCTTGCCGTCGCGCGGATCGCGACCCAGGCGGTCGATCTTGTCCAGCCGCTTCTGGCGCGACTGCGCCTGGCGCGCGCGGGTGCCGGCGCGAAAGCGCGTGACGAAGCGCTCCAGGCGCTCGATCTCCTCCTCCTGGCGCTCGATCGCGCGGCCCAGCGCCAGCTCGCGCTGCGCCTTCTCGACCCGCCATGCGTGCCAGCTGCCCTTGAAGTAGCGCGACCGGCCGCCTTCGAGCTCGAGCACCGACGTGCCGACCGCCTCCAGGAACCAGCGGTCGTGGGCGACCAGCACGACCGCGGCGTCGAGCGACTGCAGGTGCGTCTCCAGCCACTCGAGCGACTCGATGTCGAGGTGGTTGGTCGGCTCGTCGAGCAGCAGCAGGTCCGGATCGCCGGCCAGCGCGCGGGCCAGCGACGCGCGCGTCAGCTCACCGCCCGAGAACGTCTCCAGCGAGCGATCGAGGTGCTCGTCGCGAAACCCGAGGCCGTGCAGCGTCGAGTTGATCGCCTCGCGCCAGTTGTACCCGCCGGCGTGCTCGAGCCTCGCCTGCGCGGACGCGTACGCGTCGAGCGTGGCGGCGCTCGCGTCGCCGCCCGCCATCGCCTGCTCCAGCGACCCCAGCCGCTCCTCGAGCGCCAGCAGCTCCCGTGCGCCCGAGAGCACGTAGTCGCGCAGCGTGATCGCGCGGTCGCGCGGCGGGCGCTGGTCGTGCAGCGCGAGCTTGACGTCCTTGGCGAATACCAGCTCGCCGCCGTCGACCGAGCTCTCGCCCGCCAGCATCCGCAGCAGCGTCGTCTTGCCCGAGCCGTTGCGGCCGGACAGCGTCAGCCGGTCGCGCCGCTCGAGCTTGAACGAGACGCCGCGCAGCAGCGGCTCCCCCGCCATGTCCTTGGCGAGGTCTGAGGCGATGACGACCGACATGAGCTCCGAGGATAGGTAACCTCCAATGCATGGTCCGGACTGCGCTGCTCACGCTCTCGATCTTCCTTCTCAGCGCCCCGCTCGCGCTCGCCGCCGACGACGGGCAGGGCACGTACGGACCGGCCGACGACAAGGTCGTGACCAACGCCGGCTTCATCCTGATCGGCGGCATCCCGGTCCTGCTGATGCTGCTGTCGCTGCTGCAGGGCAGCCTCGAGAAGCGCAAGTACCGCCGGCTGAAGGCCGCCAAGGCGCGCAAGGCGCGCGCCGATCAACGCGGCGGGTGGTGACCGCCGAGCGGCGCGGCTCCGCCACGCTGCTCACGATCGACCGGCCGGACCGCCACAACGCCGTCGACGGCGCGACCGCGGACGCGCTGCACGAGGCGTTCGAGGCCTTCGCGGCCGACGACGGCGCGCGCGTGCTCGTGCTCACCGGCGCAGGCGAGCGGGCGTTCTGCGCCGGCGCCGACCTGAAGGCGATCGAGACGCTCGACCCCGACCGCCCCGGCGGCCCGCTCGGCTTCACCCGGCTCGCCTCCCCGAAGCCCACGATCGCCGCGATCTCCGGCTGGTGCCTGGCCGGCGGGCTGGAGCTCGCGCTCTGGTGCGACCTGCGGATCGCCGCCGAGACCGCCGTGCTCGGCTGCGCCGAGCGCCGCTGGGGCGTCCCGCTGATCGACGGCGGTACCCAGCGGCTGCCGCGGGTGATCGGCACCGGCCGCGCGCTCGACCTGGTGCTGACCGGCCGCGACGTCCCCGCCGCCGAGGCATACACCCTCGGCCTGGTCAACGAGGTGGTCGCGCCCGGGCGCCACGTCGAGCGCGCGCTCGAGCTCGCCGAGGCGATCGCGTCCCACCCGCAGCCGACGATGCTGAGCGACCGCCGCGCGCTGCTGGAAGGAGAGGGCCTCACGCTCGAGGAAGGGCTGGCGCTGGAGGCGCGGCTCGGGCGCGAGCAGCTCGCCGTCGCGGTGGCCGGCGCTCGCCGCTTTGCGGAGCGACGCGCAACTCCCGGCCCTTAACGGGTATCGGATCGGCGATGAAGCGCATCGCCGTCCTCCTCCTCGTAGGGCTCTTCCCCGCCACCGCGCACGCGGGCGCCTACCACGTCTACGCGTGCGGCGCGTACGCGAACAACTCCTGGACGGCGACGGCCGCCGCCGGCCTGAGCGTCGACACCAGCTGCGCTGGCGGGACGATCGGCGTGTCCGTCGCGGCCGGCGCGACCACGCCCAACGGCGCGCAGGGCGGGCTCGTGTTCCACAGCCCGGCCGGGACGACGATCGCCGACTTCACGCTCAGCCGGCAGCTCGACTACGCCTCCACGCCGCCGAAGGACACCCACAAGCACTTCGCGATCTACGCGCTCGGCGGAACCGTGTTCGCGGGCGCCGGCGACTACGCGGACGCCACCCGCAACGCGCTCAACGCGCAGCGCCAGTGGTACGGCTACCCCGCCAACCCCGTGCACACCGGGCGCCAGACCGTCGTCCGCCGCACGTTCCCGGCGCTCGCCGCCGCGCCGGCCTCCAACGCGCTCGGCCTGCTCGCGGGCTGCTTCAAGCGCGCCAACCCGTGCTCGGGCTCGGCGATCGGCCACCGCATCTACAGCGCCGATGTGACGGTCAGCGACCCGACCGCGCCGGCGCTCACGGTCGAGGCGTCGGGGCTGCTCGCCGGCGGGCAGCGCGACGGCTCGGACGCGGTCACCGTGACCGCCTCGGATGCGACCGGCATCCGCCGCGTCGAGCTGGTCGACAGCGCCGCCGGCGTCGTCGGCGCCTCCGACTCCGCGTGCAACTACAGCAAGCCGGCGCCGTGCCCCAACCTCAGCCGCAAGGCCGTCCGCCCCACCTCGCTGCCGGCCGGCGCCCGCCTGGTCACCGTGCTCGTGGTCGACACCGCGGGCAACGTCACCTCGCGCGGGCCGTTCCCGGTCGACGCCATCACGCCGTCGGACCGCGGCGCGTTCAACGGCGCCAACGCCACCGACGGCGGGAGCATGCAGGTGGCCTTCACGCACTCCAGGCGCACGCATCGCACGGTCGGCTACGGGCAGCGGATCGGCATCGGCGGGCGGCTGCGCAACAGCAACGGCACGCCGATCTCCGGCGCCCAGGTCGAGGTCCTCACGCGCGACCTGCGCCGCGGCGCCGAGACGATCGTCCGCCACGCGCTCACCACGCGCTCCGACGGCTCGTTCAACTACCGCACGCCGGCCAGCGCCTCGCGGCTGATCCAGTTCGCCTGGCGCGCGCACGTCAACGACACGCGCTTCGCCACCAGCGCCTACCTGACGCTCAACGTGCGCGCGGCGGCGACGCTGCACGCGTCCACCAAGCGCCCGCGCGTCGGCGCGCGCTTCGCGATCAGCGGGCGCATGCAGGGCGTCGAGCGCGAGGGCGTGACGATCATCGTCCAGGGCCGCGCGGCCGGGTCGCGCCGGTGGGAGACGTTCGCCGACACGACCGCCTCGCGCAGCGGCGTCTTCAAAGTCCACTACCGGTTCCGCGCGAGCGCCTCGCGCGGCAAGCGCTTCCAGTTCCGCGCGCGGATCCGCCCCGGCGCCACGTCGCCGTACAAGACCGGCTACTCCAAGGGGATCACGCTGAGGGTGCGGTGACGTAGGCTCCCGCGGGTGAGCTACTTCGTCACCGGTGCCACGGGATTCATCGGCCGCCATCTGATCGAGCGGCTGCTCGAGCGGGAGGGGGACATCTACATCCTCGTGCGTGAGGGCTCGCGCTCCAAGCTCGACGCGCTGATCGAGGGCTGGGGCGCGGGCGACCGGATCAAGCCCGTCACCGGCGACCTGTCCGAGCCGCGGCTGGGCGTCGAGAGCCCGCCGGAGGGCATCGAGCACTTCTTCCACCTCGCCGCGATCTACGACATGACCGCGGACGAGACGCGCAACGCGCTGCTCAACGTCGGCGGCACGCAGAACGCCGTCGACCTGGCCAACGCGATGCAGGTCGGCCGCTTCCACCACATCTCCTCGATCGCCGTCGCCGGCAACTACCGCGGCACGTTCACCGAGGACATGTTCGACGAGGGCCAGCCGCTCGAGCACCCGTACCACCGGACGAAGTACGAGTCCGAGAAGCTCGTGCGCGGTCGCCTGACCGTGCCCTGGCGCGTGTACCGCCCGTCGATCGTCGTCGGCAACTCCAAGACCGGCGAGATGGACAAGATCGACGGCCCCTACTACTTCTTCAAGGCGATCCAGAAGGTCCGCCACGCGCTGCCCGAGTGGTTCCCGCTGATCTCGATCGAGTGGGGCTGGACCAACATCGTCCCCGTCGACTACGTCGCCGCGGCGATCGACCACATCGGCCACCAGGAGGGGCTCGACGGCCAGGCGTTCCACATCGTCGACCCGAAGGGCCAGCGGTCCGGCGACGTCCTGAACACGTTCGCGGGCGCCGCACACGCGCCGCACGCGATCGCCCGCATCGATCGCAAGATCATGCAGAACCTGCCCAAGGGCGTGCTCAGCTTCGCGATGAAGCTGCCGGCGCTCAAGCAGATCCGCGTGCAGTTCCTCGCCGACCTCGGGATCCCGGACGAGATCGTCGACTACATCGCGCTGACCTGCCGCTTCGACGCGCGCGACACGCAGCGCGCGCTGCGCGACTCGGGCATCGAGCTGCCGCCGCTGGAGAGCTACAGCGAGAAGCTGTGGGACTACTGGGAGCGGACGCTCGACCCAGACCTCTACAAGGACCGCAGCTTCGAGGGCGCCGTCAACGGCAGGACCGTCGTGATCACCGGCGCCTCGAGCGGCATCGGCCGCGCGGCGGCGATCAAGATCGCGGCGGCCGGCGGCATTCCCATCCTCGTCGCCCGCACGCAGTCCAAGCTCGACGAGGCCAAGGCCGAGATCGAGGCGGCGGGCGGGACCGCGTACGCGTACTCATGCGACCTGTCGGACTTCGACGCGATCGAGCAGCTGGTCGAGCAGCTGCTCGCCGACCACCCGCGGATCGACATGCTGGTCAACAACGCGGGCCGCTCGATCCGGCGCTCGGTCGCCCTGTCGTATGACCGCTTCCACGACTACGAGCGCACCGTCCGGCTCAACTACCTCTCGCCGGTGAAGCTGATGCTCGGGCTGCTGCCGCACATGCGCGACCAGGGCGGCGGCCACATCGTCAACGTGTCTTCGATCGGCGTGCAGACCAACCCGCCGCGGTTCAGCGCCTACGTCGGCTCCAAGGCGGCGCTGGACGCGTTCACGCGCGTCGTGAGCTCGGAGACGATCGGCGACGACGTGACGTTCACCACGATCCACATGCCGCTAGTGAAGACACCCATGATCGCGCCGACGAAGATGTACGACTCGTTCCCGACGATCACGCCGGACGAGGCGGCCGACCTGGTCTGCGAGGCGATCCGCGCCAGGCCCAAGCAGATCAACACGCGGCTCGGGACGTTCGGCGAGGTCGCCTACGCGCTGGCGCCCAAGGCGGTCGACCAGATCCTGCACCTGGCGTATCGCGTGTTCCCGGAGTCGGGCGCGGCGAAGGGCGAGAAGGACGCCGACGAGCGCGCGTCCGGCGAGGCGACGGCGCTGGCCTACCTGATGCGCGGGGTGCATTGGTAGTCCTCCGCGCCGGCAACCTGGAGGCGGCGTTCGAGCCGGCCTACGCGATGGTCTGCGCGTCGCTGCGCCACCGCGGCGAGGAGCTGCTCGCCGAGCGCCGGGGGCTGGAGGAGTACAAGCGCAGCGGGGCGACGATGGGCATCCCGCTGCTGCACCCGTGGGCGAACCGGCTCGGCGCCGCCACCTACTCGTTCGGCGGCCGCGAGGTGAAGGTCGAGGGCTCGCGGGTCGACGAGCGCGGGCTGCCGATCCACGGACTGCTCGCCGCGCTGCGCGGGTGGGAGACGGTGGACGCCTCCGAAGCGCGGCTCGTCGCCCGCCGCGACGTCCGCGGCCTCGCGAGCTTCCCGTTCGATCACCGGATCGAGGTCGCGGCGACGCTGGAGCCGGAGCGACTGCGGATCGCCACGACGCTGACCGCATTCGACGCGCCCGTGCCGATCTGCTTCGGCCACCACCCGTACCTGCGGCTCCCCGGCGTCCCGCGCGCCGAGTGGGAGATCACCGCGCCCGTGCGCGAGCGGCTGCTGCTCGACAAGCGCGGCATCCCGACGGGGGATCGCGAGCCGACCCGCGACCTCGACGGCCCGCTCGCCGCGCGCACGTTCGACGACGCGTTCACGGCCGGCGACGGCGTGTTCGCGGTCTCCGGCGGCGGCCGAACGGTCGAGGTCGCGTTCGAGCGCGGCTACCCCTACACGCAGATCTTCGCGCCGGACAACCTCGACGCCGTCTGCTTCGAGCCAATGACCGCGCCGGCCGACGCGCTGCGCCACGCGCCGGAC
Source organism: uncultured Solirubrobacteraceae bacterium (assembly GCA_963837485.1). Classification (GTDB taxonomy): domain Bacteria; phylum Actinomycetota; class Thermoleophilia; order Solirubrobacterales; family Solirubrobacteraceae; genus Solirubrobacter. The sequence continues at coordinate 116,504 of CAWINP010000014.1, read as the reverse complement.
GCGGTCGCGCCCGGCGCGTCGTTCACGGCGTCCTTCAGCGTTGGAGTCTCCGGCTGACCGCCTTGCGCTCGCGGGCCGGGAACGACTGTGGCGGCGCGGTGGGGACACCCGGGCCGACCGCGCCGTTGCCGTAGTCGAACCGCCCGCAGCGCGCGGACGCGGTGAACGTCGCGTCGGCGGACAGGTCGTAGCGCCCGAACACCTCGGGACCGATCCCGCCGCCCGCCATCCGCGTGACGCCGAACTTCAGGCAGCCGAAGTCGAGCACCCAGTTGCCGTCGCCGTTCGTGTAGTTGTCGACGTGCGCGGTGTCGTCGAACGCGTCGCCGGGCTTGAACGCCGCGTCGTCGAGGTTGGGCGTGTCGCTGCCCGGCTCCGGCCGCGCGTCGAGCGGCGTCTGCGCCGGCGGGTCGTCGGTGCCGACGTTGCCGTAGCCGTGGTCCTCGTCGGTGTAGGCGAGCAGGACGCCCGGCGAGAAGGTGATGTCGCCGCGGTCGCTCTCCCCCTGGCCGTGGGCGTCGAAGCCCGAGCGGTCGCGCAGCTCCATCAGGTACGCGTGCTCGGCCGGCGACTCGGCGTCGGCGGCCACGTACGTCCAGCCGTGCGTGCACGACTGCGCGGTCGCCAGCCCGTCGCGGCAGCCGCCGTTGAACAGCGCCGCGTCGGTCGGGCGCTCGAAGTCCGAGCTGTAGATGACCGCGTCGTCGGCCTTGATCACGACGTCGTCGATGAACCAGCCCGGCCGCGCCAGGCCGGGGTCGGTCGCGTAGGCGAAGCGCAGCACGGCGCCCGACTTGCCGATCAGGTCCGAGACGTCGTAGCTGTCGTCCACGAACGGCGCGTCCGGATAGTTGCCGAGCACGCGGTCGAGCGTCTGGGTCCCGGCCTTGTAGGAGCCGCTCGATCCCGTGATGCCGTTGCCGAACTGCTGCTGGCAGCCCGCCGCGTTCGGATTCTGGGTGCCCGAGGTCGTGTACCCGTTCGCCGACGCGTACGAGTGATAGCTCTTGCCGTTGTCGGTGCTGCCCAGGACGAACCCGTAGTCGAAGTCCCACTCGGCGTCCCAGCGCGACTTGAGGCTCAGCGTCAGCTTCTTCGTGCCCGCCGGGATCGCCGGGACCGCGAGGTCGAGGTTGTGGCCGCCCGACGGCGGGCAGCCGAAGTCGTTGCCCGAGCCCGACCACTGCACGTGCGTGCCGGACGGGACGAGCGCGGGATCGATGATCCGGCGCCCCGGCAGCGACGCGACGTAGGCCTCGCCGTTGTCCACGCCGTCGCCCTGCAGCGTGTACGGCGTGCCGTCCGGCCGCTTCCAGTCGATCCGGTGGGTGTCGAGCTTGGTGTCCTGCCAGCCGCTGACCGCGCGCGTCTGTCCGGGCTCGAGCACGCGCGGGATGACCCAGCCGAGCTCCTTCTTGCCGACGACGTCGATGTTCTGCGAGTAGTCGGTCGCCATCAGCGTCCAGCTCCCGTACGTCTCGCGGCTGCCGGTCGAGTAGTAGTCGGGCAGGCCGAGCGAGTGGCCGTACTCGTGCGAGATCACGCTCGCGTGCTCGATCGCGGTCTCCGGGTTGACGTTGTACGGCCCGACGCGCACGTAGACCGGGTACGGCGTCGTATCCGTCGTCCGCTGCGTGCGCGTCGCGTCGGTCCAGAACAGCGCGTGACCCTCGAGGTCGTGCGACTGGTCGTCGGAGACGTAGCCCTTCTGGCCGTCGGCGTCGACGTAGGCGTTCTGGAGGTCGGCCGAGTGCGGCCAGATGTTGTCGTACGGCGGCGCGCCGTTGAGCTGTGAGTCGCCGTTCCCGCCCAGGCCCGGGAACACCATCATGAAGAAGTCGACGACGCCGTCCTTGTCGGTGTCGTAGGCGTCGTAGTCGATCTCGGGGTCGGCGATCTGGGCGGCGTCGAACACCGCCTTGCCGGCCGGCCCGCAGGCCGAGTCGATGTCCTGCAGCGCGCCGACGCCGGTCAGCGCGCCGATCAACGCCGAGCCCTTGCCGTCGTCGCCGTAGTAGTCGGTCGTGCCCGGCAGCTGATAACGGCCGTCCTTGATCCGCTGCGCGGGGCGGATCGGGAGCGAGACGCCGCGGCAGGTGTCGGGCTTGAGCGCGTTGGTGGTGAACTGGAAGCCGGGGCCGTAGGTCCAGTCGCGGCTCGCGACCCCCGCCGACGGCACCGTCGCGTGCGGGAAGAGCTGCCGGTAGGACATCTCCTGGTAGAGGTTGAACGTGGAGCCCGGGTTCGCCGGGTCGTTGATCTTGCTCTCGAGCTTGGTCGCGGCCGCCGCGTCGCTCATCGCGCGGTCGGCGAAGTCGACCGGGACGACCGGGAACGGGCGGTCGCCGTAGCGGGCGGTCTCATAGCCGCCGCTCGGCGGGATCACCTTCGGCCCGTGCGAGGTCGCGGACCGCGTTCCGGCGTCCGACTGCAGCGTCGCGACCGCCGACAGGTTCTTCCACACGATCTCGGGGTCCTCGGCGAGCGTGTCGGCGCGCGCCTCGAAGACCTTGCGCGCGGTCTGGCCGGCGGCCAGCGTGCCGACGTCCCACGCGGGATCGCCGCTGATCGTCGTCCCGTCTGGCGGCGTGAGCGTCACCCGGCCGTTGGTGACCGGACCGGTGACCTTGATCGCGAACGGGTACGTCTCGCCGGGCTTGACCCAGCCGCGGGAGGACACGAAGTCGTTCTCCAGCGTGGCGGCCGCGCCGGGCTGCGCAACCGCGAGCAAGGCGGTGACGGCGGCGAGGGCGCGAAGCATGCAAGCGCCAAATGCCCCACTCGGACGTAAATTGCGCCGATCGCTACCAGCGGGTCAGAACGCTTACGCTTCGCGGCGTCTGCGGTAATAACGGCTCGCCTTAACGCGACCTCCACAAATCGACATCGAGCACCACGTTGCGCTCGCGTTCGTGGATCGGTCATAGAACGCCCACTGGCACACGCTTCTCGGGCATGCCTTCAGTCGCACCCAGGTGCCGTCCCACATCGCGACGACGGCCGCGCTTACCACCTGTCCGAGCGCACCGTCCACGCCATTACTTACCGGCACGAGCGCCGCTCCCTCGATGGGAAGCCGAACCCGCAATCCCGCTCGGTCCGCGGCATCCTCCAGAACGTCGCGAACCCCCGCTGGGACGGGGTTTCCATGGTTGGCCAGAAGGAGTACGCGCAGTGCCTCTCGAAGTTCACGCGCGCGGTCGAGATCGGCCGTGGAGATGGGCGGCGGGGCATCCGGTGCGCCGCCGAGGTCACGTAGGCAGAGCCACTCGAGGAACCCGGCGACGTCGTCGAGGAGGTCCGGACCGTGCTCGCGGTCGACCGTGTTGACGAAATCTTGAACGAGCGCCAGCGCGCCCGGAGCCGGGTCTCTTCCTCCGGGCTGTGGACGGCCCGCCAGCAGGTAAGTGCGCTCCACTTGCGCGCCGAAACGCTACCGTGCGCAGTCTTCGCCAGGAGTTTTCCCGATACCGGCAGGGGGCCGGACGGGGAGCGACTGCGCAGCCTTAGGTCTCAATGAAAGGACGCATCGATGCGAAGGTCCGCATGGACCCTTGCGGTCGCCGCCATGGCGGCATTGTCGCTGGGCGTTGCTGCCTGCGGGAGCAGCAGCGATAACAAAAGCAACGACAGCGGGAACAAGACTGGCAATCAACAGAACGCGAAGCCCAAGACCGGGGGCAAGCTGACCGTTCTGTGGTCGAACGACGTCGACTACATCGACTGCGGCGCGACCTACTACCAGATGGGCAGCTTCCTCTGCTACTCGACGCAGCGGCCGCTCTACAACTACAAGCCGGACGATGCCACGACGCTGGTGCCGGACTCGGCCGAGGCTGCTCCAGAGGTGTCCGCGGACGCCAAGACGATCACGATCAAGATCCGCCAGGGCGTGAAGTTCTCCCCGCCCGTCAACCGCGCGGTGACCTCGAAGGACGTCAAGTACGCGATCGAGCGCGGGTTCTTCAACACGGTCAACAACGGCTATGCCGGCGCCTACTTCGGCAACATCGATGGCGCCAAGGTCGGCGTCAAGCCGGGCACGACGATCAAGGGTCTCGAGACGCCGGACGACCAGACCCTCATCATCCATCTGACCAAGCCGACGGCCGGCGTGCTGGCGGCCGGCGGCCTCGCGATGCCGCTGACGGCGCCTGTGCCGGAGGAGTACGCCGCCAAGTTCGACAAGGAGAACCCGTCGACCTACGGCGACAACCAGGTCTCCACCGGCCCGTACATGATCGAGAACAACGCCGCGGGCAAGGCGATCGGCTACGAGCCGGGCAAGCGCATCCACCTCGTGCGCAACCCGAACTGGGACAAGTCGACCGACTTCAAGCCGGCCTACCTCGACGAGATCGACAACCTCGAGGGCAATGACGACACCGGCGTGGCCTCGCGTCAGATCCTCACCGGCAAGGCCATGATCAACGGCGACTTCTCGCCGCCGCCCGAGTCGCTCAAGCAGGCGTCGACGCAGTACAAGGACCAGCTCCAGCTCGTCCCGTCCGGCGGTGGCCGCTGGGTCTCCATGAACATGAAGCTGAAGCCGTTCGACGACATCAACGTCCGCAAGGCCGTGATCGCCGGCTTCGACCGCAACGCGCTGCGCCTGGCCCGCGGCGGCACGCTGATCGGCGACATGCCGACGCACTACATCCCGCCCGGGATGGCCGGCTTCGACCAGGCCGGTGGGCTGAAGGGCTTCGGGCTGGACTTCATGAACGAAAGCGGCGCGCCGAACCCGGCGCTCTCGGCCGAGTACTTCAAGAAGGCCGGCATGGCCTCCGGCAAGTACGAGGGCAAGGACGAGATCCTCATGGTCGGCGACAACTCCGGCGTGGCCACGAAGGTCGCCGAGCTCGCGAAGACCAACTTCGAGCAGCTCGGCTTCAAGGTCAAGCTGCGGCTCGTCGAGCACAACGTGATGTACACGAAGTACTGCAACGTGCCCGCCGCGGACGTCACGGTGTGCCCGAACGTCGGCTGGCTGAAGGACTTCGCCGACGCGCAGACGCTGCTGGACCCGACGTTCAACGGCAAGAACATCATTCCGGCGAACAACTCCAACTGGTCGCTGCTCAACGACCCGACGATCAACGACGCGATGGCCAAGGCCGAAGTCCTCGCCAAGCCTGAGGAGCGGGCGACGGCGTGGGCCAACATCGACAAGATGATCACCGAGCAGGCCCCCGCGGTCGCGTACGTGTGGGACAAGAACCCGGAGATCCGCTCGTCCAACGTCAACGGTGTCGCCTCGCTGAACTTCGGGCTGTGGGACATCTCCTGGACGTCGCTGAAGTAAGCCGTCCGCTCTCGCGGCCCCGCCCGATCGGGCGGGGCCGCGACAGCCTCGCGCGCCTGCGGCCATGATGTGGTTGAAGTGCCTGCGCCGCTGCCACCCGATCTCGAGCGCCTCGGCGACACGCTGACTCGCGCCACGACCCGCGCCGCGGCCATCCGCCGTGCGCGCCGCTCGTTCGCCATGCGGCTCACCGCCTGTGCGGCGGCCGCCGTGATGGTGTTCGCGGCGACCGCGCCGACCCGCCTCGGTCGTGCCGAGCTCGCGCCCGATCGCGGGGTCGTCTTCGCCGCCGACGTGGAGGGCACGCTTGCCGTCGGCTGCGACCGCCCGCACGGCGCGGTGGCCCAGCGCGACGGTGCTCCTCAGGACTGCGCCATCCTGCGGCCCCAGCCGCAGGCGCTCTAGCTTCATCTGGCGCTCAACAGCCCTTTATCCGGCGCGTATCTACACCTCAAGGTCCCTTGAGGCGGCTGCCTGATGCTGCGCAATATGACCACCGCCGCGCCATCCCACGAAGGCCGTGAGCTGGGCGATGGCCTCGGCCTGTTCCTCCAGCGCATCGCCCGCACGCGCCTGCTGACCCACGCCGAAGAGCTCGAGCTCGCACGGCGGATCGAGCGCGGCGACATGGCCGCCAAGGACCGCATGATCGAGGCGAACCTGCGCCTGGTCGTGCACCTCGCCAAGCGCTTCCAGCGCGAGGACTCGGGGATGACGCTGCTCGACCTCGTCCAGGAGGGCACGATCGGCCTGGTGCGTGCGGTGGAGAAGTTCGACCACCGGCGCGGCCTGCGCTTCTCGACCTACGCGACGCTCTGGATCCGCCAGGCGATCGGGCGCGCGATGTCCGAGAAGGGCCGCACCGTCCGCCTGCCCGTCCACGTCGGCGATCGAGTGCGCAAGCTCCAAGCGGTCGAGCGAAGGCTCGCGATGGCGCTCGGCGCGATGCCGACGAGCGCCGAGCTCGCGGGCGCGCTGGACTGGACCGAGGGCGAGGTCGCCGACGTCCGCCGCGTGGCCCTGGCTCCAGTGTCGCTGGAGGCGCCGGTCGGCGACGACGGCGACGCCGAGCTCGGCCACATGCTGGCCGACGAGGGCCCGTCGCCGGAGGAGTCGGCCGCCGTCTCGCGCATGCACGCGGACCTCGGGCACGTGCTGGCCGGGCTCGACGGGCTCGAGCGCCGCGTCCTGGAGCTTCGCTTCGGCCTCGGAGCCGAGGCGCCGCACACGCCGGGCCAGGCGGCCCGGGTGCTCGGCATCACGCCGCGCCGCGTGCGCTGCGCCGAGGACCGCGCGCTGCGCCACCTGCGGGCGTCGCCCGCCACGGGCGCGCTGCGCGACGCAGCCTAGGTCTGGGAAGCCGCCTGCGAGGCCGCCTCGGCGGCCTCGGCCTGGTGGGCGGCCATCAGCTCGCGATGCACGCTGCGAGGCTCGCCGTCGCCCGCGCTGCGGCGCGTCCAGCTGCCGTCGACGCCGAGTTCCCACGCGTTGACGTTGTCGGCGAAGCAGCGGTCCAGGGTGTCCGCGAGGTCGCCGCGCAGGCCCTCGTCGCGCACCGGCGCGAGCAGCTCGACGCGCGTGTCGAGGTTACGCGGCATCAGGTCTGCGGAGCCGATGAACGTCGTCTGCTCGCCGTCGCGCCGGAACTCGTAGATGCGCGAGTGCTCGAGGAAGCGCCCGACGACCGACGTCACGCGGATGTTGTCCGACACGCCGGGCACGCCGGGGCGCAGGCAGGAGATGCCGCGGAGGTTCAGCTCGACCGGGACGCCGGCCTGTGAGGCCCGGTAGAGCGCCTGGATGCACTCGCGATCCACGAGCGAGTTCATCTTCATCCGGATCCGCGCGTGCTTGCCCGCCTCCTTGACCGCGATCGTGCGGTCGATCTCGGCGATGATCCCGTCGCGCAGGTGCATCGGCGCCACCAGCGCGTGGCGGTAGCCGCGCGGGCGGGCGAAGCCGGTGAGGAAGTTGAACATGTCGGCGACGTCGGCGCCGAGCTCCGGGTCGCACGTCAGCAGGCCGAAGTCCGTGTACAGGCGCGCGGTCTTGGCGTTGTAGTTGCCGGTCCCGACGTGCAGGTAGTGGCGCACCCCGTCGCCCTCGCGGCGCACCACGAGGATGCACTTGGCGTGCGTCTTGAGCGACGGCAGGCCGTACACGACGTGCACGCCGGCCTCCTCCATCGCGCGGCCCCACTGGATGTTCGCGCGCTCGTCGAAGCGCGCCTTGACCTCCACCAGGCAGACGGCCTGCTTGCCGCGCTCGGCCGCGCGGATCAGCGCGGGGACGAGCGGCGAGTCGTCGGAGGTGCGATAGACGGTCTGCTTGATCGCGAGCACGTCCGGGTCGTTGACGGCCTGCTCGACGAAGCGCTCGACCGAGGTGACGAACGAGTCGTACGGGTGGTGGAGCAGGATGTCGCGCTTGCGCATCGCGGCCAGCACATCGGGCTCCTCGCCCTCGTCGGCCTGCAGGCGCGGCTGCGTCACCGGCGTCCACGGCGTGTCGCGCAGGTCCGCGTAGCCGGGGATCTTCACGATGTCCCACAGGTCGGTCAGGTCGAGCCGGCCTTCGATCTCGAACACGTCGTCGTCGTCGACCTCCAGCGCGCGCGTGATCTGCTCGCGCATCGTGGAGCTCATGCCCGCCGACACCTCCACCCGCACCGCCTCGCCGAAGCGGCGCGCGCGCAGCTCGTCCTCGACCGCCTGCAGCAGGTCGTCGGCCTCGTCGGAGACCGTGAAGTCGGCGTCGCGGGTGACGCGGAAGACGTGGTGGTCGAGGATCTCCATCCCCGGGAACAGCGCGTCCAGGTTCGCCGCGATCAGATCCTCGAGCGGGACGAACGTGTGCCCGTCACCGACCGCCTGGAAGCGCGGGAGCATCTCCTTCGGGACCTTCACGCGCGCAAACGTCTGCACGTCGGTGACCGGGTCGCGCACCATCACCCCGAGCGACAGCGAGAGGTTGGAGATGTACGGGAACGGGCGGCCGAGGCCGACCGCCAGCGGCGTCAGCACCGGGAAGATCTGGCGCTGGAAGCGCGCGTCGAGGCGCTTGCGGCCGGCGGCGTTGACCTCGTCGTAGCCGACGATGCGGATGCCGTGCTCGGCCAGCGCCGGGCGGACCGAGCGCTCGATGCAGCGAGACTGGCGCGCGAGGTGCTCGCGCACGGCGCGGCGGATGGCGTCCAGCGTGTCGCTCGGGGTGCGGCCGTCGTGCAGCGGCTTCTGGATCCCGGCCTCGATCTGGTCGTGCAGGCCGGCCACGCGGACCATGAAGAACTCGTCGAGGTTGGACGAGTAGATGGCCAGGAACTTCAGGCGCTCCAGCAGCGAGACGGCGGGGTCCTCGGCCAGCTCGAGCACGCGCGCGTTGAACTGCAGCCAGGAGAGCTCGCGATTGAAGTACAGCTCTGGATCGGTCAGGTCCCGCTCGACGGCGGTCTCAGCTTCGCTGGTCGCGTCGCTCACGACGGGGATGATCGCACGATGGGGTCAACGAGATGTGAAGGCGATGTCGAGCAGGACCCCCTCGCGCAGGCCCCCTCGACCGATCTGCAACGGCCGCCCCAGCACGTGCGAAGCGGCGTCGAGCGCGAGGATTCCCGCAGGTAGGAGCTTCACGCGCTCAGGTTCGAGATCGAACCGCCGCGCGACATCGCGCGCCGGGGCCTCGGAGAGGACCCTCAACGCGCGCTGGAGGGTCTCGGGCTCGAGCACGGCGCCGACCAGGCGCCTCAGGCTCGCCGCGCTTCCCCCTACCGCCACCGCATGGTCGACCGGCGGCGGCTGGACGCCCTCCAGCACGCCGGCCGCGTGCGCGCGCACGGCCTGCAGCTCCGCGACGGCCGGTGGGTCCGTGTGGATGTAGCTGTCGGCGAGAAAGCCGGAGCCGAAGTCGAACGAGGCCGACCACTCGACGCCATCTCGCAGGGTCCCCACCGCGATCTCGGTCGAGCCGCCGCCGACGTCGACGACGCCGACGCGCCCCGGCAGCGGCGCGCCGAGCGTGCGCGTGGCGCCGAGGAACGCGAGCCGCGCCTCCTCCTTCCAGTCGAGCACGCACACGTCGCCGACGGTCTGGCAGAACTCGTGCCGGTTGGCGGCCTTGCGGATGACCGCGGTGGCGACGGTGCGGATCTGCTCGGCGCCGAGCTTGCGCGCCAGGGCGCGCTGCTCTTCGACGACGCGCGCGGTCTCGGCGATCTTCTCGCTCGAGAGCGCGCCGCCGGCCTTCAGACCGCGACCGAGACGCGTCATGGCCTTCTGCTGCAGCACCTCTTCCAGCCGCCCGTCGCGGGTCTCCGCGACCAGCACCCGCGTCGTGTTCGTCCCGATGTCGATGCAGGCGCAGAGCATGAGCTTTGCGGCGATGTTGCCATGATGAGGTCAATGGACGCCGCGATCGAGGTGCTCGGGCTGCGCAAGGCGTACGGCTCGCGCGAGGCGCTGCGCGGCGTCGACTTCAACGTGGCGCGCGGCGAGGTGTACGGGCTCCTGGGTCCCAACGGCGCCGGCAAGACGACGTGCGTCGAGGTGCTGGAGGGCTATCGCGAGCGCTCGGACGGGGTCGTGCGGGTGCTCGGCGACGAGCCGGGCTCGCGCGCGCTGCGCGCGCGAGTGGGGATCGTGCTCCAGAGCTGCGGCACGTACCCGCACCTGACCGTGCGCGAGACGGTCGCGCACTGGGCGACGCTGTATCCGGTGCCGCGCTCGGTCGACGAGGTGCTGGGGTTGGCGGGGCTTTCGGAGGTGGCCGATCGCCGCGCTCGCGTGCTGTCGGGCGGGCAGCTGCGGCGGCTGGACTTCGCGCTGGCGCTGATCGGCGATCCGGAGCTGGTGTTCCTCGACGAGCCGACGACGGGGTTCGATCCGGGCGCGCGACGGGCCGCCTGGGAGGTCGTGCGGGCGCTGCGGGATCTCGGCAAGACGGTCGTCCTGACGACGCACTACCTCGACGAGGCGCAGGCGCTGGCGGATCGTGTGGCGATCTTGAAGGACGGGCGGATTCTCGCCGAGGGGCCGCCGGACTCGCTCGGCGCGTCGCACTACCGCGTCGCCTGGCGCGATGCGTCGGGCTCGATCGTCGAGCGGTTCACGGACGACCCGACGGCGTTGCTGGCGCAGCTGACCGCCGAGGCGCTGGCGCGGGGCGAGCGGCTGGAGGAGCTGTCGGTGACCCGGCCGTCGCTGGAGGACGTGTACCTGGAGCTGACGGAGGCGCTGGCGGCATGAGCGCAGCCCTGTGGTCCGGCACCGTCTGGCGTCAGTACCGGCTCGAGCGGCGCATGTTCTGGCGCAATCCCAGCGCCGCGTTCTTCGGCGTGCTGCTGCCGCTGCTGCTGCTGGCGATCTTCGGCGCGGTGTTCGCGTCGCGCCAGGCGGACCTCGACGTGATCGTGCCCGGGATCGCGGGGCTGAGCATCATGTCGGCGACCTTCACGTCGCTCGCCTACAACCTCACGACGCTGCGCGAGCGGGGCATCTTGAAGCGGCTGCGGGGGACGCCGCTGCCGCCGTCGGCGTACCTGGGCGGGTTGGCCGGGAACGCGGTCGCCAACGCGGCGCTGCAGCTCGCGCTGGTGATCGTCGCCGGCCATGTCGTGTTCGGCGTGGCGTGGCCGTCGAAGTGGGGCGCCCTGTTCGTGTTCGCGGCGGTCGGCGTGGTCTGCTTCGCCTCGCTCGGCGTCGCGCTCTCGCACGCGATCCCGAACCCGGAGTCGGCCCCCGCGTACGTGAACGCCGTCTTCCTCCCCCAGATCCTGATCGCGGGGGTGTTCTACGACGACCAGAACACGCCGGCGGCGATCCGCGACATCGCCGACGTGCTGCCCTTGAAGCACCTGATCGACGGGCTGTCGGGGGCGATGGTCCACGGGGAGGGGCTCGCCGATCACCTGACCGCGCTGCTGGTGCTCGGGCTCTGGACGGTCGTCGGCGTCGTGATCGCGGTTCGCGGATTCTCGTGGGAAGCGCGGAGCCGTTGAGCGTGTTTATGCCCATGTGCGTACAACTTCGCCGACATGAGGGCGCTCGGCTACGTCTGCGTCGATGACGAGGGCGATCTCGCGGCGCTCGGCGCGGCGATCCGCTCCTGGTGCTCGGCGCACGGCGTGGCGCTGTCCACCGTCGTCCATGACGCCGACGCGGACGCCGATGCGCGCGAGCGGCGGGCAGCGCTGGCGTGGGCGCTGGGACAGATCGACGCCGGGCAGGCCGGAGTCCTTGTCGTCGCGCGGCTGCGCGATCTCGCAGGCGAGGTAGGCGACTTGGTCCCGTTGCTGCGCTGGTTCGTGGCGCCGGAGCGCGCGCTGGTCGCGCTGGACGTCGGGCTCGACACCTCCCGCGACGATGGCCGCGTCGCGGCGGACGCGATCGCGGACCTGGTCGTGCGGGCCGACACGCCGCCGGGCGCCGGGGCTTCCGACCGGCGGGGAGAGCGGCGCGGCTCCGCGCGCGGCCGCGCGGCGGTCGCCGACCTCCCGGAGCTGTCGTCCCGGATCGCGGCGATGCGCGCGCAGGGGATGACGCTGCAGGCGATCGCGGACTCGCTGAACGAGTCCGGAGTCCCGACCGTGCGCGGGGGCCGGCTCTGGAGGCCCTCCAGCGTCCAGCGCGCGACCGGGTACCTGCGCCCGTCGGCCGTCCGCGGAATCGAGCTGCCCAAGCGCGCGGTCCGATGAGCAGGCTCTGGTCCAGCGGCGGCAAGCAGCCCGAGCCCGGGCCGCGGCCCGCCGAGCCGCGCAGGACCCACGGCGCCTGGGACGCGCCGCCCGGGTTCGTCCCGCCGCCCCCGGACCGCGAGGCGTTCCCGAAATTCAGCCGCACGCCCGAGGCGCTATCGGAATCTGCCGCCACGAGCGCGCCGGGCGACGCCGACACGGCACCGGCCGGCGACGCCGGCGCGGCGCGAGCCGCCGTGTCAGGCCACGACCCCACCGCGCCACGGCCCGCCGCGCCTGGCCACAACCCCGTCGCGGCACGGCCCGCCGCGCCCGGCTACGACCCCACCGCGCCCGCCGCCCCCGGCGCCCCACGCGACGCCGACGCCCCGCGCGCCCGGCCGTCGTCCGCCGGCACATCGGGGCCGCTCGGCGCCGCTCGCGACACGTCGCGGCGGCGGCGCGGGCTGGTGGTCGCTGCGCTGGGTGCTTCCGCGCTCGCCGGCGCTGCGCTCGTCGCCGCGGCGCTGCTCCAGGGCAATGCATCCCCGCCGGCGCCGGACGTGTTCCGCGTCGACGGCCACCCCACGGGCCTGGTGGCCGCCGACGGCCGCGTGTGGGTCGCGGCGCCTGAGCACGGGCTCGTGTGGGTGCTCGACGCGAAGTCCGGCCGGCCGGCGCAGGCGCCGCTGCGGATCGGCGGCACGCCGGCACGGCTCGCGCTCGCGGCGGGCGGCGTCTGGGCCGGTGACACCGGCAGCGCATCGATCGTCTCGCTCACGCCCACGCCCGGCCAGCCGCTGCGGGTCGGGCCCGACGTGGCCGACATCGCGGTCTCGGCCGGCGCCGTCTGGGTCGCGAGCGCGGCCGACGGTACGGTGCGCACGATCGAGCGCGACGGCAGCCGCCGGTCGATCCAAGCCGGCGCCCAGATCGTCGCCCTGGCGGCCGACTCCCGCCGCGTCGTCGCGCTCGACGCCGCGGCCGGGACGCTGACCACCATCGATGCCTCCACGCGCCGCCCCGACGGCCCGCCCGTGCGCCTCGGCGGCGTTCCGGTCGACGTCGCGCTGACCGGCGACTCGGCCTGGATCGCCGACGCCGGCGCCGGCACGGTCCGCCGCTACGACCTGCGCACCCGCGGCCCGGCCGGCGGCCCGATCCCCGTCGGCCACGCGCCCGTTGCCGTGGTCGCCGACGGCGACGATGTCTACGTGGCCGTCGGCGGCGACCGCACGCTGGTCCACGTCCGCGACGGCAAGGTCACGTCGCGCGTCGACGTGGGCGCCGAGCCGAACGCGGTCGCGCTCGACGCGCGGTACGCGTGGGTCAGCGCCGGCGAGAACCGGCTGCTCCGCGTGGCCCGGTAGCCAGCCGGGCGGGCATCGACGGAGGGAGGACTCAGGTGGTCGCCGCCCGCGAGGCGGCACGTGACATCGGCGTAGGCGGGCCGATGGCATCCGCGTGGGCGAGACGCCCGGTGGCCCAGGCGCGCAACGAGGGAGGCGGGCCAGATGCCGCTGCGGCCCGCGAGACGCCCGGCTGCCCCGGCGAACGGCGGGCATCGACGGCGGCGCGATGTCGGCGCGGCCCATGACCTCGGCGAACGGCGGGCATCGACGGAGGCGGGCCAGATGCCGCTGCGGCCCGCGAAGCGCCCGGCTGCCCCGGCGAACGGCGGGCATCGACGGCGGCGCGATGTCGGCGCGGCCCATGACCTCGGCGAACGGCGGGCATCGACGGAGGCGGGCCAGATGCCGCTGCGGCCCGCGAAGCGCCCGGCTGCCCCGGCGAACGGCGGGCATCGACGGCGGCGCGATGTCGGCGCGGCCCATGACCTCGGCGAACGGCGGGCATCGACGGCGGCGCGATGTCGGCGCGGCCCATGACCTCGGCGAACGGCGGGCATCGACGGCGGCGGGCGAGGTCGCTGCGGCCCGCGAGGCGCCCAGTGCCCTCGACGAACCGCGGGCAACGACGGAGGCGGGCCGGGATCGTCGCTGCGCCCGCGAGGCGCCCGGTCGCCACGGCGAACGGCGGGCACCGAGGAGCGCGGGCCAGATGCCGCTGCGGCCCGCGAAGACGCCCGGCTGCCCCGGCGAACGGCGGGCACCGACGGCGGCGGGCCAGAGGTCGCTGCGGCCCGCGAGGCGCCCGGTCGCCCCGACGAACCGCGGGCACCGACGGCGGCGGGCCAGAGGTCGCTGCGGCCCGCGAGACGCCCGGTCGCCACGACGAACGACGGGCAACGAGGGCCGCGGGCCAGATGCCGCTGCGGCCCGCGAAGCGCCCGGTTGCCCCGGCGGAACGGCGGGCATCGACGGAGGCGGGCCAGATGCCGCTGCGGCCCGCGAAGCGCCCGGCTGCCCCGGCGAACGGCGGGCACCGACGGCGGCGGGCCAGATGCCGCTGCGGCCCGCGAGACGCCCGGTCGCCCCGGCGAACGGCGGGCATCGACGGCGGCGGGCCAGAGGTCGCTGCGGCCCGCGAGACGCCCGGTCGCCTCGGCGCGCGGCGGGCGACGGGCAACGCTCGCGTGGTCGCGGCCCGCGGGCGCGGGTGGACGTGGCGGCTAAGTTGCGCATAGCGCAACTCAGCCGTCACACCGGACCTCGGTGTGTTGGCAAACTGTCGCTATCCGACAGCCAACCATCACACCGCCAACCGGTCTGTCGGCAAACTCGCGAATAGCGCGAGTTGGCCGCCACGCGAGCGGCGCGGCGATCTGACCCGCCTCCCTCGATGCCCGCCGTTCGCCGGCACCCCGAACCCGCCCGCGGAGAACCGACGCGCTCGCTCGCCGCGTCGCCGCCGCGCGCGTCGCGGCGCGCGTCGCCGCCGCGCGCGTCGCCGCCGGCGCCGGAGCTCGCGCCGCTCGAAATGCCGCGCTCGCGCCGAGCTCAGCCGTCGTTGCGCAGCCGCGTGACCGTGCCGCTGCGTGCGTCGACGATCCAGGCGCCGCCGGCGCCGACAGCCATCGACGTCGGGAACCCGCCGACGTGCGCGATGCGCTCGACTCGCCGGCTGACCGGGTCGATTTGCGAGATGTCGCCGTCGCGCATGTCGAGCACGAGCACGCCCTCCCGGGTGACGGCGAGTGCGCCCGGGGCTCGGCCGACGCGGAGCGTGGCGTCCGGGCGGCCGGTGGTCGCCGAGAGCCGGGACACGGTTCCGTCGCCGCGGTTGGCGACCCAGACGGAGCCGAACCCGACCGCGATGTCCTGCGGGTCCCGGCCGACGGGGAGGCGGCGGCCGACGACGAGGTTCTCGCGCGGGTCGACGCGGGCGACGGTGCCGTCACCGGCGTTGACGACCCAGAGGTAGCCGGCGCCGAAGGCGAGCGCGGCCGGGAAGCTGCCCGTCCGCACCGGCGGGCCGGACACGCGGTTCGAGATCGGGTCGATCCGGGTCACCGTGCCGCGGACTCCGTTCGAGACCCAGGCGCCGTCGGGGCTGACGGCGACGTCGACGGCCTCGGCGCCGAGGGCGATGCGGCGACCGCTTCCCGGTAGAAGCGGATCGATTCGGGTGACGGTGTCGTCGCCGGCGTCGGCGGTCCACACCGAGCGCGCGCCGACGGCGACCCGCAGCGGCGCCGAGCCGGTCCGGTGCGACGTGCCGCCCTCGTCGGGATGCGAGGCGTCGATCGCGACCACGCGGTTGTCGCGGCCGCTGACCACCCAGACGGTCGAGTCCTGGATCGCCACGTCGGCGGGCAGCCGGCCGGCCCGGATGCCCGTTTCGGGAGTCACGTCCGCACCGCCGGAGCGGGTGAGCCAGATGACGGCCGCCGGGGCGAGCAGGAGTACGAGCATCGCGACGGCGAACGCCGCCCTCGCGCCGCGCGACAGGCGCGGCTTGGGCGCGTCCGCGGTGGGCGTCGCGGTCGCGGTCATCCGTCGAGCTCCTCGGTGCCGGGCAGCCGCGTCGCCGGGACCGGCGCGTTGAGGACAGCATCGCCCGGCCGGAAGGCGGGTCGCAACGCGCGCGCGTAGGCGTTCTGCGCGCCCACGCAGCGGTACTGGTCGCGCCAGCCGACGTACATCTCGCGCGGACCTGGGGAGAGGCGGTCGAGCAGGGCGCGGATGCGGCTCCACGGCACCGCGAGCCCCGGACGGCCTTCTCGCGCGAGGGCCATGCCGACGACCCGGCCCGCGTCGTCGAGCACCGGGCCGCCGGAGACCTCGGGGACCAGCGGCGCGTCGAGGGGGATCGCCGACTCCTGGCGCGGCAGCCGCGTGTCGACGACGGCCATCGCCGCCGGGCCGGCCGCCCGCACCGGGATCGACACCGAGGAGAGCGCGGCCGACGCCGGATCGAGCCGGCGCCGTCCCACCGAGCGCAGCGAGGTCCCCGGCGCCACGGCGGCGTCCGAAACCGAGTCGAGCGCGACGAGCCCCGGGATGCGCGGCTGCGTCTCCACCAGCGCGAGGTCGTCGCAAGGGGCGCGCGCGACGATCCGCCCATGCAGGATCCCGAGCGCGGTCGTGAGCTTCAGCGACCGCGCGCCCCAGACCGCGTGCGCCGTGGTCAGCACCAGCCCGGACTCGCCGTCGACGACGATCCCGGAGCTGTGCACCGTCTCGCCGCCGATCTGGGCGTCGACGGCGACCACGCCGAGCCCGGCGCGATCCACGCGCGGTGCGGCAACCTCCGAGCCGCCGCAGCCGACGACCACGCAGCAGAGCGCCGCGGGCCCACCGACCGTCGCCAAGAACCGGCGCATCGAGGCGATCCTATGCGGGCTCCCAACTTCCGGTTGGCCGGATTCCTGACCGATCTGCGCGTATACGCAGCGCTGGGAAACGCCCCCGCCGATAGAACCGCGGCGCGTGCCCAAGCTGGTGCTGACCGCTCTGATGTGCCTCGTCCTCGGCGGACTCGGAGGCCTCCTGATGTCGACGGTCCGCAAACCGGAGCCGGCTCGCGTGCGCTTCACGCCGCCGCGCGAGGCCGCTTTCGACTTTCGCCTCAAGGACCAGAGCGGCACGGCCACGAGCCTGAAAGATGCCCGCGGGAACGTGGTCGTGATGACGTTCATCTACTCGTCCTGCCGCGACCTCTGCCCGGCCGAGGGCAACGTGATCTCCGACGCGATCGAGCGCGTCGGCGACCAGGGCGTGCGGACGTACGTGGTCAGCGTCGACCCGATCGGCGACACGCCCGCCCGCGTCAAGGAATGGCTCACCAGGCGCGACCTCCCGGGCGATTCCTCCCATTACCTGCTCGGCACCAGAAGGCAGCTGCGGCCGGTCTGGCAGGCCTACGGGATCGTCCCGCTGGTCGCGACCGACGCGGAGGCGAAGGCCGCGATGGCGGGCTCGAGCGCGTTCTGGAAGCAGAACCCGTACCGCCCGGGAAGCCCTCGCCCGTACGAGACGCCGCCGCCCCGCGACGCGCCCGCCCAGGCGCAGGAGGACTACCCGGACACCGGCGACCTCGAGTACCGCGGCCGCGTCCGCCATTCCGCCGGCTGGAACTTCGAGCACTCCGCCTACGTGCTGCTGATCGACAAGCGCGGCGTGCAGCGCCTCGGGATCCCGTTCGAGGAGCTCGACGCCGAATCGCTCGCCGGCGACATCCGCGTGTTGCGAACTGAGCGATAGACGTCAGGGCGCGGACTGCGATAAGGTCGCACCTGACGCCGGCATATCGTCGGCGGCCTCTCTTCCGGGTCTTAGGAGACGCGCGATGAACGCTGGGCGGCTGGCGATCGTGCTGGGCCTCGCGGTGATCCTGTGCGCAGGCGCGTACTTCGCCGGCATTCCGGCTGCCTGGGCGCCGCTGGTGATCGGCGGCGGGCTCGCGACGCTGACCGCGCTCGCGCCGGGCCGCCAGGACGACTGACGCCGGTCTACCGGGTGCTCAGGCCGAACTGCGCTTCCAGGCCGCGGCGGCCTGACGGCGTGACCTGAACGGCGCGCGAGCCGGGCAGCGGGCGGATCCACTCGAGCTCGCGCAGCCGGTGCGCGAGCGCCGCGCCGAGCGCGCCGCTGAGATGGTGGTCCTGCTCGCTCCAGTCGACGCAGTAGCGAATCGGCGGGCGGCGCCCCGCGAACGCGGCGTCGACGTCGACACCGAGCGCGGTCAGCGCGTCGGCCCCGCGGTCCGAGAGCCGGTAGTCGACGTCGTACCCGTACGCGGACGGGCGATCCGAGCGCGCCCGCGCGCGGTCGTAGTGGCCGTCGCCGCCGGACAGGATTCCGCGCTCCAGCAACGCGCCCATCAGCGCGACGCCAAGCCGGCCGGCGAGGTGGTCGTAGCACGTGCGCGCCGCCCGCACGGCCTGCGCGCGGGTGCCGTCCTTGAGCGAGCGCACCTGCGCGGGCGGCGCGATCGCCGCCAGCGCCTCGATCGCGCGACCGACCTTCGGGCCGGAGAGGCGGAAGTAGCGATGGCGTCCGCGCGCCTCGACCGTGACCAGGCCGCCGTCGACGAGCCGTGCCAGGTGGACGCTGGCCGTCGACGCCGCCACGCCGGCCTCGGACGCCAGCACGCTCGCGGGCAGCTCGCGCCCGTCGGCCAGCGCCATCAGGACGCGGGCGCGCGCGGGCTCGCCGATCAGCGCGCCGACCGCCGCGAGATCAGAGTCGCCGAGCATGAACCGAGGCTAGCGCCGGGACGTTTCGCCGGCGGACGAAGGGTCCGCGTAGAGACGCACGGCGTTGCGCGGCACGCGGCGGCGCCCCGGGTTGCGCGGCGCGTGGCGGCGCGTGCGTCAGCGGTAGCCGGTGTCGTCCGCCGGTAGCCCGCGATCGCGGTGCTCGACGATGTAGCGCCACGCGTCCGGGCGCGTGCCGTCGGCGTCCGTGAACCCGTAGACCTGCGCGAGCTCGCCGGACGAGACCGACTTCCCGTTCCAGCGCGCGACGTCCGGGTCGCCCGCCAGAGCGGCGACCGCGCGGCCCACGAACAGCGGCGACTCGCTGATGCAGAAGTGCGGCTGGAGCTCGGTGGCTTCGCGCCAGTTGGCCTCGGTCACGCCGAACCCGTCGAGCATCATCTCCGAGCGCAGCCAGCCCGGCGTCAGGGCGACCGCCGTCGCCCCGCGCGGGCCGAGCTCCTGCGCCTGCCCCCACGCGAGCCGGTTCACGCCGGTCTTGGCAAGGTCGTAGAAGACGTTCTCGCGATAGCGCGTCGCGTTGTACTCAACGGTCCCGTCGCTCACCTCGACGAGCAGCCCGCCCGGGCGCTCGAGCAGCAGCGGGAGCGCGAAGTGCGACGTGATCAGGTGCGTGTCGAGCGCGTTGTGGAGCAGCCGCAGCCCGTTCTCGAGGTCGTGCTCCCAGACCGGCGTCGCCCACTCGAAGAGCTTCTCTCCGCCCCACACGTCGTTGACGAGCACGTCGAGCCGCCCCTGCTCGTCGCGGATCCGCGAGACGAGCGACTCGACCGCCGCCGGATCGAGGTGATCGACCGCGACCGCGATCCCGGTCCCGCCGGCGTCGGAGACGAGCGCCGCCGTCTCCTCGATCGTCTCCGGACGGTCGTAGTCGGACCGCCGCGAGCCCGTCGAACGCCCGGTGCAGTAGACGGTGGCGCCCACCTCGCCGAGCCCGACGGCGATGCCGCGCCCCGCGCCGCGGGTGGCGCCGGCGACGAGCGCGATCACGCGCGCACCCCCGCCAGCCGCCGCACGCCTTCCGCGAGCCGCTCCGGCGGCTCGGCGCCGTAGGTCAGCCGCAGGAACGGAGCGGGCGGCTCGGACGCGAAGAACTCGCGCCCCGGCGCGACGAGCACCCCGGCCGCGCCTGCCCGCCGCGCGAGCTCGCGGTCGTCCTCGCCGTCCTGGAGGCGCACCCACAGGCCGATGCCGCCCTCGGGCACCAGCGGCACGCGGAACCCGTGCTCGCCCGCCGCCGCGACCAGCGCGTCGCGCCGCTCGCGCAGCGCGCGCCGCAGCCTGCGCAGGTGCGCGCGCCAGGCGGGCGCGGCGACGAGCTCGAGCGCCGCCTCCTGCAGCGGGCCGGAGACGAACAGGTCGTCGACGATCCTCGCCGCCCGCAGCCGCGCGGCGGCCGGCCCGCGCGCGACGAGCCCGGCGATCCGCAGCCCCGGCGCCGACGGCTTGGTGAGCGAGCGCAGGTGCACGACGTGCCCGTCCGGGTCCTCGGCGAACAGCGGCGGCGGCACGGGGCCGAGCGCAAGCTCGCGGAACGCGTCGTCCTCGACGATGAACGCGCCCGCCGCGCGCACCGCGGCCAGCACCTCGCCGCGCCGCTCCGCGGCCAGCGTGCCCCCGTGCGGATTCGCGAACAGCGGCTGCAGGTACACGACCCGCGCCCCGGTCTCGGCCAGCGCGTCGGCCAGCAGGTCGGGGCGCACGCCGGCGGAGTCGGCCGGCACCGGCACCGGGCGCAGCCCGATCGTCCGCGCGGCGGCCAGCGCGCCCACGTAGGTCGGCGCCTCGACGAGCACGGAAGCGCCCGGCGCCGCGAGCCCGCGCAGGCACGCGCACAGCCCGGCCTGCCCGCCCGGCGTGATCAGCACGTCACCGGCGGCGGCGCCGACGGCCGCCGCGAAGTACGCGCGCAGCCCGGCAATCCCCTCCAGCGGCACGCGGTCCCAGGCGCCGGGGCGGCGCGCCGCGCGCGCCAGTGCCGCGCCCAGCGCCGCCGTCGGCTGCAGCTCGGCCGGCAGGTAGCCCGCCGAGAGCACCAGCAGGCCCGGGTCCGGTGGCCGGATCAGCGCCTCCAGCGCCGCGGCGTCGATCGCGCGCGGGCCGAGCGCGACCGTCTGCCAGGACACATCCGGCGCCACCGGCGCCCCGGTCCGCGCGGCCACGAACGTCCCTCTCCCCGGCCTCGCGTCCACAAGCCCGCGCGCGGCCAGCGCGGCGATCGCCCGCTGCACGGTCGCCGGCCCGGCACGGTGACGCGCCATCAGCTCGCGCACCGACGGCAGGCGGTCGCCGGGCGCGCCGGCGAGCACCTCCTGCTCGAGCGCCCTTGCGATCACACCACCATCAGCGTTATCGTTCAGCATGAGAATTGCGAGTAACGCTACTCCCGCCTCGCCGATAACGCAAGCCGCCGTCTGGGGCGCCCTCGGCGTTCTCGCCTTCTCGTTCTCGCTGCCCGCCACGCGGCTCGCCGTCGAGGACCTCGATCCCACGTTCGTCGGCCTCGGCCGCGCGCTCGTCGCCGCCGTCCTGGCCGCCGCGCTGCTCACGCTCACGCGCCAGCCGCGCCCGCACCGGCGCGACCTCCCCCGCTTCGCGCTCGTCGGCGCGGGCGTCGTGATCGGCTTCCCGATCTGCACGAGCGTCGCACTGAAGCACCTCTCCTCCGCCCACGCGAGCGTGATCGTCGGCATGCTCCCCGCCGCGACGGCCGCGCTCGCGGTCGTCCGCGCCCGCGAGCGCCCGCCGCGCGCATTCTGGGCCGCGGCCGGCGCCGGGCTGGTCGCCGTGCTCGCGTTCGCCGCCACCCAGGGCGCGCACGGGATCGCCGCGGCCGACCTGCTCGTGCTCGCCGCGGTCGCGCTGGCCGGGCTCGGCTACGCCGAGGGCGCCGTGCTCAGCCGCCGGTACGGCGGGTGGCAGGTGATCTGCTGGGCGCTCGTGCTCACCGCGCCGGTGCTGGTCGTCCCCGTCGGCGTCGCGGCGTCGCACGGCGTGCACGCGGGCGCCGGCGCCTGGCTCGGCTTCGCCTACGTCGCCGCCGTCTCGATGTTCCTGGGCTTCTTCGCCTGGTACCGCGGCCTCGCGCTCGGAGGGATCGCCAGGATCGGCCAGCTCCAGCTCGCCCAGCCCGTGCTGACGCTCGTCTGGTCGGCACTGATCCTCGGCGAGCGCGTCACCGCCGCGATGACGATCGCCGCGCTGGCCGTGCTCGCCTGCGTGCTGGCGACGCAGCGGACGCGTCAGCCGGCGACGAAGGCGTCGGGCGCCGAGCCCTCGATGCTGACCTCGACGCCGGCCAGGGCGCTTCCCGCCCACGCGCTCGCCAGCAGCGAGAACACCACCACGTCGTGATAGGCGTCGCCGTGGCGGTGCCACGCGGCCAGCACGCCCTCGCGGCGGAAGCCGACGCGCTCCAGCGCCGCCTGCGAGCGGCCGTTGCGGGTATTCGCCCAGGCCGTCAGCCGGTGCATCCCGAGCCGCCGGAACGCGAGCGCGGAGATCAGCGCCTTGGACTCGAAGTTCGCGCCGGAGCCCCACCACGGCCTCCCCAGCCACGAGCCGACGGTCGCGCGGCGGTCGCGCCGCGACAGCTCCGACAGCCCGGTCACGCCGATCGGCCCGTCGTCGCGATGGACGATCAGGAAGTCCAGCAGCTCGCCGCGCTCGCGGCGCTCGGGCAGCGACGCCACGTAGGCCGCGGGCTGCCCCGCGTCCGTGTACGGGCCCCACGAGAAGAAGCGCGTCACCGAGGCATCGGCGCCGAGCTCGAACAGCCGCGGGACGTCCTCGGCGGTCGCGTAGCGCAGCGTGAGCGTCGGCCCGCTGACGATCAAGGGCGCGATGCTAACGAGCCGACTTGCACGCCCGCAGCGCGCTGTCGGCGGCGTCGAGCAGCTCGATCGCGCCCATCCAGGGCTCGAGCTGCGCGCAGCCGAACGAGATCCCGACGCGCAGCGACCCGGCGACCCGCGCCGCCACGACGCGAGCCTCCTCCAGCTCCGCCCGTGGCAGGATCAGCGCGAACTCGTCGCCGGCCCAGCGGAAGCACAGGTCGGCGCCGCGCAGCGCGGCCGCGACGTCCTGCAGGACGCGATCGCCCTCCGTGTGGCCGACCTCGTCGTTGATCGCCTTGAAGTGATCGATGTCGCCGAGGGCGATCGAGAGCGGCGTGCCGGCCCGCCGCGCCAACGCGATCTCGCGTCCCAGCGCCTCGTCGAACGCGCGCCGGTTGCCGAGCCCGGTCAGCGCGTCCACGCGCGTGAGCCGCACCAGCGCGCCGCGCTGCAGCCGCACCGACGCCGTCCAGAGCACCGCCATCATGCCGCACAGCGTCCACACCACGCAGCGCGTCGCCCACTCGAGCAGGCCGGTGAGGTCGCCGCGTTGCGCGACCGGGACGAACAGCCCCGCGGCGGCGAGCGCGAGCGCGAGCACCACGCGCCGCGGCGTGTGGATCGCGCACACGCTGATCAGCTGTAGGAGGATCAGCTGCCGGTAGGGCGAGTCCGGGCCGGTGGCGGCATCGATCGCGCACAGCCCGGCGATCAGGCAGAGCGACGACGCGTACAGCCAGTTCAGGCGCAGCCCGCGCCCGAGCAGGAGCGCGGTGCCGGCGCCGAGCGCGGTGGTCGCGAAGACCACGGGGAGCGCCCACGCGCGCGGCGGCGCCAAGCCGCACAGCACGACGACCATCAGCGCGACGAGCGCGGCCGCCAGGGCGGCCACACGACGGACGATCAGGCGATCGAGGTGCTCGTGGTAGCGCTGCCCGCCCGCACGGACGAGCGCCAGCGCATCGGCCGTCGTCGGCTCCGCCACCGGAACACTGCTCATCACCACTGCTGATCGGCCGAAGACCGATCAGCTGAACCTGACTCTCAGGCGGCTGTCAGGAGTCGGTCGCCTCGTAGGCCTCGGCGGCGACCAGCCGGTCCAGCTCCTCGGGAGTGGTCCCGCGATCGTGCGCCGAGCCGAGGTGATCGCCGAGCCGGGCCTTCAGCTCGGCGTCGGAGTCGGCCGAGATCGTCTCACCGCAGATGTCGCACTCCACCACGCGCATGATCCGCTCCTTCCCTTCAATCGTCCCTCAGGAACTCCCGCTCGATCCCGTCGATCTTCGCCAGCCGGCCCCGGTGGCGCTCGGCGCCGGTGAACTCGGCGCGCAGGTAGCTGCGGATGATGTCCTCGGCCAGCGCGGGGCCGATGACCCGGCCCCCGAGGCAGACGACGTTGACGTCGTCGTGCTCGACGCACTGGTGCGCCGTGTACGTGTCGTGCGCGACCGCCGCCCGGATGCGCGGGAACTTGCACGCCGCCACCGCGACGCCGGCGCCGGAGCCGCAGACGAGCACGGCGCGGTCCACCTCGCCGCTGCGGACCGCCTCGGCGGCGGCGCGCGCGGTGTCGGGGTAGTCGACCGAGTCGGTCGACCAGGTGCCGAGGTCGATCGGCTCATGCCCTTCGGCCTTCACCGTCTCGATCACCATCGCCTTCAGCGGGAAGCCGGCGTGGTCGAACGCGCACGCGATCCTCATGTCGCCGCCTTTCCGGAGATCGCTCCCTGCAGGTCGGAGCCCGTGTCCTCAACGTACTCCTGGGCGGCGAGCAGCGCTGCCCCGAGCACGCCCGCCTGCGGGCCGTGGCGCGCGATCCGGATCGTCGTGTTCGCGCCCAGCCCGGGCACCACGTGACGGAACGCCGACTCGCGCGCCGGCCCCAGCAGCAGCGCGCCGGCGCGCGACACGCCGCCGCCGATCACCACCTCGACCGGGTCGAACGTGTTGATGGCGTTGGCGATCCCGATCCCGAGCCGCTGCCCGAGCACGCGCAGGCAATACAGCGACGCCTTGTCGCCGGCCTTCGCGCCGTCCACCACGTCCTTGCCGTCGACGTGGCCGGCCGCGGCGCGCTTGTGGCCGAGGTAGGAGTCGGGATAGGTCTCCGCCGCCCCGTCGGCCAGCCGGTCCAGCGCGCGGCCCGACGCGAGCGTCTCGAGCGAGCCGCGCTGCGGAAACGGCTCCTCGGGCCCGTCGTCGCCCTCGCTCAGGTCGCGCCCGATGACCCAGTGCCCGACCTCGGCGGCCGACGTGCGGGCCCCGCGGTAGAGCCTGCCGTTGAGCACCCAGCCGCCGCCGACCCCCGTGCCGATCGTGAACATCACGAGCTCGGGGCAGACGAGCCGGCCGCCGTCGAAGGCCTCGGCCAGCGCCGCGCACGAGGCGTCGTTCTCGAGATAGACCGGCCGCCCGACGCGCTTGGTCAGCAGCTCGCGCATCGGGAGGTCATCGAGCGGGATGTTCGCGCTCGACACGATGCGGCCGGTCGCGAACTCGATCACCGACGGCAGGCCGACGCCGATCGCGCGCGTGTCCGGCCCGCAGGCCGCCTCGATGCACGACGTCAGCTGCGCGACCAGCGCCTCCTGCGAGGACTGCTCGGTGTTCCAGATCTCCGACTCCGAGAGGGCGCCGTCCTGGAGCCGGGCGATCGCGATCTTGGTGCCGCCGACGTCGACGCCGATGAATTCGTCGCTCATAGCTGGGCTGCCGCCGCCTCGTCGCACAGCACGATCAGCTCGCCCGCGCGCGGGCGCACGTGCGACCCGGGAGAGGTCGGATCCGGTGAGTCCCCGAAGGCGCGCTTCATGGCCGGCGCCTTGTCTTTGCCGGTCACCAGGAACACGACCCTGCGCGCGGAGTTCAGCGCCGGCAGCGTGAGGCTGATGCGGGGGATGAACGGGTCCCAGCCGGCGTACTCGACGCCGACGACGAGCCGAGCGCGCTCCTCCACCTCCGGCTTGCCCGGGAACAGCGACGCCACGTGCGCGTCCGGCCCGAGGCCGATCAGGACGAGGTCCCAGCGCGGGTCCCCGCCCATGTGCTCGCGCACGCTCGCCTCGTAGTTGGCGGCGCCGATCTCCGGCCCCAGCTCGCCCTCCATCCGGAACACGTCCGGCTGCGCGTCCCTCGGCAGCCGCGACACCAGCGCGCCGTCGATCAGCGAGAAGTTCGAGCGCCCGTCGCCCGGCGGGACGCAGCGCTCGTCGGTCAGCCACACCGTCGCGCGGCTCCAGTCGGCGCCCGCGCGCGCGGCGGACTCGTACGCGCGACGCGGCGTCGAGCCGCCCGTCAGCACGAGGTTCCCCCCGCGGGCCGCAACCTCGCTGAGCAGCTCCGCAACCGGGGCCGCCGGGTCCTCCACCACTCGTATCTCCACGTCAGGTCACCTCTGCTCCGCGTGGGCACCCGCGCCCCGACGTCATCGTCGAGCCCATCGTGCTCACCGGACCATTTCTTTCGCCTGGGCCAGGGCGGGACGATAGGTGGGATCGCGAAGCAACGCCTGCCTCACCCCTTCGCCGAGGATGCCGCCCTCGCCGCGCGAGGCGCCCATCACGGTCCAGGCGCGCTCGGCGCCGTCGCGCTCGCGGCGCAGCGCGCGCAGCCCGCCGGGCGCGCGATCGAGCGCCATCGCCTCGCCGGACGCGAGCTCGAGCGTGACGCCGCCGAGCCCCGGGGCGTTCTGGTCGACCGGGTTCAGCGTGATCCGGATGTCGTGCTTGCGCGTCGTCGCGTGCCCGCGCCAGGCGCCGCGCGCCTGGTGCAGCGCGCCCGGCTTCCACTCCAGCCGCGAGCCGAGCCAGCCGACGTACAGCAGCGCGCTGGCCAGCGAGTCCTCGCGGTGGCGGACGGTCACGCCCGAGATCGCGCGCAGCTCGGGCCGCCGGCGCGCGGAGTCGAACGCCGCCGCCACGCGCTCGCGCCACGGCGTAGAGCGCAGCCACGCGAGGTCGACCACGTAGGTGTCGGCGGTGAGGTCGCGGGCGCGCTCGAGCGCCGCCTCGACGTCGGGCTCGTCCTGGGAGTCGATCAGCGCGATCTGGGCCAGCCGGCGCAGCGAGTCGATCGCCTCCGGGTAGCCGTGCGGCGACCACACCATCGTCGCCAGGTCGGTGATCACCAGCGGGTCGACGATCGTGTCGAGCTTGGTCAGGTGGCGCTCGCCCATCAGCAGCTCGACGCGCTCGCGCCCGACGGCGATCGTGCCGGCCCTCGGCGCGTCCTCGGTGCCGATCTGCGCCCACGCGTCGAGCTTCGTCCGCCCGGACTCGACGGCGCAGATGATCAGCCGCGACGGGTGGTAGCGGCCCACGCGCCGCATCCGGTTCTCGATCTCGCCGCGGAACTCGGCGTCGACGACCACGACCATGTTCAGCACGCGCGCCGGCACGTACGCGCGCTCCTCCTTGAAGCGCTCGGCGAACATGCGCCGCAGGGCCGCCTCGATGCGCGCGGGCGTCGTGTCCTGCTCGCGCCAGACGTCGTCCATCAGAGGCCCCGCCAGCGGCGCGGCGCGATCAGCTCGTCCGCCGCCTCCGGCCCCGCCGTGCCGGACGGATACGTGTCGAGCGGCATACCGTCGTCCTCGTGCCAGACCTGGAGGATCGGGTCGATGATCGACCACTGCGCGTCGACCTCGTCGTTGCGCGTGAACAGCGTCGCGTCGCCGCGCATCGCGTCGAGGATCAGGCGCTCATAGGCCTCCGGCGACTCCGACATGAACGCCGAGCCGTAGAGGAACTCCATGTTCACCGGCCGGATGCGCATGCTCGAGCCGGGGATCTTGGCCCCCAGCGAGAGCGACACGCCCTCGTTCGGCTGCACGGTCAGGATCAGCTGGTTCGGCTGCACGCCGACCGAACCCTGCGACTTGAACGCGAGGTGCGGGACCGGCTTGAGCTGGACGGCGATCTCGGTCACCTTGCGCGCAAGGTGCTTGCCGGTGCGCAGGAAGATCGGCACCCCCGCCCAGCGCCAGTTGTGGACCTCGAGCTTGAGCGCGGCGTAGGTCTCGGTCTTCGACTGCCCCGGCACGCCCTCTTCCTGCAGGTAGCCGACGACGTCCTCGCCCGCCTCGACGCCCGCCGTGTACTGCGCGCGGACGGTGGCCCGGCGGACCTCCTCGGGCGTCGGCGGCGTGATGGCCTGCAGCACCTTGACCTTCTCGTCGCGCACCTTGTTGGCCTCGAAGGAGGCGGGCGGCTCCATGCAGACGAGCGTCAGCAGCTGCAGCATGTGGTTCTGCACCAGGTCGCGCAGCGCGCCCGCGTGGTCGTAGTAGCCGGCGCGCGAGCCGATGCCGAGGTCCTCGGCCGCAGTGATCTGGATGTGGTCGATGTAGTTGCGGTTCCAGACCGGCTCGAACATGAAGTTCGCGAACCGGAACGCCATCACGTTCTGGACCGTCTCCTTGCCCAGGTAGTGGTCGATGCGGAAGACCTGGCGCTCGCGGAACGTGCTCGACACGACGCCCTGCAGCGCGCGCGCGGACTCGAGGTCGGTCCCGAACGGCTTCTCGATGATCGCCCGCACGTCGACGTCTGGCTCGTAGTTGAGCTCGGCGTCCTTGAGCGCCTTGGTGATCACCGGGAAGAACTCCGGCGCCGTCGACAGGTAGAACGCCCGGTTGAGCTTGCCGCCGTCGGCGTCGAGCTCCTCGATCGCCTGCCGCAGCCGGCCGTAGCCCTCGGCGTCGTCGAACGAGAAGCCGATGTAGCGCATGCGCCCGAGCAGCCCCTCGAGCACGGTGCTGTCGGGCTCGCGGCGCGAGAACGACGTGATCGCCTCGCGCGCGAACGTGCGGAACGCGTCGTCGGACTGGTCGCGGCGGGAGACCCCGACCAGGTTGAAGCGCTCCGGCAGCGCGCCCTCGTGGGCGAGGTTGTAGAGCGCGGGCAGCAGCTTGCGGCGCGCGAGGTCGCCGGTCGCCCCGAAGATCGTCAGCGTCGTGGAGGGGACGGGCAGGCGCTCGAGACCCTCGATCAGCGGGTTCTCGCCGAGCGTGCGCGGATCCGGCTGGACATGGACGGCCATCGGGATCAGGTATCCAGCTTGTGCACCGCGTGACCGCCGAACTGGTTGCGCAGCGCCGCGAGCACCCTATGGGTGTAGTCACCGTTGTCACGCGAGTAGAAGCGGGCGTACAGCGCCGCGGTGATCACCGGCGTCGGCACGTCGAGGTCGATGCCGTCGACGATCGTCCAGCGGCCCTCGCCGGAGTCGTCCACGTAGCCCTGCAGCCCGGCGAGCTCGTTGCCCTCTTCCGCGAACGCGCGCTCGGCCAGCTCGCACAGCCACGAGCGGACGACCGAGCCCCGGTTCCAGAGTCCCGCGACCTCCTTGAGCTCGATCGGGAACTCCGACTTGTGCAGGATCTCGAACCCCTCGGCGTAGGCCTGCATCATCCCGTACTCCACGCCGTTGTGGACCATCTTCACGAAGTGGCCGGCGCCCGAGTCGCCGAAGCGGCGCCAGCCGTCGGGCGGCGCGAGCACGTCGAGGATCGGCGCCAGGCGGTCGACCGACTCCTGGTGCCCGCCCACCATCATGCAGTAGCCGACCTCGAGGCCCCAGACGCCGCCTGACGTCCCGACGTCGATGTAGTGGATGCCGACCTGGTCGAGCTCGGCCGCCCGGCGCTTGTCGTCGTGCCAGTTCGAGTTGCCGCCGTCGATCACCGTGTCGCCCGGCGACAGCAGCCCCTTGAGCGCCTGCACGCTGTTCTCGGTGATCTCGCCGGCGGGCACCATCAGCCAGACCATGCGCGGGGCGCTGAGCTTGGAGACGAGGTCCTCGAGCGAGGCGGCCGTCCCCGCGCCGTGCGACTCGGCCGTCGCGCGCGCGTCCGCGCTCGGATCGAAGGCGACCACCTCGTTGTCGGAGTCGCGGAGGATGCGGTGGACCATGTTGCCGCCCATGCGGCCCAGTCCGACGAAGCCGATCTGCATCTAGATGCGCTCCTTGATCTGGTCGATGTCGCCGACGACGATGCGCACCGCGGGAAGCCCGTGGTCGCGCAGGGTCTGCAGGTCGCCGTCCGCCTGCGCGCGGACGAGCGTGCCGAACGTGAAGGGCTCGCCGGGCACCTCGAGGTCCCCGGCGGCCTCGTCGATCAGCTGCAGGAAGCGGCCGACCTTCGGGCCGCCCTTCTGGAACTGGCCGGTCGAGTGCAGGAAGCGCGGGCCGTAGCCCCACGTGGTGGCCACGTGGTGGCGCTCGATCAGCGCGTCGCGCAGGCGCGCGATCGCCGCCTCGGTCTCCGCCGAGTACGGCAGATAGCCCATGATCGCGACGTAGTCCGGCGGGGCCAGCCCGTCGAGCAGCTCCGCGAGGTCGCCGTCGGGCAGCTCCGGAGCGCCTTCCTTGAGGACCCGGTTGGTGTTGTCCTTGGCCTCCTGCACGTTCGGCTGGTCGAACGGGTTGATGCCCAGCGCCCAGCCGGCCACCGCGGTGGCGAACTCGCTCAGGAAGAAGATCCGCCCGAGGTCCTCCGGCCCGAGCGCGTGCACCGTGATGACCGGGTGCCCGGCCTCGCTGAGGTCGGCGCTGCTGCGCATGCCGCCGTGCTCGAGGTGCAGGAACACGCGATCGTCCCCGTAGGCGCCGGGCTCCAGCAGCGGCTCGTCGGCGATCGGCAGGATCCCCTTGCCGTGCTTGCCGGTCGACTCGGCGACCAGCTGCTCGGCCCAAAGCCCGTAGGCGTCCAGCGGCGCGTCGACCACGAACGTCAGCTTGTCGCGGCCCTGGAGCGCGAGCTCCCCGAGGATCGCGCCGAGCGTCACGCCGGGGTTGCCGTGCTCGGCACGGCACTCCTCGGCGGCGCCGATCGCGGAGTCCAGCACGGCGCCGATGTCGATCCCCGCGAGCACGGCGGGGACGAGCCCGAACGGCGACAGCGCGCTGTAGCGGCCGCCGATCTCGGGATCGCCGTGGAAGACCCGGCGGAACCCGTGCTCGCCCGCCAGCTTCTCGAGCGAGGAGCCGGGATCGGTCACCGCGACGTAGTGGTCGCCGTCCGGCTGGCGCGCGTGGAACGCCTTGAACATCGAGTTCGGCTCGATCGTGCCGCCCGACTTGGAGCTGACGATCATGATCGCGGTGTCGAGGTCGACCGCGTCGAGCACCGCCTCCACCTGCGTGGGGTGCGTCGAGTCGAGCACGTGCAGCGTCAGGCCTTTGGCGCCTTCGAAGCTGCGCCGGAAGACCTCCGGCGCGAGGCTCGAGCCGCCCATGCCCAGCAGCACCGCGTCGGTATAGCCGGCGCTGCGGACCTCGTCGGCGAACGCGATGTAGTCGTCCACCTGCGGGCGCAGGCGGTCGGCGATGTCGAGCCAGCCGAGCCGGTCGGCGAGCTCCGGGGTCCCCTCGGGCGCCCACAGCGTGCCGTCGCGGCTCCAGATCCGCTCGACCACGCGATCGTCGGCGGCGGCGCTGAGGCGCTTGGACACGGCGTCGGCATAGCGCTCGGGGACGTCCGCCTCGATCGTCGTCACGTCGCTCATGCCTGTCTTTCCTCCTGCACCAGCCGCTGGATCGTGCCCAGGAAGCTAGCGGACGAATAGATGAGGCAGGGGAGTCCTTGACCTGACGATTACCCGTCCGTGACCATCGCCCACGACATCTCGCCCGAGCAGCAGCTGGACGCGGTCCGCCGCAACGCCGACCCGCTGCTCGCCTTCCTGCTGGTCCTCCACTTCCCCGTGGCGCTCGCGCTTGCGCCGCTGCACGGCTCCTGGTTCGCCGCCATCGCGGCGGGCGGCGTCCTCTCGGCCACCGGCTTCGTGGTCGCCCGCGCGTACCCCGGCTCGGCGCTCAGCCGCTACGTGATGGTCGCGTGCTACCTCGGCTATTCCGCTCTGCTCATCTCCGAGACGCACGGGATGATCGAGTTCCACTTCCACATCTTCGGCGCGCTGGCGTTCATGCTCGTCTACCGCGACTGGCGCGTGCCCCTCGTGGGCGCCGTGGTGATCGCCGCCCATCACGTCGGCTTCGAGCTGCTGCAGGCCGGCGGGGCGCACGTGTACGTGATGCCGCCGAGCGACGTGCACCTCGCGCTCGTGCTGATCCACGCGGTGTTCGTGGTCTTCGAGGTCAGCGTGCTCGTGGTCATCGCCCGCACGATGGAGCAGGAGACGATCACCGTCGCCCACCTGCGCGCCGGCGACGCCGCCGAGCGCGAGCAGCTCGCCAAGCTCGCCCTCGCGCTCGAGCAGCGCGACCTGCGGATCACGGGATCCAACGAGGGCGCCGCCGCCGTGCTCCAGGCCGGCATCGGGCAGGTCGCCTCGCTGGTGCAGTCGATCCAGCACACGGCCGAGGAGCTGACCGCGACCTCGCGCGAGGTGTCCTCCGCGTCGTCGGAGTCCGAGCGCTCCAGCGCCGAGATCGCCGAGGCGATCACCAGCGTCGCGTCGCTGACCGAGCAGCAGGCGCGCGTCGTGGCCGAGGCCGGCGACGCCGCCGGCGAGGCGTCGGCCGCCGTCGACCAGGCGCTGGCCGCGGCCGAGACGGCCGCCGAGGCCGCCCGCGAGGCGCTTGCCGATGCCGAGCGCGGCATGGCCACCGCGACCGACGCGCGTGCCGCCATGGCCGCCGTCGAGGAGTCCTCCGCGGCGATCACCCAGGCGTCCGAGGCGCTCGCCCGCCGCTCCGGCGAGATCACCGACTTCGTTGTCACGATCACCACGATCGCCGAGCAGACGAACCTGCTGGCTTTGAACGCGGCGATCGAGGCCGCGCGCGCCGGCGAGAGCGGGAAGGGCTTCGCCGTCGTCGCCGACGAGGTGCGCAAGCTGGCCGAGCAGTCCGCCAAGGCGGCCGGCAGCACGAGCGAGATCGTGAACGAGATCGCCGCGATGACCGCGCAGGTCGCGTCGCTGGCCGGCGAGGGCGCGCAGCGCACCGAGGTCGGCTCCGAGACCGTCGACCGCTCGCGCGGCGAGTTCGAGACGCTGGCCGAGCGCGCCCGCGCGGTGGCCGAGCGCGTCGAGGCGATCACCGGCGCGTCGCGCGACGCGGCCGCGCACGCCGAGGCGAGCCGCTCGCGCATGCAGCAGCTGGCCACGCTGGCCGAGTCCTCCTCCGCGACCACCGAGGAGGTGGCCGCCTCCACGCAGGAGACGGCCGCGACCGCGGGTCAGCTCGCGTCGTCGGCCCAGCGCCTCGACACGGTGGCCGAGGCGTTGAATGGGCTCGTGGTCCAGTTCAGCGTGGAGCAGCCGGCGCCGGAGCCGGCGCCGCGCTCTGCCGCGCGCCGCTAGCCGGGCCCGGCGAACGGCTGGCATTGAGGAGGCGGGTCCGATTGGACCCGTTCTCCAGGGGGTGCCCGACGAAACGTGACCACAGGTAACGAAAGTGCAGGCACCCCCTCCCCGGCCGTGTGCGTTTCCGCCTCGCGTGGCGGCTCAGCCCAGCGCCGCCAACACGTTGCGCGCCCGCTCCGCCACCTTCTCGCCCGTGAACCCGAAGTGCTCGTACAACGCCTTCGCCGGCGCTGACGCCCCGAAGCCCTCCATGGCGACGATGTCGCCGTCCTCGCCGACCCAGCGGTGCCAGCCGAGCGGGCTCGCGGCCTCGACCGCGATCCTCGCCCGCACCGCGGGCGGCAGGACGCTGTCGCGGTAGGCCTGGTCCTGGGCCGCGAAGCGGTCCACGCACGGCATCGACACGAGCCGGACGCGCACCCCCTCGGCCTCGAGCAGCGTGGCCGCGTCGTGCGCGACGTGGACCTCGCTGCCGGTGCCCATCAGGATCAGCTCGGGGTCGTCGGCGTCCTTGAGCACGTACGCGCCGCGCTCGATCGCGTCGTCGGGCACGCCCGCCGGGTCCCACACGGGAACGCCCTGGCGGCTGAGCGCGAGCACCGTCGGCGTGTCGGCCGCGTTGACGGCGAACCGCCAGGCGAGCGCGGTCTCGTTGAAGCCCGCGGGCCGGACGACGTTCACGTGCGGCGTCGCGCGCAGCGTCGCGAGCTGCTCGATCGGCTGGTGCGTCGGCCCGTCCTCGCCGAGGCCGATGCTGTCGTGGGTGAAGACGAACGTCGACGGGATCCGCATCAGCGCGGCGAGCCGGATCGACGCCTTCATGTAGTCGCTGAAGATCAGGAAGCCGGCCCCGAACGCGCGGAAGCCGGAGAGGACGAGGCCGTTGACGATCGAGCCCATCCCGAACTCGCGGATGCCGAAGTGCAGGTTGCGGTCGCCGTAGCGGCCCTTCTCGACGCCGCCGCCGTCCTTGATCAGCGTCAGCGTCGAGGGCGCGAGGTCGGCGGAGCCGCCCACCAGCTCGGGCACGCCGGCGGCCACCCACTGGATCACGTCCTGCGACGCCTTGCGGGTGGCGATCATGCCCGCGTCCGGGCCCTTCTTGGGCACGTCGGCGTCCCAGCCCGTCGGCGGCCGGCGATCGACGACGATGCGCTCGAAGTCCGCGGCCAGCTCCGGGAACTCGGCCTGGTAAGCCTCGAAGCGATCGTTCCACTCCTTCACGAGCTCGTCGCCGCGGCCGACCGAGTCGCGGAAGTGCGCGAGCGCCTCGTCGGGCACGAAGAACGGCTCCTGGCTCGGCCAGCCGTAGGCCTCCTTGGTGAGGCGGATCTCCTCCGCGCCGAGCGGCGAGCCGTGCGCGCCGGCCGTGTCCTGCTTGTTCGGCGCGCCGATCGCGATGTGGCTGCGGACGACGATCAGGCTCGGCTGCTCCTCATTGGCGCGCGCGTTCGCGAGCGCCTCGTCGATGCGCTCCAGCGACATGTCCTCGCCGAGGTTCTGGACGTGCCAGCCGTAGGCGTCGTAGCGCTTGCCGACGTCCTCGCTCATCGCGAGCGCGGTGTCGCCCTCGATCGAGATGTGGTTGTCGTCGTAGAAGACCGTCAGGCGGCCGAGGCCGAGGTGCCCGGCGAGCGAGGACGCCTCGTGCTGGACGCCCTCCTGCATGTCGCCGTCGGACGCGATCACGTACGTGTGGTGATCGATGACGTCGTGGCCGGGGCGGTTGAAGCGGGCGGCGAGCATGCGCTCGGCGAGCGCGAGGCCCACGCTCATGGAGATGCCCTGGCCGAGCGGGCCGGTGGTCGTCTCGATCCCCGGCGCGTGGCCGTACTCGGGGTGGCCGGCGGTCGGCGATCCGAGCTGGCGGAAGTTCTTGAGATCGTCGAGCGTGACGCCGTAGCCGCTCAGATAGAGCGTGCTGTAGAGCAGCATCGAGGCATGGCCGGCGCTGAGCACGAAGCGGTCGCGATCCGGCCACTCGGGATGCGTCGGCGCGTGCTTCATCACCCGCGTGTAGAGCACGTACGTGAGCGGCGCGAGCGCCATCGGCGTCCCCGGGTGGCCGGAGTTCGCCTTCTGGACTCCGTCCATCGACAGCGTGCGGATCGTGTTGACGCAGAGCTGATCGAGCGTCGTCGTGTCTTCTGCGACGGACACGAGGCCTCCTGGGGATCGGGGGGAATGGCGGCGTACGACGGTACTAAGTGAGGGGCCTTACGGGGGTAAGGGGTGGGCTCGGTCAGGTGTGCCCGGACGCCCGATGTGGGGGTGCGGTCTCAGCTTGAGAATGACTGGCATGCATCCGACCCTCATGACAGTTCTCGCCAACGAGCGCTCCTATGACCTCCGGGCGGACGCCGCCGCGCGCCGCCGCAGTCGCTTCGCGCTGTCTCGCGGCCGCCGGGCTCAGGCCCGGCGGCTGCGGCGCCAGGTCCGCGTCGCGCACGCGTAACCGGGCTGGTCTCGGTTCCTACAATCTGATACATGGAGACTGAGATCACGAAGACCGACGCGCAGTGGCGCGAGGAGCTGACGCCTGAGCAGTACGCCGTGCTCAGGAAGGCCGGGACGGAGCGGGCGTTCACCGGCGCCTATTGGGACTGTCACGACGACGGCGTTTACCGCTGCGCCGGCTGCGGCGCCGAGCTGTTCTCGTCGGACACGAAGTTCGAGTCGGGGTCGGGCTGGCCCTCGTTCACCGAGCCCGCGGTGGCCGAGGCGGTCGAGGCCAGGCGCGACGTCTCGCACGGGATGATCCGCACGGAGGTCGTGTGCCGGCGCTGCGGCGGCCACCTCGGCCACGTGTTCGACGACGGCCCGCGCGACGCGGGCGGCCTGCGCTACTGCATCAACTCGGCGGCGCTGGAGCTGGACTCCAGCACGCCGCGGTAGAGCTCGAGCAGGGTCGGCCAGCCGC
This sequence comes from uncultured Solirubrobacteraceae bacterium, assembly GCA_963837485.1. Lineage (GTDB taxonomy): Bacteria > Actinomycetota > Thermoleophilia > Solirubrobacterales > Solirubrobacteraceae > Solirubrobacter. The sequence continues at coordinate 80,883 of CAWINP010000014.1, read as the reverse complement.
CGTCGCTGGAAACGGTGTCGCGCATCTGCGCGGCGCCGTCGCCGTGGCGCTCGATGTGACGGTGCTCGAGCGCGACGGTCGTCTGTCCGCCGCTCGGCGTGAAGCTGACCTCGATCTCCGAGGCCTGGTCGACGTGATAGGCCCAGTCGGCGCCGATGTGCCAGGAGAGCACAAGCCGGCGCGGCGGGTCGTAGGCGAGCACCTCGCCCCACTCGCACTCGCTACCGTCGACGCCGCGCTCATACCAGCGGCCGCCCTCACGGCGCTCGAGGATCGCCTCCTGCATCTCGGGCGCGCCAATGTGGTGGCTGCGCGGCCACCAGGCGTCGAAGCGCTCGGTGAAGACGGCGAACGCCTGCTCAGGCGACGCGTCGACGGTGATCTCCTTGCGGACGAACATCATGGCTGCGACTCCTTCTCTACGGCCTCTTTGAAAGAGACCAGGGCCCGGTTCCAGAAGCGGTCGAAGTACGCCCGCAGGTCCTGGATTCCCTGCGGGTTGAGCTGGTAGAGCCGGCGGGTGCCCTGGGCGCGGTCGGTCACCAGGCCCGCCGCCTTGAGCACCTTCAGATGCTGCGACACGGCCGGGCGGCTGACCGGGAGCTGGTCGGCGATCTCGCCGACCGCCAGCGGACCCGTCGCGAGGCGCTCGAAGATCGCGCGCCGCGTCGGATCACCCAGGGCATCCATTCCGTTAGTCATGGCTTACCGTTAGTCTGCACTTACGCTTGCGTCCTGTCAAGGGTTTCGTGCGTAACGTGGTGTGGTGGTCGTCGTCCGCGCTTCCGGGCTCGTCAAGACCTTCGGCGAGGGCCGGGCGGCGCGACGCGTGCTCGACGGGGCGGCGCTGAGCGTGTCGGCGGGCGAGGTGGTGGCGGTCATCGGCCGCTCCGGATCGGGCAAGTCGACGCTGCTGCACCTGATCGGCGGGCTCGATCGCCCCGAGGCGGGCGTCATCGAGGTCGACGGCTCGGTCGTCACGGGCGCGAGCGAGCGGGCGCTGTCGCGGCTGCGGCGGCGGCGCATCGGCTTCGTGTTCCAGTTCTTCCACCTGCTGCCGGAGCTGACCGGCGAGGCGAACGTGCTGCTCGCCGGGCGCGTGCGCGACGCCCAGCCGGACGCCGCCTCGCGCGGGCAGGCGCTGATCGACGCGCTGGGACTGCGCCAGGTGGCCGCATCGCTGCCGCACCAGCTCTCGGGCGGCGAGCAGCAGCGGTTCGCGATCGCCCGGGCACTGGTCAACGACCCGGCGGTGCTGCTGGCCGACGAGCCGACCGGCAACCTCGACGTCGAGGCGGGCGCCGAGGTCCTGCGCCTGCTGCGCGCCGGCGCCGCCGAGGGCCGCGCGGTCGTGATCGTCACGCACGAGGACTCCGCCGCCGGCATCGCCGACCGGGTGCTCCGGTTGGTCGACGGCCGCTTGGAGCCGGCGTGATCGGCGACGCACTCGCGGGTCTGCGGGCGCGGCGGTCGCGGACGTGGCTGGCCGCGCTGGGCATTCTCGCGGCGGCGCTGGTCGTCGGCACCGCGACGACGGTCGGCTACTCCCTGGCCACCGGCTTCGAGCGGTCCGCCGACCGCGCCGACCTGCCCGACGTGATCGCGCGCTTCTCGCGCGACGACGAGGCGAAGGTCGACGCCCGCGTGAGCGCGTTGCCGAACCTCGCGGGGCGCTCCTATCGCGCCGAGTTCACGAACGCGCGGCTGCGCAGCGGCACGCACGACACGCGCAAGGGCGCGATCGACTTCGTGCTCGGCGGCCGGCGCGGCTACCTGATCACCGCCGGCCACGACCTCACCGGCGCGCCCGGCGAGGTCGTGATCGAGCGCGGGCTGGCGCAGGAGTGGGACCTCAAGCCCGGCGACGAGCTGCGCGTCGGGCGACTGTCGCGCCTGGACGTCGTGGGCGTCGCGGTCTCGCCCGACAACGTCGCGTTCCCGCTCGCCAAGGCGGCGCGCGTCTACGTGTCGCCGGACTGGCTCGACTTCCGCCCGCGCCCGAACGTCGCGCTCCTGTGGCTCAACGACCCGTCGAAGGCCGACGTCACGCTCACCCAGGCGCGCGCCGTCTCGTTCGGCATCGGGCGGCTGCAGTTCATCACGCGCTCGGGCGTGCGCGTGCTGCTCTCGCAGGCCGCGGGGATCGTGATCTCGCTGCTCGTCGCGTTCTCGCTGGTCGCGCTGGTCGCCGCCGGCACGATGCTCGCGGCCGGCGCCCACGCGGACGTGCAGCGGCGGCTGCCGGCATTGGGCGTGCAGCGGGCGCTCGGCTTCACCCCGGCGCGGATCGCCGCGCTGCAGGCGACCGAGGCCGCGCTCGTCGCCGTGCCCGCCGCCGCACTGGGCATCGCCGTTGGCGCGGCGCTGGTCGCCCGGCCCGCGGGGGACCTCCTGGCCGCGCTCAACGAGCTGAGCCCGGGCTGGGCGCTGCTGCCGGCGCTGGCGATCTGCCTCGTCGCCGTCGTGCTGGTCGTCGTGTCGGCGGCGACGTGGCCCGCCTGGCGCGCCGCGCGCCGGCCGCCGGTCGAGATCCTGCGCGGAGGCGACCTCGCCGCGGGCGCCCGCAAGCGACGCCGGCGCGCAACGAGGACCGCCACTACGTCACCGCCCGCCCACGCGGCCTCGCCGTCCCTTGCGACCCTGGGCGTGCGCTTCGCCACCGCCGCGCGCGGGCGCTGGGTCGCCGCCGTCGCGACCGTCGCGGTCTGTGCCGGGGTCGTCACGCTGATGCTCGCGCTCGCGTCGCTGCTCGAGCGGCTGCGCAGCGACCCGGGCACGGTCGGCAAGCGCTACCAGCTCAGTCTAACCCTTGACTCGAGCCTTATATCTGAGGCCGGCAAGGTGCCTGGAGTGGCGGCCGTGGGCCGCAGATACCAGGTCGACGCGGCCGACTCGTTCCGCCTGGGCGAGCCGGTGCGGCTCGTCGCCTACCCCGGCGACCACACGGAGTTCGAGGCGCCGCCGCTCGCCGAGGGACGGCGGATCCGGGCCACAAACGACATCGAGGTCGGTCAGGGGATGGCCGACGCGCTGGGGCTCAGCCCCGGCTCGGTGTTCGCGGCCCAGCTTCCCGGCGGCGACGAGGTGCGCTTCCGGGTCAGCGGCGTCGTGCGGGCGCTCGAGAACGACGGGCGGATCGCGTGGGTGCGGCCCGATCGCCTCGTCCTGCACGACCCCGACTTGGCGCCGCAGGTCGTCGTGCGGCTCGGCGCCGGAGCGGATCGCGACGACGTCGTGCGCCGGCTGGAGGCGATCGGCGCGCGCCTGGTGCCGGTCGGCGCGGCGCAGACCGACAACGCGCGCTTCCTCGCCGTGCTCGCCGCCGTCCTGCGCGGCGTCGGCCTCGCGGTCGGGCTCGTGTGCCTCTACGCCCTCATCCAGGCGCTCACCGTCACCGCGCGCGAACGGCGCGGAGCGGTCGCGCTGCTGCGGGCCTGCGGCGCCGACGCCCCGACCGTCGCGCTCGTGCTCGCGGGCGCCGCGGCGGCGGTCGCCATCCCCGCCGCGGCCGGCGGCGTGCTGCTGGAGACGCTCGTGTTCGGCCCGCTCGTCGCGCGCCTGGCCGCGGGCTTCGCCTCGCTCCCGCTCGCGCCGACCACCGCCCAGATCGCGCTCGTGGTCGCCGGCCTGCTCCTACTGTCGGCTGCGGCGACCGCGATCGTCGCGCGCCGCGTGCTGAGGGAGCCGATCGTCGCGGGGTTGCGCGAGGAATGAGGCGCGCGGCGGTGATGCTCTCCGGGCTCGCGCTCGCGGCTTGCGGAGGCGACCGGGCTGCCGCGCCGCCGATGCCCGGCTCGACGCTGCAGGCCACGCTCGCCGACACCGACGGGGACGGCTTCCTCGACGGCGGCCCCGCCGAGCCGCTGCGCGATCGCGGCGGCGACGCGGCCCCGGGAGCCACGCTGGCCACGTTCGCCCAGCTCACCGACACGCACGTGCGCGACGAGGAGTCGCCGGCCCGGGTGCCGTTCCTGGACCGGATCGGCGACCGCTTCAGGTCGACGTTCCGCCCGCAGGAGGCGTTCTCCACGCAAACCCTCGATGCCGCGGTCCGCGCGCTGAACCGCGAGCGCCCCCAGGCGGTCTTCGTGACCGGCGACATCGTCGACAACGCGCAGGAGAACGAGCTCGACCAGGCGATCGCGACGCTCAACGGCAGGACCGTCGCGCCCGACTCCGGCGCGCGCGGCTACGACGGCGTCCAGGCCGCCGACTCCGCCGACCCGTTCTACTACCGGCCCGATCACGACGCGCCCCGTCACCCCGGCGCGCTCGAGCGCGCGCAGCGCCCATTCAAGGCCGCGGGGCTGCACGCGCCGTGGTACCCGCTCGTCGGCAACCACGACGTGCTCGCGCAGGGCGAGGTCCCGCCGACGGCGGCGATCCAGGCCTACGCGACCGGCGACCGGCTCGTGTCCGCGCTGGACCCGCGCATCGAGGTGCCGCGCGACGAGGCCGACGCGAAGGCCGCCGTCGCCAGCGTCCTCTCGGGGTTCATCCCGCTCCCCTCGCAGCACGTCCCGAAGGACCCGCGGCGCCGTCTGCTGACGCCGCCCGAGGTCGAGCAGCGCCTGATCGGCGCAGCCGCCAAGGGCACGGCGGCCACGCCCGACGGCCTGATGGATTACGCCGCCGACGTCGGCCCGCGCGTCCGCGCCGTCACGCTCGACACCGTCCGCCGCGACGGCACGTCAAAGGGGCTCGTCACCCCCGCCCAGGTCCAATGGCTCAAGGCGCAGCTCGCCCAGGCCGGGGACCGCTGGGTGATCGTCCTCTCCCACAACCCGCTCGACGCGTCCGACGGCGGCGCGCAGGCGCTGCAGGCGCTCGACCAGGACCCGCGCGTCGTGGCCGCCGTCTCCGGCAACCGCCACAAGAACGTCGTGACCCGCCACAACCGCTTCTGGCTGATCGGCACGTCCTCGCTCGCCGACTTCCCACAGCAGGCGCGGATGTTCCGCCTGCGCGCCACGCGCGACGGCGTCGCGCTGGAGACGTGGATGGTCGACCACGACGGCGAGGGCCTCGCCGGCATCTCGCGCGAGCTCGCCTATCTCGACGCCCAGGGCGGGCGCCCCCAGCGCTTCGCGGGCACCAGGAACGACCGCAACGTCCGTCTCTACGTCCCGGCTAGGGGTTGACCCGCAGGGACGCGATCTGCTTGCCCTGGTTCTCGAACTCGATCTCGAAGATCCCGTCGATCGTCGCCTTGAAGCTCATGCTCACGGTCTGGTTGGCGGGCAGGTCCTTCTTGAGGTCATAGCCGTGGACGTGAACCTCGTCGTCCTGTGGCGAGCGCGCGCGGAAGCGCACCGTGTCGCCCTTGTTGACCTCGATCTTGACCACCTTCTCGCCGGTGAGCAGCGGGCCGGGATCGACCGCCGCCGCCCGCGTCGGCGTCTCGGTCGGCGCGGGCGTGGTCGTCTCGCCCGCGGCCTCCGTGGCGGTCGGCGTCGCTGTCGCCGTGGCCTGCGCGGCGGGCTGCTCGTTGCCGTTGTCGTCGCTGTTGTTTCCGCTCAGGACGACGACCGCGAGGACGAGGATCGCGACGGCGATTCCGGCGAAGGCGATGCGCATGCGTGAGGACACCCGTCAATTTGTAGCCTGCCGCGGGTGCCGTCAGGGAAAACCTAGGTGCGATGCAGCGCTGAGAGCCGGCGCGACGACGTCTCCCTCCGCGTGGTGCTGCGCGAGTGGGGCCGGATCGGCTGCCTCGGGTTCGGCGGCCCGCCCGCGCACATCGCCCTTCTGCGCGCGCTCGTGGTGGACCGGCGCGGGTGGCTTTCCGCCGACGAGGTCGAGGACGCGATCGCCGCCTGCAACCTGCTGCCCGGGCCGGCCTCGACGCAGCTGGCGATCTTCACGGCGTGGCGCGTGCGCGGTCCGGTCGGCGCGATCGTGGGCGGGCTCGCGTTCATCGTCCCCGGGCTCGTCGCGATCCTCGCGCTGTCGGCGCTGTTTCTGGCCGGCAGCCCGCCGGACTGGGTGCAGGGCGCCGGCAAGGGCGCGGGCGCCGCGGTCGCCGCGGTGGCCGTGCAGGCCGGGGTCTCGCTCGTCCCCGCGAGCTGGCAGCGTGCCGCCAGCCACCCCCGGTGGATCGTCTACGCCGTGCTCGGCGGGCTGGCCGCCGCGGTCACCGGACCGTGGGTGGTGCTCGTCCTGCTCGCCTGCGGCGGCTTCGAGCTCGTCCGCCGCCGCACCGCGACGCTCGCGTGGCCGGTGCTGGCCGCGGCCGCGCATCTCGGCGGGCTCGCCTGGGTCGCGCTGAAGGTCGGCGCGCTTTCGTACGGCGGCGGCTTCGTGATCATCCCGCTGATGCAGGGCGACGCCGTCGAGCGCTACCACTGGATGACCGGCGAGCAGTTCCTCAGCGCGGTCGCGCTCGGCCAGATCACGCCCGGCCCGGTCGTCCACACGGTCGCGGCGGTCGGCTATGCGGCGGCGGGCGTGGGCGGCGGGCTGCTGGCCGCCGCCGTGGCCTTCGCGCCGTCGTTCGCGTTCGTCCTGCTCGGCGCGCCGCGCTTCGACCGCCTGCGCGGGGAGCCCGACGCGCGCGCGTTCCTCGACGGCGCCGGCCCGGCCGCGATCGGCGCCATCCTCGGCTCCTCGGTCGCGCTCGCCCGCGAGCTGAGCGAGCCGTGGCAGGCGGCGGTGCTCGCCGCCGCGGCGGTCGCGCTGCTCGCGCTGCGCCGCGGCGTCGTCGTGACCCTGCTCGCCGCCGGCGTCACCGGCGCGCTGATCGCGGTGCTCTAGCCCGCTCGCTCGAGGATGACGATCGGGATCTCCCGGTCGGTCTTCTTCTGGTAGGCGTCGTAGTCCGGCCACTCGGCCGTCATCGTCGGCCACAGCGCCTGCTTCTCCTCCGGCGTGGCCGTGCGCGCGCGGGCCTTGAAGCGGTCGTCCCACACCTGCACCTCGACCTCGGGGTCGGCCTGCAGGTTCAAGTACCAGGCGGGAGGCGCGTCCGCGCCGCCCTTGGAGGCGACGATCAGAAGGTCGTCGCCGTGCTTGCCATAGATCAGCGGCAGCTCGCGCGCCTCTCCGCTGCGGCGCCCCTTGGTGGTCAGCAGAAGGGTCTGCGTGCCACGCCAGTCGTGTCCCTCTTCGCCACCGGTCTCGCGGTAGCGCTTCACATGCTCCTTGCCGAACAGCATGCCGTGCAAGCTACCCAGTCGCGCGGTCCGGTCGATCATGGGCCCGCGACTACGCTGACTCGCGTGGCTCGCGGTCTCCTCGGCGTCACGTTCCTCGTGGCCGGCGCCCTCCATTTCCTGCGCCCTCGCATGTACGAGGCGATCATGCCGCGCTACCTGCCCGCGCACCGCGAGCTGGTCTACGCGAGCGGGCTCGCCGAGATGGCCGGCGGCGCCGGGGTGTTGGCGGGCCGGCGGGTCGCCGCCTGGTGGCTGATCGCGACGCTGCTGGCGATCTTCCCCGCCAACGTCGAGATGGCGCTCCGCGCCGAGCGCTTCCGCCGCATCCCCGAGCCGCTGCTGTGGGCGCGGCTGCCGGTGCAGGGCGCGCTGATCGCCTGGGTCTGGCACGTCGCGGTCAAGTGAACAGCGAGGTCGACGCCGCGGTGGCGGTCGCCCGGGCGCACGGGTTGCGCGTCGAGGAGCCGGTCGTGCTGCGCGACCGCCTGAACGTGCTGGTGCTCCTGCGCCCGGCGCCGGTGGTCGCGCGCGTCGCCGGGACGATCGCGCGCGTACGGCCGGGCGACGACTGGCTGCGGCGCGAGCTCGCGGTCGCGTCCTCGCTCGCCGCCGCCGGCGCGCCGGTGGTCGCGCCCAGCGCCGAGCTCCCGCCCGGCCCGCACCACCACGACGGGCACGTGCTCAGCTTCTGGGAGCACGTGCCGGAGCGCGGCGCGGTGGACCCCGCCGCGGCCGGCGCCGCGCTGCGCGAGATCCACGAGGCGCTGCGCGGCTTCCGCGGCTCGCTCCCCGTCCTCGGGCACGTGACCGAGGCCGAGGCGCTGCTCGCGGGACTGGCCGCCGAGGAGACGCTCGACCCGGACACCGCGCACGCGCTCCACGACCGGATCGAGGAGCTGCGCGAGATGATGATCCCGCTGCGCGGGCCGGTGCAGCCGCTGCACGGCGACGCGCACCTGCGCAACGTGCTCAGCGGCCCCGAGGGGCCGCTGTGGAACGACTGGGAGGACACCTGCATCGGGCCGGTGCACTGGGACGCCGCGTGCCTGCTTGCGACCCACCGGGTGACGGGGACCGAGCCCGAGGCGGAGACCGCGTTAAGCGCCGCGGGACTCGAGCTCGACCCGGCCGAGCTTGGCCTGTGGGTCGAGGCTCGAGTCCTGCAGGGCGCGATCTGGGCGGTCTACACCGCCAACCCGCGTGGCCGAGCCTGGCTCGACCACGCGTTGGGACGCTAGGCGACCACGGGCTCGACCTCGCCGCGCTGCGCGGCCATCGCGTGCTCGCGGCTCACGCGGCCGGAGATCGTGAACACGGCGAGCAGGGCGCCGAGGATCGCGAACGCGGCGCCGACGGTCATCGCCGTGCTGAAGCCCTCGGTCAGGGCCTGCGCGCGAGCGACGCCGTCACCGACCAGATTGTCCGTCTTCGAGTTGGCGATCGCAGCCAGGATGGCCAGCCCGAGCGCGCCGCCGATCTGCTGCGACGTGTTGATCAGGCCCGAGGCGAGGCCCGCCTCGTGCCTCTCGACGCCGGCCACCGCGGCGACCGTCATCGACACGAACGCGAAGCCGAGGCCGAACGCCGACAGCAGCGACGGGCCGAGGATGTCGCTCAGGTACGAGCCGCTCGCGGAGATCTGCGAGAACCACACCAGGCCGCCGGCGGTCAGCACCATGCCGAGCACGAGGATCGGCTTGAAGCCGTACCTCGTGACGAGGCCCGAGGCCATCCCCGCCGCGACGATGATCCCGCCCGCCAGCGGCAGGTAGGAGACGCCCGTCTTCAGCGCGTCGTAGCCGAGCACCTGCTGCATGTACAGCGAGACGAAGAAGAACATCGAGAACAGCGACATGGCGATCAGCAGCGCGACGACGTTCACGCTCGTGATCGTGCGGATGCGGAAGATGCCGGGAAGCGGGACCAGCGGCGCCTTGCTCCTGCGCTCGATGCCGAAGAACGACGCGATCATGACGAGCGCCGTGGCCATCAGGATCAGCGTCTCGACCGAGCCCCAGCCCACCTTGTTGGCGTTGACGATCGAGTAGACGAGCAGCGACAGGCCGCCGGTGATCGCGAACGCGCCGGCGAAGTCGAAGCTGCGCTCGCCGTCGTTGCGGCTCTCGGGCAGCAGGCGGGTAGCCAGCAGCGCGGCGGCGATGCCGATCGGCACGTTGACGAAGAGGACCCACTCCCAGCCTGCCCACTGGGTGAGCATGCCGCCGAACAGCACGCCGGCGGCGCCGCCGGAGCCCGACACCGCGCCCCAGACGCCCATCGCCTTGTTGCGCTCCGAGCCCTCCTTGAAGAGCACGGTCACCAGCGAGAGCGCGGCGGGAGAGACGATCGCGGCGCCGAGGCCCTGGATCGCGCGCGCGATGACCAGCCACGTGTCGCTCTGGGCGAGGCCTCCGGCGAGCGAGGCGGTGGCGAAGATGATGAGACCGATCACGAACATGCGGCGGCGGCCGAGCAGGTCGGCCATGCGGCCGCCGAGCAGCAGGAAGCCGCCGAACGTGAGGGTGTACGCGTTCACGACCCACGACAGGTCGTCCTGCGAGAAGTGCAGCGCGGTGCCGATCGACGGCAGCGCCACGTTCACGATCGCCGCGTCGAGCACGACGATGAACTGGGCGACCGCCAGCAGCGCGAGCGCCAACCCGCGGCGATCAGTCGATGGTGTGGTTGACATTACGGCTCCTGGTACGGTTGACCGAACTAAATGGAAGCGAAGTTCCGTTTCCAGATTGTACGATACGGAATTGACGTTCCGGATGTCAACCCCTAATGTGAACCCATGACACAGGTCGCCGGTCGCCCCCTCCGCGCAGATGCGCGTCGTAACCGCGAGCGCGTCCTGATCGCCGCCCGCGAGGTCTTCGCCGAGCAGGGCCGCGAGGCCCAGATGGACGACGTCGCGCGCCGCGCCGAGGTCGGCGTCGGCACGGTCTACCGCCACTTCCCGACCAAAGAGGCGCTGATCGACGCGCTCGTGGCCGAGGCCTTCGGGCAGCTGTTGGTCGTCGCGAAGGAGCAGGCCGCGCGCACCGACGACGCGTGGGACGCGCTGGTGACCACGCTGTGGGCCGGCGCCGAGATCCTCGCCGGCGACCGCGCGCTGAGCCTGATCATGACCGAGATGTACGGGCCGGTGAACGTCGACATCGACATCCAGCGCGAGATGCACGAGACGATGACCGTGCTGGTCGCCCGCGCGCAGGCGTCCGGCGAGCTGCGGGCGGATGCGATCCTCGACGACGTCCCGATGCTCATGTGCGGGATCGGGACCGCGACCGCGAAGCCGCACATGGTGCCCGACGCCTGGCGCCGTCACCTCGCGATCGTGATCGACGGCCTGCGGGCCGCGAACGCCTCGGGTCCGCTTCCGACTTCATAGGCTTAGGGGCTATGACTGCCCCGGAAGCCCTCACCGATCCCGAGCTCGAAGAGGTCACCTGGGACCTCAGTGACCTGATCGGAGGCACCGGAGACCCGCAGGCCGCCGTCGATGCGCTGCTCGAGCAGGCTCAGCGCCGCGCCGACGCGTTCGCCGCCGCGCATGCCGGGAAGGTGGCCGGGCTGGACGGGCCGGGGCTGGTCGCGGCGATGCGCGAGCTGGGCGAGATCGAGGAGCTCGCCGCACGTGCGGGTACGTATGCGCACCTGTCGTTCTCGGTCAACACCGCCGATCCGGCGCGCGGCGCGCTGCTGCAGCGAGTCGAGGAGAAGGGCACGGCGATCGAGACCGTGCTGCTGTTCTTCCATCTCGAGTGGGCCGCGCTCGACGACGCGAAGGCCGAAGCGCTGCTGGCCGCCGACGGCCTGGACTTCGCGCGCCATCACCTCGCCACCGCCCGGCGCTACCGGCCGCATCTGCTGAGCGAGCCGGAGGAGAAGATCCTCGCCGAGAAGGCGCTCTCGGGCCGCACCGCGTGGGTGCGGCTGTTCGAGGAGCAGACCGCGGCGATCCAGGTCGAGCTCGCCGACGCGACCGAGCCGGTGTCGCTGGAGATCGCGCTGGCGCGGCTGTTCTCCCCCGACGCCGGCGTCCGCCGCGACACCGCCCAGCGCGTGACCGCCGCGCTCAAGCCCGGCCTGCGCACGCGCGGCTACGCGTTCAACACGCTGCTCGCCGACAAGGCGACCGACGACCGCCTGCGCACGTACCCGCACTGGCTCGCGTCGCGCAATCTCGCCAACGAGGCGTCCGACGAGTCGGTCCAGGCGCTGATCGAGGCGGTGCGCGGACGCTTCGAGATCCCGCGCCGCTGGTACCGGCTGAAGGCGCAGCTGCTCGGGCTCGACAAGCTCTCCGACTACGACCGCATGGCCGCGGTCACGCAGGACCAGGAGAAGGTGCCGTGGCACGAGGCGCGCGATCTCGTGCACGAGACCTACGCCGGCTTCTCGGACGAGCTCGGCGCGATCGTCAAGCGCTTCTACGACGAGAACTGGATCGACGGGCCGGTGCGGCCGGGCAAGCGGGGCGGCGCGTTCTGCTCCTACGGGACGCCGGGCGTGCACCCGTACGTGATGCTCAACTACACCTACCTGCGCCGCGACGTGCTGACGCTCGCGCACGAGCTCGGGCACGGCGTGCACGCGGCGCTCGGCTCGCGCCAGGGGATCTTCCACATGGCGACGCCGTTGACGCTCGCCGAGACGGCGTCGGTGTTCGGCGAGACGCTCGTGTTCGGGCGGCTGCTGGAGCGCGCGCCCTCCGCGGAGTCGCGCCTGTCGCTGCTGGCCGAGTCGATCGAGGGCTCGATCGCGACCGTCTTCCGCCAGGTGGCGATGAACCGCTTCGAACACCTCGTGCACACGGCGCGGCGCGACGAGGGCGAGCTGTCGGTGGACCGCTTCGGAGAGCTGTGGGCGCAGTCGCAGGTGGAGCTGCTCGGCGACGCCGTCGACGTCACCGAGGGCTACCGGACGTGGTGGTCCTACGTGCCGCACTTCATCGCCACGCCGGGCTACGTGTACGCCTACGCGTACGGGCAGCTGCTCGCGCTGGCCGTGTACGGGCGCTACGAGGAGGAAGGCGACGCGTTCGTGCCCAAGTACATCGACCTGCTGAGCGCGGGCGGCTCGCGGTCGCCCGAGGAGCTGGGCGAGATCGTCGGCGTCGACCTCGCCGACCCCGGCTTCTGGGACCGCGGGCTCGAGCTGGTCGAGCGCAAGCTGGACGCCGCCGAGGCGGCCGCGCGCGACGCGGGCCGCATCTAGTACCCCGCGAGCGCCTCGCCGGTCTCCGTGCGCACGTAGCGGACCTCTCGGCCCTCCCGCCGGCCCCGGATCAGGCCGGCGTCTCGGAGCACGCCGAGGTGCTCGGACACTCCGCCGGGGCTCGCGTGCAGGCGTTGCGCGAGCTCGCGCGTGCTCGCGGGAAGCTGCGCCAGGATCTCGGCGCGGCGGGCGCCGAGCAGCGCGCTCAGCGCCTCGCCGGGCTTGCGCGCCGGAGCCCAGAGCGCGCCGGTTCCGCGCGCCGTGTAGACGATCGACGGCTGCCATGGAGGGTCGAACATCGCCCACACCCGCGGCCAGCTGAACGCCGACGGGATCAGCAGCACGCCGCGTCCCGCGAGCTCGACCGTCTCCTCGTAGGGACGCCTGACCTCCAGCACGCCGTCGCGGTAGGCGACGTCGGCGTGCAGGTCCGACAGGGCGGCGAGCGGCCCGCCGGCCGCGAGCTGCGCGGCGCGCGCGGCGATGTCGGCCTCCAGGATCGCCTTCAGCTCCGCCCAGTGCGGCGCGATCGCGAGCTCCCAGTACGCGGCCATCGCGTCCACGAGCCCGTCGAGCCCGTGCTCGAGCAGCCGCTTGGCGCCGGACGGGAGCCCGCGCGGATACGCCCATCCGAGCTCGCGCGCGACCTGCTCGGGCGGGGTGGCGCGCACGCGCTCGAGCTCGGAGTGCAGCTCGGTCACCGGCTTCTCCGGCGGGGGCGCGATGAAGTCGGGGCGGTAGCAGTAGCCGACCTCGGGCAGCGCGGCGTCCAGCAGCCAGAAGTCGAGCCCCTTCACGGCCCTGCGCGCGTTCCGCGCCCACGGCTCATGAAGCGAGTGCGCGGCGGGATCGCGCAGCACGTCGAGGCTGGAGACGAGCTCGAACAGCGGCGAGACCGCGAACCGCACGCGGCCAAGATCCTCGGGGCCGAAGCGGAGCGAGATCATGCGCGCTCCGCCGCCATGCCGTGATCGCCGCGCATCGCCGGAGCGTACCGCGCGGATTCGGGCTCGGCCGAATCCTTCGACGCGCACGCGCCGGGACGCCAGCCTCCGTCGCATGCTCGCCGTCCTTAGTGCCCCCGGCTGCGCGCGCGTGTTCGCCGCCTCGATGGTCGCGCGGGTTCCGCTGACCGCGCTCGGGCTCGTGTTCGTGCTGCGGGCGAAGGAGCTGACCGGCTCGTTCGCGGCGGCCGGCGCCGCGGCGGGAATGTACGCGCTCGCGTCGGCGGCGTGCGCGCCGGCGCTCGGACGGATCGCGGACCGGCGCGGGCAACCGGCGGTGCTCGTGCCGGGCGCGCTGCTCGCGGCCGCCGCGCTGACCGCGTTCGCCGCGCTGCCGGCCGGCGCGCCGTTCGCGGCGATCGCCGCGTGCGCCGTGGTGGCCGGCGCCGCCACGCCGCCGGTCGGTCCGTGCCTGCGCGCCCTCTGGCCGAGCCTGCTCGGCGACCGCTCGCTCGCGCACGCCGCGTTCGCGCTCGAGAGCGCGACGCTCGAGATCACCTACATCGCCGGCCCGGTGCTGATCGCGGGCGCGATCGGCGCGCGCTCCACCGCCGCCGCCGCGCTGACCAGCGCGGTGCTCCTGCTCGCCGGCACGCTCGCGTTCGCGGCCGCCGGGCCGGTGCGCGGGTTCCGGCCGCCGGCGCCGGCCGCGGGGAGCGGCGGCCCGCTGCGCTCGCCCGGCGTCCGCACGCTCGCGGTCGTGTACGTGCTGGTCGGGCTCGCGTTCGGCGCCGTCGAGGTCGGCGTACCGGCGACCGCGGACGCCGCCGGCCGCCCGCACGCGGCCGGCCTCCTGCTCGGCTTCTGGGGGCTCGGGTCGCTGCTCGGCGGCCTCGCCGCCGTCCATGCCCGGCCGCCGGCCGACGGCGTGCGCCGGCTGTGCGTGCTTCTGGCCGCGCTTGCCGCCGGCCACGCGCTGCTCGCGATGCCGGCCGGGCTGCTCGCCCTCGCGGCGCTGCTCGTGCTCGCCGGCGCGGCGATCGCCCCCGCGTTCGGGATCGCGAACGCGCTCGTCGACGGCGTCGCGCCCGCGGGCGCCGTCACCGAGGCGTTCACCTGGCTGACGACGGGGCTGGCCGCGGGGCTCGCGTTGGGGTCGGCGGCCGGAGGCGCACTGGCCGATGGCGGCGCGGGTGGCGCGTTCATGCTGAGCGGCGTGGCCTGCGCGGCGGCGGCAGCGTTCGCGATGACGCTGCGCGGCTCGCTGCGAACGGTGGCAGTCAGGCACGCGTGACCACGCGCGCGATGATCCGCGCGAGCGCGGCGAGCTCATCGACCGCGACCGACTCGTCGACGGCGTGCGCGAGCTCGAGGTCGTTGGTCCCGACCATCACCGCCGGGATGCCGCGCGCCGTGAACAGCCGCATGTCGGCGCCGTAAGCCACCCCGACGACCGGCGCCGCCCCTCGCTCCTCGGTCACCGCCGCGCGCACGCGCTCGACCCACGGGTCGTCCACGCGCGTCTCGCCCGGCGCGAACGCGCCTCCCTCCCACGTCAGCACGCACGGCGCCTCGCCGTCGTCCAGCGCGGAGTCCACGACGGCCTGCAGCGCGGCCCGCGCCTCGTCGAGATCGGCGCCCACCGGTACGCCGAGCCGGCCCTCGAACTCGAGCCGGTCGGGCACCGAGCTCGACCACTCGCCGGCCGCGATGCGCCCGACCGACAGCGGGTACGGCAGCGCCAGCTCGCGCATCAGCGGGTGCGCGACGCCGGCGTTGACGACCGCCTCGTGCGCGGCCAGCGCCGCATGCACGCGCACGTAGCGCTCGATCGCCGAGACGCCCTCCAGGCGCGCCGCCGCATGCGCCGACCTCCCGCGCACGACCCCCTTGAACGTCAGCGCCCCGGCTTGCGCGCAGACGACCGCGAAGCCGGTCGGCTCTGGCAGGAGGGCCGCGTCGAACGCGTCATCGCGCTCGAGCTCGGCGAACGTCCCGAGCCCGCCGTCCTCCTCCGACGACACCGCCTGCAGGACGACCGTCGGCGACGGCAGCCCAGCCGCGCGCACCGCCGCCAGCGCATGCAGCGCCGCGACCACCGCGCCCTTCATGTCGACCGACCCGCGCCCGTGCAGGCGACCGCCCGCGACGAGGCCCGGCCACGGCCCGTGCTGCCACTCCTCGGTCCCCGGGCCGACTACATCGACGTGACCGTTGATCGCGATCCGGCCGGGCAGCGTCCCGGGCAGCGTCGCCGTCAGTCCCCACAGCGACGCGCGCGGCGCCTCCTCGCCCGGATGCCCCGGGTGGGCGCGCAGCGCGGCGAGGTCGTGCTCGTGCAGGTCGGTCTCGAGCCCGAGCGACGCGGCCTGCGAGGCGAGCAGCTCCAGCGCCGCGCGCTCGTCGCCGGTCACGCTCGGCACGCGCACGAGCGCCGCGGCGTCGCGGGCAAGCGTGTCGGAATCCGGCTCTGCTCTCACGAGACCTCGACCTTCGTATGGGACTGGTTTTCTGAGCGGGAGGATGATCGTAAGTCGTGAGGCAGCTCAGCGGTCACCCGATCGCGGTGCGTTCCGTCGGCCGCGACTTCGGTTGCCAGCACGCGCTCAGCGACATCGACCTGATGGTCGCCGCTGGGGAGGTCCACGGCCTGCTCGGCCCGGCGCGGGCGGGCAAGAGCACGCTGCTGCGCGTGCTCGCCGGCCAGCTTTGCCCCAGCTCGGGCCGCATGCAGGTGCGCGGGCGGATCGCGTTCGTGGAGGCCGATGACTCGACCCACCGTCGCATCTCCGGCCTCGAGGATCTCGTCTTCTACGGGCGGCTGCAGGGCCTGCCCGAGCGCGAGGCGCTCCGCCGCGCGGAGGCCGTGCTCCACGAGGCGGACCTCGGCGACGCGGCGCGCGGACCGGTCGGCGAGTGGACGCCCGGGATGCGCCGCCGGCTCGCGTTCGCCCGCGCGCTGCTGAACGAGCCCGGCGTGCTGCTGATCGACGCGCCCGCGTGCGAGCCCGAGCCCGAGATCGCGCGCCGGCTGGCGATCGGCCGCGCCCGCCACGGCGCGGCGGTGGTGTGGGCCGCGCAGCGCCTGGACCAGCTCGCCGGCGCCGCCGATGCGGTGACGCTGCTGGCCGGCGGGCGCATCCGCTATTCGGGCTCGGTGAGCGCCCTGGCGGACCGCTCCACGCAAGGCTGGTCGATCGCCGAGGTGGCGTGAAACCTGACCGAACGCCCGACGCCGGTTGAGCGAGGCCTGACCGCAAGCCCAGTTCGTCACGCGACTGCGTCAGCGCCGCCACCCCGGTCCCGTTAGTCTGGAAGACGGTGCTTAGCGGTCAGACTTTCAACAACGGCGCCGGGAGCGATCTCGGCGGCCGCGTCAGGTCCCTTCGGCGTCAGCGCGGCCTCACGCTGAAGGCGCTCGGCCGGCTGGCCGGGCTCTCGCATCCCTTCCTCAGCCAGGTGGAGCGCGGCCTCGCGCGCCCCAGCGTCGGCTCGGTCGAGCGGATCGCGGATGCGCTCGGCGTGCCGGTCGCGCACCTGTGGACGCCGCCGCGCTCGCGCGAGGAGCGGCTGTTGCGCCGCGAGGACGGCGCGACCGGGCTGCGCGAGCTGCTGACCGGCGCGCCCGCCGTGCACGAGTGGAGCGGCGGGAGCCGCAGCTGGCCCACAGAGGCCGACAGCCACGCGGGCGACGTGCTCGTGTACGTCGCCCGCGGCGCGCTCGACATCGACGTCGACGGCAGCGTGCATGAGCTCGAGGAGGGCGACGCCGTCGTGTTCGACGGCACGGTGCCCTACCGCGTGCGCCGCCGCGGCGCCCCGAGCACGCGCGCGCTGATCGTCAAGGTCTGAACGCGAGATCCGCCGGCGGCGCGCCGCCCGCCAGCAGCGACTCGGCCTCGCGCCGCAGCGCCGCGAGCGCGATGCCCATGCCGCCCGGCCCGTATGAGATCCGCGACACGCCGGCCGCCGCAAGCGCGGCGCGTGGCGAGGCGCCGCCCACGCTCACCGGGAAGTGCGAGCACAGCTCGGCGATCGTCTCGAGGTCGCGCAGCCCCGGTACGAAGATGCAGTCGGCGCCGGCGTCCATGTACGCCTCGCCGCGCTCGATCGCGGCCGCCAGCCGCTCCTCGGGCGGGATGCCGCCAAGGAGCCAGACGTCGGTGCGCGCGTTGATCACGACCGGCACCCCGAGCTCCTCGCCGTTCGCCCGCGCGGCGGCGACCCGCGCCGCGTGCTCCTCGGTGGGCCGCAGCGCGTCCTCATCGGAGTCCTCGAGGTTGCAGCCGACGGCGCCGGCCTCGATCGCGAGCGCGATCGTCTCCCCCGCGTCCTGGTAGCCGCGCTCGAGGTCGGCGGTCACCGGCAGCTCGACCGAGCGCGCGACCAGCCCGACGGCGGCGATCATCTCGTCGCGCGGGATCTGCTCGCCGTCCGGGTAGCCGTGAGCGGCGGCGATCGACCAGCTCGCGGTGGCGATCGCGGCGCAGCCCGGAGCGGATGCGACAACCCGCGCGGACGCGGCATCCCACGCGTTGACGAGCACGACCGGATCGCCGGGCACGTGCAGCGCGCGCAGCGCGTCGGCCTTCTGTTTCGGAGTCATGCCCGCGAGCGTATGCAGTAGATGCCCCCACGCGGTAGCTCCGGCACGCTCCGCCGCTCGGCGTCGAAGCCGGCGAGGAAGCGCTCGGCCGCGGGACGGCCCGGATCGGCGAGCCAGACCTCTCCGTGCGGCGCGAGCAACCGGGGAAGCAACGGTGCCAGCGCCTCGCCGTTGCGCGCCTCATAGAGCACGTCGGAGGCGAGCACGAGGTCCCACGGGCCGCGCTCGAGCAGCGGCTCGGGCGCGCTCCACGAGCACACCAGCGTCTCGATCGCGATCCCGTTGCGCTCGGCGTTGCGCGCGGTCATCGCGACCGCGTCGGGCGACCAGTCGCTGGCCAGCACGCGCCCGCCGGCCAGCGCGGCCGCCAGGCTCGGCAACCCGAGGCCGCAGCCGAGCTCGAGCGTCCGCGCCCCGCGCAGCGCCCGCGGCGCGACGTGCCGCGCGAGCGCGAGCGCGCTCGGCCACAGCTCGGCCCAGTAGGGCAGGAACTCGTGGTGCTCGAACGCGTCCTCGTCGAGCAGCGCCTCGGCGTCGCGCGGCCGCAGCAGCGCGAGATCGCGGCCCGCGATCGCCACCACTTCCTCGACCAGGTCGTCCATCGGACCCTAGGATGGCTGGGATCAGCGCTCCATCGCGTGTCACCAGCGTCGACGTGGCCCGCCGCGCGGGCGTCTCGCAGTCGACCGTCTCGCTCGTGCTGTCCGGAAAGGGCCGCGGGCGCATCTCCGCCCGCACCGAGGAGGCGGTGCGCAGTGCGGCGGCCGAGCTCGGCTACCGCCCGAACGTGGCGGCGCGCACGCTGCGCACCGGCGTCGCTAGGACCGTCGGGCTCGTGGTGCCCGACATCACCAACCCGTTCTTCGGGCCGATGCTGCGCGGCGCGCAGGCCGCCGCCATGCGCGCCGGCTACACGGTCATGCTCGTCGACATCGCCGACGACCGCAAGTGGGAGGCGCAGTCGGTCGAGGCGCTGCTGGCCGGTCCGTCGGACGGGCTGCTGCTGTTCGAGGCCGGGCTGCCGCCGGGCGAGACGCGGCCGGCGATCGCGATCGAGATGCTGCCCGGCGACCTGCCCGTGGTGCGGCTCGACGTCGCGTCCGGCATCGATCAGGCGGTGACGCATCTGTTCGAGCTCGGGCACCGGCGGATCGCCCACCTGGCCGCCGACTTCGAGGCGCCGACGTTCCGGCTGCGCGAGGCGCAGCTCACGGAGCGACTCGACGCCGCGGGGCTCGAGCCGCCGCCGACCGTGCGCGCGCGGATCACGTTCGCCGACGCCGCGGCGGCCGCCGGGCCGCTGCTCGAGAGCGGCGCGACCGCCGTGATGTGCGATGACGACGTGCT
Source organism: uncultured Solirubrobacteraceae bacterium (assembly GCA_963837485.1). Classification (GTDB taxonomy): domain Bacteria; phylum Actinomycetota; class Thermoleophilia; order Solirubrobacterales; family Solirubrobacteraceae; genus Solirubrobacter. Next base: position 61,606 of record CAWINP010000014.1, on the reverse strand, counting down.
CGCCGGCGGGCTCTACCTGGCCGCGCGCGAGCGCGGGGTTCGAATTCCCGAGGACATCTCGGTCGTCGGCTTCGACGACCTCGCGTTCGCGGTCGCGCTCGATCCGCCGCTGACCACCGTCGCCGCCAACGCCGAGGAGCTCGGCGCGACAGCGTTCGACGCGCTCGCGACGACGCTCGCCGGGGGCGCGCCGCCTGCGGACCAGGTGCTTCCGGTGCGGCTCGTCGTGCGCGGCTCCACGGCCGCTGTTTGACAGCCGCGCCCGCAAGGTCCTCTTCCTTGTGGTCGCGGGTCATACGTATTATGCTCATACGTATGAACTTCCGCATGATCATCGCCGCGTCGCTCGTGGCGCTTGTCGCCGCGGGCTGTGCGCAGGCAGCCGCGGAGGGCCCGAAGAAGCCGAAGGTGGTCGTCGTGCTCGGCGGCGAGGCGGCGCAGTCGCCCGCGCTGATCGAGCGCGCGCAGGCGGCCGCCGACCGGGCCGGCGCCCAGTTGCGGGTGCCGAAGACCTCGACCGAGGAGCTCGGCGTCACCCACCTGTTCGCCGCCCGCGGCTACGACACGATCGTCGCCGTCGACCTCGACCGCCACGTGTCGGTCGACCCGGTGGCCCAGCGGTACCCGGGAGTCCGCTTCAGCAGCACGCTGCCCTAACCTGCGGGGGGCGATGAGCGCCCCCGCACACCACACGATGGAGGGGAACCGCTGGGTCACCCTCGTCCTCGTCTGCCTCGCCCAGTTCATGGTGATCCTGGACGCGACGATCGTGAACGTCGCGCTGCCCACGATCCAGCGTGAGCTCCACTTCACGGAGACCGACCTGCAGTGGGTGATCAACGGCTACACGCTGACCTTCGGCGGCTTCCTGCTGCTCGGCGGCCGCCTCGGCGACCTGCTCGGCCGCAAGCGCATCTTCATCGCCGGCACGCTGCTGTTCTCGCTCGCCTCGCTGCTCAACGGCCTCTCGACCTCGAGCACCGAGCTGGTGATCTTCCGCGGGCTGCAGGGCCTGGGCGGCGCGCTCGTCTCTCCCACCGCGCTCTCGATCATCACCACCACGTTCGAGGAAGGGCCCGATCGCACGAAGGCGCTCGGCGTCTGGGGCGCGATCGCGGCCGGCGGCGCGGCGTTCGGCCTGCTGCTGGGCGGCATCCTCGTCGAGTACCTCTCCTGGGAGTGGATCTTCTTCGTCAACGTGCCCGTGGGCATCATCACCGTGATCCTGTCCGCGCGGCTGATCCGTGAGTCCCGCGGCGAGGGCGCCGGCTCCTTCGACGTGCTCGGCGCCGTGCTCGTCACGGCGGGGTTGATCGTGCTCGTGTACGCGATCGTCAAGGCCGAGAGCGACGGCTGGGGGTCGAGCACGTTCCTCGGCCTCGCCGCGATCGCGATCGCGCTGCTGGCCGCGTTCGTCTACGTCGAGGCGCACATCGCCGGCCCGCTCGTGCGCTTGAGCATCTTCAAGATCCGCTCGCTCGCGATAGCCAACTCCGTGCTGCTGCTGGTCGCCGGCGGCCTGTTCGCGCTGTTCTTCTTCGCGACCCTCTACGTACAGCAGATCCTGGGATTCTCGCCGCTGAAGGCCGGCCTGGCGTTCCTGCCGGTGACGGCCGGAATCATCGTCGGCTCCGGCACGGCGCAGTACTTCGTGCGCAGGATCGGCGTGCGGGCGAACACGATCGGCGGCATGGCGATCGCCGCCGTCGGCCTGTTCCTGCTCTCCGGCGTGACGGTCGACGGCTCCTACGCGTCCGACCTGCTGCCGGGTCTGTGCCTGATGGCGTTCGGCATGGGCAACACGTTCGTCCCGATCACCCTGATCGCGACGACCAACGTGGAGCCGCGCGACGCCGGGCTGGCGTCGGGCCTCTTCAATACGTCGCAGCAGATCGGCGGCGCGCTCGGCCTGGCCGTGCTGTCGACGCTCGCGGCCGACAAGACGTCGAGCTACCTCTCCGGGCTCGGGCACGCGCCGACGTCCGCGGACACGGCGGCAGGCCTCGTCGAGGGCTTCCAGGTCGCCTTTACATCGGCGGCGATCCTGGTCGCCTTCGGCGCGGTGTTGATGGCGTTGCTCCTCCGCGCGAAGGACGTCGCCAACGTGAATCCTGAGCAGGGAATGGTGCCCGCCGCGTAACGTCGCACGCAGCGAAGGCCCGTCGGTCCCGGCGAACGATGCCGGCCTGCGACGGCCGGCGACCGGAGGGCGAAACCGTCCTACTTGTAGCGATACACAATCCGGCCGCGGTTGAGGTCGTACGGAGAGACCTCCACGCGGACCTTGTCGCCGGGCAGCACGCGGATGCGGAACCGCCGCATCTTGCCGGCGAGATGCGCGAGCAGCACGTGGTCGTTCTCGAGCTTCACGCGGAACAGCAGGTTCGGCAGGGCTTCGGTGACCTCGCCGTCGATTTCGAGCTTTTGCTCTACCGCCATAGGCGTCTCCTTCTCGATTGCATGGGCTAGCCGCCGGCCCCGCCGGCGGCTGCCATGCATTTTAGAAGAGGGACCTAGCGGCCTATGCTGCGGCGGCCCAGCCCGCCAGCTCGGCGTCCTCGTGCAGGCGGTCGAGCGCGGCGGCTTCGAGCTGCCGTACCCGCTCGGGCGATAGCCCGACCGCGGTGCCGACCGCGCCGAGCGTCCGCTGGCCCATCCCGTCGAGCCCGTAGCGCAGCCACATCACGTCGCGATCGCGGCCTTCCAGCCGCTCGAGCGAGCGCCGGATCGCGCGCCGGCGCTCGGCGGCGAGCGCGACGTCGATCGGCTCGGTGTCGTCGTGGCCCGCGAGCACGTCGGCGAGGCGGCCGGCGCCGTCGCCGACCGGCGCGTCGAGCGAGGCGACCGACGCGTCCGCGCGCCGTACCCGCTCTACCGCGGCCTCCTTCATGCCTGTAGCGGCCGCGAGCGCGGCGAGCGTGGTCTCGCGTCCCTGCTCGAGCAGCCCGCGCTCGGCGCGGGCCAGCCGGTCGGCCTCCAGGTGCTGCGGCGCCGGCAGGCGGACCATCCGGCTCGTGTTGGCCAGCGCGTGCGTGATCGACTGCCGGATCCACGGCACCGCGTAGGTGGAGAAGCGCGTGCCGCGGCGCCAGTCGTACTTCTCGGTGGCGCGGATGAGGCCGACCACGCCCTCCTGCAGCAGGTCTTCCATCGCCAGGCCGCGGCCGACGTAGCGGCGCGCGACCGAGGCGACGAGGCGCAGGTTCGAGCTGACCAGCCGGTCCTTCGCCTGCAGATCGCCGCGCTCGATCGCCCGCGCGAGACGCCGCTCGTCGGCGGCGGTCAGCAGTGGATGCTCGGCGAACGCTCGCTCACTCGTCATGGGGTTGCCCGTCCTGGTTCAAACGCTTGTTTAGCAGTCCGAAGCCGTCATCATACGTGTGTTTGAACGCCCCCCAGAATGGGGCTCGCTCCCTAGCGGGGGTAAGGCTTCCGGTACCTAAGGGCGGGATCTAGGCGGGGGTCAGCACGGCCGCCGGAGCACGCATGCCCGCGGCCAGGAAGGTGACGACCCGCGCCCGCAGCTCGTCGCAGTTCGGGGGGCACGCCGACGGGGTGTCGAACGCGCCCGTGAGGTGCGCGCCGACGACCGCGAACATCGAGCGCATGCGCAGCCACAGCTCCTCGCGCCCGACGTCCGGCAGCGCACGCTCGAGCATCCCGAGCTGGCGCTTCTCGGCCTCGGCGACCTCGGCCTTCACGAGCGCCCGCATCAGCGGATCGGGGTCCACGAACAGGCGCCCGAGCAGGCGGATCACGCGCGCTGGATCGGGCTCGGCGCCGACGCGCTCGATCAGCGGGCCGATGATCGCGTCCACGATCGCCTCCACCGTCGGCTCGGCGTCCAGGGCGTCGAGCCGCGCGCGCCGCTCCTGCACGACCGGGCCGAGCGCGCGGTGCACGACCGCCTCCAGCAGCGCCTGCTTGGACCCGAAGTGGTAGTTGACGGCCGCGATGTTGGCCGCCGCCTCGGTGGTCACCATCCGCATCGTGGTCGCCTGATAGCCGTGCTCGGCGAACAGGCGCTCGGCCGTATCGAGCAAGCGATCGCGAGTCGTATCGGCGGGATCGCAGAACATCGCTGACCGATTCGAGTCTATGCGCGGCGGCCGCGTTCAGGCAACCCGTTCCACCACCCAGATCTGTTCCATCGGCCAGTGCCTGGCCCACTCGGTCTCGGCCTCGTCGCGGTACGTCGACGTCGCGCCTTCGCGCGGGCGCACCTCGATCAGGTCGCGGATCGCGAAGCCGGCGGCGACGAAGACGCGGATCCAGTCGCCGTAGGTGAGCATGAACTCGACGATGCCGTCCGTCTCGATCGGGCCCAGCCCGAAGTAGTCGCGCTGCAACGAGGTCGACGACGAATCGCCGTCGAATGTGATCCACTCGATCGGCGTCAGCCCGGAGAACACGAAACGGCCACCTGGCCGAAGCACGCGCGCGACCTCCGGAACCACAACCCGCGGGTCGGTGAAGCCCACCGCGCCGTGATCGCAGCACACGAGGTCAAACGAGGCGTCCGCGAACGGAAGCGCCTCGGCCGAGCCGTGCACGAGCGTCATCCGCTCGCCCACGTTGGACCGCGCGAACTCGAGCTGCTTCGCCGAGTTGTCGATGCCGGTCACGCGCGCGCCCTGGCGCACGAGCGAGAGCCCGAACTGCCCGGCGCCGCAGCCGAGCTCCAGCACCTCGCGGCCGTCGAGCTCGCCGAGCGCGCGGAGCTCCGACTCGGGGATCTGCCACATCCCCCAGTGCGGCGCGTCGTGCTCGATCTCGCCGGCGTGCCGCGCCTGGTAGGCCTCGGCGTCGGCGTCCCAGCTCTCGCGGTTGCGGCGTGCGTGGTCGGACAGCTCCATCCGCATCACACTAGTGGTGCGCAACGCGTTCGAAGAGCATGCACACCGCACTCCTCCCCAGCCCGATCGGCCCGATCTTCGTCGAGGGCGACGAGCGCGGCCTGACGCGCCTGTACACCGACGGCCACCGCTTCCACGCCGAGGCCGGCCCGGACGACGGCACGTTCGCCGACGTCGCGGCGCAGCTCGGCGAGTACTTCGCGGGCGACCGCAAGCGCTTCGAGCTCAAGCTCGCCCCGCAGGGCACCGAGTTCGAGCAGCGCGTGTGGGACGCGCTCGTGGACATCCCCTACGGCGAGACCGTCTCCTACGGCGAGCTCGCGCGCGAGCTCGGCAGCGTCCCCCGCGCGGTCGGCCGCGCGAACGCGATGAACCCGATCAGCATCGTCGTCCCGTGCCACCGCGTGGTCGGCTCGACCGGCAAGCTCACGGGCTACGCGGGTGGCCTGGAGGTCAAGCGGAAGCTGCTCGACCACGAACGAGGGATAAGTTCGTGGGATGGAGTACCGCACACTCGGTAGGACAGGGGTCCAGGTCAGCCCGCTCTGCCTCGGCGCGATGATGTTCGGCGCCTGGGGCAACCCCGACCACGACGACTCGATCCGGATCATCCACCGCGCACTTGACGCGGGGATCAACTTCATCGACACCGCGGACGTCTACTCGCGCGGCGAGTCGGAGGAAATCGTCGCCAAGGCGCTCTCCGACGGCCGCCGCGACGACGTCTTCCTCGCCACCAAGTTCCACGGCGCGATGGGCGACGGCGCCAACCAGAAGGGCAACTCGCGGCTGTGGATCATGCGCGCGGTCGAGGACTCGCTGCGGCGGCTGAACACCGACCACATCGACCTCTACCAGGTGCACCGCCCCGAGGAGGACACCGACGTCGAGGAGACGCTGTCGGCGCTCACCGACCTCGTGCGCGCCGGCAAGGTGCGCTACATCGGCTCCTCGACGTTCCCGGCGTCGCAGATCGTCGAGGCGCAGTGGGAGGCGCACGGCCAGTACGCGCGCTTCGTCTGCGAGCAGCCGCCGTACTCGATGCTCGTGCGCGCGATCGAGGCCGACGTGCTGCCGACGATCGAGCGCCACAACATGGGCGCGATCGTCTGGAGCCCGCTGGCCGGCGGCTGGCTCTCCGGCCGCTACCGCAAGGGCGCCGAGTTGCCGCAGTCCACGCGGGCCGAGCGGCTGCCGTGGCGCTACGACATGTCGCTGCCCGGCAACCAGCGCAAGCTCGAGGCGGCCGACGCGCTCGGCAAGCTCGCCGACGAGGCCGGGATCCCGCTCGTGCAACTCGCGATCGCGTGGACGATCAACCACCCCGCGGTGACGAGCGCGATCATCGGGCCGCGCACGCTGGAGCACCTCGAATCCCAGCTTCCGGCGGGCGATCTGGCGCTCGACGACGAACTGCTGGACCGGATCGACGAGATCGTGCCGCCGGGCGTGAACCTCAACCCGCCCGACAGCGGCTACCAGAACCCGGCGCTCGAGCCGGACGCGCGCAGGCGTTAGGCGGCTCCGGCCGTAAGTACGGCGCATCGCCGGCGCAGTCCGGGTCGTCGCTGCCTGCCGGGGCAGGCGGATCGCATACTGGTGGTACGTGTGCGCCTGCCGTGGCCCGGCAGCGGCGAGCCTGCCGTGGCCCGGCAGCGGCGAGAGCCAAGTGGCGAGCCCTCAGGGCGAGACAGGTGGCGGTCCGGGCCCGCTGGAATGCGTCGTACTTCGGGCGGAGGCGTTAACGCGGCGACGCGGTGTCAAGCGCCCCGCCGCAGTACGGGCACGAGGCCCGGTGAGCGACGCGCTCGCCGGGCCACAGGCGCAGGCAGCGAAGGCAGAGGATCCGCATAGCCGGATGATCGGCGCGTGCCGGCCGGGCTTGAGGGCCTATGCTGGCCCGCGTGCAAGCTGGTCGCAGCGATCTGGAGCGCGCAGCCGCCGCGCTCGCCACTCGCCTTCCCGAGCCGCTGGCCGTGTTCGCGCGGCTCGCCTACAACTACCGCTGGTCCTGGGCCTTCGGCGGCCCGGACGTGTTCCGCGCGATCGACGAGGAGCGCTGGGAGCGCGTCTCGGAGAACCCGGTGCGGCTGCTGCAGGAGACCTCGGCCGAGAGGCTGTCGGCCGCCGCCGCCGACTCCGCGCTGCTCGACCGCGCCGCCACGCTTGAGCGTGAGATCCACGAGGACCTGGCGCGCCCGCCGCGGCCCGGCGTCGCGACGCTCGAGCGGCCGATCGCGTACTTCTCCGCCGAGTACGGCGTGCACGGCTCGCTGCCGATCTACTCGGGCGGCCTCGGCGCGCTCGCCGGCGACTACCTGAAGGAGGTCAGCGACCGCGCGCTGCCGCTCGTCGCAGTCGGCCTGATGTACCGCAACGGCTACTTCCGCCAGCGCATCGACCGCACCGGCTGGCAGCACGAGTACTGGGTCGACACCGACCCGGAGCGGCTGCCCGCGGCGCTCGTGCGCGGCGACGACGGCGAGCCGCTGACGGTCAGCGTGCCGGTGGGCGACGAGCAGGTGACCGCGCAGATCTGGCGAGTCGACGTCGGGCGCGTGCCGCTGTTCCTGCTCGACGCCGACCGGGCGGAGAACTCCGAGGGCGGGCGCTGGATCACGTCGCGGCTGTACATCTCCGACGAGGACATGCGGCTCGCGCAGTACGTGCTGCTGGGAGTGGGCGGCGTGCAGGCGCTGGACGCGCTCGGGATCGAGCCGGGAATCGTGCACCTCAACGAGGGCCATGCCGCGTTCGTGACGCTCGAGATGGCGCGCCGCTCGAACGGCTCGCTGGCCTCCGGCCTGGACGCCGCGCGCGCGAAGACCGTGTTCACCACGCACACGCCGGTACCCGCCGGCAACGACACCTATCCGGCCCAGCAGGTGGCCGAGGTGCTCGCGCAGACGGCCTCCGCGCTGGGCGTGAAGGCCGACGAGATCGTGTCGCTGGGACGGACGACTCCCGCCGAGGCGGCCGAGCCGTTCGGGGTCACGCAGTTCGCCCTGCGCACGTCGCGCACGGCGAACGGCGTCTCGCGGCGGCACGGCGAGGTCGCGCGCGAGATGTGGCAGCCGATGTGGGCCGAGCTCGACGTCGACGACGTCCCGATCACGTTCGTGACCAACGGCGCGCACCTGCCGACCTGGCTCGGCAAGCCGATGTGGCGGCTGCTCGACAAGCACCTGGGCGACGGCTGGCTCGAGCGCGCGGCCGACCCCGCGACGTGGGCGCCGGTCGACTCGATCCCCGACGCCGAGCTGTGGGCCGTGCGCAGCGAGCAGCGCCGGCAGCTGATCGAGTACGTGCGCCACCGCGCGGTGGTCGACCGGCTGGCGCGCGATGAGCCGCGCCCCTACGCCGAGGCGGCCGGCGCGTTCGACCCGGACGTGCTCACGGTCGGCTTCGCGCGCCGGCTGGCCACGTACAAGCGCCTCAACCTGCTGCTCAAGGACGTCAAGCGCGCCGTGCAGCTCGTCGGCGGCGAGCGGCCGATCCAGGTGCTGCTGGCCGGCAAGGCGCATCCGCGCGACGAAGGCGGCAAGGCGCTCGTGCGGGACCTGTTCCGCATGAAGGAGTCGCGCAACCTCGCCAACCGCGTCGTGTACCTCGACGACTACGACCTGCGCATGGCCGCGCAGCTCGTGCGCGGCTGCGACGTGTGGGTCAACCTCCCGCGCCCGCCGCTGGAGGCCTCGGGCACGTCGGGCATGAAGAACGTGGTCAATGGCGGCCTGCACCTGTCGGTGCTCGACGGCTGGTGGGCCGAGGGCTACGACGGCTCCAACGGCTGGGCCCTGTCGGGCGACGTCGATCCCGACCACGGCGCCCAGGACGCCCGCCACGCGGCGGAGCTGTTCCGGCTGCTGGAGGACGAGGTCGGGCCCGAGTTCTACGCGACCGACGGCGACGGGCTGCCGAAGGCGTGGCTGAAGCGCGTGCGCAACTCGCTGCGCACGTGCGCGCCGCAGTTCGGCGCCGGCCGGATGCTCGAGGACTACGAGACCAAGGTCTACGGCGCGCTGCTTAGACGCGGTGCTCGGCGGCGCCTCGCGGGCGCTCGCCGGGCTGCAGGCGCGGGAGCGTCAGGGTCGCCTGGCGCTCCTCGGTGCCCCTGAGGACCTTGAGCCTGCGCGTGCCCGGCGCCGCCGCGTAGAGGTCGGCGACGGCGCGCAGGCCGAGCAGGACGTCGCCGGGTTGCAGGCCGGCGCTCGCGGCGGGGGAGCCTTCGGCGACCGCGCGGACCAGCAGGCCGGCCACCGCGGGCAGCCCGACGGCCTCGCGCGCCGCGATCGTCTCGCGCGCGGGCGCCAGGGTGAGCCCCAGCGCGTCGCCGGCGGTGCAGGAGCCTTCGAACTCGAGCAGCAGCTTGCGCAGCAGGCCGGCGAGCTGCTCCTCCTCGCGCGTGCTCAGCGGCGACAGCAGCCGCCGCTCGTTGGCAAGATGCGTGGGCGCGACGCGCTCGAACAGCTCGCGGCCCGCGTGCGTCAGCGTGATGCGCACGTTGCGGCGGTCGCCGGGGTCCGGCTCCCGGCGCACCAGGCCCTCGGCGACCAGCCGGTCCATCCGCACGCTGATCGTCCCCGACGTCAGGCCCAGCTCGTCCATCAGCCGCCGCTGCGACACGCCTCCCGCCTCCTCGAGCCGCGCGAGCGTGACGAGCACGCCGAACGTCGCCGCCCCGAGCCCGTACGCATCGAACACCCGCCCGAGCTCCGCGTCGACGTACGCGCGCAGCCGCCCGAGTCGTGAGATGACCTGGAGCGGCTCGAAGTCGAGGTCCGGGCGCTTGGCGCGCCAGTCCTCCACGAGCGCATCGACCGAGTCGCGCATCCCTTCAGCCTAAGCGGATTTGAATTTGCTTGAGATCAAGCAGTATCTTCAAGTCATGTCTGTGATCTCGACCGGCGAACATCACGAGGTCGTCGACGTCACCCGCCGCCTCCCGCGTCCGCACGTGCTGATGGTCGTCGCCAATCCGGGCGTGTCCACCACGCTCGGCTGGCCGGTCGGCTTCTGGGCGGCCGAGCTGTTCCACCCGCTGCACGGTTCCAGTTCCGCGGCCACGCCGGTCTGGAGCGCGCGATCGCCCGGTCCTTTGAGGCCGGCAGGCCGACCGCGGCGCTCTGCCACGGCACCTGCGCGCTGCTCGACGTGCGCCTGTCGGACGGCTCGCACCTGATCGAGGGACGGACGATGACCGGCTTCGCCAACGTCGAGGAGGATTACGGCGACGCGGCGGTGGGACAGCGGATCATGCCGTTCCGGATCGAGGACGAGGCGCGCGGGCGCGGCGCCAACTTCATCCAGGCCGGGTTGTTCAAGGCGTTCGCGGTGCGCGACATGAACCTGATCACCGGCCAGCAGCAGTACTCGGGCCACAAGGTGGCCGAGCTCGTCATCGAGGCATTGGGGGTCTGACATGCGCATCGGAGTGATCGGGGCGGGGCGGATCGGCGGGGGCATCGCGCGGCAGCTGACGGCCGCGGGGCACGAGGTGCTCGTCGCGGGGCGCGAGCCGGAGCGGCTGGCGCCGCTGGCCTCGGAGATCGGCGGCCGCACGGGGACGCCCGCCGAGGCGGTGGCGTTCGCCGGCGTCGTGGTGCTGGCGGTGCCGTCGGGGGCGCTCGGCGACGCGCTTGCCTCGGCCGGTCCGCTCGACGGGAAGATCGTGATCGACACGACGAACCGGTTCGGCGAGGACACCGGCGGCACGCAGGCCTCGCACAACGCGGCGCGGATGCCGGGCGCGCGCTACACGAAGTCGTTCAACACGCTGACGTCCGCGTTCCAGGCCGAGACCTCCGGGCGCGACCCGCGGGTCGTGCAGTGGCTGTGCGGCGACGACGCGGACGCCAAGCGCGTGGTCTCGGGCCTGATCGAGGACGCCGGCTTCCTCCCGGTCGATCTCGGCGGCACCGCCGACGCCGCGGTGATGGAGTCGCCGCGCCGCCCGGGCGCCGTGTACGGCGAGGAGTACCGAGCCGAGGACGCGCAGGCGGTCGTCGACGCCGTTCGCGAGGGCCGCGAGATCCCGCCGACGCCGGTCTACGGGACGTAGATCGTCTGGAGCCGCGTGTAGCCCTCGGGCGCGTCGGCGACGTCGGCCGCCGGCGTATTGATCCAGACGTGCTCAGCTCCGAGCGCGTGGGCGATGCGGTGCACGCGGGCGAGGTCGGCGCCGAACAGTGCGACGCGGTCGGCGGAATCCGGCCAGCCGCAGCGCCTCGTCGTCGTCGACCTCGTCGAGCCGGATCGTGACGGGCGCTCCGGGCGGCGAGCGCAGCAGGTCGATGCCCGGGTGCGGCGTCAGCTCGCCGCCGTCGACGAGGTTGAAGACGCCGGACGGAAGCTCGGCGTGGTCCAGGCGCTCGGCCAGCTCGGCCGCGCCGGTGGCCACGAGCACGACCGCATTGCCCGCGGCCAGCGCCGGGATGACCTGCGACGCCGCGCGCACGCCGACCACGCCGACCGGCAGCAGCAGCGTGCTGGCGCCGGGCGTCGCGCTCCCGGCCGGCTCGGGGCCGGGCTCGAAGCCGGCGCGGCGGAGCGTCTCGAAGCGGTCGCGGCGGCGCGGCCACGGCCCGACGTCGGCGGCGCGCCGCGCGGCGCGGACCGCGGCGTCGAGCTCGCCGTCGCCGGTGAAGCCGCCGTCGATGTAGTGGCGCGGGCTCAGGGCTGATCAGGACCGATCGTCGGCGTGCTCGTCGCGGTCGGCGTGGAGGTCGGCGTCGCGCTCGCGCTCGGCGTCGGCGTCGGCGTCGAGGTCGCCGTCTCGGTCGGCGCGGGCGACGGCGTCGGGGTCGGGAACGCCGTCGTCGTCGGCACGACGCCGGCGGGCGGCAGCCGCTGGTCGATCTCCTTTTGGATGTCGTTGAACTCCCGCTCGATCTTGTCCGCGCGCTGGTTCACCTTGTCGTCCACCCGGTTGCCGAAGATCGCGAGCATCGCGAGCACGCCGAGCAACGTGACCAGGACGGCGGCGGCGAGCATCCAGGCGAAGACCGCGACGTTCTGGCGCCGGAAGCGCGCGCGGCAGTACGGGCAGCGCGGTCCGGTGGCCCATGAGATGCGCGCGCAACTGGGACAGACGCGCTGCGGAGGCGCGCTGACGGAACCCTCCATCCCACACAGCCTAGGAGGCGAGGCGCGATCGTGACCTAGCCAAGGCCCTTGGCGGCAAGCTCCTTCTCGGCGCGCTCGCTCTTGGCGATCCCCTCCACGCCGAGCGCGCGCAGGACGGCCGGCGTCTTGGTGAACTGGACGTCGCGATAGTCGACGATCTCGATCTGGTTGCCGGACGGGTCGCGCATGCGCAGGCTGCGGGTCCCGCCGACCGGCTCGCCGGCCTCGGCCAGCGCCGCGCGCAGCGCCTCCTTGTCCTCGACCACGAGCCCGACGTGGCGGTTCGCATCCGGCGGCTGCGTGCGCCCTTCGCTGAGCGCGACGAACTGGTCGCCGAGGTCGATGAACGCCATCCCCGGCACTCGCCCGCGGAGCTCGAAGTCGAAGAACCGCGCCCACCAGGCGAGCGCGACGTCGAGGTCGTCGACCTCGAACGCGACGTGGTTTACGCCAAGCGCCTTGACACCCATGCAGACGACCCTACAAAGGCGGGCGCGACGTCTGCCACCCTCTCGCCGTGGAGCGAGAGGCAGAGCAGATCGCGCGCGAGGCGTTCGGCGTCACGGCGACGGCCTCGCCCCTGCCGGGGGAGCTCGATCACAACTTCCGGCTGCGCGGCGAGGACGGCACGAGCTTCGTGCTCAAGCTCCACGCGCCGGGCGCCGACCGCGACGCGCTGGCGCTCCAGGACGCGGTGCTCGAGCATCTGGCCGCCCGCGCGCCGGCGCCGCGCCTGCTCGGCTCGACGGTCGTGCGCGTCGGCGGCGAGGAGCGCGTCGCGCGGCTGCTGAGCTGGCTCGAGGGGCGGCCGTGGGCCGAGGTGGAGCCTGACCCGGGCCTGATGGAGCAGCTCGGCGCGCTGGTCGCCCGCACCGACCGCGCGCTGGCCGGCTTCGAGCATCCCGCGATGCGCCGGCCGCTGCGCTGGAACCTGCTCACCGTCCCCGCCGAGCTGGCCGCGCGGCTCGATGGCCGCCGCCGCGAGCTCGTCGACGAGGTCTTCGCCCGCGTGCCGTCGCTCGACGGGCTGCCACAGCAGGTGATCCACAACGATGCGAACGAGCTCAACGTGCTGGTCGGCAGCGACGGCGCGGTGAGCGGGCTGATCGACTTCGGCGACGCCGTATGGAGCGCGCGCGTGTGCGGGCTCGCGGTGGCCGGCGCGTACGCGATGCAGGGCCACGAGGACCCGCTGCGGGCCGTCGCGCCGCTGGTGCGCGGCTACCACACCGTCGCGCCGCTGCGCGCGGACGAGCTCGCGGTGCTCTACGACCTGATGCGCGCGCGCCTGGCGGTCAGCGTCTGCATGGCGGCGTGGCAGCACGGCAACGACCCGGGCAACGACTACCTGCTGATCAGCCAGCAGCGCGTCGTCGCGCTGCTCGAGCGCCTGCGCGGCGAGGACCCTTCGATTGCCCATTTCCGGTTCCGCGACGCGTGCGGGTATGAGGCGGTCCCGGGCGCGCGGCCGGTGCGCGAGCGGCTGATGGCGTACCCGCCGCCCGCCGCCGCGGTCACCGTGACCGGCCGCTACATGGATGACGGTCGCGTCGGCGTCGAGCTGGCCGAGGCGTTCGGAGCGTCGCGCGTCGAGCAGCACGACGGCTACTGGCTGATCGTCGACGGAAACGACGTCCGGCTCGCGACGTATCCGCTGTTCGACATTCCGCGCGTCGACGAGGACTTCGACCTGTGGCGCAGCGTCTTCCTCGACCCGGGCCTCTATCTCGGCACACGCGACGCGGCCCGCCCGGCGCAGGCCGGGATCGCGGCGCGCCGCCGGGTGCGCATGAGCGCCGCGCTCAGCCTCGCCTACCGCGAGCCGCTGGAGATCGTCGGCGGCCACGGCGCGTACCTGGTCGACGCCGGAGGCGGCGAATGGCTCGACCTCGTCAACAACGTCGCCCACGTCGGCCACGGCCACCCGCGCGTCGTCGCCGCCGGCCAGGCGCAGATGGCGCGGCTGAACACCAACACGCGCTACCTGCACGACAGCGTGGTCGAGTACGCGCGCCGCCTCGCGGCGACGCTGCCGGACCCGCTGAACGTCTGCTTCTTCGTGAACTCGGGCAGCGAGGCGAACGACCTCGCGCTGCGGCTGGCCAGGACTCACACCGGCCGTGAGGACGTCGTCGTGCTCGACCACGCCTACCACGGCCACCTCAGCTCGCTGATCGCGCTCAGCCCGTACAAGTTCAACCGCTCGGGCGGGCACGGGAAGCCGCCGCACACGCACGTCGCTCCCCTGCCGGACCCCTACCGCGGCCGCTTCGGCGCCGACCCCGCGCCGTATGCCGACGCGGTCCGCGACGCCCACCCCGAGCCGGCCGCGTTCTTCGCCGAGTCGCTGCAGAGCTGCGGAGGGCAGATCGTCTACCCGGCCGGCTACCTCGCCGCCGCGTTCGCGCACGTCCGCGCGGCCGGCGGCGTGTGCGTGGCCGACGAGGTGCAGGTCGGCTTCGGGCGCGTGGGCGACGCGTTCTGGGGCTTCGGCGACGCCGTGCCCGACATCGTCACGATGGGCAAGCCGATGGGCAACGGCCACCCGGTCGCCGCGGTCGTCACGACGCCGGAGATCGCCGCCTCGTTCGTCACCGGGATGGAGTACTTCAATACGTTCGGCGGCAACCCGGTGTCGGCCGAGATCGGCCTCGCGGTGCTCGACGTGATCGAGTCAGAGCGGTTGCAGGCCGCGGCGCGCGAGCGCGGGGCGCAGTTGCTCGGCGGACTGCGCGCGGTCGAGCACCCGCTGATCGGCGACGTCCGCGGCCGCGGGCTGTTCATCGGCGTCGAGCTGAGCCGGCCGGGCAAGGTCCCCGCCACTCAGGAGGCCGCCGCCGTCAAGGAGGCGCTCAAGGCCCGCGGCATCCTGATCTCGACCGACGGCCCGGACGACAACGTGCTCAAGATCAAGCCGCCGCTGGTGATCTCGCAGGCCGACTGCGACCGGGTGCTGGAGGCGCTTCGCGAGGCGCTGCCCTGACCCTGGCCGGTTCCGGCCATCCGGCCTCCGGATGGCCGGTCCGGGCGAAGCGGCAGCGCCCGGGCGACCGTACAACGGCGGCATGACCATTGGCCTGTGGCCCCGTTTGGGGGCATATCTCTACGACCCGTTCCTGGCGCTCGCCGAACGGCGCGGGATGGCGGCACACCGGCGCGCGCTGCTGGCGTCGGCGCGCGGGCGCGTGCTCGAGCTCGGCGCCGGCACCGGGCTGAACCTCGGGCACTACCCGGCGGACCTGGACGAGCTCGTGCTCAGCGAGCCCGAGGCGCGGATGCGCGCGCGGCTGGAACGCCGCGTAGCGAAGTCCGGGCGCACGGCGACGGTTCTTGCAGCGCCGGCGGAGTCGCTGCCGTTCGCCGACGGCGCGTTGGACACCGTCGTGTCGACGCTCGTGCTGTGCACGGTCGCCGACGCGGCGGCGGCGATGCGCGAGCTGCGCCGCGTGCTGGCCCCGGGCGGCCGCCTGCTGTTCATCGAGCACGTGCGGGCGGGCGCGCGGCTCGGGCGCCGGCAGGATCGCCTTGCCGGTCCGTGGCGTGCGTTCGCCCAGGGCTGCCGTTGCAACCAGGAGACGCTGACCCTGCTCGAGCGCCAGGGACTCCGCGTGGTGGACCTCGCCCGTGCCGATTGGCGCGGGATGCCGTCGCTCGTCCGCCCGCTCGTGATCGGCGAGGCGGCATGAGCTTCGCGATCGCGCTGTCCGGCGGCGGCGAGCGGGCTGTCGCATGGGAGGTCGGCGTGCTCGCCGGGCTGGCCGACGGCGGCGTCGACGCGCGCCACGCCGAGGTCGTGCTGGGTACGTCGGCGGGAGCGCTGGTGGCCGCGCGCCTGGCGGCCGGGATCGATCCGCGCGCCGACGCCGGCCGTATCCGCGCGGCGTCTCCCGGCACCGGTGGGGAGGCGTTCGCCGCGCTTGCCGCCGAATGGGAGAGGGCCGGCGCGACCACGACCGAGCGCCGGCGCGCGTTCGGGCGCCTCGCGCTCGAGCGCTCGCCCGGCGGCGAGCAGGCCGCGGTCGCGAGCGTCGCCGCCCGCCTGCCCGGCGGCCGTCTGGCCGCCCTCGCTGCGGGTGGCGGCGATCGACGCGCTCCGCGGCGAGCGGGTGGTCTTCGATGCCGGCTCCGGCGTCCCGCTCGCCCGCGCTGTCGCGGCCTCGCGTGCGGTCCCCATGCTGCGCTCGCCGGTCGACGTCGGCGGGCGGCCGTTCATCGACGGCGCGCTGGGATCGGCGTCCAATGCCGACGTGCTGGCCGGCGTCGCGGTGTCGCTGACGATCGTCGTGACGCCGGTGCCGATCGAGGCGACCGAGGGCCCCGAGCGGTTGTGGCTGGCGGCGCTGCGCGACGAGGTCGCAGGCCTTGAGCGCGCCGTGGTGGTCATTCACGCCTCCCCCGAGGACCGCGCGGCGATGGGCCCGGACCCGATGAGCGGCGCGGCCGCTCCGGCGGCCGTGGCGGCCGGGCGCGGGCGGGGCCTCGCGGTCGCCGCTCAGATCAGGCCGCGGCGCGCGGCGTAGGCCGCCGCGGCGGCGCGCGACGGCTGGTTGAGCTTGGTGCGGATGTTGGCGACGTGGCGGTGCACCGTGTGCGGGCTGACGATCAGCCGCGCGGCGATCTCGGCGTCGTTGAGCCCTTCGGCCACGAGCCGCAGCACCTCGGCCTCGCGCGCGCTCAGCGGCGTGCTGCCGTCGCTCGGCTTCGTCGCGCGCCGGGGATCGTGCGCATCGAGGAACGCCCGCACCGCGGCCACGACGGCGTCGCTGTCGCCGAGCCATGGCGGATGCAGCTCGCCGTCGAGCGCGACCAGCCGCGCGTCCGGCAACAGCGACGCGAGCTCGCGCCCCTGGGCGAAGGGCATCGCACGGTCATCGCGGCGGTGCACCACGAGCGCGGGCGCGCGCACGTCGGCAAGCAGGTCGCGGACGTCGGCACGGTAGACGGCGTCGAGCATCGCCGCCGCCGTCTCCGGCGTCGCCGCCGCGCGCTGCAGGCGGGCGAACCGGTCGCGCGTGTCCGCGTCGGCGCCGGGCAGCCACACGTCGGCCAGCATCCGCGAGCCCGCGCCCCAGTGGGCTCGCACCGTGTCCAGCAGCGCCTGGCGCAGCGGCTCCGGGGCGATCTCCTCGCCGTGGGCGTAGCCACCCACGAGAGCGAGCGCGCGCACCCGCTCGGGATGCCGCGCCGCGAAGGCCACCGCCGGGCACGCGCCCCACGAGATCCCGAGCAACGCGAGCTCCGAGACGCCCAGTGCGGCGGCGATCGCCTCGATCGTGCGCGTCTCCGCCTCCAGCGTCGGCTCCGGCGCGCCGCGATCCGACAAGCCGGTGCCCGCCCGGTCGTAGCGGATCACGGTGCGGTCGCGAGCCAGCGCGCCGATGAACGAGCGGAACTCGCCGAAGCCCCACTCGAGCTCGAGGTGGCTGACCCACGGCGCCGGCAGCAGCAGCGGCGGCCCGGTGCCGACCGTCGCGTACGCGATCCGGCCGTCGCCGGCGGCGCAGAAGCGGATCTCCTGCTCGGGCACGCGATCGAACCCTAGGTGAGGATCGTGCCCACGTCGACAGCCTCCGCCTCGACCAGCTGGTCGAACGTGCAGGACTCCGGGTCGCGGTCGTCGCGCCAGCGCAGGAACGTCGCCGGATGGCGCAGGAAGCGGCCGTCCATGTGGTCGTAGCGGACCTCGATCACGCGCACCGGGGCGAGCGGGACGAACGGCTGCTCGCGCGCCGGGTTCCAGCGGCTCGGCTGCTCCTGCAGCCACTTGCCCCACGGGTGCTCGCCCGCGCCGACCTCCAGCGGCCGCAGGGCCACCAGCAGCTCGCGCCGGAACGCGAGCCGGAACGAGGCGGCCGCGCCGATCGGCCACATCCCCTCGTCGCCGTAGAGCCCGAGCATGAGCGAGCCGATCGCCTCCGGCTCGGACTTGTGCAACCGGTAGCCGGCGATCACACAGTCGGCGGTGCGCTGGTGCTTGACCTTGAACATCACGCGCTGCCCCGGCCGGTAGGGCAGCTCGCCGTCCTTGGCGATCACGCCGTCCAGGCCCGCGCCCTCGAAGCGCTCGAACCACTCGCGCGCGACCCGCTCGTCGCGCGTGATCGGCGTGAGGTGCAGCGGCGGCGCCCACGCCATCGCCTCCAGCGCCGCGCGCCGCTCGCGGAACGGCAGCGTCAGATCGTCGAGCAGGTCGAACGCGACGAAGCTCGCGGGCGTCTCTCCCGCCAGCCGGCCGATGCGGCTGGCCGCCGGGTGGATGCGCTGCTGGAGCGCGAAGAAGTCCAGCCGCCCGGACGGCGCGGTCACCACGATCTCGCCGTCGACCGTGCAGCGTTCCGGCAGCTGCGCGCGGAACGCCTCCACCAGATCCGGGAAGTAGCGCGCGATCGGCTTGCCGTTGCGGCTGCGGATCTCGACCCGCTCGCCATCGCGCTCCACGATGGCCCGGAACCCGTCCCACTTGGGCTCGTAGTAGAGCCCCGGCGGGATGTCGGCCACCAGCTTGGCGAGCATGGGCATTACCTGCGAGGTCATCGACTGGCGCCCCATCACAGCAGACCATGCGGGCCATGACCGACATCACGACCACCATCGACGACTACATCGCCGCGTGGAACGAGGGCGACGCCGCGCGGCGTCGCGAGCTCGTCGAGCGGGCGTTCGCCGACGACGCGACCTACGTCGACCCGCTCGTCTCGAGCGAGGGCGCCGACGGGATCGCGGCGATGATCGGCGCCGTCCAGGAGCAGTACGCGGGGCACCGCTTCGTGCTCGCGGCCGGCCCTGACGCCCATCACGACTGCGTGCGCTTCACGTGGCACCTGAAGGGCGCCGGCGAGACCCACGTGGCGACCGGGATCGACTTCGCGACGATCGCCGGCGACGGCCGCCTGCGGACCGTCATCGGCTTCCTGGAGTAGCCCGCAGCGCCTCCGCGGTCGCCGCGTCGGCCGGGAAGAACGCCTCGATCGAGAGCTCCTGCACGGTGATGTCGAGCGGCGTCCCGAACGTCGAGACGATGCTCATGAAGCGCAGCTCGCCGTCGCCGTGCCGGAGCCTCAGCGGCACCACGATCTCGCCCGGGCCCGGCATCTCGACGGCCGGCTCGGGCTGGTCGCACGGATACGCCCGCAGCTCGTTGAGCAGCGTCGTCAGCTGCGGGTCGTGCGTCGCCACCACCTGACGCTTCAACCGCGCGAGCAGGTGCGCGCGCCACTCGCCGAGGTTGACGATCCGCGGCGCCACGCCGTCCGGGTGCAGCGCGAGCCGCAGCACGTTGACCGGCGGCTCGAGCTGCGAGGGGTCGACGCCCTCGAGCAGCAGCGCGACGCTGCCGTTGGCGTCGAGCAGCTCCCAGTGGCGGTCGACCACCAGCGCCGGATAGGGCTCGTGGCCGGCGAGCACCTGGCGCACGGCGTCGCGCACCGACTGCATGCGCTCGTCGTCGAGGTCGCCGCTCGGGTAGGCCGGCGCGTAGCCGGCGGCGAGCAGCAGCTCGTTGCGCTCGCGCAGCGGCACGTCGAGATGCTCGGCGAGCCGCACGATCAGCTCGCGGCTCGGCTGCGCCTTGCCGGTCTCCACGAAGCTCAGGTGCCGTGTGGAGACCGCGGCCTCGAGCGACAGCTCGAGCTGGCTCAGGCGCCGCGCGTCGCGCCAGGAGCGCAGCAGCCGGCCGACGGTGGGAAGGGACATCACGGCTTCCATGCGATCGAACGTAACGCGCGCGCGGAACGCCCTCCATTACCTGGCGGGTCATCGACGGCGCGCCACGCCCGCGGCACCGTTCCCGCCATGTCCTCCATCGCCATCCCCGCACCGAGAACCAGCCCGTGGGCCGCGCTGCCCGTCGTGCTCGCCGGGACGTTCATGGTCGTCCTGGACTTCTTCATCGTCAACGTGGCAATGCCGGCCATGCAGGCCGACCTGCACGCGAGCACGGGCGCGATCGAGTGGGTCGTGGCCGGCTACGGCCTCACGTTCGCGACGCTGCTGATCACCGCCGGCCGCCTCGGCGACCAGCTCGGCCGCCGGCGCATGTTCTCGGCCGGCCTGATCCTGTTCACGCTCGCCTCGGCCGCCTGCGGGCTCTCCACGACACCCGAGATGCTGATCGTCGCGCGCGCCTTCCAGGGCGCCGCCGCGGCGCTGCTGTCGACCAACGTGCTGTCGATCATCGGCGTCACCTACACGGGTCCTGACCGCCTGCGCGCGCTCAGCATCTACGGCACCGTGCTCGGCCTCGCCGCCGTCGGCGGGCAGCTGATCGGCGGCGCGCTCGTCGAGGCCGCCGGCTGGCGCGGCATCTTCCTGATCAACGTCCCGGTCGGCGTCGTCGCGCTGGCCTTGACGCCCCAGCTCGTGCCCGAGTCGCGCGCCGACCGCGGCTCGCGGCTGGACCTGATCGGCACCGCGCTGATCACGCTCGCGCTGGTCGGCGTCGTGCTCCCGCTCGTCGAGGGCCGCCAGCACGGCTGGCCGCTGTGGACGTGGCTCTGCCTCGCCGCCGCTCCGCTCACGCTGGCGCTGTTCGCCGCACAGCAGCGCGCCCTGCACGCCCGCGGCGGCGCCCCGCTGCTGGACCCGTCGCTGTTCCGCGACCGCGGCTTCAGCGCCGGGCTGCTGACCCAGCTCGCGTTCTGGTCCGGGCAGGCGTCGTTCTTCCTCGTGTTCGCGCTCTACCTGCAGCAGGGCCGCGGGCTCGGCGCGCTCCAGGCCGGCCTGGTGTTCACGATCCTCGCGGTCTCCTACATGGCCGCGTCGATGAAGGCGACCGCGCTGTCGACCAAGCTCGGCCGCGGCGCCCCCGCGCTCGGCGCGCTGACCCTGGCCGCCGGCCACGCGACCCTCGCGGCGACGATCGCCGGCGTGGGCGGCGGAGGTCCGATCGCGGCGCTCGTCCCCGCGCTGCTGCTGATCGGCGCCGGGATGGGCATGGTCATCACCCCGCTCACCTCCACGGTGCTGGCCGGCGTCCCGCCGCAGCACGCGGGCGCCGCATCGGGCGCGCTGTCGACGATGCAGCAGGTCGGCAACGCGATCGGTGTCGCGGTCACCGGGATCGTCTTCTTCGGCGCCGCCAAGCACGGCGTCCCGCACGCGTTCGAGCTGAGCCTGATCCAGCTCGCCGCGGTCTGCGCCGCGGCCGCCGCGCTCACGCGCCTGTTGCCGAGGAGATCCGCCGGTTGACCACGAGCTCGAACGCGTCGGCGACGTGCCACTCGTGCGAGAGCATGACCGCGCGGCCGCGGGCGTCGTAGTCGACCTGGTCGATGTGCAGCAGCGGCATCCCGCGCCTGACCTCGAGCAGTCGCGAGAGCTTCGCGTCGGCCAGCGTCGGGATCAGCTCCGCCCGGGCGCGCACCACGGCGTGCCCTGCGGCGCCGAGGATCTGGTACAGCGAGCTGTCGAGCGCATCCTCGGGGACGTCGCGCAGCAGCGACGCGCGAATCCGGTCGCGCGAGTAGATGACCGGGCGGCGGTCGGCGAGGCGCACGCGCTCGAGCTCCATCACCCGCTCGCCGTCGTCGAGCCCGAGCAGCGTGTGCTCGAGGTCGGTCGCCGCCCGCACGCCCTTGGTGATCACGGTCTCGCCCGGCTCGTGGCCGGCCTCGCGGATCATCGCCGTGTAGGACACCGTCGAGTCGAGCGCGTGGCGGCTGCGCGGCGCGCTCGTCACGTACGTGCCGGAGCCGTGGCGGCGGATCAGGTAGCCGGCCTCCAGCAGCCCGAGCACCGCCTCGCGCACCGTCGCGCGGCTGACCGCGAAGCGCTCGGCCAGCTCGTTCTCGTTCGGGAGCTTGGCGCCGGGCTCGAGCGTGCCGCCGAGCAGGTCGTCGAGCAGGCCCGCGCGGACCTGGTCGACCAGGGAGACGCGCCGCACGGCCATCACAGACCCGCTCCCAGCCGCGCCGCGGCGATCAGGAGCCCATCCACGTCTCCAGCGTCCCAGATGCCCATGAAATAGGCCAGGTCCGCGACCGTGAAGCGCTCGCGCAGGAAATGCCCGTTCATCAGCGCCCAGCGCGCGGTGGCGTCGCGCACGCCGAGCTGGGTCATCCGCACCGGCGCCCGCGCGGCGCGCAGCGCCTCCACGAGCCGCTCCGGCGAGGCGAGCAGGCGCTCGAGCTCGGCGTCGAAGTCCGGCCAGCGCTCCCACAGCGTCACCAGCTCGGCGCGGTTGTCGCGCCAGCGCTCGAGCTTGCGCGAGTACGCGCGCCAGCACTCCTGCCCCATGCGCCCGGTCGGGTCGAACCCGGCGAACGCGGCGCGCACGCGCGGCTCCATCGTCTCGGCGCTCGGGAAGCGCAGCGAACGCAGGCCGCCGCCGCGCGCGACCTCGCGCACCCGCGCCCACAGCATCGCCGACAGCACGGAGAGCGCCCCGACCTTCGCGCCGTGCAGCGGCGCCGGCGCGCCCGGCCGCTCGACCATCTCCAGCAGATGCCCGACGTTGTGCTCCATCCCCGAGCCCGGCGCCGTGTCGCCGGCCACGCCCATCGCGATCCCGCCGAGCGTCAGGGCGACGGTCAGGTTCTCGAGCGCGTCGGAGTCGCCGCGGTGGATCGCGTCCGCGCGGTCGAGCACGCCGTCGACGTGCGAGCGCGCGAGGCCGACCGCGAACGGCGAGTAGCTGTCGTCCTGGCCGACCAGCCGCGCGAGCAGCCAGTCGGCGGGCGCCGTGTACGTGGCCAGCAGGTCGCCGAGCCCGGCGCGGTTGAGCTCCACGGGCGCGCGGGCGACGACGTCGCTGTCGATCAGGAGCCGCTCCGGCCAGCGCGTCGCGGTCGTGCGCTTGACGCCGTCGACGAGCAGGACGGAGCGGTCGTCGGCGTACCCGCTCACGCTTGCCGCGGTCTGGACGGCGACATGCGGCACGCCGTCGAGCCGCGCGCTCAGCGCCTTGCCGATGTCGACCACGGTGCCGGAGCCGACGCTGACCACGACGCTCGCCCCCGCGGTCTCGGCGGCCGCGCGCTCGAGCGTCACGGCGTCGGCCCGCGAGCACGCATGCTCGTCGCCGAGCGTGACGCGCCGCACCGCGATCCCCGCCGCGCTGAGCGCGTTCGTGACGGTCGCCTTCGCCTCTCCCTCGAGCCCCGCCATCGGCCGCCGGTCGGCGAGCACCGCGACCTCGCCGCCGGACCGCCCGAGCTCGGCAACGACCTCGGGCACGCGCTCCAGCACGCCTGGGCCGAGCAGGAGCCCCCCGAGGCCGAGCGGGCGCAGCGCCGCCTCGTCGGCCGCGGCAAGCCGTCCCCGCAGCCCGGGCAGGTCACAGAACGGAGCGCGTGGTCCGTACATCGTTGAACTTTTCACACATCGGCCGCGAACATGTCTAACGTCTGACGACTTTTGCGTCAAGAAAGAGCTAGCGACAGGGTGGTGTCCCAGGTGCGATCCGACGGACGGACAGAGGCGACGGTGAGGCGAGCCGCGTTCGGCGCGCGCCCGTTTCCGCGCAGGTCCAACCTCCGTCTGGCCACGGAGGCGCCCTCCTCGTCGCCGGTCCGCGCGACGCTGATCGAGCGCGCCGTCGAGCTTGAAGTCCTCGCCGCCGCGGTCCGGCGCCTCGCCGACGGCGGCGGCGGCGTGGTCGTGCTCGAGGCGCCGGCCGGCATGGGCAAGAGCGCGCTGCTCGAGCATGCCGCCGCGCAGGCGGAGGGCGCGGGCTGCCTCGTGCGCCGCGCCGGCCCGGGCCCGCTCGAGCGCCATTTCTCGTTCGGCGTCGTCCGCGCGCTGCTGGAGTCGCCGCTGCGCGACGCGTCCGCGGAGGAGCGCGAGCACCTGCTCGAGGGCGCCGCCGCCGCGTCCGGCAGGCTGCTGCTCGAAGGCGCCGCGCCCGGCGACGGCGGCTCGATGGCCGTCGCCCACAGCGTGCTCTGGCTGTGCGCCGCGCTCGCCGAGCAGCGGCCGCTCGCGCTCGTCGTCGACGACGCGCAGTGGGCCGACCGCTCGTCGCTGGAGGTGCTCTCCTACCTCGCCCGCCGCGTCGACGACCTCCCGCTGCTGATCGTGATCGGCGCTCGCGCCGACGGTCCCGACGTCGCCACCGACCTGCTGAGCATGCTCGGCTCGGCCCGCTCGGCGACCGTGCTGCACCCGCAGCCGCTGACCGCGCGCGGCGCCGCGCAGCTGATCCGCCGGATCGCGCCGGACACGCCGACGCCGGTCTGTCACGACTGCCACCGCGCGGTCGGCGGCAACCCGTGGCTGCTGCGCGAGCTCGGGCGCCAGATCGCCGCCCGCGGGCGCGAGGCGGTCGCCGACACCGGCCCCGACGCGCCGCCCGTGACCGCGATCGCCCGCCGCGTGGTGCGCCGCCGGCTGGCCGAGCTCTCGCCGCGCGACCGCGGCGTGGCCGAGGCCATGTCGGTGATCGGCGACAGCGTCGCGCCCTACGTGCTCGCCGCGGTGGCCGGCGTCACGGTCGGCGAGCTCGGCCCGGCGCGCGACGCGCTGGTGGGCGCCGGCCTGCTCACGCGCGATGGCGAGCGCTTCGCGCACAACCTGATCGCGGTGGCGATCGCCGGCGACCTCGCCCGCACCGAGCGCGAGCGCCTGCACCGCGAGGCGGCGCGCGTGCTGATGGAGAGCGAGGCCGACACCGACGTGGTCGCCAGCCACCTGCTCGAGTGCGGCCCGCAGGCCGATCCCGACGTCAGCGGCCACCTGCTGCGTGCGGCCTCGGCGGCCGCCGAGCACGGCGTGCCGCGTGCGGCCGCCGCGTACCTCGAGCGCGCGCTCGAGGAGCGGGCGCCGGGCGACGATCGCGGGCAGTTGCTCGCGCTGCTGGGCACCGCGGCGTCGGACGCCGGGCTGCCGGACTCGCGCCGGCGCCTGCGCCAGGCGCTGACCGAGGTGAGCGACCGGACGAGCCGCATCGACGTCCTCAACCGCCTGTCCGCGCTGAACCTGATCGACATGGCCGACTCCGGCCTCGTCGAGCTTTTCGAGCAGGAGCTGGCGAGCGAGACCGACCCGGACGCCCGCCTGGCGATCGAGGCCGCGTCCCTGGACGCCCTGCTCGCCGCCCCGGAGCGCCACGAGGAGCGCGCGCAGCGCGCCTCGGACGTCGACCTGAGCTGGACGTCGGACCCGCTGCTGGTGAAGGTCGTGCTCGCGCACCGGCTGTGGCTCGGGATCGAGCGCGGCACCTACGACGCCGGCGCGTGGGGCGCGCTCGCTCACGAGGCGCTGCAGGACGACCTGCTGCTGCACGAGGTCCATCAGCGCGCGTCGTACACGCTGTGCGTGCGCGCGCTGACCATGACCGACAACACCGAGGCGGCCGCGCGCGCGATCGCCGCGCTGCAGGCCGAGGCGACGAGCCGCGGCTCGCTGCGGATGCGCGTGGCGGCGGCGTTCTACGCGTCCGAGCTCTCGCTGCGCACGGCGCGCGTGGCCGAGGCCGAGAACCATGCGCGGCTCGCGCTCGACGTGCTCGAGGAGGGCCTGAACGTCTTCACCGGCGGCGCCGTCGAGGTGCTGATCAACGCGCTGACCGAGCGCGGCGCCTTCCAGGAGGCGCGCGACGTGCTGCACGAGCACGGGCTCGACGGCGCGCTCGGCACCTCGATCTGGCAGGTCGGCATGCGCCACGCGCGCGCCCGGCTGTGGCTCGCCGAGGGCAACTTCGAGCGCGCGTACGCGGAGGCGATGGAGGCGGGCGCGCTGCGCGAGCATCAGGGCCGCCCGAACCCGGCGATCACCCCTTGGCGCTCGACCGCGGCGGTCGCGCTCGCCCATCTCGGCCGCCGCGACGAGGCGATCGAGCTCGCCGAGGCCGAGCTGGAGCTGGCCGAGCGCTTCGGCGCGCCGACGCCGATCGTCGGCGCGCTGCACGCCCGCGCGGTCGCCGAGACCGACGTGGCCGCGCGCGTCGCGCTGTGCGAGCGCGCGCTCGCCGTCGCCGAGGGCGCGCCCACGGGCCTCGCGGTCGTGCGCGTGCGGCTGGAGCTGGGCAGCGCTCTCTCGCATCTCGGCCGCCGCGTCGAGGCGCGCGACGCGCTGCGCCCCGCGCTGGCCGCCGCCGACGAGGCGGGCGCCGTCGTGCTCGCCGACCGCGCGCGCCGCGAGCTGGTGGCGACCGGGCTGCGCCCGCGCCAGGCGGCGATCGAGGGCGTCGCCGCGCTCACGCCGCGCCAGCGCCAGATCTGCGAGCTGGCCGCCGACGGCAAGGGCAATCGCGCGATCGCGCAGGAGCTGTTCCTGAGCGTCAAGACCGTCGAGACGCACCTCGCCGCCGGCTTCCGCAAGCTCGGCGTGACGACGCGGGCGGAGCTGGCCGGAGAGCTGACCTAACGGCTCACGCTCGGGCCGCCCAGGTCTGCGTCCCGCTCGCGCACGGGCGGTACCGGCTGCCGCGCTTCGTCGTCCGCACGCGGGCGGTCAGCGTGCCGGAGACGCCGTCGGAGCGGAACGCGCCCGTGAACGTCACCCGGTAGTGGTCGACGAGCCCGCCCTTGTAGCGGATCGAGTAGCGCTCGCTGCGGGTGAACGTGCCGTCGGGGCGGATCTTCGTCAGCGGCGTGAGGTTCGTCATCGGGAACGTGCCGGGACGGCAGCCCATCGTCGCATCCCACTGCGCCCAGATCTTCCCGGTGTGGGTGACGCTGACCGAGACCGGCAGCCGGACGCCGCCCGCGGCCTGCGCGGTCAGGCCGGTGAGAATCGAGCGCGGCGGCGGCATCGCGGGAGCGCCCGCGGGCGCGCTGTCGCTGTGCATGACGAACGGCGTGGTCCACCCGGCGCACCCGTGCGGCTTGCGCACGCGCAGGGTCCCGCTCGCGGTCTGGCCGTCGGCCGTGCCCTGCAGGCTGATGCGCAGGTAGCCGACGGCGGGCAGCCGCGTCTTGCCCGAGGCGGCGATCGCCGTCCCCTGCGCCGTCCCGGCAAGCCGCACATAGAGCGGAGTCCAGTAGTGGCCACGGCAACGGACGGCCAGGCTCGCGCGGGCCGAGATCCGCCCGTTCGGCCGCACCACCAGGCCGAGCATCGGGTTCGCGGTGCGGTTTCCGCGATACACGCCGCTGCCCCCGTAGTGGGTGCCCGCGGCGGCGCCTCCGGTCTCGAGCCGCAGCGACGGCTTGACGACGAGCGGCGAGAACGCGGACCCGGCAGCGGAGGCGGGCGCGATGGCGGCGAAGGCGGCGGAGGCCGCAACGATGACCCCGATGGTGCGTGACATTTGCGCGGTCAGGTACCCCGGGTTCAAACGCTCCATGCGCGGATTTCCTCATTGACGCTTCACGCGGGATGTGGTGCAGTGCGCGCCTTGCCGGTTTGGAGGAGACTGGTGGCCGCAGTGCTGCTCGCGCTCGCGTTCGTGGGCGGCGCGCTGGCGCGTGGCGCGTCGGCGCCTCAGCTGCGGAGCGCGTCGCCGGCGCGCGCCGAGAGCTTTCCGACGGTGACGGCGCAGTGGTTCGACCCCGCGCGGATCGGCGCGCCGGCGCCGCCGAAGCGCGTGCTGCAGAACCTGCTGGTGACCGGGGACTCGATGGGCAAGCCGCTCGACTACGAGCTGTATCTGGCCCTGCACGAGCGGGGCGTGCATGTCTACAGCGACCTCCAGTTCGGCGGCGGCATCTCCAAGGACTTCGTGTTCGACTGGCCGACCGAGGCCGACGCCGCGGCGCGCCGGTTCCGGCCCGACGCGACGGTCGTCTTCATCGGCGCCAACGAGGGCTTCCCGCTGCGCCCACCGGGCGGCGGGCGCAAGGTCCCCTGCTGCGGGCCGCACTGGGCGGCGGCGTACGCGAACCGCGCGCGCTCGATGATCGCCTCCTACCGGCGCGCGGGGGCGGGACGGGTCTACTGGATCACCGTTCCCGCCCTGCGCGACGTGCGCCGGACCGCGATCGGCCGCGTGATCAACGAGGCGATCGACGTCGCCGCCGAACCGTGGCGGCGCCAGGTCCGCCTGGTCGACGGCGGCGCGATCTTCTCGCCCGCCGGCTACCGCGACTCGATGCCGGTCGACGGCGTCGACACCGTCGTCCGCGAGCCCGACGGCATGCACCTCAACGAGGCGGGAGCGCGCGTGCTCGCGAAGGCGGTCGCCGCCGAGCTACTGGCCGACTTCACGCTCCCGGGCTCCTAGGAGCCTGTTGAAGAATTCCGGTACGCCTGCTGCGGCACATCCGCGGCGCCTCGCGCCGCCCGCGATGCTCACGTGGCAGAGCCACGCATCGCGATCGCGTCGCCCCGAGGCATCCACGGCTGCACCACATCAGGGCTGACCGACCATTCTTCAACAGACTCCTAGCCGCGATGGATTTTGCCGCGCGTCCGGATCTCTGACGTTGAAGGGCGATCGAGATCGCCGCGAGACTGACGAGACAACGGAGCGCGAGATGCACGGCACGAAGATTCAGAACAGCTCGGTACTGGTGACGGGGGCGAACCGCGGCATCGGAAAGGCGCTGGTTGAGGAGGCGCTGCGGCGCGGAGCCCGGCGCGTGTTCGCCGGCGCACGGCGGCAGTTGATCCACCCGGATGCGCGGGTCACGCCGCTGCTCCTGGACGTGACCGACGCGGGGCAGATCCAGGCGGCGGTCGCGCAAATCGAGTCGCTCGACGTCTTGATCAACAACGCCGGCATCGCGCTCTACGACGATCTGACCGAGCGGGACGCGCTCGAGCAGAGCCTGGCGGTCAACCTGTTCGGCCCGTGGGCGGTGACCCAGGCGTTCTTGCCGGTGCTGGCGCGGGCGCAGGGAGCGATCGTCAACAACGTCTCGCTGATGGCGATGGCGCCGCTGCCGCTGACGCCGTCCTACGCGATCTCCAAGGCCGCCGCGTTCAACCTCTCGCAGTCGCTGCGCGCGCTCCTGGCCGCGCGCAACGTCAGCGTGCACGCGGTGCTGACCGGACCGACCGACACCGACATGACGCGCGGCTTCGAGATCGCGAAGGCGACCCCGGAGTCGGTCGCGCGGGCGATCCTCGACGGCGTCGAGCGCGGGGACGAGGACATCTTCCCTGACCCGATGTCCGCGAACGTCGCCGAGAGCTGGCGCACCGGAGCGGCCAAGGCGCTCGAGCAAGGAGGTGGCCGAGACGCTCGAGATGAGACCGGCCGCCGTCGACAGCGCGCTGCAGCGCGCGCACAGGACCGTGGACGAGCGCCTCCCACGGGAGAGCCAGCAGAGCACGCTGCGGGCGGTCGGCGACGCCGTCATGCGCCAGATCGCCGACCGCTTCATCGACGCGTGGGAACGCGCGGACGTCGACTCGGTCGTCGCGATGCTGGCGCGCGACGCGGCGCTCGCGATGCCCCCGTGGCCGAGCTGGTACAGCGGCCGCGAGGCGATCGCCGCGTTCCTGCAGGCGGTCCCGCTCGCTCCGGGAGCGAGCTGGCGCATGCGGCCCACCCACGCGAACGGCCAGATCGCCTTCGGCCACTACGTGTGGAGCGAGCCGCAACGCGCGTTCGTGGCGCATGGGATCTGCATCCTGACGCTCCGGGAAGAGGAGATCGCCGCCATCACGAACTTCAGCACCCCGGAGCTGTTCCGCCACTTCGCCCTCCCGGCGATGATCGAGCTCGCTCAGTGAACGCCGCCTCGGCCGAGCACGTACCCCGCGACGTCGTGGCCGAGGTTCTCGCCCGCGACCTGGTCGATGCGCGTGTGGTTGCCGTTGTAGATGCGGCTCACGCTCGCCTCCTCGGCCGCCTCGGTGAAGCTGGTGAACGAGCGCAGCACGCCCGGCAGCGCGGTCGAGTCGACGGTGAAGCCGAAGTCGTTGCCGTACTGGCCGGCGAGCACGTCGGCGCCGGCCGCGCTGATCGTCCCGTGCGCGCCCGGATACGACGGGTCGTTGGCGGTGTTCGAGAGCGGCGTCCAGCCGGGATCGGCGAGCGCGCGGATCTCGGTCACCGGGCGCCACAGCCGGTAGGTGTACTTGGCGTCGTAGAACGCGATCACGGCGTCGGCGAAGGTCAGGTCGAGCGCCGCGAACGTACGCGCGTCGGAGTCGAGGTTGCCGGGATGGCCGAGCGCGGCGGTCTGCGCGATGCGGTTCCAGGTCGCCCAGATCGCCGGGTTCCAGAACACGCCGATCTGCGTCTGGTCGTCGGTGCGGGTCGAGCCGGTCGCAGTGCCGAGGCGCTGGACCTCCTGCATCGCGGCGACCGTCTTGGGGCTGTTGAGCGCCGGCGGCGCCGGCGGGCGGAACTGCGAGCCGCCGCGCAGGATGAACGGCCGCACGTTGGGCCAGTGGGTGAACTGTGGCGCGGCGAACGCCGGCGGCGTCAGCTGGTAGTCGCCCGGGTTCGTTCCCGGCGTGAACGGGATCGGCGCGGCCTGGGAACCGTCGCCGGCCCGCGAGCGCAGGATCCGGCGCGCGACCTCCTTGCCTGCGGCGATGCCGGCGATCCGGCGCAGGCCGCCGGGCGTGGAGGCGAGCTCGGTCGCGTACTGCTGGTCGATCGCCGCCTGCTGGGAGGGATACAGCGCCACCAGCGTGTCGTGCGCCGCGGCGTCGGCGGCCGCCTCGGGCGACGCGAGCCGGGACGCGAGCACTCCGGCCAGGTACGGCCGTCCGCTGTGGTCGACCGAGACGACCGCGTCGTGGATCGCTGCGTGGATAATGGCCAGCTCGTACGTCGGCTGCACGGTCGCCGGCTGGACGCCGGGCGTGCCCTGGAGCGTGAGCACGAAGCGGTTCCAGTCCACCACCGGGCGCGCGCTCTGGGTCCGGTGGGCGCGGGGCTTGGCCACTGCGGGTGTTGCGGCGAGCAGGGAGCACAGCAGGGCAGCCGCAAGCGACGCTCGTTTCACGAGTCGTTCCTTTCGGACGGGAGGATCTACGACAAGCGATCGTACTACATCTCGTCGTAGATGCGTCCTGCGAGCGTTGCGACGATCGGGACCAGCGCCAGGACGAGCACGCAGGGCTGCGAGGAGATCAGCGGCAGATTGAGCGTGGCGTCGACCGACGCGCTTCCCGCGACCCGCCATATGAGCGCGAGCGCCGCCGCGAGCGTGACCAGCGCGCCGGCCAGCAGCGGCCACGGGGGCCGCCATGCGGCCGGGCGCCCGAGCAGCGAGTCGACCCGCTCCGGCGAGACGCCGACGACGCCGTCGCCGGTCGCGCCGAGGATCAGCAGCGCCCGTGCCAGCGGCGCCGCATCGACCGCGGCGGCCGCGGCGGCGTCGGCGCGCAGCTCGGCGACCTCGCTCTCGCGAGCGTGGAGCGGGCGCAGCACGGGCAGGAAGAACAGCGCGTGACAGAGCACGCGCCCGACCGCGAGCCGCAGCGGATCCCGCCGGGCGCGGTGGTGGCGCTCGTGGGCGAGCACGGCGTTGAGCTCCGCGGCGGACAGCCGCTCGACGGCGGCGCGCGAGACGAAGATGCGCGGACGCAGCCAGCCCGCGCAGAACGCCAGCGGGGTCGCCGAGGCGATCACGGTCGCGTCCTCATACGCGCCCACGACCGGTAGGCGGCGGACGATCCGGCGGTGTGCGCGCGCGTGGCGGATCGACGCGCGCACGGCGACCACCAGCACGGCGGCGCCGAGCGCGGCGAACGCGAGCAGGATCGCCGCCGCGAGGTTGAGCGCGGGATAGGTGAGGTGCAGGCCCGCCACGCGCAGCCGATGCGCGTCGGCGGGCGCGACGTGGACGGCGCGCACGCCTCCGACGAGCGCAAGCATCGCCGCGGCGAGCCCCGCCCCGCCGATCGTCAGCTGGACGCGGTACACGGGCACGCGACCGAAGCTAGCCGCTCCAAGCCCGCGGCGCGAGAAATCCAGGGTGCGACCCTGAGGCGGCGTTCAGCTCGCCGCGTTGAGAGCCGGCGCCGGGATCGCCACCGGGATCTCGACGATCCGGAGCACCTCCCCGGTGGGGCGGTAGATCACGACACGACCGCGATCGTCCTGCCGGCGCAGCAGCGACTTCCCCACATGCCTGGCGAGCAACGGCGTCAGCGCATCGACCTCCATGCACCCGGCCTCGTCGAGCAGCCGGACGACGACTTCCGTCACGGCGCTGCGCCGGTCCGCTTTGTTGACCGTGACGCGCGCGTCCCAGCCTTCGTCGCGAAGGCGTTTGGCGATCTGCTCATACCGAGCGCCGTGACGGCGGTGGTCGGTCGGCGACGTCTCGAGCAGGATGGCCGGGAGGGCGGCCGTCGAGCGGCCCGGCCCTACGGCCTTCACGAGGCCGGGTTGGTTTTAGAGATGGTGGCGGCTCCTCATTCGTTGGGCGGGCAGCCTCTCGGACCGCACCTCTAGGTCACCCTACTGCGGTCGCCTGTGCCGCGGGTAAGCGCGCCGTTACCAGGCGCCGTACACGCCGCGGTTGGCGTCGCGCATCGCGCCGACGTACTCGGCGCGCTCGTGTGCCGCCTCATCGGTGCCGGTCGGCACCGCCAGCAGCCCCCGCAGCTCGTGGACGGCCGCATAGCCCTTCCGGCTCATCCAATCCGACAGACCGTCGAGCAGGACCGACGCGTACTCAGGGCCGTGACGCAAGAGTGCCGACGCCGTCATCACGACGTCGGCGCCGGCGAGCAGGTACTTGACGACGTCGGCCGGCGTCTCGACGCCGGTGGTCGCCGCGAGCGCGGCGCGGACGCGTCCGCGCAGGAGGGCGATCCACGTCCGCGGGAGCCGCGCCTCGGCCGGGCTGGAGAGACCGACGCCGGCGATCACGGCAAGGGTCTCCGCGTCGATGTCGGGCTGCAGGAACCGGTTGAACAGGACGAGCCCGTTCGCGCCCGCCTCGTCGAGCCGCATCGCCATCTCGCCGGGCGAGCTGAAGTGCGGGCCGAGCTTGACCGCCACCGGCACGGTCACGGCGTCCTTCACGCGCGCGAGCACGTCGAGGTGGCGCTGCTCGACGTCGCGGCCGGAGATGCGCGGGTCGCCGGGCAGGTAGTAGATGTTCAGCTCGATCGCCGCGGCTCCGGCCTCCTGCATCGCCGTCGCGTAGGAGGCCCAGCCGCCCGGGGTGACGCCGTTGAGGCTGGCGATCACGGGGATGTCGACGGCGGCCGCCGCGCGCTCGAGAAGGCTCAGGTAGCGGCGCGGCCCGGGGTCCTCGTCGGCGTCGGCCGGGAAGTAGGACAGCGACTCGGCGAAGCTCTCGGTGCCGGCGTCGGCCAGCCGTGCGTTCAGCGCCGCCTCGCGGCGCAGCTGCTCCTCGAAGAGCGAGTACAGGACGATCGCGCCCACGCCGGCGTCGGCGACGGCCCGCACGCCGTCCACGGTCTGCGACAGCGGCGACGCCGACGCGACAAGCGGGTTGCGCAGGGCGAGGCCCATGTAGTCGGTGGCGAGCTCCATCAGTCCTCCTTGCGACCGTCGGCCGGGAACTCGTGCGCGGAACGCGTCGCCATCTCCTCGTACACGCCCCAGCGCAGGGCGACCGCCTCCTCGGCGAGGCCGTGGAGGCGCTCGGCCTCGGCCGGGTCGGTATTCGCGAGCGAGCGGTAGCGCAGCTCGCGGTCGGTGTAGGCGGCCAGCGATATCCGCGGCCGCGGCGAGTCGAGCAGGAATGGGTTGCCGCCGGCCGCGCGCGCCACCGGGTCATAGCGGATCAGCGGCCAGTACCCGCTCGCCACGGCGCGGTACTGCTGGTCCAGGCCGTCGCGCATCTCGATGCCGTGTGCGATGCAGTGGCTGTAGGCAATCACCAGCGACGGCCCGTCGTACGCCTCCGCCTCGCGGAACGAGCGCAGCGTCTGCTGCGGGTCGGCGCCCATCGCCACGCGCGCGACGTAGACGTTCCCGTACGCGATCGCCTGCAGGGCGATGTCCTTCTTCGGCACGGTCTTGCCGGCGGCCGCGAACTTGGCGACGGCACCCAGCGGCGTCGACTTGGACATCTGCCCGCCGGTGTTGGAGTAGACCTCGGTGTCGAGCACCAGCACGTTCACGTCGCGGCCGCTGGCCAGGACGTGGTCGAGCCCGCCCGAGCCGATGTCGTAGGCCCAGCCGTCGCCGCCGACGATCCACACGCTGCGCCGGACGAGGTGATCGATCACGCTGAGCAGATCGGCAACGTCGAGCCCGTCGAGCCGCCGTCGCAGCTCCGCCACCCGCTCGCGCTGCGCGCGCAGCTCGGACTCGCGCAGCTGCGGCGCGTCCAGGATGGCGTCCACGAGCTCCGCGCCGACCGCATCGCGGACCTCGACGAGCCGCCGGCGCGCGAGCGCGGTCTGCCCGTCGGCGGCGAGCCGGAAGCCGAGCCCGAACTCGGCGTTGTCCTCGAACAGCGAGTTGGACCAGGCAGGCCCGCGCCCGCCGGCATCGGTGGTCCACGGCGTGGTCGGCAGGTTCCCGCCGTAGATCGACGAGCACCCGGTCGCGTTGGCGATCATCAGGCGGTCGCCGAACAGCTGCGAGAGCAGCTTGAGGTAGGGCGTCTCGCCGCAGCCGGTGCAGGCGCCGGAGAACTCGAACAGCGGCTGCAGGAACTGCGTCCCGCGGACCGTGCCGAAGTCGACCTTGGAGCGGTCGTTGACGGGCAGCGTCTCGAAGAACGCGACGTTCTCGCGCTCCGCCGCCACCAGCGGCTCGCGCGGCGCGAGGTTGATCGCCCGGTGGACGGGGTCGCTGGGCGATCCCACCGGGCACGCTTCGACGCACAATCCGCAGCCGGTGCAGTCCTCGGCGTAGACCTGCAGCGTGTAGCGGGTGTCCGGCAGGCCGGGACTGTTCAGCGCCGCCGAGTGGAACCCGTCGGGCGCGGATTGAAGCCGTTCCGGCTCGTAGTACGTCGAGCGGATGACGCTGTGCGGGCAGACGAAGCTGCAGTTGCCGCACTGGATGCACAGCTCGGAGTCCCAGGCCGCCACGAGCTCTGAGATGTTGCGCTTCTCGTACGCCGTGGTGCCGCTCGGAAAGGTGCCGTCGACGGGCATTGCGCTGACCGGCAGCTCGTCTCCGCGACCGGCCATCATCGTCGCCGTGACCGTGCGCACGAACGGCGGGGCGTGCGCCGGCACCATCGGCGGCAGCTCGCGCACGGACGTGACCTCGGCGGGCCGCTCGATCCGGTGCAGCTGCTCGAGCGTGCGGTCGACCGCCGCCTGGTTGCGCTCGACGACCTCGGCGCCGCGCTTGCCGTAGGTCTTGGCGATCGCCGTCTTGATCCGCGCGAGCGCGTCCTCGCGCGGCAGCACGCCGGAGATCGCGAAGAAGCACGTCTGCAGGACGATGTTGATGCGGCCCGCGAGCCCGACCTCGCGGGCGATGCGCCCCGCGTCGATCGCATAGACGTCGATCTGCTTGGCGAGGATCTGCTCCTGGACCGGGCGGGGCAGCGCGTCCCAGACGCGCTCCGGCGGGTGGCGGCAGTTCAGCAGCAGCGTCGCGCCGGGCGCCGCCCGCGCGAGCATGTCGACCTGCTCGAGCATCCCGAACTGGTGGCAGCCGACGAAGCTCGCCTGCTGCACGAGGTAGGGCGCCCGGATCGGCGCCGGCCCGAAGCGCAGGTGCGACACGGTCTGCGAGCCCGACTTCTTCGAGTCATAGACGAAGTACCCCTGGGCGTTGAGCTCCTCGCCGAGGATCTTGATCGTGTTCTTGTTCGCGCCGACCGTCCCGTCCGCGCCGAGGCCGAAGAAGACGGCGCGGATCGTCTCGGGCGACTCGACGTCCAGCGACGGGTCGTACGGCAGGCTCGTCCCGGAGACGTCGTCGTTGATGCCGATCGTGAAGCGACGCCGCGGCCGCTCGAGCGCCAGCTCGTCGAACACGCCGGCGACCATGCCCGGCGTGAACTCCTTCGAGGAGAGGCCGTAGCGGCCGCCGATCACCCTCGGCATGACCTCGACCTCGCCGTCCGCGTGCGCCTCGGTGAGCGCGGCGACCACGTCGAGGAACAGCGGCTCGCCGAGCGAGCCCGGCTCCTTGGTCCGGTCCAGCACGGCGACACGGCGCGCGCTCGCGGGCAGCGCGGCGACCAGCGCCTCGGCCGGGAACGGCCGGTACAGGCGCACGTGCAGCACGCCGACCCGCTCGCCGCGAGCGGTGAGGGCGGCCACGGTCTCCGAGACGGTCTCCGCGCCCGAGCCCATCACCACCAGCACCCGCTCAGCGTCCGGGTGCCCGGAGTACTCGACGATGTGCAGGCGGCGCCCGGTGCGCTCGCCGAGCCGGGCCATCGCGTCCTCGACCGCGTCCGGCACGCGCGCGTAGAACGGGTTCACCGTCTCGCGCGCCTGGAAGTACACGTCCGGGTTCTGCGCCGTGCCGCGGATGAACGGCCGCTCCGGTGACAGGGCGCGGTCGCGATGCGCGCGCACGTGCTCCTCGGGCACCAGCGCGCGCAGATCGTCGTCGGAGAGCAGCTCGATCGTGTTCAGCTCGTGCGACGTCCGGAACCCGTCGAAGAAGTGCACGAACGGCACCCGCGTCGCCAGCGTCGCGGCCTGCGCGACCAGCGCCAGGTCGTGCGCCTCCTGCACCGACGCCGCCGCAAGCAGCGCGAACCCGGTCTGCCGGACGGCCATCACGTCCGAGTGGTCGCCGAAGATCGACAACCCCTGAGCGGCCAGCGAGCGGGCCGCCACGTGCATCACCGCCGGCGTCAGCTCGCCGGCGATCTTGTACATGTTCGGGATCATCAGCAGCAGGCCCTGAGACGCGGTGAACGTCGTCGACAGAGCCCCGCTCTGCAGAGCGCCGTGAAGCGCGCCGGCCGCCCCGCCCTCGCTCTGCATCTCGACCACCGTGGGCACGGTGCCCCACACGTTGGGCATTTGCCGGCTCGACCACTCGTCGGCCAGCTCGGCCATCGGCGAGGACGGCGTGATCGGATAGATGCAGCAGACCTCGTTCAGGCGATACGCGACGGACGCGGCGGCCTCGTTGCCGTCGATCGTCGCGCGCATCAAGAGGGCTCCGGGAACATCTCGATCGAGTGGACCGGGCATTGCTCGTAACACGCCGCGCAGCCGGTGCAGCGGTCGTAGTCGAACTCGTAGCGGTGCCCGACGCCGAGCTTGATCACGGCGTCCTCGGGGCAGGCGCCGAGACAGCCGTCACACTCGCAGCAGTTGCCGCACGACAGGCACCGGCCCGCCTCGAAGGTCGCCTCCTTCTCGGACAGCCCTCCCACGACCTCGCCGAACCCCTCGATGCGCTCCTCGGGCACGAGCTGCGGCTGCTCGCGTCGCGCGGCGTCGCCGAAGAACCACAGGTTGAGCATGTCGAACTCGGCCACGGGATGCTTGAGCACGGTGGGCCTCGCCGTGCCGCGCAGCCACGCGTCGATCTCGCGGGCGGCCTTCTTGCCGTGCCCCACGCCGACCGTCACGGTGCGCTCGCTCGGAACCATGTCGCCGCCGGCGAACACGCCGGGACATCCGGTCATCAGCGACGGCGACACCTTCACGGTGCCGTCGCGCTCGAACTCCACCCCGGGCACCGCGCGCAGGAAGCCGGTGTCGGTGTCCTGACCGAGCGCCAGGATCACCGTGTCCGCGGCCAGCGTCTCGAAGCGGCCGGTCGGCTGCGGATAGCCGGACTCGTCGAGCTCCATCTGCTCGACCTGCAGCTCGGGCCCCTCGAACGCCGTGATCGTCCGCAGCCAGTTGATCCGCACGCCCTCGCGCTCGGCGTCCTCGGCCTCGTCGGCGTGGGCCGGCATCTGCTCGCGCGTGCGGCGGTAGACGATCAGCGTCTCTTCGGCGCCGAGCCGCCGCGCCACGCGGGCCGCGTCCATCGCCGTGTTGCCGCCGCCGTAGACCGCGACGCGGCGCCCGATCACGGGCCGTTCGCCGGACGCGACGTTGCGCAGGAACGACACCGCGTCGACGATCGGCCCGGCGTCGCGGGCGGGGATGTCGACGCGCTTGGACAGGTGCGCGCCGACCGCGACGAAGACCGCCTCGAAGCCGCCCTCCTCCCGCTCGGCGTCGAGGTCCTCGACGCGATGGCCTGAGGTGATCCGCACGCCCAGCGCGGCGATCCGATCGAGCTCGCCGCTCAGCACGTCGCGCGGCATGCGATAGGCCGGGATGCCGTAGCGCATCATCCCGCCGGGCTCGTCGCCCGCGTCGCGGATCTCGACCTCGTGGCCGAGCCGCGCGAGGTGATAGGCGGCCGACAGGCCGCTCGGTCCCGAGCCGATGACCAGCACGCGCTTGCCGTCGCGGACCGCCGGAGGCTCGAAGGTCCAGCCGCGCTCCAGCGCGAGATCGCCGAGGAACCGTTCGATCGAGTGGATCGAGACCGCGCTGTCGAGGTTGGCGCGATTGCACACGCTTTCGCACGGGTGGTAGCAGACGCGCCCGTGGATCGCCGCGAGCGGGTTGTCGGCGACGAGCGTGCGCCACGCCTCCTCGTGGCGCCCCGCCTCGGTGAGCGCCAGCCATGCCTGGATGTTCTCCCCGGCCGGGCAGCCCGCGTTGCATGGCGGCAGCAGATCGACGTAGACCGGGCGGCGGTCGCGGACCGGCCCGGAACGCGAGCGTCCGTGGAGCAGGTCAGGCAGCGCGGTGACGTCCCGCGGAGCGGTCACACTGCCGCCGATCTCAGACCGGCGCGTCGCTGTTCGGCGACCATGTTGCGCAGGCTACGCGCTTTGGCGACCGCGGGCCTGCCGGGTCGCGCCACCGTGCTCGCGCCGCCGCGCGCGACCGCGAAGTAGCCGCCGTGCAGCTGGTCCGGCGTCGGACCTCTCGGCCAGGTCTCTCCCGAAGACAATACGGTTGGACCATGTCCGAGTTGATCCGCCTGCAGGGGTTGCACGTGGCGATCACCGGCGGCGCGCGAGGGATCGGGGCCGCGACCGCGGAGCGCCTGCGCCGGGAGGGCAGTCGCGTGACCCTGGGCGACGTCGATGTCGCCGCGGTCGAGGCGACGGCGGCGCGGCTGGGGGCCGTCGGCTTGAGCCTCGACGTCACGGACCGCGGGTCGTTCACCGCGTTTCTCGACGCCGCCGAGGCCGCGCAAGGCCCGCTCGACGTCCTCGTCAACAACGCCGGGATCATGCCGATCGGGCCGTTCTTCGAGGAGTCCGACGACATCGCGCGGCGGCTCTTCGACATCAACGTCCACGGCGTGATCTTCGGGATGAAGATCGCGGTGCCGCGGATGGTCGCCCGCGGCAGGGGCCACATCGTCAACCTGGCCTCCGCGGCAGGGCGAATCGGGTCGCTGCCCGGCGAGGCCACGTACGTCGCGACCAAGCACGCCGTCGTCGGCCTGAGCGAGGCGGTGCGCTGCGAGCTCGAGGGGACCGGCGTCGGCGTGACGACGGTGCTGCCGAACATCGCCGACACACGCCTCGGCTCCGGCATGCACGCGGCGCGCGGCATGAAGAAGCTCGATCCGACCGACATCGCCGACGCGATCGTCGATGGGCTGCGCCGGCGGCGCGCCGAGGTCTACGTCCCGTCGTCGTTGCGTCCGCTGAGCGTCCTCGATCTCGCGATGCCGCGCCGGCTCAGGCGCTTCGTCCACCGGGCGATGGGCACCGACGCGATCGCACAGGACTTCGACCCCGCGGGGCGCGCGGCGTACCAGGAGATGACGGGACGCCCGCTCGAGAAGGCCGCCGGTAAGAGCTAGTTGCGGATGCGTGGCGACGGGTTTGCGGTCATCTACGCTGGCGCGCGGGCGCCGGTGATGCTGTCGTAACATCGAGGGACCGGCGGTTCCTCAGCGGCAACCCGGCGTTCTTGCAGCCGCGCCGCCGAATTCGACCCGGGAAGCGAGTGCAGGATGACGGAGCAGGGCACGGCGACCGGCAACGTCCGGGCACGCCAGATGCTCGGCGCCAACCCGGCGATGCGCCGGGCATGGCTGGCGCACAACACCGGTGCGGTCCTGGACGCGGTCGGGCAGACGGCGTTCACTCCGGACGAAGTGCGCGGGAGCATCGAGAATCTCGTCGGGGCGGTCCACATTCCGCTCGGCATCGCCGGCCCGATCCAGGTCAACGGCGAGCATGCCTACGGGTTGTATTACGTTCCCTTCGCCACGACCGAGGGAACGCTGGTCTCCACCTATCAGTACGGAATGCGGGCGATCTGCGAGGCCGGTGGCGCGAACGCCTACGTCGTGGCCGACGCGCTCGACATCGCGCCGTGCTTCGTCGTGGACGACACGCGGTCGGCGCTCGCGCTGGCGCAGTGGCTGCGCGCGCACGTGGACGAGCTCGCGGCGATCGCGGCCGAGACGACCGCGCACGGGCGCCTGACCGACATCCGGCCACACGTCTTCGGCCGCCGGGTCTTTGCCCGTTGCATCTTCGACACCGGCGACGCGATGGGCCTGAACATGGTCAACCTCGCCGTCGATCGCATGTGCGCCCGCGTGCGCGCGGCGACCGGATGCGAACGGCACTATCTGCGCTGCAACTACTCGAGTG
The DNA here is from genome assembly GCA_963837485.1 of uncultured Solirubrobacteraceae bacterium. Taxonomy (GTDB): domain Bacteria; phylum Actinomycetota; class Thermoleophilia; order Solirubrobacterales; family Solirubrobacteraceae; genus Solirubrobacter. The sequence continues at coordinate 21,294 of CAWINP010000014.1, read as the reverse complement.
ACAAGAAGCCGGCGGCGATCAACCTGTTCCGCCCCTACGGCAAGGAAGTGGTGGTCGACGTCACGCTGCCCGCCGACGTCGTGGAGAGTCATCTCGGGGTCTCCTCGCGAGCACTGATGCAGTGCGCGGCGACCGGGCGGCTCGGGAGCATGCAGGCGGGAGCGCTCGGCGTCAACGCCCATTTCGCCAACGGCCTCGCGGCGATCTACGTGGCCTGCGGGCAGGACGTCGCGCAGATCGTGAACGCGAGCATCGGGTTCCTCGATCTGGAGCTGCTCGATGACGACCGCCTCTACGTTGCGGCGCGGCTCCCCAACCTCGTGGTCGGAACCGTCGGCGGTGGCACCCAGCTGCCGACGCAACGCGAGTGCCTGGAGCTCATGGACTGCCACGGCGACGGCACGGCGAGGCGCTTTGCCGAGATCGTCGCCGCGACGCTCGTAGCGGGCGAGCTCGGCATTCTCGCGGCGCTCGCCGACGGCCGCTTCATCGAAGCGCACCGGCAGAACCGGCTGCTCGGCGCGCATGCGGGCAGCGCCGCCGATCGCTGACCCGCGGGAGGGCGTAGGGTTTCAGCTCGGCGCCGGTCCTGCCGTTACGTGCAGTGGACCCATGCTCGGCCTCATCCAGCTCAACCGCCTGATGCGCCGGTACGGCCGGGTCGCCTTGGTCGCGGCGGCGCTGCTCGGCGTGCTCGCAGTCATCGCGACCGCCAGCGCGGCGAGCATGAGCATGGGCGCTCACCACCACCACATGGCCGGCCACGGCAAGAGCACAGTGGTGATGTGCGTGGCGCTCGGCGGTTGCGTGCTGGTCGTCGCCACGGCGGCGGCCGCGGTGCCCCGCCTTGCGCAGCGCGGCGTGTGGAGCATCTCGGCGCCGCCGCTGGCCGCCGTCGCGTGGGCGCCGGCGCCGGCCCGGTCCCTGGCCCGCGCGGGGCCGCCGCCGTTGCTGCAGGTCTTCCGGCTCTGAGCCGTTCGCTTCGCGCACCTGCGCGCGCACAGCGAACCCCTCAGACCCCCCAAGGAGACCATCACCATGCGCCTGAAGTTCCTCATGCTCGCCGCCGCGGCGGCTCTGGCCGTCGCCGCGCCAACCCCTGCGCTCGCCGACGGCATGGCCGGCATGCCCGGCATGAGCGCCGAAGAGCACGCCCACATGTCTCAGGACAGCGGCACGAGCGCCGGCCACGACCACGATTCGATGGCCGGCATGGATATGAGCGAGCACAACCAGCCCGCTGCGACCTCCAAGCATCCGGTCGCGCTCGTGCTCGGCGGCTTCGCGCTGCTCAACGCGCTCGTGCTGGCGTACGCCGCGACGATCCGCCGCCGGCCCGGCGCGCGCAAGCGCCGCCAGACGCTCGAGAGGGTGCGCGCCACCGCGCCGAGGCAGACGGTCTTCCCGGCGACGGAGAAGCGGTCATGACGCCGCTGTCGCCGCGCAAGCCGCGCAACCTGCTCGACATCCCGGTCGTCGCCGCGGCCGCGCGGTCGAGGTACTTCCCCGCCGCGTTCCAGTGGCTGACCGCGTCGGTGTTCTTCGTCATCGTCTGGCAGCTCCTGCTCGGCCCGCAGGCCGCGCACGACAACGCCGGCACGGCGCTCGTGTGGGTCCTGTGGTGGCCGCTGCTGCCCGTGCTGTTTCTCACGCTCGGGCGCTTCTGGTGCGCGGCCTGCCCGTTCGGGTGGCTGTCGGACCAGGTCCAGAAGCTGGTCGGCGCGCACAAGAAGGCGCCGAGGTTCCTCCAGTCCTACGGCATCTGGCTGATCGACGCGCTGTTCATCCTCGTCACCTGGTCCGACCACGTCTTCGGCGTCATCGCGTCGCCATGGGGCTCCGGCGTCCTGCTCCTGGCGATCACCACCGGCGTCGTCGTCTCCGGGGCGCTGTACGAGCGGCGGACGTTCTGCCGCTATGTCTGCTTCCTGGGCGGGGTGGCCGGCAACTACAGCCGCAACGGCATCGTGCAGCTGCGCGCCAACCAGGACATCTGCAGCTCGTGCAAGTCCAAGGCGGTGTGCTTCAACGGCTCGGCGAACGCGCCGGCCTGCCCGCTGTTCGAGTTCCCGCGCCAGATGGAGGACAGCGCGAGCTGCGTGCTGTGCGCCAACTGCATCAAGAACTGCCCGAACGGCGCCATCGAGGTCACGCTGCGCCCGCCGACCAAGGAGCTGTGGTTCATCCGCAAGCCCAGGCTGGAGGCGGCGTTCCTGGCGGTCGCGATCATGGGCATCGTCTTCGTCCAGAACATCACGATGCTGTCGTTCTGGAGCGACTGGGAAGACGCCATCGCCTCGTTCGCCGGCACCGACGCCAAGGCCGTCGTCTACACCATCGTGTTCGCCGTGGCCATCGGTGCGGCGGTCGCGGGCCTGTATCTGGCGTCGCTGGCCGCGGGCCGGGCCAACGGCGCCGGCGGGTGGAAGAACTTCGCGCGCTTCGGCTACGCGCTCATCCCGCTCGACGTCGCCGCCCACGTCGCCCACAACCTGTTCCATCTGCTCGCCGAGGGCGGCAACGTCATCACCACCACGCTGGCGCTGGCCGGCATCCACGGCGCGGGCAGCGACCCGGCGGTCGCGAGCGCGGGAACCATCCAGGCGCTGCAGTACGCAGTCCTCGCGCTCGGCCTGGTCGGGTCGCTCTACACCGCGTGGCGCATCGCCGGCCGCAAGCCGCGGCTCGGGACCTTCGCCCCCTATGCGGTGCTGATCGGCGTGTTCATGGCCGTCAACGTCGTCCTGTTCGCGATCCCTATGGCCCACCGGATGTAGCGCGCGCGCTCGGGCAGGCAGACCGAGGTCAGGCCGCGACCAGCTTGTCGGCGGCGGGTGCGGGCAGATGCTCGTCGAAGCTCATGCCGGCTTCGATCGCGCGCCGGACCGGGCAGGCCTCGGCGACGCGCATCAGCCGCTTGGTCTGCTCGGCGCTGAGGCCGTCGGGCAGGTTGACGGTGACGTCGAAGTGCCGCGGCGTGGCCTTGTTGTCGTACACGACGTCGACGCAGAGCTCGGCGAGCTGCCAGCCCTTGGTGCGGGCGTAGGTGCGCACGGTCGTCGCGATGCAGCCGGCGAGCGCGGCCGGCAGCAGCTCGTGGGGCGCCGGGCCCTCGTCGGTGCCGCCGAGACGGGCGGGCTCGTCGGTGACCAGGCGGTGGCGGCCGTCGATGAGGATGTCCTGGCGCAGCGTGTCACCGGTCGAGCGGGCGGAGGCGTTGAGGCTCATGCCGCACCCCCGGCGAGCATCCGGTCGAGCTCGGCGACCTGTTGGCGCAGCCCGCCGCAGACGAGCTCGCACAGCTCGAAGATGGACGGATCGGCGATCGAGCAGCGGACGCGGTTGCCGTCCTTCGCGCGGTCGACGATGCCCGCCTGGGCGAGCACGCCGACGTGCTTGGAGACGTTCTGCTGGGACGCGCCCAGCGCCTCGGTTAGCTCGTTGATGCTCAGCGGCCCGTCGCGCAGGGCGTCGAGCAGGCGGATGCGCATGGGCTCGCCGATGACCCGGAAGCGCTGCGCGATGAGCTCGACGAGCGGCTCCGGGAGCGGGTGGGGAACGGTGCTTCGCTCAGTCATTGCGTCCTACGTCTATACCACAGTTGAGTTGTGCAGATGTTGTTGTTCTATCGGCACCGAAGCGCAGAACCTTGAGCGTGCGCGCAACTACGTTGCGCCCTCCTCAACCGGCTCGGCGGGCTCGATGGCCAGTCGCGGGAGCCGCTTGTCGAGCCGGCGCGGAAACGCCCACGTCGCGCGCCCGGCGAGGTGCAGGACGGCGGGCAGGAGGATGCAGCGGATGACCACGGCGTCGAGGAACACGGCGCTCGCCAAGGCGATGCCGACGAGCTGGGTCAGGCGCTCTCCGCCGCCGACGAACGACGCGAACACGACGACCATGACGGCGGCCGCGGCGGTGACGACGCGTCCGGTCCGCATCAGGCCGACGCGGATCGCGCGGGCGTGATCGCGCGAGTGCAGCCACTCTTCATGGATGCGGGAGATCAGGAAGACCTCGTAGTCCATCGAGAGCCCGAAGATGATCGCGAACGAGAGCACCGGGATCAGCGGCTCGATCGGCCCGGGCTTGGCGCCGAACAGCTCCGCGCCCCAGCCACGTTCGAACACTGCCTCGGCGATGCCGATCGCGGCGCCGATCGAGAGCAGGTTCATGATCGCCGCCTGCACCGGGATCACCAGCGAGCGGAAGACGACGAGCAAGAGCATCGCGGAAAGCGCGATCACGGCCGCCACGAAGTACCAGAAGCGGGTCGCGAGCAGGTCGGCGAGGTCGATCTGCGTGGCGGTCGGGCCTCCGATGTGGACGGTGGGGCCGGCCTCGCTGCGCAGCCTGCTGACAAGCTCGGCGGTCGCCTGGCTCTGCGGCGAGGTGGTCGGGTAGACCGAGAGGGTCGCGGCTCCGCGCGACGGGCTCAGGCGAGGCGGCGTCACCGACTGGACCCCCGCCGTGTCGCGCAGCGCCGTCTCGAGCGACTTCGTGTCGCCGGGGAGCTCGACGGCGACCAGCAGCGGCCCGTTGAAGCCTGGCCCGAACCCCTCGCTGAGCAGGTCGTAGGCGCGGCGTGTGGTCTGGGACGAAGGCCCGTTGCCCGCGTCGCTGGCCCCCAGCCGCAGACCGAGCAGCGGCGCGGCGAGGACGAGCAGGATGATCGTGGCGCTCGCGGCCGCCAGCTGCGGCCGGCGCTGGATCGCCCCGATCCAGCGCCCCCAGAACTCGCCTGTCTCAGCCCGGCGCCCGGGCCGCCCGATCCGGTGGCCGGAGAAGGTCAGCAGCGCGGGGAGCAGCGTGAGCGAGCTCGCGAGCACGACCAGCACGCTGACCGAGGTGGCGACGGCGATGCCATAGAGCGCGCTGATGCCCAGCGTCACCATCCCAAGCAGCGCGATCACGACGGTGAGGGCGGCGAACACGATCGCCCGGCCGGCCGTGTCCATCGCCCGCTCGACCGCTGCACCGACGTCGCCGCCGTTGGCCCGGTAGGCCTCGCGATAGCGGGTGACGACGAAGAGCGCGTAGTCGACGCCGACGCCGAGCCCCATCATCAGCGCCAGCCCTTCCGCGGCCTTCGACAGGCCGATGACGTTGCTGGCGACGCCGATCAGCGCGACGCCGGTGCCGAGCCCGAAGAGGGCGGTGACGATCGGCAGGGCCATCGCCCACACCGAGGCGAACGCGATCAGCAGCACGACGATCGCGGCGCCCAGTCCGATCGCGGTGGCCGAGCCGAGCGACGCCTGCTCGGTCTCGGCGATCGCCTGCCCGCCGAGCTCGACCTCGAGCTGCGGCGACGCGATCGCCTGGGCGGTCTCGATGACCTTCTGGGTCGCCTCCTTGGGCAGCGACGGCGCGTCCTCGTCGAAGTTGACCGTCGCAAAGCCGATCCCCCCGCCGAGCGCCACCGCCCCGGCACCGCGCTCGTACGGGCTGCCGACCTCGCTCACGTGCGGAAGCCGCGCCACCTCGCGCAACATCGCGCTGACCCGGGCCCGGACGCCGGCGTCCTGCAGCGAGCCGCCGCGCACGCGGAAGACGATCCGGTCGCTGTCGCCGGACTGGGCCGGAAACTCCCGCTTGAGCAGGTCGACCGTGCGCTGGGATTCGGTGCCGGGGGCCGAGGCAAGGTTGACGAAATCGCTGCCCAACGTGAGCGAGACAGCCGAGGCGCCGACCAGCACCGTGAGCCAGAGCAAGAACACTGTGCCACGGTGTCGTCCGCACCAGCGAGCAAGGCCTACGAGCATGCTCCCAAGCTAGGCGCGGGCCGCGGTGCCGGCGTCCCCCCACGGGAGGGTTTCCATGTCCTCCCCAGGTGGGACGCGCGCGTCCTGGAGCGAGCGTTACGCTGGCGAGCGTGGCAGCGGACATGCCGGTCCCGCGCGGCCCCTTGGTCGCCGATGCGGCGATCGCGCTGCTGGTGACGGCGATCTCGCTCGGGTTGCTCTCCGCCGGCGGCGACCCGGGAGGCGATGTGACCGCGGCCGGCGTGCTGCTGACCTGCGTCGCGTCGCTCCCGCTGGTCGCGCGACGGCGCGCGCCGCTTGCCGTGTTCGCGCTGACCGGTTTGGCCGGTGCCGCGCTGCGGCTGGTCGCCGAGCCGGTGGGCCCGCCGCTCGGCCCGGCCGTCGCGCTCTACACGATCGCCGCCGGCGAGCTGAGGCGCTCGCGCGCCGCCGTCCCCGTCGTCGCGACGGTCAGCGTCGTCTATGCGGCGGCGACCGCGGCGGCGGCGGAGGCCAGCCGCGAGCTCGCACTCGCCGCACTGATCTGGGGCGGCGCGTGGATCGCCGGCGCCGGCGCCCGCATCCGCGTCGAGCGGATCGCCGAGCTGGAGGAACGCGCGCGCCGCGCCGAGCGCGACGCCGAGCGCGAGCGGCTGCTCGCGGTCGCCGAGGAACGGATGCGGATCGCGCGCGACCTGCACGACTCCGCCGGTCATGCGATCAGCGTGATCCTCGTCCACGCCGGCAGTGGGCGCCTCCGGGCCGAGCGCGACCCTGCCGGCGCACGCGCGGCGTTCGAGACGATCGAGGAGGTGGCGCGCGAGACGATCGGCGAGATCGATCAGTTCGTGCGGGCGCTGCGCGACGACGGCGACGGCGTCGAGCCGCCTCCCGGCGTCGCCGCGCTCGACGGGCTGCTCGCCCGCCACCGCGATGCCGGGCTCGACGTGACCGCGACCGTGAGCGGCACGCGCCGGCCGGTTCCGCCGGCAGTGGACCAGGGCGCCTACCGCATCCTCCAGGAGGCCCTCACGAACGCGGCGCGCCATGGCAACGGGAGCGCGCAGGTCCACCTCGCGTTCGCCGACGGGGCGCTCGAGCTGGCGGTGACGAACGCCGTCGGGCACGCCCACGGCACGGGGGACGGCCACGGGATCACCGGCATGCGCGAGCGCGCCGCGCTGCTGGGCGGCAGCCTGCGAGTGGAGACGGCGGACGGTCGCTTCGAGGTGCGGGCATGGCTGCCGGCGGCGAAGTGATCCGCGTCCTGGTCGTCGACGACGACGCGCTCATGCGCGCCGGCCTGCGAGGAGTGCTCTCCACCGACCCGGCGATCGAGGTCGTCGGCGAGGCCGCCGACGGGCGCGCCGCCGTCCACCGCGCGCGACAGGACGCACCGGACGTGGTCCTCATGGACGTGCGAATGCCCGACCTCGACGGCATTGCGGCGACCGAGCAGATCCTCACCGCCACGCCCGCAGCGCGCGTGATGATCCTCACCACGTTCGAGCAGGACGACTACATCTTCGGCGCGCTGCGCGCCGGCGCCTCGGGCTTCCTGCTCAAGCGCACGCGCCCGGAGGATCTGATCGCGGCGATCCACACGCTCGCGAGCGGCGATGCGCTGCTCTCGCCCTCGGTGACCAGCCGCGTGATCGAGCGGATGGCGCGTCAGCGGGGGCCCGACACCTCAGACGACGCCCGCCTGGATCAGCTCACGCCGCGCGAGCGCGAAGTGCTGTCGCTCGTCGCCCGCGGGCGCTCCAACGGCGAGATCGCCGCCGAGCTCGTGATCGAGGAATCCACGGTCAAGACGCACATCAAGCGCATCCTGCTCAAGCTCGACGCCCGCGATCGCGTGCAGGCGGTCATCGTCGCCTACGAGACCGGCCTGGCCCCGTGATCTCATCGTCCGCGGCCGCCTCGTACGCCGCCAAAGGAGGCCCGACCCATGCGAGCCATCACGCTCAACGGCCCTGACACCGCGCCCGCCCTGCGCGAGAATCTGCCGGAAGCTACCCCGGCCGACAACGAGGTGCTCGTGCGCGTGCACGCGTCCTCGGTCAATCCCGTCGACAACTCGATCGCCGCCGGCCTGCTCGCCCAAATGGGCGTGCGGTACGAGTACCCGGTCATCCTCGGCCGCGACTACGCCGGCGTGGTCGAGCAGACCGGCGCCGCCGTCAGCGACTACCAGCCCGGCGACCAGGTCTTCGGGTTCCTCCGGCACGCCGACCCGACCGCGCGCGCCGGCACATGGGCCGAGCTGATCGCCGTCACCGAGGACCTCTCGATCGCCCCTGCGCCCGACGGCGTCGACCTGAGCGTCGCCGGCGCCGCGCCGCTGGCCGGCATCACCGCCGTGACCGCCGTCGACGCGCTCGACCTCTCCGACGGCGACGTGCTGCTCGTGGTCGGCGCGACCGGCGGGGTGGGCAGCCTCGCCGTTCAGCTCGCCGCCCGTGCGCGCGCCCGCATCCTCGCCCCGGCACTCCCGGAAGACGAGACCTTCCTGCGCGAGCTCGGCGTCAGCGACGTGCTCGCGCGCGACGGCAACATCGCCGAGCTCGTCCGTGCCCTGGTGCCCGACGGCGTCGACGCGCTGCTCGATCTCGTCTCGTACGCCCCTGGCGCGTTCGACGCCGCGCTGAATGCCGGCGCTCGCGTCGCGTCGCCCCTCGGCGCCGCCGGTGAAGGCCCGGGCCGGACCAACGTGATGTCCTCGCCGAGCCCTGAGAACCTGCGACGCCTCGGCGCGCTGCTCGCCGACGGCTCGCTGCGCATCCCCGTCCAGGCGACCTACGAGCTGGCGAGCGCGCCTGAAGCGCTCGCCGCGCTGGCCGGCTCGCATACCCAGGGCAAGCTCGCGATCCGCGTCCGCTGAGCCGCAGGTGTAGAACCCCCCGCATGGCGACATCGCTCGGCGAGGTGGCTCGTTCCGTCGTCGGGCGCCCGCTGCGGACTGACCGGCTCGACGAGACGCTGCTGCCGAAACGGCTGGCGCTTCCGGTGTTCTGCTCGGATCCGCTCTCGTCGGTCGCGTATGCGACCGAGCAGATCGTGCTCGTCCTCGGGCTCGGCGGCCTCGCGATCGTCCATCTGACCGGCTGGCTGGCGGCCGCGGTCATCGTCCTGATGATCGTCGTCGTCGCGTCCTACCGGCAGACGTGCTACGCGTACCCGAACGGCGGCGGCGCCTACGCGGTGAGCAAGGACAACCTCGGCGAGGATCCCGCGCTGGTCGCGGCGTCCGCGCTGTTGATCGACTATGTCCTGACCGTCGCGGTGTCGGTCGTTGCGGGCGTGGCGGCGATCACGAGCGCCGAGCCGTCGCTGGCGCCGCATGCCGTCGCGCTCTCGCTCGGCTTCGTCGCCATGCTGACGATCGCCAACCTGCGCGGCGTGCGTGAGTCCGGGCGCGCGTTCGCGGTCCCGACGTACGGGTTCGTCGTGATGATCTACGCGATGCTCGCGGTCGGGTTCGGCAAGATCGCCTTCGGCGGCGGCCTGACCGCCGAGAGCGCGCAATACGACGTCCAGCAGGTCGCCCACGTCGGCGGGCTGGCGACGATCTTCCTGGCGCTGCGGGCGTTCGCGTCGGGCTGCACGGCGCTGACCGGAGTCGAGGCGATCTCCAACGGCGTGCCCGCGTTCAAGGAGCCCAAGAGCCGCAACGCCGCGGGCACGCTGGTCGCGATGGGCGTGCTGGCGACGACGATGTTCGCCGGCATCACGGCGCTGGCGCTGCTCGCGCAGGTCCACATGGCGGAGGATCCGTCCGCGCTCGTCGGGTTCCCGGCCGGCGCCGAGCAGAAGACCGCGCTCAGCCAGATCGGCCTCGCCGCGTTCGGCTCCGGCGTGCCGTTCTACCTGCTGCAGGCGTTCACCGCCGCGATCCTCGTGCTCGCCGCGAACACGGCGTTCAACGGCTTCCCGGTGCTCGGATCGCTGCTCGGCCGCGACGGTTATCTCCCGCGCCAGCTCGCGCATCGCGGCGATCGCCTGGTGTTCTCGAACGGGATCCTGATCCTGGCGGCGATCGCGGGAGTGCTGATCGTCGCCTTCGACGCTCAGGTGACGCGCCTGATCCAGCTCTACATCCTCGGCGTCTTCCTCTCGTTCACCCTCAGCCAGTCGGGCATGGTGCGCCACTGGCAGCGGCGGCTGCGCGACCAGGCGCTCGGCGACCGCGAGCGGCGCGACGTCCGCGTCAAGCAGGCGATCAACGCGACCGGCGCCGTGATCACCGCGGTCGTGCTGGTCATCGTCCTGTTCACGAAGTTCGCCCACGGCGCCTGGATCGTCGTGGTCGCCGCTCCGCTGCTGTTCACGCTGATGAAGGCGATCTCCGCGCACTACCGCCACGTCGCGAGCGCGCTCGCCCCGACCGCGTCCGGCGCCGTGCTGCCGGCCCGGATCCACGTCGTCGTGCTGATCTCCAAGCTCAACGTGCCCGCGCTGCGCGCGCTCGCGTTCGCGCAGGCCACCGCGCCGGCGACGCTCGTCGCGCTGAAGGTCTCGTCGGACGAGCTCGACGACCCGCTGGCGCAGGAGTGGGAGGAGCGGGGCGTGCCGGTTCGGCTCGTGCTCCTCGAGTCGCCCTTCCGGGAGACGGTTCGGCCGGTGCTGCGCTACGTGCGCCAGCTGCGCCGTGAGCAGCCGGGCGACATGATCTCGGTCGTGATGCCCGAATACGTCGTGCGCGGCTGGTGGCAGCACGTGCTGCACAACCAGACGGCACTGCGGCTAAAGGCGCGGCTGCTGTTCGAGCCGGCGGTGACCGTGACGAGCGTGCCGTGGCTGCTCGACGCGCCCGACGGCAGCGTGGCCTCGGCGCTGCGCATGCGGTCCAAGCGATGAGCATCAGCAGCCGCATCGAGCGCGTCCGCGCCGAGGACCTGCTCGAGGAGGAGCAGCCGACCCAGCGTGCGGTCCGCGGCGGCGTCGGGGCGCGCCGGCGAGCCGCGGGACTCGTGGTCGGGCTGCTCGGCCTGCCGTTGCTCACGCTCGTGCTCGACCACTCGTCCGTCTCGCTCGAGAGCGTCGTCCTGCTGTACCTGGTGGTCGTCGTCGCGATGGCGGCGATCGGCGGCCTGCCGGTCGCGATCGCCGGAGCGGTGGCCGCCGCGATGTTGATCAACTACTTCTTCGTCGACCCGGTCCACACGCTCGACATCGAGCGCCGCCACCAGGCGCTCGCGCTCGGCGTGTTCCTCGTCGTCGCGATCGTCGTCAGCGCCGGCTTCGACCTCGCGGCGCGCCGCGCCAGGACGGCCGAGCAGGCCGTCGCCCAGGCGGAGACGCTCTCCGGCCTCGCCGGCGGCGACCTCGACGAGGCGTCATCGCTCAAAGAGGTACTCAGCCGGGCGCGCGACGCGTTCCAGATGGAGTCCGTCGTCCTGAAGGTGCGTGAGCGCGCCGACGAGCCGTGGGTCGACGTCGAGCGCTCGGGCTGGGGACCGCCGGGGCGGGAGGCGCCGCTGCAGTTCGACGTCCCGATCAGCCGGCGACTGCGGCTGGTCGGGCGAGGCCCGGTGCTGTTCGCCGAGGACCAGCGCGTGCTGGCCGCGTTCGCGGCCGCCGCCCAGACGGCCTACGAGGGCCGCCGGCTCAGCGCCCAGGCGCGGACAGCCAAGTCGCTCGCGGAGGCCGACCGCCAGCGGACCGCGCTGCTCGCCGCCGGCGCGAGAGAGCTGCAGGCGCCGCTCGACGACATCGCCGCCGCGACCGGCGGGCTGCGCGAGGCGGCCGACCCGCGGCTGCTCGACGTGATCGACGCGTCCGCGCGGCGCGTGCGCCGCATCGCGTCCGACCTGCTGGACGCCGGCCGGCTGCAGGCCGGCGAGCTGCCCGTCGACGCACGTCCCGTCGCGCTCACCGACGCCGTGAGCGCCGCGCTCGAGGAGATTGCAGGCCCGTCGGGGCGGATTCGCGTCGACCTCCCCGCCGCGTTGCCGCCGGTGCTCGGCGATCCGGGCCTGCTCGAGCGCGCGATCGCCAACCTCCTCGAGGACGCGCTGCGCGGCGAGGGCGAGCACGCCGTCGACGTCACCGCGACCGCCGGCGCCTCGAGCGCCCGGATCGAGATCGTCAATCACGGAGCCGGCACGGCCGAGCCCGCTGACCACGTCGGGCTCGCCGTCGCGCACGCCTTCGTCGAAGCGATGGGCGGCGCACTGGTCTCGGACGCCGGGCCCGACGGTAGCGTCACCACGCGCCTGCGGCTCCCGCTCGCGCGCGGCTAAGAGCCCGCGGACGGCTCCGCGCCCGCCGCCGGCGATTTCGGCGACGCCGATGCTGCCATCGCGCCGATGCTCGCGTTGCGCCGTGCCTACATTCGGCGCGTGCTGCATCTGGATTCGCGGATTCTCGCGGTGTGGCGCGAGCGTGCGCGGGACGACAGCGAGTGGACCGTGCGGATGCTGTCGCGGCGTCCGTTCCTCAGCGTGACGCGCTCTTGGCCGCGAACGCCGCGGTGACCGAGATCAACCTCGCATATCGCGACGACCCGGACGATGACGCCGCGTGGCCGGGCGAGTGGGAGATCGTCGCCATACGAGATGGGGTGCTGATCCAGGTCCGTGAGGCCGGGGCGTTCGATGCACTGCTTCCCGATCTGGTCGTGCGTCTCGAGCGTCATGGGATCGAGGGCACGCTGTCGAGCTGGGAGCCGCCGCCACCAGCCCGGCCGCCGGAGATCGCGCACCTGCTTCAGTGCCGGGTAACGGTGCTGGGCGTGCGCCGGCAGCGGAGACATCTGTCTTACGAGTGGGTTCCGAATGCAGATTCCCACCGGCGACTGATCGCCGCCGCCGAACGCTGGGGGCGCGCTCTCGGCGGCCCCGCCACGTATGCGTTCAGCTCGGGGGCGCTCGCGCCGGTGCCGCTGCTGCCCGGGCGAGGTGGTGGCGGATCGCATGCGCGACGCCGCCGTACCGGCCGCCGGCGGCGCGCTGCAGCGTCTGCGGCCGCGAGAAACCGTGCTCTTACGCCGACAGCGACGCTCCGGTCTGCTGGTCGTGCAGGCCCCGCCGGGTCGACGAGTGCGCAGTCTGCGGAGACGACGTCCGGTCAACGCGCGCAGCCCGATCGGCCCGCTCTGCAACGGCTGCGAGTGGCGGCGCCTGCGCGCCAAGGCCACCTGCGAGCGCTGCGGCCAGCACCGGCGCCCCGCCCTGCACCACGGGACCGAGGTCCTCTGCGGCGACTGCGCCGCGATCCCGCAGACCCGGGTCTGCGGCCTCTGCGGGGTCGAGGACATCACCTACGACCGCCGCCGCTGCCCAGCCTGCTCGCTGCACGCGCGCCTTGCGCAATGGCGCAGCGACGGGCCGCCCGAGGTGATCGTGCGACTCGAGCCGCACCTGACCTCGCTGGAGCGCTCGCCGAACCCGCTGTCGGTGCTCCAGTGGCTCGCCAAGCCGGGCGGGCGCACGCTCGCTGACCTCGCCGCCGGGACGTCGGGCTCAGCCACGAGGCGCTCGACGCGCTGAACCGTGGCAAGGGCACCGACGACCTCCGCGCCGCACTGGTTCACGCCAGCGACTCCGGCTGCGAAGTCGAGAGCGTCATCGCGGAGCCCGATTCCAGGCAGAACCGCCCCTCGTTGTCGAAACGTCCCGGCCGAGAAGTTGAGCTTGCCGGTCCAGCTGCCGCCGTCGCCGCCGCCTCCGCCGCTGAAGTTCAGCGTGCCGCTCGCCGCGTTGATCGAGGCCGTGTTGGTGACCGGCAGGTTGAGCTGCGTGCTGCCGGTGCCAGCCGTCTTGTCCAACGTGCCGGTGTTGGTGAACATCGCCGAGCCGGTCGAGTAGAGGCTGATGTAGTAGCCGTCGGCATTGGCATGGAAGGTGCCGGCGTTGACGATCCGGGCGTTGTTCTTGCCGCTGAACGAGGCGGCGGTCCACCTGGTCGTGCCGCGGTTGGTGAGCGTGCGGCCGTCGATGTACTGGCTACCGGACGTCGGCAGCGAGATTGTGCCGGTGGCGTCGGCGCCGATCACGGTCTCGCCGCTGCCCGCGAGCGTGCCGTTGGTCCAACGGAACGTGTCCGCGGCGGTGAGCGTGCCGGCACCGGACAACGTGCCGCCGGAGACGACGAGCTCGGTGACGCTCGACGTGCCGCCGACCGAGAGCGTGCCGTTAGTGACGGTCACGTGCGCTCCGGCGCCGTCGATGGTCCCGGCATTGACAGTGCCGCCAACCGCAATCGTGCCCGAGAGCGTCATCGCCGCCGAGGTGAACGTGCCCGACGCGAAGTTGATCTTGCCGGTCCACGCGCCGCCGTCCCCGCCGCCTCCGCCGCCGAGATACAGCGTGCCGGTAACGCCGTTGGCGGTCCCGGTGTTGGTGACCGCGCCGTAGAAGGAGGTGGTGGCGGTGCCGGCGGACTTGTCGAGCGTGCCGGAATTCACGAAGGCGGCCGAGCTGACGTAGGCGTTGTCGGCGTTCGCGTGAAACGTCCCGTCGTTGACGAACCGCCCGCCGTTGCGACCGGTCAGGAATCGGGTGAATGAGTCGTCTCGCCGCGGCGCCGCGAGCGGAGGGCTCGACGCCCGTCGAGCTGGAGCAGCATCGCCAGCGCCTCGGGCACCGAAGACCTCACCGCGCCCCACTCTGGGCCGGTCAGGATGACCGCGATCATCACGACGCGACGAGGATCTCAACCCGGCGGCTCGGCAGCCCCGGCCAACACGGCTCCGTCGTCATTTGAGGACCGACCTACCGGCCTCCAGCGGCCAGGAGCAGCTTCCGATACTCACTGCGAAGCTGCGCCTCGGTCAGTCCGGCGTGGCTTGCCGCCCCGGGGTTGAAGGCCTGCGGGGTGGCGAGCCACCAAGAGCCGGAACGCCTGACGACGAGGACCTTGAGCGTCACAGCGCTCTCGGTGTGGGCCGCACTGTCGGCGCGAAGGTAGCGCGCCCGCACCGTGACGAACCCATCTGCCCCCCGTGATTCGCGACGCGCGCACGGTGCCGACGACCCCAGCAGCGCGCAGCCAGCGGGAGGGAGTGTGCGAGCTGCCGCCTCACTCTTCCGGTACGCGACGATCTGGGAGCCGAATGCGGGTTCCATGTCGAGAAGCACCGACCGGCTCCGCTCATCGGGTGAACGGCCGCGAGCGGCGCGGCCCAACGACACGAGGAGACCACGATGCCGAAGTATCTGCTGCACGACGAGAACACGCCGCGGGAGCTGGCCGGAGGCCGTTCATGACGGTCCTGCGCCTGGAGCACATCGGCATCGTCGTCGACGACCTCGCGGCGGCGACCGCGTTCTTCGTCGCACTCGGGCTCGAATTGGAGGGCGAGGCGTCCGTCGAGGGCGGCTCGGTGGACCGCGTAAACGGGCTCGAGGGGGTGCGGGCGGATGTCGTGATCCTGCGGACCCCGGACGGCAACGGCAAGGTCGAGCTGGCCAAGTACCGCTCGCCCTCATACGAGGGCGACGACGGGCCGGCGCCGGCCAACGCCCCAGGCATCCGCCACATCCTCTTCGTCGTCGACGACATCGAGGCGGCCCTCGCCGGCCTGCGAGCGCATGGCGGCGAGCTGGTCGGCGAGTTGGTGAACTACGAGAACAGCTACCGGCTCTGCTACGTGCGCGGCCCGGCGGGGATCATCGTCGAGCTGGCGGAGAAGATCGGCTGATGGGTGTCCGGTTGTTCGGTCAGGAGCACGTCGACAGATACCGCGAAACCGACGGCGAAGAAGGCCACGACTGGCAGGGCACCACGGTACGACGAGTTCCAGGCCAAGGCCGACCGCGAGATCCCGGTGGTGGTCCTCGAGCCGGGCTAGGCCGAGCGGCCGTCTGACTCCACCACGCCAAACGCATTCTCGGGGCCTTCTTCGCACCCAGAAGGCGAAAAGGCCGCTGCTCACCCCGCGAATTCGCGGTGTGCGCGACGAGTTATTGACGCTCTCCACACGCGACCCTGCGACGCAACCAGTAGTTCGTCGCGTCGGGAGCAGGAGACACACCGGATTCAGCGTCGATCTACACCCGGAAGGCTTCGACCATGGCCCAGACGTCCAGGTCCAGGAGTCCGGCGACGCCATCCCGCGGACCGGCGACGAACCTGCAGCGTCGGTGCCCAACGAGCGTCACGACGTGGGCCTCGCGCGGAGCTGGCAGCGATGCCGTCCGCCGCCGCCGTCGCCATCCGCTGCATCACATCAATCGTTGGAGGAATCGTGCGCATTGGAGGCAAGCAACGCCTGATCCTTCGGAGATCGGTGCCCACATCCGCCTGCAGGTCCGGCATTGCAGGCAGCTCGGGAGTCATCTCATCGAGGAAGGCACTACGCCGGCGCATCGCGGTCGCCGGTGCGGCGAGTGTGCTCGCGCTCACGCCGATCGTCGGCGTCGGCAGCGCCTACGCCGTCGACTACTCCCTGCCGTCGCTCTGGCAGGCCTACCAGAACGACTTCACCATCGGCACGTTCGGAAACTGGAACAGCCAGCAGGCGCTGTATCACTACCGCTCGAACGCCGTGCCCAACCAGCTCAAGCTCGATAGCCAGATCGGCACGAGTTCCACCAACAGTCTGTCACGCCAGGCATACGTGGCCGCGGTCGCCCAGATCAACGCGGACCCGACGCTCGACGCGGCGGCGAAGGCGGCCGCCATCGAGGTGGCGAACCAGCAGATCGTCCTGCAGACAACGACGGGCTCGAACCAGGCCGAGGGCATCCTGAAGGCGATCGAGACCTACAACGCCGCCAACAACCTGCCGGAGAGCCAGAAGAAGGTCGTGCGCGGGCACGTCTTCGCGTGGCACGGCGGCCAGCAGCCCAACTGGTTCTTCTGCAACGGCTTCACCTACAACTCGGCCAGCCCGGACTGGGCCAGCCCCGACACGATGCTCAAGCGGCTCGACAACTACATCCACCTGATGGTGGACAAGTACGCGAAGTACTCGGACATCATCGTGTCCTGGGACGTCGTCAACGAGGCCGTGGATGACTACAGCGGCCAGATCCGCAACGCCCAGGACCCCCAGGTCAGCCAGTGGGGCCGCATCTTCCGCCGACCGGACCTGGACGCGACCCCCGATGCGCGCCTGACCGCGGAGTCCGCATGGGTGCGACAGGCGTTCGAGTCGGCCCGCAGGTGGTCGAATAACGCCGGCGTGCACTGGAAGCTCTACTACAACGACTTCCAGGACTCAAACAAGCTCTACGAGCCGAAGATGAGCCAGACGATCAAGATGCTCAAGCCGATCCATGACGCCGGCAACATCGACGGCTACGGCATGCAGGGCCGGCTCGCGTGGGCGTTCCCCTCGATCGCGCAGCTCAAGGCGCAGATCACCGCAGGGCTCACGGTCGCCGACGAGATCTCGATCTCCGAATCCGACATCCGCAGCGACTTCGAGCCCAACCCGGACTACGACCCGGCGCAGCCCACGCGCCCGGTGACCGCGGCCGACGCCGCCGACCCGGCCCACCAGTGGCCGACCTACGGCTCGTGCTCTTGGGCGAGCCGCTCGGCGGCCAACGGCAACACCCTCGACGTCTGCAACTCGCCGGTCCGCCGTATCCCTGCGTGGGGCACCGGGTCCAACAACACGCTCGCCAACAGCCCCGACATCATGCGCAAGCAGGCGGACTTCGCGGCGGACTGGATGGACCTGCTGCTGTCTTACAAGGGCAAGATCAAGTTCTACGACTACGACGGCACGTCGGACGCGGCAACGTTCAACAGCACCACGGGCGGTCACCTGTGGTCGGGCCTCGCGGGCAACCCGGAGAAGTACTCCTTCTTCGCGGTGCTCGGCGCCCCGGCACGCGAGGCGATGCGGGACGAGATCGCGCGCGTCGGCACGCTCGTCCCGTCGACGTACGCCGCCGATGCCTGGCAGCGCGTGATCTCCGCGCGCGACGCCGCGCAGGCACTCGTGAACGTGCGGATCTACACGATCGGCGATGTCAACGCGGTGAAGAGCGCAACCACCGCCCTCACCGGTGCGATCGGGGACTACCAGGCGGTGAGCGCGGCCGGCGGGATCAGCGGCTCGGTGCCGTCGACGCTCTCGCTCACGCTCGGCGCGCCGGCGAGCTTCGGGCCGTTCACGCCCGGCAGCGCCAACGACTACATGGCGTCCACGACCGCGAACGTGATCTCGACGGCCGGCGACGCCGTTCTGAGCGTGAGCGACCCGGGCTATCTGACCAACGGCTCGTTCGCGCTGTCTGAGCCGCTGCGGGTGGAGATCTCGAAGAGCCTGTGGGACGCGCCGGTGTCCAACGACCCGGTGACGATCACGTTCCGCCAGCACATTGGTGCCACGCAGGCACTGCGCACCGGCACCTACAGCAAGTCGCTGACCTTCACGCTGTCGACCACGACGCCGTGACCACAGCGCCCGGCGCGGCGGCCCGGCCGCCGCGCCGGCTCGGCGCGCGCCTCTCCGGCTGGCACGCGAACGCCTCTCAGCGAAGGACCAGCACCAGGCGCCGATTGCGCTCGTCGTAGTCCTCGCAGAAGCCGGCCGAAACGTCCGGGGCCGGGCAACGACTCCGGTAAGTGCAAGCGGCAGGCGCCACCAAAGTCGAGGGCGTTGCATGCCCGGAACGCGAACCGCCGCCCTTTGGAGCGGCGGTTCGAACTTCCGAAAGCAATGGAGACGGCGGGTCAGACCGGGTGCGAAACCCGCTCGTTTCCAGGCACTCCCTGCTGTGCATGCTCCCTATCTGCTCCTCACGTCGTGGGTCGGCGACGCGCAGTTTGCGGCTCTCGGGCACGCACGGGATGGTGTTACGGATATCAGCGGTCAATCGTAGCTTTGCATGCTCGGCGGCATGGGCGGACGCGGCGATCACCGTTCGTATGGTGCCGCGCGGGTCAGACGCGATCTGGATCGCGAAGGGGCTCAGGCCCGGTCAGCTTCTTGGTTGTACGTGTTCTGGGGTCATCGCGCGTCGCCGGCTGCGTCGCGTGGGCGAGCCTGCATGTCCTTAACCCGCTGGGCGGCGCTCGCTAGCAACCGAATTCGAATTGCGGGTGATCACGACGCCTAACCAAGCGTTTCCTCTCGCCAGGACATCATCCTGGTCTCGAGGTCTCCGCGAGACTCGGGGTGGCTCACCGGCTCAACCAGACAGAGCCCGACCGAACATCAGGCCATAGCGTCTAGTCCGTCACGGACACCGTGACGGGCTCGGCTTCGTGGCCGTCGAACGACAGCACGAGCGCGTAGTCGCCCGGTCCCGCAAGCAGCCGCTCGCCCAGCGTGGACCACGTCATCTCGACGGTGTCGCCCGGCGGCAGCGCGTACCAATTTTCCTGGCGGCGGCCGTTGCCGACCGCCGAATGAAACGCGCGCGAGCGCCGGCCGTTGACGAGCAGTTCCGCGCGGTGCAGCTCCGGATTAACGGTCTCCGTGCCGGAGTTGGTCGCCGACAGGGTCACGCGCAGCTGGTCGCGCGTGTCTTTGGTGAGCGTGCTGGGCTCGGCGCGCAGGCTCGTCTGGATCGTCATGGCGACCGCGGCACGGTGGAGACGCCGGCCTTCGAGACGTTGCTGCGACCGGCATTCGGCGGGCCCTCGAGCGTGTGCCCCTGCGTGACGGTCGCGAACTTCTTGCCGTCGCCCGCCTCGGTCTTGGTCTGGAAGTGGTTGGGGATGAGCCAGTCGTAAGTCCCGTCGGTCCACGGCTGCATCTCGCCCGAGAAGCTGGCGGTGTCGACCGCGGTGTCTTTGTTGTCGGCGCCGACCGGGTAGAACGTGTCGCCTGAGTCGTGCCACAGCTCGGCTGCGGGGAGCGCCAAGTAGTAGCCGGTGATGTTCGAGGCTGGGCCGGAGACTTCCTTGACCTCGACGTTGCCGAACGACACGTTCATGGGACCGTAGGTGAAGCGCAGTGTCATGCCCGCGCCCTGCGTGCCGCCGGGGAAGGTGAGGTCGGAGAGCTTCGTGCCCGTGACCGTCTTCGGCTCGATCACGGTCATGGTCTTGGTCGCCACGTCGGAGCCCACGGTGAGCTTGATGGTGACCGTCTTGGCGCGGTCGGGCGCCGTCCAGCTGAACTTCTTGGCACTGCCGCTGCTGGCCGGCGTCCCGGCGTCGGCGTCCCAGGTGCCGGCCATGTTGCCCTTGAAGGAGACCTCCTCGCCCACGGCGACCGTCGTCCGGGTCTTATCGGTGCCGTCCGGGGCCTTGAGCTTCGTCTCGGACCGGATGAACGGGGTCTTCCGGGCCTGCGGCGATTTCTTCTTGTTGGGCCTGCCCTTCTTGGTCTTGTCGCGCGCGAGCGTGGCGCGGGCCACGGTCGCGACCGTCGCCGGCGTGGACGCGACTTCGACCTCGTCCTCGGTCTCGTCCTCGTCCAGCTCCTCGTCGAGCTCGTCCGGGCTCTCGGTCTCGCGCACCGCCGGGCCGACGCTTCCGTCCGGCTTGCGGACACCGCTGCGCGTCGCGGCCACGCGCGCGAGCGAGCGAGCGACGGCCGTGTCCGCAGGCGAAACGGCGCGAGGCTCCTGGCGCTCGCGCGGTGCACCCGCATGTCCGAGCGCGGACGCCACGCTGGTGTTGCCGGCGGCTCGCTGCAACTCGAGGACGCGCTGGATCTCCGGCGCGACGGGCGGTTCCGGCTCGCGCTCGCGGACGCGCGCTTCCTCCGGCAACTCACGTCGCGTGAGCGCGGCAGTGTCCATGCAGCGAACATCTCAGTCCGCCACCGAGGTGTCAACCCGTCGGCGCTCAAGGGTACGGACGCGCTGCGGGAGGGTTTCGCGGAGGTCGCGCCAGTAGTGGAAGAGCGCACATTTCGACGCCTGTCGAATCTGTGCCTCCGAGGTATCGCCGCCGGCGTCTGGGAGCTCAATCAGTCGGCGAGGTCTTCCAGTGCGGCGCGTCGCTGCTCGAGGTCCGAGCGGGCGTAGCGGCGTGTGGTCTTGACGTCGGCGTGTCCGAGGATGTCAGCGACCAGGACGAGATCGTGCGCGTGATCGCGCACCAACCGGGTAGCGACGGTGTGGCGCAGCGCGTGCGCGGACTCCTCGATACCGGCGCGGGCCATCGTCGTAGTGACCGTCTTACTGATTGAGCGCACGGACAGGGGCTCGACGGTCCGCGGGATCCACAGCGGCCCGCCTGCGGTGCGCGGAGCGCGAGCGCCGGGATTCCTCACCGCCAAAGACATCCGCGTCCGCGCCCCCAACACCATCGAGTTGCGCGTCCACACCCCCGAACTCGTCCTCGCCGGCGAAACACTCGCCGTCACGATCAGCCTCGCCGACAACGCCCGAGCCGCACTCCGCATCGCCGTCTCCGACGAGGCAGGCCAACTCATCGACGCTCGCGTCGCCCGACCCAGCCGCGGCACGGCCACCAGCACCATCGATGACCTCCCCACCCGGGGCCTACACCATCGACGTCGCGGGCCTCGATGCCACCTCCCCCGTGGCACCAGTCAGCAGCGCCATCCTCGTCTGGGGATGATCGACCCGCCCGGTCGACGCAGCCGACCCCGCGTCAGTGCGGATGCGTCAAGAAGCCATGGTCTTCTTCGGGCCGGGGCTCCGCCGGCTCCTTGTGTTACTCCGATAAG
>CAWINP010000013.1:0-253578 GCA_963837485.1 uncultured Solirubrobacteraceae bacterium | reverse complement strand
TCGATCCTCCAGACCGTCGTCCAGACGGGCTCGGGAACCCGCGCGCAGATCCCGGGCGTCGTCATCGCCGGCAAGACGGGGACGACCGAGAACTACGGCGACGCCTGGTTCGTCGGCTGGACGAAGGAGTACACGGTCGCCGTCTGGGTCGGGTATCCGGACAAGTTCAAGCCCATGAAGACCGAGTTCCAGGGCGGCCCGGTCGCCGGCGGCACCTACCCGGCCGAGATCTGGCGCGCGTTCATGACCGCGCTGCTGAAGATCGACAAGCTCCCCGGCAGCGACAAGAGCGACGCGGCCAAGGAGGGCGGCACCCTGCCGCCCGCGCCGCCCACCGAGGGCGCCGCGCCGAGCGTGACCGCCGCGCCGACGACCGCACCCGGAACCGGCGGGACCGGCGGCGCGGGAACCGGGACGAAGCCCAAGACCGGCGATGGCGGGACGACGCCGCCGGCAACCGAAGGCGGCGGGACGACGCCCCCCGCGACGCCCACGCCGCCTCCCGCCGCAACGCCGCCTCCGGCGACGACACCGCCCGCCGGGGGAACCGGCGCGGGCGGGGGCACCGGAGCTGCAGGCGCGGGCACGACCGCGCCGGCCGCGGGCACGGGTTAGCGGCGCGGGATCGGGGCCTGGCGGGCTCGGCGAACGGCCGGCAGTTAACCGGTGCGCGGAGTCCTCGCGCCGCGGGCTCGGCGAACGGCTGGCAGGAAAACCGGTGCGCGGTGTCCTCGCGCCGCGGCGGGCTCGGCGAACGGCCGGCAGGTGAGGGAATGCGGGCGCCGATGGCGGGAATCGATCATCGCCGATTCCGTGCGGGTCGACTTATCGGCGCTATGCCTGAGAAAGCGGACCGACGTGAAAGTGGTGCATCGAACCGACCGTCGATCGTGGTCGTTTGCCGCGCCTCGGTGATCGTTTCTGGGAAGCCCGCTCCCCTCACCTGCCGCCGTTGACGTTCGCCGAGGCTGCCCGCGAGGCCGGCGCAGAACGCTGCCCGCGAGGCCGGCAGAGATCGCTGCCCGCAGCCGGCGGAGATCGCGGCCGTCGCGGCGCGCGCTCAGGCGGCCCGCGCTGCGCGGAACCCCGGCGGCCACGGGCGTGACACGAACCGGGATCCACGCGCGCAGAAGCGCCACGGCAGGTCGGCCGCTTTGGTGATCCCGATCCGCGTTCCCACCACATGCTCGAGCCGCTCGCCCCGAGCGATCCTGACCGGGCCCGACAGCAGCGACGTGCCGTGGATCTCGAGGTCCATCCCCAACGCCTGGGTGAGCTTGCCCGGGCCGTTGCAGAGGTCCACGAAACGCGCGACGCGCCGCCGGGCGCGCATCGCACCCTCCCCCCGCACCGGCTCCAAGGCGCGGATCAACACCGCGGAGCCCGGCTCGCAGACGACGTTCAACAACGCGTGGATGCCGTATGAGCGGTAGACGTAGGCGGTCCCCGGCGGCGACTCGAACATCACGCGCGTGCGCCCGGTCAGCCCCGCGAACGAGTGCGCGGCCGGCTCGGTGAAGTGGTAGGCCTCGGTCTCGACGATCACGCCCGCGACGTCGCCGTGCGAGACGACGCAGCCGAGCAGGTCCGGCGCGACCTCCAGCACCGGTCGCGCGAAGAAGTCCGACGTCACGCCGGCTGGCCGTCGAGCTCCGCGCGCGCGTGGGCGAGCTGCTCGCGCACGCGGTCGAGGGCGGTGCCGCCCTCGGAGATCTTCGACTCCAGCCACGACCGCGCGGAGAGCACCTCGTAGAACTCGTCGTCGAGCACGTCGGAGTGCTCGGCCAGCTCGGCGCGCGTGAGCTCCGACAGCGAGCGGCCGGACGAGACCGCCGACCGCACGAGCCCGGCGACGATCCCGTGCGACTGCCGGAACGGGACGCCGCGGCGCACCAGCAGGTCGGCGACGTCGGTCGCCGCGATCATCTCGTCGGAGGCCGCCTCGGCGAGGCGCTCCTGCCGGAACGTGATCCCGGCGAGCATCCCGCGCGCCGCCGCCAGGCACAGATCGAGCGTGTCGACGGCGTCGAAGAGCCCTTCTTTGTCCTCCTGCAGGTCCTTGTTGTACGTCAGCGGCAGGCCGTGCATCACGCCGTGCAGCGCAGTCAGCCGCGAGACTACGCGCGGCGCCTTGGCCCGCAGGAGCTCGGCGGCGTCCGGGTTCTTCTTCTGCGGCATGATCGACGAGCCCGACGCCCACGCATCCGAGACCTCGCAGAAGCCGAACTCCTCCGAGGACCACAGCACGATCTCGGCACCGAGCCGCGAGAGGTGCGTCGCGCAGGTCGCCGCGGCGGCGAGGAAGTCGAGCACGAAGTCGCGGTTGGACACCGCGTCGATCGAGTTCGGCGCCACCGCCGCGAACCCGAGCTCGCGCGCCACCAGCCCGCGGTCGGTCGCGAAGTTCACGCCGGCCAGCGCGCCGGCCCCCAGAGGAAGCTCGGTCGTCCCGCCCAGCACCGCCTCGAAGCGCCGCTCGTCGCGCCTGAACATCCAGAAGTACGCCAGCAGGTGGTGCGACAGGTACACCGGCTGCGCACGCTGCAGGTGCGTGTAGCCGGGCATCGGCCAGTCGAGGTGGGCCTCGGCGACGCCCAGGATCACCGACTGCAGGTCCTGCAGCGACTGGATCGTGCGCAGCGCGTGCGCTCGTGTGAACATCGCGACGTCGGTCGCCACCTGATCATTGCGCGAACGCGCGGTGTGCAGCCGCCCGCCGACCGGCCCGACGATCTCCGTCAGCCGCCGCTCGACAGCCATGTGGATGTCCTCGTCATCGTCGCGGAACGGGAACTCCCCGCGGTCGAGCTCCTCCGCCACGCGATCCAGGCCGCCGAGCAGCTCGTCGCGGTCGCCTGCGGAGATGATCCCCGTCGCCGCCAGCATCTTCGCGTGCGCACGCGACTGCTCGATGTCGTACGGGCCCAGCCGGTAGTCGAACCCGATCGAGGAGTTCAAGGCGGCGAACGCAGGATCCTGCGGCTGACTGAAGCGCGACACGGCACGCCATGATGACGAACCGAATGGAGATCCGGCCCGCCCGTCCCGACGACCCCGCCGTCGAGCTGCTGTACGCGTCCGCGCTGCCCTATTACGACGCGTACGCGGGCGGCTCGCGCCGCGCGCGGGCGATGCTCGAGGCCGTCTACCCGAAGCGCGGGCACGCCGCCAGCTTCGAGTGCTGCCGCGTCGCGCTGGCTTCCGACGAGATCGTCGGGCTGCTCGCCGGCTTCCCGGTGCTGGAGGGAGACCGGCTGGCGCGCCACTTCGTGCGCCTGACCGTGCCCCGCCTGCCGCCGTGGGCGTGGCCGAAGACACTGCGCCACCTGCGCGCCGCCGGCCTGCTCGCCCCCCATCCCCCGGCCGACGCCTACTACGTCGACGCGCTGGCCGTGGCGCCGCGCTGGCGCCGCCGCGGCATCGCGCGCAAGCTGCTCGACGAGGCCGCGCGCGACGCGGCCGCACTGGGCCTCTCCGGCCTCGCGCTCGACACCGGCCTGCACAACGAGGGCGCCCGGGCGCTCTACCAGGCGTGCGGCTTCCGCGAGCGCGAGGTCCGCCGCGCGCCGTCCGCGCGCGCGGAGCGGGCGATCGGCGGGCCCGGCTTCGTCGCCTACTTCAGGGCCGCGTAGAGGACGCTCTCGAGCGCCTCGGCGACCTCGGCGACCTGACCCTCGGTCATCTCCGGGAAGAACGGCAGCGCGATCGAGCGCGCCGCGACGTCCTCGCAGACCGGGAACTGCCCCTCGCGGTGGCCGAACCGCTCGCGATAGAAGGACATCAGGTGGATCGCCGGCAGATACGGCTTGGACTGGATCCCGCGCAGCGCGAGCGCGCGCACGGTCTCGTCGCGATCCACCCCGCGCGGCACCTGGACGACGAACACGAACCAGCCGCGGACGTCGCCGCCCTCGTCGGGACACGGCAGCTCGAGCTCCTCGAAGCCGGCCAGCGCCTCGCGATACCCCGACGCGATCCGCGCGCGGGCGGCGAGCATCCCGTCGAGCCGGTCGAGCTGCACGACGCCGAGCGCGCAGGCGATGTCGGTCAGGCGGTAGTTGAAGCCCAGCCGGTCGTGATCGAGCCAGCCCATGTCGGGCGCGCGGCCCTGGTTGCGCTCGGAGTCGACCTGCTCCTTGTGGGCGTCGGAGCCGAGCGCCAGCGCGCCGCCCTCACCGGTCGTCATCTGCTTGTTGGCGTAGAACCCGAACGCGGCGGGATGCCCGCGGCCGCCGACCGGGATGCCGTCGCTGTGGACGGCGCCAAGCGCCTCACACGCGTCCTCGACGATCGGCAGCCCCAGCTGCTCGAGCGCCGGCAGGTCCGCCGGGTAGCCGAAGATGTGGACCGGCAGGATCGCACGCGTGCGCCGGGTGACCGCGGCTGCCGCCGCGTCCGGGTCGAGGTTCAGAGTGCGCGGGTCGATGTCCGCGAACACCGGCCGGGCGCGCTCGAACAGCACCGTGTTGGCCGACGCCACGAACGAGAACGGCGACGTGACGACCTCGTCGCCGTCGGAGACGCCGACCGCGCGCAGCCCGAGATGCAGCGCCGCCGTGCCCGACGACACCGCGCTCACGTGGCGTGCGCCGACGCGCTCGGCGAAGGCGCGCTCGAACAGCTCCAGCCACGGGCCGAGCGAGAGCTGCCGCGAGCGCAGCACCTCGATCACGGCACGCTCCTCCTCGACGCCGACGACGGGCCTGGCGAGGGGGATCATGAGATGTTCGTCCGACTTCGAATCATTCCGGCCTCGAGAGAGTCTACGAGCGCGTCCCAGCTCGCCTCGATGATGTTCTCGTGCACGCCGATCGCGCCCCAGGTCTGCGTGCCGTCGCTGGCGTCGAGCAGCACGCGCGTGGTCGCGCCGGTGGCCTTCCACTCGTCGAGGATGCGGACCTTGAAGTTGACGAGCTTGATGTCTCGCAGGTGCGGGTAGCGCTCGCCGATCGCCTGGCGCAGCGCGAGGTCGAGCGCGTGCACCGGGCCGTTGCCCTCGGCCGTCCGCACGTAGCGCTGGCCGTCGACCCAGAGCTTGATCGTCGCCTCGGTCTCCACGCGACCGTCCTCGCGCTTGGACGCCATCACGCGCCAGGACTCCAGCCGGAACAGCGGCTCGTACTCGCCGGTCTCGCGGCGGATCAGCAGGTCGAAGGACCCGTCGGCCGCCTCGAACTGGAACCCGCGGTGCTCGAGCTCCTTCACGCGCTCGACCACGCGGGCCGCGGTGGCGTCGTCGAGATCGCCGCCCGCGTGCGCGATCACCGTGCCCTTGCCGGATAGCTCGCTGACCAGCACCTCGCGCGCGTTGCCGACCTCGGCCGGGTCGATGTGCTCGAACGTCGAAGGATCGGCGTTCACGCCGGCGACGTGCATCCCGCCCTTGTGCGCGAACGCGTTGCGGCCCACGTAGGCCTGGTTCGGGTCCGGCGGGAGGTTGAGCATGTCGGCGACCATGTGCGACGCCTCGGTCAGCCCCTCCAGCGACGGGAGGCAGCGCAGCCCCATCTTCAGCTGCAGGTTCGGGATGATCGAGATCAGGTTCGCGTTGCCGCAGCGCTCGCCGTAGCCGTTCATCGTCCCCTGCACGAGCGTGCAGCCCTCGGCGATCGCGGCCAGGCTGTTCGCCACCGCGACCTCGGCGTCATTGTGCGTGTGGATGCCGAGTGAGGCGTCCGGCAGCGCGCGCCGCACCACATGGACCGCCTCGGCGACCTGGTGCGGCAGCGTCGCGCCGTTGGTGTCGCACATCGTCAGGTTCTCGGCGCCGGCCTCCAGCGCGGCGCGCAGGCACTCGATCGCATAGACCGCGTCGTCGCGGTAGGCGTCGAAGAAGTGCTCGGCGTCGTAGATCACGCGCTTGCCGGCGGCGACCAGGAACGCGACCGACTCGCCGATCATGCGCAGGTTCTCCTCGCGGTCGACGCGCACGACCTTCTCCAGGTGCAGCCCCCACGTCTTGCCGACGAGCGTGGAGACCGGCGTCCACGACTCGGCGAGCACGCGCAGCGCCTCGTCCTCCGCGGCCGGCACGCCGCGCCGCCGCGTCATCCCGAACGCGCACACGTCGGCGTTCAACCCCGCGTCGCGCAGGCGCTCGAACAGCTCGAGCTCCTTCGGGTTCGACGTGGGGAAGCCGGCCTCGATCATCGCCACGCCGAGCTCGTCGAGGATGCGCGCGACGCGCACCTTCTCCTCGACCGACAGCGACATCCCCTCGCCCTGCATCCCGTCGCGCAGGGTGGTGTCGTAGACGACGACGCGATCGCTCATGCGGCAGGTTGCGCGGCCGGCACCACGTCGAGCCAGTCCGCGTAGCGCTCGGAGCGCCCGTGCAGGGCGTCCTCGAAGACCGACTGGATGCGCTCGGTGATCGGGCCGCGCCCACCGTCGCCGACGGGCAGGTCGTCGACCTCGCGGATCGGCGTCAGCTCGGCCGCCGTGCCGGTCATGAAGATCTCGTCGGCGTGGTAGAGCTCGCCGCGCGCGATGTCGCGCTCGACCACGTCGTAGCCGAGGTCCTGCGCGATCTCGATCGCCGACAGCCGGTTGATGCCGCCGAGGATGTCGTTGCTGAAGCCCGGCGTGGCGATCTTGCCGCTCTTGACCACGAACAGGTTCTCGCCGGTGCCCTCGCACACGAAGCCGCGACCGTCGAGCAGGATCGCCTCCTCGTAGCCGGCCTTGTCGGCCTCGACCTTGGCGAGCACCGAGTTGAGGTACTGGCCGGACGCCTTGGCGCTGGGGATCAGGCTGTCGGACGGGATCCGCCGCCAGGACGACACCTTGGCGCGCACGCCGTTGCGCTTGCCCTCGTCGCCCAGGTAGGACCCCCACTCCCAGGTGGCGATGGTCACCTCGACCGGGCAGTCGAGCGGGTGCAGGCCCATCGGCCCCGCCCCGCGGAACACGAGCGGCCGGATGTAGCAGGACTTGAAGCCGTTGCGGAGGATCACCTCGTGCGTCGCCGCGCGGATCTCGTCCTTGGAGTACGGGATCTCCATGTGGTAAAGCGCCGCCGAGCGGAACAGCCGGTCGATGTGGTCGGCGTGGCGGAAGATCGCGGTGCCGCGCGGCGTCTCGTACGCGCGCACGCCCTCGAACACGCCGGTCCCGTAATGCAGCGCGTGAGTGAGCACGTGGACCTTGGCGTCCTCGTAGGCCACGAGCTCGCCATTCATCCAGATGAGGTCCGATCGGCTCACTTGAGCTCCTTCAGCACCGCCTCGGTCGTCTCGGCGGTGGTCGCGGTGCCGCCGAGGTCGGGGGGACGAATCCCCGCCTCCAAGGCGCGGTCTACCGCCGATTCTACGGCAGCCGCCTCGGTCTCCCGGCCGAGTCCGTGGCGCAGCAGCAGCGCCGCCGAGAGGATCATGCCGAGCGGGTTGGCGATCCCCTGGCCGGCGATGTCGGGCGCGGTGCCGTGGACGGGCTCGAACAGGCTCGGGCCGTCGCCCCCGAGGCTCGCGGTCGGGAGCATGCCGAGGCTTCCCGTCAGCATCGACGCCTCGTCGCTGAGGATGTCGCCGAACATGTTCTCGGTCAGGATCACGTCGAAGTGGCGCGGCGAGGCGATCAGCCGCATCGCGGCGGCGTCGACGAGCTGGTGCTCGAGCTCGATGTGCGGGTACTCCTCGGCGTGCACGCGGTTGACGACCTCCCGCCACAGCCGGCTCGTCTCGAGCACGTTGGCCTTGTCGACGCTGGTCACGCGCGAGTTGGCGGACTGGAAGCCGACGCGGGCGATCCGCTCGATCTCGGCGACGCTGTAGACGCAGGTGTCGTACGCGCCGTCGTGGTTGCGGCCGCGGTCGCCGTAGTAGAGGCCGCCGGTGAGCTCGCGCACGATCAGCATGTCGACGTCCTCGATCCGCTCGCGCTTGAGCGGCGACGCGTCGTAGAGCGCCCGGATCGGCCGGATCGGCCGCAGGTTCGCGTACAGGCCCAGGTCGGCGCGCAGGCGGAACAGGCCCTGCTCGGGGCGGACGGCGGCGGGATCGTTGGAGTCCCACTGGGGCCCGCCGACGGCACCGAGCAGGACGGCGTCCGACGCTTTGACGGCATCCATCGCCTCGTCGGTGATGGCGGTGCCGTGCGCGTCGATCGAGGCGCCTCCGACGAGGTGTTCTTCGAAGGTCAGGTCATCGGCGACGGCCTCGAGCGTCCGGCGGGCGGCGGCAGCCACCTCGGGCCCGATCCCGTCGCCCGGAAGGAGGGCGATCGTGGGCATCCGCCGGGACGTTATCTTCGTGTCGGTGTAGCATATGTGCTACATGTCCGACGAGGTCTCCGTGCGTGAGCTGCGCAACCACACCGCCGACGTGCTCCGGCGCGTCGAGGCGGGAGAGCGCTTGCGCGTGACCGTCGACCGGCGCCCGGTGGCCGAGCTGAGCCCGCTTCCGGCGCGAGGGGCTTGGGTGCCGCGACAACGCGTAATAGACGCGCTCGTGCAGGCGGATCCGGCGCTGCGCCGCGAGCTCGACGAGGCACAGCCGGACACGATCGACGAGCTGTGAGGGGCCTGCTGGATACGTCCGTGTTCATCGCGGACGAGCAGGGCCGATCCCTTGCTGCGGAGCGACTCCCAGACGAGGCCGCGATCTCGGTCGTCACGCTCGCCGAGCTCGAGCTGGGCGTGCACATGGCGGAGTCCGAGATCGTCCGCGGCGCGCGGCTCCGCACGCTGCGCGCGGCGCAGGCGACCTATGTCGCATTGCCGGTCGACGAGCCGGTCGCGTCGGCGTTCGCCGAGCTGGTCGCCGAGGCACGGCGCACGGGCCGTCGCCCCAAGGTTCAGGACACCTGGATCGCGGCCACCGCCCGCGCTCACGGCGTCGCGGTGTTCACACAGGACGCCGACTTCGACGGCCTCGCCGTTGAAGTCGTGTACGTGTGATCCCCTACTTCTGGACCACCGAGAGCGCCCGCATGAGGGCCGAGCCGTGTGTCCGGCGATGGAGATACCCGGCGACTCGATGAGCATGGAGCTCAAGCAACATCGTCTCGGCGAGCACCGTGTCGACGGCGCATGAGCAGTCGAATGCGCGGTCCTCCAACTCGGCTTCCATTCCCTTCCGCCCGGCGTCCGGGTCGTCGCGGCGCACTCGCGCGTGGTAGCGGAACAGAGCGATGTCATCTGGTTGCTCGATGGACGCGCGCGAGATCTGTGGTAGCCGCTGCCTCACGTTCTCGAGTCGCTCCTCAAGGTCGGTCGGCGTGATCACCTCGCGGTGGATCGACCAATTCTTGAGCCCTGTGATCAACCCGAGCGCAGATGTGGAAGCACGGACCTTTCGTGTCAACCGGCGGGCGACGTGCGAGAGGCCGGCGCGATCGAGCCGCTGTTCGACGTCTGTCACTGCATCCATCGCGGCGTAGAGCTCCGAACCGTCGTGCTCACGGATAGGCGACGTTCCCCACATGTCCACTGAGTCAGTGCGCTCGATTCCACCGTCGTAGTTCCAGCAGTATCGGCCCGAGGTCGTGACGTCAACCCAGCGGCGCACGATCCGGAAGCGTCCGTCATCGAGATCTTGGCGCCATTCGTACAGCTGGCGATCCAGGCGCCCGAGCGCGCCCAGGAGCTCGCTGAGCAGCCGATTCGCATCCTTGGCGGCCTCGTCACGCGCGCGGATGTGATCCACGAGCGGGGTCCCGCGCGAGACGACAAACAACGCCAAAACCAGCAGCGTAAGCGGAAGCAGTCGACCGGCCTCACTCGACGTCAACGTGTGCCACACGTCGTCGGCGAACTCACTGACCTCGGCGCCCTGGTTCGGCACAGGTCGTCCGAGGAGCACGAGCACTGCAGAGAGGATCACCGCGCCCGGAGCGAAGGCGGTCGAGATCCCCGGAAACTCCGCAAACATGCCGCCGAACCTCGCGAACGCCGCGTTCGCGGCGGGGATTGAGCGATCCGCCAGCGCGTCCGCGCGCGCATATCGGCGGAGACGCGTGGTCGGCATCGGCTGACGCAGTGAAAGGGCTCGGCGCAGGCGCCTTCGCTCACGGACACCGGCATCCAGAGGGCGCTGCCATTTCCGCGGGACGCTGCTCCTCGGTACGTGGGAATCGGGCTGCACGCGCGCCGCGAGCGCGGCTCCGCGCCGATAGCGCGCTTCGATCCTAAGCGATACGGAATATCGGATCTTGAATGCAATGAGAACCGTTAGGACGAGCACGCGGGTCACGATCGCCACCAGCACGACCAGCGCGAGCGTGCCGAACCAGTACTTCGCGTACCGGCTCAGATCATCTCCGGACGGGGACTGTTCATCGATGTAGGAGTAGAGCCAACCGGGCGCCAGCCACTCGCCGACGAACGTGACAGCACGGCCTGCAGCGTCCACCGCCTCGACGACTCCCGCGGAGCCGACCAGGAGAAGCAGCCCAAGCAGAACGACCACTACGAGACGGACGCTCATCCGCCCGCCGGCGTCAGGCCTGTTCCAGATGACGATCCGAACCGTTCAAGACACCGCATTCCAGGCGCCGAAGATAGATCAGCCAGCGGCCGGAATCGCGACGTAAGAGATGAACTCCATCAACGACCCGTCGGGGTCGCGGAAGTAGACGCTGGTGCCGGTTCCGCGGGCGCCGTGGCGCTCGACCGGGCCGAGCTCGATCGGGACGTTGTGTGTTTGAAGATGCTCGACGGCGCCCTCGATCGGGCCGTCCCAGCGGAAGCACAGGTCGCTGTTGCCGGGGCGGACGCGGTCGCGGGCGACCGGGTCGGGGTCCACGCCGGGGCCGTGGACGTTGAGCTGCTGGTCGCCGAGGGTGCCGTCAGGAATCCCTCGGCGCGGTGAGGGGCCCGGAGCCGGTAGGCGTAGCCGGCGCCGCGAACGACGACCTCGGCGCCGATCACGTCGCGGTAGAACGGGTTCGAGCGCTCCCAGTCGGAGACCGCGATCACGCAGTGGTCGAGCGCGGTCACAGGTTCAGGGTGACCGGGCCGGGACGCTCGCGGTCGTGCTCGTAGGCGGTGATGTCGCCGGCCTTCTGGAGCGTGAGCGCGATGTCGTCGAGGCCGTTGAGCAGGCGCTCGCGGCGGTCGGCGTCGAGCTCGAACCCGACCGCGCGGCCGTCGAAGCGCACTTCGAGCTTCTCGAGGTCGACCTCGGCCTCGCCGGCCTCCATCAGGGCGCGCACCTCGTCGTCGGGCAGCACCACCGGAAGCAGCCCGATCTTCGTGCAATTGGAGAAGAAGATGTCGGCGAACGACGCGGCGACGACCGCCTGGAAGCCGTAGTCCTGCAGCGCCCAGGGCGCGTGCTCTCGCGACGAGCCGCAGCCGAAGTTCGGACCGGTCGCGAGGATCGGGTTCTTCGGCAGGCTCCAGCCCGGCTCCTGCGCCCAGTCGTAGAACAGGAACTCGCCGAAGCCGGTCCGCTCGATCCGCTTGAGGAACTGCTTGGGGATGATCTGGTCGGTGTCGACGTCGGCGCGCTTGAGCGCGGTGACGCCGCCGGAGATGACTTTGACGGGTTCCATCACCAGTCCCTGATGTCGACGAAGTGGCCCTCGATCGCCGCCGCGGCGGCCATCTGCGGGGAGACCAGGTGGGTGCGCCCGCCGCGCCCCTGGCGGCCCTCGAAGTTGCGGTTCGAGGTCGAGGCGCAGCGCTCGCCCGGGGCGAGGATGTCCGGGTTCATGCCCAGGCACATCGAGCAGCCGGCCGTACGCCAGTCGAAGCCGGCGCTGCGGAAGACCTCATCGAGCCCCTCGCGCTCGGCCTGTGCGCGCACCTGCTGGGAGCCGGGCACGACCATCGCGTTCACTCCCGCGGCGACCTTGCGGCCGTTCACGATCTCCGCCGCGGCGCGAAGGTCGCCGATGCGGGCGTTCGTGCACGAGCCGATGAACACGCGATCGAGCTTGATCTCGCGCATCGGGGTGCCGGCGCTCAGGCCCATGTACGTGAGGCTGCGCTCGTCGGTGTCGGTCCGCGGGTCCGGGACCGCCTCGGTCACCGGCACGACCTGGCCGGGGTTCGTCCCCCAGGTGACGAGCGGGCTCAGCGCGCTCGCGTCGACGGTGATCTCGCGGTCGTAGCTCGCGCCGTCGTCGGTCCGCAGCGTGCGCCAATGCTCGACCGCGGCGTCGAAGTCGCCTGGAGCGCCCGGGCGTCCTTGGACCCACTCGTAGGTCGTGTCGTCGGGCGCGATCATGCCCGCGCGGCCGCCGCCCTCGATCGTCATGTTGCACACGGTCATCCGCTGCTCCATCGAGAAGCCCCGGATCACCTCGCCGGTGTACTCGACGGCGTGGCCGGCGGCGCCGTTGGTGCCCATCTGGCCGATCGTGCCGAGGATCAGGTCCTTGGCGGTCACGCCGCGGCCGAGGCTGCCCGTGTAGTGGATCGCCATCGACCTCGGCTTCGGCTGCGTGAGCGTCTGGGTGGCCAGCACGTGCTCGACCTCGCTCGTGCCGATGCCGAACGCGAGCGCGCCGAATGCACCGTGCGTCGCCGTGTGGCTGTCGCCGCAGACGATCGTCATGCCCGGCTGGCTGACGCCCAGCTCGGGGCCGATGATGTGCACGATCCCCTGGCGGTCCGAGCCGAGCGAGTACAACGGGATGCCGAACTCGTCGCAGTTGGCCTCCAGCGCCTCCACCTGGCGGCGCGAGAGCGCGTCGTGGATCTTCGCGCTGACAGGCGTGCCGTCGGTCGGCACGTTGTGGTCGGCGGTGGCGAGCGTGCGGTCGGGACGCCGGACCTCGCGTCCGGCCAGCCGCAGTCCGTCGAACGCCTGCGGGCTGGTGACCTCGTGGACCAGGTGCAGGTCGATGAAGATCAGGCCAGGGGCGATCTCGTGGGCGTCCCAGATCTTGTCGAACAGCGTCTTCATGAGCGGCGCAGGCCGGCCGACACGATGGCGAGCAGCACGGCCTCCTCCTTGGAGTGGTTGGCGAAGTGGTGGGGCAGATCGGCGTCGAAGGTGACGGTGTCGCCGCCGGCGAGCCGGTGCTCGGCGCCGTCGATGTGCAGCGTGAGCTCGCCCGTCTCGACCGTCGCGGTCTCGCGCGCGCCGGGCTCGTGGCGCGGCGGATCGCCGGGGCCGCCGGTGGCGGCCCCGGGCTTCAGCGCGTGGCGCGTGACCTCGGCGCGCAGCCCGGGAAGCGGCGGCGTGAGGACGACGTAGGAGTGCCCGGCGGCGCCGCCGCGGCGGCCCTCGCCGGCGCGGACGATCGACACGGTCCCCTCCTCGTCGAGGCGCAGGAGCTGCGAGAGCCGCAGCTCGAGGCCGGAGGCGATCCGGGCGGCGACCTGGAGCGTCGGGCTCGTCTCGCCGCGCTCGACCTGGCTGAGCATCGGGGCCGAGACGCCGCAGCGCTCGGCAAGATCGCGCAGCGAGAGGTCCATCGCCTCGCGCAGCGCCTTGACCCGCGGCCCGACTGCCGAGATAGCGGGGTCTGCGGCAGCCGCCATTACGTTTGTACGTTATCACGTACGCGGCACAATGGCCGGGTGGAACTGCCCGACGTGCTCGTGCTCGGCGCCGGAGGCGCGGTCGGCGAGGCGTGGATGACCGGGCTGCTCGGCGGCCTCGGGCTCGACTTCCGGCAGTGCGAGTACTTCGTCGGGACATCGGCGGGAGCCGTCGTCGCGGCGACGCTGGCCGCGGGGCTCGAGCCGAGCCCGGTCGAGGGTGCCGCGGGCACGGAGCTGGCCGTGGTGGGCGCCGCCGAAGAGGGCGACGCAGGCAAGCCTGGCAACGCAGGCGAGCGTGGCAACGCAGGCGAGCGTGGCAACGCAGGCGAGCGTGGCAACGCAGGCGAGCGTGGCAACGCAGGCGGTCGTAGCGACGCACTCAGGCGTGGCGCGGCCGACATTGCGGGCGCGGCCGGTCGCGGTGCGCGACGCGTCGGGTCCGCCGCCGCGACGCCGTTCGCTCCCGCGCTGCTCGCCGCCGGCCAGCCCGCCGGGCGCCTGGCCCGTGCCGCCGTTCTGCGCGCCGCACCGCGACCCACCCGCACGCTCCCCCGACTCGCCCGCCACCTCGAGGAGCTCGGCACGCAATTCGACGGCCGCCTCCGCGTCGCCGCCGTGGACCGAGCGACGGGCGCGCGCGTGATGTTCGGCTCCCCGAGCGCCCCGCGCGCGAGCGTCGCCGACGCCGTGCTCGCCTCGTGCGCGGTCCCCTGGGTGTTCGCGCCGGTGGAGATCGACGGGCGCGAGTACGTCGACGGCGGCGTCTGGAGCCCGACGAACCTCGACGCCGCGCCGGCCGGCCGCGGCGCCCGGGTGCTGTGCCTGATGCCGACCGCCGGCGCCGCGACGCCCTACCGCGCCGGCACGCTCGCCGCCGCCGGGACCGAGGCGCTCGCGCTGCGCGCCCGCGGCGCGACGGTCACCACGATCGCGCCCGACCCCCCGTTCAAGGGCTCCCTGCTCGACCCCCGCAACCGCCACGCCGCCGCGGCCGCGGGGTTCGCGCAAGGCCGCCGGCTCACGGCGTCCTAGTCAGCACCGGCTCGGAGGCCTCCTCGCCGGCGGCCAGCAGCACCTTCTGCTCGACGTTCGACAGAGCGCGTACGTAGGCGAGCGCGGCCGCCTCGATGATGTCCGTGGAGACGCCCTGCCCCGCCGCCGAAGAGCCCGAGAGCTCGAGGATCACGCTGGCCTCGCCGAGCGCGTCCTGGCCGCCGGTGACCGCATCGATGCGGAACTCGCGCAGCCGCGCCTCGCGCCGGGTGGCCGCGTTGATCGCGCGGAAGATTGCGTCGATCGGCCCGTCGCCGGTGAAGTCGCCCCGCACCGAATCGCCGTCCGGCGTGAGGATCGAGACCGTCGCGTGCGGCGGGCGGCGCGTCGAGGCCTCGACGTCGAACCACTCGAGCGTGTAGGCGGCGGCGTCTGCGCGAAGCTCGTCGGTGACGAGCGCCTCCAGGTCCAGCGCGGTCACCTGCTTCTTCTTGTCCGCCAGCTCCTTGAAGCGCTTGAAGGCCTGGTTGAGCGACTGGCCGTCGACCCGGTAGCCCAGCTCCTGCAGCGCGGACTGCAGCGCGTGGCGGCCCGAGTGCTTGCCGAGCACGATCGAGTTGATGTCGTCGACGCCGACCGAGGCCGCGCTCATGATCTCGTAGGTCGAACGCTCCTTGAGCACGCCGTCCTGGTGGATGCCGGACTCGTGCTGGAAGGCGTTGCGCCCCACGATCGCCTTGTTCGGCTGCACCGCGTAGCCGGTCAGGCGCGAGACCAGCCGGCTCGTGCGCGCGATCTCGCGCGTGGCGATCCCGGTCTGGAAGCCGACGTCGGCCTCGCGGGTGCGCAGGAGCATCACGATCTCCTCCAGCGACGCGTTGCCGGCGCGCTCGCCGATGCCGTTGATCGCGCACTCGACCTGCCGCGCGCCCGCCTGCAGCCCGGCGAACGAGTTCGCCACCGCCAGCCCGAGGTCGTCGTGGCAGTGAACCGACAGCACGACGTCGCGCAGCGCCGGCACCAGCTCGCACAGCCGGCCCAGGAACGCGGCGTACTCGATCGGCATCGCGTAGCCGACGGTGTCGGGCACGTTGATCGTCGTCGCGCCCTCCTCGATCGCCGCGGCGATCACCTCCGCGGTGAACTCGACGTCCGCGCGGGTGGCGTCCATCGGCGAGAACTCGACGTCCTCGACCAGCGAGCGAGCGTGGGCGACCGCCGCACGCGCCTGTCCGAGCACGTCCGGGCGCGTGGACTGCAGCTGGTGCTCGATGTGGATGTCGCTGGTGGAGATGAACGTGTGCACGCGCGGGCGCTCGGCGTCGCGGACCGCCTCGGCGGCGCGCTCGATGTCGGCGGCGTGCGCGCGTGCCAGGCCGGCAATGACAGGCCCGTGCACCTCCCTCGCGATCGTGCGTACGGCTTGGAAGTCGCCGGGCGAGGCGATCGGAAAGCCCGCCTCGATGACGTCTACACCCAGACGAGCGAGCTGCTGGGCGATCTCCAGCTTCTCGGTCGCGTTCAGGGAGATGCCCGGCGACTGCTCGCCGTCACGCAGGGTGGTGTCGAAGATGATGACCCGATTGGGATCCATGACGCTTCATTTCCTTTCGCTTGCTTCTTCTCCGGAGTGAGTTCGCGGCTTAGCGGCCGCCCACGCGCTATTCCCCCCGAGGGGGGAGGAGAAGAAGGAGGGAAAGGAGGCCCTGCAGCGCCATGAGGGGCGGAGAGTAGCTCACCGGCCCCGGACCTGTCTATAGTGCACCAATCGGTGCACTATCTCGCACGTTCTTCGCGCTGTCGGATCCGACCAGGCGCGGGATCCTCGAGCGCCTGGGCGACGGTCCCGCGACGCTCACCGAGCTCGCTTCGCCGTTCGGCCTGACCATCAACGGGGTCAAGAAGCACGTCGGCATCCTCGAGACCGCCGATCTCGTCGTCACCGAGAAGGTCGGGCGGGCGCGCGAATGCCGGCTCGGCCCCTCCGAGCTGGCCGAGGTGACGGCATGGGTCGACGGCTACCGCCGCGCCTGGGAGGGTCGCATGGATCGCTTCGCGCGCTACGTCGAGGACCAGTGAGCGACCTCCGCTTCGAGCGCCTGATCAAGGCGGCGCCCGAGCGCGTCTTCGACGCGTTCACGAGTCCCGAGGGGCAGCGCCAGTTCTACGGCACGGACGCGCCCGGCTGGATCGTCGAGTCGCGCTGCGACCTGCGCGTCGGCGGCGCCTGGTCGATCGCCTTCGGCCCCTCGCGCGCCGAGCTGTACCACCACCGGCACGTCTTCAAAGCAATCGAGCGGCCCCGCCGGATCCTGATGACCACGACCGAGACCCGGCTGGACGGCTCGCGCTTCGTGACCAGCACCGAGTTCTCGTTCGACGCCCGCGACGGGGCGACGCTGATGACCATGACACAGGCCGGGTTCCCGACCGACGCCCTGCGCGACGAGCACGCCCGCGGGCTGCCGAACGCGTTTGCCCGGCTGGAAAGGATCTGCATGTCCACGTCAATCCTGTACATGTCGATGTCGCTCGACGGGTTCATCACCGGGCCCGACGACGGGCCGGAACATGGCCTCGGCGCCGGGGGAGAGCGGTTGCACGAGTGGCTCGGTCCCTGGCTCGGCAGCCCACGCGGGTTCGATCCGCCCGGGCCCAGCAAGCAGATCTTCGACGAGGTGATGGCGACCGGCGCGGTCGTCGTCGGGCGCAGGACGTTCGACTATGCGGGGCACTGGAACGGCGATCACCACGGCGTGCCGATCTTCGTGCCCACGCGAGGCACGCCGCCGGCGCCGCAGTCGGACTGGGTCCACTACGTGACCGACGGCGTCGAGAGCGCGATGCGCCAGGCCAAGGAGGCGGCGGGCGACAAGGACGTGATGGTCCACGGCGCCGAGCTCGCGCAGTCGCTGATCGGAGCCGGCGTGCTCGACGAGCTGGAGATCCACTTGATCCCGATCCTGCTCGGCGGCGGCCGGCGGCTGTTCGGCGCCGAGCAGGCCGACCTCGAGCTCACTCGCGTCGTCGACGCCCCGGGCGTCACGCACCTGCGCTACCGGGTGAAGTCATGAGGCGGCTGATCCTGCTGATGTCCGTCTCGCTCGACGGCTTCGTCGCCCGCGCCGATCACACGATCGACTGGCTCGGCGACTACGACCACGGCGACCAGCGCCACCGCATCACGCTCGAGGCGCTCAGCCAGATCGGCCTGATCGTGCTCGGGGGCGGTGTCTACCCGGACATGTTCAAGGGCTGGTCGGGATCGGACAATCCGATGGCGCAGCTGATCAACAGCCTCCCGAAGGTCGTGTTCTCGCAGAGCCTGCCGGACGTCGAGTGGAGCAACGCCCGCCTCACCCGGCGCCCGATCGCCGAGGAGATCCCCGACCTCAAGCGCGAGGAGGGCAAGGACATGGTCGTCTTCGGCGGCGCCCGCCTCGCCAACAGCCTGATCCGCGAGCGCCTGATCGACGAGTACCGCCTGACCGTGCATCCGATGGCGCTCGGGGAGGGGCTCCCGCTGATGCACGGCCTGCCCGAGCCGCAGCGCTTCAAGCTGGTCAGCAGCACGGCGTACGCCGACGGCTCGATCACCCAGGTGTTGCGACCGTCCTAACGAGCGCGGCGAGCGCGCGGATTCCTGGCTCGATCGCGGGCTCGGGGATGCAGCCGTAGCCGAGGATGACGGCGGGCGCGGCCGGCGCGGCGGTGTGCTCGGAGAGGCCTTCCAGCCCGAGTCCGGCGGCCGGCGCGGCGGCGAGCAGCGCGGCCTCGTCGGCGCCCGGGAGCTCGACCAGCAGGTGCAGCCCGGCCGCCGCGCCGTGCGGGCGCGCCGACGGGATGTGGCGCGCGAGCGCGCTGACGAGCGCGTCGCGCCGGCGCCGGTACTCGAGCCGCGAGCGGCGCAGGTGGCGGTCCAGCTCGCCGCGCTCCAGCAGCACCGCGAGCCCGAGTTGCTCGAGCACCGCCGAGCCGCGGTCGGCGGCGCGCTTGGCCTCCTTCATCTCGGCGGCGAGCGCGGGCGGCGGCACGAGCCAGCCCATCCGCAGCGCGGGCGCGAGCGTCTTGGAGATCGAGCTGAGGTAGATGACGTGCT
The DNA here is from genome assembly GCA_963837485.1 of uncultured Solirubrobacteraceae bacterium. Classification (GTDB taxonomy): domain Bacteria; phylum Actinomycetota; class Thermoleophilia; order Solirubrobacterales; family Solirubrobacteraceae; genus Solirubrobacter. The sequence goes on along the minus strand of CAWINP010000013.1, from coordinate 235,051 downwards.
CGGGATCGAGGCCCTGCAGCGCGCCGACCGGCGCGCGGTCGTAGCGGAACTCGGCATCGTAGTCGTCCTCCAGCACCCATCCGCCCCACTCGCGCAGCGCGGCGCGCCGCGCGGGCGCGAGCACGACGCCGGTCGGGTACTGGTGCGCCGGCGTGATCAGCACGGCTTCGGCGCCTGAGCGGGCGAGCGCGCCGACGTCGAGCCCGTGGTCGTCGACCGGCACGGGAACGAGCTCCATCAACGTGGCGAGCGGCGCGCGCATGAAGACGCTGCCCGGCTCCTCGACGGCGAGCCGCGTGACGCCGCGCGCCTTGAGCGTCCGGCAGGCGATCATCAGGCCCTGGGTCACGCCCGCGGTCACGATCACGCCCTCGGGCGCGGTCACGACGCCGCGTACGCGACCGAGGTAGGTCGCGAGCGCGCTGCGCAGCTCCGGCGCGCCCCACGGGTGGCCGTAGCCGAAGCGCGCGTCGGGCGCGTCGCGCAGCGCCTCGCGGACCGCGGTCGCCCACGCGGTGCGCGGGAACAGCGCCGGGTCGGGCTGGCCCGGCACGAAGTCGTAGCGCGGCGGGCGCGGCTCGTCAGGTTCCCCGCCCGCCCCGGCCGCAGCCGGGCCGGCGGCGACGCGCGTGGGCGCGCCCTGGCTGGAGACCAGGTAGCCCTCGGCGGAGAGCTGCGAGTACGCCTCGGTCACCACGCCGCGGGCGATCCCGAGCTCCACCGCGAGCTGTCGGGACGACGGCAGCGCCGTGCCCTCGCGCAGCGCGCCGGCGCGGACGCTCTCGCGCAGCTGGCGCTCGAGCTGCGCGCGCAGCGGCTCGCCCGAGCCGCGCTCGAGCCGGACCATCACCTCGAGTCCGGAACTGGCCTTCATCAGAAGCCTCGTACTGGCTCTCGTAAGTAAACCAGTTCGGGCATACGTTGCCGTCCATGCCCGTCCGCCTCCTCAGCCTCTCGATCATCGCGCGGCTGCCCGCCACCATGCTGAGCCTCGGCCTGCTCGTCCACGCGCAGCGGCTGACCGGCTCGTTCGCCGTCGCCGGGCTGGTCACCGGCATCTACGCTGCCGCGCTGGGGCTCGGCGGACCGCTCCTGGGCCGCGCCGTCGACCGCCGCGGCCAGACCTCGGTGCTGGCGCTCAGCGCCGCCGCCTGCGGCGCCGCCCTGCTCGCGCTCGCCTTCCTGCCGCTCGGCGCCCCCGCGCTGGTCGCGCTCGCCGCCGCCGCCGGGCTCGCCACTCCGCCGGTCGGCGCCTGCGTTCGCGGCCTGCTGCCCGCGTCGGCGTATGCGGTCGAGGCGGCCGCGTCGGAGTTGACCTGGATCGCCGGCCCTCCCGGCGTCCTGCTCGTCGGCGCGCTGACCTCGACCGGCATCGCGCTGGCCGCCGCGGCGCTCCTGCTCGTCGCCGCCACCGCGGCGTTCGCGCTCGAGCCGGCCTCGCGCGGCTGGAGGCCGGCCGGCGAGCGGCCGAGCGGCGGCTCGCTGCGCGCCGCCGCCATGCGGCGCCTGGTGCTGGTCATGGCGATGGTCGGCGTCGTCTTCGGCGCGTCGGAGGTCGGCATCACCGCGACCGCGCAGGCGCTCGGCAGCACCGCGGCGGCCGGCCCGCTGATGGGCATCTGGGGCGCCGGCTCGCTGATCGGCGGCCTGATCCTGGCTCGCGCCGGCGGCCGCGGGAAGCTCGTGCCGCTGCTGATCGGGCTCGGCGCCGGCCACCTCGCGCTCGCCTCGGCGGGCAGCGTGCTCGCGCTGGCGGCGGTCCTGCTGCTTGCCGGCGCGACGATCGCGCCGACCTACGCCACCGTGTTCGGGCTCGTCGACGTCGCCGCCCCGGCCGGGACCGTGACCGAGGCATTCGCGTGGCTGAACACCGCGGTCGCCGTCGGCGCGGCCGGCGGCGCGGCGAGCGCCGGCAGCCTCGCCGAAGTCGCCGGGCCCGCCGCGACGTTCGTGCTCGCCGGCGTCGCGGGCGCGCTGGCGGTCGGCGTCGCTTCGCTGCGCGGCGCCGCGCGGCCCGCTACAGCTGCGGCTTGACGTCGACGATCGGCGTGCCGTCGAGCGCCTCGAGCTCGTTGACCAGCACGCGCGCTCCCTCGACGGCCAGGACCTCGACCGGGTGCAGTCCGATCGGGTTCGGGCGGTCGGGGGAGCGCGTGACGAACACGCCCTGCAGCGGCGAGTCGGGATTGCTGCGCGGGTGCACCTTGAGCGTCGCGCGGTCGGCGCGGTCGAACCAGGTGAGCAGGATCAGCCGGTCGCCGGCACGCAGGCCGTCGAGCGCGTCGAGCACCTCGGGCTCGAACTCGATCCAGGCCTGCGGCGCGCCCTCGTGACCCTGCTTGGGCGCGCCCTCGCGGTCCTTGAGCGGCGAGCGCACCGTCCCCACCGGCTTCACCTGGTATGTCGTCATGCGTGCGGTTCCTCTTCGGCTTCGTGGGCGGGGCGGGCCATCTGGCGCCGCAGCTCCCGATCGCGTCGGCGCTGCGGGCGGCCGGCCATGCGGTCGCGTTCAGCACCTACTTCTCGATGGTGGCGCAAGTCGAGGCGGCGGGCTTCGAGGCGCTCGCCACCGGGCCGCGCGTCGCCGAGCCGCCGGCGAAGAAGCCGCTGCTGGCGCCGGATCCCGAGCGCGAGGACGAGGTCGCGCGGCGGGTGTTCGCGGGCCGGCTCGCGCGCGAGCGGAGCGCGAGCGTCCCGGAGCACTGCGCCGCGTTCCGGCCCGATGCGGTCGTGTGCGACGAGATCGACTTCGGGGCCTCGATCGCCGCCGGCCGGCTCGGGCTCCCGTTCGCGACCGTGCTGACCGGTCCGACCGGCGCGTTCCCGCGCCGCGAGACGGTCGCCGCCGCGCTTGCCCTGATGCCGGCGCCGCCCGGGCTCGTCCTGTCCGGGTTCCCGCCGAGCCTGCGCGTCGTGCCGCTGCCGGACCGCGCCCACGCGTTCACGCCATACGCGGCCGGCCATGCGCGCGGCGACGCCGTCTACTTCACGCTCGGCACGATCTTCATCCACGAGTGCGGCGACCTCCCGCAGCGCGCGCTCGCCGGCCTGGACGGCCTCGAGGTGATCGAGACCGTGACGACCTTCATCCCCCAGGCCGACGTGCTCCCGCGCTGCCGCGCGGTCGTCTCGCACGGCGGGTCGGGCACGCTGCTGGGCGCGCTCGCCCACGGCCTGCCGTCCGTCCTGATCCCGCTCGGCGCCGACCAGCTCGCCAACGCCGAGCGGGCCGCCGAACTCGGATTCGCGCGTGTGCTCCACGCGGTCGATGCGACGCCCGACGACGTGCGCGAGGCGGTCGACGACGTGCTCGCGGACCCGGCGTACGCGGCGGCCGCCCGGGCGATCCGTGACGAGATCGCCGCGCTGCCCGGGCCGGAGTCCGCGGTTCAGCCGCTCACCCGCCTCCAGTCGCGCCGGGTCATCGACACGTAGTGGATGCCGGGCGACTCGGGCACGTTGCGGTTCAGGACGTCGGCGAGCGTATGCGTGGTGCGGAGGATCTCCATCCCCAGCGGCGAGAACGTCCGCTCGTTGAACAGCCGCGGCGCCAGCAGCGGGTTCGTGAGCGCCTGCGAGAACGCGTCGATGCCGACCATGCGCCCGATCAGCGCGGGCAGCACCGAGTTCGGGCGCGGATCCTCGGCGAACAGGCCCGGATAGAACTCGATCTCGTCCGCTGAGCGGTAGACGTCGCGCAGCGCGGCGAGCCGGTCGGGATCGCCGGTGATCTGCTCGAACGAGGTCACGCGCGGGAACTTCGCCAGCGCCCGGTAGGCGTTGTAGCGGTCGAGCCCGACCGCGCGCGCCTCGCGCACGCTCGCCAGCTCGGTCTCCCGCAGCGCCGGGTCGGTGTTGAGCATCCCGACCCTCCCCGCGGGCTGGTTGGAGGCGTCGGAGAACAGCCGCGCGATGCCGTTCCCGGTCACCAGGTCGGTGCGGAAGATCGTCTCCCAGATCGGCAGCTGCGCGCCCGCGACGCTGAGCGTCGAGGGGATCAGGCTGTGCCAGCGGTACAGCAGGTTGAACTCGATCGCCATCCAGTTCGTGCGGTACCAGCGCTCGGTGAAGTCCCACGGATCGGCACCGAACTTGAAGAGATACGGCGCGATGTGATTGATGTACTCCTCGATCACGATCTTGATCAGGAGCACGATCAGGACGTTGCGCGCGGTCGCGTAGAGCCGCTCGTCGTCCCACGACGGGTACTCGCGCTCGAGCGCAGCGGCGATCCGGTTGTGCTCGCGCAGGAAGAGCACGTTGAGGATCACGAACCCGATCTGCGAGTTGGTGGTGTCGCTGCCGGTGGCGAACAGGCTGTCGAAGCGATCGGGCGGGATCTGGCCGGGGCGCACGACGCTGAGCCCGGCGAACTCGGGCTTGACCTTGCCGTCCTCGTACAGGTAGGGCGGGTACTCGGCGCCGCCGATTCTCTGGCTCTTCAGCCGCCCGCCCTGGTGGGCGCGCAGCGCCTGGGTGACCTGCGGATGCGGCCCGTACAGCGGCGTGAGGTCGAGCTCGTGGTTGGTGTCGTTGCGGCGCGGGTCGCGCTGCGGGCTGCGGTCGCTGCGCAGGAAGCCGTCGGTGAACCACTGGGCGAAGTAGGCGAACATCACCGTCGACTTCGCGCACTCGACGGCGGCGCCCCGGCGCATGAACAGGTCCGCGACCTTCTCCTCCGGCGGCAGCCCTTCCTGTGCGGTCGCGGCAAGGTGGCGGCTGTCGTAGCTGCGGTCGGTCAGCGACTCCCACGACGAGTACGGGGCGCGCGTGCTGAACGGGTTCGGCCGCGTCGGGATCTTCAGGATCGCGCGCGAGATCAGCGTGCGGTTGGTGAGCCGGCGCAGCGGCTCGACGCGCTGGAGCAGGCTCCACATCGGCTCGAAGTTCGTGAGGACGTGGGTCTCGAGCCGGTTCTGCCAGCCGTCGCGAGAGGTGTCGCGCATCGGCGCATCATCGCTCGCGAGCCGCCTTCGCCGCGTACAGGCCGCGATCGAGACGTCTCGCGCGGGGGTATTCGCGTCGCCGAAGTGAAGCATCTCGCCTCCGCGGTGACGATCGTCGCCTTGCTCGGTCTTCCCTCCGCGGCACCCGCCGCGTCGACGTCGGTTCCGGTTCCTTTCCCGGCCGTCAACGGGTCGGTCACGGCGCTTCTGGTGGACGGCGACACGGCGTATGTCGGGGGCGCGTTCGACGCCATCGGGCGAGCGAGCGGACCGCTCGCCACGTTCTCGGCCTCCGACGGCGCGGTACGACGGACCTTCCCGCAGATCGCCGGGCGGGCGTTCCCCGGCACCGCTCCGTGGCCGCCGACGATCCCGGCGACCGACGTGCGGGCGCTGGCGTCTGACGGCGCAGGAGGCTGGTACGTGGGCGGCGGGTTTAGCCGCGTGGCCGGCGCGAACCGCGCCTCGCTGGCGCACGTGCTCTCCGACGGCTCGCTCGATCCGGCGTTCCGCGCCGACATGCTCGGCACCGTGGAGGCCCTGGCGCGCCGCGGGGACACGCTGTACGTGGGCGGGAGCTTCCCGGGCGGCCTGGTCGCGGTGGATGCGGGCAGCGGCGCGGTTCGCTGGCGCTACGCGACCACGGACGCCGTGCTCGCGCTCAGCCTCGACGGCGCGCGGCTGTACGCGGGCGGCCGGTTCGGGGCTCTCGCGGTCGACGCGGCGACCGGCACCGAGGTCGACTGGCCGGCCCGGCTCGGCGGCGAGGTCGACTCGATCGTCGGGGCGGGCGGTCGCGTCTACGCCGGCGGTCGCTTCTCCTCGAAGCGCTACAAGCGCGGGATCGCGGCGCTCGACGCCGGCACGGCGGAGGAGCTGCCGATCGAGTACCAGGCCGAGCAGGTGACCGAGCTCGCGCTGGCCGGCTCCGCGCTCGTCGTCGCGGGGTCGTTCCTGGGCAATCCTCCCGGCAGCGTCGTGGCATTCGACGCACAGACGGGCGCTCGCCTGCCGTGGTTCAGCGGCGTGACGGGCTATGCGAGGGCGCTCGGCGTCGACGCAGGCCGGCTCTTCGTCGCGGGGCTCGGCGACGGCCTGCAGGCGTTCGACGCGACGACCGGCGCGCCGCTGGCCTGGGCTCCCGGCCGGATCACCGGACCGGCGATGACGGTGGCCGCGGCCGGCGGCGAGGTCGCGCTCGGCGGCGGGCTCTCGGTCGTCGACGCGATCAGTCGCGGGAACCTCGCAGCCGTCGACCTGCGCACCGGCGCGGTGCTTGGGTTCGATCCGGAGCCGTACGGGTCGCTCGGTTCGTTTCCGCCCCAGTTCGGGCAGGTCCGGGCGCTCGCCAAGCGCGGTGACACGCTGTACATCGGCGGCACGTTCCCGAGCGCGGGCGGGGCGCCGGCGAAGAACCTGGCGGCGGTCGACGTGCGCACGGGCGCCGCGCAGGCCCTGCCGGAATCGGGAACGGTATACGCGCTGGCGCTCGATGGGACGACGCTCTACGTCGCGGGCGGGTTCAGCGGCAGTCCCTACCTCGGGGCGATGGATGTGACGACGGGCGCGGTGATCCCGTGGTCGCCGCAGCCCGACTGCGCCGTCTACGCGCTGGCGGTGAGCGCCTCGACGCTGCACGTCGCCGGCTGCTTCTGGACGATCGGGGGCCAGAACCGCCAGGGCTACGCGGCGTTCGACACGGCGACTCGCGCGTTGTCGAGCACGTTCACGACCACGGCGAACTCGTACGGCCGGGCCGTCGTGCCCGACGGTGCGGGCGGGGTGTGGGTGGGCGGCGAGTTCACGGCATTGAGCGGTGGCGGCGGTCCGTACCTCGCTCACCTCGGGGCCGATGGGCGACCGCTCGCCGGCGTGCCCACGCCGGGCGACGGTCGCGTGTTCACGCTCGCGACGGCGGGCGGCGACGTGTACGCCGGCGGCGAGTACGGCTCGTTCGCCGGGACGTCGCGCGACGACCTCGCCGCGATCGGCAGCGACGGCGGGCTGCAGTCGTTCCGCACCGATCCGGATTCGGAGCCCCGGGCGCTCGCGCCGCTGCCGGACGGCGGCCTGCTGGTCGGTGGCGAGAGCGGCAACTCGGCCCTGTCCTCGGCGCACGGGGTGATGCGGTTCGGCGGTTCCGCCCCGGCGCGCGCACCGGCCGCGCTCGAGGCGCCGCGGATCAGCGGCGACACGTGGGTCGGCGGAACGCAGCGGGTCGAGATCGGCGACTGGGACGGCTCGCCGGCCGCGTTCGAGTCCCGCTGGCTGCTGTGCGACGCGAGCGGCGACGCCTGCGCGCCCCCGAGCCGCTATGGCATGTCCGCCACGGTGCGCGACGAGGTAGCCGGCCACCGCTACCGCGTCGAGGTGACGGCGAGCAACGATGCCGGCTCGACGACGGTCCGCTCCGCGCCCGGGCCGTACGTGCCCGGCTACCGACCGCGCCCGTGGGACGGCCGTCCGCATGGGGCGTGCGCCGCGTCGGACAGGTCCTGACTCTCGATCCGGGCTTGTGGAACGGCTCGCCGGACTCCTACCGCTATGAGTGGTGGCGCTGCCCACCCGCAGACGCACCATGCCGCCGGGTCGGGGACCAGCCCGAGTACACGACCGTCGCCGCCGACGTGGGCGCGATCATGCGGTCCCGCGTCTCCGCGATCAACGCCGCCGGGGCCAGCCCGATGACGGCCGCGAACGACGTCGGCCCGATCCTCGACGGCACGCCGAGCGGTGTCAGCAACGCCGGCTGGTTCACGACGATATCCGGCAGCCAGTACTTCGAAGGAAGTGTCCTCGCCGCGGGCGAGTACGACGAGAGCTCCGATCCGAAGCACAGCTGGCGCTTCACCTGGCTCTCGTGCGACGCCTCGGGCGACGCCTGCGTCCGCCTCACGGGCCATCCGGCCCGCCTGCGCCTCAGCGCCGCGGAGGTCGGCCACACGATCCGGCTCGCGGTGGTGACCTACGACGAGAACGGGCCGAACACGGAGCGCATCAGCGCCGCGACGCAGGTCATCGGGCCGAACCCGAACCCGACGCCCACGCCGACCCCCGCGGCGACGCCGACGCCGATGCCGACGCCGACGGCCACGCCAACCCCCCGACGTCGACCCCGTCGGCAACCCCGACGCCGACGCCAACGCCCACGCCCACGCCGACGTCGACCCCGTCGGCAACCCCGACGCCGACGCCAACGGCCACGCCCACGCCGATGTCGACCCCGTCGGCAACCCCGACGCCGACGCCAACGGCCACGCCACACGGCCACGCCCACGCCGACGCCGACCCCGTCGGCAACCCCGACGCCAACGGCCACGGCTACGCCAACGGCCACCGCGGCGCCGACGGCCACGGCTACGCCAACGGCCACCGCGGCGCCGACGGCAAGCCCGGCGCCGGTGCCCACGGCATCGCCCTCGCCCACACCGGCGGCATCGCCCTCGCCGACGGCAACGTCCGCCTCCACTCCGGCGGCCACCGCAACGGCTTCGCCCGAGTCAGAGGACGAGGCGTCCGCCGAGCCGCAGGCGCCGATCCGGGTGGTCGAGCCGCCTCCCGTCTTCGCCCGCGTTCTTCCCGCCCCGGCGTCCGCGCGCATCGTGCGGCGAGCCGGCGTCGACCGTGTGGTCGTTCGGCTCCGGTCACCCGTCGCCGGCCGGATGACCGTCCGCGTGCGCCTGGCCGGCGGCGCCCGAGCGGTCGTCGGGCGGTCCACCGTGACCCTGCGCGCCGACGTGGCCCGCGACGTGCGCGTCTCGCTCTCACGGCGCGCGCGGCACCGGGAGCTCGTCGCCGAGCTCTAGCGCGCCACGTGGATGCCGAGCGCGCGCGGGGCGGCCGCGACCGCGCGCGTCAGCGGACCGACGGTCCTGGACTGCTCTTCAAGGCGTTCTTTACGTAAAAAGGCACGGCGGACCAGGGTTCCTCCCAACCACGCCAGCGGCTCCGGCGGGACCCGGGCGGGCGTCGGATCGACCAGTGCGAGCGGTGCGGGCTCGCCGGTCGCCAGCGCGGCGAGGACGCGGCCGGCGAGGTGGCACGGCCCGACGCCGTTGCCGGTGAACCCGAACGCGTAGTGGACGGGCGCGCCGTCGAGCGAGCCGATCTGCGGCAGGTGGCTCGGCGAGACGTCGATCGGGCCGCCCCACGCGTGCGTGATCGCGCGGCCCTCGAGCGCCGGGAACATCGCGACGAGGTGCGCGCGCGTGGCCGCCGCGACCTCGGGGTCGACCTCGGCCCGGCCACCCAGCCGCGCGCCCGGCGCGGGCCGGCCCCCGCCCCAGCCGAACGCGATCCTGCCGTCCGGGGTCGTGCGGAAGTAGTGCACGAACGTGCGCGCGTCGGTCACGCACTCGCCGCCGGTCCAGTTGAGCGCCTCGACGACGTCCGGGACCGGCTCGGTCAGCACAATGTGCGACGAGGTGACGCTGACGCGCCCGCGCAGCGGGCGGAACCCGCGCGTGGCCGCGTTGACGGCGAGCACGGCGGCGCCGGCGCGTACGCGACCGTGAGCGGTTTCCGCGATCACCGCGCGAGCGGCGGAACCGCCGCGCGACGCCGCGCCGTCGCCGCCCACGGCGGAACCGCCACGCGAGCCCGCGCCGTCGCCGCCCACGGCGGAACCGCCACGCGAGCCCGCGCCATCGCCGCCCGCGGCAGGACCGCGCGAGCCCGCGCCGTCGCCGCCCACGGCGGCAGCGCCGCGCGAGACCGCGCCGTTGCCGCCCGGCGAGGCGCCCTCGACTCGCAATGCGCGCACGCGCGAGTTCTCGTACACGGCGGCGCCCGCCTTCATCACCCGGTCGCGCAGCCCCAGCGCGAGCCGCGCCGGCTGCACGGTCGCGTCGTCGGGCACGAAGATCCCGCGCCGGAAGCGCGGCGAGTCGCATCGCGCGCGCACGGCGGCCTCGTCGAGGGCGATCACCCGGTCGCTCGGCGCGGCGGCGAGGATGGCCTCGAGGATCGCGTCGTGGGGCGGCGCGGTCGAGGCCATCACGTAGCCCGCGCGGCGATACCACGCATCCACGCCCTGCTCCTCGCACCAGTCGCCGATTGCCTCCACGCTCTCGGCCGACGCGCGCGCGGTCTCGAGCGCCCGCTCGGCGCCGAAGCGCTCGATCAGCGACGGCAGGTGCGTCCACAGCGTCTCGCAAAAGCCGCCGTTGCGCCCGCTCGGCCCGTGCCCGCACACCTCGGCCTCAAGGAGCGCGACCGTGGCGCCGCGCTCGCGCAGCTGCCACGCGGTCCACAGCCCCGCGTAGCCGCCGCCGATGACCACGACGTCGGCGCTGACGTCGCCGGACAGTGGCGGCGCAGCGTCGACCGAACCGGCCTCCTCCAGCCAGTAGCCGTGCGCCGTGTGCTCCATCTCAGCCCGCGAAGAAGCGCTCTGAAGCGTCGCGGAGGACGGCCTCGGTCTTCGCGATCATCTCCTCGAGCTCCTCACGCGTCGCGACCAGCGGCGGGGCGAGATGCAGGACGGCGTCGCCGCGATCGTCCGGCCGCGCGATCAGGCCCTCCTGCAGCAGCCGCCCGGCCAGGAAGCCGCGCAGCAGCCGCTCGCGCTCCTCGGCCGAGAAGCGCCCGCCCTCCTCGTCGCGGACCAGCTCCAGCGCCCAGAAGAACCCCGCGCCGCGCACGTCGCCGACGATCGGCAGCCGCTCCTTGAGCTCGCCGAGCTTGGACGCGATGAACGGCTCCAGCGCGCGCACGTTCTCCAGCACGCCCTCGCGCTCGAAGATCTCGACGTTGCGCAGCGCGATCGCCGCCGCGACCGGGTGGCCGGCGAACGTGATGCCGTGCATCAGCATCCGCCCCTCCTCGTACAGCGGCTCGGCGATCCTGTCGCTCACCATCACCGCGCCCATCGGCGCGTAGGCGGAGGTGATCCCCTTCGCGCAGGTGATGAGGTCGGGCGAGCCGCCGAAGCGCGAGGACGCGAAGAACTCGCCGATCCGCCCGAAGCCGGTGATCACCTCGTCGGCGACCAGCGCGATGCCGTACTTGTCGCACAGCGCGCGCAGTCCGGGCCAGTAGCCCTCCGGCGGGACCAGGCAGCCGCCCGCGTTCTGGACCGGCTCGGCGATCAGCATCGCGACCGTCTCCGGCCCCGCGGCCAGGATCGTCCGCTCCGCCTCGTCGAGCAGCCGCGCCGTGAAGGCCGCCTCGTCGCCCACGTCCGGATCGCGGAACCTGTTCGTGTTCGAGATCCGCACAACGGGGATCGGCGCCGCGCCGAACGGCTCCTTGTAGGACGCCACGCCGGTGAACGAGAGCGCCCCCAGCGTCACGCCGTGGTAGGCGATCTCGCGCGCGATCGCCTTCGTCCGCTGCGGCTCGCCCTTGGCCAGATAGTGCTGGCGCACGATCTTCCAGGCGGCCTCGACCGACTCCGAGCCGCCGTTGGTGAAGAACACGCGGTTCAGGTCGCCGGGGGCGCGCTCGGCCAGCGCGGCGGCGAGCCGGATCGCCGGCGGGTGCGCGGTCGCCCAGTTGGTGTTGAACGCCAGCGTCGAGAGCTGCGCCGACGCGACCGAAGCCATCTCCTCGCCGAACGAGTAGCCGATCTGGCAGCAGAACAGCGACGACAGGCCGTCGAAGTAGCGGTTGCCCTCGGTGTCGAACACGTAGCAGCCCTCGCCCCGCTCGAGCACGAGCAGCGGCTTGGCGTCGGGCCCGAAGGCGCCGTTGCGGGTGAAGTGAAGAAGCAGGTGCCGGTGAGCCGCCTCCTGCAGCGACTCGGCTCCGACGGTGTCGGCGACGGTCATGCGGGCCATGCTCCATCGGGATGTGCCGGTCCTCAATGGGCGAACTGTCGTGTTCGCGCTCGGTTGGTCCGACAGAACGTCAACTTGGACTCGCTCGCTCCGACGCGCGGGCGCCGCTTGACCGCCCGGCGCGATGACTCGCCGCGGGTTGCCTCGTAAGTCAACGGCGGGCAGGTGAGGAGGGGTGCGGAATGGAAACGATCACCGATGCGCTCGCTCAGCAATCCGGTGTGTCGGGAAAGTCGCGCTATCCGCTACTTAGCCGCCACACGTGAAAGTGGTGCGTTGCGGCTCTGGTCGCTCACGCTCGTTTGCTCGTCCCTGGGTGATCGTTTCTGGGAGACCGCCTCCCTTACCTGCCGCAGTTGACGTTCGTTGGCGGCTAAGCGCGCCCGGCGTCACCGCGGAACTGCGGCCGCGCAGCGCGGCGGAACCGCCACGCGCGCACGGCGAGATGCAGCCCGAGCACGATGTCCTCGTCGTCCAGGGACACGCCGAGCAGCTCCTCGATCCGGCGCAGCCGCAGGTAGAGCGACTGGCGCTCCAGGTGCAGGACACGGGCCGCCTCCGCCTTGCGCCCGCCGCACGCCAGGTACGCCTCCAGCGTCTCCAGCAGCGCGCGCGTGCGGGCGTTGCCCTCGGCCAGCAGCGGCGCGAGCTGCTCGTCGACGAACGCGTCGAGCTCAGGCGTGTCGCGCAGGTCGTGCAGCAGGTCGGCCACGCCGGGGCGGCGGGCGTCGTGCCAGCGGGCGACCGGGAGCCCGGTCGCCGCTCCGGCCGAGCGGCGCACGCGCCGCAGCGACTGGCCGGCCGCCGCCCAGCTCGCCGCCGGGCCGCCGATCGCCAGCGCGGCCTCCTGCGGCCCGAGCCCGTGGCGATCCAGCGCACCGTGGAACAGGTGGGCGACGTGCTCGGCGAGCGCGGCGTCGTACTCGCGCGGGCCGATCGCCAGCAGGATCAGCACATCGGCGTCGCGCGGGCCGAGGAGCACGCCGAACCCGGTGGAGGACAACGCCGCGCGCAGATCTCCGGACAGGAGGGTCCAGGAGACGCCGTCATCGAGATCGGCGCCCGCGCGGCGGGCGCCGGCATCGCCGCGCCGGCGGCGCGCGCCGCGGCTGTACGCGGCCGTACGCCAAGTGGCGACGACCGGCAGCAGCGCGCCGCGCCCGGAGCCGAAGCCCAGCGCCTCCGCGCGCCGCCGCGCGTCCGCCTCGTCGGCCACGCGGCCGTCGGCGAGATCGCTCAGGAACGCCCCGCGCGAGCGCGCGCGCAGCTGCTCGTCGTGTTGCTGGCCGAGCAGGTCGATCGCGACCGCGAGCGCGGCCCGCTCGACCGCGACGCGATCGAACGCGTCCAGCCCCTTGTCGAGCGCCAGCGCGATCAGCCGGCCCCAGGAGGAGCCCATCAGCCGCACGTCGACGGCGACCATCCCCTCCGGCTCCTCCCCGCGCGCCTCGGCGCGCCGCGCGTCGGTCCACGCCGACAGCGCCAGGTCGTCGCCCGGCGGCCCGGAGACGTAATACACGAGCGCGTGCGCGGCGTCCTCGAGCAGCACCGGGTTGCCGACCGCGGCGGCCAGCTCGGCCAGGATGTCGGGCGCCCCGCGCCCCTGCAGGATCAGCTCGGTGAAGCGCCGGTGGATCTCCTCGCCGCGCCGCAGCAGGTCGAACTGTGCGTGCAGTACGGCCGAATGGACCGCCTCGGTGATCTCGATGAACCGCACGGCGCGGTGGAAGGCGACGACCGGCACGCTCGCGCGCGCGCACGCGTCGACGACGGCGCTCGGCACGGCGCGCCAGCTCGAGCCCAGCTCGACGGCGAGCGCCGCCACCCCCTGGCCGATCAGCGAGTCGATCCACGTCGCCTGATGGCCGGGATCGTCCCCCGCGCCCAGCCCGGTGGTCAGGACGAGCTCGCCGCCCTTGAGCAGGTCGTCCGGATCGCGCATCTCGATCACGTGCGCCCAGCGCAGCTCGCAGTCCACGCCGCCGCAGATCAGCTGGGGCAGCGCGCGCCGGATGACCGGCAATTCGAGCACATCGGCGAGGCTCAGCATGACGATCTGTCAACCATGATGGCGTAACGTCCGACCGATCGTCCATTGTGATGGACGTAGCTACGCGAAAAGGTCCCTCGCGAACCACTGGAGGAAGGGGAACAGCGTGGCCGTCGATGTCGACATCCACGTCGAAGGAGTCACCAAGCGCTTCGGCGACATGGCCGCCGTCGACGACTTGACACTGTCGATCCCGAAGGGGTCGTTCTTCGCGATGCTCGGCCCGTCGGGCTGCGGCAAGACGACGACGCTGCGGATGATCGGCGGCTTCGAGAACCCGACGACCGGGCGCATCTACCTCGGCGGCAGCGACGTGACCGACCACCCGCCCTACAAACGCGACGTCAACACCGTCTTTCAGTCCTACGCGCTCTTCCCCCACCTCAGCGTCGAGAAGAACGTCGGCTTCGGGCTGGAGCGCAAGCGGGTCGCCAAGGACGAGGTCCGCAAGCGCACGGCCGATGCGCTGGAGCTGGTGCAGCTGGCCCACCTGGCCAAGCGCAAGCCGTCGCAGCTGTCAGGCGGCCAGCAGCAGCGCGTCGCCCTGGCCCGCGCGCTCGTGAACCGGCCACGGGCGCTCCTGCTCGACGAGCCGCTCGGCGCGCTCGACCTGCGCCTGCGCAAGCAGCTCCAGATCGAGCTTAAGCGAATCCAGAAGGACGTCGGCATTACGTTCGTGCACGTGACGCACGACCAGGAAGAGGCGATGTCGATGGCCGACACGATCGCCGTCATGAGCCACGGCCGGATCGAGCAGGCCGGCGGCGCCGCAGACCTCTACGAGCGCCCGCAGACCGAGTTCGTCGCCAACTTCCTCGGCGTCTCGAATCTCGTCGACGCCCAGATCCGCCGCAACGGCGGCGGCCCGCTGACCAAGCTCGAGACGCATGACGGCGCGATCCTGCACGTGCCGTCGGAGCGCTGCGGCCCGCACGACACGGAGTCCGTGCGCGCCGGCGTGCGCCCCGAGAAGATCCGGCTGATCCCGGCCGGCCAGCCGGTCCCGGACGGGTCCAACGTGCTGCGCGGCACCGTCGTCGTCGCCGCGTTCCTCGGGGTCTCGATCCAGTACGTCGTCCGCGCCGCGGGCGGCGAGGAGCTCAACGTGTTCGCCCAGAACGCCGACGGCTCGGAGCCGGACTCGCTGGGCGTGGGCCGCGAGGTCCAGCTCGCCTGGAAGCCCGAGCACACGTTCGTGGTGGCCCGTGGCTGAGCGACGTAACGTCGCCGGTCCGAGCAAGGCCCGGTCGCGCCCGGCGAGCGGAGCCGCACCGCGACGGCCGGCGACCGGAGGCGAAACCCGCCGTCGCTTCCTCGGCCGCGCCGGCTCGCTGGCGCTGGCGAGCGCGCTGACGGGCTGCGGCATCGAGGGAACGCTGGAGGCGGCCAAGAAGGCCGCGACGCCGGTGCCGACGGTGACCCACCCGAAGGTCCCGATCGGCGATTGGACGTTCTCCAACTGGCCGCTCTACATCGACAAGAAGGTCCTGAAGGCCTTCGACAAGGCCTACGGCGGCCATGTCAAGTACGTCGAGGAGATCAACGACAACGACGAGTTCTACGGCAAGGTGCGCCAGCAGCTGCAGAGCGGGAACTCGATCGGGCGCGACATCGTGACGCTGACCGACTACATGGTCGCCAAGTGGGTCCGCAACCGCTACGTGCAGGCGTTCGACTCCAAGAACGTCCCGAACTTCTACAACAACCTCGTCGACAACCTGAAGGGCATCCCGTACGACCCGAAGCGGCAATTCACCGCGCCGTGGCAGTCGGGCGCGACGGGGATCGGGTACAACCCGAAGAAGACCGGGCGCGAGCTGAAGTCGATCAACGACCTGTTCGATCCCGCGTTCAAGGGCCGGGTGACGATGCTGTCGGAGCCGTATGACTCGGCGTGCACCGTGTGCCTCACCATGGGCGTCGATCCCACGCACGCGACGATCGACCAGATCCTCGCGGCGATCGAGAAGATCTCCAAGGCCAACGACGCCGGCCAGTTCCGCCGCTTCACCGGCAACGACTACGCGACCGACCTGACGAAGGGCAACGTGTGGGTCGCGCTCGCCTACTCGGGCGACCTGGTGCAGCTGCAGAGCGACAACCCCGACCTCCAGTTCGTGTATCCGGAGGAGGGCTGCATGACCTTCACCGACAACATGATGATCCCGCAGAAGGCCGAGCACGTGTACGCGGCCGAGACGATGATCAACTACGTGTACGAGCCCGAGGTCGCGGCGAAGATCGCGCTGTACGTGAACTACCTCTCGCCGGTGAAGGGCGTCAAGGAGATCGTCGACCGGACCGACCCCGACCTGGCGAACAACCCGCTGGTGTTCCCGTCGGACGAGATCCGGGCCAAGCTTCACGCGTATCCGGCGCTGTCGGACAGCGACGAGCGCCAGATGAAGGAAGCGATGGCGCAGGTGACGGGAGCCTAGGGCGATGTCGCTCAACACGCGCCGCAAGCTGCTGCCCTGGCTGTTCCTCGGCCCCGGCCTGCTGTGGCTGCTGATCTTCTTCCTGTACCCGCTGCTCAACCAGGCCGCGGTGTCGCTGATGACCGGCGACCCGGAGCACGGCTACACGCTGACCTGGGCGTTCCACAACTACACCGACGCGATCAGCGACTACAAGGAGCAGTTCGGGCGCTCGATCCTGTACGCGGGGATCGCGACGATCCTGTGCCTGGTCATCTCGTTCCCGCTCGCGTACTTCACCGCGTACAAGGCGGGCCGGTTCAAGGGCCTGATCCTGCTGCTGATCATCCTGCCGTTCTTCATGTCCTACGTGCTGCGGACGGTCGCCTGGCAGCTGATCCTCTCCGACGACGGCTGGGTGGTCGGCGTGTTCCGGACGCTCGGGCTGGTCGACGACAACGGGCGGCTGCTCGCGACCTCCACGGCGGTGATCGCGGGCATCACGTACAACTTCCTGCCGTTCATGGCGCTGCCGCTGTACGTGTCGCTGGAGAAGATCGACCGGCGCTACATCGAGGCGGCGACCGACCTGTACGCGTCGCGCACCACGGCGTTCCGCAAGGTGACGGTGCCGCTTGCGCTGCCCGGCATCTTCGCCGGCTCGCTGCTGACCTTCATCCCCGCGTGCGGTGACTTCATCAACGCCGCGCTGCTCGGCACGCCGCGCCAGTACATGATCGGCAACGTCATCCAGTCGAAGTTCCTGAACATCCTCGACTACCCGACGGCGGCGGCGCTCTCGTTCACCCTGATGGTGTTCATCCTGATCGGGATCTTCCTCTATGCGCGGGCGCTCGGCACGCGCAACCTCACCGAGGCGGCGATCTGATGGCCGTCGTCGAGCAGACCCCCACCCCCACCCGGCCGGCCGCGGCCCCGCGCAAGGCGCCGGGCCGCGGCGCCGGCCGCGCGGTGGACTGGGCGCTGGGCGTCTGGTCGGTCCTGGCGCTCGCGTACCTGTTCATCCCGGTCTTCATCGTCGTCCTGTTCTCGTTCAACGACAACCAGGGCCGCTTCAACTTCACGTGGCAGGGCTTCACCCTGCGCCACTGGCGGCACCCGTTCGCGGACCCCGACCTCGCGAAGGCGCTCACCACCTCGCTGGAGGTCGCGCTGATCGCGACGGCGGTCTCGGTCGCGCTGGGCACGTTCATGGCGATGGCGCTCGTGCGCTACCGCTTCCGCGGGCGCACGACGGTGGACTTCTTCGTGTTCATGCCGCTGTCCTCGCCCGAGGTCGTGCTCGGCGCCGCGCTGCTGGGCCTGTTCCTCACGCTCAACGTGAACACCGGCTTCGTCACGATCGTGATCGCGCACGTGATGTTCTGCGTGTCCTACGTGGTGGTGACGGTGAAGGCCCGATTGGAGGGCATGGACCGCCACATCGAAGAGGCGGCGATGGACCTCGGCGCCACCGAGTGGACGACGTTCCGCAAGATCACGCTGCCGATGATCGCGCCCGGCGTGGCCGCCGCCGCCATGCTCGCCGCCGCGCTGTCGATCGACGACTACGTGATCACGTCGTTCAACGCGGGCCAGACGCAGACGTTCCCGCTGTATATCTTCGGCGCCACCCGCCAGGGCGTCCCGGCCGAGGTGAACGTGCTGGCGACGATGCTGCTGGCCGCCGTCCTGGTGCTGATGGGGCTCAACGTGGTCGTCCAGCGCCGGCTCGCCAAGCGCGACCGCGCGCGGACGGGCGCGTAGGCGCCACGGTCACCGGCTCGTCATCCCCCGGTGTGCGGTGGAGCGGCGGGGAGCTGCACCGTGACGCAGAGCCCGCCGCCGGCCCGGGGGGCGAGCGTGAGGGTTCCCTCGTGTGCCTGGGTGATGCTCTTGACGATCGCCAGGCCGAGCCCGACGCCTGCGTGGTCGGTGCGTATGCGTTTGCTGCCGCGCTGAAACGGCTCGGCAAGCGTGGCGACCAGCTGTGAGGTGAGCTTCTCGCCGGTGTTCTCGACGGTCAGCGCCACGGTCTTGGGTTGAGCGCTGGTCGTGACCCACACGGTGCCCTGTTCGGGCAGGTTGTGGACGATCGCGTTGTGCACGAGGTTCGTGGCCATCTGCAGCAGGAGCGCGGG
The DNA here is from genome assembly GCA_963837485.1 of uncultured Solirubrobacteraceae bacterium. Lineage (GTDB taxonomy): Bacteria > Actinomycetota > Thermoleophilia > Solirubrobacterales > Solirubrobacteraceae > Solirubrobacter. The sequence continues at coordinate 216,718 of CAWINP010000013.1, read as the reverse complement.
TGAGCCGATGGTGGGGGACGCGTCGCCGGAGGTCTCGATGGTCGCGCCGCGCTTTTCTGCGAGGGGAAGGAGCGTCTCGGTGGCTTCCTCGGTTATGAGCGACAGGTCGACGTGTTCTCGGGCGAAGGACCGCCGGTCGGCGCGGCTGAGCAGGAGCAATGCCTCGGTGAGGTCGATCGCTCGGGTGTTGACGAAGTGGAGCCGTTCGACGAGCTCGCCGTTGTCGCGGTTCGGATCGTTGCGGGCGACGTCGAGCAGCGTCTGCGTGATCGCCAGCGGAGTGCGCAGCTCGTGGGAGGCGTTGGCGGCGAACCGCTGCTGTTCGGCGACCTGTGCCTCAAGCCGCGCGAGCATGTTGTCGAAGGCGTCGGCGAGCTCGCGGAACTCGTCATTGCGGCCTTCCAATTGGATCCGGTGGGCGAGCGATCCGGTCGCGGCCGTGCGTGTGGCGGCCGTGATGCGGTCCAGGGGGGCGAGCATGCGGCCGGCGAGGAACCATCCCCCCAGCAGACCGAACACCAGCAGGAACGCCAACACCGCGGCCGCGATCGGAGCGAAATTGCGCAGGAGATCGGCGTGGCTGCGGACCATGAAGATCACACCAGGGTGCGCACCACGCGAGAGCGAGAAGTACCCGGCCGCGAGCAGCACCGCACCGGCGAGCATGAGAAAGCCGGCGTAGCTGAGGGTGAGCTTGAGGCGAACGCTCAAACCCGGAGGTCTATCCACGATCTCCAGCCTCGCGCCCGGTGTCTGGTTGCGTGTCGATGCGGTAGCCGGCGCCGGCGACGGTGGCGATGATCCACGGTTCGCCGAGGCGCTTGCGCAGTGCCGAGACGGTGATGCGCACGGCGTTGGTGAACGGGTCGGCGTTCTGATCCCACGCCCGTTTCAATAGCTCTTCGGCGCTGACGACGCCGCCTTCGGCGGCGACGAGGACTTCGAGCACGGCGAACTGCTTGCGGGTCAGCGCGACGTAGCGGCCGTCGCGGTAGACCTCGCGGCGGAACGGATCCAGTCGCACGCCGGCGATCTCCCGCACCGGCGGCCGGTTGTGGGCGCGCCTGCGGTCGAGCGCTCTGAGGCGGAGCACGAGCTCTCCGAGCTCGAAGGGCTTGGTGAGGTAGTCGTCGGCGCCGAGCCCGAACCCGGTGGTCTTGTCGTCGAGACGATCGGCGGCGGTGAGCATGAGGATCGGCATGCCGCTGCCCGAGGCGACGATGCGTTTGGCGATCTCGTCGCCGGAGGGCCCGGGAATGTCTCGGTCGAGGACGGCGATGTCGTAGGCGTTGACGCTCAGCAGCTCCAGAGCGGTGTCGCCGTCGCCGGCGATGTCTGCCGCGATCGCCTCCAGGCGTAGGCCATCGCGGATCGCTTCCGCCATATACGGCTCGTCCTCGACGATCAGCACGCGCACGCTTCGATGCTACGAGCCGCCGCATATCGTCGGCATATCGAAAATCGCATACGTGCTGGCAACACGCCGCCGCGTTCAATCGCGGCGTGAGCTACAGCGAACCTGCACGAACGGCAGCGCGCCGCACCCCGTACGCCCGCCGCCGCGCACTGCTCGTCGTCGTACTCGCCCTCCTCGCCGCCACGGCGTTCGCGGCACCCCGCCACCTGCTCAACGGCGAGGACCACGGCTACCTCGGCGGCGACGGGAACCCCAGCGCCGTAGTCGACGGCAAGGATCGCAGCCACCCGTCGACGGACGGCTGGCCGCTTCGCGGACAGGGGGCGTACGTGCTCGACGACGGCCGGCCGGCGGTGAGCCCGCACCAGCAGCCGGTCCCGATCGCCAGCGTGGCAAAGGTGATGACCGCCTACGTCGTGCTCCAGCACTACCCGCTGCACGCGGACGAGAGCGGCCCGCGATTCGCGGTCGGTGAGGGCGATGTCGTCGACACCGAGACCAGGCGCCGCGACGGCCAGTCGATTGTCGCCGTCCGCGCCGGCGAGCAGCTCACCGAGCGGGAAGCGCTGATCGCGATCCTGTTGCCGTCCGCGAACAACGTCGCGGTGCTCGTCGCGCGTCAGGTCTCCGGCAGCGTGGCCTCCTTCGTCGCGGAGATGAACGACACGGCGCGCGCGCTGGGGATGTCTCGCACGACCTACACCGATCCAAGCGGATACGACGACGGCACGGTCTCGACAGCCCGCGATCAGCTGCGTCTGGCGCAGGTGGTGGCCTCCGACGAGACGCTCGCGGCCATGATGGCCACCCGCAGGTACTGGCTGCCGGTCGCCGGCGAGGTGACCAACACCAACGCCCTGCTCGGCCATGACGGGTTCGTCGGAATGAAGACCGGCTCAGACGAGGCGGCCGGCGGCTGCTTGATGTTCCGGGCCGTGTGGTCGACCGCGAGCGGCACCCACTCGGTGATCGGCGTGGTGCTCGGGCAGCGAGGAGACAACCTGCTCAACGCCGGGCTGTCTGCGGCCAAGCAGCTGGTCGACCGCCTCGCATATCGCCGGCATATCCAAGACCACATACGCCCCGGCAACCCCCCGCTGCCTTGACTGAGAGCATGATCGGCAGCGAACCGATACGAGCCGCGCGCCGGCCGGCGCCGTCGTCCGTCCCAACCATGGGGATCACGATCTACGGGTGCGGACAGGACGAGGCCGCCCTGTTCCGAGCGCTGGCGCCTCGCCTTGGCGTCGTGCCGACGATCACCGAGGCCGCGGTGTCCGAAGGCAACATCGGACTGGCACTCGGAAACCGATGCATCAGCGTCGGTCACAAGACGCAAGTCACGAACTCCACGCTGCTTGCGCTCAGCGACGCAGGCGTGACGTACATCTCCACAAGAAGCGTCGGATACAACCACATCGATGTGAGCTACGCGGAGAGCGTGGGCATCTCGGTCGGAACCGTCGCCTACTCGCCCGACAGCGTCGCCGACTACACGCTGATGCTGATGCTGATGGCGATACGACATGCCAGATGCCTCATCAGGCGTACAGACGTTCATGACTACAGATTGAACGACGTGCGAGGGAGAGAGCTACGCGACCTCACCGTCGGAGTGATTGGAACGGGACGGATCGGCGGCGCGGTCATGGACCGGCTGCGCGGGTTTGGCTGCCGAACCCTCGCCTATGACACTCGGCCCACGACCTCTGCCGACTACGTCACTCTCGGAGCGTTGCTCGAGCAGAGCGACATCGTGACGCTCCATACGCCACTCACCGCGGAGACGCTCCATCTCCTCGACCGTCGCCGTATCGAGCGGATGAAGCACGGCGCGGTGATCGTCAACACCGCACGCGGCGCGCTCATCGACACCGAGGCGCTGGTCTGCGCCGTGGAAAGCGGCAGCCTGGGCGGCGCGGCGCTGGACGTCCTCGAAGGCGAGGAAGGGATCTTCTACGCCGACTGCAGCCACAGGCCGATCGAAAGCCAGCTGCTGCTGCGGTTGCACAAGCTCCCGAACGTGCTGATCAGTCCGCACACCGCCTATTACACGGACCACGCCCTCAGCGACGCCGTAGAGCAATCCCTGACCAACTGCCTGATCTATTGCGGGCGGAGTCGGCATGGATAGGTTGAAGCTCGGGATCATCTTCGGCGGCTGCTCCGAAGAACATCCGATCTCCGTCAAGTCCGCGCAAGAGGTCGCAAGACACCTCGACGTCGCGAGGTACGAGCCGTTCTACGTCGGGATCACCACGAGCGGTGCGTGGAAGCTGTGCGACGGCCCTGACGCAGATTGGGAAACCGGAAGCCGTCCGGCCGTCCTGTCACCGGACAGAAGCGCACGCGGATTGCTCGTCCTGGAGCAAGGACGATACGAGACGATCGGCCTGGACCTCGTGTTGCCCGTCCTGCACGGCAAGCTCGGCGAAGACGGCGCGATGCAGGGCTTGTTGGAGCTCTCCGGCATCCCCTATGCAGGCTGCGACATCCAAAGCTCCGCCCTGTGCATGGACAAGTCCCTGACGTACATGGTCGCCAGAGCCGCGGGGGTCGCCACGCCGAACTTCTGGACCGTCACCGCGAACGAGAAGATCGATCCCGACCAGCTCACCTATCCCGTCTTCGTGAAACCGGCCCGCTCGGGCTCGTCGTTCGGCGTCAGCAAGGCATCTCGCAAGGACGAGTTGCCGAGTGCGGTGGAAGTCGCACGGCAGTACGACTCGAAGGTGCTGATCGAAGAGGCGGTCGTCGGCAGCGAGGTCGGATGTGCCGTCTTGGGGAACGATCAGGATCTGCTTGCCGGCGAAGTCGATCAGATCGCGCTGTCTCACGGCTTCTTCAGGATCCATCAGGAGGACGAGCCCGAACGCGGTTCCGACAACTCGACCGTCACCGTTCCCGCGGATATCTCAGAAGCGTCACGCTCGCTCGTTCAGGAGACGGCAAAGGCTGTATATCGCGCCTTGGGATGCGGGGGACTGTCGCGGGTGGACATGTTCCTCAAGGCCGATGGGCAGGTGGTCCTCAACGAGGTCAACACCTTGCCCGGCATGACGTCCTACAGCCGGTACCCGAGAATGATGGCGGCGGCAGGACTGCCGCTTGCCGACGTGATCGACCGCATGGTGGCGCTGGCACTGACTCCTAACGGGCGATGAACAAGGATTTCGTCTTTGTCGACGAGCTCGTCGCCGGACTGCGGTGGGACGCCAAGTACGCCACGTGGGACAACTTCACCGGCAAGCCGGTGGACGGATACCTGGCCAATCGCATCGTCGGCACGAGGGCCCTGTGCGCAGCCCTGCAAAGTGCGCAACGAGCGGCCGCATCGCTTGGCTTCGGCTTGCTCGTGTGGGATGGCTATCGCCCTCAGCGCGCCGTGGACTGCTTTCTGCGGTGGGCGCAGCTGCCAGAGGATGGCCGGACGAAGCCTCGGCACTACCCCAACATCAACAAGGCGGAGATGTTCGAACGGGGATATGTGGCCGCGAAGTCGGGCCACAGCCGGGGCAGCACGGTTGATTTGACGCTCTATCACCTGGCTACCGGAGAGCTTGCCCCCATGGGCGGCGACTATGACTTGATGGATGCGATCTCGCATCATGGAGCGCGAGGAATCACGCAAGTCGAGGCGAGAAACCGCCAGGACCTTCGCTCTGTCATGGAGGCTTGCGGCTTCAGCTCATACGAGTGCGAGTGGTGGCACTACACGCTCAAGGCCGAGCCCTATCCCGACACCTACTTCGATTTCCCCATCGCCCATGCGCTGCTCCACATCTGAACTGACGGCCCATCTCGGCGGTGAGCTGGTCGGGCCTGACGTCGGCATCGAAGGCGCGAGCATCGACTCGAGGACGATCCGGCCGGGGCAGCTCTACGCGCCCATCGTGGGCGAGCGCGACGGCCACGCGTTCATCCCGGCGGCGCTCGAGGCGGGCGCGCCGGCCTACCTCACCGCACAGGAGCCGGGCGGCGGGACGGCCATCCGCGTGCGCGATACCTCGGCCGCACTGTTGAGCCTCGGCGTGATGGCCCGGGGTCGGGTCGACGGCGCGATCGGCATCACGGGGTCGGTGGGCAAGACCACCACCAAGGACCTCCTGGCCGGCTGTCTGGCGTCGACGTTTCCCACCGCCGCGAGCGCGAGATCCTTCAACAACGAGCTGGGCCTCCCTCTGACGCTGCTCAACGCGCCGGACGCCGCGCGGTGGGTGGTCCTCGAGATGGGAGCCAGGCGTATCGGGGACATCGAGCGGCTGGCCGAGGTCGCAAGACCCGACGTCGGCATCGTGACCAGCGTCGACATGGCGCACGTGGCGTACTTGGGTGACCTCGACGGCGTGGCCCGCGCGAAGGGCGAGCTCGTGGCCGCCCTGCCGGCATCGGGCGTCGCGGTCTTGAACTTCGACGACCCCCGGGTCCGCGACATGGCGTCGCTGAGCGCGTGTCCCGTGCTGGGGTACGCGCTGGGTGCCGACGCCGACGTGCGGGCCGGCGACGTCAGGCTCGACCGGGACCTGCGTGCGCGGTTCCGCCTGTCGTCGCCGTGGGGGCACGCCGACGTCCGGCTGGCGTTGCACGGCGTGCAGCAGATCCCCAACGCGCTGGCCGCGGCGACCGCCGCGCTGTGGTGTGGGGTCCCCATCGACGCCGTGGCCGCGGCACTGGCGGTGAGCCAGGGCTCGCCTTGGCGTATGGAGGTTCATCACGTGCCCGGCGGCCCCGTCCTGGTCGTCGACTGCTTCAACGCGATCCCCGCGTCGGCCGAGGCGGCCGTGCGCTCGCTGGCCGCCTTGCCGGGCGAACGCAAGCTGGCAGTCCTCGGGCTGATGGCCGAGCTCGGGGACCAGAGCCGGTCCGAGCACCGCCGGATCGCCCGTGTGGCGGAGGAGCTCGGGATCGAGGTGGTGGGATACGAGACCGCGCTCTATGGCGAGGCGCACGTGACGGGTGTCGACGAGGCCGTTGCCGTGCTGCAGACGATGGGCCCGGGCGACGCAGCGCTGGTCAAGGGCAGCCGCGTGACGCGACTCGAAGACGTGGTGCGCGCCTACGGCGAGGCCGAGGGCGCACCATCGCTCACCCCCGGCGCCGGCGCGGCCGCGTAGCCTTGCTGGAGATAGTCCAGGAGATCGGCGCCGTCACGGGGGTGGCCGCGGTCGTGGGCCAGGCCTTGCTCTCGGCCCTCTACCTCTCGCAGGCGCGTGAGCTCAAGCGGCTGCGCGAGTGGGCCGGTCGAGCACCCGAGCGCTCGGGGCAGGGCGTCTCCGCCGCCGTCGTCCACCAGCAGACCGTGATCAGCCCGCGGCGCTCGGAGCCCCGGAACCGCCGCATCGGCACACGCCATGTCGCGGTCGCCCTCGCCGGCCTGCTCGTGCTCGGCGGCGCGGCCGCCTACGGCGTCACCCAGCTGACCGGCGGCGGCGGTGACAATTCCGGCAACGCGCAGGCGAGCAACGGGTTGCACAACAAGCCGAAACGCGACGGCGCCGCGGTCAACCCCGCCAATGTCACGGTTGCCGTCCTCAACGGCACGACGGTTCCCGGCCTGGCGGCCGCGCTGAGCGACCAGATGGCCGCGGCCGGCTTCAAGCAGGGCACGATCAATGACTACCCCGACAAACAGCTCGCCGAGTCGGTCGTCCAGTACGCGCCCGGACACCAGGCCGAGGCGAAGGCGGTCGGCGCCAGGGTCGGAATCAGCCGGCGTGAGCCGGTTGCCGCCGACAGCCGCGCCCTCGCTCCAGACGCGACGGTGATCGTGATCGCCGGCTCCGACAAGGCGCCGTAGAGCCGGCAGTACGCATATCGCCGGCATATCGAAAACCACATACGTGCTGGCAACACCACGCCGCCTTGACTGGAGGCATGACCTACGGCACACCGGCAGAGACCACTACCGCGGAGCTGGCCAAGACTGTGGCGGACGAAGGCTGGTCCGTGGTCGGAGTCCTCGAACGGCCCCTCGCTCGCCGTCTGCTTCGGGCGGTGGACGAGGTGGCCGCCCGATCCCCCGAGGCCGGCACCGCGGGGCAGCTTCACCAACTCTCAGGCCTGGCGCAGCACCCCGATCTGGCGGCGGTCGTCGACTGGCCACCCCTCTTGGCGCTGGCGGTCGAGCTTCTCTCCCCCAACGTCTACATCAATCACTCCCACCTGGACGTCCACCCGCCGCACCCGCCCACCGGTGCGCGCCGCTGGCATCGCGACAACGGCCTGATGGGCCGGGACATGCGGCTGGTCTGGCGCGACCAGCCGAGGGTGACCCTGAAGGTCGCCGTCTACCTCACCGACGTGGAGTCCCCGGACGACGGCGCACTGGAAGTGGTGCCTCGCAGTCACCTCGACACGGCGTCGCGATACCCCACCGAGGAGCAGCCCGGCGGGGTGCCCATCCTCGGACCCGCCGGCACGGTCGCCGTGTTCGACGCCCGACTCTGGCACCGCCGGCGCGACAATCTCGGCACTCGCATCCGACGCGCGATGTTCATGGCGTACAGCTATCGATGGCTGACCTCGCGCGACATCCCGTTCGAGGACGTACCGGAATGGGCCGGCCTGCCTCGGATCCGCCGTCAGCTGCTCGGAGACAAGACGGTCGACCCGTTCTACTGGGCCTCCGGTGAGCTCCCGCTCGATCCCCGCTCCGCCGGCTTCCAGGAGGCGGCATGACTCGGGCGGGCAACGGCCTCATCGCAGCGGACTAGATTCCGGTCTCGGCGGCGATCCGCCCTCGCTTGACGGCCTGCGCGAGCTCCGCATGGTCGCGCTCGTTCTGGTCGGCGTATGCCTCGGCGAAGTCGGCCAGCGCGAGGTCGAAGCGGTCCGAGCGCCCCAGGTAGTCGCCGATCGCCACGCGGTCGCCGGTGCACGCATGGGCCCGGGCCAGCGCCCAGCCGCACGCCGCGGTATAGGCGGCGAGCTCGTCGGCCGGCAGCGTCTCCAGCCGAGCGGAGCCCTTCTGATCCCACAGCTGGCGCACATAGAACGCGCGCCGGCGGCCGTCGATGCCGGGCACGTCGGACAGCCAGCCGAGCAGGATGTCGCTCGAGGCCTGCATGAGCCGCTGGCCTTCGACCACGCGCCGCCCCGCGGCGGCGTACTCGCTGCGCCCCGCGAACGGCTCGAGCACCGACGCCTCGGCCTCCTTGACCTGTAGGAACAGCGGGTCGTCGGCGTCGCGTCCGAGCAGCAGCACGATCCAGGCCCGGGTGCCGACGCTGCCCACGCCGACGACCTTGCGCGCGAAGTGCACGGGCGCGTAGCCGTCGATCAGCCGCCGGCGGTCGTCGGGCAGCGTCTCGCGATACTGCGCCACCAGCCCGCGCAGGACGTCCTCGAGCTTCAGCTGGTCGCTCGCGTCCGGGACGAGCTCCTCGATCGGCACCAGCAGCGGCGGGTCGCTGATGATCCGGCGCTGCCCGCCGACCACGTGCGTGAGCTTGGCGAATGCGCGCAGGCTGGTCTTCGAGCGCGCCTTCTCGAGCACCTTGCGACCATCCCTGCGCGAGCCCCAGCGGTCGAACAGCGCCTCCACCTCCTGGCGCGCGTACCAGACGTCGAGCGTGCGCATGTCCGCGAACTCGCGCATCGCCACGCGGTAGGAGCGCACCGCGCTCGTGACGGCGTCGCGCCGGTCGCTCGCCTCGAAGCCGAGATCGCGCGCGACGATGCCGGCGCTGGCGGCCAGCCGCTTGACGTCCCACTCCCACGGGCCGCGAAGCGTCTCGTCGAAGTCATTGAGGTCGAACACGAGCCGGCGGTCGGCCGCGGCGTAGCCGCCGAAGTTGGCGATGTGGGCGTCGCCGCACAGCTGGGTACGCAGGCCGGTGACCGGCGTGGAGGCGAGGTCGGCGGCCATCACCGCCGCGGCGCCGCGGAAGAACGCGAACGGCGAGGCGAGCATCCGGCCGTAGCGGATCGGCACGAGCTCGGCGATGCGGCGGCGCGACTGCTTGCGCAGGATCACGATCGGGTCGATGCGGTTCGCCGGCTGCTGCCAGAACGCGTGCGAGGAGCGGGGCACCTCGCCTCGCGCAGCGCGGCCGGGCTCGACGGATGCGGCCATGCCGACAAGCATCCCACGGCATCGGTGTGAGAGGGTCGCGGCCCGATGCGCGCCGCGCTCCTGGCTCTGCTCGTGCTCCTGCTCGCCCCGGCCGCGCCCGCGCACGGCGCCGGGCGGCTGGCCGCGCACGGGATGATCTACCTGGACAGCCCGCCGAGCTTCAAGGACGCGATGTTCGCCGAGGCGGCGGACCTGGGCGCGTCGGCGATCCGCGTCGACGTCGACGTGAGCGAGATCGTCGACGGCGACGCGCGCGACTGGAGCGGACTCGACGAGGACGTCGCGCTGGCACGCAAGTACCGGCTCGGCGTGCTCGCGGTCCTGCTCGGCACGCCGGCCGACCTGCAGCGCTGCGACGCGTCGGTGCCCGAGTTCTTCCGCTTCCGCTGCCCGGCCACCGACGAGCGGCGCTACGCAGGCTACGTCGGCGAGATCGTGCGCCGCGCCGGAGGCGCGATCCGTTCCTGGCAGGTGATGAGCGAGCCGGACAACCCGCTGATGTTCCACGGCGGCCTGAAGGACTACGCGCGCCGCCTGTCGGCGACCTCGCGGGCGATCCGCAGCGCCGGCGGTCGCGTCGTGCTCGCCGACCTGGCGTCCGCGGACCGGCTCGGCTACCTCGCCCGGCTCCTGCGCAGGCCCGGCGTCCGCGACAGCTTCGACGTCGCCGCGCTGAGCCTGCGCGGGAGCGTGCGCAGCGTCGTCGCCGGCGTGAAGAAGTGGCGGCGCGCGCTCGGCATCCGGCGGCTTCCGAGGGCCGGCGTGGGTGACCGAGCACGGCTACCCGGCCGACACGCGCTACCAGTGGGACCCGGACTACCGCGGCGGCGCCTCCGCGCAGGCCCGCTACCTCGCGGCATCCCTGCCCCGGCTGCTCCAGCGCGCCCAGCGCGTGTTCGTGACGCTGCGCGACAGCCGCGGCGGGCCGTGGGCTTCGGAAGGACTGCTGACCGGCTCGGTGCTCGATCCGCCGCAGCCGGACCCCGTGGTGGTGCGGCGGCCGGCCGCCCGCGTGTTTCAGCGCCTCGCGGTCACCAGGTAGCGGTCGGCGTCGGGCGTGTACGAGCTGTCGGCCGGCGTCAGCCCGGCGGCCAGCAGGTCGGCGTCGAGCATCTCGCGCGTGAACGGCCAGAACGTCAGCCGCTCGGCGTGCGTCGTCACGTTCCCGCCGCCGTCGAGCAGCGCGACCGCGGTGTCCATCGCGTGCGCGTCGGTCCAGCGCTCCGGGATCGTCCAGTTGCGCATCACCAGCCCGGCGACGCCGTTGCGCTCGACCAGCCGTTCGGCCACCTCGAACCCTGGCGGCTGCGCACGCACGCGCTCCCAGTTGCGCGAGGTGAGTACGAGCACGCCGCCCGGCCGCAGCACGCGCCGCATCGCGGTCAGCGCGGTGCGGCGCCCGCGCCGGCCCTCGGCGTGCGTGATCGAGTTGCCCACGCACAGCACGGCGTCGTACGGTCCGCCGCGCAGCTCGTCCCACAGCCGCACCTCCGTGCGCACATCGACGCCGCGCGCCTCGGCCAGCGCGCGCGTGCGCTCGATCATCTCCGGGCTGGCGTCCGAGGCCGTCACCTCGAAGCCGGCGAGCGCGAGCCCGACGGCAAGCGTGCCCGTGCCCGCCGCGCAGTCGAGCACCCGCCCGCGCGGCGGCAGCAGCGGCGCGAACACCTCAGCGTTGCCTTCCGGGGAGAGCAGCGCGTCCGGGACGAGCCAGTCATAGACGGCAGTCAGCGCCCCGTACACGCCGGGCATGCTGACACCTAGGGGTTCGTTGAAGCATGGTCGGTCCGACCGATGGGGTGCAGCCGTGGATGCCTCGGGCCGCACGCGACAAGTGATGCGTGCCCCTGGCACGTGAGCGTCGTGGGTGGCGCGAGGCGCCGCGGATGCGCCGCAGCGGGCGTACCGGAATGCTTCAACGGGCCCCTAAATCGAGCGCGTGGATTCGGGTCCTGAAGTCCGTGAACCCGTGCGTGCGCTCGTCGCCGTGCACGTACAGCACGCGCCGGCGCCCGCGGAGCCCGCGCGGCGTGACGGGGCGGATCGCGTACCCGTCGCCGGCGTTCGTGAGCTGGCGCGTCTGCCAGGTGCGGCCGTGGTCGGGCGTGAACCACTCCTCGACCTGGTTCCAGCGGCCGATCGTGCGCGAGAGGTAGATGAACCGCGGGTCCTCGTGGTCCAACGACGCCCCGCCCGAGCGGAACGAGTTGCGCCCGGCACCGGCTTCGACGATCTTGCGGCTCACCCAGCGGGTGCCGTTGAAGTACGCGAAGTAGAACGTGTCGTGGTTCGCGATCCGGCGCGTGTAGACGACGCGCGGCTTGCCGTCCTCGAGAGCGATGTCATGGCCCCAGGCGCGCCCGCCGCGGTCGGAGTAGCGATAGATCGGGTCCAGGTGCGTGACCTGCAGCGGGACCGAGCGCAGCGAGCCGAGCCGGCGCCCGCCGGCCGCGAACAGGCCGCCGTTCTCGTAGCGCATGTAGAAGAGGCTGTTCTTGAAGCTCGACGGGTGCCCGTTGGTGAAGATGCCGTGGATGCGCGAGCCGCCGTCGCCGGCGTACTTCGCGTACGGGCGCTGCCCGTGGCCGAAGACGACGAGCTCGCGGGCCGGGACCCAGTCGCGGTGGTTGCGGGTGTACGAGAACGTCGGGTTCCAGCCTCCGCCGCGCCAGAACAGCCACAGCTTGCCGCGCTGCCGGATCGCGTTCGGGTACGTGTACCCGAGCCCGCCGGGTACGTTCGTCGGCACCGTGTGGACCGGCCCCCAGTCGTCGATCGCGTACGGCTTGATCGACATCCGGTAGCGCATCTCGCTCTTTCGGTCGCGCGGCAGGAAGTGCCCCGAGTGCGGGGAGAAGAACACCACCAGGTGGCCGTCGCGGCGGAAGACGAGCGACGGGTTGTTGTGATCGTCGCGCCCGAGCCCGCGGTAGATCAGCTGCTTGCGCAGCTTGCCGGTCTCGGTGAGCCGGGCGACCCACACGTTGCCGGTCGTCGAGATCCAGCCGGTGAACGTATCGCCGTCATGCGAGATCGCACGCGGGTCGCCGAAGTACGACCACGCGCCCGCGCCCAGCTCACGATCCGCCACCCGCGCGAGCTTACGCCGCGTCAGGCCGCGACGGGTGCGCGTTCTTGCGCCGGCGCGCTGAGCGCCTCCCCGGTCTCGGCGTCGAAGCCGTGCAGCCGCGCAGGGTTGAGGCCGAGCTCGACCCGCTCGCCGATCTCGGCCGGTACGCGTGCCTCGGCGACCACCGTGAACGTCGCGCGGTCGTCCTCGGCGAGCAGGACGTCGTCATCCGGCGCCGCGTCGATCGCGTCGGCCAGCGCGCGCGAGCGCAGGCGCGGGGCGTCGATCGCCACGACGACGTGCGTCTCGGTGCCGAGCCGCTCGACCACCAGCACCTGCCCGGGGACCCCGCCCCCACCCACCCCGCCACCGAGCTTGAGGTCGTGGGGACGGATGCCGAGCACGATCGGCCGGCCGGCGCCCGCGCGCAGCGCCGAGCCCTCAGGCAGCGGGATCGCGCACGTGCCGAAGCGCGCCTCGCCTTCCTGCACCGACGCCTCGACGAGGTTCATCGCCGGCGAGCCGATGAACGCGGCCACGAACAGGTTCGCCGGGTGGTCGAACAGCTGGTCGGGCGTGTCGCACTGCTGCAGCACGCCACCTCGCATGACCGCGACGCGCTGGCCGAGCGTCATCGCCTCGACCTGGTCGTGGGTGACGTAGACGGTCGTCACCCCGAGCCGCTCGTGCAACCGCGAGAGCTGCGCGCGCATCGAGACGCGCAGCTTGGCGTCGAGGTTGCTCAGAGGCTCGTCCATCAGGAACGCGGCCGGCTCGCGCACGATCGCGCGTCCCATCGCGACGCGCTGGCGCTGGCCGCCGGACAGCTCGCCCGGCTTGCGCTCGAGCATCTCCTCGAGGCCGAGGATCCGCGCCACCTCGTCGACCCGGCGGGCGATCTCGTCCTTGGACGTCTTGCGCAGCTTGAGCCCGAAGCCGAGGTTCGCGCGCACGCTCAGGTGCGGATAGAGCGCGTAGTTCTGGAACACCATCGCGATGTCGCGCTTGCGCGGGTCCAGCAGCGTCACGTCGCGCTCGCCGATGAAGATGTGGCCGGCGGTGACGTCCTCGATCCCGGCGATCACCTTCAGCAGCGTCGACTTGCCGCACCCCGACGGGCCGACCAGCACCATGAACTCTCCGTCGCGGACCTCGAGGCTGACGTCGTCGACCGCGGCGTCATGGCCGCTCTTGTACGACTTCGAGACGTGTTCCAGGCTGATGCTCATGAGGTTCGGGTCACCTTCTGGAGTCCTGTGGGTCGGTCGACGTCACGGCCGAGGTGCTCGGCGGCGCCGACGGCGAGAAGCTGGGCGGGGATGACGGCGACGAGCGGGCTGAGCCACTCGGGCACCGCCTCAAGCGGGATGCGGCCGTCGATCGGCGCGTCGGAGACGACGGTAAGCTCGGCGCCTCGCTCGCCGGCGGCGGCGAGCAGCTCGCGCATGCCGGGCAGCGTCGGCCCCGACGGGGCGATCGCGAGTACCGGGAAGCCGGGCTCGACGATCGCGATCGGGCCGTGCAGGAAGTCGGCCGACGACCAGGGGGCGGCGACCATCCCGGTCAGCTCGGAAAGCTTCAGCGCCGCCTCGAACGCGGTGCCGTAGTTCGCCCCGCGGCCGATCACGGCCACGCGGGCCCAGCCCGCGGCGGCCTCGGCCGGCACTTCGTGCTCGAGCTGGCGCGCGATCGCCTCCGGCACGCGGAACAGCGCGTCGGTGCCGCAGACCAGCGCGGCGACCGCGGCCAGCGACGCCGTGTAGGTCTTGGTCGCCGCGACCGAGCGTTCCGGCCCGGTCTGGAGGCCGATCAGATGCTGCGCGCCGCGCGCCAGCGGCGAGTCCGGCTCGTTGGTGATCGCCACCGTGAGCGCGCCCTGCGCGGTCGCGGCGGAGACGACGCCGGCGACGTCCGGCGACGCCCCGGACTGGCTGATGCCGATCACCAGCGCGTCGTCGTAGCGCAGCGGCGCCTCGTAGAGCGTGTGCAGCGACGGCGTGGCGAGCGCGACCGGCAGGCCCCAGAAGCGCCCGATCAGGTGCTGGGCGTAGCGGGCGGCATTGTCGGAGGAGCCGCGCGCGGCGATCACCACGTAGCGCGGGTGCCGCCGCTCGACGTCGGCCGCCGCGGCCGCGATCGAGCCGGCTTCTTCGAGCAACAGCCGTTCGATCACCGCAGGCTGTTCCGCCATCTCCGTCCTAGCGAGCGACACGTTCCCCCCCGTCGACGAGCACTCGGCGCACCTCGAGCCGGTCGTCCAGGATGACCACGTCCGCGGGCGCCCCCGGCACCAAGCGTCCCAGATCCGGCCGCCGGACCACGCGCGCGGGGACCTCCGCCGCGGCACGCAGCGCGTGCTCGAGCGAGATGCCGAGCCCATGGAGGTTGCGCACGGCCTCGATCATCGTCAGCGCCGAGCCGGCGAGCTGGCCCTCGGGGCCGCGGACGACACCGTCGGCGGCCTCGATGCGCCGTCCCCCGAGGATGAACACCCCGTCGCCCATGCCGGCCGCCGGCGCGGCGTCGGTGACCAGGGCGAAGCGGCCGGGCGCCGCCTGCCAGGCGACCATGACCGTGTCGGAGGCGACGTGGTGCAGGTCGACGATCACCTGCACGATCACGTCCGGGCGCGCGAGCGCGGCGAGCGCGATGCTCGGGTCGCGCGGCGTGCTGTGGCGCATCGCGTTGAACAGGTGCGTGACCGTGCGCACGCCGCGGTCGAAGGCCAGGTGCGCTTCGGCGGCGGTCGCGTCGGTGTGGCCGGCGGAGACCGTGACGCCGCGCTTGACGAGCTCGTCGATCAGCTCGAACGCGCCGGGCAGCTCGGGCGCGAGCGTGACCTGGGAGACGTTGCCGGCGTCCAGCAGGCGGCGCAGGAGCTTGACGTCCGGCATCGCGAGCCCGGTGGAGTCGTGGACGCCGAGCCGCTTGGGCGAGAGGAACGGGCCCTCGAGATGGGCGCCGATCACGCGCGGGCCGATGCCGTCGGCCGGCATCGCCCGCAGCGCCTCGCGATGCGCGTCCTCGGGCGCGGTCACGAACGTCGGCTGGAACGCGGTCGTCCCGGTCTCCAGCAGCGCCTCCCCCACGCGCGCGTACCCGTCGCGGTCGGCGGCCATCAGGTCGACGCCGGCGAAGCCGTTGACCTGGAGGTCGACGAACCCGGGCGCGGCGATGCCCGAGCCGCCGTTGGAGAGCCCGACCCCGTCCACGCGGCCGTCCTCGACCGACACGTCGCCGGGCACGATGACGCCGTCGACCAGCGCCGCTTCAACCCCCAGCCTCATCGGATCACCTCGCCCGGGAGAATCGCCCCCCGGGCGATTGCTCCCAGCGACGCGAGCGCGCAGCGCGAGTCGTCGCCACGCACTAGCCCTTCACCGCCCCGCCGGTGCGCGCGGTCATCAGGTGCTTGCGCGCGAGCACGAAGACGATCGCCACCGGCAGCGTGTAGAGCACGCTCGTGGCCATCACCTTGGCCCAGTCGACGTCGCCGCGACCGACGAACGACTGCAGCACGAGCGGCACCGTCTTCTTGTTCTCGTCGTTGAGGAAGGTCAGCGCGAGCAGGAACTCCTTCCAGCCCTCGAGGAAGGAGAGGACGGCGACGGTCGCCAGCCCGGGCGCGGCGAGCGGCAGCACGACGCGGACCATCGCGCCGATGCGCGTCGCGCCGTCGATCCGCGCCGCATGCTCGAGCTCCTCCGGGATCGTGAGGAAGAAGCTGCGCATCACCCAGATCGCCAGCGGCACGCTGAACGCGAGATACGTGACGATCAGGCTCCAGTAGGTGCCGAGCAGGTTCGCCTTTCGCATCATCACGAACAGCGGGATGACGAGCACGACGAGCGGGAACATCTGCGTCATCAGCACCGCCATCAGCAGCACCTGCGTGAACTTCAGGCGGAAGCGCGCGAGCGCGTACGCGGCGAGCGCCCCGACCAGCAGGCAGATCACCATCGTCCCGCTCGCGACGATCATCGAGTTCACCAGCGCGCGGCCGACGTGGCCCTCGCCCAGCACGCTCGGATACTCGTGCCAATTCGGGTGGTTGGGCCACAGGTCGGGCGTGCGCGAGTAGATCTCCTCGCGCGTCTTGAGCGACGTGACGACCAGGTAGTAGACGGGAAACAGCGCGAACGCCGAGACGAGGATCATCGCCCCGTACTTCCAGCCGCGCCTGCGCAGCCAGCGGATCACAGCTCCCCCTCCTTCCCGATCAGCCGCACGTAGAGGATCGAGAAGACGAGCAGGATCAGAAACAGCACCACGGCGACCGCGCTGCCGAGCCCGTAGTGCGAGAGCGCGAAGCCCTCGCGGTAGGCCGCGACGGCGGCGGTGTCGGCGCTGCGGTCCGGCACCCCGGCCGCCATCACGTAGATCTGGTCGAAGATCTTGAAGTCCCAGATGGTGCTGAAGACGACCAGCACGGCGATGATCGGCCGCAGCAGCGGCAGCGTCACCAGGCGGAAGCGCTGCCACGAGCTCGCGCCATCGACGGCGGCGGCCTGGAGCGTCTCCTTTGGCAGCGTCTGCAGGCCGGCGAGCAGGCTCAGCGCGATGAACGGGAACGACTGCCAGCAGACCGTGATGAAGATCGCGACGTAGGCCGAGAAGCGGCTCGCGAACCAGGCGTAGTCCTGGAAGGAGTCGAAGCCGAGGTTGACCAGCGCCCAGTTGACGAAGCCGTAGCTCGGATCGAACAGCCACTTCCAGATCGCGGCGGCGGCGATCGTCGGGACCGCCCACGGCAGCAGCACGGCGATCGAGAACAGCAGGTTGCCCTTCAGGCGCTCGTTGAGCAGGAGCGCCACGGCGAAGCCGAAGACCATCGTGCCGATCACGCACGCGGTCCCGAACACGACGGTGTTCACCAGCGACGTCCGCAGGTGCTCGTCGGTGAACACCTCCTTGAAGTTCTGCAGCCCGACCCAGTCGCTTCCGCCGTAGATCAGGTTGCCCAGGTCGGTGTCGGTGAACGACAGGTAGACCGTGCGCACGAGCGGGTAGCCGACGAGGCCGGCGATGATCACCATCGCCGGCAGCAGCATCAGCACCGGCAGCGTGAGCCGGGCGACCGTGCGGCGGGCCAGCGTGCGCCGCGGCCGCGGGGCGCGCGCCGCGCGCCCCGCGGAGACGGCTGCGGAGCCGGTGCTCACCCGGCGAACTCCTCATCCATCTTCTTGGCGAGCTCGGCGACCGCCTGCTGCGGCGTCGCCTGCCCCTTCATGACCTTCTGGACCTGTCCGTCGAAGATGTTGGCGCCCTCCAGGCCGCCCCACTTCGGCGACGGCGGATAGACCGCCGAGTGATCGAGCAGCTGCTCGGCGAACGGCTTGCGGACCGGGTCGTCGAGGTATCCGGACGCCTTGATGCCCTCGGTGGTGCCGGGCAGAAAGCCGACCGCGCTGGTGAACTTGTTCAGCTCGGCGGGCTCGAGCATGAAGTCGACGAACGCGGCGCCGAGGTCCTTGTTCTTGGACTCCTGGAACTCCACCAGATGGCTGCCGCCCGCGAACGCGGTGTCCTTGCCGCTCGGGCCGGCGGGCTCCAGCGCGGTGCCGATCTTGTCCTTCAGCCCCGGCTTGGTGTCGATGATCGAGTTGTACGTCCAGCCGCCGGCGACGAGCATCGCCACGTCGCCGTTGATGAACGCGGTCTGGGCGTCGGGCTCCTCCCAGCCGACCGCGGCCTTCGGGTCCAGCCCGTCCTTGTAGAACGAGGCGTAGTACTCGAGCGCCTTGGCGGCCTCGGGCGAGTTGAGCGCCGACTTCCAGCTCTCGCCGTCCTGCGTGGCGATCTGCCCGCCGGCCTGCCAGATGGTCGGCAGGTACATGTGCTCGCTCAGGCCCGTGTAGGAGACCGGATAGACGTTGGGCACCTTGGCCTTGATCGCCTTGGCCGCGGCCATCATCTCGTCCCACGTGGCCGGCGGCTTGTCGATCCCCGCCTTCTCGAGGATGTCCTTGCGGTAGATCAGGGCGCGCGCGCCGGCATACCACGGCTTGCCGTAGACCTTGCCGTTGAGCGTCGCGGCGTCGACGAGGCTGGAGACGTAGTCGCCGGCCTTGAGCTTGGGCTGCTCGACGAGGCCGCCCTGGTCGGCGAACTCGGGCGTCCAGGTGGTGCCCATCTCGGCGACGTCGGGCACCTTGCCGCCCGCGATCGCCGTCACGAACTTGTCGTGGGCCTGCGCCCACGGGACGAACTCGATGTTGACCGTCGTCCCAGGATGCTTGGCCTGGAAGTCGGTCCCGTACTGCTTGACGACCTTCTGCACCGCGGGCGAGCCCGGATCCATGATCCAGACGTCGATCGAGCCGCTCAGCTTGGCGTTCTGCGTGCCGCCGGCCGCACTCTTGGAGCTGCCGTTGTTGTCGTCGCCGCCCCCGCAGCCGGCTATGACCGCGGCTGCGGCCACAGTGGCCGCGAGCGCCGCGAACCTGAGATTCCTCACACGTCCTCCTCTCCACCGCCTGTGGGTGGGATGATTTGAGGCGTCGCCCGTTGCAGCGGGCGGCGCCACGTCACACCCGCCGGCCGCCTTCGGGCGGCCGGCGATCCCTTCCGTGCCGGCTCATCTGAGCGCCGGCCGAAGCTCCGTCACCAGCCTGTACCGGTCCCCGCGGTACACCGATCTCACGAACTCCACCACCTCCCCTCGCTGGCCCTCCGTAGTCCGCTCGAAGAGGAAGGCCGGCGAATGCACCGGCACGCCGAGCAGGTCGGCCTCCTCGTGGCTGGTCACGGTCGGCTCGATCGTCTGCGTACCCCTGGCGATCACGATGCCCTGACGTTCATTCAGAAGCTCATAAAAAGACTGCTGCGCGAGGTCCTCGCGCTTGAGGTCGGGCAGGAAGCGGCGCGGGGCGTGCAGCCACTCGATCGCCATCGTCTCGTCGTCGGCGAGCCTGAGGCGGGTGATCACCCACACCTCCTCGACGGGCGAGAGGTTCAGGCGCTGGCCGAGCTTGGCGCCGGCGCTCTGGACCTCGAAGCTCACCACGCGGCTGCTCGGCCGCATGCCGCGGCGGCTCATGTCCTCGCTGAACGAGGTCATGGTCAGCGGGAGTGCGATCTTCGGCTCGGCGACGTAGGTGCCGCTGCCATGTCTCCGGAGCAGGAGGCCTTCGCGGACCAGCTCGTCGATCACCGCCCTTAGGGTCGGGCGGCTGACGGCGAGGTCGGTGCTCAGCTTGCGCTCGGACGGCAGAGCGTCGCCGACGGTGAGCTCGTCGAGCATCGTCAGGATCTGGTCGCGGACGAGCGCCTGCTTGCTCGACCGGCCATTGGTGTGCGCGAGACCGCTCATCCACCCTCTCTCCAGGCGGGAGCGTAGCGAGTGGTCAAGGATTGGTCAAGACCACTTTTCCGCGGCGCGCCGGATGGCGCCGTGCGCGGCGTCCAGCCGCTGTCTTGCGGCCGGTGCGTCGACGCCGGTCGCGAGCATCACGATCGCCTGCCCGACGTCGTCGTGCGCTGCTTGGAGCGCCGCGCGCGCCTCGTCCTCGGTGCAGCCGGTCGCGAGCACGCAGACCGCGACCGCGCGAACGCGCAACTTCTCGTTGGCGACGCGCATGCCGGCCATCAGGTTCCCGTACGTCCGCCCGCGCCGGACCATCACGGCGGTGGAGAGCGCGTTGAGCACGAGCTTCTGCGCCGTCCCGGCCTTCAGGCGCGTGGAGCCGGCGATCACCTCGGGCCCGACCGCGACCCGGATCTCGTGGTCGACGGGCACGGCGATCGGCTCGCACGTGACTGCGGCGAGAAGCGGCCGCGCCGGCGTGGTGGCGCCGCGGCCGGCGGTGGCATCGCCGCCGGCGGTGGCATCGCCGCCGGCGGTGGCATCGCCGCCGGCCGCCGCGGCGCCGCCGCCGCCCGCGGTCGCGTCGCCGCTCGCGGTGGCGCCGCTGCCCGCCGCGATGCCTCGGGCAGCCTCCAGCGCGCCGAGCACGTAGCGCGTCGTGCCGCTCGCGGTCACGCCCACGACCACGTCGCCGGCGCCCGGCGCCAGCGCGCGGATGGCCGCGGCTCCCGCCTGCGCGTCGTCCTCGGCCGCGGCTTCCGCGGGCGAGCCGGGCGGCTCGTGCGCGCCAGCGAGCAGCGCGATCGCCCGGTCGTCGCCGAACGTCGGCCCCCACTCGGATGCGTCGAGCGCCGCGATCCGCCCTCCGCTCCCTGCGCCGACATAGATCACGCGCCCGTCGCGCGCGGCGGCGGCGTCCGCGAGCGCCGCGATCGAGGGCTCGGCCGCCGCGACCGCGTCGAGCACCTCTCCGTGGCCGCGCACGACCGCCCGGACGATGTCGAGCGTCGGGCGCAGGTCGAGATCGGCAAGCCCGGCGGCCGGCTGCTCGGTGAGTGGTCTACGGGTGGTCAAGACCAGTCGTCTCTTGGTCGAGTCTTTGCCAACTCCTCAAAGTCCGGTGACCCGCGCCGATACCCCGGGCATGGTCCGTACCCGCGCCGTGATGATCCTCGCCGCCCTCGTACCGGTGGCCATCGTGGTCCTCGCCGGCTCGCGCGCCGTGATGATGCCGTATGAGCTCCACTTCGGGCTTGTCGGCACCGCCGCCGCGCTGACGAGCTTCGCGTCGCTCGCGCTCACCGTCGCCGGCGCGCGCGCCCGCGACGGCCGCGCCGTGCTGATGGGGACGGCGTTCTCGACGATGACCGCGCTGTTCGCGCTGCACGGCTTCTCCACGCCCGGCGTGATCGTCGGCCCGAACGGGGTCATCGCGCTCGCCGGCGGCCTCTCGGTCCCGGTCGGCGCCTACCTGCTCGCGCTGACCGCGGCGGCGCCGCTGCGCCGCACGCGCAACGTGGCGCCGCTGCTGGTGCTTCAGGCGGCGCTGTTCGCCGGCGTGCTCGCGCTCGGCGCCACCGCGCTGATCGACCCGTCGATCGTGCCGCCGGTCCCGAAGGTCAAGTCGGCGCCGGCGATCGGCCTGCTGGTCGCGGGCCTGATGTCGCTGACCGTCCTCGTCGTGCGCGCGCTGCGGACCTACGCGCTCACGCACCGCACCGCCGACCTGGCCGTCGCCGTCGGCTGCGTCTGGCTCGGGATCGCGCTGTACGCGAACCTCGTGATCGGGGCGATGACGTTCGGCTTCTACTTCGGCCACGTGCTCGAGATCGCAGCCGTCGCGCTGGTGAGCATCCCGGCTGCGCTCGACATCCGGCGCGCCGGCGCCTCGCGCCCGCTGGTCGGCGACCTCAGCGCCGCGGACCTCGTGGCCTCCGAGCAGGCCTTCCTCGGCCCGCGCGTCAACGCGCTGCTGCGGCGGCTCGCCTCGTGCGACACCTCGACCGAGGAGCACACGCGCCGCGTCGCGCTGTTGGCCGCGCGCGTCGGCGACGAGCTCAAGCTCTCCGCGGCGTCCCGCCGCCACCTGGCCGTGGGCGGGCTGCTGCACGACATCGGCAAGCTCTCCGTGCCGCTCGACATCCTCCAGAAGCCCGCCGGGCTGACCGACGAGGAGTTCGCGGCGATCAAGCGCCACCCGGAGGACGGGCGGCGGCTGCTCGACGAGCTCGGCGGCTTCCCGGACGAGGTGCGCCGGCTCGTCTCCGACCACCACGAGCGGCTCGACGGCAGCGGCTACCCGCGCGGACTTACGGCGGCCGAGCTGAACACCGAGACCCGCATCCTCGCGGTCTGCGACGTCTTCGACGCGCTCGTCTCGGAACGCGTCTACCGGGCGGCATGGACGCCCGAGCGAGCGCTGGCGCTGCTGCACGACGAGGCGCACGCGTACGACGCGGTCGTCGTGGCGGCGCTCGAGAAGGCGGTCTCCCCGACGCGCGAGGACAACGAGCCCGGCTGGGTCGCCGACCTCTCGGCACGCGCCGCCGGGGTCGCGCGCGGAACCGGCTCGCGCGCGGCGACCGCCTCCTAGCGTCCGTCGTACGCAGCCGCCCGGCGCGGTTGCGCATCGTGCAGTTGCGCGTGGGCCTCGTGCAGCGACCGGCCGGCCAGCCGGGCCGTCACGAGGCTGCCGAAGTTCGGGCATCGAAGGGGGTCCTCGCTAGGGCACCGCAGCGCATGGTGGACGGCCTCGCGAGCGAGCTGGGCCTGCGCGATCTGCATGTCCAACTCGGCCAGCTTGCGCCGATGAAGGCGACGCCACTCGTCGCCCTGAGCGCGGATGAGCGTCCTCTGCTCGGCCAGTGAGAACCCGGCGTCGCGCAGAAGCAGGATGACGCCGACCTGCACGACCGCCGATTCGGGGTAGCGGCGCCGGCCCGAGATCCTGGCGGGCACGTCGAGCAGGCCGAGACCCTCCCAGTAGCGGAGCGCCGAGGTAGCGACGCCGGTGCGGCGCGCCACCTCTCCGATGGTCAGCTCGGGCACTTGACTTCAAGCGTACTTGAAGTCTTTCACTGCCCACCATGTCGATACAGAACCTGAAACGGGCCGTCCTCGCGGCGGGGGTCAGCCAGTTCGGCAACCCCCGGGGCGTGGCCGGGAACCTGGCCGGCTGGGTCATGGCACACCGATCCTCCAACCGCAGGCGCAGTCGCTGGGCCGTCTCCGTGCTCGACGTGCAACCCGCCGACCGAGTCCTCGAGATCGGCTTCGGTCCCGGCCGCGCCATCTCCGAATTGAGTCGCCGAGTCGGCGCCGCGGGGCACGTCTACGGCGTCGACCGTTCCGCGGTGATGCTCCGACAGGCGACGAGGCGCAACGCCGCCGGCATCCGGTCTGGGCGAGTCACGCTCGCCCGGGGGACCGTCGAGAAGCTGCCATCTGAGCTCGGCGGGCCCTTCGACGCCATCCTCGCCGTCAATACCCTCGGGTTCTGGACGGAACCGGCCGCGCGCCTCGCCGACCTGCGCGGGAGGCTCGCGCCGGGCGGGCGCATCGCAATCGTCTCTCAGCCCCGCTGCCCAGGAGCCACGAGGACCACGTCGCTTGACGCCGCGCGGCAGATCGCCGGCCTGCTCGAGGCGACCGGTTTCTCGCGGACGACGCACCACATCCTCGACCTCGAGCCTCCCGCCGTCTGCGTCGTTGCGGTCAACCTAGGCGCCGCCGGCGTCACGCCGTAGGAGGCCCGACCCGGCGGGTGCCGGCGTCACGCCCTACGAGGCTTGACCCGGCGGGTGCCGGCGGCACGCCGCACGAGGCCCGACCCGGCGGGTGCCGGCGGCACGCCGCACGAGGCCTGACCCGGCGGATGCCGGCGGCACGTCGCGCACCGGCGGCCTCGCCGCTCACCCGCGCGGCGCGCCGCCCACCCCCCGGCTCGCGGCGTGTTTCGGCGCCGCAGCGCGAATCGTCCGTCACCGCTCACGTTTCGTCGCGCGCGTTCTGGGCATGGTTGCGCTCATGCGCACGCCCGTCATCGCTGCCTCACTGGTCCTGCTCTCGCTGCCCGCTTGCGCGGACGCGCAGACGGTGTACTCCAGCCTGCCGCTCCATGGCGCGGCCCGCTCGCAGACGGAGGCGGTGGTGCGCGGCGCGCAGCTCGCGCTGAAGGACTCCGGCGTCCCGCTCAAGTACGTCTCGCGTGACGACTCCACGCGCAGCGCCGGGTCCTGGACCCCTGAGCGCGAGGCCGCGAACGCGCGGCGGGCGGCGCAGGACGAATCGGCGATCGCGTACATCGGCGCGTTCAACTCGGGCGCCAGCGCGGTCTCGATCCCGATCCTCAATGAGGGGGGCGTCCCGCAGATCAGCCCGTCGAACACGGCGGTCGGCCTCACCCGCGGCGGCCCCGGAGCCAATCCCGGCGAGCCCGACAAGTACTACCCGGCCGGCACCCGCACGTACTTCCGGATCGTGCCCAACGACGTGGTCCAGGGCGGCGCGTTGGCTGCCGCGATGCGCAACGCCGGCTGCGACGCGATCGCCCAGGTCGACGACAAGGAGGTTTACGGCAAGGGCGTCGGCGCCTCGGTCCGGTCCTACGCCAAGCAGCTCGGGCTCAACGTCGTCGCATCCAAGGGCGTCGACCGCCACCGCAGCTACCGCGGCCTGGCGCGAACGCTCAAGAAGGCCAAGGCCGACTGCTTCGTCTACACCGGCATCACCGCCAACGGCGCGGTCGCGTTGTTCCGCGACGTCGGGCGCGCGCTTCCGAAGGCGAAGCTGTTCGGCAGCGACGGGATCGCCGAGTCGGGCTTCTCGCGGCACGTCTCGCGCTCGGTCGGCGCCCGCACGCTCGTCTCGGTCGCGACGCTGGCGCCGGACGCCTACCCGGCCGCGGGCCAGGCCGTGCTCGCCCGCGCCGGCAAGAACGCCGACCCGTACTTCCTCTACGGCTACGAGGCGATGCGGCTGATCACCGACGCGTACGCGGCCGGCGCGCGCGACAAGGCCGGCGTCCTCGGGTACCTGCGAGGTGTCACGGCGCGCGCGGGCGTCATCGGGACCTACGGCTTCGACGCCAACGGCGACACGACGCTGAAGACGTACGGGCTGTACGGAATCCGCGGCGGCGTCTTCGGCTGGGCGGGCGTCGTGACGGCGCCGTAGCGCCGTCACTCCCTAGTCGAACGAGATCGCGCGGCCGTCGACGAAGCCGTCGGAGCGCGCGATCTCGGCCACGACCGCATCCGGCACCACGGTGTCGGTGGTGACGGCCATCACTGCCAGGTCGTCCCCGCCGGCCTCGTCGTGACGGCCCACCGCGGCGGCCGAGATGTTGATCCCGCGGTCGCCGAGCGTCGAGCCGACGCGGCCGACCATGCCCGGCACGTCGGAGTAGCGGAACAGGGCCAGGTGCGGCTCGTCGATCTGGACGTTGAAGCGCTGCCCCCACGCCTCCAGCAGGTGCGGGCGGTGGCGATGGCCCAGCGTCGTGCCGACCACGCGCAGGCGCTCGTCGCCCGCGACGACCGTGACGCGGATCAGGTCGGCGAAGTCGCGCGCTTTCGTCTCGCGCCGCTCGGAGACGTGGATCCCGCGCTCCTCGGCCAGCGCCGGCGCGTTGACGAGGTTGACCGCCTCCTCGGTGCGCCCGGCGAACACGCCGTTGAGCACCGACAGGGTCAGCAGCCGCGTGTCGCGCTCGGCGATCCGGCCCATGTGCTCGACCTCGATCCGCTCGACGCCGTGCGCGAGCGCCGCGGCGATCTTGCCGAGCCGGACGGCGAGCGGGATGAACGGCCCGAGCACCTCCATGTCCTCGGCGGGCACGGGCGGGATGTTCACCGCGGTCGAGACGACGCCGCCGGTGAGCGCGTTGACGACCTGCTCGGCGGTCTGCACGCCGGCGCGGTCCTGCGCCTCGGCGGTCGACGCGCCCAGGTGCGGCGTCACGACGACGTTGGGGTAGCCGAACAGCGGATGGTCGGTGATCGGCTCCTGCGCGAACACGTCGAGCGCCGCGCCGGCGACCTTGCCGGAGTCGATCGCGGCCTTGAGGTCCTCGTCGACCACCAGCGGCCCGCGGGCGACGTTGACGATCCGCACGCCGTCCTTGCACTGTGCGAGCGCCGCGGCGTTCAGGAAGCCCTGCGTTTCGGGCGTCTTGGGCAGGTGCAGCGTGATGAAGTCGCCCGCCTTCAGGACGTCCGCGGGCTCCTCGGCCTTCTCGACCCCGAGCTCGCGGAAGCGCTCCGGGCTGACGAACGGGTCGTAGGCGATCACGTGCATGCCGAAGGCGCGCGCGCGGATCGACACGAGCTGCCCGATGCGGCCGAAGCCGAGGATGCCGAGCGTCTTGCCGTCGACCTCCGTCCCACCGAACTTCGAGCGCTCCCACTTGCCCGAGGTCAGCGACGCGTGCGCCTGCGGGATGTTGCGCGCGAGCGCGAGCATCAGTGCGACCGTGTGCTCGGCCGCCGCGACGGTGTTCGCCTCCGGCGCGTTGGCGACGACGATGCCGCGCTTGGTGGCCGCGGCGACGTCGACGTTGTCCACGCCGACGCCCGCGCGACCGATCACCTTCAGCGCGTCCGCGCGCTCGATCAGCTCGGCGTCGAGCTTGGTCGCCGAGCGGATCAGGATGCCGTGGTAGGCGCCGATCTTCTCGATCAGCTCCTCGCGGCTCCAGTCGGTCCCGACGTCCACGTCGAAGCGCTCGCGCAGCATGTCGACGCCGGTCTCGGCGATCTTCTCCGCGACCAGGACGCGGTACGGCTCGGTGAGCGTCATGCGGCCGCCGGGACCCCGGCCTCCACGAACACCCGCTGCGCGGCGCCGACGCCGGCGCCGAAGTCGACCTCATGCCCGAGCTGCGCCAGCGCCATCTCCAGGCCCGACAGCGACGTCAGGATGTCGAACGCGCCGAAGTAGCCGCAGTGGGCGATCCGCAGGATCTTGCCCTTCAGGTGATCCTGCCCGCCGTTGGCGGTGATCCCGAGCTTGCGCAGGGCGCCGGGGAGCTTGCCGCCGTCGATGTCGCCGGGCAGCTCGATCGCGGTCACCACGGTGGAGCGCTCGTCGGGGTCGCCGAACAGCTCCAGGCCGAGCGCGGCGGCGCCGGCGCGGGTGGCGCGGGCGAGCAGCGCGTGGCGGGCGAAGACGTTCTCCAGCCCCTCCTCGGCGATCAGGTCCAGCGCGACGTCGAGCGCCTGGAACAGCGAGACCGCCGGCGTGAACGGCGAGTTGTTCTTGCGCTGGGACTTCGCGGTCTTGACCCAGTCGAAGTAGTACCGGAATGGGATCCCACCCACCCGCGCCTCGACGAAGTCCAGCGCCCTCTGGGAGACCGACGCGAACGCGAGCCCGGGCGGGATCATCAGCGCCTTCTGCGAGCCGGCGACGACCACGTCCACGCCCCACTCGTCCTGCTTGAGCTCGGCCGCGCCGAGGCCGGAGACCGCGTCGACGGCGAGGATGGCGCGGTGCCGGTTGACGACCTCGGCGATCGCCTGGATGTCGTTGACGATGCCCGTCGAGGTCTCGCTGAGGGTGGCGAACACGACCTCGATGCCGCCGTTGTCGGTCAGGAGCCGGTCGAATTCCGCCGGATCCAGCCGCTCGCCCCAGCCGGGCTCGTAGCGCGTGAGGTCGGCCCCGTAGGCTTCCGCCAGCTCGAGCCAGCGCTCGCCGAACTTGCCGGCCGCGCCGGCGAGCACCTTGGTGCCGGGACGGATCAGGTTCGCCGCCGCCGAGTCCATCGCCCCCGAGCCGCTGGCCGCGAAGGTCAGCACGTCGTTGGAGGTCTGGAAGACCGCGGGGAGCTTGCCCAGCACGCGCTCGTAGACCTCCACGAAGGCCGGCGCGCGGTGGTAGAGCATCGGCGCGGCCATCGCCTGCGAGACGGCGGGCGGAACGGGCGTGGGCCCGGCGGTCATCAGGTACTGCTTGTTGTATGGGTTCGGCGTCATCCCTCTTCGAACTCCGTGTCGATCCAGTCCATCATCTTGCGGAGCTCGCGCCCCTCGACTTCGATCTTGTGGCCCTGCTGCTCGGCGCGCATGCGCTGGAAGTTCTCCTGCCCGGCGCGGTTCTCGGCGATCCACTCGCGCGCGAACGTGCCGTCTTGGATCTCTCCGAGCACGTCCTTCATGGCCTGGCGCGTGGTCTCGGAGATGATCCGCTTGCCGCGCGTGAGGTCCCCGTACTCCGCCGTGTTGGAGATCGAGTGGCGCATCCCGGTGATGCCCTTCTCGTACATCAGGTCCACGATCAGCTTGAGCTCGTGCAGGCACTCGAAGTACGCGAGCTTCGGGTCGTACCCGGCCTCCGTGAGCGTCTCGTAGCCCGCTTGCACCAGCTCTGACACGCCGCCGCACAGCACGGCCTGCTCGCCGAAGAGGTCCGTCTCGGTCTCGTCCTTGAACGTCGTCTCGATCACGCCCCCGCGGGTGCCGCCGATGCCCTTGGCGTAGGCGAGGGCGAGCTGCAGGGCGCTGCCGCTGGCGTCCTGCTGGACCGCCACCAGGCACGGCACGCCCGAGCCCTCGAGGTACTGGCGGCGGACGAGGTGCCCGGGGCCCTTGGGCGCCACGAGCGCGACGTCGACCTCCGGCGGGGCGTCGACCTCGCCGTAGTGGATCGAGAAGCCGTGGCCGAACATCAGCAGGTTCCCGGGCGCCACCCCGTCGCGGATCGACTCCTCCCAGACGTCGTGATGGCGCTCGTCGGGGAGCAGGACCATCACGATGTCGCCCCGGCTGGTGGCGTCCGCGATGTCGGTGACCTCGAGGTCGGCGGCCTTCGCGTGCTCGACGGACTTCGAGCCCGGGCGGAGGCCTACGACGACGTCGACTCCGGAGTCCTTGAGGTTGCGGGCGTGCGCGTGGCCCTGGGACCCGTAGCCGAGGATCGCAACGGTCTTGCCCGCGAGGAGGTTCAGGTCCGCGTCGTCGTCGTAGAACATGGCGCGGAGCCTAGACGGTTGCCTCCGCAACCCACGTGCGGGCGGGGATCACGAGCGCGCCGTCCTGCTCGTAGGCGGCGGCGGCTCGGGCGAGCTCTTCGAGGATCTGGTTTCTGGTCTCTGTGTTCATCTGCGCGTCCGCGTCGGCGGTACGCGTCGAGGTTTGCACCTGATGGCCCCACCACTCGCCGGCGTCGCGGAAACGGAACGAGAAGTTCACAGTCTCGACGCGATACTCCACGAAGCCGGCACGTTCGAGGTTCTCGGCGACGACACCCTCCTCGGCCCAGGCGAACTGTCCCGGACCCGGCGGCTCGGGCTCGATCACGCCGCGTCCGCGGAGGATCTGGATCGGCAGCGAGCTCCAGCGGTTGTCCTCGGGGCCGGTCCAGGCGGACAGCGCGACCATGCCGTCCTGCTTGAGCACGCGGCGCGTGTCCCGCAGCGCCGCCTCCCCGTCCTTGAGCAGGTGGTAGCCCCAGCGGCACAGCACCGCGTCGATCGACGCGGCGGGCTGGTCGAGCGGGACGTTCGCGTCGATCTGGCGGAAGCGCACGTTGGTGATGTCGAGCGTCTCCGCGCGCCGCTGGGCGGCGGCGAGCATCTCGGGCACGAAGTCGCTGGTGACCAGTTGGCCGCCGGGCTCGATCAGCTCGGCCGCGAGGAACCCGGTGTCGCCGATCCCGGCCGCCAGGTCGAGGATCGTCTGCCCGGGCTGGGGCGCGATCGCGTCGATCATCCAGGTCGCGACCGGCATCGTGGCGTCGCGGAACCAGTCCGCGCGCCGCTCCCAGCCTTGCGCGGCCCGCGCCCAGCGATCTCGAGGCTCGAGCGCCATCCGCGTCTCAGCCTAGAAGGAACGCACCCAGCGCCCGATCGCGACGTCGTCGCGGTAGCCGGCGGCGCGCCACAGCGCCTCGGCCTGCGCGTCGCCGCGGCCGACGAGCGCGGTCGCCTTGGGGGCGCCCATCGCCTTCAGGCGAGCCTCGCCATGGCGCACGAGCCCGGTCGCGATCCCCTCGCGGCGGCGGTCGCGGCGGACGGCGAGCCGGTACATGTTGCCTCGCCAGCCGTCGAACGCGGCGATCAGGGCGCCGATCACTTCTCCGTCATCCGCTACGAGCAGTGAGCCGGGATCGGTCCGCAGCAGGGTTCGGATCGCGTCGGCGCTGTCGGGCGTCTCGGCGTGGTCGGAGCGCGACGCGGCCCAGAGCTCCAGGACGGGTTGCACATCTTCGGCGGTGGCGGCACGGAAACGGCACATTGAGGAACACACAGGTAGCGAAATCTGTGCGAGCTTGCGGGGGGTGACCCACGAACGCTCAAACTAGGAGTTGAGAAACGTAGGTCACCCCCTTCCATCAATGCCGCGCTGGCGCGCCTCGCGACCCTGCAGCACGGAGTCGTGACGGCGGCGCAACTCGCGGCGCACGGGCTCGGCGCCCGGCGATCAGCGCGCGAGCCGGGCCGGGCACGCTGCACCGGGTTCACCGCGGCGTGTACGCGGTCGGCCATCCCCGACTCGCCGAGAAGGGCCTGTGGATGGCCGCGGTGCTGGCCGCGGGCGAGGGCGCAGCGCTGGCGGGCCTGAGCGCGGCGGCGCTGTGGCGCATCTCGCGCTGGACGCCGGACGAGATCCACGTGCTCGCGCCCGGCAACCATCGGCGGCGCACCGGCTTCCGCCTGCAGACCTGCCGGCGCCTCGACCCGCGCGACGTCACGCGCGAGCAGGGGATCCCGGTCACGAACGTGGCTCGAACCCTGGTCGACCTGTGCGAGATCCTCGACGCGCCTCGGCTCGCGAACGTGATCCACGAGGCCGCGTTCCGCCATCTCTTCGACGCGCGCGCGACCCGGGCCGCGATGGCGCGCGCGAACGGCCGGGCGCGATTGACGAGGCTGGACGAGGCGCTCGCGCTCAACTCGCACGGGAGCGCCGGGACCAAGAGCGAGCTCGAGGACAGGTTCCTCGCGCAGGCGCGCGCGGCCGGCCTGCCCGAGCCCGAGATCAACGTAAGGGTCGCCGGGATCGAGGTCGACTTCCGCTGGGGCGCGCACATCGTCGAGGTCGACGGCGGCGGCCACGCCCGCCCGCGCACGCGCAGCGATGACGGCAAACGGGACGAGCGGCTGCGCGCGGCAGGATATGACGTCGTCCGCGTCTCGGCGCACGACCTCGCCGCAGCCGCGCCGCGGCGGAGCAGGCCCGCCCGGCCGCCGCGTCCGCCGCCCGCCGCGTCGCCGCGGACGAGTTCGCCGCAGCCGCGCCGCGGCGGAGCGCGCCCGCCCGGCCGCCGCGACGCCGGCATCGAGCTCTAGACCAGCTCGCGCCTCAGCAGCTTCCCGGCGGCGTTGCGCGGCAGCGCGTCGACGACCTCGATTGTCTTGGGCACCTTGTACGGTGCCAGCCGCTCGCGGCAGAACGCGCGCAGGTCGCCGACCGGGCCGCGGGCGACGACGAACGCCGTGACGGCCTCGCCCCACTCCGGGTCGGGCCGCCCGAAGACGCCCGCCTCGGCCACCGCCGGGTGCTCGAGCAAGGCGGCCTCGACCTCGGTCGGCGCGACGTTCTCTCCCCCGCTGACGATCGTGTCGGACTTGCGGCCCACCACGATCAGCCGGCCTCCCGAGAGCCGGCCGAGGTCGCCGGTGCGGAGCACGCCACCGCCCGCCACGGTCGGGCCTTCGACGAGGATCTCGCCATCGCGCGCGATCGAGACGCTCAGGCCGGGCAGCGGGGCGCCCGAGGTCTCGACGTCGCCGGGCTCGGCCACTGTCACCGCCGAGCACGCCTGGGTGAGACCGTACGTCGGCGCCACCGGCCAGCCGGCGTCGCGGGCGCGGGCGAGCAGCGTCGGGTCCGCGGGAGCGCCGCCGAGCATGACCACGCGCAGCGACGCGGGCGGCGGCGTTCCCGCCTCGAGCAGGCGCGCGAGCTGGGTCGGCACGAGCGACGCGACCGTGATGTCGTCGCGCCACGCGTCGAGCACGGCGGTGGTCCCCGCGATCGCCGAGCGCAGCAGCACCATCAGGCCGCCGACGTGCGAGAGCGGCAGCGGGCACAGCCAGCGCTCCGAGCGCGAGTGGCCGAGCGCGGCGAAGCAGCCAAGCGCGTTCGCGAGGATGTTGCCGTACGTGAGCGTGACCGGGCGCGGCGCGCCCGTGGTGCCGGACGTGTGCACGACGAGCGCGGGATCGCCCGCGCCGTGGGGCGGCGCGAACGCGCCGGTCGCGGCCTCGGCGAGCCCGGGATGACCCTCATGCGCCGCAACGGCACGACCCACGGCGGCCGCGGCACGCGGCCGCAGCGGCGCGTCGATCACGATCCCCGCCTCCTTCAGCTGCGCCGTTCGCTCGCGCTCGGAGAGGCGCGGATCGACGGGCTGAGCGAGGGCGCCCCGCCACAGGCACGCGTGCACGGCGACCGCGAAGTCGAGCCCGAACGGCAGCGCGATCGCGACGCGATCGCCCGGGCCGGCGGGAAGCCCCGACGCCAACGAACGCAGCTCGCGATACGTCAGCGCGCCCTCGCGCGATTCGACGGCCACACGCGACGGCCACACCGCCGCCGCGCGCTCCAACCAGGGCTCCATGGCCGAGCAGGCTAGTCTCACCACCCGCATGTGGACCCCTGCCGGCGACTACACCGACATCCGCTACGAGACCTCGGCCGACGGCATCGCCAAGATCACGATCGACCGTCCCGAGGTCAGGAACGCATTCCGGCCCGAGACGCTGATCGAGATCTCCCACGCCCTCGAGACCGCCCGCGAGGACACAGACGTCGGCGTGATCATCCTCACCGGCGAGGGGCCGCTCGCGTTCTGCTCGGGCGGCGATCAGCGGGTGCGCGGCGACACCGGCTACGTCCCGGGAGGCCAGAGCGTCGGCCGGTTCCACGTGACCGACCTCCACGTCCAGATCCGGCGCCTGCCCAAGCCCGTCGTCGCCATGGTCGCCGGCTATGCGATCGGCGGCGGCCACGTGCTGCACCTCGTCTGCGACCTCACGATCGCCGCCGACAACGCCCGCTTCGGCCAGACCGGCCCGCGCGTCGGCTCCTTCGACGGCGGCTACGGCGCGAGCCTCCTCTCCCGCCTGGTCGGCCCCAAGAAGGCGAAGGAGATCTGGTTCCTCTGCCGCCAGTACAACGCCCAGCAGGCGCTCGACATGGGCCTCGTGAACACCGTCGTGCCCCTCGACGAGCTCGAGCACGAGACCGTGAAGTGGTGCCGCGAGATGCTGGAGCTCTCCCCCTTCGCACTACGCCTGCTGAAGGCAAGCTTCCACGCCGAGGAGGACGGCCTGGGCGGCATCCAGCAGCTCGCGCACGACGCCAACCTGCTCTTCTACGCCAGCGAGGAGGCGAAGGAGGGCCGCGAGGCCTACAAGGCCAAGCGCAAGCCCGACTTCGCCAAGTTCCCCAAGCGCCCTTGAGCCCGTTCCGCATCTGGCTGATGGCCGCGAGGCCGCGGACGCTGCCTGCGGCGGTCGCGCCCGTGCTCGTCGGCACGGCGCTCGCGGCGACGCTCGGCACCTTCAAGGTCCTCACCTTCATCGCCACGCTGCTCGGCGCGCTCTTCATCCAGGTCGGCGCGAACCTGTCCAACGACTACAGCGACGCGAGGCGGGGAGCCGACACCGAGGACCGGCTCGGGCCGGTCAGAGTCACCGCAGGCGGCCTCGTGCCGCCCAAGCAGGTCCTGATCGCGACCTACGTCGCGTTCGGCCTGGCCGTGCTCGTCGGCGCGTACCTGGTCGCCACCGCGGGCTGGCAGATCCTGGCCATCGGCGCCGCCTCGATCCTCGCCGGGGTGCTCTATACCGGCGGCCCGAGGCCGTACGGCTACGAGGGTCTTGGGGAGGTGTTCGTGTTCCTCTTCTTCGGCGTCGCCGCGGTGACCGGCACGTACTTCGCACAGAGAGAGGAATGGGCGTGGGAGTCGTTCGCGCTCGCGGTCCCCGTCGGACTGCTGGCGACGGCGATCCTGATGGTCAACAACGTCCGCGACCTCGAGACCGACCGCCGCGCCGGCAAGCGCACGCTGGCGGTGCGGCTCGGCCGGGCCAAGGCGCGCACGCTGTACGCCGCGACGGTCTACGTCGCCTTCCTCACCGCGCCGGTCGCCTGGCTGGCCGGGGGCGAGGGACTCTCGGTCTGGCTGCTGGCGCCCTGGTTGGCGCTCCCGCTCGCGGCACCGATCGTCCGCACGGTGCGCAACCGCGTCGACGGGCCTTCGCTCAACGGCGCGCTCGCGAAGACCGGCATGCTCCAGCTCGTGTTCTGCGTGCTGCTGTCGGCCGGCCTGCTGGCCAGCTGATGCTCACCGTCCGCACGGTCAGGTTCCCCGTGCGGATCGACGCGGCCTGGGGCAGCCTGCGCGAGCGCGAGCTCCTGCACGTGCGGCTCGACTTCGAGGACGGCACCCACGGCGAGGGCGAGGCCGCGCCGCTGGAGCCCTACGACGGCGTCTCCACCGCCGCCGTCCGCGCCGCCCTCGACGCCTACGCGCAGATCGACGCCCCGCCCGACCGCCTGCTCGAAGCGTGCCGGAGCGAGCGCGACCTGCCGCAGGCGCTCGCGGCGATCGACCTCGCGCTCTGGGATCGCCGGGCGCGCCTGGAGGACACCAGCATCGCGAAGCTGATCTCCGCCGACGCGCTCGACGCGATCCCCGTCAACGCGACGATCGGCGCCGAGGACCGGGCCGGAGCGGCCCAGGCCGCGGCCGCGGCCGCACGGGCCGGCTTCACCTGCGTGAAGGTCAAGGTCGGCGTCGGCGACGACGCCGGCCGCGTCGCCGCGGTCCGCGCCGCCGCGCCGGACGTGCTGATCCGGATCGACGCCAACGGCGCGTGGGCGACGCCCGCCGAGGCGCTCGCGAACCTGCGCGCGCTCGCGCCGAGCGGCATCGAGCTGTGCGAGGAGCCGATCCACGGCGCCCAAGCGCTCGCCGACGTGCGCGCCGAGTCTCCGGTCCCGATCGCGTGCGACGAGACGTTCGCGCCCGAGGCGGTCGACGTCGTCTGCCTGAAGGTCGCCCGCGGCGGCATCACGGCGACGCTCGCGGCGGCCTCCCGCGCGCAGGACGTCTACCTCGCGTCCAGCTACGACGGGCCGCTCGGGCTGCGTGCCGCGGCGCATGTCGCAGCCGGACTGAGGGTCTCGCGGCATTGCGGCCTCGCGACCGGCGGGTTAGCGGTGCATGAAGGCATGGTCGCAATA
Source organism: uncultured Solirubrobacteraceae bacterium (assembly GCA_963837485.1). Lineage (GTDB taxonomy): Bacteria > Actinomycetota > Thermoleophilia > Solirubrobacterales > Solirubrobacteraceae > Solirubrobacter. The sequence goes on along the minus strand of CAWINP010000013.1, from coordinate 181,654 downwards.
CCTTGACGCGTGCATAACGCTACGAAAACCCATGATCGCGGTCAATCAAGACGAGCTCATCGAGCAGACCACCACCGCTGCCCTCGAAGAGAAGGCGAAGCTCAAGAAGCACTTCGGCCGCTTCGACATGCTGTTCTTCCTCATCTGCACGCTCGTCGGGCTCGACACGCTCGGGGCCGTAGCGTCCAACGGCGCGCAGGGCTTCACGTGGCTCGCGTTCCTGGCCGTCGTCTTCTTCGTCCCGTACGCGCTGCTGACCGCCGAGCTCGGGTCGACGTTCACCGAGGAGGGCGGCTCCTACATCTGGGTCAAGCTCGCGTTCGGGCGCTTCGTGGCGGCCATCCGGTCGGTGCTCTACCGCATCCCGTGGGGCAACACCGGCGTCTGGGTGTGCGGCGTGCTGTGGGCACGTTGTGGTCGGCGCTGGCGACGGTCGCGCTGCTGTATCCGGGATTCGGGACGAGCAACCCGGACGACTCGCTGCCCGACGGCTGGGCGGGTCAGCGCGGCGCCTACGAGCTTTCGCAGTTCATACCGCTCGCCGTGCTGATCGGGCTCGGCCATCTGTTCTACTGGGCCGGACGCGGGACACGGGCGCAGGTGGCCGAGGTCAATCTCCCCTCTCTGGCCGACCAAGTCGCGTGACTTGCGCCGTGATCTAGCCTTCGCGCCATGGCACCCGAATGGCCCGAGTCCCCTGATGATCCGGTCGATCCCGCGCTGGCTCCTCTCATAGAGGCCGGCGAGGGCGAATCCGAGGGCTTCGACCTCGCGGAGGCGGACCTGATCGAGCACGCCGAGCACGGCGACCAGCACGGCACCGACCCGATCCTGCGCGACGCCGCAGGATTCGACGACCTCGTCGAAGACGACTTCGACGGCGACGACTACGCCGAGGCCGACGAGGAGGGCGACCCGGACTGGTAGATCGCAGCGGCGACCAGCTCGGGGCTCTCGAGCTGGGCGGCGTGCCCGGCCCCCGGCACGATCGTCAGCTCGGCGCGCGGTAGGCGCTCCCGCATCCGCTCGGCGATCGCGCGGAACTTCGCGTCGCGTTCGCCGGCGATCAGCGTCACCGGCATCTCGAGCTCTCCCAGCCGGTCCCAGAGCGGCTCCATCACGCCCGTCCCGAGGCCCCTCAGCGCGGCGGCGAGGCCGTGCGGCGTGTTGCGCAGGCGATCCGCGAAGGCGGCGGAGGAGACGCGCTCCGGCTGGCCCTCAAAGAGCGGTTGGGACCCCCATTCCCGCGCGAACGCCTCGATCCCGATCCGCTCGATCCGGTCCGCGAGCGCGTCGTCGGCCTGCCTGCGCTGTGCCCGCTCGTGCGGGTCGCTCAGGCCGGGGCTCGCGCCCACCAGGATGAGGCGCTCCGGCTTGAGGGTGAGCGCGGCGTGCAGCGCGATCCGGCCGCCCATCGAATAGCCCGCGAGGATCGTGGGCTCGAGCGCGCGCACGTAGGCAGTGGCAGCCGCGAAGCTGGCCGGGCGCTGCGCGTTCTGGCCGTGGCCGGGCAGGTCCGGCACGATCGCGCGATAGCGTCCCGGGAGCGCCTGGACCGTCCTCCGCCAGCTCTGGCGGGTCTGCGTGAAGCCGTGCAGCAGGACGAGCGCCGGGGGCATTCGCCTTCCATCATGCCCGGAACCGACAGCTACCTCGGCCTTCGCGCCTTCGTCGACGAGCTCCGCCGCTGCGGCGTGCGCGACGCGTGCACGTCGCCGGGCTCGCGGTCGACGCCGCTGGTGCTGTCGCTGGCCCGGTCGCGGCTGCGGGCCACGTCGCACGTCGACGAGCGCTCGGCGGGGTTCTTCGCGCTCGGGCTGGCCAAGGCGAGCGGCGTGCCGGCCGTCCTGGCCTGCACGTCGGGTACCGCGGCGGCGAACTACGCGCCCGCGGTGATCGAGGCGTGGGAGGCGCGCGTGCCGCTGCTGGTGCTCACCGCCGACCGTCCTCCGGAGCTGCGCGAGATCGGCGCGGGGCAGACGATCGACCAGCTCGGGCTGTACGGGAGCGCAGCGAAGTGGTTCTTCGACGTCGACGACCATCCCGCGTCGCCGGCGCGCGTGCGCTGGCTGCGGCAGCTCGCGTGCCGGGCGTTCTGGACGGCGGTCGCGGACCGGCCGGGGCCCGTGCACCTGAACTTCGCCCTGCGTGAGCCGCTGCTGCCCGACGGTGCCATGCCGTCCGAGGAGATCGTGCCCGGACGGGACGGGGGGCGGCCGTGGGTGACGCGGCCGCGGCCCCGGATGGTGCTCTCCGACGAGGCCTTGTCCGGGCTGGCGGAGGAGCTGCACGCGCGCGTGTCCGCCGTGATCGTCGCCGGGCGCTCGGAGCGCGATCCGCAGCTGGGCGCGGCGCTGGCGGCGCTGGCCGAGCGGGCGAAGATCCCGCTGCTCGCCGATCCGTTGTCGGGCGCGCGGCGGGGCGCCGCGGCGGTCGCGCATTACGACGCCCTGCTGCGCTCGCCGGAGTGGGCGGGCGCACACGCGCCGGAGCTCGTGCTGCGCGTCGGCGACCTGCCGACCTCCAAGCCGCTGCGCACGTGGCTGGCGGCGTCGGACGCGCTGCAGATCTCCGTCGATCCCGAGGGCGCGTGGCAGGACCCGTCGGGCGTCCTCGGGACAGTGATCGCCGCGGACCCGCGGGAGCTGGTCGAGGCGCTGGCGAAGAAGGTGTCGCGCCGGCTGTCGACGTGGCTGGACGACTGGCGGGCGGCGGACCGCGCGGCGGCCGGCGCGATCGCCTCCGCGGTCGGCCCTTCGGGGCTGACCGAGCCGCGCGTGGCCGCGGAGCTTGGCTCCTCGCTGCCGCCGTCCTCGGTGCTGGTCGTCGCCTCCTCGATGCCGATCCGCGACGTGGAGACGTTCTTCCCCGTCCGCCCGGAGCCGTTCCGCGTGCTCTCCAACCGCGGCGCGAACGGGATCGACGGCACGGTCTCGACCGCGTTCGGCGTGGCTCTCGCCTCGCGCGGGCCGGTGGTGCTGCTGACCGGCGACGTGGCGCTGGCGCACGACGTCGGCGGGCTGCTGGCGGCGTCGCGGGTGGGCGCGCGGCTGGTGATCGTGCTGATCGACAACGACGGCGGCGGCATCTTCAACTTCCTGCCGGTCGCGGGCGCCGGCCCGGAGTTCGAGCCGCACGTGGCAACGCCGCACGGGCTCGATTTCGCGCACGCCGCCGCGCTGTACGGGCTCGGGTGGGAGCGGGCGGCCGATGTCGACACGTTCCGTTCGGCGCTCGGTCGGGCTCTGTCCTCGGATCGGTCCACGATCGTCTGCGTGCGCACGGACCGGGCCGAGAACGTCGCGCTGCACCGGCGCGTGTGGGAGTCCGTCCGGGCGGCCACATAGCTTTGCCGCCATGTCGTTGGACCCGCAATCGTCCTTGCTCGATGTGCCGCCGTCGGCGCCGCCGTCCCGGCGGGCGACGTCCAAGGGCATCGGCGCGGGCGACATCGTGCTCGTGGACAAGAAGGGCCGGCGCTTCCACGCGCTGGTGACGGAGCTGCAACAGCTGGACTCGGGCCGCTTCGAGCTTGCGCTGCGCCCGCTGGACTCGCGCGTCTCGTGGCGGGTCGCCTCGGTCCGCGAGGTCGTCGAGGTCTGGCGCCGGGCGGGCCGTCCGGCCCCGTAGCGCGTCATCTCCCGGGGCCTGCTGCTTAGGATTTGCCCTGTGGCGGATGACGACGAGCACCAGATCGGCTACCAGGCGCTCCCGCGAGGCACCGAGGTCATGTCCTCGGATGGCGTCACGCTGGGCACGGTCGAGCGCGTGCTCGACAACGCGCGCGAGCACATCTTCGACGGGATCGTCATCCGCACGCCCGAGGGGCGCCGCTTCGTCGACGCCCCGGAGGTCGCCCGCATCACCATCCGCCGCGTTACGCTCAACATCACGGCCGCCGAGGCCGACGACCACCTCACCGCGCACCGCGGAACCCTCGGAGCGCTCGAGACCAGCCTCCGCAGGACCGGCAAGCGATGGCGCCGGCGCTTCGGCGGGTAACCACTCCCCTATGCCCACGATCTTCATCGTCGCGCTCGCCGTCTTCGTCGCGCTCGTGATCCTGCTCGTCGTCCTCGCAGTGGCGTTCGGCGGCTTGCGCCCGTCGCGCCGCTCTTCGACGGACTTCCCGTCGTCGTCGGGCGGCTCGGACTACACGTCGATGGGGTCTTAGCCCGCGAGGACCGGGAGCAGGGCGCCGAGCTTGATCTCGGTCTCCGTGAGCTCGGCGGCCGGGACGGAGTCGCGCACGACTCCCACTCCCGCGTAGAGCCGGGCCTGGTCGCCGCGCAGCAGGGCGCAACGCAGGGCGACGCAGAACTCGCCGTCGTCGTTGGCGTCGGTCCAGCCCACGGCTCCCGCGTACCAGCCGCGGTCCAGACCCTCCAGGGCCGGGATCAGGGGTGCGGCGACGCCGTGGGGCTCGCCTCCGACCGCCGGGGTCGGGTGCAGGAGCGCCGCAAGCTCGATCGCACCGAGCGGGGAGGTGAGCTGCGCGCGAATCGGGGTCGCGAGGTGCTGGATGTTCGCGACCTTGATGATGGCGGGCTCGTCGGGCGCGGCGACCCAGACGGAATACGGACGCAGCGCGCGGGCGATGCGGCGCACGACGATCGCCTGCTCCTCGCGGTCCTTGTCGGAGCGCAGAAGTTGCTCTCCGAGGTGATCGTCGACGGCGGGGTCGGCCGAGCGGCGGGTGGAGCCGGCCAGGGCGACGGTCTGGGCGCGCGCGCCGTCGCGGCGGATCAGCAGCTCCGGGGAGGCGGCGACGAACGCCGACTCGCCTCGCGCCGCGCAGAAGACGTAGCAGGACTGGAAGCCGGCCCGCAGCACGCCGAAGACGGCCGCGGCGTCGTGCTCGGACGGCGCGTGGACCTCGACCTCGCGAGCCAGGACGATCTTCTCCAGCTCGCCCGCGCGGATGCGCTCGACGGCGCGGGCGACGGCGGCCTCGTAGTGCTCGGGCGGCGCCACCGAGGAGATCCGGAACCGCCCCGCGGGCGCCGGGTCGAGCATCGGCAGCGGCTCGCGGCGCAGCCCGCGCAGGCGCGCCGAGAGCCGAGACGAGAGCTCCTCCGCGACGTCGTCGGGCGCGGCTAACGCCATTAGCGTGAGCCGGACGTCGCTCCCGCGCCGGGCCAGAGACACCTCCGGCACGACGAGGTCGGCAGCGTCGTAGCCCGCCCAGTGCGGCGCCGAACCGCCGTCGGGCGCGAACGCGAACCCGCCGACCGCCACCAGCCCGGCGCCCGGCGGCCCGTCCGGCGCGTCGGCCACCGCGGCGCCCGCCAGCTCTCGCCACTCACGCGCCACGGAAGCGAAGCGATCCCCACCCGACGCCGAAAGCCGGGCCACGCGACCGAGGCAGGCGAGCGCCGCCCCGGAGCGATCCGGCTGCTCGAAGCAGAACAGGTCCTCCCCATCGACCCGCGACGCGAACGCGACCGCGCTCGGGTCCCACGAGGAATCGAGTGCCACGGTCCACCCCATCAACACCGGCCGCCCGACGCGTCGCGCACGGCGGACCGCCGCCAGGCAACGCGCCCGCAGCCCCGGGACGTCGACGCGTGTGAGCGGCTCGTGGACGGTCACGGCCAACAGACTACGAACGACGGCCCGGCCGGCGCCGTGCGGCTGCGCTAAGTCTCGCCGCGCCCGCGGGAGATCGCGATCTCGCCCGTGCGGGCCATCTCGATCAGCCCGAACGGCCGGACCATGCGCTCGAACGCCTCGATCTTCTCCCACGAGCCCGTGACCTCGACGATCACCGAGCGCCTGGCGACGTCGATGATCTTCCCGCGGAAGATCTCGACCATCTGCATCACCTCGGCGCGCGAGGCGCCGTCGGCGGAGATCTTGAACAGCGCGAGCTCGCGGGCGACCGTCTCGGTTGGCTCGAGATCGCGGATCTTGATCACGTTGACGAGCTTGTGCAGCTGCTTGGTGACCTGGTCGATCGGGTGCATCGCGCCGTCCAGGGTCAGCGTGATGCGCGACAGCGTCGGATCGTCGGTCGGGCCCACAGCCAGCGTGTCGATGTTGAACCCGCGCCGCGCGAACAGACCGGCGATCCGCGTCAGCACTCCCGGCTTGTTCTCGACGAGGATCGAGAGGATGTGCTTGCGGCCCGTGCGCACGCCCGCCGACGCCTCGAGCTCCTCGAGCGTCAGCGTCTCCTTGGTTCCCGGCTCGCCCACGGCTAGCCCACCATCTCGCGAGCCGCGGTACCCGGAGCGATCATCGGATACGTGTTCTCCTCGCGCGTGACCTTCACGTCGACGACCACCGGGCCCGGCGTAGCCAGAGCCGAGCGCAGATCGTCGACCAGCGAGGTCTTGTCGGTCAGCAGCACGCCCGTCGCCCCGTAGGCGTCTGCGAGCTTGATCCAGTCCGGCCACTGGCCCATGTCGACGTTGGAGTAGCGGCGGTCCCAGAACAGCTCCTGCCACTGGCGGACCATGCCGAGGTAGCCGTTGTCCATGATCACGCACTTGACCGGCACGTCGAACTGGCGCGCCGTGGCGAGCTCCTGGATGTTCATCTGGAACGAGCCGTCGCCGGTCAGGAGCACCGAGGGAACGTCCGGGCGCGCGATCGCGGCGCCGATCGCCGCCGGCAGCCCGAAGCCCATCGTCCCCAGCCCGCCGGAGTTGATCCAGCGCCGCGGCTGCGAGAAGTGGAAGTACTGCGCCGCCCACATCTGGTGCTGGCCGACGTCGCTCGAGAGGATGCACTCCCCGCCGCCGGTCGCCTCGTAGAGCGCCTGCACCAGGAACTGCGGCTTGATCTCGGTGTCCGGCGAGTCGTCGTAGCGCAGCGGGTGCTGCAAGCGCCAGCGCTCGATCCGCTCCCACCACGACGTCAGGCGCGAGGCGTCGGCGCCCAGCGCCCGGTACTCCTCGGTCAGCCGCGGCAGGACGCGCTTGGCGTCGCCCACGATCGGGATGTGGGCCGGGACGTTCTTGGAGATCTCCGCCGGATCGATGTCGACGTGGATGAACTTCGCCCGCGGCGCGAACTCCGACAGCTTGCCGGTGATGCGGTCGTCGAAGCGGGCGCCGATCGCGACGATCAGGTCGGCCTCGTCCATCGCGTAGTTGGCCGCGCGGGTGCCGTGCATGCCGAGCATCCCCAGCCACTGCTCGTGCGGGGCCGGGAACGCGCCGAGCCCCATCAGCGTGCAGGTGATGGGGAACCTGCCCTCCAGCACCAGCTCGGTCAGCTCCTCGGCCGCGTCCGCGTTGACGATGCCGCCTCCCGCGTAGATCACCGGCCGGCGCGCGTTCAGCAGCGCCTTGGCGGCGAGCCGGATCTGCTTGGAGTTGCCGTCCAGCGTCGGCTGGTAGCCGGGCAGATGCACGTCGGTGACCGGCGTGTAGTCGATCTCCGCGCGCGACAGGTCCTGCGGGATGTCGATCAGCACCGGCCCGGGGCGCCCCGTGCGCGCGATGTGGAACGCCTCGTGTACGACCCGCGGGATCTCGGTCGGGTGCTGGATCACGAACGAGTGCTTGACGATCGGCATCGTGATGCCGAACGTGTCCGCCTCTTGGAAGCCGTCGGTGCCGATCAGCTCGGTCCGCACCTGGCCGGTGAACGCGACGAGCGGGACGGAGTCCATCATCGCGTCGGTCAGCGGGGTGACGATGTTCGTGGCGCCCGGGCCGGAGGTCGCAAAGACGACCCCGACCTTGCCCGACGCCTTGGCGTATCCCTCGGCGGCGTGGCCGCCGCCCGCCTCGTGGCGCACGAGCACGTGGCGGATTCCCGCGTCCACGAACGCGTCGTAGGTCGGAAGGTTCGCGCCGCCCGGATAGCCGAATACGACGTCGACACCTTCGGCCTTGAGGCACTCCATGATGGCGTCGACGGCGCGCATGGCTACTGCAGCTCCTTCGGGTCGAGAGGGGCTGCGAAGTCTAACGGCGAGCGGTTGCAGCGGATTCCGGCTCGATCGCGACGTCCGGGAAGTCGAGATCGGTTCCGCAGCGCATGCACATGGCGTCGTGCAGCTTGATGACCTTCCCGCACGTCGGGCACTGGCGCCGGACCTCGTCGCGCTCGGAGCGGTAGAAGACCGCGGCCAGCAGCCCGAGCGCGGGCAGCACGGCGCCGATCACGAACCAGATGAAGAACGACGAGCCCTTGATGCGCCCGACAACGCCCGCGCCAATGCCCATCCAGAGCGCGAAGGCGACGTAGATCACAGGTGGCGGAAGGCCCAGACCACGGCGAACGCCACCAGCCCGATCAGGACGATCGCGAAGAGGATCTGGAACAGGCCCGCGATCGCCGCGATGACGATCTTGAACGCCAGGATCGCGACCGCGATCACGATCACCCAGGCCAGGCCCTTCTTCAGGAGGTTGCCCATGTCACTCAGCGTACTTCGCTGAGCTCAAGGCTGCCTCAATCGTGCATGCGCTTCAGATGCGCGAAGCGCTCGGCACGCGCTACCTCGCGGTCCTCGAGGCGCAGGCGGGCGAGGCGGAAGCGGCGCACGGACGCGTCGGAGCGGCCGCCGGCGGGCACGAGCACGAGCCGCCGGACGGGGGCCCTGCGGGGAGCGGAAAGAGCCGTCATGAACAGCATGGTCGGATATATCCCGCACTTTGCGGATGGCCCGGACGCTGAAGATCAGGCGCTGCGGGTGTCCACGATGTCCAGCGCGGGGCGCTGAGCGCGCGGCAGCCGCCGCCGGACGCGCCAGCGGGCGCCCGCGAACGCGTGGTTGGCGACCGTGGCGAAGCCCTGCTCGTCCTCGCGCAGCGCGAGCAGCAGGTGGGCGATGCGGTCGGCGCTGGGAAGGTCGGGGTCGACCGCATGGACGCAGAAGCAGTGGACGCGCCGGCCGCGGACCAGCAGCGCGCCGGCCTCCCCCACCAGCCACGTGCCCAGCGCCCCGCGCTCGGGCACGAGCCCCGTGCGCGCGTTGACGTCCCGGGCACGATGCCCGACGAGGTCGCCGAGCAGGCCGAGCGCGGTCGCTTCCGCGCGCTCATCGCCGCGACGCCGCGGCTTGACGACCTTGGCGCCGCGGTTGGCGTAGAGCTCGGGGATCGCCCACGCGTGCGCGAGCAGCGCGAGGCCGACGGGCGCGGTGAGCGGCGCGAGCGCGAACAGCCCGACCGCGGCGAGCACGAGCGGGACCGTGTGCGCGGCCGTCGTGGTCGTCCAGGCGCGGGCGTAGACGCGCAGGCGGCGCTCGTCCATGGGCCGGCGCCAGTGCACGGCGGCGCGCTCGGGCAGCGATCGCGCGGGCCCGGACGGGGCGGCGGCGAAGCCGGTCACGGCGCCGGGAGCGCCGTGAACCGTCATCCGCCCGCGATGGGGCGGCGCAGAATCACCAGCTCGGCGTCGGGCGGCAGGGCATCGACCTGGGTCGCGCGGCCCTCGCCCTCGCTGACCACGGCGTAATACCCGGCGTCCAGCCCCCGCCGCAGCGCGGCCACGGCGGCCTCGACCGACGCCGGATCGGCCGGCGTCCACTCCGCGAGCGTCGTGTGGCCGGTCTGATCCATGCGAATGAGGCGTGACATGCCCGAATCGTACGCCCCGCGAATGGACGGATGTCGGTTCAAGAAGACCCCCGGCGCGCCGATGTCCGAAGCGTGGAGCTCTCCCTCAAGCGGCGCATTCCCACGCCGTCGCGCGAGCTGCTGGTCTGGGCCTACGTCGTGGCGCTGGCCGTGCTGGCGGGCGTCGCGTGGCTGGCCCTCACGCACGGAGAGCAGCCCCACAGCACGCCGCACCTGCCGTGGTGGGCCGTCGCCGCGGGGTTTGCGTTCGCCGAGATCTGCGTCGTCCACGTCCGCTTCCGCCGCAGCGCCCACTCGTTCAGCCTCGCCGACGTCCCGTTCGTGTTCGGCCTCGTGTTCGCCACCGGCGACCACTTCGTCCTCGGCGCGCTGATCGGCACCGGCCTCGTCTGGGGCGTCGTGCGCCGGCTGGCGCTCGTCAAGCTCGGCTTCAACCTCGCCCAGCTCGCGCTCGCGGCAAGCGTCGCGGCCGGCGTCCTGAGGCTGATCGCCGGCGACGCCAGCGCGCTGGACCCGGCGACCTGGGTCGGCCTCTACGCCGCCACCCTCTCCGCCGGCGCGCTGACGATCCTGCTGCTCGGCGGCGCGATCGCGATCGCGGAGGGCAACCTCTCGCCGAGCATGCTCACGCAGATGTTCGCGACCGACGCGCTCGTGACGCTGATCAACGCGAGCATCGCGATCGCCGCCGCGCTGATCGTCGCCACCGACCCGCGCGCGGTCCCCGTCCTGCTCGTTCCCGCGCTCACCGTCTTCGCCGTCTACCGCGCCTACATCTCCGAGCGCCAGCGCCACGAGCGGCTCGAGTTCCTCTACGACGCCAACCGCACGCTCAGCCGTTCGCCGGAGGTCGCGGAGGCGCTCGAGGAGCTGCTCGCCCGCTCGCTGGAGGCGTTCCGCGCCGACGTCGCCGAGGTCCTGCTGACCGCCGGCGACGGCGCGCCGCTGCGCACGACGCACGGCCCGGGCGACCATCGGGTGACGATGCAGCCGGCCGACCCGGCGATCGCCGATGAGCTCGCCGGCCTGGTCGACGCCGAGACGCCGGTGATCAGCCTCACGCCGCCGTTCGGCAGCCCGCACCTGCGCGCACACATGCAGCAGCGCGGGATCCGCCACGCGATGCTGGCGATGCTGCCCGGCGAGGAGCGCACGATCGGCACGATCATGCTCGCCAACCGCGTCGGCCTGGAGCGCTCCTTCGGCGCCGACGACCTGCGCCTGCTGGAGGCGCTCGCCAACAACGCGTCCGTCGCGCTGCAGTACGACCGGCTCGAGCAGGCGGTGACGAAGCTGCGCAGGCTGCAGGAGCAGCTGCACCACCAGGCCTATCACGACCCGCTCACCGACCTCCCGAACCGCACGCTGTTCATGGAGCGCGTGCGCGACGAGCTCGCCAACGGCGGCGCCCAGCTCGCCGTGCTGTTCGTCGACGTCGACGACTTCAAGACCGTCAACGACTCGCTCGGCCACGCGGTGGGCGACGCGCTGCTGGTCTCGGTCGCCGAGCGCCTGCAGCGCTGCGTGCGCCCCGGCGACACCGTCGCGCGGCTCGGCGGCGACGAGTTCGCGGTGATGATCCCGGGCGTCGAGGAGCCGCTGCAGGACGGCCGTGCGGTCGCGACCCGGATCCTGCGCGAGTTCGAGCTGCCGGTCGAGGCGGGCGCCGAGCTCGTCTCGGTCCATCTCTCGGTCGGCATCGCCGACAGCCGCCAGAGCGGCGACGACTCCGACGCGCTGATCCGCAACGCCGATGTCGCGATGTACCAGGCCAAGTCCAAGGGCAAGGCGCGCTTCGAGCTGTTCGAGCCCCAGATGGCGGCCGCCATCCTGCGCCGGCACGACTTCAAGGAGGAGCTGGCAAAGGCGATCGAGCGCGAGCAGATGATCGTCCAGTACCAGCCGATCGTCGCGCTCGAGAGCGGCAAGATCGTCGCCGCCGAGGCGCTCGTGCGCTGGGAGCACCCCGCGCGCGGGCTCGTGCCGCCGGCCGAGTTCGTCCCGCTGGCCGAAGAGACCGGGCTGATCGTCCCGCTCGGCCGTCACGTGCTGCGCGAGGCGTGCCGCCAGGCGCGGCGCTGGCAGGATGCTGAGCCGGACGGCGAGCCGCTGCGCATGCACGTCAACCTCTCCGTCGCCGAGCTGCGCGACCCGGGCCTGGTCGAGAACGTGCTCGGCGCCGTCCGCGACGCCGGCATCGACCCCGCCCAGCTGGTGATCGAGATCACCGAGTCCCAGCTGCTGGCCGCCGCCAGCGTCGACCGCTTCCACGAGCTGCGCCAGCTCGGCGTCAAGATCGCGCTCGACGACTTCGGCACCGGCTACTCGTCGCTGAGCTACCTGCATTCGCTGCCGCTGGACACGCTGAAGATCGCCAAGCCGTTCATCGACGGGCTGACGTCCGGCCGCCGCGAGAGCTCGTTCGTGGGGATGATCGTCGACCTCGCGCGCACGCTCGATCTCGAGGTGATCGCCGAGGGGATCGAGACGAGCGAGCAGCTCGCCGCGCTGCGCGAGCTGCGCGCCGGGCTCGGCCAGGGCTACTTCCTCGGGCGCCCGTCGGCGGCCCCGCCCAGGCTTCGCGCCGGCGGTCCCGTCCGTAGGCACGGCGCATAGTCCGGCGCAGTCCGGGTCGTCGCTGCCGGTGCACGGCAGGCGCTCGCATACTGGTGGTACGTGTGTGCCTGCCGGGTGCCGGCAGCGGCGAGAGCCAGGTGGCAAGCCCGCAGGGCGAGCCAGATGGCGGTCCGGGCCCGCCGGAATGCGTCGTGTCTGCGGACGGGGCCGCCTAGCAGTCGCGGGACGTCAGGTCGCTGAGCGTCTCGCGCCGCACGGCGAGCCTCGCGACGCAATCGTTCACGATCACCACCGGCGGCTTGCGCGCGCCGTTGTAGTTGTTCTGCAGCGAGTAGCAGTACGCCCCAGTCGCCGGCATCAGCAGCGTGTCGCCGACCCGCGGCGCGGCGAGCGTCGCACCGCGCACGAGCAGGTCGCCGCTCTCGCAGTGGCGCCCGACCACGTCGCAGACCTCCTGCGCGTAGTCGCCGATCGACGGTGGGACCTCGTCGCGGTAGGCGATCCCGAGCCCGCCGCCGAGGTCGTAGGTGCCGAACTCCCCGAGCGCGGCGATCGCCTCGGCCGCGCGCGCGAAACCGCCGAGCGTGAGCAGCTGCGAACCGATGTGGACGTGCAGGCCGCGCAGGTCGAACGCGCTCCCGGCCGCGTCGAGCAGCGCCGGCGCCTGGTCGAGCGGGACGCCGAACTTGTCCTCCTTGCCGCCGGTGGAGACCGCGGCGTGCGTGTCGCCCGGCACGTCGGGGTTGATCCGCACCAGCACGCGCTGGGTCGCGGGCGCGAGCCGCTTCAGGCGCACGACGTCGTCGGCGTTGTCGATCACGATCAGCCCGACGCCGGCCGCGACGGCGTCGGCGATGTCCTCGTCAGACTTGGCGTTGCCGTGCAGGAGGATCTTCGCGGGGGCGAAGCCGGCCTTCAGCGCGATCGCCAGCTCGCCGTTGCCGGCCACGTCGCAGCCGAGCCCCTCCTCGGCGAGGATCCGGGTCACCGGTGCGCAGGGCAGCGCCTTGGAGGCGAAGTGGACGTCCGTGCGGGCGTGGCGGGACGTGAACTCGCGCACGTACTCGCGCGCGGTCTCGCGCAGCCCCTGCTCGTCGAACACGAAGACCGGCGTGCCGAACTCGGCGGCGACGTCGGCCAGCGTGCAGCCGCCCACGCGCAAACGCCCGGCGGCATCCGTCGCCGCCGTCCGCGGCAGGATGTGCATCGAGGAAACGATGTTTCGGCCTCCCGTCCTCGCAAGCTCGGACGTCCGGACGACGTTACAGGCGGACCCAGGCGGCCCTGGTGACCGCCCACACCACCAGCAGCGCGCCGACGCAGATGAGCGCGGCGAGCGGCTGGGCGCTGAAGGCGAACGCGAACCCGAACATCACCAGGCACGGACCGACGATGAAGAAGCCGAGCACATAGGTGACGGCGTAGAGCGCCTGCAGCGTCGCGGCCAGGCGCTCATGCGGGTGGCGCTTGTGCTTTGGGAAGGCGACTACCTGGCCCATGAACCGATCATCCCACTTCGCTCCGGAGAACTTAATTGGATACTCGTCCAGAGGCCCGGCGGATTTCTAATCCCGACTGCCTCGGTAGGATAAGCGGCGTGGGTAGATACACAGGACCGAAGGAGAAGCTCTCCCGCCGCGAAGGGGTCGAGCTCTATCTGAAGGGCGAGCGGGCCTTGAACGGCAAGTCGGCGCTGGAGCGCCGCGGTCCCGTCCCGCCCGGCCAGCACGGCGCCGGCCGGCGCCGGCGCAACTCCATCTATGGAGACCAGCTGCGCGCCAAGCAGCGCGCGAAGCGCTATTACGGCGTGCGCGAGAGCCAGTTCCGCAAGTACGTGCGCGAGGCGTCGAGGAAGGGCGTCACCGGCCAGGAGCTGCTGCGGCTGCTCGAGCGCCGGCTCGACAACGTCGTCTATCGCCTCGGCTTCGCGTCCACGCGCGCCCAGGCGCGACAGTTCGTCAACCACGGCCACGTCTACGTGGACGGCCGGCGCGTCGACATCGCCTCCTACTCCGTCAAGCCGGGCCAGGAGATCGCGATCGGCGCCGGCAGCCCGGTGCGCGACGTCGCCGCCGCCACCACCGAGCTGACGGGCACCGTGGCCCCGTGGCTGCAGACCGACTTCGAGGCGCTGTCGGGCAAGGTGCTGCGCCTCCCGGAGCGCTCCGAGATCAGCGCGCCGATCGACGAGCACCTGATCGTCGAGCTGTACTCGCGGCTCTAACTAGGCTCGGGCTCATGTACGAGCCCCGGACCATCCGCTTCATCCGCCGCCAGGACCTCGGGGCCTGGCGGCTGAAGGTCTACGGCATCGGGACGCACGCGCCCGACGCGCGCCCCGAGTTCGTCGAGGCGACCGTCGAGGCCGCGCGCGGCGCGCTGCCCGAGGGCGGCGGGACGGGCTTCCTGATCGCCCACGACGCCAAGACCGCCGGGCTCGGCATCGTCTACTGGTGGGCGAACGAGAACGAGATCCACGGGCGCTTCTTCGGCTCCCCGCTCGAGGACCCGGACGCGATGCAGGAGATCCAGGACACCGGCCTCGCCTGCGTGTGGGAGATGGAGGTGCTCGACTTCGAGCGCCGCGCCTGGCTCGAGCACGTGCTCAAGGGCGGCGACACGGAGGCCTATCTGGCCGCCGCGGCGCCCGACGCGACGATCTAGCGCGCGCCGGGCCCCGATTCGCTTAACGGCAACTGCGCCAGTAGGGGAGGCAGCCTGACCAGGAACGATCGCTCAGGGACGGCAAACGATCGCGAACGACCATCAGCGATAGACAGGGCTCCTGTCCGTGGTGAGTTAAGCGTGCTACAGCCGACCAACTCCACGCCGGATTCCCTGACCGCCGCCCGCGGATGATCGCTTCCGTTCCGCGTCCCCTCCTTACTGCCCGCCGTTGACGTACGAGGCAACCCGCTGCTAGGCATCACGCCAGGCAGTCAAGGGGCGCCCGCTAAACGCCGAGCTTCTCGCGCAGCAGCCGGTTGACCTCGCCGCCGTCGGCGCGGCCCTTGGTCTCGCGCATGATCGGGCCCACGAGCGCGCCCATCGCCTTCGCGTTGCCGCCGCGGATGCGCTCGACGATGTCCGGGTTGTCGTCGATCACCTTGGCGACGATCGCCTCGAGCTCTCCGGAGTCCTCCATCGCGCCGAGGCCCTCGCGCTCGACGATCGCCTCCGGATCGCCGCCGTCGGCGACGAGCTTGTCGAGCACCGTGCGCCCGCCGGCCGCCGTCACGCGCTTGCCGGATACGAGCGCGACCAGCTTCGCGAGCGTCTCCGGCGCGACCTGGTCGGTCGAGCCCGCGCGCGTGCGCAGCTCCTTGACCCACGTGGACGCGGTGTGCGCGTCGCCGCCAACCGCTTCCAGGTAGGCGCCCCACTCCGGCTCGAATGAGAACAGCCGCGCGTCGTCTTCGGCGAGCCCGAGCGCCACGTAGCGCTCGATGCGCTGCGCCGGCAGCTCCGGGATCGCCGCGCGGGCGGCCTCGAACATCTCCGGGGTCGGCGCGACCGGCACGAGGTCGGGCTCTGGGAAGTAGCGGTAGTCGTGCGCCTCCTCCTTGGAGCGCAGCGAGCTCAGCCGCCCCGACGTCGGGTCGAAGTGCAGCGTCTCCTGCTCGACCGTCCCGCCGGACTCGAGGATCGCCTTCTGGCGCTCGATCTCCGCGTTGATGCCCTGCATCACGAAGCGGAACGAGTTCATGTTCTTGAGCTCGGTCTTGGTTCCGAGCTCGGTGCTGCCGGCCGGGCGGATGGAGACGTTGGCGTCGCAGCGCAGCGAGCCCTCCTCCATGTTCACGTCGCTGACGCCGAGCTGGCGCAGCGTCTCGCGCAACAGGATCAGCCAGTCGCGGGCGTGCTCGGCGGAGTGGATGTCGGGCTCGGTGACGATCTCGGCCAGCGGCGTGCCGCCGCGGTTGTAGTCGACGATCGAGGCGTCGGAGCCGTGGATGCGGCCCGACGCGCCGACGTGGACGAGCTTGGCCGCGTCCTCCTCCAGGTGGATCCGGTGCAGCCGCACGTCGCCCAGGTGCCCGCCGCTGCACAGCGGGATGTCGTACTGGGAGATCTGATAGCCCTTGGCGAGGTCGGGATAGAAGTAGTTCTTGCGGTGGAAGATCGAGCGCGGCGCGATCTCGCAGCCGAGGGCGAGCCCCATCATCATCCCGTAGAGCACCGCCTGGGCGTTGGCCACCGGCAGCGTGCCGGGCAGCCCGAGGCAGACCGGGCAGGTGCGCGTGTTGGGCTCCTCGCCGAAGCTCAGCCCGCAGCCGCAGAACATCTTCGTCAGCGTGTTGAGCTGGACGTGGATCTCCAGCCCGATGACGGGTTCCCAGTCGGTCATGCCCGCGCCCCCGAGCCGTCGAAGCCGATCGCCTTCTCAAGTGCGTGCGCCGCATCGAGGATGCGGTTCTCGCTGAACGCGGGGCCCGCGATCTGGAACCCGACCGGGAGCCCTTCGGAGAGCCCGTTCGGGATCGAGATCGCCGGGATGCCGGCGAGCGACATCGGCACCGTGCAGAAGTCGTTGAGGTACATCGCCAGCGGGTCCGCGCTCTTGGCGCCGAGCTCGAACGCGACGCCCGGCGCGGTCGGGGTGACGATGAAGTCGAAGCGCTCCCAGGCGGTGTCGAAGTCGCGCGCGATCAGCGTGCGGACCTTCTGCGCCTTGCCGTAGTAGGCGTCGTAGTAGCCCGACGAGAGCGCGTAGGTGCCGATCAGGATCCGGCGCTTGACCTCGGCTCCGAAGCCCCGCTCGCGCGTCGCCGTGTACATCTCCAGCAGCCCGCCGCCGTTGCCGGCGCGCAGGCCGTAGCGGACGCCGTCGTAGCGGGCCAGGTTCGACGAGGCCTCGGCCGGCGCGATCAGGTAGTAGGCGGCCAGCGCGTGCGGCGCGTGCGGGAGGTGCGTGGTCTCGACGGTCGCCCCGAGCGAGCGCGCGAGGTCGAGCGTCTCGTTGAACGCGTTCATCACTCCCGGCTCGATGCCTTCGCCGGTCAGCTCCTCGGGGACGCCGAGGCGGATGCCGTTCAGATCGGTCGCGGATGGAAGCTCGACCGGCTCCGGCAGGCCGATCGACGTGCTGTCGCACGGGTCGGGGCCGGCCATTGCGCGCAGCAGCAGCGCGGAGTCGGTGACGTCGCGGGTGAACGGGCCCGCCTGATCGAGGCTGGAGGCGAACGCGATCATCCCGTAGCGCGAGATCGCGCCGTAGGTGGGCTTGAGGCCGACGATCCCGCACAGCGCGGCGGGCTGGCGGATCGAGCCGCCGGTGTCGGTCCCGATCGACCACGGCGCCGTGCCGGCGGCGACGGCCGCCGCGCTGCCACCTGACGACCCGCCCGGCACGCGCGTGCGGTCCCACGGGTTCAGCGTCGGGCCGAAGGCGGAGTTCTCGGTCGAAGAGCCCATCGCGAACTCGTCCTGGTTGGTCTTGCCGAGCAGCGCCGCGCCGGACTGCCGCAGCCGCTCGACCGCGGTCGACGTGTAGGGCGGCCGGTAGCCCTCGAGGATGCGCGAGCCGGCCTGGCTCGGCACGCCCTCGGTCGCGAACAGGTCCTTGACCGCGATCGGGACGCCGGCCAGCGGCGCGTCGCGATCGAGCGCGGGAGCATCCTCGGCGACCCAGATGAAGCAGTTGAGGTCATCGGCGGCGGCGCGGGCGCGGTAGAACTCGAAGTACTCGGCGGCGTCCAGCTCGCCGGCGCGGATGCGCTCGGCGGCCTGTGCGGCGGTCAGCTCGATCATGCCCTGCTCCGCATGGCCGTGCCATTGGTCACTCGTTCTGTCGACCCCGTCGGCATTGTCACGCGTGATGTGTGGGCGAGGGAACACGGAAGCCGCCCTGGGCGGCGTCGGGCGCGCTCTCCAGCGCGCGCTCGACCGGCATCGAGGGCCGCGGCTCGTCGGCGCGCAGCGCGTTCTCGACGTTGACGACGTGCGACGTCGGCGGCACGTCGTCGAGGTTGCCGAGCTCCTCGATCGTGTCGACCCAGTCGAGCACCTTCGAGAGCTCCTCGGAGAAGCGGCCGACCTCCTCCTCGGTCAGCTCGAGGCGGGCGAGGCGGGCGACGTGGAGGACCTGGTCTCGGCTCAGCATCGGGCGGGGGAGTTTAGGGCGCCGGGCGCACCGGGACCTGCGGCGGCGCGGCTCCCGGGGTGTGCTCGTCGGCCATTGCCAGCCACGAGCCGACAAACGCCACAACCGCGCCTGCCAGGCCGATCCAGGCGCCGGACTTGACCGCCACAAGCTCATTCGAACCCGGCTGGTCGAGCAGCCGGAAGAGCACCAGCAGGAGGGCGAGGAAGCTCGCGCAGGTGGCGATCACGGTGAAGGCGACGGGCGTGGCCGGGCCCTTGGAGAGCGCGGCCGAGACGGGCACGCCGATCGCCGGGATGGCGAAGAGCGCGAGCAGGACGTCGAGCTCCGAGAACGCTTCCCAGGCGGTGATAGCGGGGATCTGCCCCAGGGCGTCGGTCGTGAGCGTGCCGGCGGAGCCGCGCGTCTGGATCAGCGGCCCGGCATCGAACCCGTACCAGTGCAGCCACAGCGACCCGAACAACACCAGCCCGCCGACGCCGGCCAGCCAGTCCGCGGGCCGGACGCGCCGGATCATGCGGCCTTCGCCGCGGTCATCGTGTTGCGCAGCAACATCGCGATCGTCATCGGCCCCACGCCGCCGGGCACCGGCGTGATCAGCCGCGCGCGCTCGCTCGCGCCGGCGAACTCCACGTCGCCCTTCAATCCGTCGCCGGTGCGGTTGATGCCCACGTCGATCACCACGGCACCTTCCTTCACCCAGTCGCCGCGCACAAGCTCGGGGATGCCGACGGCGGCGACGAGGACGTCGGCGCGCCGGCAGACGGCGGGCAGGTCGCGCGTGCGCGAGTGGCAGGTGGTGACCGTCGCGTTGGCGGCGAGCAGCAGCGCGCCGACCGGCTTGCCGACCAGGTCCGAGCGGCCGACCACGACCGCCTCGGCGCCCTCGAGCTCGACGTCGTAGCGGCGCAGCAGCTCCATCACGCCGCTCGGCGTGCACGGCCGCAGCCCCGGCCGGCCCTTGGTGAGCAGGCCGACGGAGATCGGCGTCAGCCCGTCGACGTCCTTGCTCGGCCAGATCCGCTCGGTCAGCGCCCCGCCGTCGACCTGCGGCGGCGTCGGGAGCTGGAGCAGGATGCCGGACACGTGCGGGTCCGCGTTGAGCTCGTCGAGCAGCTTTGACACCTCGCGATGCTCGGCGTCCTGGGGAAGGCGGTGGTCGAAGCCGCGGATGCCGACCTCGGCGCTCGCCTTCTGCTTGCCGTTGACGTAGATCGCCGAGCCGGGGTCGTCGCCGACGAGCACCGTGGCCAGGCCCGGCGGCTCGTGGCCCGCCGCGACCCAGGCCGCGACCTCGTCGCGCACCTCCTCGCGGACCGCCTGGGCGACCGCCTTGCCGTCGATGACTACTGCCATGCCCAGCGCGGCAGGCTAGCGTGTGGTGGGTCGATGTCCGCCTCCGCGCCGCTGCATGCCCCGGGATTCGACTTCACGACCCGGCCGGAGCTGAGCGGGACGTTCGGCATGGTCGCCTCGACGCACTGGCTCGCGTCGGCGGCCGGGATGGCGGTGCTGGAGCGGGGCGGGAACGCGTTCGACGCCGCCGTCGCGGCCGGCCTGGCGCTGCAGGTCGTCGAGCCGCACCTCAACGGGCCGGGCGGGGACCTGCCGATCCTGCTCTGGCACGACGGCGCGCCGAAGGTCATCTGCGGCCAGGGCCCGGCGCCGTCGGGCGCGACGATCGAGGCCTACCGCGCACGCGGGCTGGAGCTCGTGCCGGGCACCGGCCGCCTGGCCGCGTGCGTGCCCGGCGCGTTCGACGCGTGGATGCTGATGCTGCGCGACTACGGGACGTTCGAGCTGGACGACGTGATGGCCTACGCGATCGGCTACGCGCGGGCCGGCTTCCCGGTCATGCCGGGCATCGCCGGCGCGATCGCCGCGGTCTGGCGCGCCGGCTGGGAGAGCTCGACCGGGCTCTGGGGGCCGGTCCCCGCAGTCGGCTCGCGGCTGAGGAACCCCGTGCTCGCCCAGACCTATGAACGGCTCGCGCGGTCAGCCGGGCCGACCCGCGAGGCGCGCATCGACGCGGCGCGCGACGCCTTCTACCGCGGCTGGGTCGCCGAGGCGCTGGCCGACGACGAGATCCTCACCGGCGACGACCTGGGGGCGTTCAGTGCGACCCTCGAGGCGCCGGTCTCGCTGGACTTCCGCGGCTGGCGCGTGTTCAAGACCGGCCCGTGGGGCCAGGGCCCGGTCTTCCTGCAGCAGCTCGCGCTGCTCGACGGCGTCGAGCTCGGCCCGTTCCTCGGGCCCGACCACATCCACACCGTCGTCGAGGGCGCGAAGCTCGCGTTCGCGGACCGCGAGGCCTGGTACGGCGACTCCGCCCCGGTCCCGCTCGACCGGCTGCTCTCGCGCGAGTACGCGGACGAGCGCCGCGCGCTGATCGGGCCCGATGCGTCATACGACTTGCGCCCAGGCGGCCCGGACCCGCGGCTGCCGGACATCCCCGGCGCCGTCGCCTCGGGCGCCGGGATCGGCGAGCCGACGCGCGGCGACACCTGCCATCTCGACGTCGCCGACCGCCACGGCAATCTCGTCTCCGCGACCCCGAGCGGCGGCTGGCTGCAGAGCTCCCCGGCGATTCCCGGCCTCGGCTTCTGCCTCGGCACGCGCGCGCAGATGTTCTGGCTGCAGCCCGGGCTCCCGGCCTCGCTGATGCCCGGCCGGCGGCCGCGCACGACGCTCACCCCCTCGCTGGCGGTCCGCGAGGACGGCACCGTGCTGGCGTTCGGCACGCCCGGAGGCGACCAGCAGGACCAGTGGTCGCTGAACCTGTTCCTCGCGCACGCCGTCTACGGGCTCAACCTGCAGGAGGCGATCGACGCGCCGGCGTTCGACTCCGAGTCCTTCCCGAGCTCGTTCTATCCGCGCGCCGCGCGGCCGGGCGTGGTCGAGATCGAGGCACGCGTGCCCGACTCGACGCTGGAGGAGCTGCGCCGCCGCGGACACGCCGTCGAGGTTCACGAGCCGTGGTCGCTCGGGCGCCTGAGCGCGGTCTCGCGCGCGCCGGACGGGACGCTGCGCGCGGGCGCGAACCCGCGCGGAATGCAGGGCTACGCCGCGGGGCGGTAGCCGACGCCCTTGAAGAACGTGTAACAGAAGACCTCGGTGGCGTAGAGGTCGCGAATGCCGGCGTCGAAGCGCTCGGGCTCGATCAGGCCGGCGATCAGCGCGGACTCGCGCACGCCCTCGATCATCGCCGTGAACGTGCGGTGGGTGAACATGTCGCGCAGCTCGGGGCGGCTCGCGTCGACGTAGACCATGCGCGGCGACACGGCCACGCCCGCGAGCCCGGCGGCGACCATCAGCGGGTGGACCTGGCGGCCGATCTCCGAGTCCCCGCCACCGCGGTGCTGGAGCTCGACCTGGCACTGGATCGCCGCGTGCGCGTCCGCGCTGTCGGGATGGAAGTAGGTCGAGCCGTGGTCGCCCTCGATCACCGTCACGCTGCCGCCGGGCTTCACGAGCCCGATCAGCGTCTGGAGCCCGGCGACCGGCTGCGGCAGGTGCTCGAGCACGAAGCAGACGAACGCGTGATCGAACGAGGCGGGCTCGAACGGGAGCGCGAAGAGGTCGCCCTGCATGACCTCGACGTTGGGCAGGCCCGCGGTCCGGCGCCTGGCCTCGGCGACCGAGTCGGCGGACAGGTCGACGCTCACGAAGCGGGCGCCGGGCGAGTTCGCGGCGAGCGTGACGGTCTGGGCGCCGACGCCGCAGCCGGCCTCCAGCACGCGCGCGCCCTCGGGATAGGACGTGTCGTGGTGCAGGAGGTCAACGAGCGCAGCCGCCTGGTCGCGCAAACGCTCGTTCGCGCGCTCGTCGTAGCCGTGGACATAGGTACTCACGCGGGCACGGCTCTTGGTGCCCGGATCCGCAGCGCGGTGAACACGGCGACGCACAGCCCCGCCAGCAGCAGGTACGCGACGTTGTCGCCGGCCGCCTGGCCGAGCCCGGCGCCGCCGACGTTCCCGAGCGTCTGGCCGGTCGCCCAGGTGAGGTTCATCAGGCCGAACGCGAGCCCCTGCTCGAGCCCGACGTGATCGGCGCCGTCGGACAGCATCGCCATCGAGGGCGCCCACAGCAGGCCGACGACCGGCGCGCCGATGACGATCAGCAGCGCGAACAGCACCGCGGTCTCCGGCCACGGCAGCAGCGCGTAGACGATCGCCGCGCCGGCCAGCCCGGCCAGCATCGGCGCCATCCGGCCGCGGCGGTCGGAGAAGCGGCCGGCCAGCGGGCTCACGATCGCCTCCAGCGCGGCGGCCAGCAGCCACGTCGCGCCGATCGCCGCGGCGCTGGCGCCGAGGTCGTCCAGCCGCAGCGGGCCGAGGACTCCGAGCGTGCCGAACAGCAGCCCGGGAACGGTGATCAGAGCGAGCGAGAGGCGGACGTCGCCGTTGCCGAGCGCGCGCCAGAGGCCGCGCAGCGAGCCGTCGGCCTCGGGCTTGGCGGCGGGCGTGCGCGCCGTCCAGGCCATCAGGCCGACGCCCACCGCGCCGACGCCGCAGAACACGACCTCGAAGCCCAGGGCATCGGCAAGCACGCCGATCACCGGCCCGAGCAGGGCGCCGGCGATCGCGGCGCCCATCGCGCTGCCGATCATCTGCCCGCGCTGGTCGCGCGGCGAGGCGGCGGCCAGCCAGCCCATCGCCCCGGCCCACGACGCGGCGCCGCCGACGCCCTGCACGAAGCGCGCGACGTCGAGGAAGAGGACGCTGTTGGCGAACGCGAAGCCGACGCTCGAGACCACCATCAACCCGAGCCCCAGCAGGACGGTCGGCTTGACGCCGACCTTCGCCGCCATCCAGCCGCCCGGCAGCCCGCCGGCGAACGTGCCCGCGGGGTAGGCCGCGGCGAGCAGGCCGGCGCCGGTCTTGCTCAGTCCGTACTGCTCCGTCAGGTCCGGGAGCAGCGGGGTGATCGCCGCGTAGAACGACGTGTCGACGAGGACGACGGTTGAGGCGAGGAGCAACAGGCGGCGCACGTCCTGGAGCCTAGGCACCCCGCAATGGCGTCAGTAGGGCGGTTAGCCGCCCGTGGAGGGTTTGAATCTCCCTACTTTCGCCGGATCGGCGCGTAGTCGGCCATCAGCTTGCGCTCCGAGCCGTCGCTCGCGAAGCGAACCACGACGATCCCGCCGGGCTCGGTCGCGGTGACCACGCCCTCGCCGAACGCGGCGTGCTCGACGTCGTCGCCGAGGCGGAACACGTTGCCGCCGTCGCCGGCCTCGGCGGCGGCCGCGGCGGCGCCCGACCACGACGCCACCCGGCCCGGCGCCGGCAGGCCGGCGGCCTCGCGCTGCGCCTGGTCGGTCAGCTCGCGCGGGATCTCGTCCAGGAAGCGCGAGCGCAGGCCGTAGGAGTTCGCCCCGAACGAGTTGCGGCGGCGCGCGTAGGTGAGCGTGAGGTCGCGCATCGCACGCGTGAGGCCGACGTAGGCGAGCCGGCGCTCCTCCTCGACGTTGCCCTCCTCGATCGCCCGCGAGTGCGGGAACACGCCGTCCTCCAGGCCGATGATGAAGACGATCGGGAACTCGAGGCCCTTGGCGTTGTGGAGCGTCATCAGCGTCACCAGGCCCTCGTCGTCGCGGATCGTGTCGGCGTCGGCGAGCAGCGCGATCTGCTGCAGGAACTCGTCGAGCGAGCCCTCCGGGCTCGTCGCGTCGTACTCGCGCGCGACGTGCACGAGCTCCTCCAGGTTCTCGAGCCGGCCCTGGGCCTCGATCGTGCGCTCGGCCTTCAGCGCCTCGACGTACCCGGTCTCGTTGAGCAGCTCCTCGACGAGGTCGGCGACCGTCGCGCGGCCGTCGACGCGCTCCTTCAGGCGCTGCATCGTGCTCATGAAGCGCGCGAGCGCCTTCTTGGCCGCGGTGCCGAGCGCGGGGACATCGCGTTCCGCCGCCTCCCACACGGGGATGCCCTCGGCGTCCGCGTAGGAGATCACGCGGCTGAGCGACGTCTGCCCGAGGCCTCGCCGCGGGGAGTTCGCGATCCGCGTGAACGCGCCCTGGTCCTGCGGGTTGACCAGGAACGTCAGATACCCGATCGCGTCGCGGATCTCCGCCCGCTCGTAGAACTTCGTGCCGCCGATCACCTGATAGGCGATCTGCGCGCGCACCAGCATGTCCTCCAGCACCCGCGACTGCGCGTTGGTCCGGTAGAAGATCGCGATCTCCGAGCGGCTCACGCCCTCGTCCACGAGCCGCTGGATCTCCGCGCTGACGAACCGCGCCTCCGCGTGCTCGTCGCTCATCTCCCGCACCCGGACCGGATCCCCCTCGCCCACGTCGGTCCACAGGTGCTTGGCCATCTGCCCGCGGTTGTGCGAGATCACCCCGTTCGCGGCGTCCAGGATCATCTGCGTCGAGCGGTAGTTCTGCTCGAGCTTGATGGTGCTGGTGTCCGGGTAGTCATCGGAGAAATCCAGAATGTTCCGGATATCTGCACCTCTAAACCCGTACACACTCTGGGCGTCGTCGCCGACCACGGCGAGGTTGCGGTGCTCGGACGAGAGCAGCTGGAGCCAGCGGTACTGCGCGTGGTTGGTGTCCTGGTACTCGTCGACCATGATCCAGCGGAACGACTGGGCGTAGCGGTCGTGGACCTCCTGGAACATCTCCAGCAGGTTCACCGTGCGGAACAGCAGGTCGTCGAAGTCCATCGCGTTCATGCGCACGAGCTCGCGCTCGTAATGCTCGTAGACGTCGGCCGCGGTCTGCTCGAAGTAGGAGCCCACGAGCTGGCGGTAGTCGTCGGCGGAGCGGAGCTTGTTCTTGGCGTCGGAGATCTGGCCCTGCATCGCGCGCGGGGTGAAGCGCTTGGTGTCGATGTCCAGGTCCTCGAGGCACTTCTTGATCAGCCGCCGGGAGTCGGCGGCGTCGTAGATCGTGAACTGGCGCGTGTAGCCGAGCCGGTGCGCGTCGGCGCGCAGCATGCGGGCGCTGGCGGCGTGGAAGGTCATCACCCACATCGCGCGCGTGGCGCGGCCGACGAGCAGCTCGACGCGCTCGCGCATCTCCTGCGCGGCCTTGTTGGTGAACGTGATCGCGAGGATCTCCGACGCGCGCGCCTGGCCGGTGCGCAGCAGGTACGCGATCCGGTGCGTGAGCACGCGCGTCTTGCCCGAGCCGGCGCCGGCGAGGATCAGCAGCGGCCCCTCGCCGTGCGTGACCGCCTCCCGCTGCGGCGGGTTCAGACCCTCCAGGAGAGCGTCGATCGCGGCATCGGCGGGCATGCTCGATCCACGATAGAGGTGCCCTCAGACAAGCTCGACCGGGACCTCGAAGGCCGGCGGCTCGGAGCCCAGGCCGGCGGTGACGTAGAGCGTCTCGGCACCTTCGGGCGGTGCCGGCGCGAAGCGCCATTCCATGCGCCACTCGGTCCCCGTGCCGCCCATCGAGTCGCCGCGGTTGCGGGTCGCCGCCGTGCTCGACGAACGCCGCGAGGACGACCTGCTCCTCGACCTGCCGGTGCTCCTCCGACAGGTCGCCGAGCTCCCGGTGGTCCTCCTCGAGGCGATCCAACATGGCGCGCGGGAACACGCCCGCACCCTACGTCAGACTCCGGCGGCCTTGTCCTTGACCGACGACATCCGGGAGGCGGCCGCGCACGTGGCCGGCGTCGCGCGGCACGTGCGCATCCAAGAGCCGGCGATCGAGGGCTACGCGCGCACGATCCCGCCGGTCGCGCCGCCGGCGCCCGACCTCGAAGGCGCCCGGGATGAGACGCGGGCGGCGTTCTCGCTGCAGCTGAACGCGATCAACTTCGGCTCGGGCTGGTTCCCGACGCTGCGCAAGAAGCCCGGGATGTCGGGCTTCCGCACGATCGAGGCCGGCCTGCGGGCGCGCGGGCCGTGGACGGCGGCGGAGCTGAGGGAGGTGACGCGGGAGGAGGTCGCGGCGGCGATGGGCCAGGACCCCGAGCACGTGCTGATGGGGCTCTACGCGGAGCACCTGCGGGAGCTGGGAGGCAAGGTCGGCGGCTCGTTCCTCGAGCTCGCGCGAGCCGGCGAAGGCTCAGCCGAGGCGCTGGCGACGATCCTGGCCGGGTTCGACGGCTGGCGCGACGTGTCCTCCTACGACGGCTCCGAGGTCCCGTTGTTCAAGCGCGCGCAGATCGCCGCCGCCGACCTCGCGCTCGCGGGCATCGCGCCCGCCGGCGATCTCGACCGCCTCACGCTGTTCGCCGACAACCTCGTCCCGCACGTGCTGCGGCTCGACGGCGTGCTCGAGTTCGAGCCGTCGCTCGTCGCCCGGATCGAGGCGGAGGAGCCGCTCGAGCACGGCTCGCCGGAGGAGATCGAGATCCGCGCGTGCGCGCTGAACGCGGTCGAGCTGCTCGTCGCCGCGCACGGGAGCGCGAGCGCGACGGTGATCGACAACGTGCTCTGGCACCGCGGCGGCGAGCCGCGCTACAAGGCGCGCCCGCGCCACCGCGCGCCCTGCACGCAGTACTAACGCAACAAGGCCAGCGCCGCCGGGTCGGCGAGATACGTCAGCAGCCGCCTGCCCGAGCCGTCGGCCAGCTGCAGCGCCTGGAACTCGACTTCGAGGTCGCCGACCGTCGGATGGCGCAGAAGCTTCGTCCCGGACACGCAGTTGAGCACCGGGTGCCGCGCCCACAGGCCGGCGAACTCGGGGCTCTTGACGCACAGCTCGCCCACGAGCTCCTCGAGCGCGCGATCCTCCGGGAAGCGGCCGGCGACCAGGCGCAGCGAGGCGACCGCGCGCGCCGCCTCGGCGGGCCAGTCGCGGTACAGCTCGCGCGTGTGCGCGTCGAGGAACAGCATGCGCGTGAGGTTCGGCCTCGCGGCCGGCCGGTTCGGAGCCTCGGCGTCGTGATGGCCGGCGAGCAGGCGATGGGCGAGCGGGTTCCAGGCCAGCACCTCGGTGCGGCGCCCGAGCAGGACCGCGGGAACGTCCGACATCGCCTGCACGAGCGCGACCGCCGCGCGCGGGGCGACGTCCGGGCGGGCGCGGCGCGGCCGCCCGCCCGCCGCCGGGCGGGCGAGATCGTCGAGATGGGCACGCTCGTCCTCGTCGAGCCGAAGGGCACGCGCCAGCGCGTCGATCACCGACCGGCTCGCGTTCGTGCTCTGCCCCTGCTCGAGCCGCGTGTAGTACGTCGCGCTCACGCCGGCGAGCTGGGCGAGCTCCTCACGTCGCAGGCCGGGCACGCGCCGTGCCCCGAAGGAGGCGATGCCGGCGAGCTCGGGCGTCAGCCGCGCGCGGCGGCTGCGGAGGAAGTCGCCGAGCTCACGGTTCGCGCCCATCTCGTCGAGTATGGCCACACTCGGACCGCGCAGGGTGACCCTGCCGGTGCTAGGCAGCGCCGGGGGCTGGCTGCGCGTACCGCGGCGGCGCATCCTGCCCGGCATGGAATACCGACGACTGGGCGCATCCGGGCTGAAGGTCCCGGCACTGAGCTTCGGAGCCGGCACGTTCGGCGGCCGCGGCCCGATCTTCGCGGCGTGGGGCAACTCGGGCGCCGCCGAGGCGCGGCGCCTCGTGGACCTGTGCATCGACGCCGGCGCGACGCTCTTCGACACCGCCGACGTCTACTCCGACGGCGCCTCCGAGCAGGTGCTCGGCCAGGCGATCGACGGCCGCCGCGACCGCGTGCTGATCTCGACCAAGACGGCGCTGCCGCTCGGCGACGGCCCGAATGACGCCGGGACGTCGCGCGCGCGGCTGATCTCGGCAGTCGAGGCGTCGCTGCGCCGGCTCGGCACCGACCACATCGACCTCCTGCAGCTGCACGCGTTCGACGCCGCGACGCCGATCGAGGAGACGCTCGCGACGCTCGGCGACCTCGTCCGCGAGGGCAAGCTCCGCTACGTCGGGGTCTCGAACTTCTCGGGCTGGCAGCTGATGAAGTCGCTCGCGATCGCCGAGCGCTACGGATATCCGCGCTACGTCGCCCACCAGGTCTATTACTCGCTGGTCGGGCGCGACTACGAGTGGGACCTGATGCCGCTCGGGCTCGACCAGGGCGTCGGCGCGCTGGTCTGGAGCCCGCTCGGCTGGGGCCGCCTGACCGGGGCGGTCCGGCGCGGCCGGCCGCTGCCCCAGCGCAGCCGCCTGCACGCGACGGCGCACGCCGGGCCGCCGGTCGACGACGAACGCCTGTACGACGTCGTCGACGCGCTCGAGCGGGTCGCGGCAGAGACCGGGCGCACGATCGCGCAGGTCGCGATCAACTGGCTGCTGCGGCGGCCGTCGGTGAGCTCGGTCATCGTCGGCGCGCGCACCGAGGCGCAGCTGCGCGAGAACCTCGGCGCCGCCGGCTGGGCGCTGAGCCCCGAGCACGCCGCCGCGCTCGACCGCGCGAGCGCCGTCGCCGCGCCCTACCCCCACTTCCCGTACGAGCGCCAGGAGGGCTTCGCGGCGCTCAACCCGCCGGCGGTGGCCGCGGCCTAATCCTCGAACGGGAGGACCGCCATCCCCGCCTTCGCGCACGACACGAGGTAGACGTCGCCGGAGCGCATCGGGAACGGGTCGCCGGTGTGTGCGCGAAGTTGCGGCCGTCGAGCAGCGAACGGACGTCTTCGGGGATCATGGCCCGACGCATGATCGCGCATTCCCCGGGGTAGCCCCGGCTCAGGCACCTCGGGGAGGAGACGTCGATGTACAAGCAGGTCCTCGATCCGGTCAGCGATTCGCTGCTCTACAGCTCGCTGTTCGCCCTGATCCCTCTCGTCACCCTGTTCATCCTGCTCGGCGGGCTGAGGCTCAAGGCGCACGTCGCCGCGGTGATCTCGCTCGCGGTCTCGATCGTGGTGGCGATCATCGTCTACTCGATGCCGGCCGGGCAGGCGCTCGACGCCGGCCTGGAGGGCATGGCGTTCGGCCTGTTCCCGATCATGTGGATCGTCTGGAACGCGATCTGGATCTACAAGATGACCGAGGACACCGGGCACTTCGCCGTCCTGCGCCGCTCGATCTCCTCGATCTCCGACGACCAGCGCATCCAGGCCGTGATCATCGCGTTCGCGTTCGGCGCGCTGCTCGAGGCGCTCGCCGGCTTCGGCACGCCGGTGGCGATCACCGCGGTGATGCTGGTCGCCGTCGGCTTCAAGCCGATGAAGGCCGCCGCCGTGGCGCTCGTCGCCAACACCGCGCCGGTCGCGTTCGGCGCGATCGCGATCCCGATCGTCACGCTCGCCGGGCTGACCGACATCCCGAAGGAGGATCTCGGCGCCATGGTCGGCCGTCAGACGCCGTTCCTGGCCCTCTTCGTCCCGCTCATCCTCGTCGGCATGGTCGACGGCATGCGCGGCGTCCGCGCCGTCTGGCCGGCCGCGATGGTCGGCGGCGTGGCCTTCGCGATCGGCCAGTTCTCCTGCTCGAACTACGTCTCGGTCGAGCTGACCGACATCGTCGCCTCGCTGCTCTCGATCTCCGCGATGGTCGCGTTCCTGCGCGTCTGGCAGCCGGAGGAGCCGGTGGGGGCCGGCCGCTTCGACCGCCCGGCGATCGCCGGCGCCGCGGTCAGCGACGTCGCCCACGAGGAGGCGGTCCGTAGGCGCGAGGGCACCGCGCCCGACTCGCGCGGCGACATCGCGCGCGCCTACGCGCCGTACGTGATCATCATCGCCGTCTTCGCGCTCGCGCAATGGGGGCCGGTGAAGGACTTCATCGCCAAGGGCGCGACCGAGTTCCAGTGGCCCGGCCTGCACATCCTCAACGCCAAGGGCGAGGCCCCGACCGCCGTCACCTACAAGGTCAACTGGCTGCCCGCCGCCGGCACGCTGCTGCTGATCTGCGGGATCCTGACGATGGCCGTGCTGAGGGTCTCCCCCGCCCGCGCGCTGAGCGCCTACGGCCGCATGCTGAACCAGCTCAAGTGGGCGACGTTGACCGTCGCGTCGGTGCTCGGGCTCGCCTACGTGATGAACCTCAGCGCCCAGACGCTGACGATCGGCAACTGGATCGCCGGCGCGGGAGGCGTGCTCGCGTTCTTCTCGCCGATCATCGGCTGGCTGGGCACCGCCGTGACCGGCTCGGACACGTCGTCGAACTCGCTGTTCGGCGTCCTGCAGGCCTCCGCCGCCAAGAAGGCGGGCCTGGACCCGACGCTGCTGGCCGCCGCGAACTCGTCCGGCGGCGTGCTCGGCAAGATGATCTCGCCGCAGAACCTCGCGATCGGCGCCGCCGCCGTAGGCTTGGGTGGACAAGAGGGCGATCTCTTCCGCCGCGTGATCGGATGGAGCATCCTTCTCCTGCTGATCATGTGCGTGCTCGTCTATCTGCAGTCCATATCGGTCCTGTCATGGATGGTCGTCTAGTCGCGAAGCTCAAAGAGATCGTCGGTGACCAGTGGACCTACACGGCCGAGCACGAGCTGCGGACGTATGAGTCCGACGGCCTGCTGCAGTACCGGGTGACGCCCGCCGCGGCGGTCCTGCCGGCCACCACTGAGCAGGTCGCCGCGGTCGTGAAGGCGTGCGCGGACGCCGAGGTGCCGTGGGTCGCCCGCGGCGCCGGCTCCGGGCTCTCGGGCGGCGCGCTCCCGATCTCCGACGGCGTCCTGATCGTGCTCTCGCGCATGCGGCGGATCCTCGAGATCGACCTCGACAACGCGCGCATCTGCGTCGAGCCGGGCGTCACCAACGCGAACGTCAGCGCCGCGGTCGGGCCGGAGTTCTTCTACCCGCCCGACCCGAGCTCGCAGATCGTCTGCTCGATCGGCGGCAACGTGGCCGAGAACTCCGGCGGCGCGCACTGCTTCAAGTACGGCTTCACGACCAACTACGTCACCGGGCTGGAGCTCGTGCTCTCCGACGGCGAGGTCGTCCAGCTCGGCGGCAAGGAGCTCGACGCGCCCGGCTACGACCTGCTCGGCGCGTTCGTCGGCTCGGAGGGCACGCTCGGCGTGGCGACGAAGGTCTGGCTGCGGGTCGTCCCCTCGCCCGAGGCGGTCAAGACGCTGGTCGCGTTCTTCGACACCACGCATGCGGCCGGCGAGGCGGTGAGCGAGATCGTCGGTGGCGGCGTCGTCCCCGGCGCGATCGAGATGATGGACGCCAAGGCGATCGAGGCGTCCGAGCAGTCCGCGCAGGCCGGCTTCCCGATCGACCGCGGCGCCGCGCTGCTGGTCGAGCTCGACGGCGCGGCGTCCGAGTGCGAGGCGCGCTTCGAGGAGGTCGTGGCGATCTGCGAGCGCAACGGCTCCGACGACGTGCGCGTGGCGCGCGACGAGGCCGAGCGCCAGCGCTTCTGGAAGGCGCGCAAGGCCGCGTTCGCGGCGATGGGCCGCATCAGCCCGAACTACTTCGTCCAGGACGGCGTGATCCCGCGCACCAAGCTGCCCGAGGTGCTGGAGCGGATCGAGCAGCTGGGGCGCGAGTACGGGATGGTCGTCGCCAACGTGTTCCACGCCGGCGACGGCAACCTGCACCCGCTGGTCTGCTACGACGGCGCCGTGGACGGCGAGGCCGAGCGCGCGGAAGAGCTCTCGGCGCTGATCCTCGACGCCTGCCTGGACGCGGGCGGCTCGATCACCGGCGAGCACGGCGTCGGCGTCGACAAGAAGAAGCACATGCCGAAGATGTTCGCCGAGCCCGACCTCGACGCGTTCCAGCGCCTGCGCTGCGCGTTCGACCCCGCCGGGCTGGCCAACCCGGGCAAGCTGATGCCGACGCCGCGCCTGTGCGGCGAGGTGCCGGGCCCGTATCGCCGCCATCCGCTCGAAGTCGCGGGCCTGGCGGAGCGGTTTTGAGGCCCGCGAGCGTCGACGAGGCGTCCGCGCTGCTGAAAGGGCTCCAACGCCCGATCCGGCCGGTCGGCGGCGGCACTAAGCCGTGGCTGCCCGACCATGGCGAGGAGCCGCTGGAGACCGGTGGGCTGGACCGCATCCTCGAGCACAACGTGGGCGACTTCACCGCCGTGCTCGAGGCCGGCGTGCCATTCGCCGACGCGCAGGCCGCGTTCGCCGAGCACGGGCAGGCGATCGCCTGGGACCCGCCCGCCGAGGGCGCCACCGTCGGCGGCATCATGGCCACCGCCGACTCGGGCCCGCTGCGCCACCGCTTCGGCGGGGTGCGCGACCTCGTGGTCGGGGTGAGCGTCGTGCTCAGCGACGGCACGGTCGCCAAGGCCGGCGGCAAGGTGATCAAGAACGTCGCCGGCTACGACCTCGCGAAGCTGTTCGCGGGCTCGTTCGGGACGCTCGGGCTGATCGCGACGATCTCCGTCCGCCTGCACCCGCTGCCCTCCGGCACCGCCACGGTGGTCGGCGCGAGCGATGACGCCGACCGTCTGCGCGCCGCGGTGGCCGACCTCGCCCGCCGGCCGCTGGAGGCCGACTGCCTGGACGTCGCCTGGGAGGACGGCGCGGGGCGCGTGCTCGTCCGCTACTCCGGCAACACGGCGGCGCAGCGCGCGCGGGACACCCGGCTCGAGCTCGAGGGCGTCGAGGTGATCGATGACGACGAGGACCTGTGGGCCGCGCAGCGCGCGCGTCAGCGGGGAGCCGTCGTGCTGAAGGTCTCAGGGCGCCCGACCGACCTTCCCGCCGTCATCCGCGCGGCCGCCGGCGCGCCGGTCGTCTCGCGCGCCGCGCTCGGGCTGTCGTGGATCGCCGTCGACGACCCCGAGCGCGTCGAGGACGTCCGCCAGGCGCTCTCCCCGCGCGCCTGCACGGTCCTCGACGGCGCCGAGCGGGTAGGCCAACCGTGGCCGGAGATCGGCGGCGCGCAGGTCGTGATGGAACGGCTGAAGGCGCGCTTTGACCCCGCGCGGATCTTCCGCCCGGGAAGCTTTGCCGGAGGGATATGACCGCCTGGGACGCTACGCATCCACCCGAGCTGGACCTGATCAAGGACTGCGTCCACTGCGGCTTCTGCCTGCCCACGTGCCCGAGCTACGCGGTCTTCGAGGACGAGGCCGACTCGCCGCGCGGCCGGATCGTGCTGATGCGGATCGGGCACGAGGAGGGAACGGAGATCTCGCCGGAGATGGTCACCCACTTCGACCGCTGCCTCGGCTGCATGGCGTGCGTGACCGCGTGCCCGAGCGGCGTGCAGTACGACAAGCTGATCGAGCGCACGCGGCCCCATCTCGAGCCCTCGCGCTCGCGCTCGGAGCGCGTGTATCGGAAGGCGATCTTCGCCCTCTTCACGCACCCCGCCCGCCTTCGCGCGCTCGCTCCCGGCGCCAAGCTCGGCCCGAAGCTCGCGCCGCTGGTGCCGAACGCGCGCCTGCGCTCGATCCTCTCGCTCGCGCCGGCGAAGGCGAGCTACCGGCCGTTGCCCAAGGTCACGGTGACGAGGGCGCCGGAGAAGCGCGGCACCGTCGCGTTCATGCAGGGCTGCATCCAGCGCGTGTTCTTCGGCGACGTGAACGCGGCGACGCTACGGGTGCTGAGCGCGGAGGGCTGGGAGGTGCACGCGCCGCGCACGCCGCGCTGCTGCGGCGCACTGCAGCTGCACTCGGGCGTCGAGGACGAGGCCGTCGAGCTCGCGTGGCAGACGATCGACGAATACGAGCACTACGACCGGATCGTCACCAACGTCGCCGGCTGCGGCAGCGCGATGAAGGACTACGGCCACATCCTCGATGACGACCGGGCGCGGGAGTTCAGCGCCAAGGTCGTCGACGTACACGAGTTCCTCGCCGCGCACGAGCCACAGGCGGTCCGGCATCCCATCGAGCTGCGCGCGGCCTACCACGACGCCTGCCACCTCGCCCACGCCCAAGGTGTTCGCACCCAGCCGAGGGCGCTGCTGCGCGCGATCCCCGGCCTCGAGCTGCTCGAGCCGGCCGAGTGGGAGCTGTGCTGCGGCTCCGCCGGCATCTACAACCTGCTCCAGCCCGAAGCCGCCGGCCAGCTCGGCGCGCGCAAGGCGGAGAACCTGCGCGCGACCGGCGCCGAGGCCATCGCCGCCGCCAACCCGGGCTGCGCGCTGCAGATCGGCCGTCACCTGGAGCTCCCGATCTACCACCCCATGACCCTTCTGGACCTCTCGCTGCGAGGAGCACGCCGTTGAGCACCCTGCACATCGCGCCCGCGCCCGACGAGCGGACGACCGAGATCCTGTCCGACGAGGCGCTCGCATTCATCGCCGAGCTGCACGGGCGCTTCAACGGCCGGCGCCAAGAGCTCCTGCAGGCGCGTCGCGAGCGCAGGCCGCCGAGCGGCTTCCTCGAGGACACGCGCGCGATCCGCGAGGGCGACTGGCAGGTCCCGCCGCCGCGGCCCGACTACGCCGACCGGCGCGTGGAGATCACCGGCCCGACCGACCGCAAGCTCGTGATCAACGCGCTCAACAGCGGCGCCAAGGGCTTCATGGCCGACTTCGAGGACGCGAACTCGCCGACCTGGCGAAACCAGGTCGAGGGCCACGTGAACCTGATCGACGCGATCGAGGGCACGATCACCTACGACAGCGCGGACGGCAAGCACTACGAGCTGATCGACACCCCGGCCACGCTGCTCGTGCGCCCGCGCGGGTGGCACCTGCCCGAGAAGCACCTGCAGATCGACGGCGAGCCGGTCGGCGGCGCCCTGATGGACTTCGGCCTGTACGCGTTCCACTCCGGTCCGCGGCTCGCCGAACGCAACTTCGGCCTCTACCTGTACCTGCCGAAGCTGGAGCATTGGCAGGAAGCCGCGCTCTGGAACGACGTGTTCGCGTTCAGCCGGGAGGCGCTCAACCTCCCGGCCGGCCTGATCCGCGCCACCGTGCTGATCGAGACGCTCCCGGCCGCGTTCCAGATGGCCGAGATCATCCACGCGCTCGGCGAGCACTCGTATGGGTTGAACGCCGGCCGCTGGGACTACATCTTCTCGATGATCAAGGTCTTCCGCGAGGACCCGGACTTCGTGCTGCCGGACCGCAACGACGTCAAGATGACGGTCCCGTTCATGCGGGCCTACGCCGAGCTGCTGGTCAAGACCTGCCACGCGCACGGCGCGTTCGCGATGGGCGGCATGGCCGCGCTGATCCCGTCGCGCAAGGACGCGGACGCCAACCAGCGCGCGATCGACGCGGTGCGCGAGGACAAGCAGCGCGAGGCCAAGGCCGGCTTCGACGGCACCTGGGTGGCGCACCCGGACGTCGTCGGCGTGGCCAAGGACGCGTTCGACGAGGTGCTCGGCTCGCGCGCGAACCAGATCGACAAGCAGCGCTACGACGTCGACGTGACGCCCGAGCAGCTGCTCGACGCCGCCTCCACTCCGGGCGAGATCACCGAGGAGGGCCTGCGCAGCGACGTCAACGTCGGCTTCCAGTACATCTCGTTCTGGCTCGGCGGGCGCGGCGCCGCCGGCATCAACAACCTGATGGAGGACGCCGCCACGGCCGAGATCTCACGCTCGCAGATCTGGCAGTGGATCCGTCACGGCAAGGTCAGTCGCGAGCACGTGCTCGAGGTGCTCGACGCCGAGATGGCGAAGATCCGCGCCGAGGTCGGCGACGAGGTGTGGGAGAAGGGCCGCCCGGACGAGACACGGGCGATCTTCGAGCGCGTAGCCTTGGGCGAGGACTTCCCTGAGTTCCTGACGCTTCCCGCCTACGAGTACATCGACTGACATCACCGGCGAGTGGGTGCACTCGCACGAGGAGGACGACGGCGACCGCGTCGTGCTGCGCCGCCCCGGTCATCCGTTCCCCCCGGCGCGCGGCCGCGTGTCGGTCAAGCTCGAGCCCGGCGGCGGCGTGACCGTCGGGCATCCGGGGCCCGACGACCGGCCGGTGTCCACCGCCGGCGAATGGTCGCTGGAGGGCGCACGGCTGACGATCGCGGCGCCGTGGCTGGCGGGCTCCTACGACGTCGAGTCGGCCGGCGACGACGCGCTCGTGCTCCGGCGCCGGTAGCCGGCAGCTCAGTCGGCGTCGGGGGCGGTGCCGGCGAGCTGGCCGAGCAGGTGCTGCGATTCGGTGAGGTGGCTGGTGAGGATCTGGCGGGCGACCTCGAGCAGCTGGGACGTGCGTGGGTCCTTGATGCGGTAGTAGACGCTGGTGCCGTCCCGGCGGCTCTCGAGGACGCCGTGCTTGCGCAGGATGCCGAGATGCTGGGAGGTGCCGCTGGAGTCGAGCCCGAGCGCGTTCTGGAGATCGCCGACGGTGCGTTCGCCGTCGCGGAGCAGCTCGAGCGTGCGCACCCGCACCGGGTGGCCGAGGATGCGGAAGAACTCGGCCTTGGCCTGGTAGACGGGCGGCTGTGGGGCGCGGCCTTGATGCGACTCGCTCATGGCGTTTCTGATCCTCTTCGAAGCGTATAAGAACGATGTGAAGCGGTTCGCAAGCTCATTGTCGCCGGGGCGCCGGCGGGCGAAGCAGGTCGAGCGCCCCGGTGAGGGCGTCGGCGATCTGCGCGGGCGCCGGCGGGCAGCCTGGGATTTGGAGGTCGACCGGGACGATCGCGTCGAGCGGGCCGGCGAGCTCGCCGGGGTCGGCGAGGATCCCGCATCCCATCGCGCAGTCGCCGAGCGCGGCGACGAGACGGGGCTCGGGCATCGCTTCGTAGGCGGCGAGCAGGGGCGCGGCCATGCGGGCGGTGACGGCTCCGGTGACGAGCAGCACATCGGCGTGGCGGGGCGAGGCGACGACGTTCAGGCCGAAGCGCTGGAGGTCGTACGCAGGGCCGGCGGTCGCGGTCAGCTCGTGCTCGCAGCCGTTGCACGAGCCGGCATCCACGTGGCGCAGCGCGAGCGATGCGGCGCGAGCGGGGGCCGGCAGGTCCAGCTCGCGGCGCAGGTGCCAGAGACGGTGAAGGAGAACGAACACGGTCAGCGGTCCGCGCAGGCGTAGCAGAGCTCGAAGCTCTTGTTGATCAACGGGAAGTCGGGCAGCAGGTTGCCTGGCACGACGTGGGCGAGCACGGGCCAGTTCGCATAGGACCCGGTCCGCAGATGCAGACGCCGGAGCGTTCGTCCGGCTGTCTCGATGACACAGACGGTCTCGCCGCGTGGGCTCTCCACGCGTCCGATTCCGATCGCCTGCGGTGGGCCGGCCGGGCGCGTGTCGGGGCGTTCGGGCGGACGGGCGAGCAGGTCGTCGAGGATGTCGCAGGTCTGCTCGAGCTCGACCGCGCGGAGCTCGGCGCGGGCGGCGACGTCGCCGGAGGCGGTGACCGGCCGCGCGGGTTGCAGCCCGCCGTACCAGAGCCGCGGGTCGCCGTCGGCGCGGGCGTCACGGCGGACGCCCGCGGCGCGGGCGACGGGCCCGACGGCGCCGAGCGCGACGGCGTCGTCGGCGGTGAGGACTCCGACGCCGCCAAGCCGATCCTGGACCGAGGCGGCGAACAGCAGCTCGCGCCAGCCGGCGGCGGCCGCGGCGCGCAGCGCGCGCACCTCGTCGCGATCCGCGTGGGACGCGCGCACGTCGAGCTGTCGCGGGCTCGCGGCGATCGCCACGGTGTCGAACAGGAACCGGTGTCCGCTCAGCCGGGCGTTGAGCCGCTGCGCGCGCTCCTTGAGCGCGGCGAACGCCATCGCGCCGGGCGCGAAGCCGATGCCGGCGCAGATCGCGGAGAGGTCGTTGAGGTGGTTGTACAGCCGCTCGAGCTCGCACAACAGCGTTCGCGCACGACGCAGCGCCGCGTTGGGGACGAGCCCGAGCGCGGCCTCGGCCGCGTGCACGTACGCGACCGAGTTCGCGACCGCGCAGGCGGCACACGCGCGTTGCGCGTATGCGAGACCGTCCTCGAGCGTCCGGCCCTCGGCGGCGCGCTGGAGACCCCGGTGCTTGTAGAACAGCCGCAGGTCGAGGCGCAGGATCCGCTCGCCGACGACGTGGAAGCGAAAGTGGCCGGACTCGATCACGCCGGCGTGGATCGGGCCGACCGCGACCTGGTGGGTGCCGTGCCCGTGGACCGGCGTCATCCAGCGCTCGGGCTGCGACGGATGCGCCACCAGCGCGCGCAGCGGATCGTGGCCGGCGAAGCGGACGCCGTAGAGGTCGTGCGCCTCGCGCTCGTCCCAGCCGGCGGCCGGAAAGACCTCGAGCACGCTGTCGGCGGGCGCGTCCGCGAGCGACACGCTCAGCAGCCGCTCCTCGTCGGGCAGCCCGAGCAGCGCCCGCAGCTCCGGGCCATGTTCGCCCGCGACGGCGTACAGGCAGCGCAGGCGCGCGCCCTCGGCGGCGGCGTCCTCGCACGCCGCGCGCCAGCCGGCGGCGGGCACGCGCAGCACGTTCACGTTCATGTGACGCCCCTCATCAGCAGCTCGACGGGCTCAGAGCCCGGCAGCAGGCAGGCGAGCACCGTGACGACCAGCATCCCGGCGGTGCACGCGACGGTCAGACCCGCGATCTGGCGCGCGCTGCGGCCCGGCCGCCAGCGCCGCGGGCGCGGCTCGCCGACGAGGCCTTCGATCAGCGCGCGCGCGAGGCCGAGGAAGCCGAGCGCCAGCAGCGCGGCGGCGACGATCGTCACCGCCGTCTCGCCGGCCGACAAGCCGCCGAGCAGGATCAGCAGCTCGCTCACGAACAACGGCGACGGCGGCAGCGCCGCGAGCGCGCCGAGGCTCACGCCGACCGCGGCGGCGGACGCCGGAGCGGCCGCGGCAAGCCCGCGAACGGGCTGGCGGTTCGCGTCCGGGACGTGCCGCAGCAGCGGCGTGGCGGCGTAGAACCCGAGCGACTTCGCGAGCGCATGCCCGGCGACGTGCGCGACGACGCCGGCGGTGGCCAGCGGGGCGGCGAAGCCGATGCCGAGCGCGAGCACGCCCATGTGCTCCAGGCTCGAATAGGCCAGCAGCCGCTTCCACGGCAGCGCGCGCCAGAGGAACGGGACCGCGATCGCCAGCGAGAGCAGTCCGAAGCCGAGGAACACGGCGCTGCCGGCGCCCGGGTCCAGCGCCGGTCCGAGCGTCACGAGCACGCGCCAGGCGACGAGCGCGACGGAGGGCAGCAGCGCCGCCGACAGCAGGGCGCTGACGGCCGGCGGCGCTTCGCTGTGGGCGTCGGGCAGCCAGTTGTGCACCGGCGCCCAGCCGGCCTTGGTCGCGAGCCCGGTGACGATCAGCACGAACGCGGTCAGCGCGCCGGTCTCGGGAAGCCGCGGCGCGGTGGCGGCGAGCGAGCGCCAGTCGAGCGAGGCGAGGTCGCCGCCCGAGCCGATGAGCGCGTAGAGCAGGATGATGCCCAGCAGCGCGACCGCCAGGCCGAACGTCGTGAGCACGAGGTACTTCCAGCCGGCCTCGAGCGCGCTCCGCTTGCCGCTGAAGGCGACCAGCAGCGCGGAGCCGCCGGTGGTGGCCTCGATCAGCACCCAGGCGAGCGCGAGGTTGTCGACCAGCGGGACGGCGAGCAGCGTCGCCCAGAACCCGTGGAACGCGAGGTAGTACAGGCCGCGGGCGCGCGCGGCGGGTACCAGTCCGCGCCCCTGGCCGGCGAGCTGGAGCGGCGACGCGAGCGCGCTGAGCAGTCCGACGATGCCGATCACGGCGAGGAACACGCCGCCGCCGGCGTCGAGCACGTACCAGCCGCCGTGGGCGGGCTCGCCGGCACGCGCGATGCCGACGATCGCGAGTCCGAGCGCCCCGCCGGCGGTCGCCAGCGCGCCGGCGACGTTGACCGCGTCGGCCTGGCGCGGGGTGCGGGCGAGCAGCGCGCCGAACGCGGTCGCGAGCGGCAGGGCCAGGACGGCGATGATCACCGGCTCAATCACGCAGCTCCTCCAGCAGGCTCGTGTCTCCGGTGCCGAGGTGCTCGTGGATCTTGGCGCTGAACGCCGCGGCGACGACCACGACGACGACGAGGTCGAACACCAACCCCAGCTCGACCACCGCGGGCAGCCCGCCGGGCGCGACGAGCGCGGCGATGTAGAGCCCGTTCTCGGCGACCAGGAACCCGAGCGCCTGAAAGATCGCCGCCCGCCGCAGCACGGCGATCGCGATCCCCAGGGCCAGCAGCGTCACCGCGCCGCGCTGGGCGGCGCGATCGGGCAGGATCTGGGGGACGAGCGCGACGAACGCCAGCGCGATCGCCGCCGCGACGACCGCGCGCGTGAGCGCGTGCCGCTCCTCGACGATCAGCCGCGGCTCGCGCGTGCGCCGGACCACCCACAGCAGCAGCGCCGGCAGCACCACCGCCTTGGCGATCAACGCGACGCCGGCTGCCGAGAGCGCCGCCGACTCGCCGAGCCCGTCTCGGATCGCCAGCACTCCGAGCGCGAGCGACTGCGCCGCGACGAGCGCGATCGCGAGCGAGCGCCGGCGCACCACCACGACGCCCAATCCGGCCGCCGCCAGAACCACCGCCACGGGCTCGCCGATCACGCCAAGGCTCCGAGCAGCGTGCTTGCGAGACCGAGCAGAGACAGCGCGACGCCGCCGCCCAGCAGCAGCGGCACGCGCAGGATCCGCATCTTGGCCTGCAGCGTCTCGATCACGGCCAGCACGACGGCGAGCGCGAGCAGCCAGCCCGCCAGCCACGCGAGCTGCACCGCGAACGGACCCGGGTGCGGGAGCGCCAGCTCGGCGACGAGCACGAGCATGATCCAGTGCCGCGCCGCCGCCGCCCACTGCAGCAGCGCCTGGTCGCGACCCGCGTACTCCAGCAGCGGCCCCTCGTGCACCATCGTGAGCTCCAGATGCGTGTCCGGGTTGTCGATCGGCTGGCGCCCGGTCTCGGCCAGCACGACGAGCGCGAGCGCCGCCGTCGCCGCCCAGCGCACCGGCTCCCGCCACGGTCCGCCGTCCGCCGCGACGGCGCTGATCGTCACAAGGTCCGTGCTCGCCGCCGGCAGCGCGAGCAGCACGATCACCAGCACCAGCAGCCCTTCGACGAAGACCGCGAACGTCAGCTCGCGAGCGGCGCCCATCAGCGCGAATCCGCTCCCGGTGTCCCACGCCGCCGCCGTGATCGCGAAGCGAGCGAGCGCGAGCAGCCCGACGAGCACGAGCGCGTCGTGACCCAGGCCCCACGACGCGCCAGATGAGCCGATCGGCAGCAGCAGGAGCGCCAGCAGCGAGGCGCCGGCCACGACCGGCGGTGCGAGCTCGTACACGAGCGTGCGCGGCTCGGGGGTCACACGGCTGCGCCGCCACAGCCGCCGCAGCTCGCGATACGGCTGCAGGGGCGACGGGCCGCGACGACCCTGCAGCCGGCCCTTGGACGTCTGCACCAGCCCGGGCAGCAGCGGCGCGAGCGCCACGCCGCCACCGAGCTCGACGATCCCGGCGACGGCCGTCGCCGCGGTCATCCGAGCGCACCCGAGCGCGCCAGCGCGAGCACCACGATGACCAGCGCCAGCAGATAGACCAGGTAGGCGCGCAGGCTCCCGGACTGCAGGCGACGCACGCGGCGCGCCCCGCGGCCGGCCAGCCGGACCGCCGGCTCATACAGGTGCGTATCGAACAGGTGCGGGACCTCGGCGTGGTACGCCAACTCCTGCACGACCTCGCCACGAGACTCCACGACCAGCTCCCGGCGCGGTCGCAGCACGGCCTCGAGCACCAGCCGCAACGGCTTCGTGAACCCCGCCGACGTCCATGCCAGCGCGGGCGCGGACGGCTGCCCGCACG
The DNA here is from genome assembly GCA_963837485.1 of uncultured Solirubrobacteraceae bacterium. GTDB lineage: Bacteria > Actinomycetota > Thermoleophilia > Solirubrobacterales > Solirubrobacteraceae > Solirubrobacter. Next base: position 139,958 of record CAWINP010000013.1, on the reverse strand, counting down.
CCCACGCCGGCGACGGCGCCGCGCGCGGACTCCGGCGCACCCGCCACAGCACGGCCACGACGAGCGGGAGCGCGACGACGAGCGCGAGCGACGGAAGCGAGCCGGTGCCGGGCGCCTGCAGCGCGACACCGGGCTCGATCCCCGCCTCGCCGGGGCCGAGCTCGGCCAGCCGCGGCACGATCGCCGCGGCGGCCGCCCCGAGCCCGACGCACAGGCCGGCCAACCCGACGACCGCGACGCGCATGCCCGCCGGCGGCTCCTGCGCCTGCGCGCACTCGGGCCGGCGCGGCTCGCCGAGCAGCACGAGCCCGACGACCTTCACGAAGCAGAACACGGCCAGCGCCGCGGTCGCGGCCAGCGCGATCGCCGCCGCGGCGCCCGCCACCGACACCGCGTCGTCCTGCGTCAGCGGCACCCGCACGAGCGCCTGCAACGTCAGCCACTCCGACGCGAACCCGTTCAACGGCGGTACGCCGGCGATCGCCATCGCCGCAACCAGAAAGCCGCCGCCCGTCCACGGCATGCGCCGCAACAACCCACCGAGCCGATCGAGCTCCAGGTTCCCCACCGCGTGGCTGAACGCGCCCGCGCCCAGGAACAGCGCTGCCTTGAACACCGCGTGGTTGAGCGTGTGCAGCAGCGCGGCCGCGAACGCCAGCGCGCTCCACGCCGCCTGGCCGCGCGCGGCCAGCACCAGCGACGCGCCGAGTCCGAGCACGATGATCCCGACGTTCTCGATCGAGTGAAACGCCAGCAGCCGCTTGAGCTCGTGCTGCACGAGCGCGTACAGCACGCCCACCAGCGCCGACAGCGCGCCCGCGGCCAGCAGCACCAGGCCCACCCACAGCGGCACCTGCGACGACCACTCGAACAGCACGCGCACCAGGCCGTAGAGCGCCAGCTTGATCATCACACCCGACATCAGCGCCGACACGTGGCTCGGCGCGACCGGATGCGCCCGCGGAAGCCACACGTGCAACGGCACGACGCCCGCCTTGGTGCAGAACCCCACGAGCGCGGCGACGATCACCAGCGCCTGCACGGCACCCGGCTCCAACGGCGCGCCACCCAGCACGCCCTCATGCGCGAGGACCAGCAGCGCCACCCACACCCCGACGCCGCCGAGATGCGTGACCGCCAGGTACACGAACACCGCCCCGCGCACCTCGGCGTCCTGGCGGGCCACCAGGATCGCTGCCGCGGGCAGGAGCGTCATCAGCTCCCAGCCGGCAAGGAACGTCGTCACGTCGCGCGCCGCGACGACGAGCGCCATCGCGAGCAGAAACCCGGCGGTCAACGCCGCCAGAGCCGGCGCCCGCGGCGTTGCGCGCAGACCGTCGCGCGCGAACGCCAGCGCCGGCAGCGCGACCACGCACAACACCACCAGGAAGAACCCGCTCAGCGAATCCAGCCCGAGCGCCGGATCGACCGTGCTGCGAAAGCCGTCGCCGACCGGCCTTCCGTCGATCAGGACGGCGAGACCCGCGACACCGAGCGCCAGCATCCCGGCGCCCTGCAGCAGCACACCGCGAGCCACGCTCCCGGCCGCCGCCAGCACGCCGCCTAGAGCCAGGCAGGCCACGCCCGCCACCGCGACCGCTCCGACCCAGCTCACGATGCCCGACCCGTCGCCCCGGCGCGCCGGCGCATGACCCCGTCCCGCATCGGCGCGGTCAAGCGCGCTGCGGCGGGGAGTCCGTCCCGCTCACGGCCTGGACGATCACGCCCGGTCCACGGCGCTTACGGGAAGGTTGCTCGACACACTTAGAATCTTATCATCTTCGAAGATTTGACATCCCGCAGAGTGCTGCCGTGACGCGCAATCGGCCCCTGCGCTAGCCGCCGAGCAGCGCGCGCAGGCGTTCGAGGTCGCCGGTGACCTTCTTCTCCAGCCGCCCCTGCAGTACGGGGATCAGCATCCGCGCGGTGAACGAGGACGCCCTTGCGTCGAGTCCCTGCGTGACCCGGCTGCCGTGCCCGCTGGCCTGGACCTCGTAGGTGTTGGTCACCTCGACGCCGTTGGTGGAGAACGCGACGATCGCGCTCGCCGGCGGCGTGTAGCGCTCGAGCGTCATGTTCAGCGTGATGTGGCTGCCGCCGATCGAGATCACCTGCCGGATCTCGGTGCCGTCGGCGAGCGGTCCCGCGGGCTCGTAGGACGACAGGTCGCTCGTCCACTGCGGCACCTTGTCGGCCTCGAGGAGGTAGGGGAAGACCTCGGCGGGCGGCTTGGGCACGTCGATCGAATGCGAGAACGTGGGCATCGCGGCGGGAGGCTACCCACCGGCGGGGCTCGGCCCACCTCTGCTGCGCAGCGGGACGACCTCGGCGGGCGAGGCCGGCGGGGAGGGCGGGGATCCCTCATGCCCGCGCAACTCGGCCAGCTCGCGCTCGAGCGAGGCGACGCGGGCGGACATCAGCTTCAGCGCGTCGGCGATCGGGTCCGGCAGATGCACCCAGTCGGCGTCCGGGCCCTCCGGACGGCGCCCCTCGATGCGAACCGGATGCCCCGGGTTGCCCACCACCGTGGACTTCGGCGGCACCTCGTGGATGACGACCGCGTTGGCGCCGATCTTGGCGCCGTGGCCGATCGCGATCGGGCCGAGCAGCTTCGCGCCGGAGCCGATCGTGACGTTGTCCTGCACCGTCGGATGGCGCTTGCCGGTGGCGAAGCCGGTGCCGCCGAGCGTGACGCCCTGGTACAGCGTCACGTTGGCGCCGATCTCGGCGGTCTCGCCGATCACCACGCCCATCCCGTGGTCGATGAACAGCCCTTCGCCGATCTGGGCGGCGGGATGGATCTCGATCCCCGTCACCGCGCGCGAGACGTACGCGATCAGGCGCGGCAGGCCCGGCACGCCGCGCGCCCGCAGCGCATGGGCGATCCGGTGGGCGATCAGCGCGTGCAGGCCCGGCCAGCCGGTCAGGATCCCCAACGTCGAGACGCCGGCCGCGGCGGGATCGCGCTCGCGCACCGCCTGGATGTCGCCGCGCAGCCGCTTCACCGTGGTCAACACGTTACGCCTCGCCGCAGTCCGGGCAGTCGGGGCGCCGCTGGACGTTCACGCGCAGCACGTCGAGCGACAGCAGGTCGACCTGGAAGAACCCGTCCGTCAGCGGCGGCGCCACCATGGTCAGGAGCTTGAGCGCCTCGAGCGCCTGCAGCGAGCCGACGATCCCCGCCGCCGGGCCGAGCACGCCGGCCTCAGCGCACGAGCGCGCGCCCTCCGGCACGGTCGGGAACGCGCAGCGGTAGCACGCCGTCTCCCCCGGCCGGATCGGCATCACCAGCCCGCTCCAGCCCGCCACGCCGCCCTCCACGAGCGGCACGCCGGCCTCGCAGCAGGCCTGGTTGACGAGATAGCGCGTCTCGAAGGAGTCGCTGCAGTCGACGATCAGGTCCTGCTGCTCGACGAGGCCGCGCACGTTGGCCTCCTCCACGCGCACCTGGTAGGCCTCGACCAGGATCTCCGGGTTCAGGAAGCGCAGCTTGGCGGCCGCCGACTCGGCCTTCGGGCTTCCCTCGTCGGGCGTGAAGTGCAGGTGCTGGCGCGCGAGGTTGGAGATCTCGACGGCGTCGGGATCGGCGATCCCCAGGCGCCCCACGCCGGCGCCGGCCAGGTACGCCGCCACCGGCGAGCCGAGCGCGCCGGCGCCGATCACCAGGACGTTCGCGTCACGCAGCGCGAGCTGGGAGAGCTCGCTGAACTCCGGCAGCAGCAGCTGTCGCGAGTAGCGGTCAATCTCGGCCTCGCTGAGCAGCGGCGGCGGCGGATCGACGACGAACTCGACCTCGAGCTTGTCCTCCATGTCCGGCAGCGCCCGCGCCGCGGCGGCCGCGAGGTCGCGGAAGAAGTTGCGGCGGGAGCTGCTCATCTACGCACGATTGTGACGGTCGTGCCGGTGAGCAGGACCTGGTGACCCGCCTCGCGCGCCGAGCGCGGGACGCTCTCGACCGCTTCGCCCGGCGGCAGGCGCACCTCGAGCGTCTCGCCGGCCGCGAGACGCTCCAGCTCCAGCTTCGTCCGCACCCAGGTCATCGGGCAGCGGAGGCCCCTGACGTCGAGCGTGTGGACCATGTGGGGTACCGTAGCGGCCGGCATGGGGCGCCCTTCATATCTCATCCTCCACGGTTACCAGGGGTCGGGGCCGGGACACTGGCAGACCTGGCTCGCGGGGCGCCTGCGCGCCGCCGACGCACAGGTCGCGTATCCCGACCTGCCGGACGCCGACCAGCCGCAGCTGCGCTCGTGGCTGGACGCGCTGGCCCGCGAGCTCGACGCGCTCGGCGAGCCGCCCGTCGTGCTCTGCCATTCGCTCGCCTGCCTGCTGTGGCTGCACCACGTGGCCGGCGGCGGCGCGCCGGCCTCGCGGATCCTGCTCGTCGCCCCGCCGTCGCCGGCCATCGAGCTGGAGCCGCTGCAGAGCTTCCTGCCTGCGCCGCTGGATGCCGATGCGCTGCGCGCCTCGGCGCCCGACGGCGCGCGCATGGTGTGCTCAGACAACGACCCGTACTGCCCCGAACGGGCCGACGTCGCCTACGCGAGCCTTGACGTGCCGGCCGACGTGATCGCCGGCCGCGGCCACCTGAACCCGGACGCCGGCCTCGGACCGTGGCCGGAGGCCGAGGCGTGGGCGCGCGACGGCGTCGTGCCCGTCACGGCGTCAGCGCCAGGATAAGTTCCCGGATCGCCCCCGGATACCGGTACGTCAGGCCGCCGTGCTTGCCGTCGAAGAGCTCGAGCGTGTACTGCACGCCGAGCCGGTCGAGCTCACCGGCAAACGCCTGGGCACCGAGGTCCAGGTAGTACTCGTCGCTGCGGCCGGCGTCGAGGTAGATCCGCTTCATCGAGCGAAGCGCGTCGGCGTGCCCGGGCGCCATCCGGACGGGGTCCTTGAGCAGCCACTGGTCCCAGATGTCGTCGAGCAGCCGGCCGTGCTCGTCGAACGGCAGCAGCGCGCGGCCGGGGGCCGCCGGATTCCGGCGAGTAGGCGGCCGCGTAGCCGTAGAACTCGAACGGCCGGAAGCGGTCGAAGATGCCGTGGTCGGCCTCGCGCAGCCGCTGGAACAGCACGTCCCACGAGCCGTCGAACTGGTCGCGCAGCGTGCGCGCGGCGGCAGGGAACTCCGGCGCGTAGCACGCCTCGAACAGCGCGTCGCCGGCGTGGCTGGCCAGCGCGCCGAAGACGTCGGGGCGCAGCATCGGCACGACCATCGCGCCGTAGCCGCCGGAGGACTTGCCGGTCAGCCCGCGGTGGTCGCGGCTCGCGAGCGTCGGATAGCGCTCGTCGACGAAGCCGACGACGTCGTCGCACAGGTAGTCGAGGTAGTTGCCGGTGCCCGACGAGTTGAGGAACTGCGAGCCGCCGTAGCTCGTCCAGGCGTCGACGAACACGACGATCGCGTCCGGGCACTCGCCGGCCGCGAACAGCGCGTCCAGGCGCTCGATCATCGTCCGCTCCAAGACGCTCCGGTTGAACCACATGTCGAGCTGCCCCGTGTAGCCCTGGATCACGTACACGCTGGGCAGCGGGCGCGGATGGTCAAGCTCGACGCCGGGCGGGCGGTAGACGTACAGCGGGCGCCGCTCGGGGTCGCCGAGCGGGTTGCCGTCGAGCGCGTCGGACTCGATCACCAGCCGATCGAGCTCGCCGTGCAGCGGCCGCTCCCACGGCGCGCCGGCAGGGCCTTCCACCTCGCGCGCGCTCATTGCTGGGCCGCCGCGCTGGGCTCGGGCTCGGGCGCGAAGAACGGCGTCGACACGTAGCGCTCGCCGGAGTCCGGCAGCACGACGGCGATCCGCTTGCCCTTCGCCTCCGGGCGGCGGGAGATCTCCAGCGCGGCCCACAGCGCCGCACCGCTCGAGATCCCGCACAGCACGCCCTCGCGGCGGGCGGCCTGGCGTGCGGTCTCCAGCGCGTCCTCGTCGTCGACGGCGACGATCTCGTCGAGCAGGCTGCGGTCCAGCACCGGCGGCACGAACCCGGCGCCGATGCCCTGGAGCTTGTGCGGGCCGGGCGGGCGGCCCGAGAGCACCGCCGAGGTCGCCGGCTCGACGGCGATCACCTTGACGTCGCGGGCGCGGTCCTTGAGGAAGCCGCCCGCGCCGGTGATCGTCCCGCCGGTTCCGACGCCGGCGACGAGGTAGTCGACCTTGCCGTCGAGCGCCTCCCACAGCTCCGGGCCGGTCGTGCGGCGGTGAATCTCCGGGTTGGCGGGGTTGGAGAACTGGTCGGGCAGGAAGACGTCGGCGTCCTGCGCCAGCTCCTGCGCGGCGGCGACCGACTCGTTCATCCCGCCCATCGACTCGGTGATGTGGACCTGCGCGCCGTAGAGCCGCAGCAGGCCCTCGCGCTCGCGGCTCATGCCCTGCGGCATGGTCAGCACGAGGTCGTAGCCTTTGGCCGCGCACACGAACGCGAGCGCGATGCCGGTGTTGCCGCTGGTCGCCTCGACGATCCTGCTCCGCCCGGGCTCGATCCGCCCCTCGCGCTCGGCGGCCTCGATCATCGCGACGCCGATCCGGTCCTTGACCGAGCCGCCGGGATTGAGCATCTCGAGCTTTCCGAACACCTGCGCGCCGTCGGGGGCGAGGCGCCCGAACCGCACCATCGGCGTCCGGCCGACGTGGTCGGCAATGTTGATCGGAATGTCGCCCATTGGGGTGACAGCCTAGAGCGAGCGCGCGTAGGAATCGACGCGCCAGCGCTGCGTCATCCCCACGCGTGCGTACAGGCGGATCGCGTTCGGGTTGTCGGACGCGACGCCGAGCCGGCCCGAGCGGAAGCCGGCCTGCGCGGCGCCCGCGAACGCGCTCCGCAGCAGCCCGCTGCCGAGCCCCTGGCCGGCGGCGTCGGGATGGACGGCGAGCAGATCCACGTAGGCGACCTTCTCGCCGTGGTCGCGCACGAGCGCGAAGCCGGCGATCCGGCCATCGCGCTCGGCGACGAGGCTCAGCTCGGGCCGGTGGTTGTGCGCGCGCAGGTGCTCGTCGTTGAAGTGCGTCTCGGACTCCGGCTCGTAGTCGGCATTGCCGGCGAAGGCGGCCTCGTTGACCGCGTAGAGCGCCGCGGCGTCGGCGGCGACGTCGAGCCCGCGGATCGCGAAGCCCTTCGGGGGAGCGGGCCGCGTCTCGGTGCCGTCGAGCTCGAGCTCCATGCGCCAATAGCTGCGCTCGCGCTCGTATCCGGCCGCGGTCAGGAGCTCGCGGGCCGCCGCGTTGCGGTCGCCCACTTCCTGGCGCAGCGTCGGCTGGCCGCGCTCGCGCGCCCGGTCCTCCGCCCACCCGCGCAGCGCGGTGCCCAGCCCCTCCCCGCGGCGCTCGGGATCGACGACGATCAGCACGGCGCCGGGGCCGCGGAACGCCGCGTAGCCGGCGATCCGCCCGCCCTCCTCGAGCACGACCGCATCGGTGGCGAGCTCGAACTCCGCAGCGCCCCACTCGTCGTGCAGGTCCTCGAGCGTGTAGTCGGGCTCGCCGATGTCGGCGATGTCGCCTGCGATCACCACTCTGGCCACGGCCTCCGCGTCGGCCGGTAACGGCGCCCTGATCACGCCGTGATGTCGCGCTTGCGCATCAGCACGATGCCGATGACGAGAAAGATCGCGCAGTAGAGCGCGAGCAGCAGGCCGGCGGGGAGCTGGTCCAGCGGCGGGTGGTCGGCGGTCGGGTCGCCGCTGCCGGTCAGCCCGTTGCCGACGCCGCCGAAGCCGTACTTGGCGACCGGGTCGCGCAGCGGCTTGGCGATCGTCAGCAGGTTCTCCAGCACGAACAGGTAGACCAGCGAGCCGACGACCGCGCCGACCTGGTTGCGGACGACCGCGCCGACGCCGACGCCGAGCGCGGCGTAGAGCGCGGTGGCGACCGTGCCGCCGATCACCATCTTGGTCACGTCCGAGCCCGACAGCGGGTTCGGGATGTCGCGCGCGTTGAGGATCACCGAGCCGATCAGCGCCGAGAGCCCGGTCGCCACGAGCCCGAGCGCGAGCCCGACGATGAGCGCCGCCCCGAGCTTGGCGAGCGTGAGCCTCGCGCGGTCGGGCACCACGAGCAGGCTGGGCGTCACCGTGCCGTGCCGGAACTCGCTGGTGACGGCGATGATGCCGAGCAGCAGCGCGAACACCTGCGCGAAGCCGGAGATCCCGATCACGTCGCGCAGCGTGATGTCGGACTTGTTCGCGGTCGCGCTGGCCAGGATCACGATCACCAGCACGAGGCCCAGCGCGCCGAGCACGAGGCCGTAGAACGTGCGCGTGGTGCGCAGCTTGAAGACCTCGGCGCCGACGAGGCGGGTCATGACGGACCTCCGGTTCCACTGTCGGTGAGCTCGAAGAAGACTTCCTCCAGGCTCGAGCCGACGGGGGCCAGCTCGGAGACGACGAGCTGATGCTCGGCGATCACGCGCCCGATGTCCTCGCCCGTGCGGTTGCGGACGATCAGGTCGCCGTCGCCGCTGACGTCCGCCCCGCCCTTGACGAGCAGCTCGCGCAGGCGCGGCGTGTCGGGCCCGGACACCTTCATCCCGCCGCCGCTGCGGGCGACCAGCTCGGCCAGGCTGCCCTGGGCCACCGACCGGCCTCTGGCGATCACCACGATGTCGTCGGCGGTCTGGGAGACCTCGGCGAGCACGTGGCTCGAGACCAGCACCGCCCGCCCTTCGCGGGCGAGGCTGCGCAGGAAGTCGCGCAGCCAGCGGATGCCCTGGGGGTCGAGGCCGTTGGCGGGCTCGTCGAGCACGAGCACCTTGGGATCGCCGAGCAGCGCCGCGGCGAGCCCGAGCCGCTGGCGCATGCCGAGCGAGTAGCCGCCGGCGCGGCGATCGGCAGCGTCAGTGAGCGCCACGAGCGCGAGCACCTCGTCGACGCGCGGCGCGGACACGCCGGCCTCCTTGGCGAGCGCGAGCAGGTGGTTGCGGCCGCTGCGGCCCGGGTGCAGCATGCCGCCGTCGAGGACGGCGCCGACGCTGTGGACGGGATCCTTGAGGGCTCGATACGGCGAGCCGAGGACCGTCGAGCTGCCCGCCGTCGGGTTCACGAGCCCGAGCAGCATCCGCAGCGTGGTCGTCTTGCCGGCGCCGTTTGGGCCGAGGAAACCGACGATCCGCCCCTCGTCGACGGTGAACGAAAGGTCGTCCACGGCCAGCACCTCTCCAAAGCGCTTTGTCAGTCCGGAGACCTCGATCGCTCTCGCCATGCCCACACATCTACCAGCGACAGGCAGGTTTCTGTCACGAAACCGTGCATCCGCACATCGAGTCGGTGATGGACGACCGCGATCCCGAGGCCTTCCGCCGGTTGTATCGAACCCACTATGGGACCGTGTGCCGCTATCTCGCGGCGCGCGTCGACCGCTCCGCGGTCGAGGACGTGGCGGCCGAGACGTTCCTGGTGGCGTGGCGCCGCCAGGCCGAGCTGCCGCCGCACATCGTGCCCTGGCTGCTCAACACCGCAGCCAAGTGCCTGGCCAACGCACGCCGGTCGCGCGAGCGCGCCGACGCGCTGGCCGTGCGGCTGGCGGACGTGATGCCGGCGACGCCTGACATCCAGTCCGCCGTCGACGCCGGCGCGCGCCGGCGGGCGCTCGTGGCCGCGCTGGTCGCGGTCGGCGAGCGCGACCGCGAGCTGCTCCTGCTGCGCTTCTGGGACGGGCTCGCGCCGCGCGAGGTCGCGGCCGTGCTCGGCCTCTCCCCCGTCACCGTGCGCGCGCGGCTGTCGCGCGCCGGGCGCCGGCTGGAGTGCGAGCTGCGCGCCGCGCTGGCCGTCGAAGACCCTTCTCCGTTCCCCGTTCCCGAGGCCGCCTGACATGAGCAACGACGCCCTCCAGCTGCTGCGCTCCGTGCGCCCGGCCCCCGAGTTCTCCCCCGACGAGGCCGCGCTGGAGCGGATCCTCGCCGCTCCCCCGGCGGCTCCGCGTGGACGGCGCCGCCGGCCGCGGGCGCTCGCGCTGGCCGGCGCGCTCGCCCTCGCCGCCGTCGCCGTGGCGCTGGCTCCGTCGCTGCGCGCGTCGCCGGACGTCGTCGCCCGCGCGGCGGCGGCCCTGAACGACCCGGACACCATCCTGCATCTGAAGTCGGTCGACGCCGGCGGCAACACGATGGAGGTCTGGCAGGCCGACGGCGGCCGCGAGGAGCGCTGGATCTACCGCGGCGGCACCGACAAGGCGGTCGAGTCGATGACCGACTTCAAGACCAAGACGGCGCTCTCGTACTCGGCCCAGAACGACGAGCTGATCACCCACACCGAGCCCGACTGGTTCAACGACAAGGCGCACCCGTACGGCAGCCTTGCCGACGGCGGCCCGTCCGATCACGTCATCGACGACCTCGCGCTGCTGCTCGACCGCGCGCGCGCCGGCGACGGCAACGTGCACCTGGTCGGCGAGACGGCCGTGCGCGGGATCGCGGTCTACGAGTTGCGCGTCGACTACACGATGGAGGTCATCGACCTGCCGGCGACCGGCGCGGTCGGCGATCCGGCCGGCCTGCCGACGCACGAAGAGCAGCTCCACCGCACGGTCTACATCAGCCGCGACAGCTACCTGCCGGTGCGGATCGTCGAGCACATCCCCGCGCCCAACACGCGGGCGGGCTTCATCGAGCCGGTCACGGACTACCTCGTCGCCCAGCGCCTCCCGCGCACGCCCGGGAACGAGCGTCTGCTGCAGCTGAGCCCGCACCCCGGGGCCAAGCGGGTCACGGAAGGTCGGCTTTAACGGCGATCGTCGCCTTCATGAACGGGTGGATCTGGCAGTGGTAGGCGTACGTGCCCGGCTTGCTCAGCGTGATCGTCTTCGACGCGCCCGGATCCAGGTCGCCCGTGTCGAACGCGCCGCCGTCGGCCGTCGCCGTGTGGGTCGTGCTGTCGTTGTTGGTGATGGTGACCTTGGCGCCGGCCTTCGCGTCGAGCGTCGCCGGCGCGAACTTGAAGTCGCTGATCTTCACGGCGTCCGCGCCTCCCGCCGTTGACGAGGGCCTCTGCGCGGCCGGGGTTCCCGAGCCGCCGCAGGCGGCGAGCAGAACGACGGTCACGAGTGCGATCAGGGCGCGAGGGAGCATCGCCCGACCGTAAGCGCGCCCGGGGGCCGCGCCAATCGCGAGGGCCGATAGCGCGATCGCGACGGCGATCGTCAATTCCCCCCCGCCAGTTCCAGATTATCGCCGCCTGGGGGGCTTGTTTCAAGCCCCGGGGTGTGCTCCATACTCGCTCGCCGCAAGCGACGAAGGGAGTAGCGCGATGGGCTTCCAGCCCGACTGCTACGTGGCGGATTTCCAAGCGATCGACGCAACGCAGGTCGCGGTCGCCGGCGGCAAGGGCGCGCATCTGGGGGAGCTTTCCCGCATCGACGGCATCCGCATGCCGCCCGGCTTCTGCGTGACCACGGACGCCTTCCGCCGGATCGTGCGGGAAGCGCCGGCGATCGACGAGCGGCTCGACCGGCTGTCGCGCGTGGAGGCCGACGACCGGGAGGCTATCCGCACGCTCAGCGCGGAGATCCGCCGGAGCCTCGAAGGGATCGCGATCCCCGACGAGGTGGCGGCGGCGATCACCCTCGCGCTCGCCGGTCTCGGCGAGCACACCGCGTGCGCCGTCCGATCGAGCGCGACGGCGGAGGACCTGCCGACCGCCTCGTTCGCAGGCCAGCAGGACACGTATCTGAACGTCGTCGGGCCGGCCGCGATCCTCCGGCACGTCAGCCGGTGCTGGGCCTCGCTGTTCACTGAGCGGGCGGTGACCTACCGTCTCCGCAGCGGCGTCGACCACCGGAAGGTCCACATGGCCGTCGTCGTGCAGCGGATGGTCTTCCCGCAGGCGGCCGGCATCCTCTTCACGGCGGACCCCGTCACGTCCAACCGCAAGCTCGCCTCAGTGGAGGCCGGCTTCGGTCTCGGCGAGGCCCTGGTCTCCGGCCTGGTGAACCCGGACCGATACACGGTGCGCGACGGCGAGGTCGTCGCCAAGGCGGTCGCCGCCAAGCGGCTTGCCATTCACGCCTCGCCGGCAGGCGGGACGGAGCAACAGACGATCGACCCGGAGCGGCAGGAGCAGCCGGCGCTGACGGATGCGCAGGTCATGCGGCTCACGCAGCTGGGCCGGCGGATCGAGGCGCATTTCGGCCGTCCCCAGGACATCGAATGGTGCCTCGCAGACGATGGCTTCCAGATCGTCCAGAGCCGGCCGATCACCACGCTGTTTCCCATCCCGGTGGTGAGCGACGGGGAGAACCACGTCTACCTGTCCGTCGGACACCAACAGATGATGACCGACCCCATGAAGCCGCTGGGGCTCTCCATTCACCAGCTGATTGCGCTGCCGACGATGTACGAGGCCGGTGGGAGGCTGTTCGTCGATGTCGCCCCGCGCCTGGCCTCGCCGGCGACCCGCGCCGGCCTCCTCGCGGCGTTTTGGAAGGCCGATCCGCTGATGGGAGACGCGCTGCAGACAATCGTCGACCGCGGCTTCATCCCGTCGCTCCCGGACGACGGTCCCGGCGCGCCGCCGCCCGGCGAAGCTCCGGCCCCGATCGAGACCGACCCGGCCATCGTCGCGGAGCTGATCGGGCACAGCGAGGCGTCCGTCGCCGCGTTGAAGCGCGACATCCGCGCGAGGTCCGGATCGGCGCTGTTGGACTTCATCCTCCAGGACATCCAGGAGCTGCGGCGGATCCTGTTCGATCGGCGGAGCCATCAGGTGTTCATGGGGGCGATGGAGGCCACGTGGTGGCTGAACGAGCAGTTGGAGGCGTGGGTGGGCGAGAAGAACGTGGCCGACACGCTCACGCTGTCGGTCCCCCACAACGTCACGTCGGAGATGGGTCTGGCGCTCCTGGACGTCGCCGACGCGATCCGCCCGCACCCCGGCGTGGTGGCCTTTCTGGAAGGAGTCGAGGACGAGGGCTTCCTGGATGAGCTGGCCGCGCTCCCCGGCGGGCTGCAAGCGAGGGACGCGATCCGGGACTACCTCGACAGGTACGGCATGCGCTGCGTCGGAGAGATCGACATCACGAGGCCGCGGTGGAGCGAGCGCCCCACCACGCTCGTGCCCCTGATCCTCGGCAACGTCAGGAACTTCGAGGCGGGCGCGGGCGAGCGGCGCTTCGAGCAAGGGCGGCAGGAGGCGTGGGCGAAGGAACAGGAGGTGCTGGAGCGACTGCGGGCCCTGCCGGACGGGGAGCGCAAGGCGGAAGAGACCAAGCGGATGATCGACCGCGTCCGGACCTTCATCGGGTACCGCGAGTATCCGAAGTACGGCCTGGTCAGCCGCACGTTCGTCTACAAGCAGGCGCTGCTGGAAGAGGCCGAGCGCCTCGTGCTGGCCCGGGTGATTCGTGAGAAGGAAGACATCTTCCACCTCACGTTCCAGGAGCTCCGGGACGCCGTGCGCACGAATCTCGTGGATGACCAGCTCATCTCCCGGCGCAAGGACGCGTTCCGCTCGTATGAGGCGCTCACACCGCCGCGGGTGCTCACGTCGGAGGGCGAGGTCGTCGCCGGCGCGTACGGGCGCGGCGACCTGCCGGCCGGCGCGCTGATCGGCCTGCCGGTCTCCAGCGGGACGATCGAGGGGCGGGCTCGGGTCATCGCGGACCTTGCGGAGGCCGAGCTCGAGCCCGGCGACATCCTGGTCACGGCCTACACGGACCCCAGCTGGTCCCCCCTGTTCGTCGCGATCAAGGGCCTGGTCACGGAGGTGGGCGGCCTGATGACGCACGGCGCGGTGGTCGCACGCGAGTACGGCTTGCCGGCCGTCGTGGGCGTGGAACACGCCACCCGGCTGATCCGGGACGGGCAGCGGATCCGCGTGCATGGAACCGACGGGTACGTCGAGCTCCTGGCGTAGCCTCCGCGGCCGCGGATCTGCCACGGTTGAGTGCCATGGGCGAGTGGACGACCGACGCGGACATGGCGGTCTACTACGGCTCGGGCTCAGAGGCCCAACGGCTGTCGACCTGGGGCCGGCTGGAGCGATTGCGGACCGAGATCCTGCTCGACCGCCATCTTCCCGACCCGCCCGCGGTGGTCCTCGACGTGGGCGGCGGCCCCGGCGTGTATGCGAGATGGCTTGCCGAGCGGGGCTATGAGGTGGCGTTGTTGGATCCAATCGCGCTGCACATCGAGCAGGCGCGTGCGACGGGCGTGAGCGATGCTCGCGTCGGGGACGCTCGCGCGCTGCCTTGGCCCGATCACCACGCCGATGCGGTCTTGCTGCTCGGGCCGCTCTACCACCTTCCTGAACGCGGCGATCGGCTGGACGCGCTTCGCGAGGCGCGGCGCGTGTTGCGCCCAGGTGGCGTGCTCGCGGCCGCCGCGATCACGCGCTTCGCGTCGACGCTCGACGGGCTCTTTCGTGACTTCCTCGCCGACCCTCGATTCGAGGCGAGCGTCGAACGCAACCTGCGCGACGGGCACCACGCGAATCCCGAGCGTGTCCCCGGCTGGTTCACGACCGCCTACTTCCACCCGCCCGAGGAGCTCGCGGACGAGGTCGGCGAGACCGGCTTCGACCTGCGCGCGCTGATCGCCGTCGAGGGGATCGCGGCGTTCCTGCCAGACATCGACGCTCGCCTCGACGAACCGACGAGACGCGCGACGCTGCTCCGCACCCTCGATCGCATCGAGGCGGAGCCGGCGTTGCTCGGCGCCAGTCCGCATGTGCTCGCGATCGCCGAGCGCACATGACGCTCGGTGCGACGCAGCTCAAGCAGCAATCGGCGCGCTAGCTTCGTCCCGTGCCCGCCCGCGTCGCTCGCCGCGGACGCTCGGCATCACCGCGTTCGGAACCATGCCTATTCCGGCGACGCGCGAGAGCACGTGGTCGAGCCGCACGACGAGGCGGACGGCGAGGCGATCGACGCCCCGGCGGGCACGCTCGTCATCGTTCACGATCCGGCGTCACGGCGGGAGGCGATCGCCACGGCTGACGGCACGATCGTGATGGCGTTCGGCGGGCGCCCCGGAGCGGCCGGCCCGGTCTCGGGCGTGGGAGTTCGTCTTCGCGGCCGCGCCAGACGACGGAAGGTCGACTCTGGCATTGGCGGTAGAGGTCGTCACCGAGTGGAGTGGCGAGCACGCGGCGCATGAACGAGTACATGCCGCCGGTCCAGCCCGGCCGCTCGCCTCGCCGCAGCTGGGCGTTGTAGCCCTGCATCCCCGGCACGCCATCACGCCTCGGGGGCAGGCCTGCCAACCCAAACGCCATCGTCTCCTGGCGCGCCGACGACGAGACAGCCTCTTTACAGACGCTGACCGGGGCGCTCGACGCCGTCGTGTGCCGGGTACGCCATCCAGGTCTGAGCACCAGGGCATAGCTCCGGCACGCGCTTTGCGGACGGAAGCGCCACGACGCGCCAACGGACTCGTGAGGCGGCGCGCGGCAATTGGGCCCACACGGTCCCACGACCGGATTTAGGTCAAACGGCTCTAGTCGCGCACGCTGCGTTCTGGCAGCGTCTCGCCCGCGACGGTGGGCGACGCGCGGCGCGCGCTCTTCCCGCGCGGCCGGGCGCCGCGCGGCGCGCGTCGCGAATGCCAATCCTTCAACCAGGGGGAAATGAGACATGCTCGGTTCAATGCGCGGAAGGGTCCGTCGCGTCGCTGCGGCGGCGTGCCTCGCCGGGGCGGCGACCGCCGCTCTGGTCGTTTCGGCTCCCGCCTCGGCCGGAGACGGCGGTGCCTGCGCGGGCTCGCTGATCGATTCCATCAACGCGAACTGGGACGGCAAGAAGGTCGGCGAGCTCGACGTGTACTACAACGCGGCGACCGGAAGGAACTGCGCCAAGATGAACCACGCGGGCGCCACCTGGGGTAAGCGTGTCTGGACGGGCGTGCAGCTCACGATCTGCGCCCAGAGCCGTCCGGGGAACGGCTGCCGTCCGATCGCGGGCGGCGTTGCCCAGGACATCGGTGACTACAGCTACTACGCCGGACCTGTGACTCCGACCGCGTCGGCCAGCGGTCACTGCATCGTCGCGAGCGGCTCTGTCTACATCCCGGGTAAAGGCTTCGGCGTAGGTGTCGACACTGGTGTCAGCCACTGCGGCTGATCCGCACCCATCAAACGGACCCTGAGGGCTCCGCTGGAGCGGAGCCCTCGTCGGCGCCGTGCTCGACCCGCCGCCCAACGTGGCGCCCCCGGAGGATGCGGAACCGGCCCATCGGGCGTCGCCACCGAGGGGTGAGGCCGGGCCCGAGCACGCCCGCGGACCGCCGTCGCCGTAGGAGACCACCACTTCGCCCGGATGCTTCGGGCAGCGTGCCTCGAGCTCGAAGAGCTTCAAGGGTCCCCCTGGGCGGAGCGGGCGAGCGAGCCGCCGAGCAACGGCGGCTAGCCAGCAGGCCGGCAGGGCGACGGGACGGCGCCGGCTTTGCCAGCGGTAACGGTGCCCGTCGGCGTGCAGGCTCGGCGGCGCGACGACATAGCCGCCGTGGCCGCGGAACGTCGAGGCCTTCGCCCAGGCGCCCGGTCGAGTTGCCGATTGGCTGCGGCGGGGCGCTGAAGTACAGGTGCCGGCCGCGGCCGGTGGTCGCCTCGAGCGTGGCGGGCAGTGGCCGGTGGTCGCGCTGGAGCTGCTGCAGCGAGGCGTCGCCGGCGGCGGCGTCGACGTCGCCGACGGACAGCCATGGGAACGGCCGAGCTGGAAGGTCAGCGACGAGGTCGGGCAGTACTTCGGAGGCACGCTGAACGTGCCCGTGCGCTCGTGCAGGCGCACTCCAACGGCCAGGAGCCGGACGCCGGAGAGCGCTGCGTGGGTCACCTGGTCCGAGGGCTGTACGCGGTGCCGCTCGCGCAATCGCCTACGCTCGACGACATCGGTATCGCGCGGGAGCTCACGATGCGGCGCACGCGCATGCTGACGACTCGCGATCAGCACAACGCGCTAATGAGTCGAGCGCGCTAGCGGTCGGTGCACGTCCTGCGGTCATCGGCTCAGGGGCGACCGCAGGACGGAACGCCGAAGAAGCGATGCCGGTCCTGGAGGCGGCGGGAGTCAAGCGGGCGGGTGGTGGTCGCGCCGAAGATGAGTCCGGTGCGTCGGCCTGAGCGGAAAGCGTGCTCGCGGAGTACGGCGCTAGAGCAGCAGTGATCGGGATCGTTCGGATGCCGTGCTTGCTCTTCGGCGGCCCGAAGGTGGGCCGACGTCGGGTCGTAGCTGCGCTTCACGTGCAGGACCCCGCCTTGAAGTCCAGGTTCGGCCAGTCAAGGGCGAGCAGCTCGCCTTGGCGGGTGCCGGCCAGCATTGCGACGGCCCGGACGACGCGGTCGTCGTCCGGGACAGCAGTGAGCATGCGGGCCGCTGTCCTGCGGTGACGGTGGGACGCGCTGGCGCGATGACTTCTCGGGCAGTTCGAGGCCGTAGGTCGGGTCGACGGCGACGATGCCGCGGGCTCGGGCCCAGCGAAACATCAGCCGGAGCGGGAGGATTGCTCCCTCGCCCCGTGCTCGGGTTGGTGCCGGCCGCGTCGAGCTCGTCGACGAACTCCTGCAGCTCCAGGTGGTCGAGGTTGTCGGTCCTCACGCGGCCGTAGCGGTCGGCGACGCGCAGCAGGTCGAGAGCCAAATCCGCCGAAGCGGAAACCCGGTGACTAGATGTAGTACATGCATCCGATTCGGCTCCCTGCGGTGGTTAGCGACGTGTACGGGACGCTACACGGGACATCGGGAGAGGACGGACGTGTCGCATCACGGCTTGGAAGCGCACACCGGGAGACGAGTTCCATCGCCTCGCGCCGGATAGTCGGGTCGCCCCACGGCTTCGACTTCGATCATCAGATCGCGAGCATCGAACATGAGCTTGATCGGGCCACAGGGCGGCAGGCGTTCGAGCCTGCGGCAGCATCTAGGGCGAGAACTAGCGCGGTACGGTCGTGAGCACGGCGGCGAGCATCGCCGGCCCCGACGAGGGGTTCATCTCGCGACCGGTCGCGGAAGCGTGGCGCGGTAGTTGTCGCCAAAGTCGCGCACGCCGGTCTTGTACTCGCGATCCGAAAAGACGGTCGCGTTCCTCTTCGACATGCCGCTGACCACCACGATCTGGGGCCGATCGAACCCGCGGCGCGCGAGCTCCTCCGGCGTCCCGTTTTCCAGAACGCAGAAGAGGCGATAGTGCATGCGGCCAGGCCCGTTGACGCGGATCTCGTAGTAGCCGCCCATCGCGCCATGCATCGCTTCCCACTTCCCACCGCCACTGAATTGCGGGGGCGGCGCCTGGCGCACGCTTTCGAGCACGGCGAGCAAAATCGCTTCAACCTTGGGAGGGCATTCATCTAGGAAGCCCTCGACCGGAACCGTCCCGTCAGGTTCCTGGTAGTAAGCGATCCCCCACTGCATGCCGACCGCTGACCTTAGGCCAGCGGTCAGACAACTACGGCTGCTCAGGCCGGCTCAAGCGTCTTCGACTTGGCCGCCTCGGCGCGGCTCCTGCGGCGTGGTGCGCGACGCGTGACGATGCACACCTCCGCCCCCAAGGCCTCGGCCATCGCGACGACGGTCCGCAGTTCGGGATTGCCCGAAGCAGTCAGCAGCCGCCGGACCGCCGCCGGGTTCTTGTCGATCGCCCGAGCAAGCTCGGCCTTGGTCATTCCGCTCCGCTCTCGGAGGGCGTCGAGCTTGTGCATGATCGCGTCGATCGCGGCGATTTCGCGCCGCTGGCGCTCGTACTCGGCCCGGAACTCGGGGTCCTCCTTGAGCCGACGCGCAAGGCGACGGTCGTGAAAACTCGTGTCCTGAGAGGTCGGGCGGTCTGTCGTGGTGGTAGGCATTCTCCGTCCTTCCTTCCGATCCAGTCGGTAGAACAACGTAGCATAGGTGTTACGCGTCATTCAAATGCGGCCGTAACACAGGTGCTACATCGGCACGGACCCTGAATGCCTTGAATTGCCGGCGAAGAGATGGAGCACGTCGTGCGAATTTCCCTGCATTCGCCCGCCGTGTGCGAGGGTCGGTACCCCAGGCGATCGCGGTCCACTTCGCTCCCCCTCCGCGCGGTGGTGTCCGCCACCGCACGCCGGGGCGGAGTGCGTGGGCAATGACGACTTCCGCGACGCATGCGCGACGCGTTGGGCCGGCGACGCACTGGCGCGGGATGCCGCCTACCGAAATAGCGGAGATGAGATCCCGCAGAGCGCCGCCGACCGGTTCCGGGCTGGAAGCGCTTCCACCCCTCGGCCGTGCCCGACTGACCGCGCTCACGACGTGACAAAGGCTCGCTCGAGGAACCGATCGAGGAGCGCCGCCGCCTCCGACTCGTTGCCTGGGAAGAGATGGCTGTATAGGTCGAAGGTGACTGCGATCGAGCTGTGGCCCATATAGCGACAGAGAGCGTGGGCGTTGACGCCGGCGGCGATCGACATGGATGCGTAGAGGTGGCGGCAGGCGTGGAGCGGGACTCGGGACAGGCCGTGGGCTAGCCAGATGTTGTCGGCTCGTTCCTGGAGACGGCGGGAATCGAGAGGCCGGGTCGAGCCCTCGCTGAAGACGAGACCGACGCGGCGGCCTGAGCGCAGAGCGTGCTCGCGGAGGTACGGGGCGAGGGGCGGCGGTGATTGGGACCGTTCGGATGCCGTGCCTGGACTTGGGGCGGCCGAACGTACCGGACGTCGGGTCGTAGGAGCGCTCGACCGGAGGACGCCGCGGCCAGGTCGACGTTCCCCAGTCCAGGCGAGCAGCTCGCCGCGGCGGAGGCCGGCCAGCATGGCGGTGGCCCAGACCGGGCGGTCAGGCTCGGGTGCGGCGGCGAGGAGGCGGGCGGCGTCGCCGGTGAGGGTGGGATGCGCTGGCGGGAGGACTTCTCCGGGAGTTCGAGGCCGTCGGTCGGGTCGATGGCGACGATTCCTCGGGCCCGTGCCCAGCGGAACACGAGGCGGAGCGGGAGGACCGTTCCCTCGATCGTGCTTGGGTTCGTGCCCGCCGCGTCGAGCTCGTCGACGAAGTCCTGCAGCTCCAGGTGGTCGAGGCGGTCGAGCCGGACTCGGCCGAAGCGGTCGGCGACCCGGAGGCGGTAGGTCTGCTCGGTGGCTCGGCGCGTGGTTGGCTTGAATGGCCGGCGTCCCCGCGTGCGGAAGGTGCGTGCATCCATAGCGGCGAGCAACTCGGTCATGGCGTCGGCGAGGCGTGGTGCGGCGATGGCGCGCAGCTCGCCTCGGCGGACGGCGCCGGCGGCGTCTTGGCGCCACGCTTTCGCGGCGGCCTCGGTTGGGAGGCTCTTGCGGATGCGCTTGCGGTCTCGGGTGGACCAGACGCTGGCGCGGTAGGTCGGGCGGCGGGTGCAGCGGCCGCCGTCGCGGGATCGGCAGTCGGTGGCGTGGCGGACCTCGATCCCTTCAGCTGGCATGGCTCGCCTCGAGGAGGAGTTCGGCGTTCCGGTCGAGCCAGCGCTCCAGCTCGGCGACGGAGACGAGCTTGCGGCGACCTCGTCGGACGACGCGTACCTCAGGTGCGATGTGCTCCTGCCAGAAGTCCCACGACACGCCGAGCGCGGCGCAGGCCTCGGCGACGCTGAGCGCGAGGCGCGGAGCCGGGTCCGGCTTCATGCGAATCAAGCCGTCGGCGGCTCTTTGCGCGCAAGCGGCTGCTATGGCCGGCCCGGCTGCACTGCCGGGCGCTACGGATTGCGCTACGGACTGGCGTCCGTAGCGCCCGCCCGCTGAGCCCTGCTGGAGAGCCGCGAGTGAAGGCGTCCCGGATCCGACCCCGCCCGCCCTACGACAGAAACAACACGGGGCTGGCGGGGTCGGATCCGGTCCTGATGTTGAGGTGGGTGCAGGGCCCAGCGGGCGGGCGAAGTGATGGAGACGAGCTGTGGGGCGAGCGAGGGGCAGGCGGACGAGGAACAGCGAGCCGCGCACGGAGATGGCGGTGCGGGAACAGCCGGCGGTGACGGACGAGATCGGCGGACGAGATGAATAGGCAGCGGCGAGCTCGCGCGAGGGTGGCGGCAGGAGTCCGCAGGCGTCGTCCATGGGACAACGGTGGGACACAGACGCCGGATTCGGCCGGATTTCACCGGACCGGGTCGGAGTGAAAACCATATGCAGAGCCAAGACCGGCTCTGCAGAAGTATTAGACCTAGATGTAGTACATCGTCGCGCCCGCGGCCTGGTTCTCGCGCTCGACGACGTCGGCGATCGTCGACTTGGCGAGTACGGCGCGGGCTGCGGCGGCGGCCTCGGCGAAGATGCCCTCCGCGTCCGCGCCGACGCGGCCGTCGAGCAGCTCGACGATCTCGAGGACGGTGACCTCTCCCGGCTCTCGGGCGAAGGCGTAGCCGCCCTTCACGCCGCGCTGGGAGCGCAGGACGCCCGCGCGGCGCAGGACGGCGAAGAGCTGCTCGAGGAACTGGACCGGGACGTCTCGGCGGCGTGCGAGCTCGCCGATCGGCACGGGGCCGGCGCCGCCGCAGCGGGCGAGCTCGGCGAGCGCCCGGATCGCGTACGGCGACTTGGTGGTGATCGAGAGCACGGAGTCATCCTGACACGCGCGAGCCCCGCGGTCAGGCGCTCACGCCTTCAAACGGAGCGATGCGACGGGCCCGTGGCGGTTGTCGCCGGAGGTGGCCACGATCGTGACGTCGAGCGCTCCCCGGCGCGCCGCCTTCGGCAGCTTCAGACGCGGCGCGCGCACGGTCGCGGTGATCGTGGTCGCGCCGGACGGCGTCAGCGCCACCGCGTAGGCGTCCGCTCCGCGCTGCGCCTTCCAGCTCAGCGTGGCTCCGCGCCGGCGGATCGCCGTGACGCGCCGCAGCCGCGGCGGCGCCGGGGAGCGGTAGCGGGCGACGACGCGCGTAAGGCGCGGGAGACCGGACCGGGACACTGTCGCGACGATCCGCCGCACCCCGGCCGCGCCCCGGAGCGTGAACGCGATCCGCCCGCGCGCACGGCGCGTGCGCACGAGCGTGCGCGCGGGAGTGCCCTTGCCGAGCTCGGTGAGCGTGAGCGCATGGCCCGGCAGCTTCGGCATCCGCCAGGAGAGCGTGCGCCGGGCGCCGTGGCCCGTCACGCGCACCGCGACGCGCGCCGGCGGTAGCGGATCGGCGACGTCGACGCGGGCGAGCGCGCTGCCCGCGCGCGGCGTCACGGTCCAGCGGCCTGGCGCCGGACGGTGCAGCACGATCCAGGTCGTCGCGGTGGCGGGATCCTGGACGACCAGCGCGGTGGCGTCGTCGGTGACCTCCACCCCATCCGGCGTCGCCGCGTGCGCGCCTCCCGGTCCGGCGGCGTCGAGCTTGGGCGGCGCGCCCGTGCCGCGCGCCGCGACGGCGAGCACGCGAGTGCCCCGCGCGACCACAAACCCGCGGGAACCGCCGGCCTGCGCGGGCGCGGCGGCCGCCCTCCGGAACGGACCGAGATCGCATGAGTCCGAGAACGTCTGCAGGGACTGGCCCCAGCGCTTGCCGAAGCCGAAGCGCTCGTCGTTGTCGCCCACGCAGACCGCGAAGCCGGTCTTTGAGAACACGCCCTCGGCCTCGCGGTCGTTCGCGATCAGGTGCCCGAACGCGCCCAGGCCGGGAAGCCGGAAGCCGCCGGCCGCCTCGATGTTGAAGTCGAGCCCGGCGGCGTCGAACCAGCTCGAGCGGATCGCGGCGAACAAGCCGAAGCCGGCGATCGTCGCGTCGACGTTGCCGTGCGTCTCGATCCGGCCCGGCGCGGTGTAGGCGACCTCGTTGCTGGTCACCGGGACGTCGACGATCTTGCCGATCCCCTCGAACTGCAGCGACACCGACGGAGGTGCGTCGGTCGGGATCATCAGCTTCGCGGTGCCGTCGATCGACACCGCCTCGCCCTCGAAGAACGGCGGCAGCTTCAGCCGCGGGCCGAGCGACGCCCCGCCGGTCGTCGACAGCACGACGGCGGGGCGCCCGAGGAGGTCCGCACCGGCCGCCAGCTCGCCGCCCATGCGCTGCAGGTAGACGCCGTCGCCGATGAACTTCTCGAGCTGCGACGCCGCCAGCGTGAGCTTCTTCAGCGGCGTGCCGAGCAGGCCGCCCTCGCCGATCTCCATCGTCACCGTGAGCAGGGCGTCCTTGCCGAAGCCGGCCTGAGGGTTCGCACCGCCGCTCTGGGCCAGCGAGATTCCGGCCGAGCCGCTGAAGGTGCGCTTGCCGAGGTCCACGCCGAGCTCGACGTCCTTGAGCTTGACCTTGCCGAACAGGTAGAGCTCGCTGAACTTGGCCTTGCCGGCAAACGAGACGCCCTTGTCGTTGGACGCGTTGGCGATCACCGTGAAGCTGATGCCGGCGGCGCTCGAGACCCCGCCGACGCTCGGCGGCGCCGCCGGCCCGATCGTCCCGTCGGGCACCGGCCGGAAGATGCTCGGGAGCCCGACGGTCAGCGTCAGCTTCGACGAGCCGCCGTCAGAGGTCGCGAACTCCCACTTCAGCTCGCCCCTGACCGGCAGCTCGAGCAGCTTCGGCAGGTCGCCGCCGAGGAACTTGATCACGCGCTGGGAGAGCTGGCTGCCGAACGAGGCGAGGCCGTCGATGGTCAGCGGCGTATCGAGATTGATCGACGCCGAGCCGAGGCCGAGGCTGTAGGGCCCGGTCGTCTGCAGGCGCCCGCTGCCCGCGACGCTGTCGAGGATCACCAGCTTGCCGGCGACCGGGGCGATCCGCACGCCGTTCACGAGCACCGGGCCCGGCGACTGGCGCGCGCCGCCGTTGCCGGGCTTGGGCACGAAGCATGCCTCGCGCGTGGTCGCCACCGCGACCAGGAGGCCGAACGCGACCTTGTGCTCGCTGCCCGGCGGGCAGTCGACGGGCAGCGCCCCCGGGCAGGTGGCGGCGAGCAGCGGCCGGCCGCCCGCGTTGCACTCCCCCGGGCCGCCGACGCCCCAGCCGAGCGTGCGCGGCGGCGACGCGTTGCCGACCGCGTCGACCGCCCGCAGCACGAGCTGGTGCGAGCCCACGGGGAGGCCTGACAGCCGCAGCGGGCTCGCGCAGTCCGCCTCGGCGCCGCCGTCGACGGCGCAGCGGAACGTCGCAGGCTCATCGGCGTGGAACGCGATCGTCACGTCCGCCAGGTTCGCGTCGCCGGCCGGCGCCGAGTCGACCGACAGCGACGGCGGCGTCGTGTCGACCGTCCAACGGCGCTCGGACGCCTCGCTTGGCGTGCCGCTGCTCACGAGCCGCACGCGGAACACGTGCGGGCCGTCGGGCAGCTGCGACAGCGAACGGGGCGACACGCACGCCGTGAACGGCCCGGAGTCGAGCTGGCACTGGAACGTCGAGCCGGAGGGCGCGCTGACGGCCGTGAACGTGAACGTCGCGTCGGCAACCGCGACCGTGCCGATCGGCCCGCCACCGATCACCACCGGCGCCGCCTCGCAGTCGACCAGCGTGTCCTGCGCGTCGTGCCGGACGTCGGTGTCCAGGCCGGAGCCGCAATCCAGCGTCTCGGCGTTCCCGTCGTCGGCGACGATCCGATCGTCGCCGGCGCCGCCGCGGAAGGTGTCGACGCCGCTGCTGCCCTGGAGAAGATCGTCGCCGCCGTTGCCGATCAGCGTCGTCGGGTTGCCGAAGAAGTTCGCCGTGAGGACGTTCGGGCCGTCGTTGCCCTCGAGCGTGATGGAGCCGTCGCCGAGGCCGTCGACCTCGAGGTTCTCAAAGCCGGAGCTGGATGCGGGCAGGAGGGCGCCGCTGCCGGTGACGCGGCCGTCGGCGTCGAGCCGCATCGTCATCGGCACGTCGCCGACATCCGTCATGAACAGGTCGGTGCCCGACCCGCCGGCCGCGGTCCCGCCGCCGGCGACGCCGCTGCCCTCGTCGTCGTCCATCTCGACGAAGTCGTCGCCCGGGCCTGCATCGACGAAGTCGTCGCTGCCGCTGAAGGAGACCAGCCGGTCGTCCCCCGCGCCGCCGTCGATGACATCGTGGGTCGCCGGGCTCGTGCCGTCCTCCGCCGGCGAGTCATCGTGCTTGATGCTGTCGTTGTCCGCGCCGCCGTGGATCGACCAGACCGCGCCCGACCGGTGCCGCTCGAAGTCGATGATGTTGACGCTGTCGGTCCCGGCGCCCATGTCGATGTCGCCGCCCGTGGTCGGCCACGGGAGGCCGTTGACCGTGTCGGGAATCTGCAGCCCGTCGGCGCCGTCGCCGAAGCTCCCGTTGACCTCGAAGCGGGTCGGGAAGAAGCCGGCGCAGTGGAGCAGCTTGTTGTCCTGCGTCTCGCACAGCCCGGGAGCGACGAGGCTGCCGCCGAACGTCGCGCCCGCCGGCGCGTTCACGGTCAGCACGTCGTTGCCGCGCTGGCCGACGCCCACGAAGTCGGTGCCGGCGCCGCCGGTGACGGTGATCGTGACCGGAATCCTCGTGTCGATCGCCGGGTCGGGCCCCGAGACCGTGATCGTAGTCGCGCGCGCCGCGGCCGGGAACGCCAGCCCCGCCCACACCACGGCGAGTGCGGCGAGCCTCACGACGCGTCCTGCGCGACGCGCTCGTTCGCCAGCACGGCGTCGATCGCCGCCAGCAGCCCGACGTAGCCGGTGAACCGCCGCGACGACCCGTCCTCGGCACGCACCCGGCCCTCGATCCGGTCCGCGCCGGCCCCGAGCTCCACGGTCACCTCGATCGTCGTCTCCACGCCGCCGAGTGTCCGTCCACGCCTCCGCGCTTCGCATCGTGGACGACCACGTACATCGCCACTGACATTCGGGATAGGCTGCGCGGTCGTGGAGTACGGAAGCTCCTCGTTGCTCGAGCGCGAAGCCGAGCTGTCCCTGGTCGCCGGACTGCTCGAGCGGGCGCCGGCGGGCGACGGCGCGCTGCTCGCGTTCGCCGGCCCGCCCGGGATCGGCAAGACGCGGCTGCTCGCGGCGGCCCGCGAGCGAGCCGAGCGCCTCGGCCTCGCAGTGCTCGCCGCGCGCGGCTCCGAGCTCGAGCGCGAGCTCGGCTTCGGCGTCGTCCGCCAGCTCTTCGAGCCGTGGATCGCCCGTGCCCCGGCGAGCGAGCGCACCGAGCTGCTCGCGGGCGCGGCCGCGCTCGCGCAACCGCTGATCGATCCGGCGGCCGGCGCGCTGCCGCCGGGAGCCGACCCGGGCTTCGCCGCGCTGCACGGGCTCTACTGGCTGACCGCCAACCTGGCCGCCGCCCGTCCCCTGCTGATCCTCGTCGACGACGCGCACTGGGCCGACGCCCAGTCGCTGCGCTTCCTCAACTTCCTCGCCGGGCGGCTCGTCGGCGTCGCCGCCCTGGTCGCGATCGCGACGCGGCTGGGCGAGCCCGGCGCCGACGCGGGACTGGTCGACGCATTGGTCGCCGAGCCGCAGGCGCACGTCGCCCGACCGCGGCCGCTCAGCTCGTCGGCGGTCGGCGCGCTGGTCGGCGAGCGCCTCGGCGCTCCAGTCGACGCACAGCTCGTCGCGGCCTGCAAGACGGCGACGGGCGGCAACCCGTTCCTGCTGGCCGAGCTGCTCGCGGCGCTCACCTCGGACGGCCTCGAACCCTCCGCGGCGCAGGTGCGCGCGCTCGGGCCCGACACCGTGCGCCGCTCCGTCCTGGCCCGCCTCGCGCGAATGGACTCGGGCTGCGTCGAGCTCGCCCGCGCCGTCGCCATCCTCGGCGACGGCGCCGAGCTCACGCACGCGGCCGCGCTCGCCGGACTCGATGCGGCGAGCTCGGCCGCAGCGGCGGACGCGCTCGCCGCCGCGGGCGTCCTGGAGCGCGATACCCGGCCCGCGTTCGTCCACCCGATGGTGGCCGCGGCGATCTCCCAGGACCTGCTCCCGCACGAGCGCGCCGCCGCACACGCCCGCGCCGCGAGCACCCTCGCCCAGGCGGGCGCCGAGCTCGCCACCGTGGGAGCCCACCTGCTGCAGTGCGCACCGGCCGGCGAGGCGTGGGTCGTGGACGTCCTGCGGCGGGCCGCCGCCGCCGAGCTCGCCCGCGCGGGCCCGGCCAGCTCGGTGAGCTACCTGCGGCGCGCGCTGGCCGAGCCGCCCCCGGCGGCGGTCCGGATCGACGTGCTGCGCGAGCTCGGCTCGGCGGAGCTGCGCGCCGGAAGCGCCCACGCGCTCGAGCATCTCGAGCTCGCCTATGCCGAGACCGTGGACCCGATCGCCCGGGCCGGGATCGCGCTCGAGCTGGGGCGAGCACTGCTTGCCGCCGGCCGCAGCGACGGCGCCGCGCTGCTCGCGCGCACGGCGGGCGACGTGCGTTCCGCCGATCCGCAGCTCGCGGCCCGGCTCGAGATCGAGGCCAGCGGCGCCGAGCGAGGGCTGGGCGCGGCGCCCGAGGCGCGCAGGAGGCGGCTGCAGGCGTTGCGCGAGCAGGTCGCGCCCGCAAGCCCAGCGCACCGGCTCGTGCTGGCCGGGCTCGCGTTCGAGGCCGCGACCGCGGGCACGTCGGCCGGCGAGGCGGCGCGCCTCGCCGAGGAGGCGTTCGCCGCCGGGCGGCTGCTCGCCGACGAGGGCGCGGAGTCCCCGAACGTGGTGATGGCGGCGAACGCGCTGAGCTTCTGCGATCGCTTCGAGCAGGCGCGCGACATCCTCGACGCCGGCCTGAGCGCCGCTCGGGCGAGCGGATCGGCGATCGGCGCCGCGTTCTGCTCGTGCTTCCGCTCGCACCTCGCGCTCCGCCTCGGGGCGGTCCACGAGGCGGAGGCGCTCGCTCGCGAGGCGCTCGCCCTCGCGGAGCCGCCCCTGCTGGAGATCCTGCGCCCGATCGCGGCGTCGTTCCTCGCCGAGGCGCTGATCGAACGCGGCGAGCTCGCGGCCGCCGAGGCCGAGCTCGCGGGCGCCGGAGCGGCCGGCGGCCTCAATGCGATGTACCTGCTCGTCACGCGCGGCTGGCTGCGGGTCGTGCGCGGCGAGCCCGAGCGCGGGGTCGCGGACCTGCTCGAGGCGGGCGCGCGGCTCGTCGAGGCAGGGATCGCCAACGCCGTCCCTACGTTCTGGCGCTCACGAGCGGCGCTCGGGTTGTTGGCGCTGGGCGAGCGCGAGCGTGCGGCGTCGCTCGCGGCCGAGGAGGTCGCGGTCGCGCGCCGGTTCGGCGCCGCGTCGCCGCTCGGCGCCGCGCTGCGGGTCAGCGGCATCGTGGCCGAGGACGTGGACGTCCTGCGCGAATCGGTGGCGGTGCTGGACCGGTCGCCGGCGCGGCTGGAGCACGCGCACTCGCTCGCCGTGCTGGGCGCGGCGCTGCGACGCCGCGGACAGGCGGTCGAGGCGCGCGAGCCGCTCGCCGCCGCGCTCGCGCTCGCCCGCGACTGCGGAGCGCTCGCGCTCGCCGAGCGCGCCTACGAGGAGCTGACGGCGACCGGCGCGCGCCCGCGCAAGATCCTGCGCACCGGCGCCGACGCCCTCACCGCGACCGAGCACCGGGTCGCGCAGATGGCGATCGGCGGGATGTCCAACCGCGACATCGCCCAGGCGCTGTTCGTGACCGTGCGGACCGTGGAGACGCACCTCAGTCACTCCTACCGCAAGCTCGGCATCGGCTCGCGGCGCGAGCTGCCGGCCGCGCTGGCCGGCAGCTCGGGCCACGACGACTAGCGGGACGCCGGGACAGGGAAGGACACCGGGCTGCGGTGGCCTTCGCGATCGATCGCGCGCACGCCGAAGAAGAAGTTGTCCTTCGTCATGTTCTTGATCGTGTAGTCGGTGACGTTTCCCACCGGGATCGTGTGGGTCCACTTCGGCTCGTCGGTGAAGCGCCAGACGATCTCATAGCCGGCGAGGTCCGGCTCCGGGTTCGCGTCCCAGCGCAGCTGGGTGTCGTTGGTCAGCTGCGCCGTGATGATGCGGGTGTTCTTGGGCGCCTGCGGGCCGCGGGCCAGGGCGGTGAGCGCGGACGCGTTCACGCGCGCGACGCGCGCGATGTAGTCGAAGTCGACGAACTCGGGCAGTTCGCCGAACTGGACGCCGTTCTCGACGCGCACGTCCTGGTGCTCGTGCTCGTAGGTCTCGTCCGGCTCGGTGAACCGCGCCGCCGGATAGCCCTGCTGCAGGAACGAGATGTGGTCGCTGCCGCGCTGATAGCGGTCGCGCCGGTAGATCACCTGCACGTCCATCTTGGTGTCGTGGTTCTCGGCGACCTCCTCGACGAAGCGGGCGAGCTGGCGCGAGACCGAGTCGTTCTCGCCGCCGACCGACTGGCGGATCGAGGCCTGCTGCGGCGTCTCGGTCGTCGGGACGCCCTCGGCGAACAGCCGCACGACGCGCGGGCGCGAGATGCCCGTCGACGTGCTGCGCGACGCGCCGATGATGTCGTTGCTGAACATCCCCTGGACGTCCATCCCGGCCGCCTTGGCCTGCTTGGCGTAGTGGTCGGAGCCATAGAGGCCCTGCTCCTCGGCTGCCACCGCCATGAACACGATCGTCGCGTCGAAGTGGCGCGTGGCCATCACGCGCGCCATCTCGAGCACCGCGATCACGCCCGAGGCGTCGTCGTCGGCGCCCGGCGCGTCGCAGGTGGCATTCGTCGGGCTGGTGCAGATCGAGTCGTAGTGGCCGGAGACGACGTAGGTGCGGCCGGCCGACTCCGGGTAGCGCTGTGCAGCGTCGCGACGACGTTGGTGATCGGCGTCGGCACCGGGATCCGGTTCGACACCGGCTGGATGAACGAGTCCAGCGCGACCGTCATACGGCCGCCGCTGGTCGCCGCGATCTCGTCGAACTGCGACTTGATCCAGTCGCGCGCGGCGCCGATCCCGCGCACGGGATCGTCCTGCGAGGACAGCGTGTTGCGCGTCCCGAAGCCGACCAGCTTCAGGTCGTCGGCGCGCAGCCGCCGCGGATCGATCTCCCGCAGCATGCGCGACGTGTCGTTGTCATGCGCGGCCGGAGCCGGAGACTGGTGCGGATCGGCTCCCGCGGACCCGAGCGCGATGACGGCGGCCAGCAACGCTCCCACGCCGCCGGCGAGCAAACCCAAGCGAGACATGTCGTCCCCCTCCCGAAGTGGACGGGAGGGAGGTACCCGCTAGGGGCTAAAGCCAGCCGCGCTCTGTCGCGTGCAGGACGGCCTGCGCGCGGTCCACGGCGCCGAGCTTGCCGTAGATGTTGTGCAGGTGCGTGCGCACCGTGCTGGTCGAGAGCGAGAGCTCGAGCGCGATCTGCTTGTAGACCATGCCCTGGGCGAGCCGCTTGAGCACGTCCAGCTCGCGCGTGGAGAGCGGGCACGGCTCGACCGCGCGCGGGCGGTCGTTGCTCGGGTACGGAAGGTCGTAGAGGACGGCGCGCAGCTCGCTCGGGCCGAAGCCGACGTTGCGCGCGGCGCGCAGCAGCTCGGTCGAGGAGACCGGCGAGCCCTGCGAGTAGTGCGCGAGCATGTCCGCGAGGCGCACGAACGCGGCGTCGCCCTGCGCGTCGTCGGCGTGATGGCGCTCGATCGCCGAGGCGACCGCCTTGGGCAGGTTCCAGCGGCGGGCGAGCACGCCGCCGACCAGGGCGTGGTCGACGCCCAGCTCGCGGCGCTCGTAGTGCAGCCGCTCCTCGGGCGTGCGCGCAGGCCCGTGGACCTGCTTGGGATAGCCCGGGTAGGCGTGCATCAGCACGAGCTTGCCGACGTCGTGCAGCAGCGCGGTGACCAGCAGACGGTCGCGGTGCGCGTAGCCGGCCGACGCCGCCAGGCGATCGGCGGCGCGCTGCACGGCGACGGCGTGCAGGCGGAAGCGCTCGGGCGCGGCGTCCCACGTCTTCCCGCGCTCGAAGAACTCGAACGTCTCGGCGTTCGCGGCCAGCCGCTGCACGGCCTCCGGCGACAGCACCTCGACGGAATCCGACGACCGACTCGACCTGGCCGCGGCGCGGGGAATCCAGGCCGTTGGCAAGCCGCATGACCGAGATCACCAGCGCGACGTCGGACTCGATCGCGCGCACCACGTCGCCGATCGACGGGCGCTCCTCGGAGATCAGCGCGAGCAGCCGGTTGCGCGACTCGGCCAGGGCCGGGAACACCTCCAGCGCCTCGAACGCGGCCGTCAGGCGCTTGCCGTGACCCTCGTTACGGGGCCGGCCGACCACGGCGTATGGCGCATCGTCACGGTGACGAGCCTTTACAGCGGCCGGTGCGGGTGCGGTGCTCATGAGAGAGTGATCGGCTGGATCGGCGTGATCTGGAGTCTCGGCAGGGGCCATGGATTGTCCGCCTTGACCCGCTATCGGCATTGCCGGACCGATGGTTGAGGCCCCCGCCATTCTGTCTCCCTGTCCCGCCTGCTACGCCTCGAGCGCATGTCCCACCCTCGCCAGGCCTTCATCGCGTCCGAGCAACGCAACGGTCTCGAAGATACCTGGTGACACGGTCGTCCCTGTAAGAGCTACGCGCAAGGGCTGGAAAAGTTGCTTGGGTTTGCGTTCGGTCCGCTCGACCACCTCGCGCAGCGCGGACTCCACTTTCTCAGGCGTCCACGGCTCCGGTAGCGCCTCCAGAGCGCCACGGGCCTCGTTCAGGGCGGCGCGGTGGTCCGGCGTCGAGAGGAATTTCTGGCGCGCCGACGGGTCGTCGAACGGACCATCGAAGAACGAGCCGGCCAGCGGCCAGAACTCGTCGAGCGTCGACATCTTGTCCTGCGTGATGGCGACGACGTCGCGCAGCCCGGTGCGGCCGGTGAACGCCTCCAGGCGGGCGGTCAGCTCGTCCAGTGGAAGCTCGCGCAGGTAGCGGCCATTGACCCAGCGCAGCTTCTGCTCGTCGAAGACTGCGGGGGCCTTGGATACGCGCTCGAGGCTGAAGAGCTTCTGCAACTCCGGGATGCTGAAGAAGGTGGTGGACTCGTCGTACCCCCAGCCCAGCAGGGCCAGGTAGTTGACGACTGCTTCCCTCAAATACCCGGAATCCCGCAAATCTTGCACGGACGCGGCGCCGTGCCGCTTTGAGAGTTTCTTGCCGTCCGGTCCGTGGAGCAGCGGGAGGTGCGCGTAGACCGGCGCGTCGGCGCCGAGCGCCTCGTAGATGCGCACGTGCTTGGGCGTGTTGGAGTAGTGGTCGGCGCCGCGGACGACGTGGGTGATCCCCTCGTCCATGTCGTCGACGACGACCGCGAGGTGGTAGACCGGCGTCCCGTCGGCGCGCGCGATCACGAGGTCGTCGAGCAGCGCGTTCTCGAACTCGGTCCGGCCGCGCACGATGTCGTTGACCACCGTCACGCCGTCGTCGGGCATGCGCAGCCGGACGGCGCCCTCGCTCTCGTCGGCCCCGCGGAAGCCGCGGTTGTCGTGGCTCTCCTTGTAGGCGCGAACCTCGTCGGCGCCCGCCGTGGTCCGGTACGCCTTGCCCTCGTCGAGCAGCTGCCGGACGACCTGCGCATGGCGCTCGGCGTTGTCGGTCTGGTAGATCGGGCCCTCGTCCCAATCGATGCCCAGCCACTCCAGCGCGCCGAAGATCGTGTCCACGTTCTCCCGGGTGGAGCGCTCGCGGTCGGTGTCCTCGATGCGCAGCACGAGCTGGCCGCCCGAGCCCCGCGCCAGGAGCCAGTTGTACAGTGCCGTCCTCGCGTTGCCGATGTGCAGCGCCCCGGTCGGCGACGGAGGAAAGCGCACTTTCATGGCGACAAGAATGGCAGCCTCGGCCCCGTGCTGATCGGCGCGCACGTCTCGCCCGCCGGAGGGCCGGCGAATGCCATTGGCCGCGGCGAGGAACGCCACTGCACGGCGATCCAGATCTTCAACCAGAGCCCGCGCCAGTGGAAGGGGCGGCTGTATAGGGACGAGGAGGTCTCCGCGTATCGCGAGGCGCTGGACGGCTCGCCGGTCGAGGGCCTGCTGATCCACGCGATCTACCTGCTCAATCCGGCCTCCGAGAAGGCCGAGTTCCGCGACAAGTCGCTGGAGGCGCTGACGCTGGCGTTGAACGCGGGCGAGCAGCTGGGCGCGCTCGGCGTCGTCCTGCACCCGGGGTCGGCCTTGAAAAGCGAGGACGTCGACGGGGCGATCAAGCGGGCGGGCGAGGTGATCCGCGAGGCGCTGGAGGAGTCCGGGAGCTGCCCGCTGCATCTCGAGGACACCGCGGGCGCGGGCGGGACGCTCGGGCGCTCGTTCGAGGAGCTGGCCGCGCTGATCGAGGCCTCCGGCGCCGGCAAGCGCCTCGGCGTCTGCCTGGACTCCTGCCACCTGCACGCGTCCGGCTATGACATGCGCACCGAGGAGTCGATCGCGTCGGTGGTCGACGAGTTCGACCGCGTAGTCGGGCTCGATCGCCTGCATTCGCTGCACGTCAACGACTCGGTGACGCCGCTGGGCTCCAACCGGGACCGGCACGTCAACCTCGGCGACGGCGAGATCGGGGCGGCAGGAATCGCCGCGTTCCTGAGCGAGCCGCGCTTCGAGGGCCTGCCGGCGATCTTCGAGGGCCCCGGGTTCAAGGGCAAGAACGTCGAGCCCGAGGACATCGAGAACATGATCAACCTGCGCAAGCGCGGCGTGACCGCCCGCAGCAAACGTTAAGGTCGGATGATCGGGGTGGGGCGGAGGGGATGCATCTGCCTTATGCCGCGGCGAGCGTGGCCGAGCCGAGCAGCTCCTCGAGCTCGGCCTTGAAGCCCGCGTCGCGCGCCTTGACCTTGTAGGCGTCGCCGAACCTGAGCCGGCGCAGGCCGCTGCGGGTGTGCATCTCGAGCACGAACTCGCTCTCGCCCGGGTAGCGCTCGAACAGCTCGCGCAGGTCGTCCACCACGCTGGCCGGGAGTTGGGCGGCGTTCACCCGGCGGCGGAACGCCGACGGGCGGGTGGCCGCGAGCTTGGCCACCTGGGCCTTGGCCTTCTCGATCTCCGCGTCGGTCGGATCGAACGCCTCGACCTCCTGGACGATCACGCAGACCTTGCCGGCTTCCTTGTGGTCCACTCGCCCGCGCACGAGGACGATCGCGTCGGAGGCGATGACCTTCTCCGCCGCCTCGAGCGACTTCTCGAACACCATCAGCTCGACCGAGCCCTCGAGGTCGTCCAGGGTGGCGAACATCATCGTCGTGCCGGAGCGGGTGCGGATCTTCTTGGACTCCGTGATCATCCCGCCGACCTTCACCCACTCGCCGTCGCGCTGCGCCATGACCTTGTCGCACGAGCAGTCGGTCTTGACCTTCAGCGCCTCGCGCACACGCTTGAGCGGGTGCTCGGAGATGTAGATCCCGATCGACTCCTTCTCGCGCGCCAGGAGGTCGTTGCGGTCGTACTCGTGCGTCGGGATCGGCGGGTATGAGGGAGCGGCGAACGGCGACGCCTGGTCGTCTCCTCCCAGGCCCGCGAGGTCGAAGATCGAGCCCTGGCCCATCTGCGCGTCCTGCTGCGCGCGCTGGCCGGCCGCCTGCGCGGAGTCGAGCACCTCGATCATGCCCCTGCGGGTGCCGCCCGTCGAGCCGAACGCGCCGCAGTTGATCAGCGCCTCGATCGCGCGCTTGTTCACCGTGCGGGCGTCCACGCGCTCGCAGAAGTCCCACAGCGACGTGAAGTCGCCGTCCTCCTCGCGGGCGCGCTTGATCGCCTCCACCGCCGCGTAGCCGACGCCCTTCACGGCGTCCAGGCCGAAGCGGATGTTGCCCTCGACGACCATGAACTCGTGGTCGGACTCGTTGACGTCGGGCGGCAGGATCTCGATCCCCATCGCCTCCGCCTGGTTGACGAAGAATGGGACCTTGTCCTTGGTGTCCATCACCGAGGAGATCAGCGCCGCCATGTACTCGGCCGGGTAGTTGGCCTTCAGCCACGCCGTGCGGTAGGAGATCAGCGCATAACAGGCAGCGTGGGAGTTGTGGGAGACGATTCCGTTGGCGAGGAAGTTCAGCGGACCGTCGGCCGCCATCTCGACGTCATAGGTCATGACGGTGCCGACCGGCTCGATCGAAACGATCGGATCACCGTTCTCGGCGTGTGCGGTCGCGAGATGGCGTTCGACGCGGAAGCGGAAGTCCTCAGGCGTGACGACGACGAACGGGAGGTCTCCGTACTTGTCCGCGAAGAACTCCGCGGAACGGTCCATGCCGTCCATCTCCCAGTAGACGCCGTGGAAATAGAAGTCGCACATCCGGCCGTTGGCAAGCGGCTTGTGCATCTCGAACTCGATGCCCTCTTCGATCAGCCACTCGCACATCTGGCGCTCCGGCCAGCTCGCGCACCACATGCCGTTGGATGCGATCGAGCAGTGCCCGTAGCCCGGGCCGGTGTCGTACGCGGCTCGCACCGAGCTGAAAGATCGCGCCATCTGACGCGCGCGCCACTCCGCATCGTTCGCCCATAGCCACTTCACGCGCTCATGCATCGCCGCGACGCCTGCGCGAGTCATGTGCGGATGAATCTCATGCATGCGGCGCATGTGCGCCGACTTGACTTCCAGCGGTCGCGACGCCTGATAGGCCCGCATGCGGAGCGACGCGATCCGATCCCATTCCTTGCGCTGCGGCGAGCGAGCGAGCGAGGTCATCGTCGCTCGTCGGGCCTCGCGCTGCTTGTCGGAGATCATTGGCGTCGTGATCAGTTCGGTGACGCCGACTTCCATGTCGCGGATCTCGAGATAGCCAGCAGTCGTCAGCAGTCGATGATCCAGGGTCGCCTTGATCTGGCGTCCGCTGGCGCAGCGGACCCGGACGACGTGCTTACGCCCAGTCTTGACAATGCGCGAAACCTTGTGCGGCCGGACCTCGCCGTCAGACCACATCGACATGATCTCGGCGGGTTGCAGCCGGTATGCCTCGGAGAGCCGGATCCGTCGTCCGCCGGGCAGAATCACGCGCGTGTCGCCTGACGCGCACTTGTTAAACGAGTAGTCGGCCGACTTCTCGTTGGTCGCCCACAGGGTCTCGATCACGTCGGGCGCGGTGCCCGAGGCGCGGCAGCCCTCGACGAACTCCGGCTGCAGCTTGGCCATCGCGGCGCGGTTCTTCTTGCCGATCGCCTTGCGCAGATCGTCCGCCTTGGGGCCGCTGAACCCCGCCAGGGACTTGGCGATCTGCATCGCCTGTTCCTGGTAGAGGATCACGCCCTTCGTGGAGTCGGTGATCGAGCGCAGGCGGTCGTCGATGTAGGTGATCGACTCCTGGTTGCGCTTGCCGCGTGCGTACGCGGGAATCTGGTCCATCGCGCCCGGGCGGTACAGGGCGACGAGGGCCACGAGGTCCTCGAACTCCGTCGGGCCGACCTTCTTGAGCGCCTCGCGCATGCCCTCGGACTCGAACTGGAACACGCCGATCGAGTCGCCGCGGGCCATCATGTCGTAGGTCTTCGGGTCGTCCAGCGCGAGCTCGGCCATGTTCGGCCGCTCGCCCGCCGAACGCTCGATGATGTCCAGCGCGTCCTCGATCACGTCGAGGTTGCGCAGGCCCAGGAAGTCCATCTTGAGCAGGCCGATCTCCTCGATCGGCTTCATCGAGAACTGCGTGACCCGCCGGTAGATCTTCGCGCCGTCCTCGCCCGTGCCGGCGTCGGCGAGCTGGAGCGGCACGATGTCGGTCAGCGGCCGGTCGGAGATCACGACCGCGGCGGCGTGGATCGACGCGTTGCGCACGATCCCTTCGAGCCCCTGGGCGACGCCGACGATCTGGGCGGCGATCGGGTCGCGCGCCACCTCGGCCGCGAGGTCGGCGCCGGGCTGCAGGCACTCCTCGAAGCTCGGCGGGCGGCCCATGATCGGGTCCGGAATCAGCTTTGCGAGCCGGTCCCCCACCCCGTAGTCGTGGCCCAGCACGCGCGCGGCGTCGCGCGTGGCGGCGCGCGGGAACATCTTGCCGAAGGTGATGATCTGGGCGACGCGGTCGTCGCCGTACTTCTCCGTCACGTACCGGATCACGCGCTCGCGGCCGCGCACTGAGAAGTCGATGTCGATGTCCGGCATCGAGACGCGCTCGGCGTTGAGGAAGCGCTCGAACAGCAGGTCGTAGCGCAGCGGATCGACATCCGTGATCTGCAGGCAGTAGGCGACGATGCTCCCCGCCGCCGAGCCGCGGCCCGGACCCACCGCGATCCCGTTGCTCTTCGCGTACGCGACGAAATCCCAGACGATCAGGAAGTACGCGTTGAAGCCCATCGAGTCGATGACGCCGAGCTCCATCTCCATCCGCTCGACCGCGGCGGCGGGCGGCGGGTCGCCGTAGCGCTTGGCAAGCCCTTCCATCACGAGCTTGCGCAGGTAGCTCTTCTCGTCCAGGCCTTCCGGGCAGTCGTAGCGCGGAATCAGCTGGCCGCCGAGCGAGATGCCGACGTCGCAGCGCTCGGCGATCTCCAGCGTCGCCTCCAGTGCGCCCGGGAAGTCGGAGAACGACTCCGCCATCTCCTCCGAGCTCTTCAAATAGAACTCGTTGGTGTCGAAGCGCATCTTGGGCTCTTTGAGCGTCGACTTCGTCTGCACGCAGAGCAGCGCCGCGTGGTGATTGAAGTCCTCCCGGCGCAGGTAGTGGACGTCGGCGGTCGCGACGAGCGGCCGGCCGACGTCGGCGGCGAAGCGCTTCATCGCCTCGTTGACCTGCTCCTGTGCGGCGATGCCGTTGCGCTGGACCTCGAGATAGACGTCCTCGGAACCGAAGACCTGGATCAGCTCGTCCAGGTGCGCGCGCGCGGCGTCGAGCCGGCCGTCGACGATCCGCTGGCTGGTGCGCGAGGCCAGGCACCCGGTGAGGCAGATGACGCCCTCGGCGTGCTCGGACAGCAGCTCCAGGTCGACGCCGGGCTTGCCGCGATGCAGGCCCTCGAGGAAGCCCTTGCTCGACAGCGACGTCAGGTTGCGGAAGCCCGCGTCCGTGGCCGCCAGCAGCGTCAGGTGATTGCGCTCGACCTTCCCGTCGCGGAACCGGCGGTCGTCGACGAAGTAGGCCTCGAGGCCGAGCAGCGGCTTGACGCCGTGCTTCTTGGCGGCCTTGTAGAGCTCTACGGCGCCGTTCATGACGCCGTGATCGGTCAGGCCAATGGCCGGCTGCCCGTACGCCGCGGCCCGCTCGGCCAGAGCGTCGACCTTGCACGCGCCGTCCAGCAGCGAGTACTCGGAGTGCACGTGCAGATGGGCGACGGAGGGGCTGCTCATCAGGGCTGGGAACCATGACAGCAGCCCTCGACGGAACGGCCGCGCCAACACTCGCGAATCGGCGTTTTCCGCGAAGAACCGCGTTCGGCGGTTGTCCAGTCCCCCCGGGCTTGACCAGATCGTCGGATTGTCCGACAATCCGACGCGATGGGGACATACGGCTCCCTGGGGGTCAGGCGCGTGATCAATGCGTCCGGCATCTACACCGACCTCGGGGGCTCGTGCCTGAGCCCCGCGGTGTGGGCGGCGGCGGCCGAGGCGAACCGGACGTGGGCGTCCGTGCCGGAGCTGCTGGATCGCGCCGGCGCGCGGATCGCCGAGCTCGTGCACGCCGAGGCGGCCCGGGTGGTCCCGGGCGCCTCGGCGGGAATCGCGCTCGCCGTGGGAGCCTGCATCGCACGAGGGGACGGCGCCGTCGGCGAAGCACTGCCGGCGACCGGCGCCGTCGTGCTGATGCAGCGCGCGCACGCCTACAAGTACGCGCGTTGTGCGCGGCTGGCGGGCGCGCGAGTCGAGCTGGTGGAGGATCTCGCCGACGGCTTGTCGCTGGAGCCGGCGGCGATCCTCCACCCCGCTCACCTCGACGATCTCGGCGTCCCGCTCGCGGAGGTCCGGCGGCTCGGCGTGCCGGTCGTGGTCGACGCCGCGTACCTGAGCTATCCACTCGCCGAGCTCTCGCGCTGGTCCGCGGACGCCGACTTCGCATGCTTCTCGGCCAAGTACTTCTGGGGGCCCAACGGCGGAGGGTTCGTGGCGGGCCGGCGGGAGCGGATCTCCGATCTCGCCGCGCTCGACTTCACCGGCTACGAGTCCGGCGAGTGGCGGACCTTCGGGCGCGCGTTCAAGCTCGACCGCTCCACGATCGCGGCGACGGTGGCGGCGCTGGAGGAGTGGCTGGCGATGGACCACGCGGCGCGCTGGGAGCGCTACGGCGCGATCGCGCGCGAGCTCGCGGACGCGCTCGGCGGGGGCGAGCTGAAGCAGTTCACGCTCGACGAGCGGCTCGTCGACGGGCCGGTGAACGCGGTCGTGGTTCCAGGCGCTGCGCGGCTGGCGGACGAGCTCGCGGCGGGCGATCCGAGCGTGCGGGCGATCGTCGACGGCGACGCGCTGGTCTTCTGCACGGAGACGCTCGCGCCCGGCGAGGCGGGCGAGATCGGCGGTGTGTGGCGCAGGCTCCAGGCGCGAACGGGATGATGTCGGGCGTGACGTTGCGGGTGGCGCGGGCTTCGACGAGCGCGATGCTCGCGAGCCTGCTGAGAGATGAGCTGCTTTCCGGGGCATTGCCGCCGGGGTCGCCGCTGCGCGACACCGAGCTGGCCGAGCGGGCGAACGTCTCGCGCGGGACCGCTCGCGAGGCGCTCGCCGAGCTGGCGCGCGAGGGACTGGTCGTCCAGACGCTCCATCGCGGCGTTCGGGTCGCGAGCCCGACGGAGGCCGATGTCGCCGACGTCTACGGCGCGCGGCGCGTGCTCGAAGGAGCCGGGCTGGAGGCGCTCCTGGCGTCGCAGGAGCTCGACGCGCTCGACGCTGCCGTGCGGCGGCTGGCGGCGGCGCGCAGCGTGCCGGAGGGCGTCGAGGCCGACGCCGCCTTCCATCTCGCGATCGTGGCGGCGACCGGCGTCGACCGGCTCGTCTCGGCGGCCGAGCGGGCGCTGCGCGAGGTGCGGCTCGTGCTGTGCGCGGCCGATCGCGCGACCGCCGACCTCGGCGTCCAGGTCGAGGGGCACCGCGCGCTGCTGGAGGCGATCGCGTCCGGCGACGCGGCGGCCGCCCGGGCGGCGCTGAGCGCACATCTCGCGCACGGCGAGGCGCGGGCGCGGGCGGTGGTGGCCGGCCGGTGACCCGGCTGCTGCGGGCCGCCGACGTTCGCGCGCTGATCACTCCCGCCGACGCGCTGGACGCGGTCCGCTCCGCGTTCGTGCGGCTCGAGCGCGGCGAGGCGACCGTGCCGCCGATCATGGACTTCGTGTTCGGCGAGCTGGGCGACGCGCACGTCAAGGGCGCCTGGCTGCACGGCGACCCCTTCTGGTCGGTCAAGGCGGCGACCGGCTTCGCCGGCATCGGGGCCTCCGGCGTCTCGGTCGTGATGTCCGCGCGCGACGGGCGGCTGGAGGCGATCGTGATGGACGGCGGGCTGCTGACCGAGCTGCGGACCGCGGCGGCCGGGGCGCTCGCGGCGTCGCTGCTCGCGCGGCCGGCGCTGGAGCAGGTGTGCGTGGTCGGCGCGGGCGGGCAGGCCCGCTTTCAGGTCGAGGCGCTGCTCGGCGTGCGCCCGGTGGAGCGGGTCGTCGTGTGGGCGCGGCGCGAGGAGGCTGCATGGGAGTGCGTTCGCGACCTGACCGAGCGGCACGGCGTGCGCGCGGCCGTCCACACGGACCTCGAGGCGGCGGTGCGGGGCTCGGATCTCGTCGTGACCGTCACGCCCTCGACCGAGCCGCTGGTGCGCTCCGGCTGGCTGTCACCCGGCGCGCACCTCACCGCGGTCGGCTCGGACATGCCGGGCAAGCAGGAGGTCGAGGCCGCGGTGCTCGGCGACGCCGACCTCGTGGTCGCCGATCACCCGCCGGTGGCCGCGGTCAACGGCGAGCTGCAGCATGCGCTGGCGGCCGGCGTGGTGCGGTTGGTTGACGTCGTGGCGCTCGGATCGCTGCCGCAGCGGGCGCGCGACTCGGACGTCACCATCTGCGACCTGGTGGGCATCGGCGTGCAGGACGCGGCGATCGCCGGACTGCTCGTGGCGCGGGCTCACGAGCGCGATGCGGGAGTCGTCCTCAAACCGGTGTAGACCAGCCGTTTGGATGGGTATCGGACCTTTGTCCGCTGACACTGTGTTACTTGACAGTGGCACGCGATCCTCAGAGCATCGTTTTCGTGGTCCCACACGCCTGCCCCATGGCGTGCCGTACCGCCGCATCGGCGCTGCGGGCGTCGCTCACCGCTTCACGCGAGTCCTCGCGGGCAATGGTCCGTGCTCAGACCATAGGCGCGGCGGTGAGGTCCGCACAACGACTCACCGGCTTCCGGAGCGGCTCGTGACGCTGGTTCCGCTCGAGCGTTCCTCACCGGCGGACGCCGTCACGGAGTCGCTTCGCGACCTGCTGCTGGACGGTGAGTACCTGCCGGGCACCGCGCTTCCCGACACCGAGGTGATGCGGCGCCTGGGCGCGTCGCGCGATCTCGCGCGGGTGGCGATCGGGCAGATGGAGCGTGAGGGGCTGGTCGTGCACTCGCTGCACCGCGGGCCCGAGGTGGCGCGGCTATCGGTCGAGGACGTGCGCGATCTCTACGCCGCGCGCCGGACGCTCGAGCTCGCCGGATTGGAGGCGCTGGTGCGCCGGCGGCCGGCCGACGACGTGTGGCTGCAGGCGGCGGTGACGAGCATGACCGAGGCGGCGAAGGCCGGCGACGGGCGCGCCGCGGTGGCCGCCGACGCGGCGTTCCACCTCGCGATCGTCGCGTCCACGTCGTCGCGGCGGCTGCGCGTGGCGGCCGAGGCGGCGCTGCGCGAGCTGCGTGTCGTACTGGCGGTCGCCGATCGGGTGTCGAGCGACCTCGACGAGCTCGCGGCCGACCATGCCGCGCTCTTGGAGGTCCTCGTGAACGCGCCCGGCCCGTCCGCGCGGTCGGCGCTGCTCGATCACCTGCGGCGCGGCGAGGCCCGCGCGCTCGCGGTCACGCACGGCGCCTGAGCGGCGCCCGGCCCGACGCACGCGCGCTCGCGGTCACGCACGGCGCCTGAGCCCCGCGGCGCGGCCCGCGCCTGCGCTGCGCGCGATCAGGCCGCGCCGCGGGCGCGGTCGGTCCACGCCTTGAGGATCGCGACGGCGGCGCGGTCGCCGCGCACCAGCGGGCGCTCGGCGGGATCGGGCGGCTCGCCGCGCAGCAGGCGCTCGAACGCGGCGCGGGTCATCGTCACGGTCGCGTCCGGGGCGGACTCGGGCACCTCCTCACTGACCTCGACGCCGGCGCCGTCGCGGACGGCGAGGTACCACGTCCGCGCATCCGGATCCGTGATCTCCTGCGCGACCGTGAACGCATAGCCGACCGTCCACTCGGGGTCGATCGCCAGCGGCAGCGCCTTGTAGACCAGCGCCGGCTCCAGCCGCGCGCCCGCGCCGAGCGCGTCCGCCAGGCCGATCGCCGCCCGGGGCAGCGCTTCGAGCACGCGCGCCCTGCGCCGCCGCCGCGACACGCGGGCACGGCCGCGGAAGCGCCCGATCCGGTGGTCCGCGCCGGCGAGCAGCTCGGCGAGCGTCAGCGGGTCCGAGCGAAGCTCGAACAGGGCCTCGCCGCGCGACCGC
Organism: uncultured Solirubrobacteraceae bacterium; assembly: GCA_963837485.1. GTDB lineage: Bacteria > Actinomycetota > Thermoleophilia > Solirubrobacterales > Solirubrobacteraceae > Solirubrobacter. The sequence continues at coordinate 97,729 of CAWINP010000013.1, read as the reverse complement.
CGCTTTGACACGCGTTCAATCGTGGCCACGCCGTCACGCACGGTCACGGCGAACGTCCCGATCCCGGCAACCGTGAGGTCGTACGCGACGGGCGCGTCGAATACCGGCCCCTGCGCGGGGAGAAGGCCGACCAGCAGCTCCCCGGCCGCCACGGGATCGCGCTCGGCGAGCGCGACCAGCACGCGCCGGAGCGGCCGCGCAGGCGGGCCGCCGAGCGCCTCGGTCAGCGCCGCGAAGTCCGACGTCGTCGGCTCGGCGGGCATCGCCACGTCGGCGCCGGTCTGCGCGAAGACGCCGTCCGGCGGCGGAGCGACGACCGCCGCCGACCCGGCTCCGGCGGCATCCGGCTGCGCGAGCTCCGCGGCCGGCAACTGGGCGACGGCCGGCGACGACCCGGCTCCGGCGACGTCCGCCGGCGCGAGCTCCGCGGCGGTGCCCGACGGCGATTCCGGGGCTTCGGGCGGCGGCGCCGTTGCGCGCAGCGACGCTGCGGCGGCGGCGAGGTTGGCGACCAGCTCGCCGGTCTCCTGCTCCGGGCGGCGGGTTGCTGCGGCGGCGCTTTGGGCCTGCGCGCGGGCGTGGCGGGCCAGGGCCTCACGGTCGAGCTCGCGGGCGCGGCTGAGCTCGGCGATCCGCTCCATGAGCGCGGACCCGGCCTCGCGGGTCTCCCGCAGCGCGGCCTCGGCGCCGGCGCGCGCCCTGCGCTCGGCCTCGAGCGCGGCGCCGAGATCCTCCGGGCCCTGCCGGCGCGCCTGCGCGAGCGCGGAGCGCAGATCGGATGCCGTCCGGCGCGTCACCGCGTGCGCGATGCGCTCGGCCTCCAGCTCGGCCTTCAGCGTCGCGATCGTGTCCGCGTCGGCGGCGCGTGCGGCGCTGGCGGCGCGCAGGTCGGCGCGCATCGCCGCGAGCGCCGACAGCACCGCCTCGCGCGCCTCGCGCTCGCCCTGCTGCGCGCGCGCGATCGACTCCGCCGCACGGGCGAGCTCGCGCTCCAGCTCGGCGCGTTTCGCGGTCCAGACGGCCTCCGCCTCGAACACCGAGCGCCCGAACGCGTCCGGCGGGTCGGTCCACGCCCGCGGGGCGACCGGGGCCGCGGGAGACGAGCGCGAGAGAGCCGAGGCCGCCGGATCGAGGCCGACCGCCGACGCCGCAGGTCCGGCGACGGCGCGCGACGGCTCGGCGCGATCCGGCGCGTGGTCGGGTTCGGCAACGGCCCGCGGCGGCTCGGCGCGATCCCGCGCGTCCTCGGGTCCGGCGACCCCCCGCGGCGGCTCGGCGCGATCCCGCGCGTCCTCGGGTCCGGCGACCCCCCGGGGCGGCTCGTCAACGTGCGGCGCGTCCTCGGTGTCGGCTTCGCGCGGGAAGCGGCGCGCGCGGAGCGTGGTGAGGACCGTCGGGTCGATGACCTGGGCGCCGGGCTCGCTCGGCTCCGGGAGGCTGATGCGTGTGCCGTCGGGCCACTGGAGCGTCGTGCCCGACCAGCCGGCCGCCACGACCTCGGAAGCGATCAGATACGACGTGCGCCACTCGTGCGGACGCGTGAAGCGGGCCTGCGCGCGCGGCTCGACGCGGTGCTCGCCCGACGGCGTGTCCAGCACCAGCGCGGGCGCCGTGCCGCCGGGGGCGGCCCCGTGGACGCGCAACAGACGGCTGCCGCCCAGCGCGGGCAGCCACTCCGCGAACTCGACGACGGGCCTGGTCTGCCGCTCGGGCAGCGCGGACGGATTCGGCTCGGCCATCGCGCCGGATGCTGCCAGGCGCACCGGCGGCAACCGCGACGAGCCGCGGCCCGAGGTCCCGCGCGGAGCGAGGCGCCGCGGCGCGAGTCCCGCGGCGCGAGGCGCCGCAGCGCGAGGTCACACGGCGCGAGGCGCCGCAGCGCGAGGTCCCGCCGCGCGAAACGCCGCGGCGGCTAGTCCATGTGGTTGCGCTGGCCGATCAGCAGCGCGGTGAGCACGAGCGCGAGGAGGCCGCCGGCGAGCACCGGCCGCGACGGCCGCAGCCACGCGTAGCGGCGGCGCACGTACCACTTGGCGGCGAACCAGACCACGCGTCCAAGTAGCGAGTAGAACATGGGGCGAGGCTACCCGCGCACGCCGGTTTGCAGGCGTGCGCGCAAGAGCGTGCCCGCGTGAGGCCGCTACCCCTCGCCGCGGGCGCGGCGCGCCATCCGCGACTGCAGCGACCAGATCTCGATGAACCCCGGCGAGGCGGACTGTGAGAACAGCCCGCCCGACTCGGCGAACGTCGCGAGCTGGGCGTCGTAGACGGCGTTCGGCGACTCGCGCGTCACGACGCGCGCCGAGCCCTTGAAGAGCTTGAGCCCGATCGTCCCCGTCACCCGCGCGTTGACGTGCGTGATGTAGGCCTGGATGTCCTCGCGCAGCGGCTCCCACCACAGCCCCGCGTAGACCAGGTACGCCCATTTGCGGTCCAGGTCCGGCTTGAACTGGTTCTGGTGGATGGTCCCGACCAGCCGCTCGAGCTCGCGATGCGCCTTCAACATGATCGCCGCCGCCGGAACCTCGTAGATGTCGCGCACCTTCAGACCGACGATCCGGTCCTCGATGTGGTCGACGATCCCGACGCCGTGCTTGATGCCCAGCGAAGCCGCGCGGTCGAGCAGGTCGACGAGCGAAAGACGCTCCCCGTTCAACGCGACCGGCACGCCGGCCTCGAAGGTGACCGTCACGATCTCGGCCTCGTCGGGCGCCAGCTCGGGCCGCGTGACGAGCTGGAAGACGTCGTCGTCGGGCGCGTGCGAGAGGTCCTCGATCCAGCGCCCCTCCGAGGAGCGCCCCCAGAGGTTGTCGTCGATCGAGTACGGCGCCGTCTCCGTCCCGCCCTTGACCGGGATGCCGTGCTTGCGCGCGTAAGCGATCTCCTCGTCGCGCCCCATCGCCCACGAGCGCACCGGCGCGATCACCTTCAGCTCCGGCGCCAGCGTCGCGATCGTCGCCTCGATGCGGACCTGGTCGTTGCCCTTGCCGGTGCAGCCGTGCGCGATCGTGTCGCACCCGGTCTTGCGCGCATACTCGACCGCGAGCTTGGCGATCAGCGGCCGCCCGAGAGCGGTGAACAGCGGATACCCGTCGCCGTAATCCGCGTTCGCCTGGATCGCCGGCAGGACGAACGAAGTCGCGAACTCCTCCCGCGCGTCGACGACGTGGCAATCCAGCGCGCCCAGCTGCAGCGCCTTGCCGCGAACGACGTCGTAGTCCTCCCCCGGCTGCCCGAGGTTGACGGTCAAGGCGACGACCTCGGCCTCGTACTCGTCCTGGATCCACTTGAGCATCACGCTCGTGTCCAGGCCGCCGGAGTAGAGCAGCAGGACTCGCCCGACCTCGCCGGGCTGCGCCAGGTAGCTGGCGACGCGGGTCGCCGAGGGATCGGCGAGTCGGTGGACCTCGGTATGGGGATCGCGCAGGTGCTCGTCGTTCACGGCGAGACAGCCTACGACGAGGACGACGAGCCTTAAGGCCGGATGATCGGGGTGGGGCGGAGGGGCTGCATGCCTTGAGGTCGGGCGGAGGGGCTGCTGCCCTACCAGCGTCTCTGCCTCGCGACGGCGCGCTCGTAGCGGAACCCCTCGCCGTCGTCGCCCTCCTCGTAGCCCATGTCCTCGGGGCTGTCGTCGGCGTCGCGCACGTCGGCCAGCCAGCGAGCGCCCGAGAGATCGGTGCGGCCGGCCGCCTCGTCGAAGATCCGGCCGCCGTCCAGGCCCAGCAGCTCCGACGAGCGCCGGTGCAGCGCGGGCACCGCCAGCGCCTCGCGCGGATCGCCCTCCTGGGCCAGGGAGGCCGCCACGAGGCCCTGCACCAGCGGCTCTGAGCTCTCCAGCCGCACGGCCAGCGCGGCCACGCGCTCGGAGAACACCAGCAGCAACCCGGCGCGCATGCCGTCGATCGCCTCGCGGAACACCGCCTGACGACCCGGTGACGCCTCGCTGAACGCGCGCACGACACGCGCGACCTGCTCGTCCTCAGGGCAGGGGATCCGCGCTCGGTAGTAGTGGTCACCGGGCGGGAGGTCGAGCTGAGCCAGGAGGTCGCGCAGATCCATCGTGCGTCGTCAGTCAAGCATGCCGCGCGGAGCGACGTCTGTCACGGGGTGTGCGGAAGAATCCACGGCTTGAACGTAAGCATCTGCGACGTGGGGCCCCGAGACGGACTCCAGAACGACAAGGTGACGCTCGAGCCGGCGGTCCGGGCGGAGCTGTGCACGCGGCTCGCGAGCGCCGGCTTGGCGCGCGTCGAGGCCGGGAGCTTCGTCAACCCGAAGCTCGTGCCGCAGATGGCAGGCGCGGAGCAGGTGTTCGCGCAGCTGCCCGAGAGCGCCACCGTGTACGCCGCCCTGGTGCTCAACCGCAAGGGGCTCGATCGCGCGCTCGCGGCCGGCGCCGCGGAGATCCACGTCGCCTACCCGGTGACCGACACGTTCGCGATGCGCAACCAGAACATGACCTCCGAGCAGGCCGCGACCGTAGCCGAGGAGATCGTCGAAGCCTCGCCCGTGAAGACCACGGTGACGCTCGCGGCGGCGTTCGGCTGCCCGTTCGAGGGCCGCGTCGACCCCGGCGTGGTGCTCGAGCACGCGGCGCGCATGGCCAAGGCCGACGAGGTGATCCTCGCGGACACGATCGGGGTGGGAGTACCCAGCCAAGTCAAGGTCCTGGTACCCGGCGCGCTTGCGAACGGCACCCCGGTCGGCCTGCACCTGCACAACACGCGCAACACCGGATACGCGAACGCGCTGGCCGGAGTCGAGCACGGGGCGACGATCCTGGACGCGTCGGTAGGCGGCCTCGGCGGCTGTCCGTTCGCTCCCAACGCGACCGGCAACATCGCCACCGAGGACCTCGTCTACCTGCTGGAGGGGGAAGGCATTTCCACCGGCGTCGACCTCGACGCGCTGATGCAGGTGGCCGAGTGGCTGTCAGACGTCCTCGGGCGCCCGCTGCCCGGCCTGCTGCACCGGGCCGGCAACTTCCCGGCGTAGCTGCACCGGCGTCGCGCCGAGCAGCGCGCGAGCCTCACGTGTGAGATGCGCGTGGTCGGAGAAGCCGGCGTCGGCCGCGACCCGCGCGAGGTCGCCGTCGAGCCCTTCCAACGCCCGCCGCAGCCGCAGCTGCCGCCGGTACAGCGACACCGAGATCCCGACCTCGTCGCGGAACACGCGGCTCAGGTGGTGCGGTGACGCGCCGACGACGCGGCCGAGCTCGACGAGGCCGAGCGACGTGTCGGCCGCGAGCGCCTCGCGAGCGTCGGCGGCCAGACAACGCCGCGCCGCCGCGGTCGACGGGCGTCCGGCGGCGACCCGCGGCGGGGCCACGCGTCCGAGGACCGAGACCAGCAGCGCGATCGCGTCGTCCTCGGAGCGCAGCGTGCGCAGCGCGAGGTGCTCGCGCGCGCTCGTGGCGATCACGCCCGCGGGCAGCTCCGGCTCGGCGAGCAACGAGGCCAGCAGCGCGTCCGAGAGGCCGATCGCCGTGCATGAATCGCCGCCGTGCGGGTGCGCGAACTCGTCCTCCTCGCCCGCGCGCTGCAGATACGCGACGCCCGGCTCGATCACGTCCTCGCCGTGCCGTCCGCGCCGCCGGAACACCCCGCGGCGGGGAAAGACGATCGCCGAGTGCGTCGCCACCTCGGTCTGTGTCCACGCGACCGGCGGGTGCGAGCAGCCGACGTCCCAGATCCGGACGTCGGGCGTGTCGAGGAGCGCGCGGAAATCGAGCATCGATCTTCAAGCGGAGGCGGGGCCCTGTGACGACGGTACACACATGCCCTGGCGAACTCTCGCGCTGCTGCTCGCGGGCCAGCTGATGGCCTCGATGGACAGCTCGATCCTGACCGTCGCGATGCCCGCGCTGCAGCGCGAGCTGGACGCCTCCCCCACGATGCTGCAGGCGATCTTCGCCGGCTACACGTTCGCGTTCGGCGTGCTCGTGGTCACCGGTGCGCGGCTCGGCGACGACCGCGGCCACGGGCGGATGTTCATGGCCGGCCTCGCCGGGTTCACGGCGACGTCGCTGCTGAGCGGGCTCGCGTGGAGCCCGGCCGTCCTGCTCGGCGGCCGGCTCGCGCAGGGCGCCTGTGCCGCGCTCATGACGCCACAGACGCTGCAGGTGATCCAGCGTCGCTTCGAGGGAGCTTCGAGAGAGCGGGCGGTCGGCCTGTACGCGATGGTGCTGGCGCTCGGCGTGTGCGTCGGCCAGGTGGCCGGCGGCGTGATCGTGACCGGCGCGGGCTGGCGCTGGGCGCTGCTGATCAATGTGCCGATCGGGCTGATCCTGCTGGCCCTCGCGCCGCGCGTGCTGCCGCCGGACGAGCGCCGCGGCGCGCGGTTGGACATCCCCGGCGTGGTCGTGCTGAGCGCGGCGATGGCGCTGATCCTGATCCCGCTGCTGCTCGGGCGCGAGCAGGGCTGGCCGGCGTGGTTGTGGCCGAGCCTGGCGCTCGGCGTCGGCGGCGTCGCCCTGTTCGCGCGGCTGGAGCGCCGGCGCGCGTCCCCGCTGCTCGATCCGGCCGTCCTGCGCGAGCCGGGCGTGTCCGCCGGGCTGACCACGGTCGTCGCGGTGATGGGAGCGTACGCGGCGCTGCTGTTCAGCCTCACGCTGCACCTGCAGGACGACCTCGGCTTCTCTGCCCTGCGCGCCGGGCTCGCGTTCGCCGCCTACGCGGTCGGGTTCGCGGCGATGAGCCTGACCTGGCGTCGCCTGCCGCCGCTGCGCTGGTCGATCGTCGGCCCGCTCGCGCTCGGCGGCGGGGCGCTCGCGATCGCGGCGCTCGCCGGCAGCTCGTGGCCGCCGGTCGTCGAGCCGGTGCTGTTCATCGCCGGCGCCGGCCACGCCGCAGGTTACGGCCCGGTGGCCGCGCGCACCGTCGCGCGCGTGAAGGCCAAGCACGCGCCGGAGGCAAGCGCGCTGCTGACCACCGGCAGCGTGCTCGCGAGCAGCTTCGCGGTCGCGACGCTCGGCTCGCTCTACCTCGCCTCCGGGCTGACCGCGGTCGCGGCGGGGATCGCCGCGACGTGCGCGATCGCCGCGCTCAGCTCGACGACGTCGCCGTAGCGGCCGCCGATGTCGGCGAGCGCCTGCTCGTGGGCGCGCGGCGAGCGATCGCCGACGCACTCGCGCGGGACGATCGGCGAGAGCCCGTGCTGCATCGCGTCCACGACCGTCGCCCGCACGCAGCCGGACGTCGAGGCGCCGCAGACGATCAGCGTGTCGCGGTCGGACAGCATCGCCGCCAGCGGCACGCCGAAGAACGCGGAAGCGAACGCCTTCGCGATCACGGGCTCCTCCGCAAGCCGCCCGAGCCGTTCGTCGATCTCGACCCAGCGCGAGCCCGGTTGCAATATCCGCAGCGCCGGCACCTTGCGCAGGAACACGTGGGCGGCGGCCGTCGCCACGTGGTCATACGAGACCGTCGTGAACAGCACCGGGCAGCGCCCGCGCGCGATGTCGAGCAGCGCGCGGGTCGCCACCAGCACGTCGTCCAGGTTGCAGGCCAGCGGCGAGTACGGGTCCGTGAACCCGAGGTTCAGGTCGACGACGAGCACGGCGGGGCGCTCCCCGAACCCCGCCTCGCCGCCGAAGTCAGCCATCGAGCGCCGCCCGCACGCGCGCCTGCGCCGCCGCCGCGTCCTCCAGTGGCGACCACCGCAGCGGCTTGGCCCGCTTGGGCGCGGGCAGGCCGGTCTCCGCCTCGCAGGACGCCAGCGTGTCCTCCAGCGACGGCCCGAAGTCGAACGCGAGCGCGTCGCCGCGCTCGGCCCGCTGGCGCTCGCGCTCGCGCGCCGTCGCCTCGGGATCGCCCACCACCACGCCGTACGCGCTCAGCGCCTTCTCGGCCGACACCAGCCCGAACGCCACGTCGCGCTCGACCGCCTCGACCGGCCGGTCCAGCCGGTCCTTCCAGCCGCCGCCGCCCGCGGTGCGGTAGATCAGCATGTCGCCGGGCTCGACCTCGATCTCGTCGCACTTGGCCGGCAGCACGGTCTCGCTGCCGTCCACGCGCCGGAGGATCTTCGTCGAGCGCGCGCCCGGCTCGCCGCCGAGCACGCCCCACGGCCGCGTCAGCCAGCGGTCGTCGTGGATCGAGACGTGCCCCGGCTCCAGGTACACATAGCGCTTCTCGACGCCGTTGCCGCCGCGGTGCAAGCCTGCGCCGCCGGAGTCGGTCACCGTCGTGTACCCGTCGACGCGCAGCGGGTAGTAGGCCTCCAGGTACTCGGTCGGGATGTTCTCGAACAGCGGCCACCACGAGTGGCCGTCCATGCCGTCGCCGATCGGTCGCCCGGGGATGCCGCCGTAGAGGATCTCCATCGCGTAGAAGAACTCGCCGTCCTCCTTCCAGCCGGAATAGAGCATGTACGGCGAGGTGCCGTAGCCGGCCGCGGTGTTGAGCTCGGGCGCCTGCTTGGTCAGCGCGCCGCCGAGCACGTCGAACAGGCGCGTGAGCCCGTGCGTGCGGCAGCCCAGGGCGGCGGGGTACCGGGGATTCAGGAGGCACCCCTCGGGCATGACGACGTGCAGGAGCGGATAGAAGCCGTCGTTGAACAGGATGTCGGGGTCGTTGACCATGATCAGGTAGACCCCGATGAACATCTTGAACATGCCCTCGGAGAGGTAGAAGTTGATCGGGCCGAGCGACTGCGGATCGGTGCCCGACCAGTCGAACCAGGCCTCGTCGCCCTCGCGCCAGATCGTCAGCTTCATCTTGTACGGGCCGTTGCCGAGCCCGTCGTCGTCGATCCAGTCCTCGAACGTCTGCGGCTCCTCGGGGATCGCGAGCCCGATCAGCTTGCGCATCGCCTCGTGCGTGCGGTCCAGCAGCGCCTGCAGCGTGGCCAGATAGACGTCCTTGCCGAAGCGCTCGCAGAGTCCGATGACCCTTCTCTCGCCGGCGTGGCAGGCGGCGATGATCGCGAACAGGTCCGCCCGGTTCATCTCCGGCAGGCGGACGTTGTTGAGGATCAGCCGCAGGACGTCCTCCTGCACCTCGCCGCGCTCGACGATCTTCAGCGGCGGGATGATGATCCCCTCCTCGAAGATCGTCGTCGCGCCGGTCGGCAGCGAGCCGGGCAGGCGCCCGCCCGCGTCCATCTGGTGGCCGAACTGCGAGCTCCACCCCACCAGCTCGTCGTCGAAGAAGATCGGCACGAGCACGAGCCAGTCGTTCGTGTGGGAGATGCTGGCCGAGCACTTGTACGGGTCGCTCGTGAGGATCACGTCGCCCGGGTAGATGCCCCGGTCCCACTCGGCCATCATCTCGTTGATGTAGGCGCCGAACTGGCCGACGACCATCCGTCCGGAAGGGTCCGTAAGCATCGGGAACTCGTCGTGCTGCTCGCGGATGACGGGGCTCATGGCGGAGCGGAAGAGCACGGCGTCCATCTCGAAGCGCGCGTGGCGGAGCGCGTTCTCGATGATGTCGAGCGTGATCGGATCGACCTCGATGTCGGGGATCTGGGCGATCTTCACGATGCTCTCCGGATCAGCAGGTTGAAGTAGCGGTCGATCTCGGCGACGTAGCCGTCGAGGATCACCGTCGTCGAGTCGAACTCGGTGACGATCGAGGGGCCGGGGATGATGCATCCGGGGTGCAGCTGCGCGCGGTCGTGCGTGCCGGGCTGCAGCGCCGCCTCGCGCGGTTCTTCCTCCGGCAGCTCGGGGTGCGGGCGGTCGCCGGTGCCGACGGCGCGCAGGTTGACGATCTCCGACGCCGTGTTGGGCATGCGGAAGCCGTACAGCTGCTCGTGCAGCGCGTTGAAGCGCTCGTCGAGCCCGGCCTCCCACGGGACCGGGATCTCGTAGCCCTGGCCGCGGTAGCGCATGTCGGCGACGAACTCGACGTGCTGGGACTCCTTCGGGATGCCTTCGGCGTCCATCCACGCGCGGGCGCGGGATTCCAGCTCGGCGACGATCGCCTGCAGCTCGGAGTCGGTCGCCTCGCCGGTGAGGCGGATCAGCGTCTGCGCGAACTCGTTGCGGAAGCCGGCGACGAGGTCGCCGAGCGCGCACAGCAGGCCCGGGCTCGGCGGCACGATGACCGGGAACGAGCCCATCAGCTCGGCGACCGCGTTGGCGTGCAGCGGGCCGGCGCCGCCGAACGCGACGAGCGCGAACTCGCGCGGATCGTGACCGCGCTGGACGCTGATCACGCGCAGCGCGCCCGCCATGTTCTCGTTGACGATCTTCAGGATGCCGTCGGCGGCCTGCTCGAGGCTCAGATCCATCGCGTCCGCGACCTTCTGCACCGCCGCCTTCGCGGCCTCGACGTCGAGCGCCATCTCGCCGCCGATCAGGTTCGCGGGCAGGCGCCCGAGCACGACGTTGGCATCTGTGACCGTCGGTTGGTCTCCGCCTTGGGCATACGCTGCCGGTCCAGGCACTGCGCCGGCGGATTGGGGGCCCACGCGCAGCGCGCCGGTCAACTCCGGCACGTGGGCGATGCTTCCGCCTCCCGCGCCGACCGTGTGCACGTCGACGCTCGGCACCTTGATCCGGAACTGGCCGATCGTGGTCTCGCGGCCGATCGTCGGCTCGCCCGCCTGGCACAGCGACACGTCGGTGCTCGTCCCGCCCATGTCGAACGTGAGCACGTTCGGATAGCCCGCCCGGGTGGCCACGTACAGCGCGCCGGCGACGCCGCCGGACGGGCCGCTCAGAACCCCGTAGACCGGGTTGCGCGAGGCCTCGCGCGGCGTCATCACTCCGGCGTCCGAGCGCAGGATGTCGACCTCCGTCTTGACGCCGAGCCGCTGCAGCTCGGCCTGCAGCTGGTCGACGTAGCGGGCGACCTGCGGGCGCACGTAGGAGTTCATGCACGCGGTGAGCGTGCGCTCGTACTCGCGGAACTCGGGCAGCACCGCGCTGGACATCGTGACCGGGAAGCCGGGATAGAGCTCCTCCACGAGGTCGGCGAGCTCCTGCTCATGGCGGCCGTCGACGTAGGCGTTGATGAGGCTGATCGTGAGCGACTCGACGCCGCGGTCAACCAGGTCGGCGATCGTCGCGGCGGCGTGGTCGCGGTCGACCGGGACGAGCGTGTTCCCGCGCGCGTCCATGCGCTCGACCGCCTCGCGCGTGTCGGCCAGCGACGCCGGCGGATCCGGCTTGATCATGATGATCCAGCCGGCCAGCGGGCCCGGCGTCTGGCTGCGCGCGAGATGCAGGATCTGGCCGAAGCCCTGGGTCGTGATCAGGCCTACGCGGGCGCCCTTGGACTCGAGCACGGCGTTGGTGGCGACGGTCGTGCCGTGGACGACGTTGCCGAGGTCGCCGGGCGCGATCCCGGCCTGCTCGCAGATCCGAACGACCCCCGCGAGGACGCCCTGCGAGGGATCCGACGGGGTGGACGGGGTCTTGACCCGCCACTGCCGGTGGTCGCCGTCGTCGACGAGGAACAGGTCGGTGAACGTCCCTCCCACATCCACCCCCAGCCGATACGCCATGCCGCTCCTTTCTCAGATCACGCCTTGCTCTGCGAGGCGCGCGCGCAGTTGCGCGTCCACCCCGATCTCCTCCAGCACCGCCTCTGTGTCGGCGCCCACCGTCCAGCGGGCCGCCTGGCGGATCGAGCCCGGCGTCCGGCTCAGCTTGGGCACGACCCCGGGCACCGCCATCTCGCCGTGGACCTCGTCGATGTGGTCCACGAGCAGGCCCCGCTCGGAGAAGTAGGGATCCTCCGTGACGTCCTTCGCGTTGTAGACCGGCGCGCACACGACGCCGCCCTCGTTGACGATCCGGTCGAGCTCCTCGGCGGTGTGCCCGGCGGCGAAGTCGCCGATGATCTCGTCGAGCAGATCCTCGTGCTCGCCGCGCGCGTGGTGGGTTTCGAAGCGAGGGTCGTCGGCCAGCTCCGGCTTGCCCATCAGGTTCGCCAGGCGCTTCCACAGCGTGTCGTGGTTGGCGGCGATCACGACCCACTTGCCGTCCTTGCTCAGGTAGACGTTGGACGGCGCGATGCGCGGAAGCCGCGGGCCGGTGGGCTCGCGGATGAAGCCCGTCTTCTGGTACTCGATCGTGCTCGACTCGCTCATCGCGAAGCAGGCGTCGACGATGCTCGCGTCGACGACCTGGCCCAGCTCGCCGCGCTCACGCGCGAAGAGCGCGAGCAGGATGCCCTGGAACGCGGACTGGGCCGCCAGCGTGTCGCCGAAGCTGATGCCGGCACGCGGCGGCGCCTGGCCCGGGTAGCCGTTGATGTAGCGCAGCCCGGAGAGCGCCTCGCCGGCCGACGCGAAGCCCGGGCGGTGGGCGTAGCGGCCGGTCTGGCCGTAGCCGGAGACGCGGGCGTAGATCGCGCGCGGGTTGGTCTCGTGGACGTGTTGCGGCCCCAGGCCCCACTTCTCCATCGTGCCGGGGCGGAAGTTCTCCAGGATCACGTCCGCCGTGCTCGCCAGCGTCTGCGCGATTCGCTGGCCTTCGGGATCTCTGAGGTTGAGCGTGACGCTGCGCTTGTTGCGGGCGAGGATCGACCACCAGAGGCTGTGGTCGTTGTGGCGCAGGCGGCCCCAGTCGCGCATCGCGTCCCCGGTCCCGGGCGCCTCGACCTTGATCACGTCGGCGCCGAAGTCGCCGAGCAGCGTGCCGGTGTACGGGCCGGCGAGGAGCTGGCCGAACTCGATCGCGCGGATGCCGGCTAGCGGTTCGGCCACGTCTTCTCCAGGAACGCGACGGCACCGAGGATGTGCATGCGCATCACCGCCTCGGCGAGTTGCGCGTCGCGTGCGGTGAACGCGTCGATCAGGCGGCGATGGCACATGAGCGACTCGGCGCGTTGCTCGGGGTCGTGCCAGAAGGAGCTGCGAAAGCTGCGCGGGATGCCGGACGCCGCGCGCATGGCGGCGGTGAGGCGCGGCGAGCGCGCGGCCTCGACGATGATGCGGTGAAACTGCTCGTTTGACGCCATCTGCCGCTCTGGCGGCGCGTCGTCATCTACGAGCTGTTGCAGCTGCTCGACGTCCTGCCGGTCCATGCGTGTGGCCGCGCGGGCGGCGGCCGCGGGCTCGAGTAGCGCGCGCAGCGCGTAGAGATCGAGCAGGTCGGCGGCGTCGAACGCGCGCACGACGGCGCCGCGGTTGGGCTCGACGTCGACGAGCCCCTGGGCCTCGAGCTGCAGCAGCGCCTCGCGGACGGGCGTGCGGCTGGTGCCGAAGCGCTGTGCGAGGGCCTCGGCCCGCAGGCGCTCGCCGGGCCGCAGCACGCCCTCGAGGATCGCGTGCTGGAGCTCGTCCCTGACCCGGACGGTGCTCGTCATCTTGCATACGAAATCACGCCGGACGAGCGCGCACAAGGCTCGAACGCATGAGATTGCATGCAATCAGCGGCGACGCGATGGCGCGCGGTGGTGCGGGAGCACGGGTGGCGGATCGGCCTCCGGCGACGGCGAAGCGGGATCGGTTGCGGGCGGGGGTGTCGCCGCCGGCTCCGCGGGTGCGACGGTGGTGCCTCCCGCCGGCGGCGTGGACCAGTTTGCCGTCGGCGCGGCTTCGCGCGCGGGCGCCGCCGCCGCCGCTCGGCCCGGGAGCAGGCGGGCGGCGAAGAAGCCGGCGATCCCGCAGGCGAGCAGGAACAGCGGGATCCAGAGCTGGAGGCCGCCGCCGTCCGCCGGGGAGGGCACGTTGGTCGCCGAGCGCCCGGCGACGCCGCCCTCCGGCGGGCCCTCGGACTCGGGGCTCGGCCCCGGGGTGGCGGCCCGGGACGGCGTGCGCGGCTGTGGCGTCGGCGCCGCGGGCGCCTGCGCGAGCGTGGCTCCGGGCGGCGGCGGCGCGGCCGCGTCGGTCGTGGTCGCCGGCGCCGCCGCTGCGCAGACGGCGCGGAGCCGCTTCAGGCCGGCGTGCTCGAGCCGCGTCACGCGCCGCACGGTGATCCGGAGCCGCCGGGCAACCGCGCCGCGAGACCGCGGCGCGCCCGCGCCGATGCCGGCCCGGAGCCTGAGCACGAGCCGCTGTGGACGGGCGAGGTGGCCGAGGCACGAGCGTCGCGCCAGCACGGCCGCGCGCAGCCGCCGGTCGCGACGTAGCGCGATGCGGCAGGCACTGCCGGCGCCGCACGCGCCGCCGCCGCCCGCGTGCGCCGCCGTGCCCGATGAGCGGCGGCGGGACGAAGCCGGTCGCGTGGCCGCGTCGCCGCCGGCCCGCGACGCCGTGGAGCCGCCGCCCGAAGCGCTGCTGCCGCCGCCCGAGGTGCCGCTGCCGCCGCCCGACGGCGCGGCGCCCGAGCCGCTTCCGGAGCCGCCCGTAGAGCCACCGCCTCCTGGCGACCCTCCGGGCGACTCACCTCCCCCGGCTCCGCCGACGCTGGGTAGGGATGGCAGCGGCGGCGGCGTCACCGTCGGCACCGAGGTTGGGACGGCGCTCGGCACCGGGAGACGAGGGGTCGGGATCGGTGGCACGGTCGGGATCGGCGGCACGGTCGGGACCGCCGGGAGCTGTGCCCACGCCGGAGCGGCGACCGCTGTAGCCGCCAATCCGCACAACACCAGGGCCCGAACTCGCACTCCGTTCTCCTGCGATGTTGATGCCCAATCGGCGATGCTCTTCAAACCAGTGCGGGTGGCCGCTGCCACACTGGGCGCATGCGCAGGGGTATCCCGCTCGGCGCCGCGGTCGCGGCGATCCTCCTCATGGCCGCGCCGACGCAGGCGGCGGCTCCGTCAGGCGTGGTCTACGGCGGCGAGACGCCGCAGGAATGGCCGGTCGTCGTCCAAGTCGCCAAGAACGGCAAGTCGATCACCAAGCTCGTGCTCGCGCTCACGCTCAAGTGCTCAAGCGGAGACCCCGTCGTCAACCGCGATCGCTTCGACAAGCTCAAGCTCTCGGTCTCCGGGCGGTTCGACAACAGCTACGGCCCGGTCACGATCGACAACGGCGACGGCACCACGACCGACTATCGCGGCTCGGTCGCCGGCAAGGTCACCAAGGGCAAGATCAGTGCGACCTCGCGACTGAGCGGCGACTTCTATGACGCGAGCGGCAAGCTGCTGTACGCCTGCGACAGCGGCAAGGTCAACTGGACCGCGAAGCCTTAGCTTCGGCGAGCACCGCGCCCAGCCGGGCCAGCGCGTCGTCGATCTCGGGCGGTGAGACGACCAGCGGCGGCAGGAAGCGCAGCGTCGACGGGCCGGTCGCGTTGACGATCAGCCGCTGCTCCAGCAGGGCGCGGCGGGCGAGCTCCGGCGCGTCGTCGCGTGCGAGCTCGGCGGCGACCATCAGCCCGCGCCCGCGCACCGACGCGACCCCGGGCAGCCGGGCCAAGCCGTCCTGCAAGCGCGAGCCGAGCGAGCGCACCGACGCGAGCAGCGCGTCGTCGTCGATCACGTCGAGCGTCGCATGCGCGGCCACAGAGATCAGCGGGCCGCCGGCGAAGGTGGAGCCGTGGTCGCCGGGCGCGAACACGTCGGCGACGCGCGGACCCATCACCAGCGCGCCCATCGGCAGCCCGCCGGCGATCCCCTTGGCCAGCGTCATCGCGTCCGGGACGACGGGCGTCTGCTCGTAGGCCCACAGCGACCCCGTCCGCCCCATGCCGGTCTGGACCTCGTCGAACACGAGCGCGGCGCCGGCCGCGTCGCACGCCTCGCGCGCGGCGAGCAGGACCTCGTCGGGCACGATGTTGACCCCGGTCTCGCCCTGGATCGGCTCCAGCAGCACCGCGGCGGTGGACTCCCCCACCGCACCGGCGACCGCCTCGGCGAGCGGCGGGACGACGCGGAAGCCCGGCACCAGCGGCGCGAACGGCGCTTGCTTAGATTCCTGGGGCGTGGCGCTCAGTGCACCGTACGTCCGGCCATGGAATGCACCGTGCACCACGACGATCTCGCCGCGCGGGCGGAACTTGCGCACGAGCTTCAAGGCGGCTTCGTTGGCCTCCGCGCCCGAGTTGCAGAAGAACACGTTGACCCCGAACGAGCGCTCGACCAGCCGCGCGGCCAGCGACACGTTCTCGGCGGTCGTGAACAGGTTCGAGACGTGGATCAGCCGCCCGGCCTGCGCGCGGATGGCCTCGACCACCCGCGGGTGGCAGTGGCCGACGTTGTTGACCGCGATGCCGGCGAGGAAGTCGAGGTAGTCGTGGCCCTCGGAGTCGCGCAGCACGCAGCCCGAGCCGGAGGCGAACTCGATCGGGTAGCGCGCGTAGGTCGGCGCCAGGCTCATGTCGCAGGCCTCACCTTCGTGCCGATGCCGGCGTCCGTGAACAGCTCCAGCAGCAGCGAGTGCGGCCGCCGCCCGTCGATGATGTGCGCGTAGGTGACGCCGCCGTGGATCGCCTCCACGCACGCCTGCAGCTTCGGCCGCATGCCGCCCTGCATGTCCCCCAGCGCGGCCTCCACCTCGTCGGCCCCGCACTCGGAGATGACCGAGTCGGGGTCGGACGGGTCGCGCAGCCAGCCCGGCACGTCGGTCAGGAACACCACCTTGTAGGCCCCGAGCGCGCGGGCGATCGCGCCCGCCGCCTCGTCGGCGTTGACGTTGTGCGAGAGGCCCGCGCGGTCGTTGCCGACCGACGCCACCACCGGGATGTAATCGGCCGCGATATGCCGGATCACCCCGATGTCGACGCGCTCGATCT
This sequence comes from uncultured Solirubrobacteraceae bacterium, assembly GCA_963837485.1. GTDB lineage: Bacteria > Actinomycetota > Thermoleophilia > Solirubrobacterales > Solirubrobacteraceae > Solirubrobacter. The sequence goes on along the minus strand of CAWINP010000013.1, from coordinate 81,150 downwards.
TGCCCACGAAGCCGATGTCCTCGCCCTGCGGCCCGGCCATGGTCGAGACCCGGAACAGCTGCCCGTCGTCGCCCGAGAGCCCGACCGCCGGCTGCCCGTGGCGGTTGATGCGGCCGACGATGTCCTTGTTGACCTTGCCGACCAGGACCATCTTCGCGATCTCGACGGTGTCGGCGTCGCTCACCCGCAGCCCGCCGACGAACTCGACGGGCATGTCGAGCCGCTTCATGTAGGCGGTGATCTCCGGTCCGCCGCCGTGGACGACGATCGGGCTCAGGCCGACGTATTTGAGCAGCACGACGTCGCGCGCGAAGTCCTCGCGCAGCGACGGGTCGTTCATCGCCGCCCCGCCGTACTTGATCACCACCGTCTTGCCGTGGAACTCCCGGATGTACGGGAGCGCCTCCAGCAGCGTGCCCACATCTCTCATGTCGTGTAGTCCGCGTTGATCGTCACGTACTCGTGCGAGAGGTCCGAGAAGAAGACCTCGGCCTCGGCGTCGCCGCCGAGCGCGACGGTGTACTCGACCTCGTCGCCGAGCTCGATCCCGTCGAACGGGACGCCGACGCCACCCGCACACACCTGCGTGTCCTCGATCCAGATGTCCGGCGCGACCTGCTGATCGGTCACGGCGCCGCCGACCGCCTGCGCGATCCGGCCCCAGTTCGGGTCGCCGCCGTGCAGCGCCGCCTTCACGAGCGGCGAGTTCGCGATCGCGCGCCCGACATGCGCGGCGGTCTCCTCGTCGCGTGCGCGCACGAGCACGCGGCCGATGCGCCTGGAGCCCTCGCCGTCCCTGATGATCGCCAGCGCGAGCCGGCGCAGCGCCCAGTCGAGCGCCTCGCCGAAGCGCAGCTCGTCATCGGACTCCGGCTCGACGGTCACGCCGGACGCGCCGGAGCACATCAGGATCGCGGTGTCGTTGGTGGAGAGCTGGCCGTCCACGCTGACGCGGTCGAACGAGCGCTTCACGCAGACGCCGAGCAGCAGGTCCGCGGTCTCCGGCGCCAGCGCGGCGTCGGTCTCGACGAAGCAGAGCATCGTCGCGAACGCCGGCGAGATCATGCCCGCGCCTTTGGCCTGCGCGGTCAGGCGGACGGTGCCGGACGGCAGCTCGACGTCGACGGCGATGTCCTTCGCGAACTTGTCGGTCGTGCGGATCGCCTCGCTGAAGTCGTCCGCCCCCTCGCCCCGGAGCTGCGGCCGCGCGGCCGCGATCCCCTTGATCACCTCGCGTGTGTCGAGCGGCACGCCGATCACGCCGGTCGAGGCGACCGCGACCTGATCCTCGCGGATCCCGGCGGCCATCGCGGCGGCGCCCTGCATGCGCGCGGCGTCCTCGAGCCCGCGGTTGCCGGTCGAGGCGTTGGCGTTGCCGGAGTTGACGACCACGGCGCGGATCGCGCCGAGCCGGACGCGCCTCTGGCACAGGATCACCGGCGCGGCCAGCACGCCGGAGCGCGTGAAGCGGGCGGCGCTGACCGTGTCGGGCGAGTCGGAGACCAACAGCGCGACGTCGCGCGCGCCGGAGGGCTTGAGCCCCGCCGCGACGCCGGCCGCGCGAAAGCCGGCGGGAAGGTCGCCCGGTCGCTCGCTGACGTGCGCCGGCATCTCCAGCCAGCGCGATTCGAACGTCGTCGCCGTCATCGCAGCCCTTCCCCCTCCGGCTGTCCGAACATCAGATTGAGGTTCTGCACGGCCTGCGACGCCGCGCCCTTCCACAGGTTGTCGAGCGCCGAGAAGACCACCAGCCGCCCGGTCCGCCGGTCCCGCACGTACGAGATCCGGCAGTAGTTGGTGTCGCGCACCTCCTGCACGCCCACCGGGCCGCTGCGCAGCTCCACGAACCGCTCGCGCGCGTAGGCATCGTCGTAGAGCTCGACCAGCTCGTCGTCGGAGACGTCGCGGGTGAGCGTCACGTAGCAGGAGACCAGCTCGCCCTGCGCGAGCGGCAGCAGGTGCGGCATGAACGTGATCGTCACGGCGCTGCCAAGCGCCGCCAGCTCCTGCTCGATCTCCGGCGTATGGCGGTGGCCGTCGATCTTGTAGGGCGTGACGTTCTCGTCGGCCTCGACGAAGTCCTTCGCGCCCCGGCCGGCGCCGGAGACGCCGGATTTCGCGTCGACGATCGCGTCGGCGATCAGCCCGGCGCGCGCGAGCGGCGCGAGCCCGAGCAGCGTCGCCGTCGGGTAGCAGCCGGGATTCGCGACGAGGTCCGCGCCGGCCACCTGGTCGCGCGTGAGCTCCGGCAGCCCGTAGACCGCGGACCCGAAGAGCTCCGGCGCCTTGTGCTCCCCGTACCAGTCCTCGTAGATGCCGCGGTCGCGCAGGCGGAAGTCGGCCGACAGGTCGACCACGCGCACGCCGCGCTCGCGCAGCGCGGCGACGACCGGCGCGGCGGCCGCGTGCGGGTAGGCCACGATCGCCGCCTCGACGTCGCCCTGGACGTCGGCGTTGAAGACCTCCAGCTTCAGCGGCACGCGCGTCCGCGGGTGCACCTCGTCGAGCGGCTGTCCAGCCTCCGCGCGCGCGGTGACGTGGCGCAGCTCGAAGCCGGGGTGGCGATAGAGCAGCTGCGCGGCGACCGCGCCGCCGAGCCCGGCGGCCCCGAGGACGGCGACGCTAGCCACGGAGCTCGCCCCCCAGCTTCGCCACCTCCGCCACGATCTTCTCGCGCCGCTCGCGCACGTCCTCGTCGGTCAGCGTGCGGTCGGAAGCGCGGAACTCCAGCCGCAGCGCGAGCGAGGTCCGGCCCTCCTGGGCATAGACGTCGAACACCTCGACGTCGCGCAGAAGCGGACCGCCCGCGCGTCGCACGGCCTCGATCAGCTGCGCCGCCGTCGTCTCGGCCGGTATCCAGAACGCCAGGTCCTGGCGGATCGACGGGAAGCTCGTGACATCCTCGTAGAGCGGGGCATCCTCCGCCGCGGCCAGCACGACCGGCAGATCGAGCTCAAAGCCCGCGACGCGGCCGAGATCCCACTCCTCGGCGACCCCGGGGTGCAGCTCGCCGAGCCAGCCGGCATCGCGCCCGTCGACGAGCACGCGCGCGGCTCGCCCGGGGTGCAGATACGGGTCGGAGGCGCGCTCGACGGTGAACTCGACCCGCAGTGCGGCGAGGAGCGCTTCGAGTACGCCCTTCGCGGCGAGGAAGTCCGCGGCCGGCGGGCTCAGATCGTGCAGCGAAGGCGGCCGCAGCCGCCCGGTCAGCAGCGCGCCGAGGTGGTTGCGCTCGTCGGGCAGGCGCGTGCCGCGCTGCTCGGCGGCCGTCGGCTCGCGCTCGGGAGCGCGGTTCAGGTACACCGCGCCCTCCTCGAACAGCCGCACGTCCTCGAGCCCGCGGGCGCGGTTGTGGCGCAGGGAGTCCAGCAGCGACCCGAGCAGTGTCGTGCGCATCACCGCCTGCTCATCGGAGAGCGGGTTGCGCAGGCGCACCGGGTCGGCGAGCACGCCGTCGAGCCGCAGCCGGCGCGCGACGTCGGGCGACTGGAAGCTCCACCCGAGCGCCTCGCTGAGCCCCGCACCGACGAGCGCGTCGCCGGCGCGCCGGCGGAGCTGCTGCTCGCGCGTGAGCAGACCGTAGGAGTCGCGCCGCGACGGCAGCGTGGACGGGAGCTTGTCCAGCCCCCACACGCGCGCGACCTCCTCGATCAGGTCGACCTCGCGGGTGACGTCGTCGCGCCGCCAGTAAGGGACCGACACGTCGCCGTCGACGCCGAACCCGAGCGCCTCCAGGATGCGATCGGCCTCCGCCTGCGGGACCGGCGCGCCGAGCAGCCGCTCGGTCTTCTCCGGGCGCAGCGCGATGCGCGCGGGCTCCGGACCGGACCCGCCGACGTCGACGGTGCCCGCCACGAGCCTCGCGCCGGTCAGCGCCAACATCAGCTTGGCGGCGACCGCCTGCCCGTCCAGCGCCTGCTCGGGCTGCAGGCCCTTCTCGAACCGGCCGGAGGCCTCGGTGCGCAGCGCCAGCCGCGTCGACGTGCGCTGGACGTTCGGCCCGTTCCAGGTCGCGGCCTCCATCAGCACGGTCGTCGTGGCGGGCTGCACCTCGGAGCGCTGGCCGCCCATGATCCCGGCGATCGAGGTCGGCCCCTCGTCGTCGCAGATCAGCAGCATGTCGGAGTCCAGCGTGCGCTCGACGTCGTCCAGGGTGACCATCGTCTCGCCGTCGCGCGCGCGGCGCACGACGAGATGCCCGCCGGCCACGAGGTCCCAGTCGAACGCGTGCAGCGGCTGCCCGGTCAGCAGCATCACGTAGTTGGTGATGTCGACGACGTTGTTGATCGGTCGCTGGCCGGCCGCCATCAGGCGCGCCTTCAGCCACGCCGGCGACGGGCCGATCCTCACGTCCTCGTACAGCCGCGCCGTGAAGCGCGGGTTCAGCTCCGGCGCCTCGACGTCGATCCGCACGCCGTCGACATCGCCGGCGCTGCCGGGGTCGACGGCCCACGGCGGCGGAGCGAGGCCGGCCCCGGTGATCGCGTGCACCTCGCGCGCGACGCCGTAGACGGAGAGGCAGTCCGGCCGGTTCGGCGTGATCTCGAGCTCGAGCACGTCGGTGGCGATCGGCAGCACCTCGGCGAGCGGCGTGCCCGGCACGAGGTCGTCCTCGAGCACCATGATCCCGTCGTGGTCGGTCCCGATCGCGACCTCGTCCTCGGCCAGGATCATGCCCTGCGACTCGACGCCGCGCAGCTTGGCCCGCTTGAGCTTCGTGCCGTCCGGCATCACGGCGCCCGGCTGCGCGACCGCGACGGTCTGCCCGGCCTTCACGTTCGGCGCGCCGCAGACGATCTGGGCCACGTCGCCCTCGCCGATCGCCACCGTGCAGACCGTGAGCCGGTCGGCGTCCGGATGGCGCTCGGCGGTGAGCACGCGGCCGACGACGAAGGAGTCGAGCGCCGCCACGCCGTGCGTGAGCACCCGGTCGACCTCGGTGCCGGTCATCGCCAGGCGCTCGGCGAGCTTGCTCGCCTCCAGCCCGGGGTTCGCGTAGTCATGCAGCCACAGCAGCGGAAGCCTCATCCAAATTGCTCCAGCATCCGCAGGTCGTTCTCATAGAACATGCGCAGGTCGGGGACGCGGTGTTTGAGGAAGGCGATCCGCTCGATCCCCATCCCGAACGCGAAGCCCTGGATCGTGTCCGGGTCGTAGCCGTGCTCGCGCACGTAGCCGAACACGTTCGGGTCCACCATCCCGGCGCCGAGGATCTCGATCCAGCCGGTGCCCTTGCACAGCGGGCAGCGCGAGCCGTCCTTCATGAAGCCCTGGGTGCAGTTGAAGCACGAGACGTCGACCTCGACGCTCGGCTCGGTGAACGGGAAGAAGTGCGGCCGCAGGCGCACCGCCCGCTCGTCGCCGAAGATCGCCCGGGCGAAGCTCAGCAGCGTCCCCTGGAGGTCGGCCAGCGTGACGTCCTCGTCGACCGCCAGCCCCTCGACCTGGTGGAACTGCGGCGTGTGCGTGGCGTCGTTGTCGCGCCGGTACGTACGCCCCGGCACGATGATGTAGATCGGCGGCGGCTGCAGCTCCATCGCCCGCACCTGCATCGGCGACGTGTGCGTGCGCAGCACGATGTCGTCGGCCAGGTAGAACGTGTCCGCCTCGAGCCGCGTCGGGTGGTTCTCGGTGAAGTTGAGCGCGTCGAAGTTGTAGTAGACGAGGTCGGCCTCCGGGCCCTCGGCGACGCGGAAGCCGAGGCCGAGGAAGACGTCCTCGATCTCGCGCCGGACGGCGGTGATCACGTGGTGGTGGCCGGCGAGCGGGAGCGGCGAGCCGGGCAGCGTGACGTCGACGACGTCGGCCGCGAGCCGCTGCTCGAGCTCGGTGGCCTCGAGTTGAGCCTTGCGCGCCTCCACGGCGGCCTCGATCGCCTTGCGCGCCTCGTTGGCGCCCTTGCCGACCGGGCCGCGCTCCTCGGACGGCAGCTTGCCGACGTCGCGCAGCAGGTTCGGCAGCTCCGCCTTGCGGCCGAGGAAGCGCACCCGCACCTCTTCCAGCTCGGCGGTCCCGGTGGCCGAGGAGACTGCGGCCTCCCCTTCGGATCGCAGCGCGGCGATGCGGTCGGCGGTGCTCATGGGCGGGTGATCCTAGTTGCCAGCTCGTACAGAGCGATGGTCGCCGCCATGGCGGCGTTGAGGGAGTCCGCGTGGGCGATCGGGATGTGCGCGACGTCGTCGCACGCGGCCACGACGGCGTCGGGCAGGCCTTCTCTCTCGGCGCCGACGACCAGGGTGTCGGCCTGGTCGAGCTCGGTCAGCGGCACGCCCTCGCGGGCGACCAGCGCGACGCGCCTTCCGGGCAGCTCGCCCACGTGCTTGACGCGCGCGACGGGGACGCTGAAGAGCGCGCCCATCGACGCGCGCACGGCCTTGTGGCCGAACGGGTCGGCGCTGCCCGGCCCGAGCGCGACCGAGCCGGCGCCGAACGCGAGCGCGCCGCGGATCACGGTGCCGACGTTGCCGGGGTCGTTGACGCCCCACAGCGCGACGCAGCGGCTCTTCGGCTCCGCCCAACGCTGCGGGTACACGCCGATCGCCCGCGTGCCCGAGCCGAGCTGGGAGATCTCCGCGAGCACGTGCGGCGCCACGTCGATCCCGTTGAGCCCGCTGCCCTCCGCGACGTAGACCGCGCTCGGCGGCCAGCCGGCAGCCTCCGCGGCGGCGATCAGGTCCTCGCCCTCGGCGACGAACGACGCGAGCTTGTCGCGCCAGCGGCGGCCGTGGAGCTTGCGGATCTCCTTGAGGGCTTCGTTGTGGGAGCTGGTGATGGTCATTGGGAACAAAAAAGGGCGCCGCTCCGGTTGGAGGGGCGCCCTTGAAGGCTTGGCGGCGGTGTCGGGGTTGCCTAGGCCGCCGCGGCCTCACGAGCGCGCTCGGCAAATCGGCGGAAGGTCTCAGGGTCGCGCACGGCGATGTCGGCCAGCACCTTGCGGTCCAGCTCGACGCCCGCCAGCTGCAGGCCGTGGATGAACGTCGCGTACGTCATTCCCTCGGCGCGCGCGGCGGCGTTGATGCGGGTGATCCAGAGGCGGCGGAAGTCGCGCTTGCGGTTGCGGCGATCGCGGTACGCGTACGCGTCCGCCTTCATCACCGCTTCCTTGGCGCGCCGGTAGGAGGAGTTCGCCTCGCCGCGGAAGCCCTTGGCGCGCGCGAGAACCTCGCGGCGCTTCTTGCGGGCGTGAACGGAGCGCTTGACGCGGGTCATCGCCCGTTCCCCCCGAGCAGCCTGGTCACGGTCTTGCGGTCGGCCTTCGAGATCTCGCGATCGAGCCCCATCTCGCGCTTGCGCTTCGGCGACTTCTTCTCGAGGATGTGGCTCGAGAACGCGTGGCGGCCCTGGAGCTTGCCGGTGGCCGTCTTCTTGAAGCGCTTCTTGGCGCCGGAGTGGGACTTCATCTTTGGCATGACGAGCGGCGCAGTATAGCCGCGAGCCTCACCCCCGCCGGGCGACGTAGCCCATGACGACCGGATCGCCGGGCGCGAGGGCATCCAGCTTCGGGGACACCGGCAGCAGGATCTCCGCGCGCGAGATCGCGTGTTCGGCGACCACGCGAAGACCCGCCGTCGCGATCAGCGCGCGTTCCTCCGCCGGCGAGCGCACGAGCGACGGCACGTCGACGACGGTTCCGTCGGCGAGGACGAAGCGCGCCGAGGCCGCGGGCTCCTTCGCGGACGCCCGGAATGCGCCGGCCCACGTCGCGGCGGGCGTGGTGAGCACCACTCGTCCCTCAGGCGCGAGCACGCGCGCGGCCTCCCGCCACCACGCCTCGTCGTCGTACGGGTCGGCGAGCGAGGCAACCAGGAGATCGACGGAACCGTCGCCGACCGGCAGCGCCGTCGCCGGGGCGACGGCGAGCCGGGCGCCGCGGCCTTCCCATCGCCGCGAGTGCTCGAGCATCTCGGCGCTGTCGTCGGTGATCAGCACGTCGCGCAGCGGCGCGTCGCGCCCGGCCAGCACGGCCGCGAGCGCCGAATCGCCCGCGCCGGCCTCGCACAGCCACGCGCCCGGCGGGTCCGGGACCAGCCGCTCCAGCAGGCGCTCGGACGCCCAGCGGAAGTTCGCGCACGTCGGGTGGCGCTGCGGGTCGTAGTACTCAACGGCGAGCGTGGCGTACGAGCGTTCTTGGTTAACCAGAGTCATGCGTCGCGAGCTTGGGCCCCTTGCCGCGGATCGCCTGATGCACCTCGCCGACCGCGGCGATGAGCTTGGCGGCGTGCTGCTCGAGTCGGGTCGTCACGTCCGAGCCGAACGCGTTCTGCGGTTCCGCGTCAGCGTAGAGAAGCCCGACGTTGATATCGCCGTGCCTGAGCACCACACACACGAACGACTGCTGGCCCCTGCCTGCATTCGACGCCTGCTCGTCCGTCATGCCCCACTCGTCGATCAGTGTCGATTTCTCGACGGGCACATCCGGCTGGTACAGCGACTCCTCCCGGCGCCAAGCGCGCCCAATCATTCCGAACTGGTGCGAGAAGCGCCTTCCCGCACGTTGCTTGGGGCCAGGGTAGTAGTCGACGAGCTGATACAGCGTGTTGTCGAACAACGCGTCCTTCACGTGCACGGTGGCGCGAAAGCCCTTGGCGTCGAGCTCTTCGGTCTTCAGCGCCGACTTGACCGCGGCCCGCAGGAGATCATCGACATCATGGGTCTTCGCGAGCCTACGAAACTCCCCATCCAGTCTGGGTTTGTAGGCCTTGATCGCTCCCTCGACGTCATCGTGGATCTCAGCAGCGGAATCCACTGACAGCTCGATTGCCCACCCGCCGGGTGCGTTGAGCTTTCGGACTCGCTTCAGCACCAGTCGGATCAACCGCCTTCCCCGCTCCGAGGTGAGGATCCATAGGCTGATCAGGACGGTGATTGGCCAGACCAATATGTCCAAGAACTCAAGGAATGGCGTAGATGCAGCCACGTCCGGTGAGCATATGGAAAATGGTGTTGTGATGCTGCGGCCATCGGTCGCCGCGACGTGAGCGCGAGAGAGGAATCGTGCCCTCGAGGAGGTGCAGCGCCGTCCGTGCTCACGTCCCGGACGTCAGGATCACCGCTGTGGAAGACTCGCGCTCGTGCAGATCCCCACGAGTTTGGTCGGCTCTTACGCCCAGCCGAACTGGCTGATCGACCGCGAGCGGCTGCGCGACCGCTTCCCGCCGCGCGTGCGGGCGCGGGAGCTGTGGCGCGTGCCGGCCGAGTACCTGGAGGAGGCGCAGGACGACGCGACGCGGCTCGCGATCGCCGACCAGGAGCGCGCCGGGCTGGACATCCTCACCGACGGCGAGATGCGGCGGGAGTCGTATTCGAACCGCTTCGCGACCGCGCTGGAGGGCGTCGACATCGACAACCCCGGCACGGCGCTCGATCGCAGCGGGCATCCGAACCCGGTCCCGCGCGTGGTCGGGCCGGTCGCGCGCAGGCATCCCGTGCAGGTGCGCGACCTCGAGTTCCTGCGCGCGCACACGAGCAAGCCGGTGAAGATCACGGTGCCGGGACCGTTCACGATGTCCCAGCAGGCGCAGGATGACTTCTACGGCTCCCCGCGCGAGCTGGGGCTGGCCTACGCGGCCGCGGTGCGCGAGGAGATCCTCGACCTGCTGGCGGCGGGCGCCGACATCGTCCAGCTCGACGAGCCGTACATGCAGGCCCGCCCCGGGCCCGCGCGCGAGTACGGCTTGGAGGCGCTGAAGGCGGCGACCGACGGGATCGACGGCACGCTCGCCGTCCACATCTGCTTCGGCTACGCGGCGATCATCCACGACCGCCCATCCGGCTACTCCTTCCTGCCCGAGCTGGCCGGGACCGAGGCCGCGATGATCTCGATCGAGACCGCCCAGTCCGGCCTCGACCTCGGCGTGCTCGACTCGCTGGACGGCAAGACCATCATCCTCGGCGTGCTCGACCTCTCCACCGACGAGGTCGAGACGCCGGGCACCGTCGCGACCCGCATCCGCCGCGCGTTCCCGCACACCACGCGGCTGATCGCGGCGCCGGATTGCGGGATGAAGTACCTGCCGCGCGACTCGGCCTACGGCAAGCTCGAGTCGCTCGTCGAGGGCGCCAGGCTCGCCGCCGCCTAGCCCCCGGGGGGAAGGTGAGCCTTACCGGCGGTGTGTGGACAGCCCGAAAGCTGTGGGCGGCCGGCGATGGTACTCCGATGGCATGGACACTCGCCAGCGCTGGCTCGCCCTCTATGTCCTCTGCCTGGGCAGCCTGATGATCGTGCTCGACGCGACGATCGTGAACGTCGCGCTGCCCTCGATCCGCGAGGATCTGGGCTTCTCGGAGACCTCGCTGGCGTGGGTGGTGAACGCGTACCTGCTCACGTACGGCGGGCTGCTGCTGCTCGGCGGGCGGCTCGGCGACCTCTACGGTCATCGCCGCCTGTTCATCTACGGCATCACGCTGTTCACACTCAGCTCGCTGGCGTGCGGACTCTCGGGCTCGCAGGGCTTCCTCGTCGGCGCGCGAGCGGTCCAGGGCATCGGCGGTGCCGTGGCGTCGGCGGTTTCGCTGTCGCTGATCATGATCCTGTTCACCGAGGTGTCCGAGCGCACGAAGGCGATGGGGTTCTTCGGGTTCGTGGCGTCGGGCGGCGGCACGCTCGGCGTGCTCCTCGGAGGGGTGCTCACCGACGCGCTGAGCTGGCACTGGATCTTCCTCGTCAACGTCCCGATCGGGGCCGCGGTCTGCGTGCTGTGCCTGCGGCTGCTGCCGCCCGGCGAGGCCGCAGGCAGCGGGCGCATCGACGTTCCCGGCGCGCTTTCGGTGACCGGCGCCCTGATGGTCGCGGTGTACGCGATCGTCAACGGCAACGAGAACGGCTGGACGTCGTTCGAGACGCTCGGCCTGCTCGCGCTGGCGGTGGCGCTGCTCGCGCTGTTCGGAGCGATCGAGTCGCGGGTCGGCGAGCCGTTGGTGCCGCTGCGGCTATTCCGTCTGCGCAACGTGGCGACCGCGAACACGGTCGGCGTGCTGTGGGCGGCCGCGATGTTCGCGTGGTTCTTCCTGGCCGCGCTGTACCTGCAGATCGTGCTCGGCTACAGCCCGCTCGAGGTCGGGCTGGGGTTCGCGCCCTCGACGATCATCATGGGCGCGTTCTCGCTCGGGCTCTCGGCCAGGCTCGTGATGCGCTACGGCTACCGGCCGCCGCTGGCCGTGGGACTGACGCTGGCCGCGTGCGGGCTGCTGCTGTTCGCGCGCGCGCCGGTCGACGGGACCTACGTCGTCGACGTCCTGCCGAGCATGGTCCTGCTCGGCTTCGGGGCCGGCATGGCCTTCAACCCGGTGCTCATGGCCGCGATGAACGACGTCGAGCCGAGCGAGGCCGGCCTCGCGTCCGGCGTCGTCAACACCTCGTTCATGATGGGCGGCGCGCTCGGCCTCGCGGTGCTCGCGAGCGTGGCGGCATCGCGTACGGACAGCCTGCGCGACTCGGGCGAGAGCGCGCTGCAGGCGACCACCTCCGGCTACCACACGGCGTTCCTGATCGGCGCCCTCTTCGCGCTCACGGGCGCGGCGCTGGGCAGCGTGCTGCTGCGCGCGACGCAGCCGGAAGCGGTCCACGGGGAGCCCCAGCCGGTCGAGGCTTAAGCGCCGTCGAACAGCGGGTCGTAGTCGTCGGAGAGCTGGGCGCGGACGTACGCGAGGTCGTCCGGGGCGACCTCCTCGAGCGTGGTGAGGACGGCGCTGGCGTAGCCGCGCATCTCGTCTCTGGACACGCCCTCGCCTCCCGCGCGAGCACAGGCGCGGACGAGGAACTCGTCGACCGGGAAGCGCTCGTCGCCGTTGTTCGAGCGAGCCAGTGCGCGATCGAGCGGCGATGGCAGGTGGTGAGCGAGCACGCGCCGCTCGCGCGGCGTGATGCGCTCGCCGAGCGCGGTCAGCGTGCCCTCGGTGACGAGCTCGGCCTCCTCCCACGGCAGCCGCGCGCGCTGCGCGACGCGATCGACGAGCGACTGCGCGGACATCATGCGCAGGCGGCGCCCCGGCCACCAGCTCGCCTCGCCGAATAGCGACGTCAGCGCCGGCACGAGCAGCGAGCGCACCAGGAACGTGTCGATGACCACGCCGACCGCCATCACGAACGCGAACTCGCGGAACGAGAGCAGCGGGACGGCGACGAGCAGCGCGAAGCTGGCCGCCAGCGCGATGCCGGCGACGGTGACGGCCTTGGCGGACGCCGGCGTGGCGACGCTGATCGCCTCGCGCAGGCGCAGCCAGCGCGCCTCCTCCCAGATCCGCCCGGCGACGAAGACGTTGTAGTCGGACCCGAGCGCGACGAGCAGGACGGCGGCGGCGAACGGGACGTAGTAGGTCAGGTCGTCGTGCCCGAGCACGTTCTGGAACACGAACGTGGTGATGCCGAGGCTGGCCGCGAGCCCGAGCACGCTCGCCGCCATCAGGTACAGCGGCGCGATCACCGCGCGCAGGAAGAGCATCAGCAGGAGCAGGTTCACGGCCAGCGCGACGAGGCCGATCCGGCGCAGGTCGTGGAGCACGCCGTTCACGGTCTCGTGGGCGACCGCGGTCTCGCCGCCGATCTGCACCTGCGGGGAGCCGAGCCCGCTCTCGCGCAGCAGCGCGGGCAGGCGGCCGCGCAGCGCGTCGAGCCGGTCGATCGCGTCCGCGCCGGTGGGATCGGAGTCGAACACGACCGCGAGTCGCGCCGCGCTCCCGTCGCGGCTGACCAGCACCGGCGGCGCGCCCGCCGGCTGCTCGCGCGGCCCGATCACCGTCGAGACGCCCGGCTCGCGCGCCACCAGGTCCTCAAAGCGCGCGAGAGCGTCAGCGCGCCCCGCGATCCCCGCCTGCGCGAGGTCGATCTCGGTCGGCGCCACCACGCCGCGCGCGAAGCCTTGGCTCGCGGCGTCGGCCGCACGGTGGACCTCGTTGCGCTGCGGCAGGCCGCTCACGAACCCGAGCCCGAGCCTGGTGTTCTGCGTCCCCAGCGCGAGTACGCCGAGCATGGCGACGCACGTGACCGCGATGACCAGCGCGACGGGGCGGGTCGTCGCGACGCGGGCGATCAGGAGCCGCCACGTGCTGGTCCGGGTCACCGCCGCCAGCCGGCGGATCCGCCGCAGCGCGAGCACGGGGCGCGTGAACACGGCAGCGCGGCGCGCGCGCTCGATCTCGCGCGTGTCGGTGATCTCGTCCGGCACCGGTCCCGCCGGCGCCAAGCGGCCGCCGAACAGCCGCTCGCCGAACAGCCCGATCAGCGCCGGCACGAGCGTGATCGAGACGGCCAGCGCGATCACCGTGGTCAGCGCCAGCCCGGGTCCGAACGCGCGGAAGAAGCCGAGCTTGCCGACCACCAGCGCGCCCGTGCCCGCCGCCACGATCAGCCCCGCGGTGAAGACGATCGGCGCCGTCCGGGCGGTCGCGGCCCGGACGGCGTCCAGCCGCGTCTGGCCGAGGCGCAGCCGGCGCCGGGTCTCTGAGAGGAAGAACACCGAGTAGTCGGTGACGAGGCCGAGCAGCAGGACGACGATGATCGGCTCGACCTCCGCCGGCACGCTCGAGCCGGTCCGCTCGCCCGCCCACGGGAGCACGCGGATCGCGATCGCGTAGGCGATACCGGCGGTGAACAGCGTGACCAGCGACGCGCCCAGCGAGCGGAACGCCAGCCCGACGATCAGCAGGATGAGCGCGACGCTGGCCGCCTCGACGAGCGGCAGCGCGCTCTGGATCTCCTCGTACTGCGCGAGTCGCGCGGGCGCCGCGCCGGTCGTCCCCACGACGGCGACACCGCCGAGCTGCCGGCTCGCGTAGCGCTCGGCGCCGTCGCGGCGCTCGTCGAGATTCGCCGAATCGTCGAAGAACAGGTAGTTGACCGCCGTCGTGACCTTCGGATCGCTGATCGGCAGCACGAGGCGCAGATGCGGTAGATCGGGCGTCTGGCGCTGGCGGACGGCCAGGGCCGCCCGCGCGTCGCGCTCGCGGGTGCCGGGCGGCAGGCCGCCCGGATCGTGCTGGACGACCAGCGTGTCCGTGTAGAGCGGGAAGCCGAAGCGCTGCGTCGCGCTCTGCTGCTGCTGCGCCGCCTCTCCCCCGCCGGACACGAGGTCGTCGAGCGGTGCGCTGCCGGTGTCGCCGAGCGGCGGAAGCGCGAGCGTGGCCGCGACGGCAGCGGCGATCCACGCGAGCGGGACCAGTACGCGAAGGCCTACGACGAGTCGGGCGTAAAGGGGCGACACCCTGTCCGCGTGCTCCCCACGAGCACGCGGACGCAAACGGGCGGACGCGTTACGCGAGCACCTTCGCCTTCAGCTTCTCGAACTCCTCCTGCGTGATCGCGCCACTGTCGAGCAGCTCCTTGGCCTTCGCCAGCTCGCCGGCGCCGCCGCCGGAGCCCGCCACCGATTGGACGTAGGAGTCGAACTGCTGCTGCGAGGCGCGCACGCTCTCCGCCTGGCGCCGGGCCATGCCCGAGCCGTTGGCGATCAGGTAGATCAGCACGCCGAGGAACGGCAAGACGATCAAGAAGACCACCCACAACGCCTTGATCCAGCCTGACGTGTCGTGGCGGCGGAACAGGTCGGTGATGATCACGATGAGGACCCAGATCCAGGCCACCCAGCAGAAAAAGATGATCATCGTCCAGAAGACGTCCAGGAACGGATAGTCCGCGGCGATCAGCACACGTCACCTCCAGGTCGGATGGCAGCAATGTGCAGGAAGCCGGGATGAAGACGAGTCATCCGCTTTGGGTGATTCGCTCGCCCAGGACGACCGCGAGCTCGTCGGAGGCGACCTCGACCATCCCCTCCGAGACCTCGGCGCCGGCGTCGAGCAGCACCGTGGCGGCGGCGAGATAGTCGTCGGGCCGCTCGGCGGCATTCGGGATGTAGCGCGAGCCCCACGCCGTCCAGCCGAGCGCGGTGCGGCCCTCTGCGGCGGGCGCCTCGATGTCGGCGCCGCGGTCGATCAGGAGCCGGAGCGTGGTCGGGTGACCCCACATGCCCGCGTAGTGCAGCGCGGTGCCGGCGTCGATCCCGCGCGCGTCGATCGCAACGCCGGCGTCGAGCAGGCGGGCGACGATCCCGTTCTCCCCCGCGCTCGCCCAGCGCGGCAGGTCCTCCTGGTCGTCGTCGGTCAGCCGCAGGTCGGGATGCTCGGCGCGGATGCGCGCGGCGCGATCCAGCTCGCCGCGCACCACGGCGCCCATGTAGTCGGTCACCGGGTCGAGCTCGGTGCTCGCGCCGGACGCGGCCAGCAGCTCCTTTGTCGCGGGATCGCGGAAGCGCGCGGCGCGCATGTAGGGCGTGCGGCCGTAGCGGTCGCGCGCGTTGACGTCCGCGCCGTGCTCGATCAGCAGCCGCACCATCTCGGGGTCGCCGGCGTGCAGGAGCGCGTCCCGGAGCTCGGGGTCCTCCGGCCGCAGGTCGCCGTGCTCGAGCAGCAACCGGAGCTTGGCGACGCTGTGCAGCGCGATCGCGTAGCCGAGCGCGTTGGTCTCGCGCACCGTCGCGCCGCGAGCGAGCAACAGCTCCGCGCACGTCTCGTCCCCGGCCTCCATCGAGTGATAGAGCGACTCGCCGTCGTTCGGATTCGCGCCGCGGTCGAGCAGCAGCCGCGTGGTCTGCGGGTCGTGCGCGACGCCGGCGGCGCCGTAGAGCACCGGCATCGCGCCGAACTCGTTGTCGAAGGTCTCGTTGACGTCGGCGCCGTGATCGAGCAGCAGCTCGACCACGCGCCGCACCCCGGATGCGCGCGCCGAGGACGGGCGCAGGAAGGCCGAGTGGCACGCGTGCGAAAGCGGCCTGCGGCCGTTGAGGTCCTTCGACACCAGCCCGGGGTCGGCGTCCAGGGCCTTCGCCACCGCGTCGTGATCCCCGAGCACCAGCGCGACGTCGAGCCCCGCGGTCGCGAGCGACGGGTCGTACGCGAGCAGGCGCTCGGCGATGTCGTCGCGGCCGTTCAGCGCCGCGTCGACCAGCCGCGTGCGACGCTGCTTGCGGTCGCCGCGCGACGCCTCCACATGCTGCACGAGCTGGGGCCAGGAGGGAAAGCCCAGGTCTTGCGCCACGGCTCGCTGGGCGTCGGCGAGCCGCGGCTCGCGGTCGTCGCGCAGGCGCGCCAGCGCCTCGGCGTCGCGCGCGCGGGCGGCGCGCAGCAGCTCCTTCGCGCGGCGGCGCGCCTGGTCCAGGTTGAGCTCCACCACGACTCCTCGAATGGCGCCGGTGCTCGCATCCCTCGCGCCCGAGTCGATCGTGAGCGTGAGCCTTCCTGCTTGGATGGGCGACGGGCCTCAGGCCCTGTCCGCGAGCCGGGCGCGCTCGCCCGGGCGCGCTGCGCCGAATAATGTCAGGGTCGGCGACCGATTGTCGGCTTGCTCGGCGCCCCTAGCGTCGTCGCCGTGATCGCTCGCACGCTCTTCGCCACCGCCGCGCTCGCGCTCGCCATCGCCGCCCCCGGGCATGCCGCGTCGACCAAGGACTGCGGCCTGACGTCGCGGATCGACGGCGTCCGCTACCAGGTGATCGTCGAGAAGGGCAAGACCAAGGTCACGTGCGCGACGGTCAAGCGCGTCGCCACGAAGTACCTGCGCGCGTTCAGCGCCCCGAGCCCGTGGCACTGCCAGCTCGGCCACAGCGCCGACGACTGGGCGGCCTCCTGCGGGCGCTCGCGCCCGTCCGCGGCGTTCAAGGTCTACGCCCCGAACTAACCGGAGCCCGGCTCGGCGGTGACGGCGCTGCGGTCTTCGGCGTAGTGCCAGAACGCGGGGATGTAGGCGTCGAACACCCGCTCGAGCAGTGGTAGGCGGGGCGGTCCACGTCGAGCCACACACGCCGCGCGAAGCGCGGATCGGCGCCGTCCGGGAGCCAGCGGCCGACGATGCGGCTCCGTCTCGCGGTGAGCGGAAGCGCCGAGAGGAGCCCTTCGGCGTCGCCCGAGACCAGGCGCGTACTCGCCGCGGCGTCGCGGCGCTCCTGCACCTCCAGCTCGTACGCCTCGCGTCATTCGGCGGCGCGCGCCACCACACCGGGCAGCGCATTCCGGAGCGCGTCCGGGAGCACCGGACCGATGTTCGCCGACCACAGGCACGGCAACCCAGCGCGCCAGCTGCATGCAGGCCCGGCCGAGCCCGAGCCCGAGCGTGACGACGAGCAGCCCGACCGGCAGCCACACGCACGCGCAGAACCCGAGGAACGCGAGCGGGAGCGCGCCCGCGCGCACGAGCATCGCGGTGATCATCGTCCCCGCGGTCGCCATCGCCAGCTCGGCGATCACCCAGCGGCCATGCTCGGTCAGCGCGAGCTCCCCGAGGCTGTTCATGCCGCCGGCCGGGAGCGTCTTCAGCTCCGCGATACGTGCCCGATTGGCGGCGATCAGCGCCTCGATCGCCACCGGATCCTTCGGCAGATCGAGCCTGTAGACGCCGCTATCGGCATCCACTGATCGCATGTCGGGATTCTAACCGGTCAGGGGTCGCCGATGACGCGCGTCACGTGCACGTCGGGCCCGTTGCGCAGTACCCACTCGCCGCTGTCCGGGTAGTGGACGTTGGCCGGCAACCCCAGGGTCGAGATGAGCACAAGCCGTGCGACGTCCTTGCCGTGGTTGATCAGCCGGTGAGCGCCGGCGGGACCCTCGCGGAAGCAGATCATCTCGCCGGCCGCGAGCAGCTCCGTGCCGTCGGGATGGCGCAGCGTCGGCGTCCCGCTCAGGACCAGCAGCCACTCCTCGCGACCGTACTGGTAGTGATACGGCTCCGAGCCCTCTCCTTGAGCCAGCTCGACGACCGTCGCCGCGAGCCGCTCGGCCTGCAGGAGCGGCCCGAGCCTGGCCGTGCGCGCCCGAAAGCCCGGGGGCGCGTCGGGACGAGGATCCTCGACCGGGATCGAGAGCGCGTTGACGACCGGGCGGGCAGCCGCCGGCTCCGGCTCGCGCCTGACGACCACGGGGTCCTCTACCGGGGCGCCCGTCCCCTCTCGGTGCCAGTAGCCGACGGCACTCTCTCGGGGAAAGATCCCGTCGGGCCCGCTCACCTTGTCCGAGTCCGGATAGACGCTCAACCACGGCTCGACGTGGTCCCCGGTCGAGAACATCACCAGCCGTCCAGGCCCCGCCAACGCGTGGGCGCCGCGGTGACCTGAGGGAAAGCAGACCAAGTCGCCCGGCGCGAGCTCCTGCTCGCCGGCGGGCGCGCGGAGCACCGGCGCGCCCGAGATCACGTACAGCCACTCCTCGACCCCGTGGTGATAGCCGTACGGCCAAATCGGCTGACCGGCGTACGCCTCATAGACAGTGGCGCCGATCGCGTGGGCCCCGAGCCGGGCCCTGACCGGCGTCTGGACGTGACGAAACCCCGCCTCGTCGAGCGACTCGTCGCCCTCGACGCTCAAGATGTTGACCTTCCGCACGCTCACAGCGGGCGGTCGCGACGTGGCTCGGACCCGGGGGCAGCTCGGATTCGCTTGGTCGGACGCATGCGCGGCGCTCCAGCGCCGGAACGTATCAGCGGCATAAGGGACGACGCCCAGTCAATAGCCACAAACGGCCTACGGCCGCGGAGCGAGAACTGGCAAGCCGATGCTCTGGGCGTCGGCGAGCATGCGCTGAGCGAGCGGCGCGACCTGCGGGCCGAGCCGCCTTGCGACGCGGGTGAGTTCGATCGCGGCGAGCAGACTCGACACACGCCGCGGCCAGCGCAACAACTCCTGTCGCAACGCCGCCGTCTCGGCCTCGACGGCGATCAGCTTCACGAGCGCCGAGGAGTCCAGATACGCGACCGGCGGACTAGTGCTCGCCACTTCCGAGCGCGTCATCCAGATGCGGCCCGCGCTCCAATTCCAAGGCCGCCGTCGCCGGAGTCCCAGGCCCGAGGTTCAGCGGCTCGACATCGAGCAGGTCACCTTCGGCTAGGCGAACGACCAGATCGGCGATCCGCTGCTGAATCGGTGGCTGAGGTGGGGACGGATTGGCTGCCACAGCGACATTATGACCGCGAGGGGAACCGGCACGCACTCGCAAACGTCGTGCGCCACCGCCGCGGCTCAGGTCGTCTGGGCATCCGTGGCCAGACATATGCCTCAAGATCCTGCATCGCGATCGTCTCTCGTGGCGCAGCGGGCGTTCCCCGGCATCGAGCGCGATGCGCCCGGCAGAGCGCGCGTGCTCGCGCTCGCGCAGCCGAGGCCGCGCGCGGCGGCCCTGCCACGCGACGCGCCGGGAGCGCCGACAGCAGCAAGTCGGTGTCGCCGGAGACCAGCCACCAGCTCGGCGCGGCGCCCGGACTGCGCCTCGTGCCCGAGCGTCTCCTGCAACTCGGAGGCGCACGCCACCGCAACGGGGATCGCGTTCCGGAGCCTGCCTGGGAACAGCGGACCCGTATTCCCCGATCGCCCGCGCATGTCGCGCCGCATCCCGCGAGTCTGACGCCGCGGGTGTTACGAGGCCTTGGTGTCGGGCTTGGCTTCGGTCGCCAATTTGCCCGGCGCGAGCATCATCGTCATGTTGCGGCCGTCCTGCTGGGGACGCTGCTCGATGATGGCGAGATCCTGCAGCTCCTCCGCGAGGCGGTTGAGGATCATCTCCCCGCGCTCGGGGTGTGCCATCTCGCGCCCGCGGAACATGATCGTCACCTTGACCTTGTCGCGCGCCTTCAAGAAGCGCATGACGTGGCCCTTCTTGGTGTCGTAGTCGTGCTGGGCGATCTTCGGCCGGAACTTGATCTCCCGGACGTTGATCTGCTGCTGGTGCTTGCGAGCGGACTTTGCCTTCTGGGCCTGCTCGTACTTGTACTTCGAGTAGTCGAGGATTCGGACCACCGGCGGCTTGGCGTCGGGGGCGACCTCGACCAGATCGAGATCCTTGTCCTGCGCCTGGCGCAGGGCATCCTGGGTGCGCATGACTCCCACCTGCTGTCCGGATTCGTCGATGAGACGGACCTCGGGAACGCGGATGCGCTCGTTGATGCGGGTGGTGTCGCGCTCCGGCGGTTGCCGGTCGAACCTTCTCGGGACCGGCACTAGCTTTTATTGGCGCGCGGCGTCAAGAACGCGGCGCGGTATGGGAACGCTTGATCAACGCTGCTGAGTATAGCTACGGAAGGCCGCGCTGTCATCGCTCTGCCACACGTCGTTCAAAGCGAGTGGGAACGTGCCGATCCCCAGGGTCAACGCCTCCTCCAGGGAAGGAAAAGGTTTGCCCAAGATCGCATCGCTCAGGGGCCGGATGCTCCTGTTGATTCTGCCCGCCGTCATCGCGGCGCTCGCCGTGCTCGCCGCGCTGTCGATCGCCCGCGCCACCCAGCACGAGACCGACGCGGTCCACGACGGCCTGCGCAACACCACGCGCGCCGAGGCCGCCAACGTCAACACCGAGGTCGAGCGCCAGCTCGCCGTCGCGCGCGGCGCCGCCGCGGTCGTCGACAGCGCTCGCGCCGGCGCAAACGTGATCCCCCAGCTTGCCGGCCAGCTGAAGGCCGCGCCGGGCGTCGAGGCGATCATCGCGTTCGTGCCGAGCCGCGGCGACGTCCCCGCAGTCGCGCGCGGCGCGAACGGCCAGGTGACGCCGCTGCCGGGCCAGAGGTTCGATCCGAAGGCGCCCGTCGTGCCGCAGCCCACGGTCGCCGAGCCGATCGTCTACCAGGGCGATCCGAAGGGCACGTTCCTCGTCCCGCTTCGCACGCCCGGCTACCTGCTCACCGGCGGCCCGCTGAAGATGGTGTTCGCGGGCGTGCGCAAGATCAAGGTGCTCGATCACGGCTTCGGCTTCGCGGTCAGCGCCAAGGGCATGCTGGTCTCCTCTCCCGACGCGAAGCTCAGCGGCAAGGCCACGCTCGCCAAGCTCGCGCAGTCCAAGCACAACCCCGCGCTCAACGAGATCGCCAAGGCGGTCGCCAAGGGCCAGGGCGGCCAGCTCGAGACGACCGACCCGTTCACGGGCAAGAAGTCCGTGCTGACCTGGGCGCCGGTCAAGGGCGCCGGCTGGGCGGTCGTGACGTCCGTGCCGGCGGACGAGGTGCTCGCCCCCGTCCACTCGTTGCGCAACCAGATGATCGTGATCGCGCTCGTGATGATGGTCCTGATCGGGCTCGTCATCTTCTTCGTCGCCAGCCGCCTGACCAAGCCGATCGCCGCCGTCACCCGCGCCGCCGAGCGGCTTGCCGAGGGCGACGTCGACGTCAAGCTCGACATCGACTCGGGCGACGAGCTCGGCCGCCTGGCCCGCTCGTTCGAGAACACCGTCGGGTACCTGCGCGAGAACGCCGAGCTCGCCGAGGCCGTCGCCGCCGGCGACCTGACGGTCGACGCCACGCCGCGCAGCGAGAAGGACCTGCTCGGCAATGCGTTTCAGAAGCTCGTCGCCGACCTGCGCGACATCGTCGGCCGCGTCGGCGGGACCGCAGGTGAGGTCACTTCGGCCTCCCGGCAGATGGCCAGCACGTCCGACGAGGCCGGCCGTGCGGTGCAGGAGATCGCGAGCGCGATCGGCGAGGTCGCCGCGGGCACCAACGTGCAGGTCCAGCAGGTCGAGTCGATCCGGGAAGCGGCCGAGCGGGCCGCCGGAACCGCCCGCGAGAGCGCGGAGCGCGCGCACGAGGCCGCCGGCACCGCCGCGCGCGCCCACGCGATCTCGCAGGAGGGCCTCGGCGCCGTCGGCGAGGCCGCGGCGGCGATGGAGGGCCTGGTGGCGTCCTCGGCCGGCGTGACGGGCGGGATCCAGGAGCTCGCCGCGAAGTCCGAGCGGATCGGCGGCATCGTCGACACCATCACCGGCATCGCGGAGCAGACCAACCTGCTCGCCCTCAACGCAGCGATCGAGGCGGCCCGCGCCGGCGAGGCCGGCCGCGGCTTCGCGGTGGTCGCCGAGGAGGTGCGCAAGCTCGCCGAGGACTCCCAGAGCGCCGCGGGCGAGATCGCGACGCTGATCGCCGAGATCCAGCGCGAGACCGTGGGCGTGGTCGAGCTCGTCGCCGACAGCGCCGCCCGCACCGAGGGCAGCACCGTGACCGTCGAGCGCGCGCGCGAGGCGTTCGAGGCGATCGGCCTGGCGATCGAGGAGGTCTCCGCGCGCGCCGGCGGCATCGCCACGGCGGTCGAGACGCTCGCCGGCGAGGCCGGGCGGATGGCCGAGGACGTCGTGGGCGTCGCGTCGGTGGCCGAGCAGGCCAGCGCGTCGAGCGAGCAGGTCTCGGCCTCGACGCAGCAGACCAGCGCGTCCACCCAGGAGATCGCCGCCTCCGCTCACCAGCTGGCATCGTCGGCCGGCCAGCTCGAGGAGCTGGTCGCGACGTTCAGGCTGGGCTAGCGCCGGCTCTCCTCGCTGAGCCTTGCGCGCACGTCGTCGAGGCTCAGCGAGCCCTGGTCGCCCGCCTTGTGGCGGCGGAGGGAGACCGCGCGGCCCTCGGCCTCGCGGTCTCCCACCACCAGCATGTAGGGGATCTTGCGCAGCTCCGCGTCGCGGATCTTGCGCCCGATCGACTCGGTCCGGTCGTCGACCTCCACGCGGAAGCCGGACAGCGCCTCCTGCACCTCGCGCGCGTAGTCGAGGTGGCGGTCGGCGACCGGCAGCACGATCGCCTGGACCGGCGCGAGCCAGAGCGGGAACTCGCCCGCGTAGTGCTCGGTGAGGATGCCGATGAAGCGCTCGAAGGAGCCCAGCAGCGCGCGGTGGATCATCACCGGCCGGTGCTCGGCGTTGTCGGCGCCGGTGTAGGTGATGGCGAAGCGCTCGGGCATGACGTAGTCGAGCTGGACGGTGCCGAGCTGCCACGAGCGGCCGATCGCGTCGGTCATGTGCAGGTCGATCTTCGGCCCGTAGAACGCGCCGTCGCCCTCGTTGAGCTCGTACTCCAGGCCGCGATGCGCCAGGGCCCGCTCCAACGCAGCCTCGGCCCGATCCCACATCGCCTCCTCGCCGATCCGCTTCTCCGGCCGGGTGGAGAGCTCCAGCCGCGGCTCGAAGCCGAAGCGGTCGTAGATCGCGAAGCCGAACTCGAGGCAGCGGATGACCTCCTCCTCGATCTGCTCCTCGGTGCAGAAGATGTGGGCGTCGTCCTGGGTGATGTGGCGGACGCGCAGCAGGCCGTGCAGCGTCCCGCTCGGCTCGTGGCGGTGGACGAGGCCCTGCTCGGAGTAGCGGATCGGGAGGTCGCGGTAGGAGCGCCGGGCGTTCTTGTAGAGCTGCACGTGCGCCGGGCAGTTCATGGGCTTCAGGCCCATCGGCTGGCCCTCGACGTCCGTGAAGTACATGTGGTCGCGGTACACGTGCCAGTGCCCGGACTGCTTGAACAGCTCGACGTCGTAGAGGATCGGCGTGTGGACCTCGCGGTAGCCGCGGGCCGTGTTCTCCTCGCGCCACAGCTCGGTCAGCTCGTTCCACACCGCCATGCCGTTGGGCAGCCAGAACGGCGACCCGGGTGAGAGCTCGGAGAACATGAACAGGTCGAGTTCCTTGCCGAGCTTGCGGTGATCGCGCGCACGGGCCTGCTCGAGCCGCTCGAGGTGCTCTTCGAGCTCGGACTTGCTCGCGAACGCGGTCCCGTAGATGCGGGTGAGCATCTGGCGCTTGGCGTCGCCGCGCCAGTAGGCGCCGGCCACGCTCGTGAGCTTGAACGCCTTCGCGCGCCCGGTGGTCGGCGCATGCGGGCCGCGGCAGAGGTCGAGGAAGTCGCCGTTCTTGTAGAGGCTGACCGTCTTGACGCCTTGATCGCGGACCAGGTCCTCGATCAGCTCGACCTTGTAGGGCTGATCTTCCTGCAGATAGCGCTCGATCGCCTCGCCCGGCGTCACGTCGGAGCGCTCGAACGGCTCGTCGGCCTTGACGTGCTCGCGCATCCGCGCCTCGATCTTCTCGAAGTCGCCCTCGTTGATCGTGACGCCGTGCGGGAACTCGAAGTCGTAGTAGAACCCGTCGGCGATCGGCGGGCCGATCGACACCTTGGTGCCCGGGTAGAGCTCCAGCACCGACTCGGCGAGCACGTGTGCGATGTCGTGGCGCAGCAGCTTCAGGGCGTCGCCGTCGCCGTCCTTGACGGTCACGATCTCGACCGTCTCGCCGTCGTAGAGCGGCTGCGAGAGATCGCGGATGCGGCCGTCGTCGTACGCCGTCCCGTCGCGCTTCTCCGGCGTGCCGTCGAGGACGCGGATGGCCATGGCCGCGCGGGCGAGGCCCGGGCCGATGTCGGCGGCGAGGTCGGCGCCGGTCGCGCCGTCGGGGAGTTCACGGGATGATCCGTCGGGAAGCGTGACGCGCATTCGATGCGTGAGGTTAGAGAGGAGCGAGGGATGACCGAGGAGCTGTGGCGTCGCGGCGCCGTGGAACTGGCCGGAATGATCGCGGAGGACTCCGTCTCGGCGCGCGAGGTCGTCGACGCGCACCTGGAGCGCATCGCGGCCGTGAACCCGCACCTGAACGCGATCACGGTGGTGCTGGCCGCGGAGGCGCGGGCGGCGGCCGACGCCGCGGACTCGAACCCCGGCTCGCTCGGCCCGCTGCACGGCGTGCCGTTCACGGTCAAGGAGAACATCGACGTCGCGGGCACGGCGACGACGTCGGGGATCCCGGCGTTGGCCGAGGCGGTCGCGCCGATCGACGCGCCGCAGGTCGAGCGCCTGCGCGCGGCCGGCGCCATCCCGATCGGCCGCACGAACCTGCCCGACTTCGGGCTGCGCATCCACACCGACTCCTCCCTGCGCGGCCTTACCCGCAACCCGTGGGACCCGTCCGTGACGGCGGGCGGATCGAGCGGCGGCGAGGCGTCCGCGCTGGCCTCCGGCATGTCCCCGCTCGGGCTCGGCAACGACGTCGGGGGCTCGCTGCGCAACCCCGCGCACTGCTGCGGCATCGCCTCGATCAAGCCGACGCCCGGCCGCGTGCCGCACGCGACCGTCATCCCGCCCGAAGACTGGGGTCCGGCGCTGCAGCTCATGAACGTGCAGGGCGTGATGGCGAGGCGGATCGCCGACGTGCGGCTCGGGCTCGGCGTTGTCAACGGCTTCCACCCGCGCGACCCGCAGTCGCTGCCCGTGCCGCTCGACGTCGCGCGGCCGGAGGGCCACCGCGTGGCGCTGGTCCCCGAGCCGCCCGGCGGCGACACGCACCCCGAGGTCGCGGCGGCGGTGCGCAGCGCCGGCGACGCGCTCGCCGATGCCGGCTACGACGTCGTCGACACAGTACCGCCGCACTACGAGGACGCGCTGAGCGTGTGGCGGACTTTGCTGTTCGCCGACATCCAGGTCCAGGAGCCGATCCTGCGCCAGGTGATGGGCCCGGACGGCCAGCGCTTCCTCGACTTCGCCGGCGCGACGGTGGAGCCGGTCAGCGCCGCCGACCTGTTCGCCGCGATGGCGCAGCGTCGCGCGATCGCCCGCGCATGGTCAGCGTTCCTGCTCGAGCACCCGCTGATCCTCAGCCCGATCTGGACGCAGCCGCCGTTCCCGCACGGGTTCGACATCGAGTCCGAGGCGGGCGCCGAAGCCACGATGGCGCTGATGCGGCCGGTCGAGCCGGCGAACCTGCTCGGCCTCCCGGCCGCCGCGGTGCCGGCCGGTCTGGCCGCCGGGCTGCCCTGCGGCGTGCAGATCATGGGCGAGCGCTTCCAGGAGCTCGCATGCCTGGAGGCGGCCGAGGTCGTGGAGACGGCGCTCGGCCTCGCCACGCCGGTCGAGGTCGCGGTCGCGGTGTGAATCGCTAGGCTCGCGCGTTCCAATGGACGCGCGAGCCTTCCGGGCCAACTTCCCCGTCCTCGAGCGGGTCGCCTATCTGAACGCCGGGACCGACGGTCCGGTCGCGCGCGCGGCCGCCGACGCGGCGGCCCGCGAGCTCGAGTCCGAGGCCACCGACGGTCGCGTGTACTCGCACTTCGAGCGCCGCCGGGCGCTGTGCGACTCGCTGCGCGCGGCCTACGCGTCGCTGCTGGGCTGCGACGTGGCCGAGCTGGCGCTGACCACGTCCACGAGCGAGGGCATCGGCTCCGTGCTCGGCGGGCTCGACCTCGGCCCCGGCGACGAGATCGTCACGTCCGACAACGAGCACCCGGGGCTGGTCGGGCCGCTGCTGGTCGCCCGCCGGCGCGGCGTGTCGGTGAAGGCGGTCCCGTTCAACGCCGTCGCGGACGCGGTGAGCGCAGCGACGACGCTGATCGCCGTCTCGCACGTGAACTGGCACACCGGCGAGCTCGCGCCGGACGCGCTGGCCGAGGTCCCCGTGCCGGTGCTCCTCGACGGCGCGCAGGGCGCCGGCGCCGTCGATGTCGACGTGCGCGCGCTCGGCTGCGCGGCCTACGCGGCGTCCGGCCAGAAGTGGCTGTGCGGGGCCGACGGCACGGGGATGCTCTACGTGGCGCCCGACTTCCTGGAGCGCGTGAGCCCCACCCGCCCTGGCTACACCGCGTTCGAGGACGCCTCGCGCGGCCTGGACTCGACGTTCAGCGCCGAGGCGCGCAAGCTCGACGCGATCTCGCTCCCGCGCGAGGGGGTCGCGCTCTCGCTGGCCGCCCTGGAGCTGCTCGTGGCGGCCGGCCTGGAGGACATCCGGGCGCGCGCCGCTTCGCTGGCCGCGCAGCTCGCCTCGCGGCTCGAGGAGTCGGGCCGCACGGTGCACCCGCGCGGCGCCACGACGCTGGTCGCCTGGGAGGACGGCGATCCCGAGGCGACGCGCGGGCGGCTGGCCGAGCAGGGCGTCGCGATCCGCAACCTGCCGGGGACGCCCTACCTGCGCGCGTCGGTCGGCGCGTGGAACGACGAGTCCGACCTCGAGCGACTGCTCACGGCACTCGGCGCAGCGGCAGGCTGATCCGCGCCGGCAGCCCGGACTGCTCGATCAGCATCCGCTGCGGGTAGGTCGCGGGCGGCGGCGCGTGGCGCTCCAGCCGCGCCCGCTCCTCGAGCGTCAGCGCGAGCTCGGCGGCTCCAAGCAGGTCCTCGAGCTGCTCGTAGGTGCGGGCGCCGACGATCGGCGCGGTGACGCCCTCGGTGCCGATCAGCCAGGCGATCGCCACCTGCGGGATCGTCGCGCCGCGCTCGTCAGCGATCTCCCGGGCCTCGTCGACGACGCGGAAGTTGCGCTCGGTCGCGCGCCGGTGGACCGCCTCCTCGAGGTCGTCGGACGCGTCGGCCATACGGCTGCCGGCCGGCGGCGGCGTGTCGCGCTGGTACTTGCCGGTGAGGAAGCCGGCGCCGAGCGGGCCCCACGGGATCACGCCGAGCCCGGCGGCGCGGCAGAACGGCAGCAGCTCGATCTCGGCCGTGCGCTCGACCAGCGAGTACTGCGGCTGGAGGCTGACGAACGGCGCCCAGCCGTTGCGGTCCTGCGTGGCGACCGCCCACGCGAGCAGCCAGGCGGGGACGTTGGACGCGCCCAGCGCGCGGACCTTGCCGGCCTTCACGAGGCCGTCGAGCGCCTCCAGCGTGTCCTCGAGCGGCACGTCGGGATCGGGCCCGTGGATCTGGTAGAGGTCGATGTGGTCGACGCCGAGCCGTTGCAGGCTGGCGTCGCAGGCCTGTTCGACCGCGCTGGGCGCGAGGCCGGTCAGCCAGCGCAGCTTGGTCGCGACGATCACGCGGTCGCGGTTGCGGGCGAGCCAGGGCTTGAGGGTGCGCTCCGAACCGCCGGCGTCGTAGACGTCGGCCGTGTCGACGAAGTTGCCTCCGGCGTCGAGGAAGCGGTCGAGCATGCGGTGCGACTCGGCGGCGGGCGTCTTGGAGCCGAAGAACATGCCGCCGAGGCAGATCGTGCTGACGCGGAACGGGCCGAGCGGGCGGGTCTCCATGGTTCGCTAGGGTCGCAGGAGATGCACGATCTGCGCTCCGTAACCGTGTACTGCGGCTCCAACAGCGGCGCCGACCCGGCCTACGCGAACGCGACCCGCGAGCTGGCGCGGCTGCTCGCCGGATTCCGGCATCCGGATCGTCTACGGCGGCGCATCGCTGGGGCTGATGGGCGTGCTGGCCGACACGGCGATGGAGGCCGGCGGCGAGGTGATCGGCGTGATGCCGCAGGCGCTGATCGAACGCGAGATCGGCCACCGCGGCCTGAACGACCTGCGCGTGGTCTCCTCGATGCACGAGCGCAAGGCGCTGATGGCCGAGCTCGCCGACGCGTTCATCGCGCTGCCGGGCGGGATCGGGACGCTCGAGGAGCTGATCGAGGTCTACACCTGGAGCCAGCTCGGAATGCATCGCAAGCCGCTCGGCGTGCTCAACGTCAACGGCTACTACGACGCGCTGGCGACGTTCCTCGACGATGCGGTGCAGGCGCGCTTCCTGCCCGCGCAGCATCGCGACGTGCTGGTCTTCGAGCCCGACCCTGAGACGCTGCTCGCGCGGCTGGCCGCCGCCGAGCCGCCGACCGCCGAGAAGTGGCTGACCGAGGCGGAGACGTAGAAAATCCGGCGGGGGCCCCGCCCAACGTGCCATTACGTGTGGAGCGATGTCCCGTTGGGCACCCCCGAACGCGCTGGTGGCGCGGCGGGACGATCTACCACGTCTACCCGCGCTCGTTCCAGGACGCGAGCGGCGACGGCGTCGGTGACCTCGCCGGCGTGCGCGAGCGGCTGCCGTACCTCGCCTGGCTCGGCGTCGACGCGCTGTGGCTGTCGCCGTTCTACGTCTCCCCCATGGCCGACTTCGGCTACGACGTCGCCGACCACTGCGACGTCGATCCGCTGTTCGGCACGCTCGCCGACTTCGACGCGCTGGTCGCCGAAGCCGGGCGGCTCGGGCTGCGGGTGATCCTCGACTACGTCCCCAACCACACGTCCAGCGAGCACCCCTGGTTCCGGTCGCATCCCGAGTACTACCTGTGGCGCGAGAGGCCCAACAACTGGATCAGCTCGTTCGGCGGGCCGGCCTGGACGGCTCGGGACGGCCGCTTCTACTACCACGCGTACCTGGACTCGCAGCCCGACCTCGACTGGCGGCGCGAGGACGTGCGCGCGGCGATGCTCGGCGTGCTGCGGTTCTGGTGCGACCGCGGCGCCGACGGGTTCCGGATCGACGCGCTGCGGCAGACGATCAAGGACGCGGCGTGGCGCGACAACCCGGTCAACCCGGACTGGGACGGCGACAACGAGTACGACTCGCTGATCCCGCTGTACTCGACCGACCAGCCCGAGGTGCAGGACCTCGTGCGGTGGTTCCGGCAGACGGTCGGCGACCGGTTGCTGATCGGCGAGCTGTACCTCCCGATCGAGCGGCTCGTCGCCTACTACGCGTCCGGCCTGGACATGCCCGCGAACTTCCACCTGCTCACCTGCCCGTGGGAGGCCGGCGCGCTCGCGGTGCTGGTCGAGCGCTATGAGGCGGCGCTGCCCGCCGGCGCGTGGCCGAACTGGGTGCTCGGCAACCACGACCGCCCGCGCGTCGCGTCGCGCGTCGGCGCCGCGCAGGCCGGCTCCGCGGCGATGCTTCTCACCACCCTGCGCGGCACGCCCACGCTGTATTACGGCGATGAGATCGGGATGGAGGACGTCGCGATCGCCCGGCCCGTCGACCCGTGGGGGCGGCGCGATCCGGCGCGCACGCCGATGCAGTGGGGTTCACGAGGGTTCAGCGCCGCCGAGCCGTGGCTGCCGTACGGAGATGAGGCGGCGGTCAGCGTGGAGGCGCAGCGTGAGGACCCGGCGTCGCTGCTGTCGCTCTACCGCCGGCTGCTGCGGGTGCGGCGGGAATTCGCCGACGCGCCGTACGAGACGCTCGCCGCCGAGGGCGCGCTCGTGTTCCGGCGCGGGTCGTTTGTCGTGGCGCTCGCGCTGGAGGGCGACGCGGCGGTGTCTTTGAGCGGTTCGGTGGTCGTCGCGACGGACGTTCGCCGCGAGGGCGTGCTGGTGGGCGGCGAGGTGGGCCTCGCGGCCGGCGAAGGGCTCGTGGTGAACACCTTGCATTAAGGGGTGCACGGGAGGTTGGCGGCCACCTCAAACGATCACTCGCCGCAACCAGTCAGGAATCTTCGACGTTAGTTGACGTTCATCTCGCGCAGCAGCAGCGCCTCGGCCAAGGCGATCCGCGCGACCTCCTCCAAGGACACCGACTCGTTCGGCGCATGGATGTGCGCATGGTCGCCGTCCTGCGCGCCCCACAGCACGAACGCGGCGTCCGGATACGCCGACCGCAGCTTGCCCACCAGCGGAACCGAGCCGCCGCTGCCCATCCGGTGCACGGGCTTTCCGTACGCCGCCGCGAGCGCGCGCTCGGCGGCGCCCACGCCCCCGTCGAGCTCGACCGGCGTGCTCGCCGGCTCGACGTCGATCTCCAGCCGGGCGCCCCAGGGCACGTGCGCCTCCAGATGCCCGCGGACGGCGTTCATCGAGCGCACGGGGTCGGCGCCGGGCGGCACGCGCACCGCGACCTTCGCGCGGGCGCTCGGGATGACGATGTTGCCGGCGCCGTCGACCGGCGGCGCGTCGACGCCGAGCACGCTGATCGCGTGGCGCGCCCACAGGCGGTCCGCGACCGAGCCGGCGCCGGTCAGCGCGACGCCGTCGAGCACGCCGGCCTGGCGGCGGAAGTCGGCCTCGGGCATGTCGGCGCCCGGCCACGAGCCCTCCTGCAGCCCCTCGACGGCCACCGTCCCGTCATCGTCGTGCAGCGTCGCCAGCAGCCGGACCAGCGCGAGCAGCGCGTCCGGCGCCGCGCCGCCGAACTGGCCGCTGTGCAGCGCGCCCTCCAGCGTCGAGAGCGTGAGCGTGAGCTTGCCGTGTCCGCGCAGGGACTGGGTCAGCGTCGGCTCGCCGACCTTCCAGTTGCCGTCGTCGCAGATCACCATCAGGTCCGCGCGCATCAGCTCCGGGTCAGAGTCGACGAGCCCGAGCAGGCGCTGGCGCCCGTTCTCCTCGGAGCCCTCGACCAGGACCTTGACGCCGACCGGCGGCTTCCCGCCCCACGCGCGCAGCGCCGCGAGATGCGCGGCGACGCCGGACTTGTCGTCGGCGGCGCCGCGGCCGTAGAGGCGCCCGTCGAGCTGCACGGGATGGAAGGGTTCGCTCCGCCACCCGTCGCCGGGGGCGGGCTGGACGTCGTAGTGCGCGTAGAGCAGGACGGTCGGCTCACCGGGCCACTCGGCCAACACGCTCGGCGCCTCGCCGGGCACGTCGACCATGCGCACCGACGGCGCGCCGGCGTCGCGCAACAGCCCCGCGACGAGCTCCGCGGCCTCGTCGAGCGGCGCCCGCGGGAAGCCCGTGAAGGCGATCGAGGGGAGCGCCACCAGGCGCTCGAGATCGGAGCGGATCCGGCCCTCGTCGGCACGCACGGCCTCCCGCAAGGTCTGCTCGTCCATGGCCGAGAACTTAGCCGGACCGCCCCCGCGACCCGGCACGGCAGTGGCGAAAGCCAGAACGCCTGCGTCACAATCGAAGGGTGCCCGACGTTCTCGAAGGCGCTCATATCGCCGGGTGCCGCATCGAGTCGGTCGCCGGACGCGGCGGAATGGGCATCGTCTATCGCGCCACGCAGCTCTCGCTCGCGCGCCCCGTCGCGCTGAAGCTGATCGCGCCCGAGCACGCGGCCAACGCCGGCTTCCGCGAGCGCTTCGAGCGCGAGTCGCGGATGGCCGCCGCGATCGACCACCCGAACATCATCCCGGTCTACGCCGCGGGCGAGGAGGACGGCCGGCTGTATCTCGCGATGCGCTGGGTCGAGGGCACCGACCTGCACCGCCTGCTGCGCGAGCACGGCCGGCTGGAGCCGGTGCGGGCGGCGCGGATCGTCGACCAGGTCGCCGGTGCGCTCGACGCCGCGCACGCCGCCGGGCTCGTGCACCGCGACGTCAAGCCGGCGAACGTGCTGCTGAGCGGCGAGCACGCCTACCTCGCCGACTTCGGCCTCACGCGTCTGGTCGGGTCCGACGACCATCTGACCACCGCCGGGCACTTCCTCGGCACCGTCGACTACATGGCGCCCGAGCAGTTCCGCGACGGCCCGGTGGACGCCCGCACCGACGTCTACGCGCTCGGGTGCGTGCTCTACGCCGCGCTCACCGGCGAGCCGCCATTCCCGCGCGACACCGTGCCGCAGACGATCCTCGCGCACCTGCACGACGACCCGCCGAAGGCGGTCGGCCTCCCGAAGGCGTTCCATCGCGTGCTCGCGCGCGCGCTCGCCAAGGCGCCGGAGCAACGCTTCCCGTCGGCCGGCGACCTCGGCCGCGCCGCGCTGGCCGCCGCCGAGGGGCGCTCGGTGACCGAGGCGGAGCGGTCCGTCGCGCGCGGCGCCGCCGCCCCGCGCTCGCGCACCCGCCGGCGCGAGGTGCCGCCGCCGCGTCCCGACACGCCGCCGGTCAAGCGCTACACGACCCGCCGCCGGCGCCTGTGGGCGTGGATTTGCGCGATAGTCGCGACCGGGGCCGCGGCGATCGCGTTCGTCGCGCTCGCTCCGGGCTCGGACGCGCCGCCGCCGCCCGGCGAGCCGGTGTCGGCGGCCGACGTCCGCCGGCTCGCGAGCTCGTTCGCGGCCGCCTACGCGAAGGAGGACGACGCGCGCCTGGAGCGGCTGTTGACCTCCGACGCCCAGCGCGTCTCGCCGGGCGATCGCCAGGAGGGCCGCGCCGCGGTCGTCGCCGAGTACCGCCGCCAGTTCGCCGGCAACCAGACCACGGGCTTCCAACTCGACGGCCTCGACGCGTCGGGCGGGCGCACGGGCCGCGCGACCGCGCGCTACACGGCGACCTACGCCGGCGCCACGTCGGCGACCGGCACGATGACCTGGATCGTGATCCGCGACCGCGGCCGTCCGCGGATCATCCTGATCAAGACCGCGCCGGCCTAGCCGCCGCTGCAGTCCGGGGCGACGACGACGGTCACGGTCGAACCCGGGTCGACGAGCTCGCCGGCGCGCGGGTGCAGCTCGCACACCTGGTCGCCGCCGCCGAAGAAGCGGTCGAGGAAGTTGCCCGAGCGCTGCTCCTGCGCATCGAGCCCGAGGCCTTTCAGCTGCTTGAGCGCATCGTCGCTCGCCTGGCCCATGACGTCCGGGATCTCCACGCGGATGTCGCGTGTGACGCGGACGGCGTCGGCGTCGGGCCGGCGCCCGGGTGCCGAGGCGGCCACGTCGATCACGTTCGCGCCGGGGTCGAGCTGAACCTCGCCGGTGAACGTCCCGCCGGTCACCGAGGCGGCCTTGCCGTTGATCTCGACGCTGGCGTCGCCCGGCGTCACCGTGCCCTGCACGCGCACGCTCTCGGCCCGGATCGACTTCGCGTCGCCGGGCGCGCTGAGCTTGAGCGTCACTCGCGGACCCGAGGCCGGGCGCGGGGTGCCGCCGCACGCCACGACGGCGAGCGGAATCGCGAGCAGGACCAGACGATGCATCTCACTGAGGCTAGTAGCGGTGTCCCCGGGCGGCCCCGCGGGTGCGGTGGGGCCGCCCGGGGTGGCGCGCCGGGCTAGCCCGCCCGCAGCGTGCTGCGCGCGCTGTGGGTGAGCTTGTGGCCGCCCGGCGGGGTGAGCGCGATGCTGACCGTCACCGAGAGGCGACGGCGACGGCGCAGCGCGCCTCTGGCCTTCGCGTCGGTCCGGACCGCGAAGGAGACCTTGCCCGCGGGCGCCGACGCCCGCGTCGCCCGGCCGATCCGCATCGGCGTGGCGCTCTTGCCGCCCTGCAGCGCGTTGCGCGGCGCCCAGAGCGTGACCTCGAGCCGCGAGCCGGCGAGCTTGACCACGACGCTGCCGCGTACCCGTGTCCCCGTCTGCGACCTCGGGACCGTGACGAGGCCGTCGAGCGTGGTCTGCGTGACGGTCTGGCCGCCGCCCGGACCGGGCGCCGGCGTGGGCGTCGAGCCGGCGCCGGGGGTGGCGGTCGGCGTCGGCGTCGCCGACGGGCTCGGGGCCACCACGGTGATCTTGCCCTTCATGCTGTCCGGGTGGATCGGGCAGACGAACGGGTACGTCCCGGTCGACTCGAAGTCGCAGCTGCCCTCCCACCCCGGCGGCCCGTAGATCGCCGGCAGCGAGCGACAGCGCGACGGCTGGTCGACCGTGAACGACACCGAGTGACCGGTGTCATAGGGGGTGCCGCCCGGATAGCGGAACGTGACGGTGCCGCCCTTGACGATCGTCACGGTTCCGCCGCTCCAGGCGTGGTCGGTGAGGCCGGCGCCCGTGTCCACTGCCGTGACCGTCGCCGGCGACGCGGGGTCGTCGCGCCCATACGCCAGCGCGGGCAGGCCCACGGGAAGGCCGCACGCCGCGGCGATGACCAGATCGCGCGTCTTGAGTCTCAAGGCCCTTCCCCTCCAGCGGTGTTCGTCCGGCCCTCACGGGATACGGACGCCGTGCGCCGCGGGTTCGGGCGTTCACCGGCGGTTAGCGCGCGGCGGCTCGGAGATCAGCCTGCGTCGATCGCGCGCTCGAGGTACGGCGACAGCGTCTTGCCGTACACCTCGGTGAGGTGGTTCTGGTCCTTGTAGACCAGCACGCCGCCGATCACCGGGAGGCACCACCGGCTGTCGCAGATGAAGCGCGTCATGTCGACGACGGTGATGTTCTTGTCCGGCAGCTTCTTGGCCGCCGCGACCTCGGGATCGGGCTTGAGCGCGCTGCTGCGGCGGACGCGGCAGGCCAGGCCGGCCTGGCGCCTGGCGGCGATCGCCTCGGTGATGCAGTCGTCGGTGTCCCCCACCACCTGCGGCGTGTCGCGGATCACGATGATCCGCTCGACCGAGGGCGGCAGCTTCTTCCACGCGGCGACGTAGCCGCCCACCGCGTCGATCTTGGCGTCGCGCGCGCCGCCGGCGATCGCCGAGAAGATCACCGTCTTGATCTCCGGGCTGGCCTTCAGGAACGCGATCACCTGGCGGTTCCAGCCCGCGCACTCCTTGCGCTCGGTCCCCTGCAGCGCGTTCGGCACGGTCGTCGACAGCGGGCAGCCGGTATGGCTGAGCGAGTAGCCGAACCACTTGTTGTGCTTGGCCACACCGTCCAGCGCAGCGCGCCAGTGCGCGGCGTGGCTGTCGCCGATCAGCGCCACCTGGCCGCCGGTCGCCTTGTCGCGCTTGGCGCCGAACGAGCAGATGTAGAGGTAGCCCTGCTGCCCGATCAGATGGCACGGGAAGTTGCGCCGCTTGTGCGCCTCGGCCGGCGTCGGCACGACCTTGAACTTGAGCGCGGGGTTCGTGCAGGGGTTGCGCGAGTCGTGCGAGGCGGCGCCGAAGCACTTCGGGTTCTCGGCCACGATCGCCTGGGTCGCGCGCTCGGCCTGCTGGACCTGCTTCTCGAACTGCGCGCTGCCCTGCGCGCTGGCCGCGATCACCAGCCCGGTGGCCACCGCGGCACCGACCAGCGTGAAGCGCGGCGGCCGCTTGAGCAGGAACTTCCCGCGCCGGATCGGATCCTCGACGAGGCGCTTGGTGAGGGCGGAGAGCAGCACGGTCACCACCACCAGGATGCCCCGCGGCACGCCGCTGGCGAACGCGTACGGCGCGAAGATGAGCAGCGGCCAGTGCCACAGGTAGATGCCGTATGAGATGTCGCCGGCGTACTGGACCGGCGGGAGCGCGTAGACCTTGGTCGGGGCCCAGCCGACCTCGGGCATCCGCGCCCAGATCACCGCGCACGAGCCGAGCACGGGGATGAGCGCGGCGGAGCCCGGGAACGCCGTCTGCGCGCTGAACGTGACGCACGCGTACGCGATCGCCGCAAGCCCGGCCCACGTGACCACGGCGCGGACGGGCGCGATCACGGTCGTCGGCCGCAGCATCGCCAGCAGGCCGCCGATCCCGAACTCCCACGCGCGCGTCGGGGTGATGAAGTACGCGGCGGCAGGGTCTGTCGACGTCTTGTGGATCGAGTAGACGAGGCTTGCCAGCGTCACCGCGCCGAGCACGATCGCGATCGCGCGCCGGTGGATCGCCGCCGCGATCAGGATCAGCACCGGCCACAGCAGGTAGAACTGCTCCTCGGCCGACAGCGACCAGAAGTGCTGCACCGGCGACGGGCTCTCGCCCTGCGCGAAGTAGTCGACGGCCGAGTGCGCGAGCTCCCAGTTCTGGACGTAGAACGCGCTGGCGCGGATCTCGGCGAAGAACTGCTCCCAGTTGACGTCCGGCACCCACAGCGCCGTGCCCGCGGCGCAGAACGCCAGCACGAGCAGCGCGGCGGGCAGGATGCGGCGCGCGCGGCGCGCCCAGAAGCCCGGCAGCGAGACCGTCCCGGTCTTCGACACCTCGCGCAGCAGGTGCGACGTGATCAGGAAGCCGGAGATCACGAAGAACACGTCGACCCCGACGAATCCGCCGGGAAGGGCGTCCGGCCAGAAGTGGCACACGACGACCACGCCGACGGCGATGGCACGCAGGGCCTGGATCTCTGGGCGGACGCTGGTGGCGTTCATGGGAGCGCGCACGCGGCGCCAGAACGGGCGCCGCGCGGCGAGCCTAGGTTAGTCGCGGTCCCCGCGGACTCACCCTAGGTGTGCGCTCCGCTACCCCTTCTTGCGGACCTCGCAGTCCTTGGCGACCCTCACGCGCCTCCGGTTTCCGGTGAACTTCGACACCAGCACGGTGTCCTTGCCCGGGCCGCACTTGATGGTCGCGTGGCCGTTGGAGATCACCGCGGTGATCAGGTCGTCGCCGGCGCCGGCGTCGACGCGCGTGTTGGAGTTCGTGGTGACCCGGATCTGGTCGTTCCCGGTGCCGCCACGGATCACGTTCGCGTGCCCGTTGCCCTGGATGTAGTCCTCGCCGTCGCCGCCGTCGAGCGTGTTGAAGCCGCGACCGCCGTAGATGGTGTCGTTGCCGGGCCCGCCGCTGACGAAGTCCTTCGCGCGCTTGGAGTTCGCCGGGGTGCCGCCCGCCGCGTCGGCCCACAGGATGTCGTCGCCGGCCTTGCCGTAGATGTGGCCGCTGCCGTGCTGGCCGAGCAGCTTGTCGTTGCGGTCGGTGCCGTGCTTGACGCCGTCGCCCTGCCAGGTGACGCCCTTGGTCGGGTCGAACTCGGCCTCCTGCGGGGTGATCGTCTCGCAGTTCTTGATCCGGCCCTCGCGGATCGCCTGGTCGTTGGAGATCCCGCCCGGTTTGTCGCGCGGGTTGATGAAGATCGTGTCGTTGCCGTCGCCGCAGTCGACGCTCGTCACCGCGCTGCCGCTGTTGACGTAGACCGTGTCGTCTCCCGGGCCGGCATCGATCCGGTCCGGTCCGGTGCCGGAGTGGATGAGGTCGTTGCCGAAGCCGCCGTTGATCTCGTCGCCGCCCGAGCCGCCGTCGAGGTCGTCGTTGCCGTCGCCGCCGTTGAGGTGGTCCGGCGCCTCGTCGCCCTCGGCCGTGTCGTCACCGGGCCCACCGCTGATGACGTCGATGCCGACGCCGCCGACGAGCTTGTCGTTGCCGTCGGCGCCGTCGAGGTTGTCGCCGCCGGACCCGCCGTCGAGCTGGTCGTCGCCGAGACCGCCGTCGAGCTCGTCCGGCCCGGTGTCGCCGGTCACGAAGTCGTTGCCGGCGCCGGCGCGGATGATGTCGTGGCCGCCGAGGCCGGAGATGGTGTCTGCGCCGCCGGTGCCGGTGATCCGGTTGGGCGCGTTGCTGCCCGTGATCGTGGCCGCGCCGGCGATCGCGACGAGCGACAGCGCCCCAAGGACGGTGAGCAGGATCAGCTGGGAGATCCGTGTGGACACGCGCTCAATGTTCTCGCAAGCGTCCAGCCGAACCCGGCTACTTGATCTGGGATGCCTGCGCGATGCGGCCGAACGCAGCGTCGATCTGGGGTCCCAGGAACGGCCCCAGTGACGCCGAGAACACGCCCGTCATGTGCGTGGTGTCGCGGAGAACGAGGGCTCCGCCAACCACCGGAAAGCAGCGTGCGCTACTGCAGAAGTACCGAGTGAGGTCGACCGTCTGCATGCGGTTTCTTGGCATCTTGGCCGCCGCCGCGATCGCCGGATCGGGGTCGAGCGCGTCTTTACGCGGACGTGCGCATGCCGTCCCGGGGTCCTTGCGGATCTTCAGCGCGCGCGATATGCAGGTGTCGGTGTCATGCAGGAACTTCGGCGTGTCGCGGATGACGATGATCCGCTTGACGGTGTCGGGGAAGTTGCTCCAGGCGTCGAGATAGCCCTGCAGCGAGGTCTGAAAGCGTGTCTTGCCGGGCGCCGCGACGACTCCGGAGCCGCCGGTGAGGCCGGCCACGAAGACCGTCGAAACCTCCGGATGCATGGCGAACCATGAGAAGACGTCCCACTTCCACCCGGCGCACGTCGAGCGGCGATCGCCCTGCAGGTCGCGCACGGCCATCTGGAACGGGCAGCTGGTGTGGGTGATGGAGAGGCCGAACCAGCCCTTGGCCTTGGCCACCTCGGCGAGCGCCGCGCGCCAGTGCCCGGCGTGGCTGTCGCCAACGAGCGCGACCGTGTCGGTCGCGGAGGCCTCCGGCACGCCGAACGAGCAGACCGGCGGGTCCTGTTGGCCCGGGATCGGGGTGCACGGGCTGTTGGGGAGCGTTCGCGCCTTGGCGGGCGACGGGGAGACGGTGCGGCTCGCGCTGGCCCCGGCGCACTGCGGGTCACGGGCGGCGGCGCCGAAGCACGCGTCGCGAGCGTGCGCGGCCGGCGCGGCGGTCAGCGCGATCGCGGCAAGGGTCAGCGGGATGGCGAGGCGTGCCAGCATGGAACGGATGGTCCTTTTGTCGACCGTTCGCGGGTGGCGCTTGAGCGCGGTGGCGGCGGCTGTGCTCGCCGTGGTCTCCTGCGCCGACGCGCGGGCGGACGGCTACCGCGGAGCCGTCCCGATCCTCACCTACCACGAGCTGCGCTCTCCGCCGGCGCCGCCGCGATCGCCGTCGTCGGCGACGCTGTGGGTGCCGGGCCGCCACTTCTCCGCCCAGATGCGGGGGCTCGCGCGCGCCGGCTACCACGGCGTGACGCTGCGGCAGGTGTGGGCGGCGTGGCATGGCGGGAAGGCGCTGCCGCCGCGGCCGGTGGTGGTCTCCTTCGACGACGGCTACGCGACCCAGTACTCGGTCGCGGGCCGTGTGCTGCGCCGGCTCGGCTGGCCGGGCGTGCTCAACCTCGAGATCTCGCGCGTCGACGTGGCGGGCGGGCTCTCGTCCGCGCGCGTGCGCACGCTCGTGGGGCGCGGGTGGGAGATCGCCTCGCACACGTACACGCATCCGGATCTGACCCAGGTCGCCGATGACGCGCTGCGCCACGAGGTCGCGGACTCGCGGGCGTGGCTGCACGAGCGCTTCGGCGCCGACGTCGCGTTCTTCTGCTACCCGTACGGCCGCACGTCGCCCGCCGTCGAGGACGCCGTCGCGGTCGCCGGCTACAGCGGCGCGACGACGACGACCGCGGGCCTCGCGGCGCCGTCCGCCGATCCGCTGGCGCTGCCGCGACTGACGGTGCGGCCGAAGGACACCGCGGCGAGGCTGACTCAGCGCCTGACCACGAGCGCCGCGAAGCTCGGCGGGCCGCCGTCGCCGATGCGGCCGCTGACGTTGCAGCGGCCCTGACCGGCGGCGTCACGCCAAGTGCACTGCAGTGAACGCGCCTTCGCGCCGATGACGGGCGCAATGGGACCCGACCTCCCCCTCGACGCCTGCGGCTTCCATCTCGCCGGGGCCGCTCTCGAAGCCGCCAGCGACGACGAGCTGCGCGCGCTCGGCGAGCAGGTCGCGCTCGGCCTGCTCGGCTCGCCGGCGCTCTCCGTGGCGCCGCGCGAGGCGCTCACCTGCGCGATCGACCGGGCTCGCCGCGTGCTCTTCGACGCCGAGCTGCCGACGCCCGAGTTCAGCACCTGCCTCGCCCGCCTCGACGCGCTCCGCACGCCGATCGCCGAGCAGCTGACCGTGCTCGCGAGGCTCACCGCCGCCCAGGTCGAGCAGCGCCTGCGCGACACCCTCGTGTGCGACGCGGCCTACGCGGCGGCGTGGCACGTCGGGCTCGCGAGCTTCTAACGGAGTCGCGCGGACTCGGCCTCGGCGCGCCCGAGCGTGGTCGCGGGCGGCTCGCCGTGGAGGTACTCGGCGGCGATCGCGCCCCAGTCGGCGTTCGCGCGCAGCCGGCTCAGCACGACGGCCACGAGCGCGTGCATGCGCCGGATCAGCATCGTCTCCGGCGGCAGCGTGAAGCGACCGGCCTGCTCGCGGAAGGCGGCCTGGCGCTCGGCGTCCTCGGCGCCGCGTTCGCGGCTTGGCCGCCCGCGGCGCGGCCCCGACAGCGCGTTCGCGCCTGGCACCGCGTACCAGCGGATCGCGGCGCGCGTCATCGTCAGCGCCAAGTCGGCGTCGAAGCCGTCGGCGCCGCGCCCGAGGACATAGCCGCCCGCGATCAGCGCCGCCTTGAGCGCTTCGGCGTCCTTGTCGCGTACGGCGAGCGCGATCGCTCGCTCGGCGTCGATGCGCGCGACGCCGAGATCGCGGACGAAGCCGTAGTCGAGGAACGCGACCCGCCCGTCCGCGCACAGCAGGTAGTTGCCGGGGTGCGGATCCCCGAGCGCGATGCGGTTGCGGTAGAGCAGGCCGAAGTAGAAACGGAAGACGATCTCGCCGTAGCGGTCCCGCTGCCCCTGGTCGAGCGCGCGGACCGCCTCGAAGCGCTCGCCCTCGACGTACTCAGACACCAGCACGCGCCTGGTCGAGAGGTCGGTTCGCACGTGCGGCACGGTGATGAACGGGTGGCCGCGCACGGCGCGCTCCACGCGGCGCTGGTGCTGCGCCTCGAGCTCGTAGTCGAGCTCCTCGCCGATCCGCTCGCGCAGCTCGGCGAGCAGCCCCTTGGCGTCGAGGCCGGGGGCGAGCCGCCGGATCAGCGGCAGGAGCAATCCCGCGTTGCGCAGATCGCTGTCAACCGCCTCGGCCACGCCCGGGTACTGCACCTTCACGACGACCTCGTCGCCGTCGAGCGTGGTCGCCCGGTGCACCTGGCCGATGGAGGCGGCGGCGAACGCCCGCTCGTCGATCGAGGCGAAGATCTGGCCGAGCGGGGCGCCGAGCTCCTCGCGCATCAGCCGCTCGAGCCGCGAGAAGGGCACCGGCGGGACGTCGTCGCGCAGCGTCGCGAGCTTGGATTGCAGCTCGGCGCGCTGCTCGTCCGGCAGCCCTTCGAAGTCGACCATCGAGAAGATCTGGCCGACCTTCATCGCCGCTCCGCGCATCCGGCTCAGCTGCTCGACCAGCTCGCGCACCGTCGCCGCGGTCCGCTCGTCGCGCGCCGCCGCGGCCCGCTCGGGGGAGCGGACCCGGTTGGCGGTGCGCATCCCCGCCCAGCGGAGTCCCTGCCCTGTCACCAGCCCGCCGACCCGAGCCGTCCGCGCAAGCCGGCCGGTCGGCAGTCGCCGCGCCTCGGGTGGCGGGTCATCTTCGGCGCGGGCGGTCATCGCTCGAGCCTAGCCACAGGCGCGACCACATGGCCGCCGACGCGGGGTACCGTGGACCGGGTGCACATCGTGTCGCGCATCTTCGGGGCCCGGCGCCACGCCAGAACGCAGCCGACCGACGCCGAGGTCGCCGCCGTCGACGTGCCGCGCATGATCGACCACGCCCGCGCCCGTGGCGACGACCGCTCCGAGGACGAGATCCTCGCGGCGCTGCTTCTGGGCGCGGATCTCACGGCGGAGCGTCACCCCGACCCCGACCTTCGGCGGCGCGCCGCCGCAGCGTCGGCCGCCACCCGCGACCGGCTCGTCGACCGCGTCGGCGAGGACGAGGCCGTACGGCTGTTGGCGGCCTCCTCAGGCCCGATCGGGGAGGACGGCACCATGCCCCGGCGCCCGCGCCGCGACCGTACTTGAGGGTTCGCGGACCGCCCGGCGCCCCCTCGTTGGTCCACTAAGCGTGTATGGTCGGTGAAGCCTCGCCCCAAACGCGGCGAGGTTGCCCCTGCGGCTCCCACTCTCGGCCGGCCTTTGGCACGTCGACCCTCAGCGGTCCGCGCCCTCATACACGCAGGAGCCCGCAATGACGCTTGCCGCACCGCCGGAGCAGATGCTCCGCGAACCGCTTGATCGACCCGCGAACCCGCCGTCGAGGCGGGTCGCGCGGATCGCGGGCATCTTCATGGTCATCACGTTCATCTCCATCCCGGCGCTGCCGCTGTATGACCAGGTGCTCAACC
The DNA here is from genome assembly GCA_963837485.1 of uncultured Solirubrobacteraceae bacterium. GTDB lineage: Bacteria > Actinomycetota > Thermoleophilia > Solirubrobacterales > Solirubrobacteraceae > Solirubrobacter. The sequence goes on along the minus strand of CAWINP010000013.1, from coordinate 39,160 downwards.
ACACGCAGTTCATCGCCGGCGGCGGCGGCGACGCGCGCGTCCAGCTCGGCGCGCTCTGCGAGATCCTCACGCTCATCTCCGGCATCGGGATGGCGGTCACGCTGTATCCCGTCCTGCGGCGTCAGAGCGAAAGCCTCGCGCTCAGCTACGTGACCGTGCGCGTCGTCGAGTCCAGCCTCATCGCGGTCGGCATCGTGAGCCTGCTCGCGGTGGTGACGCTGCGCCAGGACCTCTCGGGCGCCGCCGGGACCGACACCGCCACGCTCATCCTCAACGGGCGGTCGCTGGTCGCCGTCCACGACGCGACGTTCCTGCTCGGCCCGGCGTTCTGCGCCGCCATCGGCAACGGCCTGATCCTCGGCTACCTGATGCTGCGATCCGGCCTCGTGCCGCGGCGCTACGCCCAGTTCGGCGTCACCGCCGGCGCCCTCGCCCTGGTCACGGCGCTGCTCGTCCTCTTCGGCGCCTACGACCAGGTCTCCGGGCCCTCGGCGATCCTGACGCTGCCCGAGGCCGTCTGGGAGCTCTCGCTGGGCATCTATCTGATCGTCCGCGGCTTCAGGCCGTCGCCCATCCTCTACGACGACGGGCGCCACGCCGGCGTCGACGGCCCGCTGATCCCGGCGGCGGCATCGTGAAGGTCTGCATCGTCGGCGCATCCGGCAAGCTGGGCACCTACATGGTCCGGCACGCGCTCGACCGGGGACACGAGGTCGTCGCCGTCTGCCGCGAGCAGAGCGTCGCCAAGCTGGCCGAGTTCGACGGCCGGATCACCGTCGTGCCCGGCGCGACCGACGACCGCGACGTCATCCAGCGGGCCGTCGCCGGCTGCGACGGGAGTGCTCGTCGTGCTCGTCCCGCGCGGCGTGCACCAGTACGCGTCCGGTACGGCGCAGGCGGTCCTCGACTCCGCCGACCCGGCAGCCCGGCTGGTGTTCTCGTGCGGGTGGCACATCACGCGCGACGGCCAGGACGTCTACACCTGGAAGCTCAAGGCGCTCGTGCACGTCGGCGGGCGCCTCGCCCGGCTCGCGCGCTTCGCCGACCTCGACGACCAGGTCGAGGCGACACGGCGCGTGTTCGCGAGCGACACGCGCTGGACCGTGGTCCGGGCCAGCAAGCTCGAGGAGGGCGCCGGCGAGGGCCTGCCGGTCTGGAGCCGCCACGTCGGCGACGCCGTTCTCCGAAGCGACATCACGCGCCGCGTCGACTTCGCCCGGTTCATGGTCCAGGCCCTCGAAGACGACGACCTCGTGCACGAGGCACCCGCGATCGTGAGCTGCCGGAGCCCTTCGGCGCTCATGTACGCGTGACAAACGCAAAGGCCCGCAAAAGCGGACCTTTGAAGGGCGATACTGGGCTCGAACCAGTGCTGGCGGCCATAGCGGGGCTGTGACGGCGCCTAGTCCGAGGGCGCAGTGAGCAGCCGGTCGCGCGGCGTTGATATCAGTCAGCGTTCGTGCAGGCGCGGCCTACGCGACGCTCTGTGCCGCGCTGATAACGAGCAGGTGATACGGGTAGGGGCCGTCGCTCAGGCTTCGGTCTTCGTCGACGATCAGTCCCGCGTTTGCCGCAGCGTCCAGGACCTCCGACACTGGCCGTATCCGGAAGCCGTGCTCCGCGGTTGGCTGCTTGCTCATCCACTCAGGATCAGCGACTCCGACGACGGCGTGACGAGAAGGTTTCAGTGCCCTGGCGAGTTCTGAGAGGGCGCGGTCGAGGTCAGCGATGAAGTAGATGGTGTTGATCGTGATGGCGCCGTCGAGTGATGCCTGCGGCAACGGCAGGTCGGTGAGCGAGGCGTCATGGAGGGACAGCCTGCCGTCGGCGATCTCGCCGCCGAAGCGGCGAGCCGCCCGGTTGAGCATCGCCCGGGAAATCTCGATTCCGTGCACCTGTCCGGCTGCGCCAACCCGATCGAGCAGGAGCCTTAGCCCAACCCCGCCCCCGAACCCGATGTCGGCAATGACGGTGCCCGGCTGGGGCGTCAGCGCGTTCACGGCGGCCGCGATGGTCCGCCGGTTGCGGCGGTCCATCATCGCGCCGACCAACTGCCCCGCGAGCCCGCCCGGGTGACGCAGTTGGCGGGACAGTGTCGCGTTCACTCCGGCTCGCACGCCCACTTCGCAAGCATATGAGCCGCCGCGTCGGCCGACGGCGGCGAGACAGACCGCACTGCTCCTCTTGATGCACCCGGCACGGCGGCGCTTACGGGGTCGAGTCGGCAACCGGTTGTCGCCTTCGCATCGAGACCGGGCTGACGCTGCACGAGCGCCTCGATCGCGTGGTTCTCCACGGCTCATTCGGGGAGAACCCCTCTATCTCTGCCTACCCCAGGGGGGTATCTTGCGGGCTAGCTCGAACGACCGGAAAGGACGACACGATGCGCGGACACGGAACCCTCATGTCGATGTGCGGGGCGGTGGTCGTGGTGGCACTCGTTGTCGTGCTGGCGACGCGTAGCGCCTTCCCCCTCCTGCCGGTCGTCGGCTGCGTGCTGATGATGGGCGCGATGATGCTCATGATGGGCGGCATGGGCCGCCGTGGTGGCGACCGCCGCTGAGCCATGAGCGCCTCCGAACAGCGTGCCGTCCGCTCCTCCGGGCGTCAGCTCGGCGGAGCACGAGGCCCACTACCGGTAGGGAGCGCATCCATGGCCTCCAGCGTCGTCACCAGCCAGTCGGTCCTCACGGTCGACGGCGTCACGAAGTCCTTTCGTCCGGGGCGCCGTGGCATCGGCGCCGCGTCGACGTCCTCCGCGGCGCGTCGTTGGAGGTCCGTCCCGGCGAGCTCATCGGCCTGCGCTTCTGGGAGATGGCCGAGCGCCGGCGCGCACACGGCATGGGCATCCTCATCGTCAGCCACCTGCTGGCTGAGCGCGAAGGACTCACGCGCATCTACGAGCTGCGCGACGGTCGCTGCGAGGTCATCTCATGACCCGCACCGTCGTGTTCGCCCGCGAGCAACTGCGCGCCCCGTTCACGCTCGCGCTGCTGGTTGCCATCCCCGCGCTGTTCGTGATCTCCGCCGCCGGGGTCTTGAGTGAATTCGCGAGCGCGCTGGGGGGCTCCCTGGCCGGCGACGCCGCGGCAGCGCTCAGCGCAGGGTGGGCAGCGGCTTTCATCTCCGGTGCGCTCGGGTTCTTCCAGGCCGCGTCCTCGCGGGGAGCCGACCGGCGCCTCGCCCTCGCCGGGCTGGGCCCCGCGCGCGTGGCGAGCTCTCGCATCGCCGCGTCGGTCGGGCTCGCGGTCGTCGCGGCCGCCGCCATGGGGACCGGGTCGCCGACCGGCGACTGGGTCAAGCTGGTCATCGTCACCGCCGGCGCGCTCGTGGCAGCGTTCCTCGTCTTCGTCGCGCCCGCGAGGAGCCGGGCATGAACGCGCGCGTGGCCACCGCCACCCGGCTCGGGTTCCGTGAGCAGGCACGCCGTCCCCTGCTGCTGGTGCTCCTGGTCGTGCTGCCGTTCTTCGTCATCACCCGCGCGATCGCGCGCACGCAGCCAACGCCGCGGCTCATCGGGCTACCCGGCGGCGGCGAGGTGCTCACGACGTTGAAGGACGTCCACGGCGCCTCGATGGTCACCATCACCGTCGCGTTCCTCGCCGCCCTCTGCGGCGCCTTCATCATGAGCTCGGCCCAGAGCGCCGACCGGCGACTCGTCGTCGCCGGCTTCCGGCCCATCGAGGCGGTCCTTCCGCGGCTGGCCGTGCTCGCGAGCGCGATGTGGTGGGCGGTCGGCTACAACAGCCTTGCGCTGCCCGTGGCCGCCGGCGTCTTCGAGCCGCTCGGCTTCGTCCTTCGCCCCGAGGTCGGCGCCATCTCCATGGCCGGCTCCAGCATCATCGTCGCGCTCAACGCCGTCGCCCTGAAGCGACTGCGCCTGCCGGACCGCGCACAGCGAGACCAGACCCCACCCGCGCCCGGCGGCCAGGGCCAGCACATCCCCGCGGCCGACGCTGCATGACTGTCCGGTCGGCGTCATATCGGACGGGCCACGAGGCGGTCTGCCGGAGAGACATGCTGCGTCAGGCGCTGCCCACGAACGTCTCCGGCCGGTGTGCGAAGGCCCCGGCACAGGCCAGCGTGCAGAAGAAGTAGGCGGTTCCCTCGTACATCAGCCGGCCCGCCGCGTGGTCGGGATCCACGGCCATGCGGCAGACCGGGTCGACGGCCAGCCGCTTCTTCGTGTCCTGCCCGGTACGCATGGCGGCGAACAGCTCGACGGGCTCGCGAACGTTGCGCAGGGGCTGGCGACCTCTGGGTTCGTAGAGCACGCCGTCGATGTCGGGCGCCAGCGCGGCGGTGCTTCCGGTCAGCAGGACCTCGCCGCCGACGGCCTGGCCGGAGACGCGGGCGGCGAGGTTGACGGCCGCGCCGAAGAAGTCGCCGTCGCGCTCGACGTAGGAGCCGTGATGCAGGCCGACGCGGACCGCCGGAGCTCCGTGGCCGGGCATCAGGTCATGGACGATGTGCAGCCCGAGCCGGACTGCGTCGGCGGGCTCGGGGACGCGCAACATGAGTGCGTCGCCGATGGACTTCACGTGCGTCCCGCCGAACGCTGGAAGCTGCGCATTGACCGCCGCGCAGAAGCCGGCGACGAGCTCGGCGGCTTCGTCGTCACCGTGGGCTTCGGTCAGGGCGGTGAAGCCGGCGATGTCGGCGAACAGGAACGTCGCCACGTTGGAGGCAGTCATCTCTGCTGGTTGGCTCAGCTTCACCTCCGTCATGGCTAGAGGACCCAGCCGGCGAGCAGCGGCACGCCGATGACGACGTCGGCGACCACGCAGAAGGGTGGGTACCACGTGCGCACGTGGGTCGGGCCGTGGTCGTTGTGATGCAGCCAATCCCAGCCGCCGTGCGCGAGGAAGCCGATCCCCAGCAGCACCGTGGACTCGTGATAGGCGCCGAGGAACCCGACGGTGAGGAAGGCGCCGGCTGAGAGCACCTGTACGGCGATGGCGGAGGGACGTCCGTCAGCGACGCCGAACCCGAAGTACACCCAGCCGATGCCGGCGAGTTGCGCGCCGAGGTAGATGTACGCGACCGAGTCGGGCAGCAGGGCGGCGAACGCGATGGCCGCGAGGCCCGACGCGAGCCCGACGGCCATGCCGCGCGTGTGCAGGCCGGACCGGTGCGGCGTCGCTGCTGTCGCGGCGGTCATCGTGCCGGCGGACCGGAGAGCAACGGCGCAGGCGACGCGCCGGCAGCGGCGTGCGAACGCGCGAAGGCGCCGATCCGTTGGGCGATGAACTCCGCGTCGTCCCTGACCCAGCCGAGCAGCGCCGAGCCGCGCGTGTGCTGCCATGGCAGGCCGAGGAAGTGCAGACCGGGCAGCGCGGTGACGCCGCGTTCGTGCTTGACCTGCCCGTGGTCGTCGAAGACGGGCAACTCGACGAACGAATGGTCGAGCCGGAATCCCGTCGCCCACACCATGGCGTCGACGGCGACTTCGGAGCCGTCGGCGAACGTCACCTCGGAGCCCTGGGCGCCGGTCGCGCGGGTCCGCATGCGGATGCCCTGCTTGCGCACGCCGCGGGGGCTGGAGCCGATGAGCGTCTCCTTGTCCTTGAGCCGCTGGCCGATGCGCGAGGTCACGGTCTTGCGCATCAGGCCGGTGGCTTCGAGGTAGCGGAACAGGTCCCGGCCCAGGATGCGCTGGGGAAGCGGGGTCTGGCGGGCGCCGACCGCGAGGTCGACCTGGCGCGACTGGGCGAGCTCGGCGGCGATTTGGTAGCCGGTGTTCCCGCCGCCCACCACCAGCACCGGGCCCGCAGGCAGGCCACCCGGCGAGCGGTACTCGCTGCTGTGAAGTTGCGCGACCTCGGGGCTGACGTCAGCGGCTATCGCCGGCGTGAAGGGCACCTGGAACGGCCCGGTCGCGACGACGACCTGGTCGGCCGCGTAGGTGCGGTCGGCGAGCTCGACGAGAAAGCCACCGTCGCGCGGCCGCACGGACCGGACGCGGCTGTTGAACTCGACCGCCAGATCGAAGCGCTGCGCGTAGTCGGTGAGGTAGGCGACGACGTCGTCGCGGCCCGGGTAGCTGTCGGGCGCGCCGGGGAACGTCAGGCCCGGCAGGCTGTCGTAGCGGACCGGCGTGAACAACTTGAGGGAGTCCCAGCGGGTCCGCCACGCGGCGGCGGGTTCGCCGGCCGCCTCCAGGATCGTGAACCGGAGGCCCTGCTGGGCCAGGAGGTAGCCGATGGCCAGACCCGCCTGGCCACCGCCGATGACCACCACGTCCGGATGCTGCGTGGGAGCCTCGGCGGTCATGCGGTCACATCGAAGCTGAACATCATGCCGCTCTCGTGGTGCTCGGCGATGTGGCAGTGCGCCATCCAGCGCCCGATGTTCGTGACGTCGAGGACGATGTCGACGGTCTCGCCGGTGCGGACCAGCACGGTGTCACTCCACACGAGGTTGGGCTCCATGACGCCGTCGCGCGCGAGGACGAGGAAGCGTCCGGCCCCGTGGATGTGGAACGGGTGGTGCATCGGGTGGTCGGAGTCCATCTCGTTGACGAGCCGGATCTTCACGCGGTCCCCGACACGGAAGTGCCAGTCGATCGCGTGGTTCTCGGCGTCGTCGGAGCGGTCCACGAGCTTCCAGCGCATGTTCTCGGGCGTCGTGAGCTTGTTGACGTCGACCATGTCGTCTTCCCACTCGATGCCGCCGGCGTCTTCGTGGCCGTGCCCGTGGCCGGCGTGCTCGTGCTCGTTCCCGCCGGCTTGCGACCGGACCAGCCGCGCCGGGATGAGCTTCATGCCGCAGTTCGGGCAGTGGTCGGCCGTCTCGCTCGTGACCTCCGGATGCATCGGGCAGGCGAAGCCCGTCGGGGCGGCCTCGGCGATGAGCTTCATGCCGCACTTGGGGCAGTGTCCCGGGTCGTCGCTGACGACCTCCGGGTGCATCGGGCACCCGTAGACGAGCGCGCCGTCGATGTCGGGCTCGCCCATGTCCATCTCGGCGACGAAGGCCACTGTCTTGTCCGGCGGCGCGTCGAGCAGGGGTGTGAGCCGTTCTCGCTCAGCCGTCAGCTCGGGGTCGGAGCGGAGCACCTCGAACTCGTCGGCCAGCGACGGCGTGGCCGCGTCGTCGGTGACCGTGATGCGCGCGAGCGTGTAGGTCCGCTCGGGCGTGCGGTGCTCCAGCGCCAGCTCGCCCGGCGTATCGGGGAACCGCACGTCCACGACGACTCGCTCGGACGGCGCCAGCACGACGTCTTCGACGAACTGCTCGCGCTCGCAGCGTCCGCTGTCGCCGCCGACGAGCTTGATGCGCGCTTCGGGCAGCGCGACCTTGAACACGCGGGTGTTGGCGGTGTTCGTCAGGTACAGGCGCACGACCTCGCCGGCCTGGGCAGTCAGGGCGAGTTCGGGCTCCCCGGCGACCAGCAGGACGTTGCCGAAGCGCCCCATCGCGGAGTACGTCGTCTCGTCGGGGCTGAACGCCGCCACCCGACCGTCTTCGATGAGGACGTCGTCGAGCGTCAGCGTGAGCTCACGGTGGACCGCCGGCCAGTAGTCGGGGTCGGACGGGACGACGACGACGTTGGCATACAGGCCCATCTCCTGGTTGTAGTCCTCGCGAATGTGCGGGTGGTACCAGTAGATTCCCGGGTCGGGGAACGCGACGCGTGCCGAGTAGCGCCCGCCGACCGGAATGGCTTCCTGGGTCTCGTGCGTACCGTCGAAGCGGTTCTCCAGGCGCAACCCGTGCCAGTGGACGGTCGCCTCGGTATCGCCCTGGTTCTCGACGTCGACAAGCAGCTCCGAGCCCTCGGGAACCCGCAGGGTCGGGCCGGGGATGGAGCCGTTGTAGGCGAGCATCCGCACGGTCGCGTCGCCGATGCGCTTGGTCACCGGCGCGATGCGCAGCGCGAACCGGTCGCCGTCGGAGAGCTCGACGACCGTGGTTGCAGATGCGGCCGGCAGGCCCGAGGTCTCCCGTGGGAACTCATTTGTCGGGACAGTCATTCCTGTCTCCTTTTGGTTTCGGGGCGCGGCGAAGCCACGTCGGCCAAGCAACGGCTCTGGAGGACCCGCGACGGGATGGGTGCGTCGTGCGGGTGGTTGGGCGCGCTACCGCCCATGTGCTGACCCTACGCCTGGCGGGAGTGGTGACGCAAGGCGTCCACGATTCGGGGTCGAGATGCTGACGAGCTTCGTCGGCTACGCGGTGTCGGTCGCGCTCGCGCCGGCACTCGTGACCGCGCCGAGGACGGTGGCGACCAGCGCGGCCTCGGCGTCGGCTTCGGGCACCCGCCGGGCTTGCAGCTCGGCGCTGCCGGCGTGGATGAGCGCCATGAGCATCGCCAGGTGCCACGCGGCGGGGACGTCGGCGCGGAAGTCGCCGGTGGCCTGCCCGCGTTCGATGAGCAGCAGCAGCGTGCCGAGCACGGAGCCGTGCCGGTGGTGGAGTTCGTCGCGCGTCTGGGTGCCGATGTTGATGGCGACGAGTGCGTGGTAGCGGCCGAGCGTGCGCCACGTCGCCGCCACGACCCGCGCCAGCGCGTCCGCGGGGTCGCCGCGCTCCGGTTCCGCCGCGTTGATGACGGTGGCGACCTCGGCGAGCGCGCGCTCGGTGACCGCATCGAGCAGCGCCTCGCGCGTGGGGAAGTGCACGTAGATGGTGGCGCGCACCACCCCCGCGCGGCGGGCAATCTCGGACATGCTCGCCTCCTGGTCCTCGGCGAGGGCGTCGATGGCGGCGTCGAGGATGCGCTCGATGCTGCGTTCGGCGTCCGCCCGGCGCCGACGCCGAGCTCCGTCTGTTGTTGTCTGGTGTGAGGCGGGCATGGTGGACCTAGTGGATGGCCACGCGCGGAGCGAGGCGCAGCTTCGGCAGGAAGCTCGCCGCCGACGGCAGCACGAACAAGGCGATGACGCCGGCGACAGCGGCGATGACGCCGGACACCAGGAACGCGTCACCCAGACCGCTGGCGAGACCGGCGGTCGAGGCCGACGCCCCCGCGCCGATGGCGCCGGTGGCGATCGTGACAAGGACGGCCACGCCGAGTGAGCCGCCGATCTCGTGGCCAGTCGTGTTCAGGCCCGACAGCATGCCCGCCTCGTCGTCGGCGGCGCCGGTGAGCACCGACAGCGCGACCGACACCAGGGCGAGGCCGAGCCCCAGACCCGCGACGAGCATGCCCGGCAGCACATCGGCGAGGTAGCTGCCGTGGTCGTCGACGCCCGCGAGCAGCAGCATCCCGGCGGCGATCAGCGCGAAGGCGGCGGCCATGGCGATCCGGAGTCCCGCGTGACCGACGAGGTGGCTGCCGAGATGGGCGCCGAGGCCGATGATGATGGCCATCGGCAGGAACGCGAGACCGGTCTCCAGCGCGCCGGTACCGAGCACCTCCTGCAGGTACATCGAGGTGAGCAGGAACGAGCCGAACAGGACCGCGGACGCGGCCAGCATCATCACGAAACCGCCGCCGACGCCTCGCTCGCCGAGCCGCGAGACGTTAAGCAGGGGCTTGCGGGTGTGCAGCTCCAGTGCGGCGAACGCGGTGAGGCCAGCCAGGCCGGTGAGCCCGAGGCCGAGCGTCTGCGGCGAGGTCCAGCCGGCGTCTGCGGCCTGGGAGAGGGCGTAAACGACCGCGCCTAGGCTCACGGTCGCGAGCAGCGCGCCGCGGAGGTCAAGGCCGCGCCACTTGGGGCGAGCGACGTCGGCGGGCACGAGCTTCATGGCTGCGGCGGCGACGCCGATCCCGACGGGCAGGTTGATCAGGAAGATGGCGCGCCAGTCGACGAGCTCGGTGAGCGTGCCGCCCAGCAGCACGCCAATGGCGGCGCCGGCGCCGCCGACGGCACCCCACACGCCGAGCGCCTTCGCGCGGTCGGGACCCTGGAAGGCAGTCGTGATGATCGACAGCGCGGCCGGCGACAGCATCGCCGCACCCAGACCCTGGCCGGCGCGGGCGGCGAAGAAGACCGCTTCGCTTCGCCACGCCGAGGCGAGCGACGCGACGGTGAACACGCCGAGCCCGGTGAGGAAGACGCGACGACGGCCGAGCAGGTCCGCGGCCCTTCCGCCGAGCAGCAGCAAGCTGCCGAACACGAGCGAGTAGCTCGTAATCGTCCAGCCGATGTCGCCACCGCCGATGTCGAGGTCTCCGGCGAGGTCAGGAAGCGCGACGTTCACGGCCGAGATGTCGAGGATGACCATGAGCTGCGCGAGAGCAAGAAGGAACAGCAGCGCCATGCCGGCGCTCCTGCCGTGCGCCCGGGAACCATCGGCGTGCGGCTGCGGCTTGTCGCCATGGCCATGGCCGGGGAGGCGGAGCTTGTGCGGGCGGGGAGTGTGCATGGCTTCCAATCGAACTCAGACAGCAGTGTCTGAACTACTAAATCAGACAGCGGTGTCTGACGTCAAGCACTGGGCGCCATCTGTGAGCCGGATCACAGAAGGTCAGGCAGGTCTTGCCCAGATACCCCCATGGGGTTTATGGTGGCGCGACCCGCCCACCCTTTGAGACCTCGAACAGGACCCGCTCTGATGCCCGACCTCAACGTTCACCACTCCGCCGCTGACCTTCATCGACGCAACGCGCCCCGCCGCGCGCGGCGAATGAGTTCCTCGACGCGCCACTTCGTTCGCCACTACCTCGAGATGGTCATCGCCATGTTCCTCGGGATGGTCGTCCTCGGCGTGCCGGCCGGCTGGACGCTGGGCGCGGTCGGCAGCAGTTGGTCCGAGCTCAATACCGACGCTCCCGCGCTGATGCTGCTCGGCATGGCGGCGACCATGACCGTGCCGATGGTCGGCTGGATGCGCTACCGCGGCCATGGCTGGCGCGCGAACACGGAAATGTCGGCCTCGATGCTCGTCCCCACCTTCGTCGCCATCGCCCTGCTGGAGGCCGGCGTCGTCGATGACATCGGCGTGCTGCTCGTGGTCGAGCACGTCGCGATGCTGCTCGGCATGCTCGGCGTGATGCTCCTGCGCCCTGCCGAGTACACGCACCACCACGGGCACGCCCACGTCGAGCTGCAGATGGCGGCATAGGCCTCTCCCGTTCAGGGACTTCCGACCGCATCCGACTCCGCCACCCCCATGAGCTCCGTCTTCTCCATCCGCCGCTGGACCGCCCGTACCGGTGTGGGCAGTTGCGGGCGATGCGTGACCGCGCGCGGCGACTAACTCCCCGCTAGGGCCGCCGCGCGCCCGGCCGCGCCGCCTGCCGACGCGCCGGACCACGCATCCACCCAGCCGCTCACCCGGGCCGCTCAGCCCAAGGAGAACCGCATGCAACCCGCAGTCAACCCGCGGCGCTGGACGGCCCTCGCCGTCATCGCGCTCGCACAGTTCATGGTCATCGCCGACACGAGCATCATCGGCGTGGCCTTGCCCGACATCCGCTCGGACCTCGGCTTCAGCGCCGAGGACCTCTCGTGGGTGTTCAACGCCTACGTCATCGCGTTCGGCGGCCTGCTGCTGCTCGGCGGCCGACTGACCGACCTGTTCGGGGCCAAGCGCATCTTCACCGTCGGCTGGGCCGTGCTCGCCGCCGGGTCGCTGGCCGCCGGCCTCGCCGACTCCACCGGCGTGGAAATCGCCGCACGCGCCGTTCAAGGCGCCGGGTCTGCGCTCATCGTGCCGTCAGCGCTGACCCTGCTGATGCTGCTCTTCGGATCCAACCCGAAGGAGCTGATGAAGGCGTTCGCCGTCTACGGCGCGGCCGCCCCCGCCGGCGGCACCGCCGGCGTGTTCCTCGGCGGTGTCATCACCGAATGGGCCTCATGGCCGTGGGTGTTCTTCATCAACATCCCGGTGGCCCTCATCGCCCTCGCGCTGACGCCGCGGCTGATGCCGTCCGTGCCCGCGCGGCGCGGATCGGTCGACCTCGTCGGCGCGACCCTGGCCACGGGCGGACTCGCGGCGCTGGTCTTCGCCATCGTCCGCGCCCCCGAGCAGGGCTGGGGCTCGACGGCAACCATCGCCGTCGGGGCGGCCGGTCTCGCCGCGCTCGCACTGTTCGTCGCCGTCCAAGCCGGCCGCCGCGAGCCGCTCATGCGCCTCGGCATCCTGCACTCGCCCAACCTCGCAGCCGCGAACATCGCGCAAGTCCTGCTAGGCGCCGCCTGGGTGCCAATGTGGTTCTTCTTGAACCTCTACCTCCAGCAGGTCCTCGGCCTCGGCGCCTTCGAGAGCGGAGCCGCACTGCTGCCCATGACCGTGGCCATCACGCTCGGCATGGTCGTCGTCGCCCCGCGGATCATGGCCCGCATCGGCGCCAAGCCCATGGTCGTCGGCGGACTGTTCGTCCTCGCCGCCGGGCTGGCGCTGCTGTCGCTGGCGCGCGCCAACGGCTCCCTCGTCGTCGACGTCCTGCCGGCGTCCCTGCTCGCGGCCGCGGGCATGGCGCTCGCGTTCATCCCGTCGCTGCAGACCGCCATCTCCAGCGCGCGTCCCGAAGAAGGCGGCCTGGCGTCAGGCATCGTCAACACCAGCTACCAGGTCGGCTCCGCGCTCGGCCTGGCGGCGATGACGGCGCTCGCCGCCGCGCACGGCGCCGGCCAGCTCGGCAACATCGGCGCCCTCACCGACGGCTACTCGGCGGCCTTCCTCGGAGCCGCCGGCATCGCCGTCGCCGGCGCGCTGATGGCGGCGGTCACGCTGCGCCGCCCGAAGGCGCCGGCGGCGGAGACGGCCTCGGCCCCCGAGCCCGAGCTCATCCCGGCCTGACGGCCATCGCGGTCACACGGCGGGCCTCGCATCTTCGCGGGGCCCGTCGTCCGCGACCAGGTCGCGGCCGGGCCTGGCGCCTTGCGTGCCGCAGCCGGCGTAGCGGCGGCCCATCAGCTCGTGCATGCGTCGGTGTTGGCGTCACCCATCATCGCCGTCATCCGGTCGTTCATCGCCCGATGAGCGGCGCGCGACCCGAGCATGCGCTCCATCGCGTACTCGCCGAGGTGCTCGAAGTCGGCGTCGGAGAGCGTGTTGCCGCTCGTGGTGCCGGCCTGCAGCCGTTGCGCGACCCCCCGCCCGGCCGCGATCTCATCGGCCGACGAGGCCAGCGCCGGCGCGGCCAGCGCCAAGACCCGCGACGAGGGGGCGTCTCAGACGACCAGACACCCGCCTGGGACGAGCAACGGGAGCGCGGATCGAGAGTGCTCCGTCTGTCTCGGAGCAGCAGCGCGCGGCCCGCTGATCCGGCTCGTCGCGGTCGCCGCTCCTCTTCGCTTCGGCGACAGCAGCCGAAGAGGAGCAGTTGGCAGGCGAAGCGGCGGTCATTGCTGACCGGCCGCGTGTCGGGCGTGCATCGTGTGGCCCGCGCGGCCGGTGTAGAGGTCGAGGCGGAGGAGCATGGGGATCAGCATGGCCGGCATCATCAGACCGTGCTCCAGCAATGCGAGATCGTCCTTCGGCAGGACACCGAGCCAACTGAGCCCGACGAGCACGATCGCGACGATCGGCATCACAGCCGACATCTCGACGATCGCCCTGCGGGGCATCCCGCGGTAGAGCATCCAGGCCGTCATCGGCGCCGTCATCGAGACGGTGACGATCAGGACCGACAGGTAAGGCAACTCGCTGAAGGGCTCGGAATAGCCGGCGAGGCCAGCGAGCCAGAAGTACAGGACATCGCCGACGGCGAACCCGATGCACATCGGGACGCACATCTCGACGAAGTGGAGTGCGAAATGTCCGATCTGCTTCAGCGAACCGACCGCCGGCGCGCGAGCCCTCGGCGCGATCTTCGTGGCACTCATCACAAACACCTCCTTCCCGCGTGTCGTATCGCCGCGGCGGCCGCGTGCCATCGGTAGTCGTGTGCACACGTGTCCAGGGTTCTCCACAGCGTTCGTCGGTCGTCGACCGCACTGCGCATGCGCTGCTGCTTTCGCCCGACTACGAGCGCGCCGAGGGCGAGGACGAGGCGACCACTGCGGACGCGCTGCAGATTCCCGGGCGTGCCGCGCAAGCCACGGAGGTCGGACCAGCCGGCTCCCCCGAATGAGGGGGCGGATCGAACTGGTCTCGAACCACAGCCACAAAAGGCCTGCAAATGCAGACCTTTTGATGGGCGATACTGGGCTCGAACCAGTGACCTCCGCCTTGTCGAGGCGGCGCTCTCCCAGCTGAGCTAATCGCCCGGGAGCGACGCCAAGCCTAGCATCGGCTCAGAACTCGAGGTCGAGTGCGCGGCAGAGGAAGCGCATCATCGGCGCGGCGTCCTCGCAGATGCCCGTATAGACGTCGAGGAAGCCCGGCGTGGTGGCGATCTTGCGGTCCAGCTCGACGCTCGCGACCCAGCCTTTGCGGCGCAGGTCGTCGCTGAACTCGTGGTCGCCGTCGAAGCTCGAGGGGACGCGCTTGAGCTGCTCTCCGCCGAGGTTGCCGAAGCGCGCGACGAACGCCGGCTCGCGCGTCGCGTCGCGCCAGCCGCGGGGGTTCGCGACGATCGCCTCGCGGATCTTGTTGCAGGTCGGCGTGTCCGGCCGCCAGATGCCGGCGCCGGCGAACACCGAGTCGGGCGCGAGGTGCAGGTAGTACCCGGGCGCATGGACGTCCTTGGCCGCGACGTGGCGGAAGTGCATGCCCGTGTGGGTCTTATACGGCGTCTTGTCGCGCGAGAAGCGGGTGTCGCGGTAGATCCGGAACAGCGAGCCGCCGACGCGCCGCGAGTCCGCGCGCAGTTGCGGGCTGATCTCGGCGAGCCGGTAGCCGAAGTCCTCGATGAACGCGAGCGCCGATTCGAGCACCTGGGTCTCGTAGCGCTCCTTGTTGGCCGCGAACCAGTCGCGGTCGTTGTTGGCGGCCAGCTCGACGAGGAAGTCGAAGAACTCCGGATCGAACTCACGGGTGGACTCAGGCGCGGCACTCATGCCGTCCAGTTCATCAAACCGCGACCCGTCTACGATGTAGCCGCCTCCGGCGCCGTGGCGGAGTGGCTACGCAGCGGCCTGCAAAGCCGTGCACACCGGTTCGATTCCGGTCGGCGCCTCTAGCGGGACTACGTCCGGTCAGACCGATCCAGGGTGCGCGGGAACCAGGTAAGGCTCAGAGGCATGAATGGACCTGACGCGATGGTCCGTGGTGACGAGCCGCCAGGGGTCGTCGCGCAGAGCGCAGCGTTGTCGGCCGGCTCGCCAGCACAGGTCTGAGACAGCGCGAAGTAGGCGATCTGGCGGCCGTCCGGCGACCAGGTCGGCAGTGAGCCGAACGGCAGCAAGAGCCGGCGCGAACCATCGAGCGCGACGATGTTGAGCCCGCGCTGGGCGGCCGCGAGCGCGTCCGTGCTCGTGTCTCGGTGATCGGGCCCGGTCTCGTCGAGCGCCTGCGCGAGCGACACGACAAGCCGGTTGCCGTGCGGCGCCCAATCCGGGCCGGTGACGGCTGCGCAGAGGAATCTCGGCTGCAAGAGCGCGCGCACGCGCCCCCCTTTCGCGGGCACGAGATACAGCGCCTGCTGCAGCGCGCAGCCGCGACTGCGGCCATGCGGGCGCACGAAGGCGATCACATCACCACGTGGCGACCACACCGGCTGGCTATCGTCGCCGCGCGTGAGCCGGCGCGCGCCCGTGCCGTCGATGCGGCGCACCATCAGCCCCCCTTCGACATGGCGCGCGGGCAGGTCGAGTCCGACCTGCACGTACACGATGTGCCTGCCATCCGGTGCCCAACTGGGCTGGATTGCCCGCCTGGCCAGCCGGCGGGCGTGGCTGCCGTCGCGCCGCGCGACGAATATCTGCTCCCCGTACTGGTAGACGATTCGCCGCCCGTCCGGCGCCGCGACGATATTCGACACCCGGTCGTGGATCGGCCGGCTTTGCAGGTTCGCGCCGCTCGGCCCGACGCTGAATCGCAGCCAGCTCCCGCCGGCATCGGCGGGCGTAGAAACCCACGTCAGCGAGCCGTTTGCGCCGGGGAACGCCGCATGGGCCTGCGCCGAACACACGAGCGCGCCACCGAAGACCAACGCTGTGCCAAGCCGGAGCAGGTGTGTCAGGTGAGCGCCGGCCAAGCCACATCGCAGGCGGTCTCTAGGCGTCTTTCGCATGACGACCTCCGCGCTCGTGTGGAATTCTGCGGCCCGACTATCGTCGCGCAGCCCAAGCGCGCCTTCCTCGGGGGTTTGCCGTATCCCGGCAGCGGTCAAGCCGCACCCCCTGCCGGCGCTTCTAGCTCCCTCGCGGCACGCGCCACTACCTCGCGATCGTGACGCGGTCCCCGTCGGCCACGTACGACCAGAACTCCGACTCGAACGCCGCCCAGTCGACCTCGTGCCCGCCCGTGCCGTCCGGCGAGTCGTCGGGACATTCGGGCCCGCGTCCGCCGCCGCCGCCGCCTCCCCCGCCGCCGGCGCGGCGCGCCCGCACCGTCGCGATCAGCAGCGCCGCCCCCATGCACGCTGCCCCGGTGGCGGCAAGCGTCGGAATCGCCTGCCCGTAGCCCGCGAGCGCGACCGCGACGAGCGTGCCGGGACCGGCGACGTGCACGGCGGCGAGCCGCCACACGCGGCCGCCGAGCCACCGGCTCGGGGCCGTGCCCAAGGTGGCGACGATGAGCGCGACAAGCCCGATCGAAAGCGAGATGCAGCACACCCACTCGCACAGGCTCGGCATGCCTCGATCATATGTTTCGAACGTGCGTTCCGGTCCCGGAGGAACTACGCGCATGCACCCACGGGAAGTCCGCGAGAACGGCGAAGGCCGCCCGGACGGGGCCTTCGGAGAACTGCGTGGGGCCCTGCCCGGCCGCTTTCCAGTTGGTCGGACCGACGCTCATGCTCCGCCGTATCTCTGTCCCCGCAGCAGCGTCCGCAGGTCGGCCACCGGGCCCAGGTGCCGCAGCTTGTCCGGGTTGACGATCGAGCTCACGGCCTGGATCTGGCCCTCCGCGACGTCGAGGATCAACACGGCGATCAGCCTCCCCTCGCCGTCGAAGAAGATCGCGCCCGGCTGGCCGTTGATCTCCTCGCGGCGCGTGGTGATGCCGCCGATGCGGGCGGCGGCGCGGAGCCCCGCGATCAGCGTGCGGGCCACCTTGGTGCGGCCGTGGAGCGCGTGTGCGAGCGCGGGCGCCTTGCCGCCGCCGTCGCCGCGGAGCACCACGTCATGGGCCAGCAGTACCTCCAGCCCTTCGAGGTCGCCCTCCTCGGCGGCCGCGAAGAAGCGCGACGCGAGCGCCTCGCGCTGCTCGCGCGAGGCCTCGAACCGGGGCCGGCGCTCCTCCACGTGTCGGCGGGCGCGGGTGGCGAGCTGGCGGGCGTTCTGCTCGCTCGTGCCGATGATCTCCGCGATCCGGGCGTAGGGCTCGTCGAACACCTCGTGCAGCAGGAACGCGGCGCGCTGCTCGGGTGACAGGCTCTCGAGCAGGACGAGGAAGGCGAGCGAGAGCGAGTCCGCCATCTCGGCTCTGCGGGCGGGATCGTTGTCGGCGCTCGCCAGCAGCGGCTCCGGCAGCCACTCGCCGACGTAGGTCTCGCGCCGGGCCGTCGCCGAGCGAAGATGGTCGAGCGCGAGCCGCGAGACCACCGTCGACAAGTACGCGCGCGGCGACTCGATCCGCTCGCCGCGCTCGCGCGCCCGGTGAAGGCGCAGGAACCCCTCCTGCACCACGTCCTCGGCCTCGGTCACGCTGGCCAGCATCCGGTAGGCGATCGCGAACGCCGCAGGGCGCAACTCGGCGAACTCCCGGTCAGCGGAGTCCATGCGCGAAGCCCTGTCGCCAGCTCGCGTAGCGCGGATTCCAGCCGAGCTCGCGCTTGGCCTTGTCGTTGGAGGCACCGCGGATCTCGGTCATCATCACCGCCGCCGCCTCGCCCGCCAACACCCGGCCGAGCCAGCGCGGCACGCGCCGCGGCGGCTTGGCGCCCAGCGCGCGGGCCAGCTCGGGCATCCAGACGCGCACGGGGGCGGGATCGTCGTCGACCACGTTGTAGATGCCGCGCGCGCCTCGCTCGACCGCCACCGCGGTCGCCTCCGCCGCGTCGTCGATGTGGATGAACGACCAGACCCCGCCGCCGTCTCCCACCACCGGGAACCGGCGCTTGCGGACGGCCTCGGTCTGGGTGGCGGCGGGATCGGCGCTGAGGCTGGTGCCGGGGCCGTAGAAGCCGCCGTAGCGGAGCACCACTCCCTCGAGCCAGTCCGCCCCCGTCACCGCCGCCTCCAGATGGCGGATGGCGTCCTGGTTCGCGCGAAGCTGCTTCGGCGGGTCGGGATCAAACGGCGCGTCCTCGCCCTTCACGGGCGCGCCGGTGCGCGCGGTAGGGATGCCCGCGTAGCTCTGCGCCACGAAGCGGCGCGCGCCGACGGCGAGGGCCGCGGCGAGCAGGTGGTCGGTGGCCTCGGTACGCAACCGGTTCGTCGTCTCGAAGAACCGTTCGAAGTGGCGAATGTCGAACGTGCCCGACAGCGCCGTGAGCTCATGCACGATCACCTCGGGCTCGGCGCTCGCGACCGCCTGGGCGACGGCGTC
This sequence comes from uncultured Solirubrobacteraceae bacterium, assembly GCA_963837485.1. Lineage (GTDB taxonomy): Bacteria > Actinomycetota > Thermoleophilia > Solirubrobacterales > Solirubrobacteraceae > Solirubrobacter. The sequence continues at coordinate 20,725 of CAWINP010000013.1, read as the reverse complement.
GGGGTCGAGCGCGTCGGCCACGACGGGACGCGCGCCGAGGCTGCGCACCAGGTCCTGCTTGGCTGCGCTTCTGGTCATCGCGACGACCTCGTGACCTCGCGCGACGAGCCGCGGGACGAGCTGCCTGCCAAGCACGCCGGTGGCGCCGGCGACGAAGACGTTCATCACTGTTCCTCTCGTCTCAATCTCAGTTACCCCCTGAGACGAGATGGAGGCGCCGACCGTGACACCTGGCCGCGGGATTCACTCCCAGGGCGAGTAGTACTCCCAGGTGTCGTCGACGTGCGGCTCGAACGCGCGGATCGCATCCTCGGTGAGCCCGCCGAGCCAGACGCACCGCCCGTCGCCGTTCGGACACGCGAACGCGACGGTGTCGTCGCCCGCGTAGAAGCGCGCCGGGTGGGCGGGCCAGTGCCAGGCCGGCAGCGGGAGCTCGCGCAGCGGCGCGAGCATGTTGTCCGCCGCGACCGGCGCGACGCCGCCGTGCGGCGGGTCCGACGCCGCGTTCATGACCGCGAGCTGGACGAGGAAGACCGACATGCTCGGCGCGTCCAGCTCCCACGCGGCGCCTGGCTGCCGCCACCGGCACCAGACCGGCGGGTCCTCGTGCTCGAGCTGCTCGCGCGCGACGCCCCATTCGGCGACCGACTGCTCCTCGACGTAGAAGACCGTCTTGTCGCCGTCGTCTCGCAGGTCCCAGAGAACGTGGTTGAGCGTGAGCCACTCGGCGATCCGGCGCAGCCCGCGCAGCGCGCGCGGGCCGCCGGCCGGCGCCGGGAGCGCCTCGACGCCGTGCCAGCGGCGCAGGAACCCCGCGAGCGCCTCGGTGGGCGCTCGCGCGAGGATCTGTGAGAGCGGCTCGGCGGCCACCCCCGGCAAGCTAGCGCCGGTTCTTCTCCACCACGTAGAAATGTGCGTCGTCAAGCGTCGCGACCACCGGATCGTCCGGCGTCGAGAGCTGGAAGAAGACGCGCGCGAGCTTGCGGCCGTGCGTGGGCAGGAGCAGGAACACGCTCGCATGGTTGCGCACCGTGCGGCACCTCGAGCGCGGTTCGGGATCGAGGAAGAAGTACGCGATCGAGCACACCTGCACGAGCTGGCCGCGGTCGACGCGGACGTTCCCCGCGACGGTCACGGAGTCGGCGCTCGGGCCGTCGTCGTAGCCGTAGCCGTGGACCTTCCCGGCGCGGCCGTAGTCGTTGAGGCGCACGCGCAGGCTCGAGGCGCCCGAGATGGGGTTGCGAGAGCTGCGGAAGACGCGGCCGTCGACGCGATAGAACGGCGCGAACCCCTCGGTGGAGGCCTCGAAGCCGTGGTCGGCGATGTAGTCGACGAGCGAGAAGCCGTCCGGGACCGGCGGCGTGTCGGCGGGGGGCGGCGTCGGAGTCGGCGTGGGCGTCGGGGTCGGCGTCGGAGTCTCCGTGGGCGTCGCGCTCGGCGTCGCCGTGGGCGTCGGGGTCGGCGTCGGCGGGATCTCGTCCGGCGACACCACGTACGCGTGCGAGTCGTCGACGGTCGCCTCGACCGTCCCGTCGGAGTCCAGCCGGAACTGGAAGATCACGCGATCGAGCCGCAGCCCCTGCAGCGGCACCGTCGCGGACGCGTCCACCACGTGGTCGGGATCGACGGGGATGGCCTGGCACGCCGTGCGCGGCTCCTGGTCGATCGTCACGTACGCGATCGCGCACGCCTGCAGGACGCGCCCCGCCGGCGTGCCCGCGTCGACGCGCACCTTCGCGGCGACCGACACCGAGTCGGCCAGCGGCCCGCCGCCGAAGCCGTACTGATGCGTGAACGACGCGCGCCCGAACGAGTTCAGCGCGACGTGCAGGCTCTGCGCGCCCTCGATCGGGTTCGCGGAGCTGAGCGAGACGCTCCCGTCGAGGACTGACGAGGCTTCGAAGCCGGCCGTCGAGGTCTCGAAGCCGTGGTCGCCGATCAGGTCGACGAGCGTGGATCCATCAGGGACCGGCGGAGTGCCGCCGTCCGAAGCCGCCCGTGCGAGCGGCGCGATGCCCAGCGACAGCGCGAGCAGCCCGCCCGCGACGACCGATCTTCCGCGTGCCATGCGCCGCATCGTCCGTGCGCCGCGCGGCGCCGCTCAATCGGTGGCCCTCCCCGAACTTCCCTGCGAGGTCCCCCGAGAGAGGCGCTCCAGCGCGACCCGCGCCCAGTTGCGCAGCGCCTCCTCGTCGTCGTCGGCGAACTCGCGCGCCAGCTCCACCGCTTCCCGGCGCTTCATGTATCCGACGGCGGCCATCAGGTAGTAGCGGTGGTGCCCGTAGGCCGGATCGCGGATCAGCTCGGCGAGCTCGTCGAAGTGCTCGTCACGCGCGAGCGTGGCGAGCGCCTCGGCCATCGCGTGCCGCACCTCCAGGTTCTGCTCGACCCGGAAATGGCCGATCAGCGGCCCGGTCGCGCGTTTGCGCGCGCGCCGGTCGTTGAGCGCGACCGCGATCGCTCGCCGCACCTCGCCGTCCTCGCTGCGATCGAGCCACTCGAGCAGGATCGGGATCGCCGCGGCGCGCAGGTTGTCGCCCTGCGCCCAGTCCCAGAAGTCGAGGACCTCGAGGCCCGCGGCGCGCAGGTCGGCGATGAGCCCGGCGAACCGGTCCTCGCCGGGCGGCTCGTGCAGCCGGCTCGTGAGGCTCCACTCCCAGCGGACCTCGCCGTCGCGGGCGCGGAAGCGCTCGACCAGCGGATTGAACGCCTCGGGCTCCCCCGCCTCGGCGATCCCGGCCAGCTCGCGCAGCACCTTGCGCTTGGCCCGGATCAGCCCGACGGTCGGGTGCCGGTTCGAGACCGGGGTGTCGTGCGTCGCGAGCCACAGCGCGCCGCGCGCATAGGCGGCGGCCTCGTCCGGATCCGACGCCCAGCGCGCGCGGGCGAGCGCGTAGCGGAAGCGCTCGTGCCCCAGCGACAGGCCCGTCGCGACGACCGCATCCAGCAGCGCGCGGGCCTCGGCGGCGTCCGCCGTGACCTCCGCGAGCGCGAGCTCGGCGCCGTAGGAGCTCGCCTCGACCGGGTCCAGCGCAAGCACCTGCCGGTACAGCACCGCCGCCTCGCGGCGGTCGCGCGTCCACTCGGCGCGCGCGACGAGCTCCTCGACCGTCATGCCGGCGCAGCGAACAGCGCGTCGTCGAGCCGCGCGTCGAGCTCGACGCCAAGGTGCGTGGAGAACGTCTTCGAGAGGTCGCCGCCGGCGGCCGGTATCTCGCCGTCGAGCAGGTCCTTGCCGAACTTCATGCCCTTGATGAGGATCGGTTCGGGCGGGGTCGCGGCGGGGGCCGCCGGCTCGCGCTGGATGCCCCAGGCCCCGCGCGCGGACAGCGGCGGGACGCCCGACGCACCGCCGGCGGCCCAGCGCATGAACGCCTGCTTGCCCATCACGGACGCGCTGCGGGCAAGCTGGGACGGCACAACCGGTCCCAGCGGAGTGGGCGCGCTCTGCGGAGCGGCGACGGCAGGCTCAGGAGCCGCCTGCTGGAGGCCGGCTTCGGGCATGGGCTCAGGCGACACTCATGCAAGCGACGAGCCGCCCGGGAAGAAATTCCCGCAGCGCTAGCTCGGGCGCCGCGGCGGCTCGACGAGCAGCAGACGGCCGCGACCGAGCAGCCCGGCGACCTTGCACGCCAGGTCGATCTGCTCGGACGTGTACGCCTGCGGGCTCTGCAGCGTCTCGATGTGAATTCCACGAATCGGCATCGTGGGCCGATAGATCGGACCCACGACCCGATTCTTGAGCTCAGGTGATGGTGAGCGTGCCCTTCATGCCGGCGGCCTTGTGCCCCGGCACCGGGCAATAGAACGTGTACTTGCCCTTCTTCAAGTTGACGCTGACCGTCGACGTGCCGCCCTTGCGGACCGTCTTGCCGTCCTTGTCGACGCCCTTGCCCTCGACGGAGATCGCGTGCGGGAGCGACGACGGGTTCGACAGCTTGATCGTGACCTTGCCATGCGCCGCGCGCAGCGACTTCTTGTTGAACTTCAGCTTCCCGCTCTTGTCGGCCGAGAGCGTCAGGGTCGCGGCCTCCGGCCGCGCGCTCGCCATCTGGCTCGCGGCAAGACCCCCAGCGGCCACCGCGGCCGCGGCGATCACCGCGGTCATCGTCCTCACTCGCAAGAAACACCCTCCTTCACGACTGTGGTTCGGACTCGGGGGACTACGCATCGTCCCGAGTCCGGGTTCGGCGCCGCAACCCTAGACGTTCGCATGGCGACCCGGACCCTGAAAGGTGGTGCGATGCGGCCATGTGCGATCACCAAGGCTTCCACAGCGGTGAGGGACGCTACGACGCGGGCGCGAACCGGCTGCGCTACGTCGTCGTCTGCGACAGCTGCCGCGCGGAGCTGCGCGAGGTCTCCGTCGAGTCCTACGCGCCGAACTTCGACCCGCGCGGCAACGACGAGTATCTGAAGGTGGGCTAGAGCACGCGCCGCGCCCAGGCGAACTCGTCGCGGCGCCAGTCGTCGTCGAGCGAGGACACGTACACGCCCTGGGCCGACGAGTGGATCATCCAGTGCTCGGAGAGCGCGATGCCGACGTGCACGATGCTGCGCTCGGTCGCCTTCGAGTGAAAGCCCGCGGGGCCGAAGAACAGCAGGTCGCCGGGGCGGATGTCCTCGAGCCGGACGCGCTCGGACTTCTTGATCTGGCCGGCCATCTGCGCGGCCGTGCGGCCGCCGATCGCGGCGGGCGTGAACACGCGCCAGACGAAGCCCGAGCAGTCGTAGCCGCCGTGCGCCTGGCCGGCTGAAACGCCGTCGGTCTCTCCGCCCCAGACGTAGGGCATGCCGATCTTGGAGGCGGCGGTACGCAGCCTCGCGCGCGTGCGCGCGAGGTACCGCGGGAGCTCGAAGGCGGAGAGCTGGGCGCGGGCGTTGGCGGGCGCCCAGTCGCCCTCGCCGAGCAGGACGGCGAGCGAGTGTGCGGCCTCGGCGCGCGTGATCGGCTCCCAGGGGTAGAGCTCGAGCGTCTCCTCGGGGTGGTTGGTGCGCAGGCCGAGGAAGCGGGCCACGACCTCGGTCCCGAACGTGGCCGGCGGGTGCAGGCCGGCGCTGCGGGCGACGTCCTGCACGTGGGCGGCGACGTCGGCGAGGCCGAGATGGCGGACGAGCCGCGCGTCGAAGCCGGTGACCGAGACGCTCTTGGCCGCGGATGCCGGCTGCTCGCCGAGCGCCCCGCTCAACTGGGCGCCGGTCAACGGGCGCTCGCCGTGAAAGCGGCCGTCCTGGAGCTTGGGCAACAGGCCGGCGGCCGCGACCTGGCGCTGCTCGGCACGGTTCCAGCCGCCCGGCGAAGCGGCCTGGGCGCTCGCGGGCACGGCGAGGGCGACGGCGGCGGCGAAGATTGAGGCGAGGCGCACGTGGTGTTAGGTCGGCGCGGCCCGCGCGGGGTTGAGCGCCCGCGTCGCTTGCCTGACGCCCGCGCGACCTCCACCATGACCCGGGATGGAGGTTGCCGCGGCCTTCACGGTGTGGATCACCTTCGGCGGGTGGCTGTTTCTCGGCGTCGTGGCGGCGCCGCGAGCGTTCGGCCGCATCGCGCTTTCGCTGTGCGCCGCCGAGCTGCTCGCCGCGGCGATCTGGTCCTACGGATCGGAGGGCTGCATCCGCCGCCCGTGCGCGCCGATCCCGGAGGTGGCGCGCCAGGCCGCGGCGCTCGACATCCCACTGCTGACCGCCGTCGCGCTCGTGCTCGGCACCGCGTACGGGCTCCGAGCTGCTAGCACTCCGCCCGATGCGGATTCTCGTCACCGGCGCGCGCGGCAAGGTCGGCGCCGCCACCGTCAACGCGCTGATTGAGGCCGGGCACGACGTGCTCGGCTGCGACCTCGCTCCTCCCGTCTATGAGGGCTACGACCGGGGCGCGCACTACATCCAGGCCGACCTCACCGACGCCGGCGACGCGTTCGCGGTCGCGCGCGGGTGCGACGCCGTCATCCACTGCGCCGCGCTCCCCGAGCCGACGCGCAACCCGCCGCACACGGTGTTCCGCAACAACCTGATGGCGACGTTCAACGTCGCCGAGGCGTGCGTGCGGCTCGGCGTGACGCGGCTCGTGAACCTCTCCAGCGAGACGGTGCCGGGGATGAGCTTCGCCGAGCGGCCGTTCTTCGCCCCGTACGCGCCGATCGACGAGGAGCTCGAGAACCGCCCGCAGGATCCGTACGCGCTCGCGAAGCTGTTCGGCGAGCAGCTGATGGATGCGGCGGCCGCACGCTCTGACCTGCGCGCGATCTCGATCCGCCCGACGTGGGTGCAGTGGGAGGGCAACTACTCCCGCAGCCTCGGCCCGTGGGTGCGCGACGCAATGGGCGGGCCGCCGAGCGGCAACTTCTGGAGCTACATCGACGCCTACGACCTGGCCGACGCACTGCGGCTGGCCGCCGAGAGCACGCTGCCGGGGCACGAGGCGATGTACATCGCGTCGCCCGACACCGCGGCCGGACGGCCGCTGCGGGAGCTGCTCACGCACCACTTCGGCTCCTCGGTCGAGGTGCGTGGCGAACCGGCGGCGGGGATCTCGATCGAGAAGGCGCGCCGCCTGCTCGGCTACGCGCCCTCTCGCTCCTGGCGCGATTACCTGAGCGCGGACGGCGAGCTGCTGCCCGGCCCGCGTGAGCGGCTCGAGCGCGGCGAGACCGGCGTGCAGCGCGGCCGCGCGGCTCTCTACTAGTACGTCGCCGGCTCGGGCTCCTCGCTCGCCGGCCTGGGTAGCGGCACGCCGGCGGCCTCGTAGGCCTCGTCCTGGTCGAGCGTCTCCTTCTCCATCAGGCGCTCGGTCAGGCTCTCCAGCTTGTCGCGCTGCTCGGTCAGCAGCTGGCTGACCGCGCGGTGCGCCTCGTCGACGATCCGGCGCACCTCCTCGTCGATCGTGCGCTGGGTCTCCTGCGAGACCTCCGACACGCCCGGTAGCAGCGGCCCCTGGGAGTCAGACGGGATCACCGCGATGGGGCCGATCGCCGGGCTCATCCCCCAGCGGCCGACCATCTGGCGCGCGATCCCGGTCAGCTGCTGGATGTCGGACTCCGCGCCGGCGGAGATGCTCTCGTAGACGACCTCCTCGGCCACCCGGCCGCCGAGCGCGACCTTGATGCGGGTGGTGAGGTACTCGACGTCGTAGTTCGTGCGCTCGGCGTCGGGGCTGGAGATGGTCACGCCGAGCGACATCGTGCGCGGGATGATCGAGACCTTGCGGACCGGGTCGGCGCCGGCCGTGAGCATGCCGACGATCGCGTGGCCGGACTCGTGGTAGGCGGTGCGGCGCTTCTCGGTCGGGGTCAGGACGATGCCGCGCGGCGCGCCGAGCACGATCTTCTCCAGCGCGTCCGTGAAGTCGGCCTCGTTGACCTTCTCATGGTGGCGGCGGGCGGCGAGCAGCGCGGCCTCGTTGGCGAGGTTGGCGATGTCGGCGCCGACCATGCCGGGCGAGATCGCCGCGATCCGGTCGAGGTCGACGTCGTCGTCGAGCGGCAGCGAGCGCGTGTGGACGTCGAGGATCTTGCGGCGGCCGGCCTTGTCCGGCGGCGGGACGGTGACGCGGCGGTCGAAGCGGCCGGGGCGCAGCAGCGCCGAGTCCAGGATCTCCGGCCGGTTGGTCGCCCCGAGCACGATCACCGCGTCCTTGGTCTCGAACCCGTCCATCTCGGTGAGGATCTGGTTCAGCGTCTGCTCGCGCTCGTCGTTGCCGCCGCTGAACGGGCCGGTGCCGGAGGAGCGGCTGCGGCCGATCGCGTCGAGCTCGTCGATGAAGATGATCGCCGGGCTGGCCTCCTTGGCCTGGCGGAAGAGGTCGCGCACGCGGCTGGCGCCGATGCCGACGATCGCCTCGACGAACTCGGATGCCGAGAGCGAGAAGAACGGCACGCCCGCCTCGCCCGCGACCGCGCGCGCGAGCAGCGTCTTGCCGGTGCCCGGCGCGCCCGAGAGCAGCACGCCGCGCGGGATTCGCCCGCCGAGCCGCTGGTAGCGCTCCGGGTTCTTGAGGAAGTCGACGACCTCGGTCAGCTCCGCCTTGGACTCGTCGATGCCGGCGACGTCGGCGAACGTCACGTGCGTGTCCGCGCCCTCGACGCGGCGCGCGCGGCTGCGGCCGAAGTTGCCGAGCGCGCCCATCTGCCCGCCCGCGGCCCTCCGGCCCAGCCAGACGAACAGCGCGACCAGCAGGATCACCGGGCCGAAGCCGAGGATCAGGTTGTACAAGAACCCGCGGCCCTGATTGATCGGCTCCGCGACGATCTTCACCTTGTGGTCGAACAGCCGCTTCTCGAGCTCGTCGGTGTTGGCGAACGTCGGAAGCTGCGTCGTGAAGTTCTTAACGGGGTCGGCCTTGCTGTCCGGATAGCGGACCTCGCTCTTGAACTCGCCGCTGACCGCCTCGCCCTCCGTGTTGATCGCGGTGACGTTGTTCTTGTCGACCTGCGCGAGGAAGTCGGGCGAGTACGGGATCTTCACGCTCTTCTCGCGCCCCGGGGCGAACAGCCCCACGATCGCGTAGTTGAGCACCAGCAGGACGACGATCAGCAGCCAGAAGTTCCGCGACCCGGGCATCCGCGGCATCCGCGCCGGCGGCTGACCTCCGCCCGGTACGGGAGGCTTGCCGTCGTTGGCGCGCGGGAGCGGAGTCCGGGGCCGTCGTTCGGTGGGGGCATCCGCCATCTGATGAGCGTACCGGGAGCGACTTGCCGCCCAAGCGCGGCTATACTCGGCGCCTCGCGCGGCTGTAGCTCAGTTGGCTAGAGCGTCTGCTTGCCATGCAGAAGGTCGAGGGTTCGAGTCCCTTCAGCCGCTCCTCCGAAAGCCCCGGTAACCGGGGCTTTCGTCGTTCTTGGCCTCGTCTCGCGCGAGCGTCGCTCGCCCGCTGCGGGCTCCGGATAGGAACCGGCTACCAGCACGCGGCCGGTCAGCACGTCGCAGGCCTCTTTCAGCGAGCAGCCGAGGACACCCTTCTACGACATCGATCGAGCGTGCGCCCAGGTCCAGCACTTGCTGGTGGACGCTGAGCGTGAGCCAGCAGCTGATGTCCGGTCGCGTCGGCGTCCGAGCGCCAGACCGCGACGTCGCCCTTCGAGCCCGAACCACGCGCCGCCTCCCACTCGTCGCGCGGCCGTGCCGGCGCGGTTCCTGCCACGGAGCTGCGTCCGTGTAGAAGACCTCCGAATCGTCCTCACCGACCATTGCTGAAGACTACGTAACCGCTCGCGGGAGAGCGAGGCAATGCCCCGCTCGCGACCGCGTGGAGTTGGGCTGGCGGCGCCGTCCGATCGAGCTGACCTCAGCGTTTCGCGGAGGACCCGTAATGATCCAGATATGAGTCCAGCCCGCGCCGGAGCCGTCGATGCCGTGTTCGCCGGGATCCTGGCGAAGCAGATCGATCCCTACGAAGGCGCGTTTGAGGCTTACCGTCTGCTGCGGAGCGGGCGCCGATGGGATCGCAGTGGCTGGTCGCATGACGATCGCGGGCACGTGGTGAACGACAGGCCCGAGCTCTGGACGCGCGATCTGCGTCGGCCGATCCTCGCGCACATGACCGAGTGGTGGGAGCGCCGCGACGAGCTCCGCGATCGAGTGGAAGCCGAGATCGTCCGCTTCGCGAACGCGTGGACCTCCGGCGCTGAGGACGCAATCGCCGACGATCGGTCAGCGTGGAGTGCGTGGATGGACGAAGAGGGCCAGCCGTTCCCGGACGTTCCGGAGACGAATGATCTGCCCGAACCGCGACTGCACCTCGAAGACGATGTGGACCTCCGTCGCGTGTCCGACACGTCGCTGATGCGTCTCGACCTGGAATACGCCCAGCTGGCCTCGTTGGACGGACTTGAGCGGTTCCGCTGGTTGCGAACCCTGACGCTGTACAACGTTCGGGGTCTCGCCGGCGTGCGTGCGATCGAGCAGCTTGAAGGCCTGCGCGACCTGCGGATCTGCACCGACGAGCCGGGGCTTGCTCACGCCGTCTGCGAGTTGGACCTCTCTCGGTTCCCGCAGCTCCAGCGCCTGTCGCTCGGCTGCCACATCGGCGAGACGCTCCGGCTCGACACGGCGTGGATACCGGGTGTCGCGACGTCGCTGCGCGAGCTCGACATCGGCGCATTCGCGCCCTTGAGCGGCGCCTATGACGACTTTGCCGCGGCGACGCGGCTGGTACAGCTGGACGTGACGGAGCTCGAAGGCTCGGACGCCACGGGACTGCGGACGTCCCTCCCTTTGACGACGGTCGAGCTGCACGACCGCATCGAAGCCAGAAACCCGGGAGGCGCCTACCCCTTCGACCTGATCTGGGAGCTTCCGGATCGTCGCGGCGGGTTCTCGATGTCGCCGTCGCTCGCTGATGCGTGGGGTGTTGACAACGAGAGCGACGCGCAAGATCACCTGATCTCACTCGTCGATGAACACGACGCCGGTCTCCTGAGGCGAGTCGAGTTCGACTCCGAGCTGGAGTTCATGCAGATCAACGCCACGAGCCGCTACGACCTCGAGGAGGTTCTCAAGGTCGCGACGCGGGCGACCTCCGCGCGGTTCGAGCACCACGTCTGGCGCACCGTCGAAGGGCTGCCGTACACGGTCTTGCCGGTCGATGGCAGGGAGATCACCTCCGTGTGCCTTCGCCTCGGATCGAGTGGTGCGGATCGACGCGTGCTGACCGTGGCGGTGGTCTGGAACGAGGGGCAGATCGCAGGCGTCATCGGCGATCCCACGGACGATCCCGACGGAGCCGAGCTGTGTCGCGCGTGGCTGGACGAGCTCGGCCTGTGGTACGCCGACGATGCTCCCGACGCCGCTGCTAAGACCGCCGATCTTGCCATCCGCGACGCGTTCCACCGGCTTGCCGTGCGCGTCGCCCGCGGCATCCGCCGCTCCACGCGCGAGTCGCCGCCGGTGCTCGTCGACGGTGTCGATCCTTGGAGCGAAGACCTCGACGCCGACCAGCGGCGGTGACTCGGCGCGCGAGCAGCGTGGACACTACGCACAGGGCTCCCACATCAAGGTGGAGAGGTACGTCGCCGCTGACGGTCTTTCCACATGACCCGCGGGAAACTACGGTCCAGAGCGCGACGGGGGCGACGATCAGCACGGTAAGTCGTATGCCCCTTGCCGAGGAGTCCCCGTGAAGCGCACGTTCGCCAACCTAAGCCTGCAGACCAAGCTGTTCGGGATGGCGGGCGTCCTGCTTGCCCTGCTCGCGGTGTCGAGCCTGGTCGGGATGAGCAGTCTCGCTCATGTCCGCGACACGACCGAGGCGAGCTACCGCCAGAACCTGGTGCCGATCACCAACATCGGTCTTGCGCAGGCGAAGTTCAACGAGAACCGTGCGCTCGCGTACAGCCACATCCTCGAGAACGATCCCGCCGGCATGAAGAAGTTCGAGGGCGTGATCATGGCCAACCGCGCGATCGTCTCGAAGCACCTCGACGCGGCCCTGAACGAGGGAGATCCAGCCGACCGGCCCGCGGTGTCCAAGATCCAGGAGGAGATGAAGCCTTACATCACGGGCTACGACGAGATCCTCGCCATGTCCCGGACCGGTAAGAAGGCCGAGGCGTTCGCGTTCGCCAAGGCCAAGGTCGCTCCGCTGACGAAGGACATCGCGGCTCAGTTCGGCGCGGTGTACACGATGAAGGTCGCCGACGGCAAGTCGGGCAACGACAGCGTCAAGGCGACCGCGAGCTCGAGCAAGCGGCTCGCCGAGCTGCTGCTGCTCGCCGGCGTGCTCTTCGGCGCCGCCATCGCCTTCACGGTTTCGCGCTCGATCAAGCGCTCCGTGCAAGTCGTGCTGGAGCGCCTGGGCGTCCTGAACGAGCGGTCCGCTGTCGAGCTCACCGACGCGCTGAACTCCGCCGCCGAAGGCGACCTCACACGGCGCGTCTCGTGCTCGGTGAAGCCGATCGATGACCCGGCCGGCGACGAGATCGGCGACATCGCGCGAGCGGTCAACGGCATTCGCGAGCAGTTCGTCGCGTCGATGGAGTCCTACAACCAGATGGCGATCAAGTTGCGGGCGATGATCTCCGAGGTGTCTGAGGCCGCGTCCACGCTCTCGGCCTCGTCCCAGGAGATGGCCTCGACGTCCGACGAGGCCGGGCGTGCGGTGGCCGAGATCGCCCACGCCGTCGGCGACGTCGCGCAGGGCGCCGAGCGGCAGGTCCGCGCGGTCGAGTCCGCGCGAACGGTGACCGAGGAGGTCGTCTCGGTCACGCGCACCTCCGCGCAGAACGCCGAGGCGACCGCGCAAGCCGCCGAGGAGGCGCGACGCGTCGCCGTGGAAGGCGCCGACGCGGTGGACCAGGCGACCGAGGCGATGGCCGCCGTGCGCGAGGCGTCGTCGTCCGCCGCCACGGCGATCCGCGAGCTCGGGGCCAAGTCCGAGCGGATCGGCGGGATCGTCGAGACGATCACGGCGATCGCCGAGCAGACCAACCTCCTAGCGCTCAACGCTGCCATCGAGGCGGCGCGTGCGGGCGAGCAGGGCCGCGGGTTCGCGGTCGTCGCCGAAGAGGTGCGCAAGCTCGCCGAAGACTCCCAGACGGCCGCCGCATCGATCGCGGCGCTGATCGACGAGGTTCAGGCCGAGACGTCGCGAGCGGTCGACAAGGTCCAGGACGGCGTGCGGCGCACCGACGAGGGCACCGCGACCGTCGAGCAGGCGCGCACGGCGTTCAAGGCGCTCGGGGACTCGGTGCAGGACATGCACGGGCGCGTCGGTGACATCGCCGCCGCGGTCGCCCTGATCGCCGATTCCGCCGAGCGCATGCAGCGCGACATCGGCGACGTCGCCGCGGTGGCCGAGGAGACCTCCGCCTCCAGCGAGCAGGTGTCGGCCTCGACCCAGGAGACGTCGGCCTCGGCGCAGCAGATCGCGTCGGCCGCGCAGTCGCTGGCGCAGACCTCGCACTCGCTCGACGCGCTCGTGTCGGACTTCACGCTGAACGTCGCCGTCGACTTCGCCGGCGCCAAGACCAAGCACCTCGCCTGGAAGGCGCGGCTCGAGGACTTCCTCAAGGGCCGGGGGGAGATCGATCCCGACCAGGCCGGCGACCATGCGGCCTGCGACCTCGGTCGCTGGCTCAACGACGGCGCCGCGACCGTCCACGCCGACATACCCGAGATGCCGAAGCTCATCCAGCAGCATCAGCGTTTCCACGCGGCCGTGAAGTCGATCCTCGTCGCCCACGCGAGCGGCGACAAGCAGTCGGCGCAGCGGCAGCTCGCGGAGCTCGACGGCCTCAGCCGGCCGATCGTGGCGCTCCTCGACACGCTCGAGCAGAAGCTGGCCGCCAGGGAACGCGGCACGGCCGTCGCAGCGGCCCGCTAACCCGCCCCGGGGGCAGTGAAGCGCGGCGTTCGCCTTCACTGCCCGCCGGCCGCGGAGCGCGAGGCGGTGGCGCCGGCCCTATGGACCGGGTGGGCGCCCTCCGCGAACTCCTCGACGATCTTCGCGCAGAACGCGTCGAGGTCGTCGGGGTTGCGACTGGAGACGAGCCCCTGGTCGACGACGACCTCCTCGTCGACGACCGTGCCGCCGGCGTTGCGGATGTCGGTGCGCAGGCTCGGATATGACGTGAGCGTGCGGCCGCGCACGAGGTCGGCCTCCACCAGCGTCCACGGACCGTGGCAGATCACGCCGACCGGCTTGCCGGTCTCGAAGAACGCCTGCACGAACCGGATCGCGTCCGCGTCCATGCGCAGGTGGTCGGGGTTGGCGACGCCGCCGGGGAGCACGAGCCCGTCGTAGTCGTCGGCGGACGCGTCCGCGACGCGCTTGTCGACCGGCAGCTTGCCGACCGGATTGATGTCGCCGTTCATCGCCTGTATCTCGCCGTCGTCGAGCGAGAGCAGCTCCGTGCGCGCCCCGGCCTCCTCGACGGCCTCCTTCGGGCGCACGTACTCGACTTCCTCGACGCCGTCGGCGGCGAGGAAGGCGATCGTCTTTCCGGACAGTTCCTTGGACATTGCGGCCTCCTTCGTCGTCACCCCCGGCCCTACCCAGCGCCCTCGGGCGGACAAACCGCGGCGCGAGCGGGTAGGCGGGAGCCGATGGACCGCAACCTCCTGATGGCCGAGCGGATCGAGGCGGCGCAGGTCCGGTACCCGTTCCCATTCGTCGTGGCCGGCGACAGCGGCGCTTGGCCGGACCCGAAGGCGGACGCGATCTTCGCCCAGTTGCTCCGCCAGACCGCCGAGCTGCGGCCCGCGTTCTTCGCGAACCTCGGCGACTTCGCCGGTCCCGGCACCCGCGAGCGCCACGCGCGCTACCTCGAGCTGGTGTCGGGGTTGGAGATCCCGAACGTCTGCCTGATCGGCAATCACGACCTCGAGGACCCGCGCGCCGCCGAGGCGTGGGCCGCCGTCCACGGCCCGCGGAACTTCCAGTTCGCCTGCGCGGGCACGCGCTTCGTGGCGATCGACGGCGCGTCCGGCCAGGCCGGGCCGCTGGGCGACACGAGGCCGTCCGACACCGCCGGCCCTGGTCCCGCGGCCCTGCGATTCCTCGACAGCGCCCTCTTCCACGCGGTCCAGATCACGCTTCACGAGGACGGAGGCGTCTCCGGGCGCGTCCTGCAGGCGTTCGCGCCGCCCGGTGGCGCGGCGCCGTTCGCGTTCGGCGCCCGCAATCCGTAGGGACTCAGCGGCGCGTGCGGCGCTCTACGGAAGTAGGAACCGGTGCCGAGGTGCTGCAGTCGGTGGCGACACCGAAAGGAGGCCAATAATCATGGCCACTGTCACCGAACTGCATGCGTATGCCGCGCCGGGAACGCCCGGCAGCCTCGTCGAGCTGAAGGATCGCTACGACAACTTCATCGGCGGCGCATGGGTGCCTCCGACGTCCGGGGCCTATCGTCCGAACCTCTCCCCGGGCACCGGGAAGCCGTTCTGCGAGGTCGCCTCCTCCGCTCCGGCGGACATCGAGCTCGCGCTCGACGCCGCGCATGCGGCGAAGGACGCCTGGGCGAGCCGCTCGCCGGCCGAGCGCGCCGCGGTGCTCTACGCGATCGCCGACGCGATGGAGGCCAATCTCGAGATGCTCGCCATCGCGGAGAGCTACGAGAACGGCAAGCCGGTGCGCGAGACCCTCGCCGCCGACATCCCGCTCGCGATCGACCACTTCCGCTACTTCGCCGGCGCGATCCGCGCCGAGGAGGGGCGGATCTCCGAGATCGACGAGCAGACGTACGCGTACCACTTCCACGAGCCGCTCGGCGTCGTGGGCCAGATCATCCCGTTCAACTTCCCGCTGCTGATGGCGGCGTGGAAGATCGCGCCCGCGCTCGCCGCGGGCAACTGCACCGTGGTCAAGCCGGCCAGCCCGACGCCGTGGTCGCTCCTGAAGCTGTGCGAGGTGATCGGCGACATCGTTCCGCCGGGCGTGCTGAACGTCGTCAACGGCCCCGGCGCGGAGATCGGCAAGGCGCTGGCCTCCAACAAGCGGATCGCCAAGATCGCGTTCACCGGCGAGACCGTCACCGGCAGGCTGATCATGAGCTACGCGGCCCAGAGCCTGATCCCCTCGACGACCGAGCTCGGCGGCAAGTCGCCGAACATCTTCTTCGAGGACGTCATGGCGGCCGACGACGCCTTCCTGGACAAGGCGATCGAGGGCCTCGTGCTGTACGCGTTCAACAAGGGCGAAGTCTGCACCTGCCCGTCGCGCGCCCTGATCCACGAGTCGATCTACGAGCCGTTCATGGAGCGGTGCCTCGAGCGCATCTCCGCGATCCGCCAGGGCGACCCGCTGGACCCGGCCACGATGATCGGCGCGCAGGTCTCGACCAGCCAGATGGAGAAGATCGCCGGCTACGTGAAGATCGGCCGCGAGGAGGGCGCCGAGGTGCTGATCGGCGGCGAGCGCACGCCGATGGAGGGCGAGTTGGCCGGCGGCTACTACTTCGAGCCGACGGTGCTCAAGGGCCACAACGGCATGCGGGTCTTCCAGGAGGAGATCTTCGGGCCGGTGCTGGCCGTCGCCGCGTTCTCCGACGAGGCCGAGGCGCTGGCGATCGCCAACGACACGCTGTACGGCCTCGGCGCCGGCGTGTGGACGCGGGACGGCGCGCGGGCGTTCCGCATGGGCCGCGCCATCAAGGCCGGGCGCGTGTGGACCAACTGCTACCACCACTACCCGGCACACGCCGCCTTCGCGGCTACAAGGCGTCGGGCGTCGGGCGCGAGAACCATCGCATGATGCTCGACCACTACACGCAGACCAAGTGCCTGCTGGTCAGCTACGACCCCAACCCGATGGGGTTCTTCTAGGCCGATGCGCGTGACGGCCACAGCGGCAGCGCTTGACGCCATCGAGCGGCTGAGCGCCGTCCATGGCCCGCTCGCGTTCTATCTCTCGGGGGGCTGCTGTATGGCAGCTCCCCGATCTGCCTCGAGCACGGCGAGCTGGAGCCGTCGCCGCACGACCTGCAGCTCGGCACGGTCGGCGGGGCGCCGTTCTACATCGACGCCGAGCAGTACGAGCGCTGGCGGCGACCGGACTTCGTCCTCGACGTGGCGCACCCAGGCGCGCCCGAGGGCTTCTCGCTCGGGCCGCCAGAGCAGCACTTCACGACACGGGCTCCCGAGCCCTAGGAGGTCGGAGATGCATGTCGACGTGGCACTGCGCGGAGCCGTCCCGCGTGAGCTCGCTCACGAAGCGGCCGAGCGAATCTCGCAGTTGGAGCACGTCACGAACGGTCCGCTGCTGCATGCCCGGGTCGTCCTCACTCAGGAGGCGAACCGCCGCATCGAGCTGCCGGCGCGGGCCGAGGGCGAGCTGAGCCTCGCCGGGACGTCATCCGCGCCCGCGTCGCCGCGCCGGCGATGCGCGCGGCCATCGACGCGCTGGCCGAGCGCCTGCAGGCGCAGTTGCGCCGGCGGATCGACCGCCTGGTCACGAGCCACCACCAGCCCCCCACGGCGAGCCCCGGAGAATGGCAGCACGGCGCGTGGATGCCGCCGCGCCCGCCGCGCCATCCGCGGCCCGCGGGCGAGCGGCGCTACATCCGCCGCAAGACGTTCGCGCTCGAAGCCCACCACGGCGGTCGAGGCGGCCGCCGACATGGCCGCCCTCGATCACCGCTTCTACCTCTTCCGTGACGTCGAGGCGGGTGCCGACGCGGTGCTCTACCACCGCGACGACGGCGGGCTTGCCGTCATCGGGCCGCCCCGGCGCCGCGGTTGGAGCCGGCGACGACGTGGCGCGCGAGCCGAGCCGCCACTCCGCGCCGCTGGAGCTGCGGGCCGCGCTCGCCGAGATGGACGCGCTGAACCACCGCTTCCTCTACTTCACCGACGCCGGGACCGGCCGCGGCTGCGTGCTGTACCTGCGTCACGACGGCCACTACGGGCTCATCGAGCCCGCCGCCTAGCGGATGTGCCGGGGCGGACTACGGACGCGATCGGGGGGACTCCACGGTTGCGCCCGCCCGCCCCGGCGAGGGAGGCTTGCGCTCACCCCCCGTCGTCGGACCTATGAGGCAGCATGACCACGAGCAGCCCCGCCCGCCGTCGGCCGGAGATCGGCCTGGTCGCCGGCTACATACGCGAGCTTCGGCGCCAGACTCCGGCCCCGCGCCGCTTCGCCCGTGAGCAGCCCACGCCGGCTTCCCGCCCGCCCGTCGTCGCGGAAGATCGCCGGAAGGCCGCCCCGACGGCCTGAACGACCGTAGTCCGCCCCGAGCCGATTCGGGGCGTACGGCCGATGCGCCCGCCGCGCGCGCGGGTCACGCTGCGAGCATGACCCAGCTTCTGCATCGGCGCGCGGCGCCGCCGCCGCGCGGGACGGCGGTCGTCGTGCGCGGCCACGATCTGCGCAAGCGCTACGGCGAGGGCGACGCCGCGGTCGACGCGCTGCGGGGCGTCTCATGCGAGTTCGCGCGCGGCTCGCTCTCGGCGATCATGGGGCCTGCGGGCTCCGGCAAGTCGACGCTGCTGCACGTGCTGGCCGGCCTGGACCGCGCCACCTCCGGATGAGGTCGAGATCGACGGCATCCGCATCGATCGCCTGTCCGACCACCAGCTCACGCTGCTGCGCCGGCGCCTGATCGGCTTCGTCTTCCAGAGCTTCAACCTGCTCCCGGTGCTCAGCGCGGCGGAGAACATCGCGCTGCCGCTGCGCATCGGCGGCGAGGAGCCCGACCGCGCATGGATGGACGGCCTGATCGACGACGTCGGCATCCGCGACCGCCTCACGCATCGCCCGGCCGAGCTCTCCGGCGGTCAGCAGCAGCGCGTCGCGATCGCCCGCGCGCTCGTCGCCCGCCCGGCCGTCGTCTTCGCCGACGAGCCGACCGGCAACCTGGACTCCAACTCCGGCCGCGAGGTGCTCGGACTGCTGCGGCGCGCGGTCGACGAGTACGGCCGAGACGATCGTCATGGTCACGCACGACGCGACGGCGGCGGCGGTCGCCGACCACGTGCTGTTCCTCGCCGACGGCGAGATCGTGGACAACCACGAGCGGCTGACGGTCGATGAGGTCCTCGATCACATCGAAGGGGCTGACGCGCACGTCATGACCGCGCTCGTCCTTGCAGGGCTGGCGGAGCGGCGGCTGCGCTCGGCGCTGACCGGACTGGCGATCCTGCTCGGCGTCGCGATGATCGCCGGCACGTACGTGATGACCGACCAGATCCGGCGCGCGTTCACCCAGATCGAGGCCACCGCCAACCCGGGGAACGCGCTCGTCGTGACCGCGCGGCAGGCGTTCCAGAGCGACATCTCCTACGCGCTGCCGACGTTCTCCCAGCGCGCCGTCGCGCGCGTCGCCGGCGTCGACGGCGTGGCGCGCGCGCAGGGCCAGCTCAAGGAGTCCGGCTCGCTCGTCCTGGGCGGCAAGCGCGTTCGGATCGGCCTATGCGCCGGGCATCGTGATGTCCGACCTCGCCGCGCCGTTCAACCCGCTGCGCTATCGGACCGGCCGGCCGCCGCAGGCGGGCGAGGTCTCGATCAACGCAAAGCTCGCCGCCGATGAGGGGCTGCGGGCCGGTCAGCAGGTCGGCGTCGCCACCCGAACCGGGGTGCAGCGCGTCCGGATCGCCGGCGTGTTCGACTTCGGCGACGTGTCCTCGATCGGCGGTGCGACGATCATTGTCGCCCCGCTCGCGGAGGTGCAGCGCTGGTACGGCGAGCGCGGGCGGGTGAGCACGGTCGTGGCCTCGGCACGGCCCGGCGTGAGCCCCGAGGCGCTCGCATCGAGGGCGCGCGCCGCACTCCCGGAGAGCCTCCAGGTGCGCACCGGCGAGCAGCAGGCGAGCCGCAACGCCGGGACGATGAACGACGCGCTCGGCCGGTTCCTGACGCCGATGCTGCTCGCGCTGGCCGGCGCCGCGCTGCTGGTCGGGGCGTTCATCATCTTCAACACGTTCTCGATCACGGTCGCCCAGCGCGTGCACGAGTTCGCGCTTCTGCGCTCGCTCGGCGCGACGCGGCGGCAGATCGTCTCCGCGGTGACCGGCGAGGCGCTCGTCGTCGGCGGGATCGCGTCGCTGCTCGGGATCGGCGCCGGGCTCGGGTTCGCCGCCGGCCTCGGCGCCCTGTTCGACGCGGCCGGCTTCGGTATCCCGCGCAGCGGGCTGACGCTCGCTCCGCGCACGCTGATCGTCAGCGTGGTGGTCGGCGTCGGCGTGACGCTGCTCGCCGCGCTCGTGCCCGCCGTCCGGGCGACGCGCGTGCCGCCCGTCACCGCCATGGGCGGGCCGCCGCCGCCGTCGCCGCGCGCGCGGCGGTGGGCGCCGTGGGTCGCCGGCCTGGTGACGCTGACCGGCGTCGCGGCGCTGCTCGCCGGCTTGTTCGGCTCCGGTCCCGCGACCGCGCGCATGGGCGGGATGGCCGGCGGCGCGGTCCTCGTCTTCGTCGGCGTCGCGCTGGTCGCGCGCTGGTTCGTGCGTCCCGTCGCGTCGGCGATCGGCCTGCCGATCGAGCGCGCATTCAAGGTGCCGGGCCGTATCGCGCGCGAGAACGCGATGCGCAACCCGTCGCGGACCGCGGCGACGTCGGCCGCGCTGATGGTGGGGCTCGGGCTCGTCGTGTTCGTGGCCATCTTCGCCGCGGGCCTGAAGGCGACGATCAGCGGCAGCATGGGCAGCCTGCTCAGCAACGCCGACTACGTGATCGCCTCGTCCGGGGTCGAGCCGCTGCCGGCCGGCGCCGGTCCGGCGATCGCGCGCACGACGGGCGTCGACACATGGGCCCCGATCGTCATCGACCGCATCCAGGTCAACGGCGCCAAGGTCGAGTAGGGTACCGACACCGTGGAAGGGATCGACTCCAACCGGCTCGCGCAGGTCTACCGGTTCAAGTGGCTCCGCGGCTCCGACCGGCTCGCGGCGACGCTCGGGCCCGACCAGGCCCTCGTCGAGCGCCAGTTCGCCGAGGCTCACGCGATCCGGCTGGGCGACTTGGTTCCCGATCCGCACCCCGAGCGGCGGCAGTGCCCGGCTGCGCGCCGTCGGCGAGTACCGGGATGCCCAGATCCTGCAGGGGATGATGGTGGCGATGGACGTGCTCCAGCGGATCTCGAAGAGCGATCGATCCGTATCTGTTCTTCGTGCGCGCGCAGCCGAGCGCCGATCCTGCGCAGCTGCACCGGGCCCTCGAAACGTCGCTGCGGTCGTTCCCCGCGGCCGAGGTCAGCTCCAACGCCGAGTACCGCGAGAAGATCAACGGCCAGCTCGATCAGATGGCGAACATGCTCTACGCGCTACTCGCGATGAGCGTCCTGATCTCGGTGTTCGGGATCGC
>CAWINP010000012.1:0-201269 GCA_963837485.1 uncultured Solirubrobacteraceae bacterium | reverse complement strand
GTAGCCGAGCGCGAACTTCGCGTCCTCGGACATCTTGTCCGGGGTCCACGGCGGCGTGAAGACCATCGACGCGTTCACGGTCTCGACGCCCGGAAGCTCGCCCACGAACTCCTGGATCTGCTCGGTGACCTGCGGCCCGATGGGGCAGGCGGGCGTGGTGAGCGTGAACGTCACGTTCACGTTCGAACCATCGATCTCGAGCCCGTAAATAAGACCGAGCTCGACAAAATCAAGGCCCAATTCCGGGTCAATGACGTTGGAAAGCGCCTCGTAGACGTCATCTTCGGCGATCATCGGAAAAGAGTGTAGGAACATCCGCGCACATGGGGCTGTACGTACCTGAGGGTACGTTGTAAGTTCCCCGCCATCGTCAGTTTCGACGCACAGCTCGCGATCCTCCGGATCGAGGGGGACGAGGACCGCACCACGACCGGTCGCCGCCGGCGCCCGTTCTCCGCCGCCCTCAACGCCACGCGCGACGTGATCGTCGACATGAGCGGCCTGCGCTTCGCGGACTCGTCGTTGATGATCGACCTCGCGTGCCTCGCGCAGCGGCTGCGCGCGCAGGGCTCGACGCTGTGGCTCGCGCACCCGCAGCCGAACATCCGCTTCCTGATCGAAACCGTCGGGCTGCACCGGCTGCCCGCGGTGAGGATC
The DNA here is from genome assembly GCA_963837485.1 of uncultured Solirubrobacteraceae bacterium. Taxonomy (GTDB): domain Bacteria; phylum Actinomycetota; class Thermoleophilia; order Solirubrobacterales; family Solirubrobacteraceae; genus Solirubrobacter. Next base: position 200,612 of record CAWINP010000012.1, on the reverse strand, counting down.
GACAGCGGGCCTCAGCCGGCGCTGACCTGAGCCTCGAGCGCGTCCAGCGACGATCGCAGGGTGCTCTCGATCTCGCGCCGGCCGAACGCGCGCATCACGACGCCCTTGACGCGGCTCGCCGGCACCTGCGCTGACGTCAGCCGCACACGCGTGCCGCCGTCCTCGGGGATCAGCTCGATGCTGAAGTCGGTGCTTTCGGCGAAGCGCGGAGCGGGCTTGCCGTTGAGCCGCTCGGCCAGGTGGCGCCACGCGAGCCGCTTCGGCGGGTCGAACGCGGTCAGCGCCTGGTCGACCTCCGACGGCTTGGATCCCCAGCGCCCGTGCTGTCGCCGCCTCTGCCCCTCGCCGTCACCCTCCAGCACCTCGACGCGCTCGGCGAACCCGAACCAGCGCGGGAGCTGCTCGGGCTCGGAGACCAGCGGCCAGACGGTCTCCGGCGGGGCGGGGACCGTTCGCTCGGCTACGACCTCGATCATGTGGAGGAGCCTACCATTCTGTTCCGATCTTGAACAGTTCCGATACCGAACGTTTTGAGCGGGCCTACCGCCGGGTGTGGGGCGCGCTTCATCGTGGAGACGATCCCGGCCTCTCTCAGCACGAGCGCCAGCTGCTCCATCACGTGCCCGCTGAGGGCGGGATCGCGCTGACCGCGCTCGCCGCCCACCTCGCGTTGCCCAAGAGCACGGCCTCGGTCGTGGTCAAAGACCTCGAGCGCCGCGGCTTCGTCCGTCGCGCGCGCGACGAGCGCGACGAGCGCCGGCTGGCGATCGTGCTGTCGGCGGAAGGCCGCGCGCGGGTCGCCGCCGACACCGTGCTCGAGCCCGAGGGGTTGGCACGAGCGCTGGCCGCGCTGCCAAAGGAAGAGCGCGTCGCCCTGTTACGCGCCTTCGAGTCACTGGCGGACGCGGGCGAGAACCTCGCGTAACGTGTGGGCGCGTGCGGCTGCTGCTGATCGTCCTGTTCATCGTCGTCCCGATCGCCGAGCTGGCGCTGATCATCCAGGTCGGCCAGTGGATCGGGTTCTGGTGGACGCTCGCGCTGCTGATCGCCGACTCCGTGCTCGGCTCCATGCTGATGCGCTCGCAGGGGCGCGCGGTGTGGCGGCGCTTCAACGGCGCGATCGCCGAGGGCCGCGCGCCGGCCCGCGAGGTGCTCGACGGCGTGCTGATCATCTTCGGCGGCGCGCTGCTGCTCACGCCGGGCTTCATCACCGACATCTTCGGCCTGCTGTTCCTGATCCCGCCGACGCGCGTGCTCGTGCGGCGCCTGCTCGTGCGCCGCGCGACGCTGCAGATGATGCGGGTCGCCACGCCTCCCGGCCGCAACGGCCGGCCGCAGGACGTGGACGGCACCGCGGTCGACATCGACCCCGACCAGCTCGATCGCCCACCGTCGTGACGGCGCTGGAGCAGGTGCACGAGCTGCGCAAGCCGGGCGACACGGACGCCGTCACCTTCACGTGGGCGGACCCGGGCGCCGGGCTGTACGGGCTCGCGCGCGTGGCCACCGGCCTCGCGGCGGACCGCAGCGAGCAGCCGAGCGCGCTGGCGATCGCGTTCTCGGGCCGCGACCCGCTCGGCGCGGTCGCGCTTTCCGGTCCGGACGCGCCGGAAGCCGTCTCGGCGACCGTGGAGGAGCCGCTGCGGCGCTGGAGCCTGCGTGGCGGCGGCGAGCTCGAGTTCGCGCTCGAGTTCACGGCGACCACGCCGTCGGCCGAGCTCGGCGCGCGCGAGAAGGCGGCCAAGGCCGGCGGGCTGCAGGGCTACGAGCAGCTCTGCCGCGTGTCCGGCACCGTGCGCGTGGACGGCCGCTCGCGCGCGGTCGACGGGCTCGGGCAGCGCGGCCACGCCTGGGGCAACCCCGACTGGGACAAGATCGCGCTCACGCGCGCGATCGGCGCCTGGCTCGACGACGCGACCGGCGTGGTGATCGGCGCGGTGCGGCCGGAAGGCGTGAGCGTGCACGCCGGCGAGGCGATCTGGGCGGCCGCCCTGGACCCGGAGCGGGCGCGGATCGTCGACGACCCCCGGCTGTCGACGACGACCGACGACGCGGGCCGCCAGATCCGCGCCGGGCTGGAGCTGTGGATCGACAAGGACGACGACTATCCGCTGCGCGGCACCGGCGAGGTCGTCGCCGGCTCGACGCTGGAGCTCGGCTCGCTGCGGCTCGACGTCGCGTTCTTCCGCTGGCACGTCGAGGGCCGGACCGGCATCGGCCACTACGACGTCATCCGGCACGCATGAAGGCGGTGGTGTCGGACTTCGGCGGCGTGCTGACGACGCCGCTGCTGGAGGCCTTCACGCGCGCCAACGCGGAGATCGGCGTGCCCGCCGACGCGCTCCGCGCCGCGATGCGCCTGTCCGCCGAGCGCGCGCACGAGCCGCCGCTGTTCACACTCGAGCGCGGCGAGATGACCGAGCCCGACTTCCTCGCCGACCTCGCAGCGAGCCTGCGGGAGGTGCTCGGCCGCCCGGTCGACCTCGACGGCTACGGCGCCCGGCTGATGGCCTCGCTCGACCGCAACGAGCCGCTGCTCGCGTACTTCCGCGCGCTGCACGCGCGGGGGATCCGCTTCGCGATCCTCACCAACAACGTGCGCGAGTGGCAGCCGCTGTGGCGCGCGAGGCTCGACGCCGGCGACCTCTTCGAGCTGATCGTGGACTCAGGCTTCGAGGGCGTCCGCAAGCCGGAGCCCGAGATCTACGCGCTCACGCTCGAGCGCCTCGGCCTCGCCGGCGAGGACTGCGCGTTCCTCGACGACCTCGAGGTCAACCTCCCGCCCGCCCGCGAGGCCGGCATGCAGGCGATCCACTACCGCGATCCCGACCAGGCGATCGCGGAGCTCGCGGCGCTGTTCGGCCCTTAGACGGCGCTCTTGGCGGCGCCGCGCCGGCGCGGGCGGCCATTGGACTCGCCGCTGGCCGCGGCGACGAGCTCGGCCAGCGAGGCCTTGAGCGCGCTGCCGAACTCGGCGATGTCGGGCATCGCGTCGTAGTCGCCGAGCAGGCCGAAGTCGATCGAGCCGTTGTAGGACATGATCGCGACGGCGAGCGACTGGTTGTCGGGCAGGAACGCGACCGGGAACAGGTCGCGCAGCTCGCGGCCGAGCACGTACAGGGGGAACTGCGGCCCCGGGACATTGGTGACGAGCAGGTTGAAGAGCCGGGTCGAGAACTGCAGCCGCGAGGCCTGGGCGAGGATCGTCGGCGGCGCGAGCGCCTCCAGGCCGGTGATCACCTCGGCGCCGACCGCCTGCTTGGACTCCTTGAGCCCCTCCATCGCCGTGCGCACGACGCGCAGCCGGGCGACCGGGTCCTCGACGTAGACCGGCAGCGGCCCGCGCATCGCGACGATCCGGTTGCCGAGGTGGCCGCGCTCGTCCTTGGAGCGGATCGAGACCGGGACGAGCGCGCGCAGCTCCAGGCCCTCGGTGCGGACGCCGCGCGAGCGCAGCCAGGTCCGCAGCCCGCCGGCCGCGACCGCGAGCACGACGTCGTTGACGGTGCCGCCCAGCGCGTCCTTGACGAGCTTGAAGTCCGCCAGGTCGTTGCGCACGAACGCGAGCCGCCGGTGCGGGCCGATCGGCACGTTCAACGGCGTCGCCGGCGCCGGGTTCAGCGCCGCCCAGGCGACCTCGCCGATCCCCTCCAGCGCCTCCCGCGCGTCATCCAGCGCGCGACCGGGATGCGTCGCGGCCGACATCGCCCGCGACGCGAAGTCCAGCGGCAGCCGTGCGAGCCCGCGCACGCCGCGCGCGGCCAGCGCCGCCGCGCTCGGCTCGGGAGCGGCGACCCACGGCTCGCCCTCGTGCGGGGCGATGACCGGCTCGGGCGTCGGGTCGAACAGGACCGTCATCAGGTCGACGCCGGCGATCCCGTCGACCAGCGCGTGATGGCTCTTGGAGATCAGCGCGAAGCGCTCGTCCTCGAGCCCCTGGACCAGCCAGGTCTCCCACAGCGGCTTCGCGCGGTCCAGCCGCTGCGAGTGGACCCGCGCGGCGAGCGCGAGCAGCTGCTCCTCGGAGCCCGGCTGCGGGAGCGCCGTGTGGCGCACGTGGTAGCTGAGGTTGAAGGTCGGGTCGTCGACCCACACCGGCCGCCCGGTCTCCAGCGGCGGGAACGCGAGCTTCTGGCGGTAGCGCGGGACGAGGTGCAGGCGCGACCGGATGTGCGTGAGGAAGTCCTCGTACGCGGGTGCGGGGCCGTCGAAGATCAGAACCGCGCCAACGTGCATGTGGCTGTTGGCGCGCTCCTGCGCGAGGAACGACGCGTCGATGGCCGAGAGCCGGTCTCCGTGCGTCTGCGCCATGCATGCCTCCTCTTGCCCGTACTCCTTCGCGGCAAGCGTACCCGCTCAAGCGAGGACGCTTGCCATCCCGATCAGGACTGCTAACACGAGCACGACATTCAGAACCGGCTCGTAACGTCCGCCTGCCGCGAGGCGGGCGAAGACGCGCCGGCCGACCAGGTGCCCGGCGGCGACCGCGGGCAGCAGCGCGGCGACGAGCAGGCCGTCCGGAACGGCGGGCGTGCCGGTGATCGCGAGCGCCGCCACGCCCAGCACGCTCAGCCCCAGGAAGCAGACCGTGAGGCTGTCGCGCACGTGCTCGGGCGACGCGCCGCGGCCGAGCAGGTGCAGCAGCAGCGGCGGCCCGGACGTGGTGGTCGAGGTGGTCAGCGCGCCGGCCGACAGGCCCGCCGCCCACGCCGGGACGAGCAGGTGGCGGCCCGCCGCGTGCCGCGCCGCGAGCGTGCCGATCACGCCGAGCGTGACCGCCACCTGCAGCCCCACAGGGGACAGCGCTCGAAGCACCACGACGCCGGCCAGGGCGCCCGGCGCCGCCCACGCGAGCATGAGCCCGCAACGGCGCCACAGGGGCTGCGGGCGCCGGCGCTCGGAGGCCAGCGTGAGGAGGTTGACCTCGGTGCCGAGCACGATCAGCAGCCCGACCGCCTGCTCGGGCTCGATCGCCGCGAACACCAGCGGGGCGGCGACGAGCGAGAAGCCGAAGCCGGTCGCCGACTGCAGCAGGGCGCCAGCGGCCACACCTGCTCCGGCGGCGACGACCAGCGCGCTCATGGCGCCCAGGCTAGAGGCTCAGATCAGCCCGGCGCGGCGCATATCGCGCGCGCGGCGCTGATTGCGCAGCAGGCGCTCCTCGTGCTCGCGCCGCGCGATCGCGTCGTGCGGCCTGTCGCGCCAGTTGTGGAACCGGCGCGCGTCCGCGAGCCTCGGCGTGAGCGAGACCGCGTCGAGCGCGACCCGCCGCCTGCGGCCGGGCGCGGCTGGGACGCCGATCAGCAGCGGCTCGTCGTCGCCCTCGGCGGAGGTGGCGACGTGGGCGATCCCGAGCAGCGGCCCGCCGATGACGGCGAGCGCGGAGAGGCCGAACGTGAGGGGGGTGGCCGGCCAGTATCCGCTCAGCCACCCGGCGATCGCGGTGGCCATGAACAGCGGGCTGGCAAAGGCGGCTAGGAGAGCAAGCGCGCGAGAGGTCATGGTGTTTGTACGCATCGGCGCGATAAGCCCGCGGCTTGACTGGGGTCCAGACCCCGTTCTGGTGCGATCATCAGTGCCATGGCGTGGGACTTCACAACCGAGCCCGAGTTCGAGTCGCAGCTGGACTGGATGCGCACGTTCGTGCGCGAGGAGGTCTGGCCGATCGAGACGGTCTTCGAAGAGCTCGGGGAAGCGGGCTTCCGGCGGGCGATCGCGCCGCTGCAGGAGCAGGTCAAGGAGCGTGGGCTGTGGGCCGCGCACCTCCCGCCGGAGCTCGGCGGCCAAGGCTTCGGCCAGGTCAAGCTGGGGCTGATGCACGAGATCCTCGGCAGCTCGCCGTTCGCGCCGCCGGTGTTCGGCAACCAGGCGCCGGACTCCGGCAACTCCGAGGTGCTCGCGCTGGCCGGCACGCCCGATCAGAAGGAGCGCTACCTGTACCCGCTGCTCGCCGGCGACCTGCGGTCGGCGTTCAGCATGACCGAGCCGGAGACCGCCGGGTCTGATCCCACGCTGCTGCGCACGCGCGCGGTGGAGGACGGCGACGAGTGGGTGATCGACGGCCACAAGTGGTTCTCCACCAACGGCTCGGTCGCGGACTTCCTGATCGTGATGGCGGTCACCGACCCGGAGGCCGAGCCGCACCAGCGGGCGTCGATGTTCGTCCTGCCCGTCGACACCCCCGGCGTGCGGATCATGCGTGACGTACCCACGATGGAGCATCCGATCGAGCACTTCGGGCGCTACGGCGGGCATACGGAGATCCTCTACGAGGACGTGCGGGTGCCGAAGGACGCGCTGCTCGGGGCGCGCGGGGCCGGCTTCCTGATCGCCCAGCAGCGGCTCGGGCCGGGCCGCATCCACCACTGCATGCGCTGGCTGGGCGTCTCCCGGCGCGCGTTCGACATGCTGTGCGAGCGCGCCGTCTCCCGCGTCGCGTTCGGCTCGCCGCTGGCCGGCAAGCAGACGGTGCAGAACTGGGTCGCCGACTCGCTCGCGCAGATGCAGGCGGCGCGGCTGATGACGCTGCACGCGGCGTGGAAGATGGACACCGAGGGCGCCGCGGCCGCGCGCACGGACATCTCGCTGATCAAGTTCTTCGGCGCCGGCGTGCTGTTCGACGTCGTCGACCGCGCGCTGCAGATCCACGGCGCGCTCGGCTACTCGACCGACCTGCCGCTCGAGCAGATGTACCGCTTCGCACGCGCGGCACGCATCTACGACGGCCCCGACGAGGTCCACCGCCAGTCGGTCGCCCGCCGCGTGCTGCGCGGCTACGAGCCGGTCGACGTGCCGGCCGAGCACGTGCCGACGCGCCGCGAGGCGGCGCGCCGGCGATTTGCGGAGCTGCTGGAGACCGTCACCTCCGACGACTAGGGCATCGTCGTCGAGAGCATGAACGTCAGCGTCGCCGAGTAGCTGCCGGTTCGCAGCGGCTCGTCGGCGCCGATCGGCTGGCGGAAGCGGATCGCGAACGCGTCATTGGAAACCGGGCCGGTCCATGCGGCCTTCTCCGGCTCGACGACGAGCGGCTGCGCGAGGCTGAACGCGCCGTTGGCCAGGCGGCCGCCGGACACGCTCAACGCCGCGTCACCGGCGGTCGACGTGACCGACGCGCTCGTCTGCGCGGTGTACTCATGCGCGACTCCCGGTGTGAGCGCGCCGAAGCTGGCGGCACCGCCGAGCGCCAGCGACAACGTCGCCGGCACCGTCCCGCCGGCGCTCCCCGGCACGCCGACGACGATCGTCTTCGACGCGGTGATCGGCGCCAGATCGTCGCCCTCGCGCATCGAGTCGGCCGCGGCCGTAACGGTGACCTGGCCGGAGCGCAGGCCGGTGATCGTCCCCGTCCGCGGATCGAGCACGGCAACCTTGCCGGCGGTGTCGCGATCGCCGATGGCGAGGTTGTCCGAGCCGCTCCAGTGCACGGACATCGGGTAGCGCAGCGGCACCACGCGCGTGCCCGGCTGCACGCCGCTCGGCTGCACCAGCGTGCCGGCGACCGTGCCTGTCGCCCCGGTCACCAGCGTGTCCGGTCCCGTGAGCGAGATCGACTGCGCGAACGCGCGCACGTCGGCGCGCAGCCAGCGATCCGAGGCGCCCGGGTCGACGCCGAAGCGCACCCAGCCGGTGAAGCCGCCGCGGTCCGGCGTGCCGTAGGGTGACTTGCCCGACGACGGCAACACCATGTACGGGACGCCGTCGACCCGGCGCACGTTGACGATCTGGGCGTGGGAGGCCGTGAGCTCCGCGCCCTTTCCGGTCGTCTCGGCGAAGCCGCTCAGCAGGTGCTCGATCAGCGCCGCCTCGTTGCGGTCGCCGAGCTGGCTCGCCTCGGTCGGGTCCGGATCCTTGGTCGGGTGGTGCTCGAACACGACGACGTCCTTGATCGACGCGTCCGCCGCCGCGCCGTGCAGCGCGCTCTGGAGCATCGGCAGCTGATCCCAGTCGGAGCCTCGCAGGGTCCCGCGCGTGCTGTTGAGCAGGATGAAGCGCACGCCCTTGTGGTCGAAGTACCGATAGGGCGCGCCGAACTGCGCCTTCCACGCGTTCAAGTTGTCGGTCCCGAACGACTCGTGGTTGCCGGGCACGTAGTAACACGGCACCTCATCAGGCCCAGGATTCGGCTGCTCGCCCGCCTTCACGAGGTCGCAGCCGCCGGCCTCCAAGGTGCTCTTGGCCAGCGCGATGTCCTCCGGGTAGCCGGTGTCGACGATGTCGCCGTTGAGGATCACGAAGTCCGGGTGCGCGGCCCGGATCCGCTTCAGGGCCGCGATCGCCACCTTCGTCAGCTCCGGCTGCGCGGCCGTGAACTGCACGTCGGAGAGCGCCGCGAAGTTCCAGCCCGAGACCGACCCGTCAGGACTGATGAGCCGGTCGGCGAGCGGCGGATCCGGCGCCGGCGGATCGATCTCGCTCGGCACGTCGATCTGCAGGTCGTCGAGCAGGAACGAGCCCGCATACCGACGCGTCGCCGACGTCTCGATCAGGCGCACGTTGTCGACGCGGACCGGGTACTGGATCCCGCTCGCCGGCAGGTCGGCGGAGAACTTCTGCCAGGCCGTGCCGGTCGCGTAGCCGGGCCGCAGGTCGATCGTCTTGTTCGCCGCGTCGCGCAACGAGATCGTCACCCACTGGCCCTGGCCGTCGCCTTTCACCCACACGCTCGCGCGCAGCGGCTGGCCGGGCAACGTGATCTGCTGCTTGAGCACGGCGCCGGCGCTGCGCGTCGCGGTCGAGCCCGTGAAGTCGTAGTCGACCTTCATCGCCTTGCCGGTATGGCCGTCGTCGACGATCGAGATGCCGCCGGCCGGCGCGCGGTCGTTGCGGAAGCTCCACAGGCTCGCGTCGTCGAAGCCGCTGACCAGCTTGGTCTGGAACCCGACGGTGACCGGCACGCGCGCGGTCAGCCCGGCGGCGCGGACGGTGACGATCGTGGCGCCGTTGGCGGTCGGGACGACGCGCAGGGCGCCGTCGGCGGCCGGCGCGATCGAGAGCACGGCGTGGTCGTAGTCGAGCTCGAGGTCGGACGGGTCGACGAGCGCGGTGTAGCCGTCGTCGTCGTGGCCGGTGATGCGCAGCGCCGCGGCGGCCGAGCTCGTCTCGGCGAACGACAGCCGCGCGGCCGACGGCTCGAGCCGCCGGGGCGCGCCGAGCACGCGCACGGTCGCGGCTCCGGTGGCCGCGCCGTTGCTCGCGGTCACGGTCACCGTGCCCGAGGCGGGCGCGCGCAGCGAGGCGCCGTCGATGGCGCCGGAGGACGCGCTGTAGGTCGCGGTGCCGGCGGGCACCGGCGCGTCGCGGTCGTCGAGCCCGCGCGCGTCGAGCGCGCGATGCAGCCCTCCGAACACACGCTCCTGCGCGCTCACCACGAGCCGGTGCAGCGTGCCGTCGCCCGGCCGCAGGAAGAGGCCGACGCCGTTCGGGTCGAAGCGCTCGGAGCCGTCGCTCGGCACGTTGCGGACCGTCGGATCGAGGCCCCCGAGCGCACGCGCGACGAGCGTCGTCGAGCCGCCGCCGTCGAGGTTGAGCGCGGTGTCGGCGCCCAGCGAGGCCATCAGCTCGCCCATCTGCGCGCGCGTCGGGCCGAGCACGAGCGACTGGCGGCCGTCGGCGATCGCCAGCAGCATCGTGCGCCCGCCGTCCTTGAAGCCGATCGCCGTGCGCGGCGCGTTGCCGTCGCTGCCGACGACGGACTCGGGCTGCGGGACGCCGTCCTTGACCAGGATCTGGCGCCCGCCGACCGCGAAGCTCAGCTGGTCGGCGATGTCGCTCTTCAGTGCATAGTGCAACGCGACGCCGTCGCCCACCTGCAGCGCGCGGATCGCCGCCGCACCGGCCTCGCGCCCGTCGATCGCGAACGCGTTGTCCGGGAGCTGGCCGGCGCCCGGCGCGCCGACCGAGGCGACCTTGCCGTCGACCACGATCGCCTCGGCGACGTCCGTGACGCCCTCGCCGAGCCCGCGCGTGCGGCTGTACGTGCCCCACGCCGGCGTGTAGGCGACGATCGTCCCGGCGCCGGGACTCGTCGGGTCGTTGAAGCCCTTCACCGCCCGCGTGCCCGACGGGAGGTCGACGGTCGCGTCGAGCGTCAGGTTCGCGAGCCGGCCGAGGCCGCCCGGAGTGACGCCGACGACCTGCGTCGAGCCGGCGCCGGACTTCAGCGGGAGGCCCGCCTGCATCTCCGGCCCGATCGCCGCGTTGGAGTTGTTGATGTCGAAGAAGTCGCCGTTGACGCCGGCCACCGCGCCGGCCGCCTTCGCGGACGCGCTCAGCGGCCCGCCGGCCGCGACCTTGCCGGCGGTCAGCAGGTCGGCGTTGACGCCGTCGCCCTGGAGGTCGACGGTCAGCACCTGCGCGTCGGTCCAGCCGATCTGCTGCAGGGTGACGAAGTGGCGCAGCGTGATGCCGGGGCCGATCGGCTCGGTCGTGTCCGAGAGCGTGAGGGTGTCGGCGGCGTTCGCGCCTGCGGGGAGCAGCGCGGCGACGATCAGGAGAGCGGCGAGCAGGCGCATAGGCCCGGCACTACTCCCTGATCGGCGCCGTGCGGCTGTGACTATTTGGTGAGTATCGAACCCGACCGTCCGGCCTCGAACGGCCAGCCGGGCGCGGCGCGGACGAGCGCGCGGACCCGGCGCGCGGCGAGCCGCGCCTGGAACGTCCCGCCGGCGCGGATCCGGACCGTCTTCACGGTCCTCCAGGCGCCGTGGCGCGGCGCCTGCAGCGCGACCGTGTTCGGCCAGCGCGCCGTCGCCCCGAGCACCCGGCCGCTGACCCGGCCGTGCCGGGCGGCGATCGTCACGCGCGGGACTACGCGCACCACGACCGCGTGCTCGAGCCCGGCGTGGCGGAAGCGGAACGCGCGCGACGGACCGTCCGCGACGGCGAGACGGAAGCGCCCCGCCGCGTCGGTCCGCAGCGTCGCAAGCTCGACATCGAGCGAGCCGGGGGAGAGCACCCGCGAGGACGCGCGCAGCTCGGCGCCGGCGACCGGGCTTCCGTCGGCGCGCTCCAGGACGCCGGAGAGCGTGCGCCGCTCGCCCCAGCGGATGGTGAGCGCGCGGTCGCCTTCGATGCGGGCGGCGGCGGGCACGGACGCGAGCGGCGCCGGCGCCGGCGCGGCGGACGGCGGCCCGACGTCGACGGCCGGGCTGTCCACCGCGGTCTCGCCCGCCTCGTTCGCGGCCAGCGCGCGGCAGGCGATGCGGCGCCCGGCGTCCTCGGCCCCGGGCATGAACTCGCGACCGGTCGCGCCGTCGACGACCGCGCCGTCGAGCAGCCAGAGGTACGTGAACCGGGTGCCCGCCGACCACGGCGAGCCGGGATCGCACTCCAGCGCGTCGCCGCGCCGCACCAGGCGCTGATTCGCCGGTACCGGCGCGAGCGTGAAGCTCACCGGCCGCTCGGCGGACACGTTGCCCGCGCGATCGAGCGCGTGGAGCCGCACGCGATGCGGCCCGGCGCCCGCCACGGCGACCGCGCGCTCGACGGGCTGCCACGCGCCCGCGTCGACCATCGCCTCGATCCGTGCGACGCCCGAGGTCGCGTCGGCTGCCGCGACCGGCACCGAAGCGGTCGCGCCCGTCACCGTCCGGCCCTCGATCGTTCCGCCCGCGACCAGCTCCGGCGGCGTGTTGTCGAACGTCACCGCGCGCTCCGCCGTGCCGACGTTCCCCAGCCCGTCGTCGGCGCTCACCCGCACGCTGTGGACGCCGTCCGCGTACGCGGCGGTGTCGAGCGCGCGAGTCCAGCCGCGCCGGTCGGGGCACGGGCGCGCGAGGGCGAAGTCGCAGGTGGCGTCCGGCCACGCGTCGGCGGCCGCCACGGCGCCGTCCACGCTCACGCGCGCCGCCTGCGGCCCCTTGCCTTCGTCGCTGATGTCGGCGGTTACCGACGCGACGCCGCCGAATACGCTGCGCTCGCGCGCGAACAGCCCCGCGTCGGCCGGCGCGACCGCCGGCGCGGTCGCGTCGTAGAGCGTCGCCGTGGCGGAGTCGAAGTACCAGTCGCCCGCTTCGCACATTCCGCGCGAGCCGTTGCACGACTGGCCGACCTCCAGCCACGCGCTCTCGCGCAGGCCGGCACCGAACGTGTTCGCATCCGGGTTGAACGAGAACCCGCCGCCCCACCCGTTGCGGTCCTGCCAGACGTAGCCGTGCTCGTCGGCGATCCAGGTGTTGCGGTTGAACGCCTGATACGGGATCCGCAGGTCGATCGCGAGCGCGGTGAAGCGCGCTCCCGGCGGGGCGTCGGCGTGCACCGCGTGCCAGCCGCCCTCCGGCAGCGTCGGCGAGTTGCCGTAGACGCCGGCGGCGGGGAACGCCGCCCCGGCCCGGCAGCCGACCCATACGTTCGCGCCGACCGCGCGCAGCGCCGTGCTCGAGGCCGGGCAGAGCTGCTGATGGTAGGTGCCGGCGGCGCGCGCCGGCGAGGCCGGCACCAGCGCGACGAGCGCCGCGGCGAGGAGCTTCATGGTCATGGCACCGATAGGCGCCGCGACCGCGGACTTCGCCCCTGAGGGCCCGTTGAAGCATTCCGGTACGCCCGCTGCGGCGCATCCGCGGCCTGGCCTCGCCCTGCGGGCTCATCACCGGGCTTCGCCCTGCCCGCCACCCTCGACGCTCACGTGCCAGGGGCACGCATCACTTGTCGCGCGCGGCCCGAGGCATCCACGGCTGCACCCCATCGGTCGGACCGACCATGCTTCAACGAACCCCCTAGCTCGCGAGGATCGCGGCGGCCGAGCGCTCGATGTCCGCGCTCGTGGTCGGCCAGCCGCACACGGAGATGCGCAGCGCCGGGCGCCCGCGCCAGACCGTCCCGCCGGCCCACAGCGTGCCCTCGGCCTGGATCCGGGCGACGCGCTCCGCGGGCATGGCGACCAGCACCTGGTTGAGGACGACGTCGTTGAGGATCTCCAGCCCGCCGTCCGCGAGCCGGCGGGCCATCAGCGCGGCGTGCTCGCAGCAGCGGTCGACGAGCTCGGCCAGCCCGCGCCGGCCGAGCTGGCGCAGCGCGGCGTAGAGCGCGAACCCGCGTGCGCGGCGCGAGGACTCCGGCACCAGGAACGCCGGCTCGCGCCGGCCGGAGTCCGTCAGGTAGGAGGCGAGCAGCGCGAACGTGCGCGCGTGCGCCTCGGCGTCGGCGACGATCGCCAGCCCGCTGTCGTAGGGCACGTTGAGCCACTTGTGCGCGTCGAGCGCGAGCGAGTCGGCGCGCGCGGCGCCGCCGACCAGCCCTCGGCGCGAAGGCGAAGCCGCCGCCCACAGGCCGAACGCCCCGTCGACGTGCAGCCAGACGTTCTCCCCGCAGACGTCCGCGATCGCGTCCAGCGGGTCGAACGCGCCGGTGTTCACGTTGCCGGCCTGCGCGCACACGATCGCGGGACCGTCGATGCGTTCCAGCGCGCCGGCGTCGATCGCGCCCTGCGGGCCGGCCGGGATCCGCCGCGGCTCGCCGAGGCCGAGGAAGCGCAGCGCGCGCAAGAGCGTCGTGTGCGCCTCCTCGCCGGCCAGGACGTCGATCCGCGGCGCGCCGTTGGAGCCCCGCGCGGCCACGTCCCACCCGGCGCGCCGCAGCACTTCGTCGCGCGCGACGGCCAGGCACGTCGTGTTCGCGCCCTGGCCGCCGGTGACCATGCCCACGCTCATCGTCTCCGGCAGTCCGAGCACGTCGAGCAGCCAGCCGGCGGCGACCTCCTCGGCGACCGCGGCGGCGGGCGAGGTCGCATACAGGCCGGCGTTCTGGTCCCACGCCGCCGCGAGCCAGTCGGCGGCCAGCGCCGCAGGCAGGGCGCCGCCGGTCACGAAGCCGAAGTAGCGGGGCCCGGGGGAGGCGACCAGGCCCGGCTCGGCGGCGGCGACCAGCTCGTCGATCACGCGCGCGGCGGCGACGCCCTCGTCGCCGAGCTCGACGCGCAGCTCGCGCGGGTCGGCGATTGCGCCCACGTGGCGCTCTCCGAGCCCCGCGAGATACGTCTCGGCGTGGCGCAGCGTGCGTTCCAGCAGCTCGGCGTCGAGGATCATCGCCCGACTCTACGGCGCGTCGGATCGAGGAACACCTCGGTGATCTCCGGCACCGTCTCGCGCAGCTGCCGCTCGAGCTCGTCGGCGACCTCCTCGACCGCGTCGGAGTCCAGCTCCGGCACGAAGTCCAGCCGCGCGGCGACGAGCAGCGAGGTGGGGCCGAGCGCCATCGTGAGCAGCTCCTCCAGCGACTCGACCTTGGCGTGCTCCTCGAACACGCGCTCGATCGCCTCGCGCTCCTCGGGCAGCGCGCCCTCGCCGATCAGCAGCTGCTTGGTGTCGCGCCCGAGGAAGAACGCGACGACGGCGAGCAGGACGCCGATCGCCACCGAGGCGGCGCCGTCCCAGAACACGCTCCCGGTCAGCTCCGTGAGGCCGAGGCCGGCCGCCGCGAGCAGCAGGCCGATGACCGCCGCGCTGTCCTCGAACACGACGGTCTTGGTCGTGGGGTCGCGCGTCACCCGGAGATGACGGCTGAAGCTGCGCGAGCGCTCCTGCGCCTCGCCCTCGGTCTGGCGCGCCGCGCGGATCAGCGACGTGCCCTCCAGCACCAGCCCGATCGCGAGCACCGCGAACGCGATTGACGTGCTTCCCTCAGGCTCGGCGGTGCCGAGGATCCGGTGCAGGCCCTCGTAGATCGAGAACAGGGCGCCGGAGACGAAGATCGAGACCGCCGCCAGGAACGACCAGAAGAAGCGCTCCTTGCCGTAGCCGAACGGATGCGCCTCGTCGGCCGGACGCTCGGCGAGGTTCAGCGAGGCCAGCAGCAGGAGCTGGTTGGCGGTGTCGGCAGCCGAGTGCGCGGTCTCGGCGAGCATCGCGCTGGAGCCGCTGATCAGCCCGCCGGCGAGCTTGGCGACTCCGATGCCCGCGTTGGCGGCAAGAGCCACATAGACGGTCTTGTGGCTCTCCGAAGGCATAGGCGCCGCCTACCCCGTCTCCTAAACTCGGAAGACGATGGCTCCCGAGAAGCTCCTGCTGGCGGCGCCGCGCGGCTACTGCGCGGGCGTCGACCGGGCCGTGCAGACCGTCGAGCGCGCGCTCGAGCTCTACGGCGCGCCGGTCTACGTGCGCAAGGAGATCGTCCACAACAAGCACGTGGTCGCGCAGCTGCGCGAGCGCGGCGCGGTCTTCGTCGAGGAGCTCGACGACGCGATCCCCGAGGGCGCCATCACCGTTTTCTCCGCGCACGGGGTGTCGCCCGCGGTTCATGCCGAAGCCGGCCGTCGCCACCTGCAGACGATCGACGCGACGTGCCCGCTCGTCACCAAGGTGCATCGCGAGGCGCTGAAGTTCGCCTCCGAGGGCTACACGATCGTCCTCATCGGCCACGCCGGCCACGAGGAGGTCGAGGGCACGATGGGGGAGGCGCCCGACCACATCGTGCTCGTGGAGTCCGAGGCCGACGTCGACGCGCTCGAGGTCGAGGACCCGGAGAAGCTCGCCTACATCTCGCAGACGACGCTGTCGGTCGACGAGACGCGCTCGATCATCGCCCGCCTGCGGGCCCGCTTCCCGAGCATCGCCGGTCCGCGCACCGACGACATCTGCTACGCGACCACCAACCGCCAGTCGGCCGTCAAGCAGATGGCGGCGCACTGCGACCTCGTGCTGGTGATCGGCTCGCGCAACTCGTCGAACTCCAACCGGCTGGTCGACGTCGCTCGCGACGCCGGCGCGGGCGCGCACCTGATCGACAACGAGGATCAGGTGCAGGAGGAGTGGCTCCAGGACGTTCGCGTCGTCGGCATCTCCTCGGGCGCCAGCGCGCCGGAGGAGCTGGTCGAGCGGCTGGTGGCCTTCTTCCGCGCCCGTGGGGTGCAGGACGTCTCGGAGTTCGAGGTGATGCGCGAGGACGTGCGCTTCATGCTCCCGAAGACGATCCGCAAGGCGCTGACCGCCGCCGAGGCCTAGCCTCCGCGTGCTCGAAGACCGCGCATAGCCCCGGCAAACGGTCTATTGTCGCCGCGTCAACAACGCGGTTGAAGCGTTCGCGGAGCGGGCATCGGTTCATTCGGGGATGTCCCAGCCGATCGCCGATCTCGCCGGTGCCACGGCCCAGCTGCTCGCCGAACGCCCCGGCGGGCTGGCGCGGGTGGCTCGTCTCGTCGCCCGCCGCTACGCCGGCGGTTGCGTGATCTACCTGCGCGCGACCGAGCGCGCCGCGCTGGTCCCGGTCGCCGCCGACCACCACGATCCCGCGAACGCGGCGCGCTTGGAGGAGTTCCTCGGCGCCGCGTCGTCGTGGACCGGGCGCCGGCTGCTGGCCGCGCTGGACTTCGGCGCCAGCGTGCTCGTCTCCGGCAACTCGCGCCAGGTCGCCGACTGGCTGGGCGCGCCGGAGTGGGAGCTCAGCTCGCTGCTCGCCGTGCCGGTGATCGAGCGCGACGGCGACGTGCTCGGCGCGATCGCCGTCGTCCGCGGCGGCGGCGAGCGCTACGGCGCGGCGGAGCGCGACGCGCTCGCCGAGCTGGCGGGCACGTTGCCCGGCGCGCTGGATCGCGAGCGGCTCGCGTGGGAGCTGCGCGAGCGCCTGGAGGCCGAGTCGCGCACCGCCCGCGCGCTGTACCTCGCCGACCAGCGCTTCACGGCCGCGTTCCACGACTCGCCGGTCGCGCTCGCGATGTTCACCGTCGGTCCCGGCGAGTCCGTGCTGCTCGACGTCAACTACCGGATGGCGGCGCTGCTCGGGACGACCGTCGAGACGCTGCGACAACACGCGACGCCGAGCGTGTTCGTCCACCCCGACGACCTCGGCGCGGGGCACGAGGCGATGGCGCGGCTGCTCGCGGGCGAGGCCGACGTGTCCCGGATCGAGCAGCGCGTGCTCCCGGCCAGCGGGCCGCCGGTGCTGTGCGAGGTCTCGCTCTCGCTCGTGCGCGGCGCCGGCGGCGAGCCGCAGTGCGCGCTGTGCCAGATGGTCGATGTGACCGCCCAGCGCCGCGACGAGGCGCGGCTCGCCCGCCACGTCCGCTGCCAGGACGCGCTCGCCGCGCTCGGCCGGCGGGCGCTGGAGGCCGAAGGCTGGGAGGAGCTGGCGGCCGCGGCGCTGCCGCTGGTGGTGGACGCGCTCGCGGCCGACGCGGCCTTCGTGCTCGCGCGCACCGGGCTCGTGGTCGCGGGCGAGCCGGGCTTCGGCATCAGCGTCGCGCTGCTCGACGCGCCGGCCGCGCTGGAGGCGCGCGAGCTGCCGCCGCAATGGCTGGCGCGCGGCGCCCGCAGCGCGCTCACCGCGCCGATCTCGCGCTATGGGCGGCTCGTCGTGCTCAGCCGCGAGGAGGCCGGGGTCGGCGCGGAGGAGCTGCAGTTCGCCGAGGCGGCAGCGCACCTGCTGGCGGCGGCCGAGACGCGCCGCGCCGCCGAGGAGCAGGTGCGAGCGCAGGGCCTGAGCGACGCGCTCACCGGCCTGCCGAACCGCACCCTGTTCGCCGATCGCGTCGCCCACGCGGCGGCGCGCGCGGCGCGCGAGGGCACCAGCCTGGCGGTCGTGATCGCCGACGTCGACCGCTTCCAGGACGTCAACGAGACGTTCGGGCACGCGATCGGCGACGCGCTCGTGCGCGCGCTGGCCGAACGGCTGTCGGCGACGGTGCGCAGCGACGACACGCTGGCCCGCCTCGGCGGCGACGAGTTCGGCGTGCTCTGCGAGGTGGTCGGCGGCGAGGCGGGCGCGGTCAAGGCGGTCACGCGGATGCTGCGCGCGTTCGAGCAGCCGGTCGAGGCCGGCGGGCGCGTGCTGCACGTGGCGGCGAGCCTGGGCGTCGCGCTGAGCGGCGGCGCCGGCGCGACCGCCGAGGCGCTGCTGCGCGACGCCGACCTCGCCATGCACCGCGCCAAGGAGCGCCCCGGCAGCGCGTACGAGCTGTTCGACCGCGGGATGCGCCGGCGCGTGGTCGAACGGCTGGAGCTCGAGCGCGGACTGCGGCGCGCGCTCGAGCGCGACGAGTTCGTGCTCCACTACCAGCCGCTGGTCTCGCTCCAGCAGCGCCGGATCGCCGGCGTCGAGGCGCTCGTGCGCTGGCAGCATCCCGAGCGCGGGATGGTGCCCCCGAACGAGTTCATCCCGGTCGCCGAGGAGACCGGGCTGGTCGTCGGGCTGGGGCGGTGGGTGCTCGAGGAGGCGTGCCGCGCGGCCGCCCGCTGGCCGGGCTACGTGTCGGTCAACCTCTCCAGCCGCCAGCTCGCCGCTCCCGGGCTCGCCGAGGACATCTCGCGGGCGCTGAGACAGTCCGGCGTCGCGCCGGAGCGGCTCGCGCTCGAGCTGACCGAGTCGGTGCTGATGGAGGAGACCGAGGCGCTGGAGACGCTGCGCGCGCTCGGCGTGCGGGTGATGCTCGACGACTTCGGCACCGGCTACTCGTCGCTGGACTACGTGCGCCGCTTCCCGCCCGATGCGATCAAGATCGACCGCGCGTTCATCGCCCCGGTGGCCGACGACGAGGGCGCCCGCCACATCGTGCAGGCGATCGTCGGGATGGCCGCGGGACTCGGCGTCGAGGTGATCGCCGAGGGCGTCGAGACGCTCGCCCAGGCCGCCGCGCTGGCCGCGCTGGGCTGCGACCTGGCGCAGGGCTTCGGCCTCGCGCGCCCGGCGGCCGCCGAGGCGGTCGAGCCGCTGCTGCGCGACGGGCTCCCGCCAGAACGACTCAAGTGGTGAGCCACGCTCGCACGTCGTCGCCGTGCTCGTCGAGCCGCGGCGGCGCGCGGCGGATCGGCGGCCGCTCGCCGTCGATCCGTAGCGGCGGGCGGATCAGGTGGCCCTCGGTCGGCTCCAGCCCGAGCCGCTCGGCGAGCGCGAACGCCTCGTCGACCTCGTTGACGGTGCCGACCGGCACGCTCGCGTCCTGCAGCGTCTGGACCCAGTGCGCCGCCGGCCGCTCGCGCAGGACGGAGTTGAGCGAGTCCGCGAACGCGTCCGCGTTGGCCACGCGCGCCTCGTTGGTGGCGAAGCGCTCGTCGTCGACGAGCCCATCGAGGCCCACCGCCTCGCACAGCCGCGCGAACAGGCGGTCGTTGGCGGCGGCGATCGCCAGCGGCCGGTCGGCGGTCTCGTAGATCTCGTACGGGACGATGCTCGGGTGCCGGTTGCCGCGCCGGGTCGGGCGCACGCCGGCCGCCACCCAGCCGGAGCCCTGGTTGAGCAGCGTGGTCAGTGCACTGTCCATCAGCGAGACCTCGACGTGGCGGCCGCGGCCGGTCCTCGCCCGCTCGACCAGCGCGGCCTGGATCCCGTTGGCGGCCAGCAGGCCGCAGACCAGGTCGACGACCGCCGTTCCGGCCTTCAGCGGCGGGCCGTCAGCCTCTCCGGTGACCGCCATCAGGCCGCCCATCGCCTGCAGCAGGAAGTCGTAGCCGGGAAGCTTCGCGTGGCGTCCGCCGAACGCGGTCACCGAGCAGGAGACGAGCCCCGGGTTGCCGGCCCGGATGGTGTCGCCGTCAAGCCCCCAGGACGCGATCAGCCCCGGGCGAAAGGACTCCAGCAGCACGTCGGCCCGTAGCGCCAGCGTGCGGGCCAGCGCGCGATCGCCGGCATCGGTCAGGTCGAGCGCGACGGAGCGCTTGTTGCGGTTCAGGCCGAGGTAGTACGTGCTCTCGCCGTCGCGCCACGGCGGCCCCCAGGCGCGCGTGTCATCGCCGCCGTCGGGGCGCTCGACCTTGATCACGTCCGCGCCGAGGTCGCCGAGCAGCATCGCGGCCAGCGGGCCGGCGAGCACGCGCGAGAAGTCG
This sequence comes from uncultured Solirubrobacteraceae bacterium, assembly GCA_963837485.1. GTDB lineage: Bacteria > Actinomycetota > Thermoleophilia > Solirubrobacterales > Solirubrobacteraceae > Solirubrobacter. Next base: position 180,861 of record CAWINP010000012.1, on the reverse strand, counting down.
GCCACGAGCAGGCCGGCGAGCGGACCATCGGCATTCGCCACGACGGCGCACGCTAGCGTGCGGCGCGTGCGGACCCTCGTGATCTCGGACCTGCATCTCGGGAAGGCGGCGGGGACGGACCTGCTGCGCCGGCCGGAGCTTCGGGCGCCGCTGATCGAGGCGCTCGAGGGCGCCGACCGGCTGGTCATCCTCGGCGACGGGCTCGAGCTGCGCGAGGCGGCGCACCGCGACGCGGCGGAGGCGATCGCGCCGCTGCTGGGCGAGGCGGCCGGGGCGCTCGGCCCGGACGGCGAGATCCTCGTCGTCGCCGGCAATCACGACCACGGGCTTGCGGCGGGGTGGATCGAGGCGCGGCTGGCGACCGAGCCGGCGGGCTTCCTCGGACTCGAGCAGCGCTTCGCGCCGATGGCGCCGCTGACCGAGCGGCTCGCCGAGGTGGCGCGCCCGGCGCGCTTGGAGCTCGTCTATCCCGGCGTGTGGCTGCGCGACGACGTCTACGCGATCCACGGCCACTACGCCGATCTGCACGCCTCGGTGCCGACGTTCGAGCGCATCTTCGCCGGCTTCATGGCGCGCTACGTCGTCTCGATCCCGGGCGAGAACGCCGCGCCCGACGACTACGAGGCCGCGCTGGCTCCGCTGTACGCGTGGATGCATGCGCTCACCCAGCGCGCCGACCACGCGCGCATCAGCGCCGGCGCGGGTGCCTCGGCGCGGACCTGGACGGCGCTCACCTCGCGCGAGCGCCACCGCCGGCCGCTGCGCACGGCGGCGCTCGGCGTGGGCTACGTGACCGCCGTCGGCGCGCTGAACGCGCTCGGCCTCGGCCCGCTCGACCGCGACCTCTCCCCGGCCGCGCTGCGGCGCGGCTACCTGCGCGGCATCCGCGAGGTCGTGCGCCGCCTGGGCATCCGCGCGCCGCACCTGATCTGGGGTCACTCGCACCGCGCCGGTCCGTTCCCCGGCGACGACGCGGCCGAGTGGATCCAGGGCCCGACGCGGATCTGGAACTCAGGCTCGTGGGTCTATCAGCCGCACTTCCTCGCAGGCGAGCCGGGCCGCTCGCCGTACTGGCCGGGCGTGGCGATCGAGGTCGGCGACGCCGGCCCGCCGCGCCTGCTGCGGCTGCTCGCGGATCGCCGGCACGAGGAGCTCAGATGACGCCGGGGGTGAAGCACGTGGCGTGCACGGTCACGCCGTCGCTCGCCGACAGCGAGAGCTCGCCGGCGGTGTGGCGCGCGTGCTCGATCAGCGCGATGCAGCCCGGCTCGGTGACCGCGAGCTCGCGCCCGTTGACGCGCAGCGCTCCGGCGCCGGAGACCACGGCCCACACGCCGCCCGCCTCGTACGGCCCCGAGTAGGCGCCCGGCTGGTCGGCGGTCTGCGCCGCCACCAGCGCATCGGGGACGTCCTCGGGGCGCACCGGAGCGACGAGGTCGCCGGAGACGCCGAGCAGCGACTGGATCTCCAGCTCGGTCTCCGCGTACGCGCCCTCGCCGTAGTGGAGCGAGTGCAGCGTCTGGTCGGGGTCCCACAGGTAGCGCGCCGGCCAGCCCTTGTTGCCGTAGATGTCCCATACCTGCAGCTGGGTGTCGATCGGCACCGCCCACGGGATCTCCAGCCGCGCGACCGCGGCGCGCACGAGGTCGTCGTCGCGCGATGGCTCAAAGCCTCCGGTGTGCACGCCGATCACGCGCAGGCCGGCGTCCGCGTAGCGCTCGTGCCAGGCCTTCAGGTACGGGAGCGTGCGCAGCGAGTTCACGCGGCAGAAGTCCCAGAACTCGACCAGCACGGCCTTGCCGCGCTGCTGGTCCATCCGTAGGGTGGCGACGTTCGCCCACGGGATGTCGCGGGGGAACGGAGGGGCGGAAATGCTCGGTTTCTCAGCGCGCACTAAGAAACGAGGGTATTGGCGAAACCTTCGCTACGTTGACGTGTTGTTGACAGTGGTTGCGCGCGGTGTACGCATCGCGCCTGCCCCCTGTCCAGGAAACCGAAGTCCCCTCTGGAGGAGAAACTTCTTGCGCAAGTCGCTCATGGCCGCCGGTACGGCCGTTCTCGCCCTCGGCGCCGCCGGCGTCGCCTACGCCCAGAATCCCGCGCCGTCGATCACGGGCACCGCTTCTGTCTCGCCGAGCAAGGCCGGCACGAAGTCCAAGCCGAAGAACGAGAAGTTCACGCTGTCGGTCAAGAACGCCGACGCGAGCAAGACGACCGCGAGCTCGATCAAGATCACGTTCCCGAGCACGCTGAAGCTCTCCACCAAGGGCCTTCCGCAGTGCACGAAGAGCGATGACGACATCGTGACGCAGACGCCGCAGAAGGCCTGCAAGGCGTCGATCGCCGGCAAGGGCAGCGCGAACGCGGTGGTCGATCCCCAGGGCAACAGGGTGCCGCTGAAGTTCATCGTCACCCCGCTCGTCGGCAAGAACGAGCTGCTCTTCCACCTCGCCGCCCAGGGCGCGATCACGAACAAGTACGTCCTCCACGGCAAGATCAAGGGCAAGACGCTGACGATCGTCATCACGCCGGACGTCCAGCAGCCGCTCCCGAACCTGTACTCGGCGCTCGTCGACCTCACGTCGACGCTCTCGATGAAGAAGGGCAAGAACTACCTGCTCTCCTCGACGGGCTGCTCCGGCGGCAAGCACAAGGTGCCGGTCACGGTTGGCTATGCGCCGAACCCGGTCCCGCCGACGGCCAACTCGGCGTCGACCACGCTCAAGGCCAAGTGTTCCAAGTAGCCGCCATCGGCTCATGAGCTTTTCGAGGGCCCCGCCACAGCGGGGCCCTCGTCGTTCATAGACTCGCGCCGGTGATCCTCTTCGCGCACGGGATCGTCGGGCGCGCCGACCTTCCGATCCCCGAGACGCTGTTCGCGGCCGCCGCGGCGGCCGTGCTGGTCGTGTCCTTCGTCGCGCTGGCGGCCGGCTGGTCGCGGCCGCGCCTGGCGCGGCTGCGCGAGCGCCCGCTGTTCGCTCTCCCGCGCGCGGCCGAGATCGTGCTCGGCGCGCTCGGCGTGTTCCTGTTCTTCCTCACCGTATACGCCGCCGTCGCGGGGACCGGTGCGCAGAGCGAGAACCTGGCGCCGACCGCCGTCTACGTCGGCTTCTGGGTCGGCGTCCCGTTCGTCTCGCTGGTGTTCGGCGACGTGTGGCGGCTGCTGAGCCCGTGGCGGGCGATCGGCCGCGCGACCGGCTGGATCGCCGCGCGGGTGTCGGGCGAGCTGCCCGAGCCGCTCCCGTATCCGGAGCGGGTGGGGCGCTGGCCGGCGGCCGCGGTGGTCTTCGCCTTCGCGATCTGCGAGCTGTGCTGGGCCTCGGCGACCGAGCCGGGCACGCTGGCCATCCTGATGCTCGTCTACATGGTGGGGATGCTGGTGGGCATGAGCGTCTACGGCGTCGAGCCGTGGGTGCGCCACGCCGACGGCTTCGGCGTGCTCTGGAGCCTGATCGCGTCGCTGGCGCCGATCGGGCGCCGCGAGGACGGCCGGATCGTGCTGCGCGCGCCCGGCACCGGCGCCGCCCGCTTGAAGCCGGCGACCGGCGTGATGGCGGTGCTGATCGTCTCGATCGGCTCGACCGCGTTCGACGGCGCGAAGGAAGGCTCGCTGTTCAACAACCTCGCGATCGACCTGCAGGACTTCTTCCACTCGCTCGGCCTGTCGCTGAGCATCTCGCTGCAGCTCGGCTTCGTGGCCGGGCTGGCCGGCGCGGTCGCGATCGTCGCGGTGATCTGGACGCTCGGCATGCTCGGCACCGGCAGCCTCGCCAACGGGCGCCGCTTCGCGCACACGCTGATCCCGATCGCGGCGGGCTATCTCGTCGCGCACTACTTCTCGCTGCTCGCCTACAACGGGCAGGACCTGTGGCGACTGGTCAATGACCCGCTCGGCAAGGGCAGCGACCTGTTCGGGGGCGGCAACGCAGGGATCGACTACGGGATCATCTCGGCGACCGGCATCTGGTACGTCCAGGTCGGCGCGCTGGTCCTCGGGCACGTGTGGGCGCTCGTCCTCGCCCACGATCGCGCGCTCGAGCTCTACCCTGACCCGCGCGCGGCGACTCGCTCTCAAATTGCGATGCTGATGCTGATGGTCGTCTTCACCTGCCTCGGACTCTGGCTGCTCTCGGCCGCACTGAACACGTGATCGTCTTCGCCCACGCCGGACACTGGCTCCCCCAGCTGCTCTACCTCGCGCCCGTCGTGGTCATGCTCGGCGCGATCGGGCTGGGGAAGCTCCGCAACCGCCGCTAAGCGGGGCCGCTAAGCGGTTCCGGGCGGTGGGTACGGCGCATCGCCGGCGCAGTCCGGGTCGTCGCTGACGGTGCACGGCAGGCGCTCGCATACTGGTGGTACGTGGGTGCCTGTCGGGTGCCGTCAGCGGCGAGAGCCAGGTGGCGAGCCCCCTAAGGGCGAGCCAGGTGGCAGTCCGGGCCCGCCGGAATGCGTCGTATCCGCCGGCCGGGGCCGCTAGAGCCAGACGTCGCGCAGCAGCGTCTCGTAGCCGCCGTCCTCGGACGCGGCCTCGGCGCGCGCCTCGCGGCCTTCCTCGGAGCGCTGCGTGAAGACCAGGCGGCCGGGCCCGACGCGCTTGTGCCAGGCGCGCGCGAAGGCCTCGGCGCGCTCCTTGTTGCGCGCGAGGTCGGCGGGCACCGGGTGCAGGCGCTCGTCGAACGGCGGCTTGCGGGTGAGGACGCGGCCGAGCATCGCGCCCGCGCCGACCGACGGGTTCGGGAGCGGGCGGCCGACGAGGTAGCGCGGCGCGTCGGAGACCCCCATCAGCTCCTCCAGCGCGGACGCGAAGCGGCGCGACTCCTCGGGCGAGGCCTGCGTGATCTCCACGCGCAGGAATCCGGAGGCGCGCGGCTCGATCGCCAGTGAGGAGGCGGCCTCCGAGGACATCTCGCCGAGGTCGCGGTAGGCGTCGGCGACCGCGTGGGCGGCGGAGTCGAGCGGGAGCACGAGCGGAATCCGCTTCTTGGCGCGGCCGAGGCGGAACGCGGCCACGCCGAGGCCGATCGGCGCGAGCGCGACGCCGGCGAGCAGCACGGGGGCGACCGCGACGCCGGCGACGGCGCACGCCGCGGCTCCGCCGAGGCCCGCGCCGATCGGCAGGGCCTGGGACAGCGAGGGCGCCGCGCGGGCGACCGGCGGCGGCGCCGATCCTTCGCGGCCCGCCGCCCGCGGCCGCACGAGCAGGCTCCGCAGCTCGACCCCGCGGTACGCGGTGCCGACCTTCCAGCGCTCGCGCGCGCCGTCGCGATCCGTCGCGCGGGCGACCTGCTCGCGATTGAGCCCGGCGAAGCGGCTCACCGGCGGCGGCGCGAACGGGCTCAGCTCGGGGTGCACGTGCGACGGCCCGGTCTCGACCTCGCCGTCCTCGGCGGGGGCGTGCAGATGCAGGTGCTTGCGCACGAAGCGCTCGTAGTCGGCGCTGCCGCGCACGAGGTCGGGCGCGATGCACACGACGTCCCAGTTGGACGCGACCTTCTCCTTGTCCCTGGGGTCCAGCCGCAGCGAGCGACCGCGCATCTGCTGCACCGACACGCCGGTCGTCGCGACGCTCAGGTCGACGAGCACGTTCAGCGGCGGGCAGTCCCAGCCCTCCCCGAGCAGCTGGCGGGTGCCGACCAGCACCGAGGTCACGCCCTCCTTCAGCAGCTGCGTCGCCAGCTCGACCCATGCGCGGGTGACCCATTCGGCGCCCGAGGAGCGCAGCGAGACGAGCAGGGCGTCGGTCTCCGCCTCCCATTCCGGCAGCGCGAAGCGGTCCTCGGCGTGCTCCTTGAGCGCCTCGAGCAGCACCTCGGCGTCCTCCGGCGCGCAGCGCAGCCCGCGGCCGGAGACCAGCAGCGGGCGCATCGAGGCGGTCCGCGAGTCGCCGGCGATCGCCATCAGCGCGTGGCGCGCGGTGCCGGCGGCGGAGTCGAGCACGCCGGTCAGCGCGTCGTCGGGCCGCGGCGCGGCCAGCTCGGAGTCGCACAGCACGAGCGCGCGGAGCGCCTCCCCCCGCGCGCGGGACTCGGCGTCGAGCACCTCGACGAGGCCGAGCGCCTTCGCCTGCGAGCCGGTCAGCAGCCGGTCGACGTCGGACATCCCGCGGCGGATGCCCTGGCGCGTGAGATTGAAGCCCAGCTCGCGCAGCGCCGCGGCGACCGCGGCGTGGCGGTCGGCGGCCAGGCGGGAGCCGCTCGGCGCCAGGCAGCGCAGCGCGTAGTCCTCCAGCAGCACGAGCCAGTCGTCGAGGTCCGGCGGGCGCCGGTAGGCCTCCCCGCGCGGGGCGCCGTCGGGAAGCTGCAGGCCCGCGCTCGCGAGGAACCGCACGCCGGCGCGGGCGAGCGCCGGGCTGCGCTTCTGGAACGCCGCCCACGGGACCTCGGCGTCGTCGTCCGCGGCACGCTTGCGATCGCGCAGCCGCTTGATCACCCAGCCCGGGAACGAGAGGTCCGATTCGGCGTCGTCGTGCAGCGCGGTCACGAGCTCGCGGAAGCGCGTGTCGTGCTCGGCCAGCCACGCGCGCTCGGTGGCCAGCGGCTCGGTCAGCCACGCAAGCTCCTGGTAGGGCGCGAGGTGCCCGTCGCGCACCACCGCGGGCGTCGGAACCGTGAAGTCGACCGGCCCGAGCAGCGCGTCGTAGAGCTCGCGGTCCTCCTCGGACAGGCTGCTCGGCGGCGTCGCGGTCAGGCCGATCACGTGCACGCCGGGCAGCTCGCCGAGCACGGCGCGCACCACGTAGCCCCACAGCGAGGCGAGGTGGTGGCACTCGTCGAGCACCACGACGCCGACGCCGAAGCCGGCGAGCGATTGGACGCGCCCGCGCGCGGTCGCCGACAGCAGGTCGCGCAGCTCGACGCCGGCGTGCTCGCCGCGCGCCACTTCGCGTTTGAGCGTCGCCGAGATGCGGCCCAGCTCCTGCGCGCGGCGGTCGGCGGCGGCGCCGTAGAACGCCTCGCCCTCGCGCGCCGCCTGCTCGGGCGACGTGCCGGTGGCGGCGGCGCGCTGGTCGGCCCAGCGCGAGATCGCGAGCCGGCCGAGCAGGATCTCGGGGTCCTCGAGCTGGCACAGCGCCTGGTAGGACAGGCACGCGATCGGCTTGCCCACGTCGGCGCCCGCGAGCTCCGCCGCATCGCGGCGCGTCTTGGTGAACTGTGCGACGGCGCGCGGCCATTGCTGCTGGATCGCCTGATTGGGCGCCAGCACGAGCGCCCGCTTGCCGACGCGGCGGATCAGCTCGACGCCGAGCAGCGTCTTGCCGGACCCCGGCGGCGCGACGATGTGCGTGCTCTTGTTGCCCTGCTTGAGATCGCGCTCGAACGCTGCCAGCGCGGCGCGCTGGTAGCGCCGCCATTCGCCGCCGAACTGGAGCTCATCGAACCGGCCCGGAGCCCTCCGGGTCTCTGAGGGATTGCCTGACGGCACGCTCACCGGCCGGCGAGCTTCGCCATGTCGTGCCCAAGCCCTTCCGCGGTCAGGTGGTCGAACGGGAAGCCGACGCGTTGCATGCCGTCTCTATCGGCGACCACGACGTGAGCTGAATGCTCCAGCGCGTTGCTCTGCGGGCGGATGCCGAACGCCTTCCACACCGGCTCGAGCTGCGTGCGCGTGCCGAGCAGGAAGCGCATCCGGCCGGTCATCGTCTGCTTGAGCAGGAAGGTCCGCGCGAGCTTCGGCGTATCGGTGTTCGGGTCGACGGTGACGCCGACGACGTTGACGCCGGCGTGCGTGTCGTCGAGCGCCTGGCGGATCGTCTGCACCTGTGCCGGGCAGGTGTCCTGGCAGGTGGAGTAGATGAACGCGTACACAGTCGGCCTGCCGTTCAGTGAGGCGGCGGTGACGGTGCGGCCGTCCTGGTCGGTGAGGCTGAAGTCCGGCACCTTGGCGCCGGGCGGGCGCACGGCGCCCGCCCATCCGGTCGTCTGCCCGGTCCCGCCGTCGTCCCCGCTCATCGCGAGCGACGCGCCGATCACCGCCGCGGCGGCGCACACGGTCAGCGCGGTGATGGCGAGCCGGACGCGCGGATGCACGATCCCATGCTAGGGGTCGGCTCTGGAGCGGACGCTTCGCTTGCCGGGCGCGGATTGGCTTGAACGGCAACTGCGCAGGTAAGGGGTGCGGGGTCCGATCGGAATCGATCATCCGACAGCGACGCTCGCGCACGATCGATCATCGGCTCGCTCACAGGGGGAGGGGGTGCTGCACGAAAGTGTCCTCAGAGGACGCAAACGTGACGCACCCCTCGGTCGGAGCCGAGGCGATGATCGATTTACAGTGACCGCAACTTTCTCCCGCTCCCCTACCTGGGCAGTTGCCGTTAACGCGGTCAGCGCCAAGGTCGCCGCGGGTCCGCTGACGGGCCGCCCGCCGAAGAACCGCTACGCCTCGGTCAGCCCCCGCCGAATCGCATAGCGCACGAGCTCCACGCGATCGCGCATGCCGAGCTTGCGCAAGAGGTTCGCCCGGTGAGACTCGACGGTCTTCTCCGCGAGGTGCAGCGTCTCGGCGATCTGCTTGTTGGTGTGCGCCTCGGCGATCAGCTTCAGGACCTCCTGCTCGCGCGGCGAGAGCGGCTCGTCGGGGCCGGACGCGTCGTCGCGCATCCACTCGCGCACGACCGTGCGCTCGACCGCGTTGGTCAGGAACGTCTCGCCGCGGTGCACGGCGCGGATCGCGTTCAGCAGCGCCTGGTCGACTTCGCGCTTGAGCACGTAGCCGGACGCGCCGGCCTTCAGCGCGTCGAAGACGTAGCGCTCGTCGTCGTGCATCGACAGCGCGAGCACCTGCGTGTTGGGCAGGTGCGCGCGGATCTGGCGTGCGGCCTGGAGGCCGGTCATGCGGGGCATCGAGACGTCCATGACGCAGAGGTCCGGGCGCGTCGCGAGCGCCTGCTCGAAGGCCTCGACGCCGTCGCCCGCCTCGGCGACGACCTCCATGTCCGGCTGGCGGTCGATCAGCAGCTTCATGCCGCCGCGCACGATGCCGTGGTCGTCGGCAATGAGGATCCTCATGTTGCTCCCATGGTGAGTTCGATGGTCGTCCCCTCTCCAGGGGCGCTGAAGACGTTCAGGCGGCCGCCGACCAGCAGCGCGCGCTCGCGCATGCCGGAGACGCCCAGGCGGTTGCGGCCGCTGCCGCCGCCGTTGGCGATCTTGAAGCCGCAGCCGTCGTCGCGGACGCGCAGGACGGTGCGGCCGACGCTCGAGAGCTCGACGCGGACGGTGCTCGCGCCCGAGTGCTGGACGACGTTGGACAGGCTCTCCTGCGTGACGCGGTAGAGCACGAGCTGCTCCTCGTCGGAGAGCTCGGGCGGCGCGCCGTGGCGGTGGAAGGTGGTGCGGATGCCGGTGCGCTCGCCGAAGTCGGCGACCTGGCTGGCGAGCGCCGGGACGAGGCCGTGGTCGTCGAGCGCGGTCGGACGCAGCTGGCGCGCGAGCATCAGCAGCTCCTCCATCGCCTGCGTGGCCAGCGTCTGGATCTCCTTGAGCTCGGAGCGCAGCCCGGGCGGGACGTCGAGCGCGGCCGCCTGCAGGCGCAGGAGGATCGCGGTCAGCGCCTGGTTGACCTCGTCGTGGAGGTCCTGCGCGATCCGCGCGCGCTCCTCCTCCTGGGCGCGGATGACCGCGCGGCCGGCGTCGCGGCGCTCCTCCTCCAGGCGCGACATCATGCGGTTGAAGTCGGCAGTCAGGCGCTCGACCTCGGTGGCGGCGCCGGCGGGCGCCTCGGCGCGCTGGCCGGGGCGGCTGAGGTCGACGCGCTCCATCGTGCGCAGGAGCCGGTCGAGCGGGCGCAGGCGGCGGCGCAGCAGCAGCGAGTTCACCAGCACGGCGCTCGCGACGGCGAGGCCGAGCAGGAGCATGCGCTGGAGGCTGAAGACGTCCTCGAGCCGGCCGCGCGCGATGATCGCGGCGACGACCGCCGTGCAGCCGACAAGCGCCGTGTTGACCGCGAGAACCTGGGTGAGCAGCGTCCGAGTGCGCATCCGGGAGCTTCATCGGCATAACTGGACGCCTGATTGACCCCGGCGATCACCCTATGTTTGAGCCGCTATCCTTCGTGAAGTATTGGAATCCCGATCCGCTTTCCCGAGGACACCGATCGTATGAGCCCGTCCGGGGCGGAGATCATCCGCCGAATCAGAAGCCAGATCGACGAGCTTGACCCCTCCGAGGTCAAGGCGCTCAACGGTGCCGCCGTGCTGCTCGACGTGCGCGAGAGCGAGGAGTGGGACGCCGGCCACCTGCCGGGCGCCAAGCACGTCCCGCGCGGCTATCTGGAGTCGCGCGTCGAGGGCGTGATCGGCTCCGACCGCGACCAGAAGGTCGTCATCTACTGCGCGTCGGGACAGCGCTCCGCGCTGGCCGCGAACACGCTGAAGGACCTCCTGGGCTACGAGAACGTGTTCTCGATGAACGGCGGCATCACGCTGTGGAAGGACCGCGGCTACGACGTCGAGGTCCCCGTGTCGCTGACCAAGGAGCAGCGCGAGCGCTACTCGCGTCACCTGCTCGTGCCGGAGATCGGGCTCGAGGGCCAGGAGAAGCTCCTCAACGCGAAGGTGCTCCTGCTCGGCGCCGGCGGGCTCGGCTCGCCGACCGCCCTCTACCTGGCCGCCGCCGGCGTCGGGACGCTCGGCATCGTCGACGACGACGACGTCGACCTCTCGAACCTGCAGCGCCAGGTGATCCACACGACCGACCGGATCGGCACGCCGAAGGTCGACTCGGCCGAGATCTCCGTGAAGGCGATCAACCCGGACGTGAACGTGGTCAAGTACCAGACGCGCCTGGACGCCTCCAACATCATGGAGATCATCGACGGCTACGACGTGATCGTCGACGGCGTCGACAACTTCCCGACGCGCTATCTGCTCAACGACGCCACGGTGCGGCTGGACATCCCGGTGGTCTCGGCCTCGATCCTCGGCTTCGACGGGCAGCTCTCGGTCTTCAAGCCGCACGACGGCCCGTGCTACCGCTGCCTGTATCCGGTCCCGCCGCCGGCCGAGCTGGCGCCCTCCTGCGGCGCGAACGGCGTGCTCGGCGTGCTGCCGGGGACGATGGGCCTGCTGCAGGCGACCGAGGTCGTCAAGCTGGTCACCGGCGCCGGCGAGCCGCTGATCGGGCGCCTGCTGCTCTACGAGGCTCTCGGCGCGACGTTCACGGAGCTCAAGGTGCGCCGTGACCCGGAGTGCCCGATCTGCTCCCGCGAGCCTTCGGAGATCACCGACGACGAGATGGGCGTGTTCCCCGACTACGAGGCGTTCTGCGCCGCCGCGGGCTAGGGTCCCCGTTCGCCATGGCCACGATCAAGATCCCACCCGTGCTGCGTCCGTCGGTCGGCGGCTCCAAGGAGGTGCAGGCCGGCGGCGGTGACGTCGGCGCGGTCCTGCGCGCGCTCGCCGAGCAGCATCCCGCGACCGAGCAGCAGCTCTTCGGCGCCGACGGCTCCCTGAACCGCTACGTCAACGTGTACCTCAACGACGAGGACGTCCGCGTGCTGGACGGGCTGGAGACCTCGGTCTCGGAGTCCGACACGCTCGTGATCCTGCCGGCGATGGCCGGCGGCGGCGCATAGACCGGGCCTGACCGGGTAACTTCGCGGCCGTGGCGGAGACACCAACGCTGCGGCCGCTCGGCGTGGGCGAGATCCTCGACGCGGGGATCAAGCTCTACGTACGCCACTGGAAGCCGCTGATGATCTGCGTCGTCGGGATCGCGCTTCCTGTGCAGATCCTCACCGTGCTCGTGCTCGCGTCGGTCGACCCGTCGACGCTCGACAGCTTCGGGAGCTTCGACACCAGCTCGACGTCGAGCAACGATCCGAGCGGCGCGGAGGCGGCGGCGTTCATCATCGTCGCGATCGTCTCCGGGCTCAGCACGCTGCTGGCGACGGCGGCGTGCTTCAAGGCGGTCGCCGACGCGTGGCTGGGCGCGCGACCGGAGGCCGGCCGCTCGTTGCGCTTCGCGCTGCGCAACCTGCTGCGGCTGGTCTGGCTGGCGATCGTGTGGGGCTGCGGGCTCACGCTCGGGTTCATCGCGCTGATCGTCCCGGGCGTCTGGCTCTTCGTCGCGTGGTCGCTGGCCGTGCCGGCGCTGCTGTTCGAGCGGACCGGAGCGTTCAAGTCGCTCGGCCGCTCGTTCCGGCTCGTGCGCGGGCGCTGGTGGCCGGTCTGCGGCGCGCTCGTCGTCGCCTACCTGCTGGCCGGGATCATCTCGGGGATCGTGCAGCTGATCCCGGAGGGGATCGCCGCGGGCCTGGCGGGCGACAGCGACGTGGCCAACGGCATCGCGGCCGTGATCGGCGGCACCGTCAGCGCGATGATCTCGACGCCGTTCACGGCCGCCGTCGTCGTGCTGTTGTACTTCGACCAGCGCGTGCGCAAAGAGGGCTTCGACCTGCAGCTGCTTGCCGAAGGGCTCGGGACCACGCGCGATCCGGACGCGCCGCTGCCGGCGCCGCTGGTCGGCCCGGACGTGACGCCCGAGCAGCGCGCCGCGGCCCCGTACTGGCCCCCGCCGCCGGGCTGGGTGCCACCCGAGCCGGCGCCGACCAACGAGCCGAACCGCGAGTGGTGGCAGGACCCGGTCCCGTCCGGCGTGGGAACCTACAGCGGCGGGTTCGAGGCGCCGCAAAGCGAAGACCGCGCGGGCGCGGGCAACGGCACGCCGCCGTATGGCGCGCCTTCGCCGGGCGCCGAGGCCGCGCCGCCGCATGGCGCGCCAGCGCCCGGCGTCGATGCCGCGCCGCCGTATGGCGCGCCGTCGCCGGGCGCCGATGCCGGGCCGCCGCTTGGCGCGCCGTCGCCGGGCGCCGACGCCGCGCCTCCGCCCGGCGGGCCGCCTTCCGGCGGCGACGCCGACCCGCCCTCCGGCGGCGAGGACGCGCCGCCGTCCGACCCGCCCTCCGGCGGCGCTGCCGCGCCGCCGTCCGACGCGCCCTCCCGCGACGACGACTCCGGCGCCGGCGAGGGACGCAAGCGCGATCGCAATCGCGCCGACTGGCTTCCGCCCGAGGCTCCGCGGGGCCCTGGGGGGCTGTGAGCCGCGCGCGGGCGGCGGGCTGGGCGCTCGCCGCGTGCGCTCTGCTCGCGACCCTCGCGCCGCCCGCGGCCCGTGGCGAGGCGGTCGGCGGCGCGCAGTTCCGCGCCCTCGCCGCGCGCGCGGTGAGCGATCCGGCCGCGCTCGCGGAGCTCAAGCGCGTCGATCGCGTCGACGGGCGCCGGGTCGACGTCCCCGGTGCGCTTCGCGGCGCGACCGGGCGCGCGCTCGACGTGCGGCTGCGCCGGCTTGCCGCGCCCGCGGCGCCCGCGGCCGCGTCGGCGGCCGCGGCGCGGGCCCAGGCGCGCGACATCCTGTCTCAGTCGCGCTTCACCGGCACCCGGGTTCCCGGCCCGTTCCACGGCCTGCTCGACTGGATCGGCGACCGCCTGCGCGCGATCGGCGACGCGCTCGACGACCTCCTGCCGGGCGGCCGCAGCATCGTCTGGATCGCGCTCGCGGCGCTCGTCGGGGCGCTTGCCGCGATCGTCGCGCGCCGCACGCTCACCCGCCGCGTCCGCGGCGCGGCACAGGCGGCCGCCGCCGCGGCGCCGCCGCGCGACGACGCCCGCGCGCTCGAGCGCCGCGCCGACGCGGCCGAGGCCGCCGGCGACCTCCAGGCCGCCTTGCGCCTGCGCTTCCGCGCGGGGCTGCTGCGCCTCGACGCCCGCGGAGCGATCGAGTTCCGCCCCTCGATCCCGACCTACGAGGTCCGCCGTGCGCTCCGCTCAGCCGGCTTCGACGAGCTCGCGCTCGACTTCGACGAGGTCGTCTACGGCGGCCGCCCCGCCGCGCCCACCGACCTCGACACGGCCCGTCGCCGCTGGCCGGAGGTCGTCGCGCATGCCGACGGCAGGGAGGCGGCATGACCACGCGGCGCCGCGTTGTCGCCCGCCGCCGCCCGCCGCCCGGAGGCCGCGTGACTCCGCGATCGCCCGCCGGCGCCTGCCCCGCGGAGGCCGCGTGACCGCGCCGCCTGCCGCGCCGTCGCCCGTCGGCGGCTGCCGCCCGGAGGCCACGTGACCGCGCCGCCCGCCGAGTCGCCCGGCCGTGGGCTCCTGCCCGGCGATCCTCGTGCCCGTGCGGCGACCGTGCTGGTCGGCGGGCTCGTCGTCTTTGCGGCGGTGATCCTCGTGGTCGCGCGGCTCGCGCCCTCGCCGCACGGGCCGGTGTCGTCGTCGTACGCGACCTCTCCGCGCGGGCTTGCCGCGTACGCGGCGCTGCTGGAGCGCGACGGGCGCAACGTGCGGCGGGCCGTCACGCCCGTCCACGAACGGGCGCCGGCGCGCGGCGAGACGCTTGTCGTGCTCGATCCGGACGTGGTGGAGGACGACGAGGCGCGCGCGATCGGGCGCTGGGTGCGCGACGGCGGGCGGCTCGTCGCGGGCGGCCGGAGCGATGCCGGCTGGCTCCGCGAGGCGCTCGGGCGCGCGCCGGAGTGGGCGCCCGCCGAGCCCGGACGAGCCGCGGCGCTCGTCCCGATCTCGGAGACCGCCGGCGTGACCGCCGTGCGGACTGCGGACGGCGGCGGCTGGCACCGCGCCGGCGGCGCGCTCCCCGCGATCGGGCCGCCGGACGCCCCGCTGCTCGTCGTCGCCCGCAGCGGCCGCGGCAGCGTCGCGCTGCTGGCCGACGCGTCGCCGCTCCAGAACCGCCGGCTGGGCACGGCGGACGGCGCCGCGCTCGGCCTCGCGCTCGCCGGCGACCGCCCGGTGGTGTTCCTGGAGACCGTGCACGGATATGGCGTCTCGCGCGGCCTCGCCGCGCTGCCGGCGCGCGTGAAGTGGACGCTGCTCGGCCTGCTCGCCGCCGGCCTGCTCGCGCTCTGGACCGCCGGCCGCCGGCTCGGCCCGCCCGAGGGCGACGACGCCCCGCCGGCGCCCGCCCGGATCGAGTACGTCGACGCGCTCGCGGCCGCGCTCGCCCGCACCGGCCCGCGCCGCCCGCCCCAGACGCCGCCGCCCACGACCACGTGGCTGCCCCCGACTTCGACCCAGGAGGAACGCAAGTGAAGGAGCTGCACGACCGCGTCGCGGCCGAGGTGGCCAAGGTCGTCGTCGGCCAGCGCGAGGCGCTCGAGGACCTGATGGCCGCGCTCGCGCTCGGCGGCCACGCGCTGCTGGAAGGCGTGCCCGGCGTGGCGAAGACGCTGCTCGCCGGCGCGACGGCGCGCGCGCTCGGCGTCGAGTTCCGCCGGCTGCAGTTCACGCCCGACATGCTGCCCTCCGACGTCACCGGCACGATGACGCTGCGCGCCGGTGAGCTCGTCTTCCGGCCGGGCCCGGTGTTCGCCAACGTCGTGCTCGCCGACGAGATCAACCGGACGCCCCCGAAGACCCAGGCCGCGCTGCTGGAGGCGATGCAGGAGGGGCAGGTCACCGTCGACGGCGAGCCGCACCCGCTGCCCGACCCGTTCCTCGTGCTCGCGACCCAGAACCCGATCGAGTACGAGGGCACCTACCCGCTGCCCGAGGCGCAGCGGGATCGCTTCCTCGTGCACGTCGCGATCGGCTACCCGGAGCGCGACGAGGAGCGGGCGATGCTGCGGCTCGCCCGCCGCGGGCTCATGCCGATCGCGCTCGACGACGTGCGGCCGGTGGCGAGCGCCGAGGACCTGCGCGCGGCGCGCGCCGAGGTCGACGCGACCGAGGTGTCCGACGAGGTCGTCGGCTACATCGTCGAGCTCGTGCGCCGCACGCGCGTCCTGCCCGCGGTCGAGCTCGGCGCCAGCCCGCGCGCCGCCGTCCACCTGCTCGGCGCGGCCAAGGCGGCCGCACGGCTGGCGGGCCGCGGGTACGTGACGCCCGACGACGTCGCCCGCATGGCCCCGCCGGTGCTCCGCCACCGGCTCGTGCTGACGCCGGAGGCCGAGCTGGAGCGGGCCACGCCCGACGCGGCCGTCCGCGCCGCGCTCGAGGACGTGCCGGTGCCGCGATGACGCGGCGGCGGCGACGCGCGCGGGGGCGAGGTCACGGCCGGGCCGGACTGTTGGCCGCGCCTGGGGCCGTGGCCGGGGCGCCGGGTGAGCCCGTCTCCGCGGGCGGTGATCGCGCTCGCCGTGATCGCGCTCGCCGCGCTGATCGTGCCGCTCGGCATCGTCGTGCTCGCCGCGGTCGCGCTCGTCGCCGCGACGATCGTCGACGCGGCCTCGGCCCGGCGTCCGCCCACCGTCGTCCGCGACGCCCCCGAGGTCCTCTCGCGCGGCGTGCCGGCGCGGCTCGGCGCCGCCGCCACCGCGCCCGCGGGCGGCTCCGTCCGGATCCGCCAGGCCGCGCCGCCCGGCCTCGACATCGAGCCGCGCGAGGCCGACGCGGAGCTGGCCGCGACCGTGACCGCGACCCGCCGCGGCCGTCACACGCTTCCGGCGACCGCCGCCCGCGCCACCGGCCCGCTGCGGCTCGCCCGCTGGGACCACCAGCCCGGCGAGCCAGCCGAGGTCCGCGTGTTCCCCGACCTGCACACCGCCCGCCGCCTCGCGCTCACCGTCGCCCGCGGCCGCTTCCGGGAGCAGGGCGCGACGGCGCACGGCATGCTCGGCCTCGGCACCGAGTTCGAGCTGATCCGCGACTACCAGCCCGACGACGACATCCGCCAGGTCAACTGGCGCGCGACCGCGCGCATGGGCCGCCCGATGAGCAACCAGTACCGGCTCGAGCAGGACCGCGACCTGGTCATCCTCGTCGACGCCGGCCGCCTCTCCGCGGCGCGGCTCGAGCACCAGGGCAACGTTCTGGACACCGAGCTCGACGCCGCCGCCGCGATCGCGCTCGTCGCCGACCAGCTCGGCGACCGCTGCGGCGCGATCGCGTTCGACCGCGAGATCCGGACGGCGCTGCCGCCGCGCCGACAGGGCGGCGCCGCCGTCGTCCGCGCGCTGTTCGACCTCCAGCCGCGCCCGGAGGACAGCGACTACGAGCTCGCGTTCCGCCGCGCCGAGGGATCCAAGCGCGCGCTCGTGGTGGTGCTGTGCGACCTGATCGAGGAGGCCGCGACGCGCCCGCTCGCCGAGGCGGTCCCCGTGCTCTCCCGCCGCCACGCGGTTCTGATCGCCGCGCCCAAGGACCCCGCGCTGGAGCGGCTCGCCCAGGGCGACGACGAGCGCGCGACGATCGCCGCGGACGTCCTTCAGGCCCGCGCCGCCGCCGTCGCCCGCGTCCGCGGGTCCGGCGCCCGCGTGCTCGAAGCCGCGCCGGACAAGCTCGCGGCCGCGTGCGTGGCCGCGTATTTGAGGGCGAAGGCGCGCGCGGCGTTGTGAGCGCGCGCGGCGGGCCGCCGGACGCCTGCGGGCGCTACTTACCGGCGAAGACGCTGCGCCAGGCGGCACGCGCTCCCGCGCGGCCCTGCGACGTCAGCTCAGCCTGGACGCCGCCGGTAGCGCTTTGAACCCGGCAGTTGGAACCGCACGGCGGTTGACTCAGCCGCTCGGCCGCGGGTCTTGTCCTCGTGGGACCCGGGTCGCCGCTGAACTGAGCCGCGTCGCGCCGGGACGCTTGCCGTTGAGGGCGCGGCCTCACCCGCCGGGTGCGCTGCCGTGCAGGGCGCGGATCGCCCTGCAGGGCGCCACGCTGCACGGGGCGCCTCTCGCCCTCTGGGCGCGGTGCCGCGAACTTTCAGCGACGACCCCCAACGCCCACGAGGCCACCCACGGGTGGGTCGGCTACACCAGAGGCTCGGTGCCGCTGCCGGGTTCACGCGAGGCTGTCGCGCTAAGCAAGCAAGGCTCGTCGATCGGGCGAGCGCCGCGGCCTGCCTGCGGCGATCCGCGGGCTAGGTGGTAGTGGCGGTGAAGTGCTGGTGCAGCTTGCGCAGGTTGTGGGTGGTGGCCATCAGCCGCCACTCGGTCCTGGCGGCGGATCTGCCGCGTCTGGAGAAGCGGATGAAACCGCGGTTGTGTTTGGTGTTGCCGAAGATCGGCTCGATCAGCTGCGCGCGTTGCTTGTAGAGCTCGCTGCCGCGCGGGGTCGCAAGAACGGAGCGCATGAAGTCGTAGGCGCCGCCGCTCCAGCCGGGGCCGCCTGTCGGTGTTCTTGCGTCGGCTCGAATCGGGCGGGATCAGGACCGGGATACCCTCGCCGGTGATCTCGTTGATCTGTTCCAGGTGCCAGTAGCCGGCGTCGGCGAGGACGACGTCGGGCGTGCGGGTGACACCGGCCGCGGCGAGCTCGGACCGGGCGGCGGTCAACATCGGGCCAAGGTGTCCGAAGTCCGGTGAGGCGGTCATGACCTCGGCCGCGAGGATCAGATGCTGTTCGTTGCAGGCGGCCTGGGCGTTGTAGCCCTGGATCCATCCGCGCATACCGTGCACGAGCTTTGAGTCGGGATCAGTGAGGTTGACTTTGCCACTAGGGATGGTCGGCGGTCGGCGCGGGTTGGGCGGTCGTCCGAAACGGCGACCGTTCTTCATTACGCCACGCTGGCGGTACGCCTCGTATTGCTCGTTGGCGGCGTGCTCGACCGCCAGCTCTTGCTCAAGTCGGCGCTTGGCGTCAAGCAGTCGCTGCGGTCGTGATCGCGGGATCGGCCGGGCCTGCTCGGCGCGCTGCTGGTCAAGCCGCTGGCGCGCGGCGCGTAGCCAACCCTCGCGACCCTGCCGGCGAGCCACGATCTCCGGCAGCTCGTCGCCGCGGAGTCCGCCAAGCGCGGCGGTCTCGGCGGCGTCGGTCGCGATCGCCTCCTCGACGATCGTGCGGGCGAGTTGCTCGTAATCGACCGTGCGATCACGGCTGGCGTTGGCGCTGACCTTGGTGCCGTCGATCGCGATCACGCCGACCGTCGCCAAGCCCGCGTCGGCGCACAGCACCAGCACCTCACCGAACAGCTCGCTCACGGCCTTCTCGTGGCGTTCGACGAAGCGTGCGATTGTGGCGTGATCGGGCTGCTGATGCGCGGCGATCACGCGGCAGGCCACGTCCTCGACGCAGGCCCGCTCGATCGCGCGCGAGGACCGGACGCCGCGTGCCCAGCAATACAGCAACAGCGCGATCATCATCGACGGCTCGTAGGCCGCTCGGCCGTGCCCATCGTCGCGATAGGCCGCGAAGAACCCAGATGTATCGATCACCCCGACGACGTCGATCACGAACCAGGCCAGATGACCCTCAGGCAGCCACTCGCGGACGTCCGGCGGCAACAAGAACGACTGCTCACGGTCACACGCGATGAAGTTCTGCGCCATGCCCGGCATCGTCTTAAACGCGCCGGACGGCGCCGCCCCGCCCCACGGTCAAGAGGGCGGCTCGAACACGGCATCGACAGCCGACTCATCGACGCCGTGCGCTCGCAACATCCGCGCGACGCGCCCGTCGGCGGCCAGCATGAGCTTCAGCAGGCGCGCGTCGACAAGCGCGTTGCCGATGTCCCCGAGGGGCGGAGCGCTGTGCAACCGGACCACCACGGGGTGGCCCTCGCGGATCGCGTCGTCGAAGCGTCCCTCATCGAGCGCCGGCACGAGGCCGGCGGCAAGTCGCAGGGACGACGCCGCCGCGACGCCGGATGCCGGATGCTCAGCGGCGTGCTCGGCTGCGCGGCGGGCGGTGTCCTCCGACACGTCCGCGCCGGCGAGGACCTGCGACGCGGTGGTTCCGGCGGCGAGGAGCGCGAGCAGCACGTGACCGGGACGGACATGCGTGTGTCCGCGCGAGGTGGCCTGAGCGTCGGCGGTCTCGATCGCCGCCCTCGCCTCGGCGCTGAACGGCAGCGCGTCCGGCGACTCGCGTGGCTCCGGATCGCCGCGCAGCTCGGCCACGACGTCGCGGAGGCGCTCGGGCGCAAGCGCGAGGATTGCCTCGTCCACTCGCGCGACTCCGATCAGCACATGGTCAGCGCCGATGTCACCGTGATGGAGAAGGCGACACTCCTCCTGGGCCAGGACGAGTATCAATCGAGCCTGCGCATCAAAGCGCTCGAACGTCACAAGGCCGATCCTGGCAGAGTCGGGAGTGCCGACGACGTTGCGTGCGTCGACGCCTCGCTCCGTGCTCGCGACGATCAGCGATAGCGCCTCGACGGCCCGACAGCGTGCTGCCGCGCTCTCGCACCGACCCGACCGCCGCCGCTGCGCGGTGGACGCGACGCCCTTTGCGCGACAGCCTCACGCGAATGCACAAGCGACGGTCTTCGAGCTCCGTTGCGTTGCGATTTCAAGAGCTGCCGAGGGTGTGCCTATGCAGCGCGCACCGGACCGCACGAGCCCTCGCCGCTCCCTCGTCGCAGGCTCGTCTGCTGACGAGTCGCCGGCCGATGCGATGTTGCAGGCGAGCGCGCCGGTGGGCTCCTGCTCAGCTCCTCTCGCCGCGCGAGCTCATATGAGGACGACGGGTCGGTGGTAGGCGTTCACGACCTCCCGCGAGACGCTGCCGAGCACGGCGCTCTTGAGCCCCGACAGGCCGCGCGTGCCCATGACGATCGCTGGGGCGTCGACCTCCTCGGCCTTCTCGGCGACGAGCTCGGCTGTGCGCCGGTCGGCCACGACCAGCAGCGGTTCGGCGTCGAAACCGGCGTCGCGAGCGACGGCCACGCCGCGATCGACGACGTCATGCGCATCAGCTTCCCCGTGCACCGGCGCGTCGATGCGCCCGCCCGCCATCGCCTGAGCGACCCCGAGGGACCGCTCCGTCGGCTTGTAGGCGTAGAGCACGCGCGCTGCGCGCCCACGGCCGACGATGATCGGCGCTATCCGGATCGCGTGCTCGGCGGCGTCCGAGCCGTCATAGCAGAGGATCAGAAGTCCGCGCGGATCCTCGATGCTCATCGGGCCCCTCCCGAAAGCGTCGCGAGGAACAGAGCACAGGGACCACGACCGTGGTCTCGAACGGGAACAGCGCGAGCACGCATATGCCGGAGCCTCCAGTCGTCGCCCGAATCCGTCACAAGCTGGCCAAGCACCGTCATGTTTCCGCAAACGGGCCGGATGAGTGTATCCGGCCTCGGCGGCACGCGCGACGCGCTGCCAGGCGACCGCCGCCCGCCGCAACGTCGAGGTCCGCGCCAGTGTCGCTCGCAGCGATCAACTGCCGCTCGACGGGGCGTGCACCACGGGGAGCCGTGCGATCGCATTGAGGCAGGAGGAGCGGCGCGAGCCCCTTCGCAGCCGCCCATCGCGTTGGACGAGATCCAGCGGTCTCGCCGCGCCGCCAGCACCACTGCTGCAATGCGCGAATTGCGCTAGGAGCGGGGTTGTGTCCTCGGGCCTATGTGGAGGTCCTGGGGCGCGGGGAGAGAAGTAGGCGGCGTGTCCGAGCAGGCTCGGGTGCGCACGGCGCACGGCGTCGTGGCGAACGCGGGAGACGACGTGATCGGCGGCGGTGCTCGGGAGGGCGGCGCTCGAAGCGCCACGCGGCGTAAGCTGCGGCGCGTGCGCGCGGCCACCCCTCTGGCTCTGGTCGCCCTCGGTGCGGTGCTGGGCGGCTGCTCGGGCGGCCATGCGCCCAAGGCCGCTCACGCCGGCGCCAAGGCCGCTCATACCGAGGCGTCGGCGAGTCCCCCGCCGCCGCCACCAGCCGCGCGGGTGTCGATCAGCCCCGGGCATGGCCGCGTCGACGTGCGGCCGGATCGCGGGATCAAGGTGCGGGTCACCGGCGGCATGCTCACGGATGTCACGGTGCGCAGCCGCGGACACGCGGTGGCCGGGACGCTCAACGCTGCCAAGACCGTCTGGCGCAGCCGGTGGGCGCTCGGCGTTTCCCGGCCCTACCGGGTCACCGCGACGGCCATCGGACCGGACGGCCGGCGGGTCACGCGTCACCGCGCGTTCCGGACCCTGACCCCCGCGCGCACGTTCGCGCCGCGCACGATCCTGATCAACAACGGGACCTATGGCGTCGGCATGCCGCTGATCTTCTACTTCGATGAGCCGGTCACCAATCGTAAGGCGGTGGAGCGGTCGTTGGAGATCCGGACGTCCCGGCGCGTCGTCGGGTCGTGGTATTGGGACGACTCGTGCGGCATCGTGCCGCTGTGTCTGTACTTCCGGCCGCGGCGGTACTGGCACCCGCACACGCGCGTGAGCTTCACCGCGCACGTAAACGGAGTGCAGGCCGCGCCGGGCGTGTTCGGCGTCCGCGATCTCAGCGGGACGATCCGCATCGGCCGATCGCTGAAGGTCTTCGCTAGCACCGCCAAGCACTTCATGAACGTCTACCGCGGCGGCAAGCGCTACGCCCACTGGCCGATCAGCACCGGACGACCGGGCGACGACACGCCCAACGGCACCTACCTCTCGATCGAGAAGGGCAACCCGGTCGAGATGGTCGGCGAAGGCTACGACATGCAAGTCCCCTACTCCGTGCGGATCACCTGGAGCGGCGTCTACCTGCACGCCGCGTCGTGGTCGGTGGGCTCGCAGGGGTCGACCAACGTCTCGCACGGCTGCATCAACATGTCGCCCGACGCCGCCGCGATCTACTACGCGATGTCCATCCCCGGCGACCCGGTCATCGTCACCGGCAGCTCGCGCGACGGCACCTTCGACAACGGCTGGACCATGTGGTTCAAGTCCTGGCGGCAGTGGCGGCGCGGGAGCGCCCTGCACCGAGCTGTCCGCGCCGGCCCGCAAGGCAGCCGCTTCGAGAGCTACTCACCGTAAGCCGAGCGGGCGCTTCTGCCACGTCGCGTTCTCGCTCTCGCCGGAACTGGCGGCGAGGACCCGCGGGCTTCGGGTCAGGTTGGCGGAATCGTCGAGAAACGCCACTCTCGCTTCGCGCGACCACCAGCAGCGGGGTCGCCGGCGCCTAAGACGTCGCCAGACGAGCGCCCCGCATGGAGAGGAAGTCAGCCGCATCGGGATTTGCCTACCGCTGCAGGCGAAGGCGATAGCGGTGGTGTTCGAGCTCCGGCCCGTCAGAACCGACGCGCGGCGACGTGGCGCCGATGCACCGCGATCACTCCGTGAAGCGGCGTGGCGCTCATGCTCCTCGTCCCCGACGAGCATGTCGCTGGCGCCGGAGCGGACGACCGCCCTCGCTCCTGGCGTTCGCACCACGCCTCGCGGCCGCTGTCTGAGATCTGGTGCTCGACATGGACCGCCCGAAAGCAAGTAAGCAGGTGCGAAACGGCGAGCCGCCGATCGTGCGGAGGACCAACACGTTCAGATGCGGTCCGCGGTCTTTCACTGCGGCCGCCTTCACGCTGGCGCCGGTCGCTGACGTGCCTCGTCACCACCACCCCTCGTCGTCGCCCTCGGCAGCGCCCGCGGGCGAGCCGTCAGCAAGCACGAGGAACGTGCCGTGCACGTTGAAGTCGACGCCTGAGTCGACGAGCCACTGCTGGGGCAGGATGAACGTCCACTTTCCGCCCAGCATCTTGATCTCGAACTTCTCGAGCGTGCCATCGGGGTGCTTCCATTCGCCGAGCAGGGCGAGCGCGTCGTTGGTCGTCTGGCGCGCCTCCGCGGGCAGCTTGCCGAAGAAGTCGAGCTCGAATCCGTGGTGCACCGCCTTGCCGTCGACGAAGGCAGGAAACTGGTAACGGTCCGTGATCGTGTAGAGCTTGCCGCCGCCAGCGATCGACTCGATCTCCAGGTCGAAGTGGCCGAGCGAGTTCTTCATGTCCGGGATGTTCCAGCTGTATGCGCTGACGTCGCGATGCTTGCCGGTGCGCTTTCTCTCCTTCGCGATCTTCTGCTGCCAGTCGACGGGAACCTGAAGCTCGAAGTCGGCGCCACGGCCGCTCATGTAGTGGCGCAGGAAATCGGCGGAGATCTCGTAATCCTCGAAACCGCACGCCTCGACGACCTCCGCGAGCAGATCGGCCATGCCGATCCCTGCCCAGGTCAGCCATCGCCACACCGTGCCCGGGGACGCGCCCGTGTCGTGCTTCTCACCCTCGGTGGGAGGAAAGAGCCAGTCGCCCCACCCGCCGGCGCTCTGGGCCGGCGGGGCTTCTGTCGTCTCGGCACGGGCGAGGACGCGCTGGACCGCGGCGTTCCCGGCGTGCCTTTGAAGCGCCAGCACGCCATCGGTGGTCAACGGTTGCGGCGATGCCGCGGGATACGGAGCCTGCCGGTGCTCCGTGTCGCGGGCGGTCGGGGCCTCCGGTTCACGTTCGCGGATGCGCATGTTCGGCGCTTCCTTCCCTCGGATTGGATGCTGCCGGGTATGACCTTCGCCCGGGCACCGAGGTTGGTCGGATGTGCGGTTACCAGCGCGACTCTCGCGTTTCCCAGGGGCCGTGTCAAACCCTCGCGCCGGCAGGCCGCGGCTCGCGAAGCGCCCGTCGGCGCGGGTCTCGTGCGACCGCGACGCGTGCTGCCGCCCGCCCTCGGCTGCGGTCGCTTCGAACTCCGGCACCCATGGCTTGATGTCGAGAACGAGCGTCCTGTCGAGCAGGTCGAGCCCGGACAACCTCGAGCTCCACGCAGGCATCCCCAACCAAAAGCCCGTGGTAGTGATGGTCAGGCAGTCGGAACGGGATGCCAGCCGGCGGTCATGACCGCCGCTTGTCTGGACCTGGCGACATTCGCGTGCTCGCAGCACAATCCAGGCAAGTCGCAGGGGCGGCCGAACGAAAAGGTCGGGCTCGAAGCCCATCGCGCAAACCGGCCTACCCGCCTGCGTTCTCCCAACCAAAGCCCCTGTCCCGGATCGCTCGACGCTACGGCCGGACCCGGACAGAGCCCTCAACGGGCAGTTTCATGCCGCGAAAGGGCGGTCGCCGGATCGTCCTGGCTCAGTCGCACCGTTCCGGTGGGCGCTCGCCCTACCGTGCCAGCTCGGTCCCGGGCGTCGCGCCGGCCTGCTCGAGGCACCAGCCACGCAGTTCCGGTCGCATCCATACGCCGCATGGTCCCGCCGCAGGACGCGTGTGCTCCGCCGCCGCGTCGTCGAGCGGGCGTAGACTCCGCGTTGGCGCTCGCAGAAGCACAAAGAGGATGGAGGTGAAGGTGGACGAGGACGCCTTCAACATGTCGCTGCGCAGGTTTCTCAAGAAGCTCGGCGTTACCGCCCAGCGTGAGATCGAGGTCGCCGTGCGCGAGCAACTGGAGGCGGGCGAGCTGCGCGGTGACGAACACCTCGAGGCAACCGCGACGATCACCGTGAATGGCCTGGCGCGCGACGTGCTCGTGACCGGAACGATCGCGCTGTCCTGATACGCCGGGCTCTACTTGATCCGGCGCCGCCACCACGGCTGAGCAACACCGCATGCCGGAGCCGATCCACGAAGTCCTTCCCGGCGTCCTGCACTGGACCGCGCGCCATCCGAACACCGGGCTCGAGTCCGCCTCCCACTACCTGGTCGAGTACGGAATCCTGATCGACCCGATCGCCCCGCCGGAAGGGCTGGAGTGGTTCGACGGCCGGGCGATCGGCGAGATCCTGTTGACGAATCGCCATCACACGCGCTCCGCATTCGACCTCCAGGACCGGCTTGGCGCGACGATCCGCGCGCCGCGGAACGGGATGCACGAGCTGCCCGCCGACCGGGTGCGGCCCTACGACTTCGGCGACGAGCTCACCGCCGGCATCCGGCCGCACGCGATCTCGGTGACATGGCCCGACGAGACGGCGCTCGAGATCCCCAGCGTGCGTGCGATCGCGATCGCCGACGGCGTCATCAACTACGACGGGCTCGGGTTCCCTCCCGACTTCCTGCTCGGGGACGATCCCGAGGCCGAAAAGCGGCGCCTGCGCGACGGATTCGCCAGGTTGGCGGCCGAGGTCGACTTCGATCATCTCCTGTTCGCCCACGGGACGCCGATCGTCGGCGACGGCCGCGAGCAGCTCAGGCGCTTCGCGGCCGGTTAGCGAGGCGGCGGACGCAGACACGAACCGACTCAGCGTGCGCAGCTCTGAGACGCCGCTGAACACCGCTCTGGAATGCGCAGGTCGGCGAGCGGGACGCCGCCGATCATCGGGGATGTCCGCGTCGAGCTAGATTCCGACGATGTCCAGGAGACTCGTGTTCGCGTGCGCGGCGGCCGCCGTGCTGTGCAGTCCGGCGGCGGCACAGGCCGCGGCCAAGGCGCCGACGGTGACCGTCATGACCCGCAACCTGTTTCTCGGCGCGGATCTCTCGCCGGCGATCAACGCACCGACGATCCCGGACGCGATCGACGGCGCCGGGACTGTGTGGAACGAACTGCAGAACACCAGGTTCGCCGAGCGCGTCATCCCGCTTGCACACGAGATCAAGGCCTCCAAGGCCGACCTCGTCGGCCTTCAAGAGGTCGCGCTGTGGCGCAAGCAGACGCCGTCCGACGGCGGCGCCAAGCCGATCAGCCCTCTGCCCGGCACCGCCCCCGCAACCGCGGTCGAGATCGACTTCCTCGCGCTCCTGCGTGCGCAGCTCGGCTCGAGTTACAAGGTCGCGGTCGCGCAGCAGGAGTTCGACGCCGAACTGCCCGTCGACGCCGACAAGAATGACGCGACCGGCACTGGCCCGCTCGCATCGTTCGGCGCCGACTTCGACGCGCGGCTGACACTGCGCAACGTGATCCTCATCCGCAAGGGCAGCAGGGTAAAGCTCGGCAAGACCCGAGTGGGGAACTACAAGACACGCTATGAGCCGAACGTCGGCGGCATCACGATCCCCGTCGACCGCGGCTGGACCTCGGTCGAGGCGCGCATTGGGAAGCGCAAGTTCCGGTTCGTCAACACCCACCTCGAGGCCTACGGCGACCCCAAGATCCGCGAGGCGCAGGCCAAGGAGCTCACCCGGGGTCCGCTGAAGACCGGTGAGCAGATACTCCTCGTCGGCGACCTCAACTCGGGCGACAAGCAAGACCACGAGCCCGAGAAGCCAGGAGACGAGCTCGCGTTCGCGGCGCTGACGAAGTTCGGGTTCAAGAACAACGGGGCGCGCCAGTCCTGCTGCTACGAGAACCTCTTCGATCCAGCGCTGCTCTTCGACCACACCGTCGACCACGTGCTGTCCAAGCCGGGCCTGACGACGGTCAAGGCGTCGATCACCGGCAAGAACCCGGCCGAGCGCACCCCGTCCGGACTCTGGCCGTCCGATCACGGCGGCGTCGTCAGCACCGTGCGCTTGCGATAGTGCGATCTCGCGTCGGCGCGCGAGCGGTTCGCGTTGCGTCGGATGCGTGGGGCCACGATTTGCTGCCGGGCACGCGGCGCGCTATCGGCCTTGACTTCCCCGAAGACATACGCGTTGGACGTCACCGCCGACGGCGCGCAGCACGCCGGCCTGCACCTCACCCGCCACCCAGGTACGCCGTTCGTCGAGGAACAGCACGCTTACGCGAAGTGCGAGATCAGTTCTCGAGATCTCCTTCGAACTGGAACGGCTGCTTTCCGACACTCCAGATCAGTACCGGTCGAGGGCTGGATTCATCGAGGATGTAGCCGGCGAACCACGGTCGCTCACGCGTGCCCTCCAACGCGAAGCGTCCGAGTGGGCCGATGATCTCGAGGGCCAGGCGGGTTCCTTCGGCAAGGCGCGCAGGGTCAAGGTCCAGCACTTGCCGTACGAGTCCCAGCGCAATGCGTGTGAGGAGTCCCGGGGAAATACGCGTTGTCGCCCCAACGCGCTATCGCATTGCGCGAGGACGAGCAGGCGCTGTTCGGCTTCAGTTTGCCTTGCGGCCGACTCCGCCGCGGTCCATCAGCGTACGGAGCCGCCGTCGGAACGCTTTGACCGTCGCGTAGTCCAGAACAACCAGGTCGCCGCGCGCCGGCGACGTCATACCGACAGCCCGTAGGCGGTTTGCCGCGGATTCGTCGATGCGCCGACCGCCGTGTGCGTACGCGTTCCGAACGACCGCGACCTCGACGGCGCCGGCAACGCCCTCCGTGAGAACGCCCCATGTCGACCCTGTCGTGGCGAGGAGTCGCGTACCCCAATCCTCGATCCCGCCGAAGTCACGCGCGTCGCCGCCGAGCCGCTCGGCTGCGGCGGTCTCGGCGAGCGCGTAGCTGTGGATCAGCACCGAGGCGAGCAGCATCTCTTCATCGCGTACCGCATCAAGGTGCTGCTGCAGGCCGATCTTGTAGGTGCCGCGAGGCGTGGCGGCCGACAGCCTAACCTCGTCCGCCGACCGGAGCTCGAGTGATGTCCACAGGTTGCTCTCCCGGGCGAAGGCGAGCCGAGCGCTCTCAAGGAAACGGGTCAGGCGGCGCCACTCGTGCCAGGCCGGAGCCAATTCGCAGTCGTCGCTCGGAGTCGAGTGGACGACGACGAGCGGCTTCACGTTCTCCCTATCGGCGTGCGCTTTCGATCGCTTTATCGCGTCAGATCGTCAAGAGCGTGACCGCGGCGCCCGTCCCTATCGACCCTCCTGAGTATCGCTGCGCGCGATTTGAAGCAGCCGGGGCGGGACGAGGCTCGCTATCGGAGTTGCCTCGGAGGGGAAGCGGCGTCGTTGCGACGCGGCCCGCGAATCTAGGGCGTGATCAGGTACTTGATCCCGGTCGCGGGCCGCCCGTAGACGCTGATGGCGTCGCGCGTCAGCGCGCCCCCGAGCGTGACTTCGGCGGTGAACCGGGTCGCGAACGTGGTCGACAGGCCTTCGGCCACGCGCCTGCGCATCCGCGCGACCTGGTCGGCCCGTGCCCGCGCGAGGAAGTTCGGCAGCACCCAGCCACCGACACCCCAGGCCATGCCGAAGCTGCGGTCGATCTCGGTGGGCCCGCGGTCCAGGTGGCCGTGCAGGTATGCCTGCTTGTGCGTTGCTGACCCGTAGCGTGCGAACGGCGAGCCGGCGGTGATCGCCGCCTCCATGCAGGCGAGGATTCGGCCCGCAAGGCGGCCGCCGCCGATGGCATCGAAGGCCAGCGTCGCACCGGTCGCGGCGCAAGCGCGCGCCAGGTCCTCCTCGAACGACTCGGCGGACGAGTCGCAGACGTGTTCGGCGCCCGCGCCGCGGAGCAACTCGACCTGCTCACGGGAGCGCACGATGCAGACCAGCGGGACACCCTCCTCGCGGCAGTAGCGAAGCAGCATCTGCCCGAGAGTCGATGCGGCGGCGGTGTGCACGAGCGCCGTGTGGCCCTCCGCTCGCATCGTCTCGACCATCGCGAGCACCGTCATCGGGTTCACGAACGACGCCGCTCCAGCGGCGGGGGACGCGCCCGGCGGCAGCGCCAGGCACGCGTCGGCGTTCACGCAGCGGTACTGCGCGTACATCGCTCCGCCGTAGAGCGCCACGCGCCTGCCCAGCAGCGCCTGCGCGCGATCGGAACCACCCGCGCTGACAACGGTGCCCGCACCCTCGTTGCCCACGGGCATCGATTGGCCGACCCTGGCCTCCGCGGCCCGTGCCGCGCCCTCGGACAGCGGCGCGGTGACGACAGGTCGATCCGGCGTGCCGCTCACCTCGGCGGTGGCGATGTCCGCGCCAGCGAACAGCACAGCCAGGTCCGACGGGTTAATCGGCGCCGCCTCGACGCGGACGAGCACCTCGTCCGGTCCCGGCGACGGCACGTCGACCTCCACAAGCGACACCTCGACCGTCTGGTGCTCGGTAACCAGCGACCGCAACTGCAGCCCTCGCGGCGGGATCTCCTCTGGCTTCATCGCTCCATACTCCCAGCGCCGCCACAAAGGCCAAGCCCAGCCGACGACAGCGACGCGGACGCGAACGCTCGCGGCGTAGATCCCGTCCAGGTGGGCGTCGACGAGGAGGGTGTGGTTCTTGTCGCCGCCCTTGCCGCGACCTTCTGCGCGAAGGTGCAGGTGCCGCGCTGGATCAGGACAGGATGGCCCGAGACCTCCGGCCCGAAGTCTCCACGGTCGCAGCCCGCCGCCGAGCTCGGCGTCTTCGTCGGCGGCAGCACGTTGTTGTTCACCGTGGTGAGCGTCTGCCCGCCCATGGAGCCGAGGCTCTGCCCGGGACCCCAGTCCACGCCGAGCACGAGATCCGTGCCGTTGACGCTCATCGTCGGGATGCCGGTGGAGGCGTAATAGTCGAACTGGTACTTCTGCAGGTGCACGTCGTAGCCCGCGGCCTGCATCACCTGGGCGACGTAGTCCGCGGACGCCTTGTACCCCGGCTCACCGGAGGCACGACGTCGGCCGGCGGGGCCTCGCGACGAGGCGCGCGTGCGGCGCCCTCGCTATCGCAATGCGCGAGATGCAGCCGTCACCCGTGCGCTCTTGAAGCGGACCAGCACGTGCCGCCGGCCGCCGGCGCCCCACGTGGAGGCGGTAGCGGGGCCGGAACTCTGGTGTGACCGTTCCACCCGTGGGTGGCCTCGTGGGCGTTGGGGGTCGTCGCTGAATGTTCGCGGCACCGCGCCCAGAGGGCGAGAGGCGCCCCGTGCAGCGTGGCGCCCTGCAGGGCGATCCGCGCCCTGCACGGCAGCGCACCCGGCGGGTGAGGCCGCGCCCTCAACGGCAAGCGTCCCGGCGCGACGCGGCTCAGTTCAGCGGCGACGCGGGTCCCACGAGGACAGGACCCGCGGCCGAGCGATTGGTGCCGATGTCTGAACGAGCTCGCGCGACGACCGCGGGGCGGCCGCGCCAGATCACGAGGCCCCAGAACAGGCAGAACAGCGACGCGCCGATCGCCGCCTGCGCGGCCACCGGCAGGCCCGGCCCGGTGAGGAAGCCCTCGCACAGCCCGCACACCACCAGCCACGGCGCGGTCCCGGCGGCGATCTCGACTGCCGGCCGCGCCTCGGCGCGCAGCGCGACGCCGCGCCGCCGCGGCCCCGGCCGGATCAGCGCCCAGCCCATTCGCAGCCCGGCGATCCCGCCCGCGACGATGCAGGAGATCTCCAGCGGCCCGTGCGAGGACACCAGGCGCAGGAACGCCGTCCCGTGCCCGCCGCTGACCGCGAGCCCGCCGATCACCCCCAGGATCAGCCCGTTGTAGAAGAGCGACAGCACGGTGATCGCCCCGAACGCGATCCCGCCCGCGAACGCGGTCAGCGCGACCCCGATGTTGTTGAACATCACCGAGGCCGAGAACGCCGCGGCGGTCTCGGCGTCGTAGTCGCGGCCCTCGGGCGGCGGGTCGGCCGCCGCCTGGAACTGCCCCGGCACGAGCCCCGCGGCCGCCCCCGGGTCGGCCGCCGCCCAGGCGGCGCCGCCGACCGCGGGCACGAGCAGGATCGCCCAGGCGGCAAGCACGAGCAGCGGCCGCTCGGCCATCCGCCGCCAGTAGCCGCGCGACATGAAGCTCCACAGCGACGCGCGCCGGCCGGAGCGCGCGTACACCGTCGCCCGGGCGCGCAGCACGAGCGCCTCCAGCCGCGCGGTCACCGGGTCGCGCGGGAACCGGCGGCGCGCGAACGCCAGGTCGGCGGCGGCGCTCCGGTACAGCGCGCCGAGCTCGCGCACCCCGTCGGAGCCGAGCCGCTCCGGCCGGTCGCCGGCCTGCTTGACCGCCGCGTCCAGCTTCGTCCAGGCAGCGCCGCGCTCGTTCTGGAAACGCTCTAGGTTCAACGCGCCATGGAGTATGAGGACCGCCGCACGATCGCCACGCCGGAGGGGGTCGACCTCGAGCTCCCGCTCGCCGGCATCGGCACGCGCGGGATCGGGCTCATGATCGACAGCCTGATCCAGTTCGCGCTGATCGTGGTCGCGATCCTCGCCGCCGAGGCGGTCGGCAGCACGCTCGGCGTGGTGATCGTAAGCTCCGCCGCGCTCCTGATCGTGATCGGCTACGACGTGCTGTTCGAGGTCCGCGGCGGCGGCCGCACGCCCGGCAAGCGTGCCGCGGGCGTTCGCGTGGTGATGGACGGCGGCGAGCCGGTCGGCCTGCGCGCGAGCCTGATCCGCAACATCATCCGGCTGGTCGAGGGCCTCATGCTCTGGTACCTGCCCGCGATGATCTCCGTCCTGGTCAGCCGCGACAACCAGCGCCTCGGCGACCACGCCGCCGGGACGCTGGTGATCCGCGACCGCCGCCAGATGCCGGCGGAGCCCTACATCGCGCGCGCCAATCGTGACGCGGGAGCGCTCGACGTCACCGGCGTCGGCGAGGACGAGATCGCGCTCGTGAACGCGTTCCTCGCTCGCCGTGTAGACCTGGCGCCGCACGCGCGCCGCTCGCTCGCCGCCCAGCTCGCGGGAAAGCTGCGCCCGAACGTCGCCGGTGCGCGGGCGGGTCTCAGCGACGAGCAGTTCCTCGAGCAGCTCGCCGCAGCGAAGGCAAACCGGTGAGCGCGTTGAAACACTGCGCCGAAGACCAAAGAGAGGAGCCTGAGTCGTGACCCAGCCACCCCCCACTTACGAGTCGGCGCCGCCTCCGCCCGCGGGGTCCTACTCGTCCGGGCCGAGCGGCCCGCGTGCCGGGTTCTGGCGCCGCTTCGCCGCCGTGATCATCGACGGCCTCGTGCTGGCGATCCCGGACGCGATCATCATCTACGTCATCTTCAAGGACGCCCAAGTGGCCGGCCAGGGCATCACGACGCTGGTCGCGTGGATCTACGGCACGCTGATGGAGGGCTCGGCCCGCGGCCAGACGGTCGGCAAGATGGCGCTGGGCATCCGCGTGTACGACTTCCAGCAGGGCGGCTCGATCGGCTACAGCCGGGCGCTCGTGCGGCAGCTCGTGAAGACGGTGGGGGCGATCCCGCTGTTCCTCGGGTGGTTCTGGATGCTGTGGGACAAAGAGAACCAGTGCTGGCACGACAAGGCCGCCAACGACGTCGTGGTGCCGGTCTCCGCCTACTCCTGACACCGCGTCCGTAGCGGGCCGGATGGCGGCAGGTTCGTTCGAAGCATTGACAAACTTGTCGCCATCCGGTCCAATGCGGCGCGTCCATGCCGCAGGGTCGTGCCGGTTCCCTCGAGTCACTTAGACGCCTCAATCGCCTTCGCGTCATCCGCGCGCTGCGCGACGAGGGGCAGATCTCGCGCGCCGACATCGCGCGCCGCACCGGGCTGAGCCGCTCGACGGTCTCCAGCCTCGTCTCCGACCTGCAGGCCGACGGGCTCGTCGTCGAGCGCCCGGAGCCCGGCTCCGCCTACGGCCAGCAGGGCGGGCGGCCGCCGATCCTGCTGTCCTTCGACGCCTCCGCGGGCGCCGCCGTGGGCATCGACTTCGGCCACTCGCACCTGCGTGTGGCCGTCTCCGACCTCGCCAGCACGATCCTCTCCGAGCGCCGCGAGCCGCTGGACACCGACCACGACGCCCAGCAGGGGCTCGAGCTCGCGGCCGA
Organism: uncultured Solirubrobacteraceae bacterium; assembly: GCA_963837485.1. GTDB lineage: Bacteria > Actinomycetota > Thermoleophilia > Solirubrobacterales > Solirubrobacteraceae > Solirubrobacter. Next base: position 147,764 of record CAWINP010000012.1, on the reverse strand, counting down.
GATGGTGTCCGACGCGCTCGCCGACGCCGGCGTGCCCCGCAACGCGGTCATCGGCGCGGGGATGGGGCTTCCCGGGCCGATCGAGCAGAGCGCGGGGACGGTCGGCTCCAGCGCGATCCTGCCGGGCTGGATCGGCATGAGCGCGGCGACCGAGATGCGGCGCCGGCTCGACATCCCGGTGATGGTCGACAACGACGCCAACCTGGGCGCTCTGGCCGAGGCCGCGTTCGGCGCCGGGCGCGACGCCGGCGACCTCATCTACTTGAAGGTGTCGTCGGGCATCGGCGCCGGGCTGATCCTCAACGGGCGGCTCTACCGCGGCAGTGCCGGGCTGGCCGGGGAGCTCGGCCACGTGCTCGTCGACCCCGACGGGATCGTGTGCCGCTGCGGCAACCGCGGCTGCCTGGAGACGGTCGCGGCGACGGGCGCGCTGGTCGACCTGCTGCGGCGCTCGCACGGCGAGGACCTGACGGTGGAGGGCATGCTGGAAGCCTCCCGCAACGGCGATCTCGGCTGCCGGCGCGTGATCCACGACGCCGGCCGCGCGCTCGGCCAGGTGGTCGCGACGCTGCTGAACGTGCTCAACCCGGAGCTGCTCGTGGTCGGCGGCGACCTCGCGGGCGCGGGCGACCTGCTGCTCGACGGCATGCGCGAGTCCGTGGGCCGCGCCGCGCTGCCGGAGGCGGCCCGCCGTGCCGAGGTGGTCGCCGGCGTGCTGGGCGACCGTGCACAGGTGCTCGGCGCGCTGGCATTGGTCGTGTCGGAGGCCGATCGGATCTTTCCAACAGGCTTCGTCCCGTCTTAACGATCTTAAGGTTCGCCACCGCTAGCTTCGTTCGGGTTCAGAAGCAACGATGAGGCTTTTCCGCGAAGTTCGTCCAGGTTCTTGACAAAGCTCCCGCCGTGGTGTCGAATCCCTGTCCCCGGGCGTCTGCGGTCGCTCATCTCATTACCGTCCCTGTCCCGATGTGTCCACCTGGAGGAGGAGGACCTCATGACCCGAGCCGCACGGCTCATCCCTCTGCTTGCAGCTACGGCTGCGGTGTTCGTCGCCGCCTGTGGCAGTGACGACAACAACTCGAGCTCCAGCAGCTCAAAGGCCACCGCTACGGCGGCCGCGAAGGCCGGCAAGGTCGGCGTCCTGCTGCCGGACTCGAAGTCCTCGGTTCGTTGGGAGACCGTCGACCGTCCGTTCTTGAAGAAGGCCTTCGACGCCGCCGGCGTCGAGTCCGACATCCAGAACGCCGAGGGCGACAAGTCCACCCAGCAGCAGCAGGCCGAGCAGATGATCACCAACGGCGCCAAGGTGCTGCTGCTGGTCAACCTCGACTCCGGCTCCGGCGCGGCGATCGAGGCCAACGCCAACTCGCGCGGCGTGAAGGTCATCGACTACGACCGCCTCACGCTGGGCGGCACCGCGGACTACTACGTGTCGTTCAACAACGTCAAGGTCGGCGAGCTGCAGGGCCAGGGGCTCGCGGACTGCCTCGGCGACAAGAAGGCCAACATCGTCTTCCTGAACGGTTCGCCGACGGACAACAACGCGACGCTGTTCGCCCAGGGCGCGCATCAGGTGCTCGACCCCAAGATCGACAGCGGCTCGTTGAAGAAGGTCGCCGAGCAGGCGGTGCCGGACTGGGACAACCAGAAGGCGCTGACGATCTTCGAGCAGATGCTGCAGAAGCAGAACAACAAGATCGACGGCGTGCTGGCCGCCAATGACGGCCTCGGCAACGCGGCGGTCTCGGCGCTGAAGGCGCGCAAGCTGCCGCAGATCCCGGTCACCGGCCAGGACGCGACGCTGCAGGGCGTCCAGAACGTGCTGACCGGCGATCAGTGCATGACGGTCTACAAGAAGATCGAGGACGAGGCCAACGCCGCGTCCAAGCTGGCGATCGCGCTCGCCAAGGGCCAGACGCCCGAGGCCCCGGCCGACACCACCAACAACCAGAAGAAGGACGTCCCGTCGGTCCTGCTCACCCCGGTTCCGGTGACCAAGGACAACGTCAAGGACTACGTCAACAACGCGGACTTCCCCAAGGTGGAGGACATCTGCGCCGGCAAGGTCGCCCAGGCGTGCACTGACGCCGGGCTCCAGTAGGTCGCAATCCGCACGATTCCGTAGAGTCCAGGGGCCCGCTTTGCGGGCCCCGCTCTGCGTAGAGGAGGAAGAACTGACGTGACGGGAACCCCGGTCCTAGAGCTCAAGGGCGTGTCGAAGCGCTTCGGCGCGGTCCAGGCGCTCTACCAGGTGGACTTCCACGTATCCGCCGGCGAGGTCATGGCCCTGGTCGGAGACAACGGCGCCGGGAAGTCGACGCTGATCAAGTGCATCGCCGGGATCTACCCGATCGACTCCGGGGAGATCCTCTTCGACGCCAAGCCCGTGCACGTCCACGGGCCGAAGGACGCCGCGGCGCTCGGCATCGAGATCGTCTATCAGGATCTCGCGCTCGCCGACAATCTCGACGTCGTGCAGAACATGTTCCTCGGCCGCGAGGAGACGCAGAGCCTGCTGCGGATGGACGAGACCAAGATGGAGGCGCGCGCGGCGGAGACGCTCAAGGGCCTCTCGGTCACCACGATCCGCTCCGTGCGGCAGACCGTCGCCGGCCTCTCCGGCGGCCAGCGGCAGTCCGTCGCGGTCGCCAAGGCCGTGATGTGGAACTCGCGCGTGGTGATCCTCGACGAGCCGACGGCGGCGCTCGGCGTCGCGCAGACGCACCAGGTGCTCGAGCTGGTCAAGCGGCTCGGCCAGCAGGGGCTCGCGGTGATCCTGATCTCGCACAACCTGCACGACATCTTCGAGGTCGCCGACAACATCACCGTGCTCCGGCTCGGTCAGAACGTGGCCGAGTACAAGCGCACCGAGACGACGCAGCAGAAGGTGGTCGAGGCGATCACCGCCGGCGCGCTGTCTGAGGTGCCCGGGCAGTCGGAGGTGGTCGCGTGAGCACGGTCGCCGAGCAGCCGCCCGTCCTCCCGCCCGACGCGCCCGCGCGCGACACGCTGAGCGCGTACGCGGCCCGCTGGTGGACCGGCGTCAAGGCCGGCGACCTCGGGTCGCTGCCGATCATCGTCGGCCTGATCGTCATCGCGATCGTCTTCCAGACCGCGAACTCGAACTTCCTCACCGCCGGCAACTTCGTCAACCTGATCGTCCAGTCGGCGGCCTACGCGCTCGTCGCCATGGGCATCGTCTTCGTCCTGCTGCTGGGCGAGATCGACCTCTCGGTCGGCTACGTCTCCGGCGTCGCGGGCGTGACCGTGGCGCTGCTGCTGAACCCCGACAAGAGCGTCCCGCCCACGTTCGTGGCGGTGATCGTCGCGCTGCTCGCCGGCCTGGGGATCGGCATGCTGCACGGCCTGCTGATCACCAAGATCGGCATCCCGTCGTTCGTCGTCACGCTCGCCGGACTGCTCGGGTGGAACGGCGTGGTGCTGCTGCTGATCGGCAGTCGCGGCACCGTGATCCTCCAGAACGACTTCCTCGTCGGCCTCGCGAACAACTTCATGTCCGAGCTGCTGTCGTGGATCCTGGCCATCGCGGTCTCGGCGCTGTATCTGCTCACGCAGCTCGCACGCGTGCGCAGCCGGCAGAAGTCGAACCTGCCGACCGAGCCGATGCTGCTTATCGCGATCCGCGTCGGGTTCCTGTTCCTCGTGCTCGCGATCGTCACGTTCGTGGCGAACAAGGATCGCGGGATCCCGTGGGTCGGCGTGATCGTGGCCGGCTTCTTCGTCTTCTGGACGTTCGTCCTGCGGCGGACGAGGTTCGGCCGCCACATCTACGCGGTCGGCGGCAACACCGAGGCCGCCCGGCGAGCGGGCATCAACGTCGACCGGATCAAGATCGCCTGCTTCGCGCTCTGCTCGTTCATGGCGGCGGTCGGCGGCCTCGTGCTCGCTTCGCGCCTGCGCTCGGTCGACACCAACTCGGGCGGCGGCTCGATCCTGCTGTACTCGATCGCCGCGGCGGTCATCGGCGGCACCTCACTGTTCGGCGGGCGCGGCCACATGAAGAGCGCGATCCTCGGCGCGCTGGTGATCGGCTCGATCGACAACGGCCTCGGCCTGCTCGGTCTGTCGTCGGGCACGAAGTTCGTCGTCACCGCCGGCGTGCTGTTGCTCGCCGTCGCGGTGGACTCGCTGGCCACGAAGGGGCGGGCCAGCTCTGGCAGAGCCTGAATGATGGGAAGCCCGCCCGCCCCCCGCGGGCGGCCGGGCCATCCCTGGGAGGGGTATGCACTGGGGCATTCTGAGCACCGCGAACATCGGCCGCAAGCTCATCGCGGGGGCACGCGATGCGGGAGTGGAGATCGTCGCCGTCGGCTCGCGCCACGAGGCGCACGGGCGGGCGTTCGCCGACGAGCACGGCATCCCGCGCGTGCTCGGCTCGTATGAGGCGCTGCTGGCGGACGAGGAGGTCGAGGCGATCTACAACCCGCTCCCCAACTCGCTCCACGTGCCGTGGTCGATCCGCGCCCTCCAGGCGGGCAAGCACGTCCTGTGCGAGAAGCCGCTGACGCGCGACGCCGAGCTGGTGGAGCAGGCGTTCGATGCCGCCGACCGCGCGGGCCGGGTGCTGATGGAGGCCTTCATGTGGAGGTTCCATCCCCAGACCGCGCGCATGCTCGAACTGGTGCGGGAGGGCGCGATCGGGCGTCTGCGGCACGTCAATGCGCGCTTCGGGTTCGACCTCGACCCGGGCTCCGGGAACGTGCGCTGGAACTCCGAGCTCGAGGGCGGGGCGCTGATGGACGTCGGCTGCTATTGCGTGAGCGGCATGCGGCTGCTGGCCGGCGAGCCGCTGCGGGTGAGCGCCGAGCGCGTGGGGGAGCTCGTCGACGGGCGCCTGGCCGCGGTGCTGCGCTTCGCCGGCGACGTGACGGGCACGTTCGACTGCGGCATGGACGTCTATCCGCGCTCGGGGCTTGAAGTGGTCGGCGACCGGGCGACGCTGTGGATCGCCGACCCGTGGCACGGGCTCTCGCCGGGGATCGACGTGGTCGGCGGCGAGCGCATCGAGGTCGAGGCCGTCAACCCGTACGGGCGCGAGCTGCTGGAGGTCGAGGCGGCGGTGCGTGAGGGGCGCGCGCCGGCGCTCGGACGCGCCGAGTCGCTCGGGCAGGCGCGCACGATCGACGCGCTCTACCGCTCGGCCGAGGAGGGCAGAGCAATCACGTTGACGAGCGGCTGACCCGTCCGGAAGCGCTCCAGCTGCGCCGCGACCAGCTCGTAGGCGCGCACGAACGACTCCGGGGAGTCGCCCGCCATGTGCGGGCTGATCACCACGCCGGGCGCCGTCCACAGCGGGTGGCCGTCGGGCAGCGGCTCGGGGTCGGTGACGTCGAGTGCCAGTCGCACCCGGCCGGCGGCCTTCAGCAGCGCCTCGGTGTCGGCCAGCGCGCCGCGCCCCGCGTTCACGAGCAGCGAGCCGTCGCGCATGCGCGCGAGGAACTCGGCGTCGACCAGCCGGCGCGTCTGATCGTTCAGCGGCGCGAGCACGACGACCGAGTCGGCCCGCGGCAGCAGCTCCGGCAGCGACGCGCTCCCGTACACGCCGTCGCGCGCGCTGCGGGCGACGCCGATCACGTGCGCGTCGAGCGCGCGCAGCCGCCGCGCCAGCGCCGTGCCGATCGAGCCATGGCCGACGATCAGCACCGTCGAGCCGGCCAGCTCGCGCGGCTGCCAGTACTCCCACGTGCGCCGCTCGGCAGCCTCGAACAGGCCCTTGCCGTGTGCGAGCAGCATCGCCAGCACCCACTCGGCCACGGGCGTGTCGCGCACGCCGCGCGCGTTGCAGAGCGTCACGCGCGCGGGCACGCGGCCGAGCAGCCAGTCGACGCCCGCCTCGAGCGTCTGGACCACGCGCAGCGACGGCGCCTCGGCGATGAAGCGCAGTGACTCGGCGGTCCCGTAGGCCGGGACCATGAACGCGGCGTCGTCCGGGCGGGAGAGCTCGACGTCGTCCGGCAGCGCCGCGCGCAGTCCTTCGGCGTGCTCCTCGGGCGCCCAGATCCTCATCTCAGGCGCGTCGCGAACTCCCGCGCGATCCCGCCGTCGAAATGGCCGCGCCGGGCGAGCCGCCGCAGCCGCGCGCGGGTCGTGCGGTCGACCAGCCCGCGGGGGAGCAGCCGCACCAGCGCGTACGACAGCCCGCCCGAGCGAGTGGTGGCGATGTCGCGCACCGGGCGCCCGAGCGCGGCGCGCACGAGCGTCCGCGCGGCGTCCTCGACGCGCTCGGCCGGGACGGCGCCCTCGAGCGCGACGCCCGCGGCGCGCGAGCGCTCGTGGATCGCGGTGCGGATGTAGCCCGGGTAGACGCTGGTGACCGTGATGCGGTCACCGTACTCGAGCCGCAGCACGTCCGAGTACGCGACCACGGCGCGCTTCGAGAGCGTGTACGCCGTCGAGAACGGGAGCGTGGCGACCGCGAGCCCGGACGCGACGTTGATCACGCGGCCGCGGCTCTCCAGCAGCGCCGGCAGCGCGGCGGCGGTCACGCGCCAGACGCCGAGCAGGTTCACGTCGAGCACGGCCAGCGCGTCGTCGTCCGGGCGCCCGCCGGCGCTCTGCGGCGTCCCCAGCCCGGCGCAGTTGATCAGCACGTCGAGGCCGCCGAGCCGGGCGATCGCGCCGGCCACCGCGGCGTCGACCGAGGCCTGGTCGCGCACGTCGCAGTCGCCGACGTCCAGGCCCACGACGTCGTGGCCCGCGAGCGCGGCGACGGTGGCGGAGCCGATCCCGCCGGCCGCGCCGGTGATGAGGATCCTCATGCCAGCGTGTACTCGGCCGGGTCAAAGCGCGCCGTCCGCTGCCGGAAGCGCCACGTCCAGTCCGGCCACAGCGTCGGGTTGCGGCCCTGGCTGTCCAGGTACCAGCTGCGGCAGCCGGTGTTCCACACCGTGCCCTGCAGCCTCTCCTGGACCTCCGCGTTGTAGCGCTCGACGACGTCCTCGCGGACCTCCACCGTGGCCGCCCCGCGCGAGCGCATCTCGCGCAGCGCGCCGAGCACGAACGCGAGCTGGGACTCGAGCATGTAGACCATCGAGCTGTGCCCGAGCCCGGTGTTCGGGCCGAGCAGGATGAACAGGTTCGGGAAGCCGGGAACCGTGCAGCCGAGGTGCGCGCGCGGGCTGCCGTCCCAGACGTCGGCGAGCGTGCGGCCGTCGCGGCCGGTGACCATCTGCCCGATCGGCATGTCGACGACGTGGAAGCCGGTACCGAAGACGATCGCGTCGACCTCACGCTCCGTGCCGTCGGCCGTGACGACGCCGCGCTCGCTGACCTCGGCGATGGGATCGACGACGAGCTCGACGTTCTCGCGCGCGAGGGCGGGGTACCAGTCGTTCGACGGCAGGATGCGCTTGCAGCCGAGCCGGTAGTCGGGCGTCGCCTTCGCGATCAGCTCCGGCGGCAGGCTGCGGGCCATGTGCCGGCGCGAGACACGCTCGAGCAGCTTCATCGCCGGCGGCCGCTTGACGAAGCCGAGCACCAGCAGCTCGCGCGCCGTGTAGATGCCGCCGCGGACGAGCCGCTGCAGCGGCGGCACGAGCCGGAAGAGGCGGCGCTCGGTGCGCGTGATCGGGCGGCTCGAGTGCGGCATGACCCATGGCGGCGTGCGCTGGAAGACGTGCAGCTGCTGGACGTCGGGCGCGATCCTGGGCACGAACTGGATCGCCGAGGCGCCGGTCCCGATCGCCGCCACGCGCTTGCCGCGCAGCGACACGGAGTGGTCCCAGCGGGCCGAGTGGAACGCGTCTCCCTGAAAGCGCTCGAGGCCGGGGACCTCGGGCAGGCGGGGCTCGACCAGGGGGCCGGCGGCACTGACCAGGACCTTCGCGCGCACCGGGCCCTGTGACGTGTCCAGCTCCCAGCGGCCCTCGTTCCAGCGCGCGCCGCGCACCTCGGTGTTGAGGCGGACGTGCGGCGAGACGCCGTGCTCGTCGGCGACGCGGCGCAGGTACTCGCGGATCTCCGGCTGGCGCGAATAGGTCCGCGTCCAGTCCGGGTTGGGCGCGAACGAGAACGAGTACAGGTGCGACGGCACGTCGCACGCGCAGCCGGGATACGTGTTGGCCCACCAGGTGCCGCCGACGCCGTCGTTGCGCTCGAGGACCACGAAGTCCTCGACGCCCTCTTGGCGCAGGCGGATCGCCAGCCCGATCCCGGAGAACCCGCTGCCGATGATGGCGACGGTCGTGTCCATGGCGGGTTACGTTATCGTAACCTACACATCCGTAACGTGAGATTGAGCGCAGAAGAACGCCGCGAGCAGCTGCTCGACGTGACCAAGCGGATGGTCGTCGAGCAGGGCTTCCACGCGGTCTCGATCGAGGCGGTGGCGCGCGAGGCGGGGATCACGCGCCCGATCGTCTATGGGCACTTCACCGACCTCCCGGGGCTGCTGGAGGCGCTGGTCGACCGCGAGGGCGCGCGCGCCCTGTCGCAGCTCGAGACCGTGCTCCCGCAGCGCGATCTCCTGGAGGCGCTGCGCGCCTATCTGGATGCCGTACGCGCCGACCCTGACACGTGGCGGCTCGTGCTGATGCCGCAGGAGGGCGCGCCGCGGCTGCTGCACGACCGGATCGCGCGCGGGCGCGAGGCGATCGTCGCGCGGCTCGCGCACGGCCTGCCGCCGGGGTCCGAGCTGCCGGACCCCGAGCTGCCGGACCCCGAGCTGTCGGCGCACCTGATGTCCGCCTACGCCGACGAGGCGGCGCGGCTGGTGCTCACCAGCCGCTTCCCGCCGGAGCGGATCCTCGAGCTCAGCCGCTGGCTGCTGCGCCGGTTGCGCTGAGCTTGGCGGCGGCCGCGTCGATCACCGCGAGCCGCTTGCAGAACGCGAAGCGCACGTAGGGCCTCAGCCGCTCGGGATCCGTGGAGAAGACCGAGGTCGGGATCGCCACCACGCCGGCCTGCGGGACCAGGTCGCGGCACCATTGCGCGCCGTCACCGTCGATCTCGACGTTGGCGAAGTACGTCCCCTGGGGAACGAGCACCTTCAGGCCCGCCTGGGCGAGCGCCGCGCACAGGTGGTCGCGCTTGACCTTCAGGTCCTTGGAGAACTCGGCGTACCAGGCATCGCTGAGCCGCAGCGCGGCCGCGCTGGCGTACTGGAACGGGGTGCCGCCGGCGAAGGTCAGGAACTGCTTCGCGGCGCGCACGGCGGCGACGAGCTCGGCCGGGCCGGTCGCCCAGCCGGTCTTCCACCCGGTCACGCTGAACGTCTTGCCGATCGAGGAGATCGTGAGCGTTCGCTCGGGCATCAGCGTGGCGAGCGGGATGTGTCGCCCGTCAAAGACGAGGTGCTCGTAGACCTCGTCGGTGACCGCGATCAGGTCGTGCTCGCGGCACAGGCTCGCGATCGTGGCCAGCTCGTCCCGGTCGAAGACGCGCCCGGTCGGGTTGTGCGGCGTGTTGACGATCAGCATCCGCGTGCGCGGCGTGATCGCGGCGGCCAGCTCATCGGCGTCGAAGCGCCAGTCCGGCGGGTGCAGCGGGACGGTCGCGAACGTCGCGTCGGCCATCATCGCGGCCGGCCGGTAGGAGTCGTACGTGGGGTCGAACGCGAGCACCTCGTCGCCGGGCTCGCAGATGCCGAGCACCGCGGCGGTGATCGCCTCGGTCGCGCCCATCGTGACCTGCACCTGCGTCGCAGGGTCCAGCTCGATCCCGTAGAAGCGCTTCTGGTGCTCGGCGACGGCGTGCCTGAGCGGCGCAACCCCGGGGAGCGGCGCGTATTGGTTCTTGCCCGTGCGCATCGCCGCCTGAGCGGCCTCCAGGACCTCCGGCGGGCCGTCGTAGTCGGGAAAGCCCTGGCCGAGGTTGATGGCGCCGGTGCGCTCGGCGAGCGCGGACATCTCCGTGAAGATCGTCGTGCCGAAGCCGGCGAGGCGCGTGGCGGTCATCGCCGCCGGAGGCTATCTACACCGCGGATCGCGGGTCGCTGCGACGCCGCCGTACATGCTCGCCGCGACATCGACGTCCGACGGCGCCGGCACGCACGCCAGCTCGGACATCGTCGGCTGGCTGTGGGCGAGCGACGGCGCGCAGCGCGTATCGAACGCGCGCGGCGACATCACGCTGCAATCGTGCCCGCTGCGGTGGTGCAGGCCGATCACGTGCCCGAGCTCGTGCGCGGCGACCCAGACCGAGAGCGGGCGCGGCGGGCCGCCGAGGCTGTTGCGCAGGATGACGGTGTTGACGCCGTGCGGCGCCCGGCCGATCGACGTGCTGAAGCCGAGGCAGTCGTGCCCGCAGCGGTGGAACAGGTCGCGGTCGTCGCTGATCACGATCACATCGGCCCGGCGCCGGCTGCCGACGACCTCGAAGTGGACGCCGGCGCCCGACCCGTTCCAGCGGGCGGCGGCGGTCGCGACCGTCTCGCTCATACCGCTCGCGTCGAACACGCGCACGACGCCGTGCGGCCACACGGGGGAGCGCTGGCCTGCGAACGCGGTGAGGCGGAAGAGGGGAAGGATCAGCAGCAGGGCGACGGTCAGCATCAGCACGGTCCGGCGCCGATGCAGCAGATGGCCCCGCCGCCCATGTCGGGCAGGGGATAACACGCGAATTCTCGGTCCGCGGGGAGCCGAAGAGGGAGCACGGCAATCACCCGCCACTAGATGTATGCCACGTCCGCGTGCGCTGCAAACGCGCGCTCGGGTACCGTGCCCCACCAATGGGCGCTGTGGTCGGCATCGACGTGGGGACGTCCGCGGTCAAGGCGATCGCGGTCGCGGAGGACGGCACGGTGTTGGAGCGGCGGGAGATCTCCTACCCGCTCTCGACGCCGCGGCCCGGCTGGTCCGAGCAGGATCCGGAGGACTGGTGGCGGGCGACCGAGCAGGCACTGGACGGGCTGGTCGACCGCGAGATCTCCGGGATCGGGCTGTCGGGCCAGATGCACGGGCTGGTGACGTTGGACGCGTCGGATGGCGTGATCCGGCCGGCGATCCTGTGGAACGACCAGCGCACGCAGGCAGAGTGCGAGGAGATCGAGTCCCGGGTCGGGCTGGAGCGGTTGATCTCGTTGACCGGCAACCGGGCGCTGACCGGGTTCACGGCGCCGAAGCTGCTCTGGCTGCGCCGCCACGAGCCTGACGCGTACGCGCGCATCGCGCACGTGCTGCTCCCCAAGGACTACGTGCGCCTGCGGCTCACCGGCGAGCGGGCGATCGACGTCGCCGACGCGTCGGGGACGCTGCTGCTCGACGTGGCCGGGCGGCGCTGGAGCTCGGAGGTGGTGGACGCCCTCGAGCTCGATCCCTCGTGGCTGCCGACGGTGCTCGAGTCGCCTTCGGTCTCGGGCGTCACGCCCGGCGGCGTGCCCGTCGCCGCGGGGGCCGGCGACCAGGCGGCGGGCGCTCTGGGTGTTGGCGTCGACCGCCCAGGGCCGCTGTCGATCGTGCTCGGCACGTCGGGCGTCGTGTTCGCGGCGCTGCCCGCATACGCCGCCGACCCGCAGGCGCGCGTGCACGCGTTCTGCCACGCGGTGCCGGACACGTGGCACCAGATGGGCGTGATGCTCTCGGCCGCCGGGTCGCTCGCGTGGCTGCGCGGCGTGGTCGGGGGCGAGTTCGAGGATCTGGTGTCGGAGGCGTCCTCGTGGGAGCCGGGGGCGGAGGGGCTCACGTTCCTCCCGTACCTGACCGGGGAGCGGACGCCGCACGCGGACGCCTCGGCGCGCGGTTCGTTCACGGGGCTGTCGGTGCGCCACGACCGCGGCGCGCTGGTGCGCGCGGTGCTGGAGGGCGTCGCGTGCGGGCTGCGCGACTCGTTCGATCTCGTCGGCGGCGGATCCCTCGGGCGGGCGTCCGGCGGGGGCGCGCGGTCGGAGCTCTGGCTCTCGATCGTGGCGTCGGTGCTCGAGCTGCCGCTGGAGCGCGTCGCGGTCGAGGAGGGCGCGGCCTACGGGGCGGCGCTCCTGGGCGGCGTCGCGGGCGGGGTGTGGGGCGACGTCGGCGAGGCGGTCGCGGCCTGCGTGCGCACGCACGGGCAGGTCGAGCCGGTGGCCGGGTGGATCGAGCCGTATCGCGAGCTTCTTCGCCGGTACCGCGCGCTTTACCCGGCGATCAGGGCCGTGGATACGATGACCGCCTGACGGTGCGCGGCGGTACATCGGCGCTCGTGGTGGCGGTCGCGTTTGCCGCACCCCCGACGCCGTCTCCCAACGGGCTCTACGAAGCCGCCTCCCCACAGCCGTCGCCGAGCGCCGAGTCAAGCGCGCGGGTCAGCGCGGACCGCGGGAGCCGGACGACCCTCCTGATCGCGGGCGGAGCCGTCCTCGCGTTCGCCGGGGGCCTCGGCATCGGCACGCTGCGCCGGCGCTCGCCGAAGCCCGGCACGGACGCGACACCCGCGTCCGAGCCGACCCCGACCTCACGGCGCGGGCTGCGAAGGCGCGCAACCCCGCAGGCCGCAACGGCGGCGACCGAGCCGCTCACGCCGGCCGCCGCCGAGATGCCGCCCGCCGACGCGCCGCCGCGCCCGGCCGCGGAGCCGGTGGCGCCGCCCGCCGCCGAGATGGCGCCGGCCGACGCGCCGCCGCGCCCGGCCGCGGAGCCGGTGGCGCCGGCCGCCGCCGAGATGGCGCCGGCCGACGCGCCGCCGCGCCCGGCCGCGGAGCCGGTCGCGCCGGCCGCCGCCGAGATGCAGCCGGCCGACGCGCCGCCGCGCCCGGCCGCGGAGCCGGTCGTGCCGCCCGCCGCCGAGATGCCGCCGGCCGACGCGCCGCCGCGCCCGGCCGCGGAGCCGGTCGTGCCGCCCGCCGCCGAGGAGCCGCCGCACCCCGTGGCCGAGCCGGCGCCGATCGATGCTCCCGCCCGGCGCCGCGGGCTGCGCCTGCGCGCCAAGCCCCCGACCGAGCCGGCGCCGGCGGAGCCGGTCGCTGATGAGCCCGCGCCCGCCGAGCCCGCATCCCCGTCCGCCGTGCCGGGACAGGAGGCCGCCGCCGTCGCTCGGCCGCCCGCGGAACCGGTGCCGCCGCGGGTCGCGCCCGAGCCCGCGCCGCCGCGCGTCGCGCCTCGGCCGGCGGGAGCTCCCGGGGCGCCTCGGCCGGTTCGGGCGGGGCCGGTGCCGGGGCGGCCGCAGCCGCGCATTCCCCCGTCCGAGGCTCCCGTCTTCGGCGAGCGCGTCCCGTGGCCGGCCGGCTCGGAGGCCGCGTGGCGCTGCGAGATCACCTGGCAGTCGGGCTACCGGCGCTCCGAGTTCCGTGCGCTCGTACGGCCGCCGGGCTCGCGCAAGCGCACTGTGCTGGCGACGTCGCCGCAGTTCCGCAACCTGATCAAGGACCCGGCCGACACGCCGCGCCCGGAGCTCGCGGAGGCGGTCCGGGCGCTGATGCACACGCTCGTGGAGCAGGGCTGGAAGCCGGTGCGACCCGGTGGGCGCTGGTACAACCGGCGCTTCGTGTGGCCCGGCGAGGGTCCGCCGCCCGGCCTCTAGCGTCGCGTCAGCGTGTGCAGTGTCACGTCGTCGCGCGGCTCCGAGCGCAGCGTGAACGTGTGCCGCGCCGCGGCGAGGAAGTCGCGGGCGCCGGCCCGGCCCGGGTCGGCCAGCCGCAGCTCGCCGCCCGGCTGCAGCAACCGCGGGAGCAGCCGCAGCGCCGTCTGCACGTTCGCCGCCGTGTAGAAGACGTCGGCCGCCAGGACGACGTCCCACGGACCGCGCTCGACGAGCGCGTCGCCGTGCTCGAGCCAGTCCGCGTGCGCGACCTCGCCGGGCACCTCGTTCAACGCGAGCGAGTGCGCGGCGAACGCGACCGCGTCGGTTGAGCCGTCGGTCGCCAGCACGTCCGCCCCGCCGCGCGCCGCCGCGATGCTCGGCGCGGCCAGCCCGCATCCGAGCTCGAGCACCCTCGCGCCCGCCCGCGGCGGCGGTGCGGCCGCGAGCGCACGGCCCGACGGCCACGGACGCGCCCAATACGGAACGCCCCGTCCGGCCCCGCCCTCCTCGTGGCGCAGCTGCTCCCAGTCGGCCGGATGCACGAGGTACAGCTCGCCGTAGCGCCGCACGACGATGTCGAGCAGCGCCGGCGCAAGCTCCGCGCGCGAGACGCCGCGCAGCGCCGCGAGCCGCTCGGCGAGCGAGGTGCGCAGGACGATGTGCGGGTCGGGCGGCACCGCCGGGTCATGGTGGCGAACCGAGGGGGTGCCGGACGTTTCGTTACCTATGGTCACGTTTCGCCGGGCACCCCCGGCGAGACGCCGAACTCGCGCCGCAGCCCGCGCGCGCCCGCCGCGGTGACCACGACGTCGCGACCCTCGCCGTGCGAGATCCATCCGCGCGCGAACAGCTCGGACGCCAGCGCGTCGCCAAGCGCGCCCGCCAGATGCGGCGCGTGCTCGGTCGCGTCGAAGCACTCGAACGCGAACCGGCGGCGCGCGGGCGCCGACACGCCGAGCGGCATCGGCGCCGACCCCGGCTCGACGGTGCCGTCGGCACGGCTGCGCACCGCATCGCGCTCCAGCAGCGCGCGATACAGCGCGACGCCGACCCGCCCCGCGAGGTGCGCGTAGCACGTGCGGCCGTCCGGCCCGTCCGGCAACGCCGGCGCGGTACTGACAACGCCCGTCAGCCGATCGAGCAGCGGCAGCAGCACGAACAGCCCCTCGTCGGCCAGTGAGTAGATCAGCGAGCGGCCGGAGCGCTCGGCGCGCACCAGGCCCGCCTCGCGCAGGCGCCGCAGGTGGTTGGAGAGCTGCGGCATCGGGATCCCGAGCCCGCCCGCCAGCTCGCTCACCGTGGCCGGCCCGCCGTGGCCCAGGCGGTCGACGACGCGCAGCCGCACCGGGTCGGCGAGCTCCTTCAGCAGCGCCACGCGTGGGTCCATACATTTCAGGGTAGCGTGAAATGTCGTGACGCGACTCTACTGGGGCATCCTCCTGAGCAACCTCGGCAACGGCGCCTGGTTCACGAGCTGGGCGCTGTTTCTCACCAAGCACCTCACGCCCGCCCAGGTCGGCGTGGGGATGGCGATCGCCGGCGCGCTCGGCATGCTCGCGGCGACCCCGCTGGGGCAGCTCGGCGACCGCCTCGGCCCGCGCGAGATGCTGACCGCGCTGCTGCTCATCCAGGCCGCCGGCACCCTGCTGTACCTCAAGCCGGGCTTCGCCGCCTTCCTGGCCGCCGCGATCGTCACCACCGTCGCGTCGCAGGGCGCCGGCGGAGTCCGTGCCGCGCTCGTCGTCGGCCTCGCCGAGGACCGTCTCACCGCGCTTGCGAAGCTGCGCGTCTACAACCACGTCGGGGCCGCAGCGGGAGCGGCGCTCGGCGGCGTGGTGATCGGCCTCGATGCCGGCTACGCCGCGCTGATCGCGTTCAACGCGCTCACGTTCGCCGCCTATGCCGCCCTGGTGGCCACCACCCGGAGGGTCGCGCCGCTGCCGCGCCGCGGACTGACCGTGATCAAGGACGCGCCCTACGTCGCCCTCGCCGGCATGATCGGGGTGCTCAGCCTGTGCTGGGGGATGCTCTCGGCCGGCGTGCCGCTGTGGATCGCCCGCCAGACGGACGCCAGCCCCTCGCTCGCCGCGGTGATCGTGCTGATCAACTCGGCCGGCATCGCCGCGCTCCAGGTGCGGGCCACGCGGACCGTCGCCACGCCGCTCGACGCCGCCCGCACCGCGATCCGCTCCGGCGCCCTGCTCGCGACCTCGTGCATCCTCTTCGCCGCCTCCGGCAGCGTCGCCCCGACGCTGCTGATCCTCGCCGCCGGCCTCGTCCACCTCGCCGGCGAGCTGCTGTTCGTCGCCGCGTCCTGGGGACTGAGCATCCCGCTGATGCCGCCGGACGCCCCTGGGCAGTACCAGGGCATGTTCGCGACCGGACAGGCCACCGCCCAGATGCTCGCGCCGGCGCTGATGACCACGCTGATCGCCGGCTGGGGCCGGCCCGGCTGGTTCGCGCTCGCGGCGATCTTCCTGGTCGCGACCGCGCCCGCGACCGCCACGACGCGGTGGGCGCTGCGCACGCGCGCGGCCCACTACACTTCGTAAAGCATGGTCGAGCACCTGCAGAACCGTCCCTGCGGCGGTCGTTACGGCGACATCGTGCAGGCGATCGGCAATACGCCCCTGGTCGAGCTCAAGCGCCTGTCTCCGAAGCCGGGCGTGCGCCTGTGGGCCAAGCTGGAGTCCCAGAATCCGACGGGCTCGGTCAAGGACCGCGTGGCCCGCGCGCTGATCGAGGACGCCGAGGAGAAGGGCGCGATCCGCCCCGGCCAGACGATCCTCGAGCCGACCTCCGGCAATACCGGCATCTCGCTCGCGATGATCTGCCAGCGCAAGGGCTACCGGCTCAAGGTCGTGATGCCCGACAACGTCACGCCGGAGCGCACGCAGCTGCTGAAGATGTACGGCGCCGAGATCGTGTACTCGCCGGGCAACCTCGGCTCCAACGGCGCCGTCGAGATGGCGCTGCAGATGGCGGAGTCCGACGCGAATTACTACATGCCGTACCAGTACGGCAACCAGGCCAACCCCGGCGCGCACTACAACGGCACGGCGCCGGAGATCCTCGAGGAGCTCGACGAGATCAGCGCGTTCGTCGCCGGCCTCGGCACCGGCGGGACGCTGATGGGCGTCGGCCGCCGCCTGCGCGAGGAGCTCGGCGACAGCGTGAAGATCGTCGCCGCCGAGCCGATGCAGGGCGAGCCGGTGCAGGGCCTGCGCAGCCTCGACGACGGCTTCATCCCGCCGATCATCGATCTCAGCATGCTGGACCGGAAGATCTTCGTCACCAACCGCGACGCGGTGATCTGGACGAAGAAGCTGCTCGACGAGGAGGGCATCTTCGCCGGCGTCTCGACCGGGGCGATCGCGCGCGTGGCCGTCCGGATCGCGAGCGAGCTCGACGAGGGCAACGTCGTCTTCATCGTCTGCGACGACGGGTGGAAGTACCTCTCGTCCGGCCTCTACACCACGCCCGTCGACGAGCTCGAGAACCTGGACACCACCGTCTGGTGGTGACGAGAAGGGCGCTGCTGGCCGCGGGTGCGCTGCTGGCGGCCGGGTGCGGGCCGCCGGACGAGCCCGCCGCCTCGCGGCAGGACATTCTCGACGAGCAGCTGCGCGTGACCAACGAGTCGGTCGCCGCGGGCGCCTCGCGCGCGCGTGCGCGCGCAAGAAAGCTTGAGGCGGCCGGGGCGGTCGCGAAGCCGGCGAGCGGCCCATCCGGTCCGAAGCCCGCCTATGAGGCCGAGACGCGCGCTCTCGCTTCATACGTGTCGGCGATCGGAGCGTCGCGCCGCGATCGCGAGCTGCTCGGCGAGCTGGTCGCCGATGCCGCCGCGAGCCAGGCCGGGCTTGCTCGGCAGCTCGAGCTGGACCCGCTCCCGACCGCGTTCCCGGGGGCGCCGAAGTGAGGCGCCGCGGGCTCCTGCTGGCCGCCGCCGGGCTCCTCGCCGCGCCTGCTGGCGCGCGCGCCGCCGCGCCCACCGAGGGCGCCGTCCTGCTCGACCTGATCCGCCGCGAGCAGAGCGCGAAGCTCGCCTACGGCGCGGTGTTGAAGACGCTCGGCAGCCAGGCGCCGCTGGAGCTCGTGACGATCCGCCGGCATGAGTCCGACCACGCCGACGCGCTCGCCACCGAGCTTGCCGCCGTCGGCCTCGGGCGCCCGCTGCGGCCGCCGCTGGAGGGCACCGCGCAACAACTCGCCGAGGCCTCGGATCGTCGCGCAGTCCTGGCGCTCGCCGTCAGGCTCGAGGATGAGCTGGTCGATGCCTACCGCCAGTCGCTCGTCCTGCTCCCCGACGCGAAGAACGCGATGACGGTCGCGACGATCCTGGCCTCGCATGCTCAGCACCGCTTCATCCTGGGCTTGGCGACCGGGGCGTCCGGCAGCTAACCTGCGGTAACCGAGCCAGCAAAGGAACGTCCATGCCGTTCGCAGGAAACATCGGCCCCGCCGAGCTCATCGTCGTCCTGGTCATCGCCCTCCTCGTGATCGGACCGAAGCGGCTGCCCGAGGTGGGCAAGTCGCTCGGCAAGGGCATGCGCGAGTTCAAGGACTCGCTCAGCGGCGACAGCCGCGACGACGACGACGAGCAGGCGCCGCTCCAGAAGGTCAACTAGCTCTGCGCATCTCGCGTCAGCTCCTCGACGACGTCGTCGCGCACGCGCGCGAGGAGGCGCCGAACGAGTGCTGCGGGATGATCGCGTCGCGCGACGGCGTGGCCGTCGCCGTGCACCGGGCGAAGAACGCCGCGGCAAGCCCGCTGCGCTACATCATCGATCCGTCCGAGCAATTCCGGATCACCCAGGAGATCGAGGACGCGGGGTATGACCTCGGCGTCATCTACCACTCGCACACGCGCTCGGATCCGGTGCCGTCACAGACCGACATCAACCTCGCCAAGCTCGGCGGGACGGACCTGCCGGCGTTCCCGGGCACGCTGTATCTGATCGTCGGCGTGAAGAGCTCCGAGCCCGACCTGCGCACCTGGTCGATCGCCGGCGACGAAGTCACGCAGGTCGAGCTCGAAATCGACCCATGAGCGGCGAAGCCTCGCCCTGCGGGCTCGTTTCGCCGGTGGCGCGATGAGCCTCGTCTGCCCCGGCTGCGCGGAGGACCACTCCGACGACGATCGGTTCTGCCAGTCGTGCGGGCTGCCGCTGGTCCACCCGCCCGACGTCGTCCTCCCGCCGGAGACCGAGCTGCGCGAGAGAGCGCGCAAGGTGCGGCCGGGCTACGCCGAAGGGCCGCTGACCCGCGTCGCCACCGCCCGCCACCAGGCCGAGGCGGAGCTCCTGCAGCAGCTCCTGCTCGAGGAGGGCATTCCGTCGCTGGTGCGCCGCTCGGGAGGCTTCGACGTGCCCGACTTCCTCGCCGCCGGTCCGCGCGACATCGTCGTCGCCGCGTCGGGCGCCGACGCCGCGCGCGAGGTCCTCGGCGTGCCGGAGCCGCTGCCGCGGCGCCCGCTCACCCGCCCCGCGTGGGTGCGCGTGCTCGCCGTCGTGCTCGCGATCGTCTCGCTGCTCGCGATCGCGACGTTCGTGATCGGCGCCGCGCTCGCCCAGGGCGCTCAGCGGCGCGTGCACCCGGTCACGTCGCCGCTACAGCCGGGCCAGATGCGCGCGCCACGCGCTCTCGGTGTGGCGTAACGCGCGCGGGAACGCGATCTCCAGCGCGCGCACGGGGCCGTCCGGATGTGGGCCGCGCGCGAGCGTGACGCACGCGCGCTCGCCCTCCTCGCGCGCGAGCAGGTCGAACACCGTGCCGCCGAGCAGGAGCGCGTCGGCGCGGCCCGGCGGGAAGTCGGGGGAGGAACCCTCGCGCAACCGCCGCGCCACCGCGGGGTGAATGTGCCGCGTCTGCCCCGACAGCCACTGCGCCGCCCCCTCGATCAGCCACGCCCAGCGGCCCCAGCGCGCGAGCCGCCGCGGACCCAGCGGCGGCGGCAGCGGCGGGTGGTTGCCCGCCACATAGCGCCGTGCGAGCAGCGCCGATGGCGCGAGCATCAGCATCTCCAGCGAGCCCTCGACGTTCGAGGCGCGGTGCGCGAGCAGCCGCGGCGAGAGCACGTGCAGCTCGCGCTCTCCCGCCCAGCCGACGACGTAGCGACGCGCCGCCGGCGCGGTCAGCCGCCGCGCGATCGGCAGCCACGGCTGTGCGGCGTCGAGCTGCGCGGCGCTCGGGTGCAGCACGACCGCGAGCTCGCCCGGACGCACGTCGAAGCGCTCCTCCAAGCGATCGCGCGCGTACTCCAGCTGGGCGAGGACGCGGACCACGTCGTCGGCGTCGCGCTCGTCGTGGCGCGCGACGAACGTGTCTGAGGCGCTCTCCACCCAGGGCACCCTTGGAGGATGACGCACGCACTGATATAGTTGCGTACACAACTACTTTGAACTTGAGGGAGCACCATGGACCTGGTCGGGCTGCACCACATCACGATGATCACCGGCGACGCACAGGAGAACGTGCGCTTCTATGCCGACACGCTCGGCCTGCGGCTCGTCAAGAAGACCGTCAACTTCGACCAGCCGGAGGCCTACCACCTGTACTTCGGCGACGAGACCGGCGCGCCCGGCTCGATCCTCACGTGGTTCGAGTTCCCGGGCGTCGCGCCCGGCCGCGCCGGCGTGGGGACGATCCACACGTTGCAGCTCGGCGTGGGCTCCGAGGAGGCGCTGGACTTCTGGGAGCAGCGCGTCGGGGGCGAGCGCGGCGAGGGCACGCTGCGCTTCCAGGACTACGACGGCCTCCAGCTCGAGCTCGTCGTCAGCTCGCTCGGCAACCCGCCGCTGGTCGCCTCGCATCCGGCCGTGCCGGCCGAGTACGCGATCACCGGGCTCGAGGGGGCGCGCGCCTACAGCGCCTACGCCAACGTGGAGGAGCGCGTGCTGACCGACACGCTCGGCTTCACCTACCTGGGCGGCGGCGAGTACGTGCTCGACGGCGCCGAGCGCCGGTTCCGCTGGGCCCATGACCCGGCGCCCGCGGTGCGCGGCGGCCAGGGCGCGGGCAGCGTCCACCACATCGCGTGGGCGTCGCGCGACGAGGACCACATCGCCTGGCAGACGCGGATCTCCGAGGCCGGCGGCTACGTGACCGACGTCCGCGACCGCGACTACTTCCAGTCGATCTACTTCGCCGAGCCGCGCGGCGTGCTGTTCGAGATCGCCACGCTCAGCCCGGGCTTCGCGGTCGACGAGGACCCCGAGCACCTCGGCGAGGCGCTCAGGCTGCCCAAGCAGCACGAGCACCTGCGCGACTACCTCGAGTCCACGCTGCGGCCGATCGACAATCCCCGGGTGGCGGCATGAGCTCGCTCGTCTACCGCGAGCGCCCGGCCGCAGGCGCGGCCGAGGGCCTGCTCGTGCTCCATCACGGCCGCGGCGCGGACGAGCACGACCTGCTCGGGCTCGGCGACGTGCTCGACCCCGAGCGCCGGCTGCACGTGGTCACCCCGCGCGCTCCGCTCACGCTGCCGGGCTGGCCGGGGCATCATTGGTACGTGGTCCCGCGAGTCGGCTATCCGGATCCGGACACGTTCCATGCGGCGTACGCGAAGCTCGGCGCTCTCCACGACGAGCTGTGGGAGCGCACGGGCCTGACGCCGGAGCAGACGGTGCTCGGCGGCTTCTCCATGGGGTCGGTCATGAGCTACTCGCTCGGACTCGGCGCCGACCGGCCGTCGCCCGCCGGCATCCTCGCGTTCAGCGGATTCATCCCGGTCGTCGAGGGATGGTCTCCGGACCTGTCGCGCCGGCCGCGGGTGTTCATCGCCCACGGCCGCAACGATCCGGTGATGGACGTGCAGTTCGCGCGCACGGCGCGGGAGGCGCTGTCTGACTTGGAGGTGTCCTACTACGAGTCCGACGCCGCCCATCACATCGACCCGGCGCATCTGCCGGCGGCGCAGGAGTGGCTCGCGAAGACGCTGTGAGCTCGCTCGCCGCCGATCTCGTCAACACCCGGCCGCGTCCGGCCGATCCCGAGGAGAAGCTCACCGGGACGGACGCGGCCGCCGCGCTGCTGGAGCCCTACGGGCTCGACGCGCCGCCGCTCGACGAGCTGCGGCGCGTGCGCGGCGAGCTGCTCGCCGCCTTCGAGGCGCGGGACATGGCCGAGCTGGCCGCGGCGCTGAACCCGCTGCTCGCCCGCGGAGCGACACTGCGGCTGCTGCCCGGCGGCCCCGGCTGGTCGCTGCGCGCGCCGAGCGAGGAGCTCTCGCTCGCCGATCGGGTCGCCGTCGCGGCGGCGAGCGAGCTCGCCGCCCTCGCGGCCCAGCGCGGGATCGCCCGGCTCGGCTTCTGCGCGGCCGACGACTGCCAGGCCGTGTTCGCCGACACGTCGCCGCGCGGCGACCGCCGCTACTGCTCGCGCACCTGCTCGACGCGGGTGAATGTGAGGCGTCACCGTAAGCAGTAATGGGTAGCGTATCGCTTACATGCGCCGCTACCTCACCGCCGCCGCCACCGCCCGGCTCGCCGACGCGATGTGGCTCGCACCGGTCCTGCTGGTGCTCGACCGCACGGGCTCGGCGTCGCTGGCCGGCCTGACCGCGTCGGCCGCTCTGCTGCCGACGCTCGTCTCCGCGCCGGCTACGTGCCCTCCAGCGCTCCGAGGGATTCCCTGACGGCACCTCCTGGGCGCGTGGCTGGACGCCTCCGGCCGCCGCCGCGCGGCGATCGCCGGCAACCAGCTGCTGCTCGCCGCCGCGCTGGGCGCGATGCTGGCCGGCGCCCCGGTGGTGCTGTGCGCGGCGCTCGCCGGGCTTACGCAGCCGCTTGTCACCGGCGGCTTCTCCAGCATGGTCCCGTCGCTGGTGGCGCCCGAGCGCATGCCGCGCGCGGGCGCCGCTGGATTCGATGACCTACAACGTCGTCAACGTCGCCGGCCCGGCGCTCGCCGGCGGCGTCGCGGCCGCCGCCGGGGCGCCCGTCGCGGTCGCGGTCCAGGCGGGACTGGCGCTCGCCGGCCTCGCCGCCGTGCTCTCGCTCCCGCGCGAGGTCGACGGCGAGCGCGCCGGGCGCCCGGTCCTGCGTGAGGGCGTCGTTCACATCGCGCGCACGCCGCCGCTGCGCGCGGTGACGCTGATGACGATGCTCGTGCAGCTCCCGTGGGGCTTCATGGGCGTCGGCGCGCCGGCGCTGGCCGTGGACCTCGGGGCGGGTGAGGAGGCCGGCGGGCTGCTGCTGGCGGCGGTGGCGGTCGGCGGGCTGCTCGGCGCGCTCGCCGCGCCGGCGCTGCAGGCGCGCCGCGGGCTGCTCGGGCTGGTCGCCGCCGGCACGCTCGCCCAGGGGGTCGGCCTTGCCCTGCTGGCGGCGGCGCCCGCGTTCGGCCCGGCCCTGGTCGCCGCGACGCTGACCGGCATCCCGCAGGGCGTCGCCATCGCGACCCTGATGACCGCGCGCGCCCGCTGGTCGCCGCCGCACCTGCGTGCGCAGGTGTTCACCAGCGCAGCCGGCCTGCGCACGGGCGTCTACGCCGCCGGCGCGGCGCTCGCCGGCCCGGTGCTGGCCGGTCCGGGAGCGCGCGTCGGCACCTGCTCGCGGCCGGCGCCTGCGCCGCCGCGGCGACGCTAAAGGGTCTTGAGTACACGTGCCTGACCCCTTAGCGCGCGACGCGGTGCTGGATCTCGGCGGCCTGCTGGAATGTCGGGCGGTTGATCCAGGAGATGAGCGGCTGGGTCGCGCCGCCGATCGGGCGCTGGCGGATCGCGTCCCAGCACCACTGGTCGCCGTCCTTGCAGTACTTGTCGCCCTTGTAGACCTCGGTCGCCGGGACCGCGGCGGCCTGCCGCAGCGAGGTCAGCAGCGCGCGCCGGCATCGGGCCAGGGACCCGCGGCCGCAGTATTGGCGCGCGTAGCGGCCACGCACGCGCGCCCGCAGGACGGTCCGCAGATCCTTGCTGACGTACCCGTACCACGAGCCCTGGTAGGCCGAGCCGTGGTGCTCGCCGTTGCCGTTGGGCGAGTTGTCGGTGGCGATCGTCGAGGCGAGCGTGTCGAACGCGTCCTTGCCGAGCACCGGCTCGAACTGCGCGCGCAGCCACAGCGGCCACCACCCGTCGAAGATGCGGATCGCGTCGGAGTGCTCATAGACGCCGTCACCGTTCGCGTCCTTGCGGAAGCCGCCGTCCTGCAGCCAGGCGCGCAGCGTGGCGACCGCGGCGTCGTTGGTCTTCCCGATCACCCGCAGCGCCAGCGGCAGGTCGACGTGCGCGCGCAGGTCCTGCGCGCCCGCGAGCTCCATCGCCTCGATCAGCCCCGGCAGGTCCAGCTTCCTCCCGTCCGCGATCGCCGCCTTCACGCGATCCTCGAGCAGCACGGAGCGGTACGTCGACGAGTACGCGTTCTCGTCGGAGGACGCGAACCCGCGCGCCTGCTTGTTGTTCCAGTTGACGAGGTAGTCCTGGTCGACGACCTGTGGGTGCTGATCGAACGCGGTGAAGCGCGCGCGCCACGTATCCGGGTTCCAGTCGCGCCACTCGTACCGGGCCGCGACCGGGAAGTCGTTGTCCACCGATGGCGCGCGCACCGGGTTCTCGCCCGAGTTGAAGTAGGCGATGTGCTCGGGGTCGGCGTAGAACCAGTTGAACGTGTAGCCGACCTTCGAGGCCGCGCGCTGGAAGCTCGCGGGATCGCGCACCACCGCCGGCGTGTTGAAGTCCATGAACCCGGCGGCCGAGTCGACCTCGTGGAAGTAGGTCGAGCGCAGCTTGGTGAAGATCACCGGCTTGCCGCGCACGGTCCCGCGCCCGGCCACGATCCCGAGCTTGGTCCGCTCCGCCCGCAGCGTCTGCGTGCCGGGCGCCGTCTGGTCGGCCGCCGTGGGGATCCAGGTGTTCGTCTTCTGGAGCACCTCGATCGGCAGGCACTGGCCGCGGAAGCGGTAGTGCGTGTCGTCGCACAGCGGGACGGCGAACGTGTCGATGATGTCCTGGCCGGCCGACGTCGCGCTCCACGCGTAGTCGCGCCCGCGCCCGAGCTGGACGTAGAGGTTGATGCCGACGAACGAGGCGCCCTGCGCGTCGATCCCCGGGCCGTCCGCGCTCGCCGGCGCGTGGACGTCCTCCTCCATCAGGATCTGCGGGTTGAAGTAGGCGACCTGCGGTCCGGCGACCATCAGCGGGTGGCCGCTCACGGAATGCGCGCCGGAGACCAGCAGGGCGTTGGACATGCTGGTGGGGAGCGCTCCGAGGATGCCGCCGGAGGTCGCGGGCTGGCTCAGCTTCAGCGAGCCGCGATCCGGCCGCGCGACGCCGACCGCCCTCTTCGGCGGCGCCTGGTACGGGAACCGCCTGCCGAACACCGTCACCGGCGCCTCGGGATCCTCGGCCGAGCGGAAGTCGCGGAACACCTTGTCGCCGAGCTTGCGGCCGAAGCGCGCCTCGAGCGCGTCGGCGAGCTGGGAGAACTGCAGCTCCTCGCCGCCGCCCTTGCCGAAGATGCCGCCCACGAGCGACGCCGTCGCGATCAGGTCCGTGCGCTTGAAGGCGTCGGGTCCGAGCGGCCGGCCGATCGCCGCGTACTCGCCCGGCATCTTCGTCGGGTCGAGCTTGGCCTCGAGGATGTACTGGTTGACGCCCGCGATGTAGTTGTCGACGTCGGTGGCGATCTGCTGCCCCTGGGCACCGAGGAACTTCGGCAGGTCGCTCGCCTGCTTCTCGAGGTCGGCCTCGGTGTAGGGCGCGACCGCCCACGTGTCGGCGTCCATCTGCTGGTTGGAGCCGCCGGCGAAGCTCGATAGCTCCCCGCGCCCGGCGTGGCGGAGGACGTCCATGAAGA
Organism: uncultured Solirubrobacteraceae bacterium; assembly: GCA_963837485.1. Lineage (GTDB taxonomy): Bacteria > Actinomycetota > Thermoleophilia > Solirubrobacterales > Solirubrobacteraceae > Solirubrobacter. The sequence goes on along the minus strand of CAWINP010000012.1, from coordinate 122,523 downwards.
ACAGCCGGTCCTCGGCGCCGACGTAGCCGAGCCCGAACATGGCGCCCGAGCGCGTCCTGCCGTACACGTGCGGGACGCCGAACGCCTTGTCGCGCACGACGGTGACGTCAGCCCGCGGCGAGTAGATGCGCTCGGCGCCGCCGTCCGGAACGCCGAAGCTCGCGTCCTTGAAGTACCTGGGGACGTCCGCGGCCTTCAATCCCGGCACCGCGCGGTTCAGCCCGTCGTACATCGGCAGCTGGTCGCAGCAGTGCGGGACGGTCGCGCCGGTGGCCAGGAACGCGGCGAGCTCGGGCAGCGAGTAGCGCCCGCGCGTCCCCGAGGGCAGGACGTTGCGGAAGCCTCCGCCGTCGTTGGCCTGATACGCGTCCGGCGCCACGGTCGGCGCGGGCGTGGGGAGGGGCAGTGGGGGCAGTGGTGGGAGCTGGGCGGCGGCGGGCGCTGCATGGGCCAGAAGCAGCGTCGCGGCGAGGACGGCGGATTTCACCGCCGCGCCGATACCCCGGATTCCCGAACGTCAATCGGCTTTCTGGCGCCATCCGGCCCAAGGATTCCCTGGACGGCACAGGGCGATGTCCGCGCGCTTACGCGCCGGCCGCGTGTGCGGCCGGCGCGCTGCAGCGCGCGATCAGAACAGGCCGGCCCGGATCGCGGCCTGGCGGCCGCCCAGGATCGGCAGTTGCATCTTGCTGGTCTTCGCGTCGATCGTGATCACGGAGCCGTTGGTCGCCGCCTGGCCGCCCTCGACCGCGCTCGTCTGGCCGATCAGGTGGCCGGTCACGATGATCGCGAGCCGGTGGCCGGCCTTGAACGTGTGCTCGGTCGGCATCGTCGGGATGGGGAAGTTGTCCTCCTCGTCGATCGTCACCGGCGTCGCGTCCTGGTACCAGAGCGAGTTGCGGTTGGAGGAGTCCAGCCCGCCGCGCGTCACGCGCCACTGCGTGACGTCCTGCGTCGGCTTGGAGACCTCGAGGTAGCAGGCCGTGTCGATCTCCTTAGGCGATGCCGCGCACGTGTCGCCGATGTTGCAGGGCGTGCCATCGCTGGTCGCGCCCCAGCACGTCCGCGTCGTCGTGTTCCGGATGCCCTCGCCGCTGCGCGTGACCATCGGGAACGGCGTGTCGCTGTAGTCGACGACCAGCACGCCGAGGTCCGACTGCGCCGTGCTCAGCGACGCCTTGAGATCCAGCCGCGCGGTGCCGGACAGCCGCAGATCGGCCTTCAGCGGCTTGGAGATGAACACGTGGCGGTTCGTCTGCGCACCATCCGGATTGTTCATGTGCGCGGTCTCGCTCGTCCCGTTGTTGCCGACGAACGTGACCGTGTCCCTGCCGCGGCCGCCGGCGTCGGGGGCGAACCCCCCGGGAGCGGTGTCGCTGGTGCCTCGCAGGAAGACGTTGACGGTCGAGGTGCCCGGGATCGGCCAGTCGGTGTAGTCCTTCCAGACGTCCGGGGACTCCTCGATCGTGACCCGGGGCTCGCTCTCGATGCCGTTGTCGACGCCCAGCAGGAAGTGGTCGAACCAGCGGTGCAAGGTGTCGACCCAGACCGCGCGGCGCGACTCGAACGGGTCGGTGTGGCCGGTGTCCATCAGCCACAGCTTGTGCGGGACGCCGGCCTTCTCAAGGGTCTCCCACCACATCCCCTCGTGGTCCATGCGGACGTTGTCGTCCTGGTAGCCGTGCGTCGCGAACACGGCGGCCTTGATCTTGCTCGGATCGAGGTTGTAGTCGCGCGCGCGCCAGAACTCGTTGACGTCACCGCTCGCATCGCCGTCGATCGTGTTCACGAACGAGTTCAGCGCCGCGCACAGCGGCCGGCGGTTCGGGAGGTTCACGCCCTCGGGAGGATTCGGGCCGGTCGTGACCGTCGGGTTGAGGCTGCCGCCGGGGTAGTTCGTGTTGTGCCGCACACCCCCGGTGCGCGAGTAGTTGTACCAAGCGGAAATCGCCGAAACCGGGACGATCGTCTTCAGCCCGTCGACGCCCGTCGCCGCCACGCCGTTGGACAGCGTGCCGTCGTAGGACTTGCCGATCATCGCCGAGCTTCCGTTGTGCCAGTCGGCGACGACCTGCGGCGATGTCACGTCCGGCGACGTGTACGCCTTCACGCGTCCGTTGAGCCAGTCGACGATCGACTTCTCGCCCGCGATGTCCTCCGGGCCGCCGTGATTCGGACAGCCCTCGGTCGTGTAGCCGGTGCCGAGCATCTGCCCGAGCACGTACGCATAGCCGCGCGGCACGAAGTAGTTGTCGTAGAACAGCGGCCAGCGGTCGTTGACGCCGTCGTCGTCCCAGTCGGCCATGCACTGCGACTCATTGCCGCGGCACACGGTCGTGTAGTACGGGCTCGGGTCGATGATCGCCGGCACCTTGAGCGCCGGCCCGGACTCCTTCGGCCGGATGATGTCGGCCGTGACGAAGTCCACCTTGCCGTTCGCGTCCTGGTCGACCCCGGGCTGCGGGATGTACACCCGCTCGCGTATCGCCTGCGCGTAGTCGAAGACCGGCGCGCTCTTGCCGTCCGCCCCGATCGTGATGCCGGATGCCGCGTTCGCGGTTCCGGCGAGCCCGAAGAGCGCGAGCCCTCCGGCAGCGATCAACCCAGCCAACTTCCGCATGAATCCCTCCCGACGTCCGCACGCGTGCCCCACGCGCGCCCCGGCATTCCTTCCAACGTCGTGCGTCCGTGTCAAACCCTGCGTACCGAATCCACGGCGGTGCGCGAAATCTCCTGTCAACCCGGTTTGACAGGACAGAACCGGCGCGCTGCCGCCTGCGTAACGACGCTCAGCCCGCCCGCGGGGTGGCGGGACCGACAGGGGAGGTTCACGTGCTACGTCGCGCTGTCGTGCTGGGGGTCGGACTCGCGTCGCTCGCGGTGCCGGTGAGCGCCGCGCAGGCGCAGGCGCCGGCGCCGTCGATGACCGATTCGCGCTTGGCGGTACGCACCGCGGTGCAGGGGCTGTCAGGCCCCACGAGCGCCGCGTTCCTGGGTCCGGATGACATGCTCGTGCTCGAGAAGGCGACGGGCCGCGTACGGCACGTCGTCGGCGGCCAGGTGGTCGGCACCGCGCTCGACCTGGCGGTCAACTCCGCCTCCGAGCGCGGGCTGCTGGGGATCGCGCTGCATCCCGACTTCCCGCGCAACCCGGGCGTGTACCTGTACTGGACCTGCCGCACCCCCGGGCCGGGGCCGGACAGCTTCACCCCGGCGGCCCGGGAGTGTGACGAGAGCGCGATGCTCGGCGCCGACACCAACGTCACGCTCGCCGTGCCGCTGCTCGGCAACCGCGTTGACCGCTTCGTGTGGCACCCGGACACGCAGGCGCTGACATTCGACCGGCATCTGATCTCGCTGCACGCCTTCCAGGCCGACGGCGCGCCCAACCCGCCGGGTCAGGGTGACGCTGCCCAGGGCGCGGCCGGCAACCACAACGGCGGCGTCATCCGCTTCGGGCCGGACGGCAAGCTCTACGTGATCATGGGCGACAACGGACGCCGTGGGCGGATGCAAAACCTGCCATGCGGTCCCACGCCGTTGTGCGAGGGCAACTTCCGCAACGCCGGCCCGCAGGTCCCTGACGACCAGTTCGGCGGCCCCGAGCCCGACGATGCGCACGTCACGGGCTTCGTACTGCGCCTCAACGACGACGGCAGCGCGCCGGTGAACAACCCGTTCTGGGGCGTAGGCAACGCGATCGGCGGCGAGGCCGGACGCAACCTCCAGAACGTGTACGCGATGGGGATCCGCAACAGCTTCGGGATGGCGTTCGATCCCGAGAGCGGCGACCTGTGGGAGCAGGAGAACGGCGACGACACGTTCGACGAGATCAACCGCGTCGAGCGGGGCATGAACGGCGGCTGGGTCCAACTCGCCGGCCCGATCGATCGCGTGGCGCAGTTCCGCGCGATGGAGACCACGTTCGGCGCCCGCACCCTGCAGCAACTGCGCTGGCCGCCCACGAACATCGCCGAGACGCCGCACGAGGCGCAGCTGCGGATCCGGGCCGCGCTGCCGATGGCGCGCTACTCCGATCCCGAGTTCGCGTGGAAGTGGGCGGCCCCGCCGGCCGGCATCGGGTTCGTCGAGGGGGACGGCCTCGGCCACGAGTTCGCCGGCGACCTGTTCGTCGGCGCCGCGACTGCGGCCACGGCCGGCGGCTACCTGTTCCGCTTCCGGCTCGACAGGCAGCGCACGGGCCTCGCATTCAGCGATCCGCGCCTGGATGACGGCGTGGCCGACAACAACGCGAAGAACGACATCACCGAGAGCGAGAGCCTGCTCGTGGGCCGCGACTTCGGGATCGTCACGGACATCGAGACCGGGCCCAACGGGCACCTGTACGCGGTCTCGACCAACCGCGGCGCGATCTACGAGATCACACCCGCGGGCTGATTCGCTTCAGGCGCGCGGGCGCGGGGAGCCGCGTCCGCGCGCTTACGCGTAGGCCGCGATGCCGTTGGAGTCGGCGATCGCCGCGATCTCCTCGGAGGCGCGGTCGAACTCCTCGTCCGACAGGACCGGCGTGCCCTCGAACGGCAGGTCGCGCGTGATCTCCAGCCACGAGCGGCAGCCGTGGTAATCGTCGCGCACCCGCACGGTCACCGGCCGCGGAATCCGGTACGTGCGCAGCAGCAGCACGTTGAGCGGATGCCGGCGCTTCCAGGCCAGCCGCTTCTCGGCGTAGTCCGTCGTCCACACGTGGAACGGGGACAGCGCGTCGAGCGCGCGCCGGTCGGTGATCGTCCACGCGCCGGCGACCTCGGCCCAGGCGCGGATGCGCACACGGTCGGGCTGGGCGATGCCGCCGTCCATCGTCAGCGCGCGGCTCGGCGGCTCGCCTTCCGGCCACACGCCCTCCTCGAGCGCCCGCCGCAGCTCGGGGTGGTGGGACTCGCGCACGAGGTCGTTGCGCTGGTGGTCGAACGTCGGGTACAGGAAGAAGCGGTCGTGCTCAAGCTCGAAGTGCTTGTTGGGCTCGCGAATTCCGCCTTTGCGGAGCGTCAGGAGCTGCTCGCCCTCCGCAAGCGCGCGCACGGTTACTGCCCATTCCTTGAAAGCGATCGGCATAGAGGTGGGGGGAGAATGAGTTAAAGGACCAGCGAATCCCGCAACCGAGGGGACCTGCGCAACGACCCTGCCCGAGACTGCTACCGGGAAACCCCCGGCGGGACGTCACATACTATGCACAAAGTCGCGAGAACTCAAAATCTCCCTGCAAAAGCGCAATTTTGGGAGCAAACGCACGATTTTCTGCAGTGAATGCGAGGGTGTCATCTAGATGCCATTGAGCCCCTCGACGACGCGGATCACCGCCGAGAAGTCCTCGTCGCCGAGCCCGCGGCCCATGCCCGCTCCGTAGAGCTCCTGCGCGAGCCCGGCGAACGGGAACGCGCTGCCGGCGGTCCGTGTCTCGGCGAGACAGAGCTGCACGTCCTTGAGCATGTGCGCGAGCTTGAACAGCGGCGTGAAGTCGTGCTCGATCATCGGCCGGCCCTTCAGCGATCGCATCGTCGAGTCGGCCGAGCCGCCCTCCATCGACTCCAGCAGCGCGTCGAGGTCGACGCCCGCCTGGCGCGCGACCGTGATGCCCTGAGCGAGCGTGGCGGCGTTGATCGCGGTGATCGTGTTGGCGATGACCTTGACCGCCTGGCCCTGGCCGGCGGCACCGCAGTGGACGATCTTCGCGCCCATCACGTCCAACAACGGGCGGGCGCGCTCGAGATCCTCGGCCTCGCCCCCGACCATGATCACGAGCGTGCCGGCCTTCGCCTTGGGCGAGGAGCCGGTGACGGGAGCGTCGAGGAACCGGTGGCCGGCGGCGCGCAGGCGCTCGTCCAGCGCGCGGGCGGTCCCGGGCGCGATCGTCGACATGTCGACGAACAGCGTGCCCGGGCGCGCGCCCTCGAGCGCCTGGCCGATCATGTCCTCCACCTGCGGGCCGTCGACGACCATGGTGATCACGACGTCGGCGCGTTCGGCGACCTCCTTCGGCGAGCCCACGACGGTGCCGCCGTTCTCGCTCGCCCATGCGTCGGCCTTCTCGCGGGTGCGGTTGTAGACGGTCAGGTCGTAGCCGGCCTTGGCGAGGTTGGCCGCCTGCAGCGACCCCATGATCCCCAGCCCGATGAACCCGACGGCACGGTCAGCCATGCCCACCACCTCCCGGCGTCTCGATCCTCAGCGTCTGACCGGGCGCCAGGCTACCGCGCGCCTTCGGCGGCAGCTCCTCGCCGTCGACGAGGTTGCGGCCGCAGGCCCCCGGCTCGCCGCCGGCCGCGCCCGGCGGGGCATGGCGGCGGCGCTCGGTGAGCAGCGAGTAGTCCATCTCGGCGAGCGCCTCCAGCTCGCGGATCACGCCGTCGCCGCCGCGGTGGGCGCCGGCGCCGCCCGAGTGCCTTCGCACGGCGTACGTGGCGACCCGGATGGGGAACTCGAGCTCGAGCGCCTCGACCGGCGTGTTGAGCGTGTTCGACATCGCCACGTGGACGGCGCTCGGCCCGTCCGCGTCCTTGCACGCGCCCTGCCCGCCGCCGAGCGTCTCGTAGTAGGTGAACGCGTCGTTGCCGAGCGTGAGGTTGTTCATCGTGCCCTGGCCGAGCGCGCGGCCGAACGCCTTGAGCACGAGGTCGGCGACGCGCGAGGAGGTCTCCACGTTGCCGGCCACGACCGCGTGCGGCGGCGTGGCATTGAGGATCGAGCCTTCGGGAGCGATCACCGTCACCGGCGCCATCGCGCCGCTGCTGGGCGGGATGTCGGGGTCGGTCAGGACACGCACCGCGAACCAGCACGCGGACACGGTGACCGCCAGCGGGCAGTTGAGGTTGCCGTCGTGCTGGGGCGCCGAGCCCGTGAAGTCGAGCGTCAGGGTGTCGCCGCGCACGGTGGCCGTCAGCTGCAGGGGTATGTCGCCCTCGACCGCCTCGAGCACGTCATGCGCCTCTCGCGTCCCGTCCTGCAGCGCATCCAGCGCCGCGCGCGTCCGCCGCTCGGCGTACTCGATCGTCGCCGCCATCGCCTCCGCCAGCGGCATGCGCGCGTGCAGCTCCGCGAGCCGGGCCGCGCCGGTGCGGTTGGCGGCGAGCTGCGCGCGCAGGTCGGCGCGACGCTGCTCGGGCTGGCGCATCTGAGCGACGAGCTCGTCGATCGCGTCGTCGGTCAGCCGGCGCGGCGAGATGACCACGCCCTCCTCGTCGAGCGTCTTGGAGTCGGCCGGCATCGAGCCCGGCGTCGGCCCGCCGACGTCGGCGTGGTGGGCGCGGTTGGCGGCGAAGCCGATCAGCCCGCCGTCTCCGAACACCGGCGTGATCACGGTGATGTCGGGCAGGTGCGTCCCGCCGGCGTACGGGTCGTTGAGGATCCAGGCGACGCCCGGCTCGTGGCGCTCGCGCGCGACGGCCTGCACGGCCGCCGGCATCGCCCCCAGGTGGACGGGGATGTGCTCGGCCTGCATCACCAGCCGGCCCTCGGGGTCGAACAGCGCGCACGACGCGTCGCGGCGCTCCTTGATGTTCGCGGAGTGGCTGGCCTTGATCAGGACGGCGCCCATCTCCTCGCAGATGGCGCGCAGGGCGCCGGACGCGACGCGGAGGGTTACCGGGTCCATTCGATCCGGATCGTGCCGTCGCTGAGCACCTCGCCCGCCCAGCCGTCCGGGACCGCGAGCGTCGCCTCCGGCAGCTCGACTACGGCCGGGCCGATGATCAGCTCGCCGGGCGGCGGCTCGCCGCGGACCACCTCGGTGTCGCCGAGGATCGTGGGCCGCCGGGCGCGCTGCGCCGTGCCTTTCGCGTCGGCGTCGATGGTCGCGCCGGGGGTCGTCGCGGTCGCTCGCAGGGTCACGAGCTCAACCTCGACCTGAGGGTCAGAATAGCCATAAGCGTGCTCGTGGGCGGCGTGGAAGGCCTGCCGCAGGGCGTCGGCGTCGGGGCGTTCGAGCTCGACGGACAGCTCGAACGCCTGGCCCTTGTAGCGGAGCTCGGCCACGTGGCGGACGCTGGCGTGCCCGGCGAGCTCCGCGAGCGCGTCCGCCTCCCGGCGCACCGCCTCGGTGGTCAGGTCGTCGCCGGCCAGCAGGACGCTGCGCTGGACGTCGCGACGGCGGTCGGAGACGACGAGGCCGAGCGCGGCGAGCACCCCCGAGGCGCGCGGGCACAGGATCCGCCTGATCCCCAGCTCCTGCGCGATCGCCGCGGCGTGCAGCCCGCCGGCGCCGCCGAACGCCATCAGCGCGAGCGCTCGCGGGTCGACGCCGCGCTCGACGGTCATCACCCGCAGCGCGCGGATCATCTCGGCGTTGGCGACGCGCACGATGCCCTCGGCGGTCTCCTGCTGCGTGAGGCCGAGCTCATGCCCGAGCCCGCTCACGGCTCGCGCGGCGGCGGCGCGGTCGAGCTCGATCCCGCCGGCCAGCGGCGCGTCGCCGGCGAGCAGGCCGAGCAGCAGGTTCGCGTCGGTCACGGTCGGCTCGGCGCCGCCGTGGCCGTAGGCGGCAGGCCCGGGACGGGCGCCGGCGCTGCGCGGCCCGACTCTGAGCGCTCCGCCCGCGTCGCGCCACGCGATCGACCCGCCGCCGGCGCCGACGGTGTGGATGTCGAGCATCGGCAGCGCGACGGGGCGGCCGCCGACCTCGCGCCCGGACGCCTCGCGCACCTCGCCTTGCAGGACGACGCACACATCGCAGCTGGTGCCGCCCATGTCGAAGCACAGCGTGTCCCGCTCGCACGCCGCGCGGGCGGCCCAGGCGGCGCCGGCCGCTCCCCCCGCCGGGCCGGACAGGACGGTCAGCACGGCGTGGTCGGCGGCCTCGCGAAGCTCGGCCAGCCCGCCGCTGGACTGCATCACGCTGGGCTCCGGCAGGCCGGCTTCGCGCGCACGGGCGGTCAGGTTGCGCAGGTACGCGGCGAGCAGGGGGGAGAGGGCGGCGTCGAGCTCGGTGGTCGCCGCGCGCTCGTACTCGCGGAACGTGCCGACCACCTGGTGGCTGAGCGAGACGTGGACGCCGAGCTCCTCCAGCGCCTCGCCGAGCGCCTGCTCGTGCTGCGGGTGCCGGTAGGCGTGCAGGAGGCAGACGGCGACCGACTCCGGGTCCAGCGCGGCGACCGCCGCGGCGGTGGCGCGCGCGTCCAGCTCGCGCAGCGGTCCGTCCGGCGTCATCCGCTCGTCGGCGCCGACCCGCAGCTGCGGCGGCACCAGCGGCGCGGGGCGCGCGACGCACAGCCGGTACAGGTCGGCGCGGTTCTGGCGCGCGAGCTCGACCACGTCCTCGAAGCCCTTGGTGGCGACGAGCACGGTCCGCGCGCCGCGGCCCTCCAGCAGGGCGTTGGTCGCCGCCGTCGTCCCGTGCGCGAACTCGCGCACGTCGCGCGCGTCGGCGCCGGCCTTCTCCAGCACCGCGGTGACCGCAGCCAGCACGCCCTCGGACTGGTCCTCCGGCGTCGTCGGCGCCTTCGCGGTCACCACCCGGTCGCCGATCGCGAGGACGGCGTCCGTGAAGGTCCCGCCGACGTCGACGCCCAAGAGCACTCTGGCAACTTACCCGCCGCCTCCGCTGGGACGATCTTCACCGACTCAAGCTGGCGAATTACCTGCAGATCTTTGCGTACGGCCCGTTTCATCGCCGGCACTCGCCGACGCAGACCGATGACGTGGTCCGCGACGTGCTGCGCTCCGGCGAGCTCTGGGGGAGTCCTCCGTTCGGGTCGGATCTGCCCGCGGTCAAGGCATACGCGGGGCCGCTTCCGTCGGGACAGGCCGGATTCGAGTTCTATGCTCGTGCCCGGCCGGATAGCGATGCCGGTCCGCGCGCATACTGGCGTCGTCGCGCAGATGGGAGCGTGCGTCAGAATGAGGATGTGGCGAAGATGGCCATCATGATCTCGCGAGTGAGCTGGGCCGGTTGAGCGTCGCGGCGATTGAGCAGCTCCCTACGGGCTCTCACGTGAGCGGCGCGAGCATCCGCCGCTGGCTCGATGCGACTCCGGACCAGTTGTCGGCTCGCGCCGGCATTCAGTGGAGCCCGGCTGCGGATGAGCTTGGGCCCGGCCGCTACGCCGTCGTCCGGCGCAATGCCGACGCTCCCGCGGTCGTGCTCGTCTTCTATGACGCCTCGGACGGCATTGACGTCTTGGCCTCCGACGAGACGCCGGAAAGCGAGATCGACGCACTCCTCTCGGCACTCGACGCGCGGCCGGTTGAGCCGGCGTCGCTGGAACTGCTCACGGCGCGTGAGCGCGAGATCGTTCGCCTCCTTGCGACGGGGATGTCCAACAGGGAGATCGCCGCCGCGCTGGTCGTGACACCAAGAACCGTGGAGGCTCACCTCCGGAGGGTCTACGACAAGCTCGGAGTCCGAGGCAGGCAGGACACCGTCGCCCGGTTGCGGTCAGCCTTCGGGCGTTCGTAGGCTGACGTTCGAGCCGGCGCGGCGTTCTGCCCACGCCGGCACGAGCTCAAGCTGCGATCGGGACGTTCTCCGTCTCGGCCAGGTGCTGATGCGACGGGCAGTAGCCGTTGTGCGGCAGCGGAGTCCGCCGACACGGCGTGCCCCGGCGCGTGGTGGCGCGGCAATCCAGCTGCTCTGTCGCCGGGTTGTCGGCGAAGTAGTCGCGCGCGAACGTCATGTAGCGGTCCACGATCTTGTAGACGCGCAGCTGTGCCGACATCGGGAAGTAGACCCGGATGTCGTTGAACAGCGTCTTCGTTGGCTTGGCGAAGTAGTGCCAGTCCGTGGCGAGCCGCTCTACGCAGGTCTCGCAGGAGCGCAGGACGCGCTCGTGGTTCGTGTGGCCGTCGCGCTCGGAACGCTCCTCGATGATGTCCGGCGCGAGCTCGCGATAGATGGAACGGCTGAAGTGGTACATCGGTGTCTCCCCGGGACGCGCCCTATCCGGCGGCGAGTCCCCTCCGTGGCCCGGTGCAGCTGTGTTCACCGGGTGTGCGGAGGCTCCAAACGTCGGCTTTGTTGACTTCGCGTTAAGAAGCGAAGTCGGCTAAAGCCAGTCGACGAACGACGGAGTCTCGGAATCCGCGGAAAGCACGGTGTGGCGCCCATCGAGGGCGGGATCCGGCTCCGGGAACTCGGCCCGTGCGTGGGCGCCGCGGGTCTCCTCGCGGGCCAGAGCGCAGGCGGCGACGAGGCGGGCGAGCGGATGCGGGTCGGCGCGCAATTCAGTCAGGTCGCCCTCAGTGCGTTCGAGGCCCGCGAGCCTCCACACGGCCTTGCGCGTCGCCCGCGTGGGCGGCGGGGCGACCGGCTCGGTCCTTCCCGGGCCGTCGACCGCGGGCGGCGGCGGCTCGTCGAGCCCGGCCAGCGCGGCGCGGCGGCCGAACACGAAGCACTCCGAGAGCGAGTTCGAGGCCAGCCGGTTGGCCCCGTGCAGGCCGGTGCAGGCGCACTCGCCGACGGCGTAGAGCCCGGCGACATTCTCGGCGCGGCCATCGAGGTCGCAGACCACGCCGCCCATCACGTAGTGCGAGGCGGGGGAGACGGGGACGCGCTGGCGGGTGGGGTCCAGGCCGGCCTCGCGCAGCGCGGCGACGACGTTCGGGAAGCGGTCGGGGTCGACCATGGTCATGTCCAGCTCGGCGGCCGGAGCGCCGGTCTCCCGCAGCAGCCGGAAGATCGCGCGGGCCACCGCGTCGCGCGGCGCGAGCTCGTCGACGAAGCGCTCGCCGTCGGGGCCGTGCAGCGTCGCGCCCTCGCCGCGCACGGCCTCGGAGATCAGGAAGCCCTCGCGGCCGGGGATGCCGATCACCGCGGTCGGGTGGAACTGCGTGAACTCGAGGTCGGCGAGCGCGGCGCCGGCGTCGCGGGCGAGCAGCAGGCCCGAGCCGAACGAGCCGGGCGGGTTGGTCGTGCGCGACCACAGCGCGGCGGCCCCGCCGGTGGCGAGGATCGTCGCGCGCGCCGTCAGCGTGCCGCCGGCCTCCAGCGCGAGCCCGGCGGCGCGGCCGTCGGCGGTCAGGATGCGCGCCGCGCGATGGCCCTCCAGCACGTCGATGCGCCTGTGCCCGGCGACCTTGGCCGACAGCTCGCGCAGGATCCGGCGTCCGGTCGCGCTCCCGCCCGCGTGAATGATCCGGCGCTTGGAGTGGCCGCCCTCGAGGCCGAGCGCCAGCTCGCCGTGCCGGTCGGCATCGAAGTGCACGCCGAGCGCCCGCAGGTCCATCACCCGAGCGGCCGCCTCGTCGGTGAGGACCTTGGCGGCGGACGGCCGTGTGAGCCCGCGGCCGGCGGTGAGCGTGTCCTGCAGGTGGATCTCCGGCGAGTCGTCGACGGCGAGCGCCGCCGCCGCGCCTCCCTGTGCCCAATAGGACGCGGTCTCGGCGAGCGGGCGAGCGGACACCAGCGCGACCGTCGCGCCCTGCTCTGCTGCGGTCAGCGCGGCGAACAGGCCCGCGGCGCCCGCGCCGACCACGATGACGTCCACGGCTCAAGAGTACGGTGTGCTGATGCGCCGTTCGATCTGGGTCCGGCACGACGCCTCCCTCCTGCACGACGTTCCGGGGCACCCGGAGCGGCCCGCGCGGATCCGCACGCTGGAGGCGGAGATGAGCGCGGCGGGCTGGTTCGGGTGCTCGCGGGTGGAGGCGCCGCGGGTCCCGCGCGAGGCGCTCCTGGCGGTGCACTCGGCTTCCCATGTCGACGCGATCGAGGCGCTGTGCGCGTCCGGCGGCGGCGCCATCGACGCCGACACGTACGCGGTGCCCGCCACCTACGAGGCGGCGCTGCGGGCCGCGGGCGGCGCCGCGGCGCTGGTCGATGCGCTGCTCGGCGGCGACGCGGAGTTCGGCGTCAGCGCCCTGCGTCCGCCCGGGCATCACGCCGAGCGCGACCGGGCGATGGGCTTCTGCTTCTTCAACAACGTCGCGGCCGCGGCGCGGCGGGCCGTGTCCGAGCACGGGCTCGAGCGCGTGCTGATCGTCGACTGGGACGTCCATCACGGCAACGGGACGAACGACATCTTCCACGCCGACCCGAGCGTGCTCTTCATGTCGATCCACGAGTGGCCGCTGTATCCGGGCACCGGGCCGGCGTCCGACGTCGGCTCCGGCGCGGGCGAGGGGTTCACGGTGAACGTGCCGGTGCGGGGCGGCACCGGCGATCTCGCCTACCGGTCGATCGTCGAGCACGTCGCGGGCGGGCTCGCCGCGGCGTGGGAGCCGCAGCTGGTGCTGATCTCGGCCGGGTTCGACGCTCACCGCGACGACCCGCTGGCGTCCTGCCGGGTGACCGAGGCGGGCTTCGCGGCGATGGCGGCGTCGCTGCGGCGGGCCGCGGACGCCGTCGGCGCCCCGCTGGGGCTGGTGCTGGAGGGCGGCTACGACCTCGGCGCGCTGGCGCGCTCGATGGCGGCGCTGATGCCGGTCCTGGTGGCCGACGCGACGCCGGCCGCCCAGCCGGTCGAGCTGCACCCGGTGGCCGCGAGCGCGCTGGAGCGGCTGTCGGCGTACTGGCCGGGGCTCGGCGCGGCCGCTACTCCTTGACCTCGCGCACGTAGGCGTCGGGGAAGTCGGACTTCACGGAGTCCAGCCCGTCCTGCGCCGCGCTCTTGGAGTCGTACTTCTCCGTGAAGACGACCTTGTAGCCCGGGTTGAGGCTCGAGAAGTCGCCCGAGTCGAGGATCCCGACCGTCAGGCCCTTGCCCTGCGCGTCGCTCGCGATGCTCTCGGCCTCCGACTGCGAGCTCTTCGAAGCGATGATCACCGTCCAGCCGTCGCCGCCGGGCCAGCCCGAGACCGTCGAGCCGCTGTCGGAGCCGGTGTTGCCGCCGGTGTCGGGCGTCTCGGTCGGGCTGGCGGTCTCCGTCGGGCTGGCGGTCGCGGCCGGGGTCGCGGACTCGGTCGGCAGCGGCGAGACGGTCGCGCTCGCCGTGGGGATCGGGCTCGTCGTCGGCACCGCCTGCGGAGACGGCGTGGGCGTCGCCGCGAGCTTCTCGCCGCCGCCGGACAGCGCGACGAGCGCAAGCACGACGCCGAGGATCGCCAGCAGCGCCAAGCCGCCGGCCAGCATGATCGGCACGCGCCAGCCGCGCGGCTCCGAGACCTCGGTCGAGGCCGCCGCGCCGCAGGCCAGGCACCACTCCTGGTCGGGCGACATCGCGTGGCCGCAGCGCGGGCATCGCCGCTCGGGCGGCGCCGCTGCGTCAGGCGGCGGAGTCTGCATCGTCGTCACGTCCGACGCTCCGCGCGCGAGAAGAGATCGCCGGTCCCGGGCTGGCGGCCGTTGGCGGCGTCGTCGCCGGGCTCGCTGTGTGCGGTCGCGTCGGGCGGCGCCGGGTCGTCGCCGGGCGCGTCGCCGCGCGCCGCCGGGTCGTCGCCGGTCGTGTTCGCGTCGTTGCTCGGCGCCGGATCGTCGCCGCGCGCCGCAGGAGCGTCGCCGGTCGTGCCCGCGTCGTTGCTCGGCGCCGGGTCGTCGCCGGGTGCCGCCGGGGCGTCGCCGGTCGTGCTCGCGGCGTTGCCCGGCGCGGCCTCGTCGCCGCTCGCCGCCGCGTCCTCGCCGCTCGTCGCCGCCACGTCACCCGCCGGCCCCGCGTCGGATCGCTCCGCCACGTCGCCCGCACCGGCGCTCGCGGTCTCGTCTTCGCTCCCCGGCGCGACGTCGCCGCCGGTCGGGGGCGCGTCGCCGGGCGTGGCCGGCTCGTCGCCCGCCGCGGCCGCATCGCCCTGCGCCTCGCTCGCCGCGGATTCCGGCGTCGCGTCCCGCGGCGGCCAATGGAACTCGGTCCCCGCCTGCGCCGGAAGCGGCGGCAGCTCCTGCGTCGGCTGGTCGGTCGGCGCGACGGGCGCCGGCCCCGGCTGCGCGGCGACGATCCGCGAGAACGCGCGGCGGGCGCTCTCGGTCAGCGGCAGCCCGCAGTGCGAGCAGTAGTGCGCCGCGCTCCCGAACAGCTCGCCGCACTCGGGGCACTCGCCGCCCACGCCGGGCTCGCTCACGACGACGTTGCGGCGCACGTCGTCGAGCAGCAGCTCGAGCTCGTGCAACTCGGCGTCGATCCCCGTCAGACGGTCGAGCTTGGTCGCGCGAAGCCGGCGGTGCGCCTCGTGCTCGTGGTCGTGCGCTGTCCGGTGCAGCTCGTAGACGAACCCGCCGAGGTCGCGCAGCAGCAGCTCGCGGGCCGCGCGCAGGAACGCGACGCGCTTGCGCAACCTCCCGCGGCGCGCGCTCGTGGTCGGGACGGCGGCGAGCTCGTCCGGATCCAGGCCGGGGGGAAGATCGGCGCCCGGCAGCGGCGACGGCTGCGCGGGATCGGCGTGCGAGTAGGGCGCTCCGGGCACCGGCTGCCCCGCCGAGAACGGCTGGTAGGCGGGCTGGAGCTGCGCCGGCCGCTCAGAGGCCGGGTCCGCGAGCAGGGACGTCGGAGCCTCCGGCTCGGCCGGAGGCTGGTTCGGCGTCGTGCCGGGCCCAGGCGCCGCCGCGGTGGGCTCGCTGCCTTCGGGACCAGCTGAGCGCCGGCGAGTGAGACGTCGCTTGAGGCCGCTCATGGGTCACATGGGGCCGCGGAACTCGACCCCGGGCCGAGTATAGGGTCGGGTGGCGCTCCCACGACCCTCACAACGCAACTGAGGGTCAAGAGGTTCGCTCTTCGAGCAGGTCGCGCCACGCTTGGACCACCCGCCCGGCCATCGCGTCGGCGGAGAACAGCTCGGCCCGCGCGCGCCCGTCGATCCGCGGGTCGTCCGCCTCGAGATGCGGCGCGAGCGCGGCGCGCCAGGCGTCGCGGTCGAACGGCGCGCAGTACGCGCCCTCGACCCCCTCGAGCGCGACCGGGTGGATCCCCACAGGCGTGGCGAGCACCGGCACGCCGCACGCGAGCGCCTCGATCGCCGCGAGCCCGAACGCCTCCTTCTCGCTCGGCACCAGCACCGCGTTGGCGGCGTTGATCCAGTACGGCACCTCGTCCGGCTCGACGCCGCCGAGTGTGAGCAGCGGCACGTCTCCCGCCGCCGCGGCGGCGCGGTCGTAGCGCTTCAGCGGGCGGGCGGGATCGTGCGGGAACAGCAGGTAGCGCCCGTCGGGGTCCAGGCCGAGCCGTTCGCGCGCCTCGCGGCGTCCGATCGGCCGGAAGCGGTGCAGGTCGATGCCGACGGGCAGGATCGCGACGCGCCGCTTCGTTGAAGCCCCGGGAAGGTTCGCGCTGAACTCGCGCGAGACGGCGGCGGTGAGCGCGCAGAACGGCAGCGCGGCGCGCGTGACGAGGTAGGAGCGGCGCACGAGCAGGTCGTTCCCGTGCAGCGTCACCACCACGGGGCCGAGCCGGGCGAGCAGCGCCGGCCACGCGGTCAGCCCGAAGTGCGCGTGGACGATGTCGAAGCGCTCGCCCTTGAAGCGGCGCCGGAGCCGCGCGGCCGCGCCGGCCAGCGCGCGCGGCCCGGGCGCGAAGGCGAACAGCTCGACGTCGAGGTCGGGCCGCCGCCGGAACGCCTCGACCTGATCGCGCACGAACGGTCCGAGCGCCGGACGCTCGCGCGAGGGGTACAGGTTCGTGACCACGAGGACGCGCACCGGGCGCGAACCATGGCACGGATCGGTTGCAGTCTTTTCACTCATTCGGCACATCTGCGCGTAGATCCGTCGCAGCGGTCGGCCTGACACTGGGCTTCATCCCGCCGAACCCCGCGGGAGCCGGGTCCCGGGGCCGCCGGGGCGAGGAGCGTTGGCAGGAGACCGAGATGTACGAGCTGATGGGACGCGCACACGCCGCGCTGCTGAGCGAGCGTGGCCAGGGGACCGTGGAGTACGTGGGCCTCGTGCTCCTGATCGCCGCTCTGCTCGCGGGCGTGATCGCGATCGGCGACACGCTCAAGGGGGGCGGGATCGCCGAGGCGGTCGTCAAGAAGATCAAGGCGACGATCGACGGGCTGGAGGCGAAGGCGTGACGACACGCCGGGCCGCGCCGCGAACGCGGGTCCGCAGGTCGCCGTGCCAGACTGGCGGCGTGCCCGCACACGACGCCATGCGCACGCGGCCCGTCGGCGTGTTCGACTCCGGGGTTGGCGGCCTGACGGTCCTGCACGAGCTGCTCGTGCAGCTCCCTCACGAGGACTTCGTGTACTTCGCCGACACGGCGCGCGTGCCGTACGGGCCCCGCCCGCAGGAGGAGATCGAGGCGTTCTCGCTCGAGGTCGCCGAGGAGCTGCTGGCGCGCAGCATCAAGCTGCTCGTCGTCGCCTGCAACTCGGCTTCCGCGGCTGCGCTGCCGGCGCTCAGGGAGCGGCTGATGCAGACCACGCTCGGGGTCGACGTGCTGGGCGTCGTGCAACCCGGCGCGGTCCAGGCGGTGGCGGCGACGCGCAACGGCCGCGTCGGCTACATGGCGACGGACGCGACGGTCGCGAGCGGCGCCTACGAGCGGGCGATCGCGGCCGCCGACCCGTTCGTCACGGTCACCGCGGTGGCCTGCCCGGAGCTGGTGCCGCTGATCGAGCGGGGCTCGCCGTTCGACGCCGCGATCGTCGAGGCGGTCCGCCGCTATACGCGCCCGCTGCGCGAAGCGGAGGTCGACACGGTGATCCTCGGCTGCACCCACTATCCGCTGATCCGCCCGCTCCTGCAGCGGATGCTCGGCCGCGGGGTGGAGATCGTCAGCTCCGGCGTGCCGGTCGCGCGTCAGGTCGAGCACGTGCTCGGCAGCCGCGGCCTCGGCAATCCGCGCAGCGGCGAAGGCGACTACCGCTTCCTCACGTCCGCCGAGCCCGAGGCGCTGCGCGCGGCGGGCACCCGCTTCCTCCAGCTCCCGATCGGCGCGGTGGAGACGGTCCCGCTGCCCGACGTCGAGGCGCACGCGTTCGTGGAGGCGCGCCGGTGAGCGCCTCCGAGCGCCGTCCCGCCGGCCGCGCGCCCGACGCGCTGCGGCCCGTGACGATCGAGCCCGGGTTCGTCCGCACGGCGACCGGCTCGGCGCTGATCGCCTGCGGCGGCACGCGCGTGATCTGCACCGCGTCCGTGCAGGAGTCCGTGCCGCGCTGGATGGCCGGCCAGGGCCGCGGGTGGATGACCGCCGAGTACGGGATGCTGCCCGCGTCGACGGGCGACCGCAAGCAGCGCGACGTCTCGAAGGGCCGGCCCGACGGCCGCACGGTCGAGATCCAGCGCCTGATCGGCCGCAGCCTGCGCGGCGTGGCCGACCTCGGCGCGCTCGGCGAGCGCACGATCTACGTCGACTGCGACGTCCTGGAGGCCGACGGCGGCACGCGCTGCGCGTCGATCACCGGCGGCTATGTCGCGCTCGCCCTCGCGGTCCGCCGCCTGCAGACCGAAGGGCTGCTCGAGCGCTCGCCGCTCACCGGCAGCGTCGCGGCGGTCAGCTGCGGGGTCGTGAGGGGCGTGCCGCTGCTCGACCTCGACTACCCCGAGGACTCCAGCGCCGAGGTGGACGCGAACGTCGTCATGACCGGCGAGGGCGGGCTCGTCGAGGTTCAGGCCACCGCGGAGCGCACACCGCTCTCGCGCGCCCACCTGGACGAGCTGCTGCAGCTCGCCCAGCACGGCATCGAGGGGCTGCGCGCCGCGCAGGAAGCCGCGCTGCGCTGAGCGCGACCGTGCGCCTGCTGCTCGCGACGCGAAACGCCCACAAGCTCCGCGAGTTCGGGCGGCTCCTCGAGGGCGTCGCGCTCGATTCGCTGCCCGAAGGCCAGCCGAGCCCGGCCGAGACCGGGACGACGTACGCGGAGAACGCGCTGATCAAGGCGCGCGCCGCCGCCCGCGCGAACCGGCGGCCGGCGTTCGCCGACGATTCCGGCATCGAGGCCGAGGCGCTCGGCTGGCGCCCCGGCGTCCACACCGCCCGCTACGCCGGCGAGCGTGCGACCGACGAGGAGAACCTCGCGAAGCTCCATCGCGAGGCGCCGGCCGGCTCGCGGCTGCGCTACGTGTGCGTGATCGCGTACGTCACGTCCGCGGGCGCCGAGCACGTGTTCGAGGGCCGCTGCGCGGGTACGCTCGCCGCTACTCGCGGCGGGACGCGCGGCTTCGGCTACGACCCGCTGTTCGTCCCCGATGAGGCTCCCGGACGCACCATGGCGGAGTTGTCGGACGCAGAGAAGGACGCGATCTCGCACCGCGGCCGAGCGGCGCGCGCGTTGCTCGCATGGCTGAGCGGATGAGCGCACCGTGGCGGCGCTGAGTCACGACGGCCACCACTCACGCGAGCGCAGCCGCGCCGCCGCGCTCTCGATCGTCTCCAACTCGGCGCTGATCGCGCTCAAGCTCGTCGCAGGCGTCCTCACCGGCTCGGTGGCCGTGCTCACCGAGGCGCTGCACTCGGGCATCGACCTGCTCGCGAGCCTGATCGCGTTCTTCTCCGTCCGCCGCGCCGAGGAGCCGGCCGACGCTGGCCATCGCTACGGCCACGACAAGTTCGAGAACGCCGCGGCGGCCGCCGAGGGCATGCTGATCCTCGCCGGCTCCGCCGTGATCGCGTTCGCGGCGATCCGCTCGCTGATCGCGGGTACCGAGCTCGACCACCTCGGCTTCGGCATCGTAGTCGTGGGCTTCGCCGCGGCGGTCAACCTCGCGGTGAGCAGCTGGCTGTTCCGCAAGGGCCACGAGATGTCGAGCCCCGCGTTGGAGGGCGACGCGGCCCACCTGCGCACGGACGCCTACACGTCGATCGGCGTGCTCGTGGGACTCGGGCTGGTGGCGGTGACCGGCGCCGACTGGCTGGACCCGGTGGTCGCGTTGATGATCTCCGCCGGCATCGTCGTCACCGGCATGCGGCTCGCGATCGGGAGCCTGCGCGTGCTCGTCGACGAGGCGCTGCCCGACGACGAGCAGACGGCGATCCGCGAGTCGATCGAGGCGTTCGCCGGCGAGGGCGTCGTCGGCTACCACCAGCTCCGCACGCGCCGGGCCGGCGCCCGCCGCTACGTCGACCTGCACGTGCAGTTCGCGAGCGGCACCTCGCTCGAGGAGGCCCACCGGACCGCCCACGATCTGCAGGACCGGATCCAGGAGCGCCTGAACGGCGCCGACGTGCTGATCCACCTCGAGCCCGCCGATCGCGTGCGGCCGGGGGAGGAGCTCAGAACAAGTTGATCCCGGCGGCGAGCGCGACGGCCAGGGACACGCCGGCGTAGCCGTCGTAGCCCGACAGCAAGAGGATCAGGGCGGCCACCAGGCAGACGCCGACGGTGACCAGCCAAGCGAGTCGCGAGAGCTGCATCCGGCGGGCTATTGTCGCGGACGCCCATGACGGCCGCGCTGACCCCCGTCCTCGCGCTCGCGTATCTGCGCGAGTTGTCGGCCGACGTGCGCGCCGCGATCGTGCTCGCAGCGGACGGCGACGTGCTCGCGGTGAGCGCCGAGAGCGGCCGCCGGGACGGTGCCTTCGCGATCGCGGCGCGCGCGTTGCTTGCCGAGGCGCCGCTCGTCCGCTCGCTGACGGCCCGTGGCGGAGCCTTCGGTGCGCGCGGCGACCGGCACGGCATCGTGGTCGCGACCGGCCCGCTCGCGTTGCCCGGCCTCGCGCTGCACGACCTCACGAGCGTGCTCGCGGCGCTGGGCGGCGCCGCACCGCGGAGCGCCGTTTCGGACGCCTCGCCGGCCGCCGCCGGCGCCCTTCTCGCGGCCCTCCAGCTGGCACCCTGAACCCCTTTTTCGCGGTGCAGCGCCGAATGTCGGCAAGAATCCTGTCGCCGTATCCTCGCAAATTGCGCTATTTTCCCCGCGCTACGCGCCAAGCGTGTCCGAAGCCGCTGTTAGCTTCGGCCTTCCACCCATCCCCCGAGGGATTACAGGAGGACGCAGTGTCAGTGACGAAGAGTGAATTCGTCGACCGGGTCGCTTCGACCAGCGGTCTGAGCAAGAAGGACGCCGGTGCGGCCGTGGATGCCGTCCTCGGCGCGATCGAGGGCGCCCTGCAGTCTGGTGAGGACGTCAACTTCACCGGCTTCGGCAAGTTCCACGTCGCCGAGCGCGGCGCTCGCGAGGGGCGCAACCCGCGCACCGGCGAGACCATGACCATCGCCGCCAGCCGGGTGCCGCGGTTCACGGCCGGCTCGGGCCTCAAGAAGGCCGTCAAGTAGGCGGGAAGAGGCTCTTGTCGGGCGCCGGCGGGGCCGCGCCGGCGCCCGGCCGTGCGAGGCAGCCGAGATGACCGGGCCGGCCGGCAACGGCCGCCCCGGACCAGGCTCGTCTCAGCCGGGCGGTGATCCCGCCCACGGCGGGGGCGCGTCGCAGCCGGGCGGCGCTCCCGTCCACGGCGCGGGGCTCGCGCCGCAGGGCGCGGCCCGCGGCTCGGCACCGCACTTCGGCGAGCGCCTCGCGAACGCGGTCCAGGCGCGCGAGTCCCAGATCGTCCTGGGCATCGATCCCGACCCGATGAAGCTGTGGCCCGCGGCGGTGGAGGGCAGCAGCGAGGCCCGCGCGCGCCTCGCGTCCACGTTGTCGGAGGCCGAAGGCGCCGCCGGCCAGGTGCGCGAGTCCGCCGCCGGCGCCGAGCTGGGCGTCGTCGCCCGGCTCGAGTCGGCCGCCGCAGTGCTCGCGCACTGCCTGGCGCTGATCGACGCGGCCGGCCCCGCGTGCGTCGCGGTCAAGCCGCAGCTCGCGTGCTTCGAGCGCCTCGGCGCGCCCGGCTGGCTCGCGCTCGAGCACGCGTGCGCGCATGCGCGCGCGCACGGCCTGCTCGTGCTCGCCGACGGCAAGCGCGGCGACGTGCCGGTCACCGCGGCCGCCTACGGGCAGGCGCTGGTCGGCGGCACACCGTCCCCGTTCGGCACCGTGACGGGCCTGGAGGCCGACGCGTTCACCGCGAACCCGCTGCTCGGCCGCGACGCGCTGGAGCCGTTGATCGCGGCCGCCCGGGCCCGCGGTGCGGGCGTGTTCGTGCTCGTGCGCACGTCGAACCCGGGCGCCGCCGACATCCTGGACCTGCGGCTGGAGACCGGCGAGCACCTGTGGGAACGGCTCGCGACCATCGTCGACGAGCTCGGCCGCGCGGAGGCGACGCCGCGCGCGGGGGCGCCGGCGGGCGCCGGGGCGGCGCCTGGAGCCGAGGCGCCGTCGGGCGCCCGGCAGATCCTCAGCGACGTCGGCGCTGTCACGGGCGCGACGCGTCCCGAGCATCTCGCCCGCCTGCGCGAGCTGATGCCGCGCACGCCCTTCCTGCTCCCCGGCATCGGCGCGCAGGGCGGCGACGTCGCATCGCTGGCGCCCGCGTTCGCCCCCCACCGCGCGGCCGGCCTCGTGACCGCGTCTCGCTCGATCGCCAACGCGTACGAGCAGGCCGGTACGCCGCCGGAAGAGGCCGCCCGCGCCGAGGCCGAGCGCCTGCGAGAGCAGGCCTGGGCACTCGGCTGAAGCCGCCATGTGCGCCGCTATGATCGGCAGAGATGGCCGGTCGCACCCCGTTGCGCTTCCTGGCGCCAATCGCGCTGGTGGCCTTCGCGGTCGCGCTCTATACGGTCGTCAAGGACGCGCGCGAGCCGGCCGGGAAGTCGAGCTCGGAGACCCCGGCGCAGGCGAGCTCGACGCCCGCCAAGCAGAGCGGGGGCAAGAAGTCCGCGAAGCACACGCGCCGCGTCTACGTCGTCAAGGCGGGCGACACGGCGTCCGGGATCGCCGACAAGACCGGGATCTCGATCGCGACGATGCAAAGGCTCAACAAGAACTTCGACCCGCAGACGCTCTCGCCCGGGCAGCGGATCAGGCTGACCGGGTGAAGGCCGTCGTCGCGGCGGCAGGCCTGGTCCTGGTCGCATTCCACGCCGCGCCGGCCCAGGCGAAGACGCCGGCCTGCCCCAGCACCGTCAAGGCCCCGAGCGCGATCGTCGTCGAGGTCTCGACCGGCATCGTCGCGTGCGCCCGCGCGCCCGACCGCCGCCGTCCCGTCGGCTCCACCACGAAGCTGATGACCGCGCTGCTCACGCTCGAGAAGGCCAAGCTGAGCGAGACCTTCACGGCTTCGAGCTACCGGCCCGCGCCGATCGAGTCCAAGATCGGCCTCGTCCCCGGCGAGCGCATGCGCGTGTCGGACCTCATGCGCGGCCTGCTGGTGGAGTCCGGCAACGACGCCGCCGCCGCGCTGGCCAAGGGCGTCGGAGGCTCGGAGAAGGGCTTCGTGCGGCTGATGAACCAGCGCGCCCGCGCGCTCGACCTCGACAACACCCACTACGCGAACCCGATCGGGCTCGACGCCGAGGGCAACTACTCCTCCGCGCGCGATCTCGTGACGCTCGCGACCGTCCTGCGCACCAACTCGTTCTTCAAGAAGGTCGTGGACTCGCCGCGCGTCACGCTGAAATCAGGGGTGCGCCCGCGCACGTTCACCAACCGCAACCGGCTGGTCGTCAACTATCCGTTCGTCAACGGCGTCAAGACCGGGCACACCCGCCAGGCGGGCTACGTCCTCGTGGGGTCCGCCAGCCGCAACGGCGTGCAGCTCGTCAGCGCGGTGCTCGACACGCCGAGCGAGGACGCGCGCGACTCCGACACGCTGGCCCTGTACAAGTGGGCGTTCCCGCGCTTCCAGCGCATCCGCCCGGTGATCAAGGACCGCGTAATGGCCAATGTGCCGATCCGCTTCCAGCAGGGCGCCAAGCTCAAGCTCAAGGCTGCCCGCACTGTGCGCCGGATCGTCCTGCGCGGGCACCGCGACGCGGTCAGCGTGAAGGTCATCGCGCCCGACCACGTCACCGGGCCGATCCGCGGCGGCCAGCGGCTCGGGCGCGTCGAGGTCTCCCAGGGCGGCGAGGTCGTCGCCACGGTGCCGCTGATCGCCGGCGCCGCGCTGCCCGCCGCCAACCTCACGCAGCGCACCAAGTCCTGGGCGGGGCGTCCTTGGGTGCTAGTTGGCGGGCTGGCCGCGATTGTCGCTACGTTCCTCTTGGCACGCCGGCGCCGGCTCCAATCGGCGCGGCGCCCATCACGGGAGGCGCGCGCCGCATGATCGTCACCGTCACGCTCAACACGGCCATCGACAAGACGCTCTCGGTGCCGAACTTCCGGCTCGGCCGGCGCCACCGCACCGTCGAGCAGACGACGATGCCGGGCGGCAAGGGCGTCAACGTCGCGCGCGTGCTCAAGACGCTCGGTGCGCCGGTGATCGCCACCGGGCTCGCGGGCGGCGCCACCGGGACCCGGATCGTGGAGCAGCTCACGCAGATGTCGGTGCTGTCGGACTTCGTCCGCATCGGCGAGGAGTCGCGCACCAACACGGCCGTGATCGACCCCACCACCGGCGAGCAGACCGAGATCAACGAGCGCGGCCCGAAGGTCACCGAACGCGAGGTCGAGCTGTTCGTCGACAAGCTGCTCTACCTCGCCAAGGGCGCGACCATGTGCGTGTTCGCGGGCTCGCTGCCGCGCGAGGTCGACACCGACATCTACGCGCATCTGATCCGCGAGCTGCGCCGCCTGAACGTCACGACGGTGGTCGACACCGACGGCGAGCCGCTGCGCCGCGCCGTACGCGCCGAGCCCGACGTGATCTCACCGAACGTGCTCGAGTCCGAGGAGCTCGTCGGCCACGAGTTCAACGACGACGAGGACCGCGTGATCGCGGTGCGCGAGATGTGCGAGCTCGGCGCCCGCCAGGCGCTCATGACGATGCCCGACGGCTGCTTCGCGCAGGTCATGGTCAAGGACACGCCCGAGCCGGTGCTCTATCGCGTCCGGATGCGCGCGGGAGCGGTCGAGCCCCGCGCCACCGTCGGCTCCGGCGACGCGTTCCTCGCCGGCTTCGTCGCCGCCCGCTACCAGGGGCGCGCAAACGCCGACGCGCTGGCGTTCGCCGTCGCGTGCGGCGCCGAGTCCACGCAGCATCTTGGCGCGGGCCTGGTCGACCCCGACCGGGTCGAGCGCCTGCTCGCCGACGTCGAGGTCGAGAAGCCGACGCTCGCGCCTCAGGCGTAGCGCGCCGCGCGAGGCGCCGCGCGGGCTGCGCCGCGCCGGGTCCGCGCCGCGCGCCGGGTCCGCCCGCGCGCGGGCCACGCCGCGCGGGCCACGCCACGCCGCGCGGGCCACGCCACGCCGCGCCGGCCACGCCACGCCGCGCCGGCCACGCCGCGCCGGCCGCGGGTTCTCCGTGGGCGCCATCTGCCCGCCGGCGTACGGCGGGCAGTAAGGAGGTGGGTCAGATCGGTAGGGCGGTCGCGAGGCGGAAACGACCATCCCGTGTTCGCTCCAGAATCCGGTGGGCTCGAGAAACCGGTGCTATAGCCGACAAATCCGACCCACGTGAATCCGGTGTATCGACACGATCATCGATCGTGATCGTTTACTCGTCCTGAATGATCGCTTCTGGGAACTCGCTCCCCTTATCTGCCGCCGTTGACGTTCGCCGGCGCCAAGGCGCGGCTCGCGGGGCGCCTGCCCGCACACACCGCGGACATGCCTCCACGGTCTCCATAATCGCGCCCCCGACGGGCTAACGTAGAGCGAAGGTCCCGTCCGCACCGAACCCTAGGATTCCGTCATGGAGATTGAGATCGGCCGAGGCAAGAAGGCGCGCCGCGCCTACGGCTTCGATGATGTCGCCATCGTCCCCTCGCGCCGCACGCGCGACCCCGATGACGTGGACATCACGTGGACGCTGGGTCCGTACCGGTTCGAGCTGCCGCTGCTCGCGTCCGCGATGGACGGCGTCGTCTCGCCGGAGACGGCGGGCATCGTCGGCAAGCTCGGCGGTCTCGCGGTCCTCAACCTCGAGGGCATCTGGACGCGGTACGAGGACGCGGACGACATGCTCGAGCGCATCGCCTCCCTCCCGAAGGACGAGGCCACGCGCGAGATGCAGGAGATCTATCAGGAGCCCGTCAAGGAGCACCTGATCGCGCAGCGGATCCAGGAGATCAAGGATCACGGCGTCGTCGCCGCGGCCTCGCTCACGCCCCAGCGCGTCGAGCGCTACACGGATCTGGTGCTGGACGCGGGGCTGGACATCCTGGTCATCCAGGGCACGGTCATCTCGGCCGAGCACGTCTCCTCGTCGGGCAGCGTGCTGAACTTGAAGGAGTTCGTGCGCGAGCTGTCGATCCCAGTCGTGCTCGGCGGCTGCGCGAGCTACAGCACGGGCCTGCACCTGATGCGCACCGGCGCGGCCGGCGTGCTCGTCGGCGTCGGCCCCGGCGCCGCGTGCACGACGCGCGGGGTGCTCGGCATCGGCGTCCCGCAGGCGACGGCGATCGCCGACGTCGCGGCCGCCCGCTCCCAGCACATGCTGGAGACCGGCGAGTACGTGCGCGTGATCGCGGACGGAGGGATGCGCACCGGCGGCGACGTCGCGAAGGCGATCGCCTGCGGCGCCGACGCGGTGATGGTCGGCTCGCCGCTCGCCCGCGCGTACGAGGCGCCCGGCCACGGCTTCCACTGGGGCATGGCGACCTTCCACCCGACGCTGCCGCGCGGCGCGCGCGTGAAGACGACCCAGAACGGCACACTGCAGGAGATCATCACCGGCCCGGCGCGCGAGAACGACGGCACGTTCAACATCATGGGCGGCCTGCGCACGTCGATGGCCACCTGCGGCTATCAGGACATCGCGGAGTTCAACCGCGCCGAGCTGATGGTCGCGCCCGCGCTGCAGACCGAGGGCAAGTCCCTCCAGCGCGACCAGGGGATCGGCATGGGCGCGCGCGGAGGATCGGTGGCGCTTGTCGCAGATTGAAATAAGGGCGGACATCCCCTCCGCCCCATCGAGGGTTAAGGCGGGCATCCCCTCCGCCCCACCCCGCGATGTTCAGGCAGGCAGCCCCTCCGCCCCACCCCGATCATCGGGGGTCAAGGCGGACATCCCCTCCACCCCACCCCGATCATCGGGGGTCAAGGCGGACATCCCCTCCGCCCCACCCCGATCATCCGACCTTAATAGCGGCGAGGGTCAGTCGCTCGGGCATGGCTCGTCGCTTCCTGCGGACCAGCCGGTCGAGGAGCTGGCGCTCGAGCGCGAGGTCGCGACCGACGAGGTCGTCGTGCTCGACTACGGCGGCCAGTACTCGCAGCTGATCGCGCGCCGCGTGCGTGAGCTGGGCGTGTTCTCGGAGCTGCTGCCGCATCACGTCGGTGCCGAGGAGGTGCGCAAGCGCGCGCCGAAGGGGCTGATCCTCAGCGGCGGCCCCGCGTCGGTCTATGCGCCGGGCGCGCCGAGGCTCGATCCCGCGCTGCTGGAGCTCGGCATCCCGGTGCTGGGCATCTGCTACGGGATGCAGGCGCTCGTGCTCACGCTCGGCGGGCGCGTCGAGGGCGCCGAGGTGGGCGAGTTCGGCCGCTCGCGGCTGACGGTCTCCGAGCCCGGCCGGCTGCTGGCCGGCACGCCGCCGGAGCAGGCGTGCTGGATGAGCCACCGGGACACGGTGTACGCGGCGCCCGAGGGCTTCACGGAGCTGGGGTCCAGCAGCGAGTCGCCGGTCGCCGCGCTGGAGGACGTCGAGCGCGGCCTGTACGGCATCCAGTTCCACCCCGAGGTCGTTCACACGCCGTACGGGCAGCAGATCCTGACGACGTTCCTCGAGGACATCTGCGGCTGCGCGCGCACCTGGAGCGCGGCCAACATCATCGACGAGCAGGTCGCCGCGATCCGCGCGCAGGTCGGCACCGGCCACGTGATCTGCGGCCTGTCGGGCGGCGTGGACTCCTCGGTCGCCGCGCTGCTCGTGCACCGCGCGGTGGGCGATCAGCTGACCTGCGTGTTCGTCGATCACGGGCTGATGCGCCAGAACGAGGGCGAGCAGGTGATCGCCGCGTTCCGCGACACCTTCCACGTCCCGCTCGTCGCGGTGGACGCCGAGGATCGCTTCCTCGAGCGGCTGAAGGGGCTGAGCGAGCCGGAGGCCAAGCGCAAGGCGATCGGCGCCGAGTTCATCCGCGTCTTCGAGGAGGAGGCGGCGAGGATCGGCGACGCGAGGTTCCTCGTGCAGGGCACGCTGTACTCGGACGTGATCGAGTCCGGCGGCGGCACCGGCGCGGCCACGATCAAGTCCCACCACAACGTCGGCGGGCTGCCGGACGACCTCGAGTTCGAGCTGGTGGAGCCGCTGCGCGCGCTGTTCAAGGACGAGGTGCGGGCGGTCGGCGCCGAGCTCGGCCTGCCCGAGCGCCTGGTCTGGCGCCAGCCGTTCCCGGGCCCCGGCCTGGCCATCCGCGTGGTCGGCGGCGAGGCGACCAAGCAGCGCCTGGACACGCTGCGCGCGGCCGACGCCATCCTCCAGGACGAGATCCGCAAGGCCGGCCTGTACCGCGAGCTGTGGCAGTCGTTCTGCGTGCTGCCGGACATCCGCACGGTCGGCGTGCAGGGCGACGAGCGCACGTACGGCTATGTGGTGGCGATCCGCGCGGTGACGTCGGACGACGCGATGACGGCGGACTGGGCGCGGCTCCCGTACGACCTGCTGGAGCAGATCGCCTCGCGCATGATCAATGAGATCCGCGAGGTCAACCGCGTGGTGCTCGACATCACGAGCAAGCCGCCGGGCACGATCGAGTGGGAGTAGAGCGGCCCGAGGAAAAGCCGCCGCCGCCCGGCGGCAACCTGCTCGGCCTGCGCAACCGCATCATCGTCGGCATCCTCTTCGCCGCGCTCTACATCGTCACGTTCGGGCCGCGCACCGGCTGGGCGGCCGCGATCGTCAGCGGCGCGCTCGGCGGCATCGTGTTCTTCCTGCTGCTCAAGGAGGTCGACGAACGGCGTCGAAGGCGGCGCCGATAGCCTCAATGCGCATGGCCGTCCCGCTCTTCGACACTGCTACGCCGCTTGCGGCGATCGACGCCGAGATCCGCGCAAAGGTGTCCGCGATCCTCGACCGCGGGGCGTTCGTCCTCGGGCCGGAGGTCCGCGCCTTCGAGTCCGAGCTCGCCGCCTATGTGGGCGCGAGCCACGCGATCGGCGTCGCCAACGGCACCGACGCGCTGATCCTCGCGCTGCGCGCGCTCGGCGTCGGCCCGGGCGACGAGGTCGTGGTGCCGAGCTTCACCTTCTACGCCTCCGCCGAGGCGATCCCGCACACGGGCGCCCGGCCGGTGTTCTGCGACGTCGACCCGGAGACGTTCCTGGTCACCGCGGAGAGCGTGAAGGCGGCACTGACGCCGCGCACGAAGGCGGTGATCGCCGTCCACCTGTTCGGCAACGTGGCGCCGGTCGAGGAGATCGAGGCGCTCGGCGTGCCGGTGGTGGAGGACGCCGCGCAGGCGGCCGGGACGGTGCTCGCCGACGGCCGGCGCCCGGGCGCGCTGGGCACGATCGCGACGTTCTCGTTCTATCCCTCCAAGAACCTCGGCGCGTTCGGCGACGGCGGCGCGGTCACCACGAGCGACGCGGCGCTCGACGAGGCGGTGCGCAGCCTGCGCTTCCACGGCTCGCGCGACAAGAAGACGTTCGAGCGCATCGGCCACAACTCGCGCCTGGACGAGCTGCAGGCCGGCATCCTGCGCGTGCAGCTCCCGCACCTGGACGCCTGGTGCGACGGGCGCCGCGCCGCGGGGCGCCATTACGAGCAGGCCGGGCTCGGCGAGCTCGCCGCGCTGCCGGTCCCCGCTCCCGGGGCCGCGCCGGCGTGGCACCTGTACGTGATCCGCCACGAGCGCGCCGACGCGCTGCAGGCCGCGCTCAACGACGCCGGCATCGGCGCCCGCGCCTACTACCGGATGCCCACGCACGAGCAGCCGGCGATGCGCGAGTGGGGCGAAGGGCTGACGCTGCCGGGCACCGCCGAGGCGGCGCGCACGAACCTGGCGATCCCGATGAGCCCGGTGCTCACCCGGGCCCAGGCGGAAGAGGTCGTGGCCGCGGCCGCCAATTTCGCGCCGGCGGTCCACTGAATCGAGGACGCGAGTTCACTCGGCACTTGCGCGCCTGGCTAGGCGCTCGTGGAACTCGCCGGAGGATCGCCCCCCGGGCGATCCGGCCGCCAGCGTTCCAGTAGGTCCTCGTCGCCGACTTCGCGGACGACGCGCGCGGGCACGCCCATCACGACGGCTCGCGGCGCGACGTCGCGCGTGACGACGGCGCCCGCGGCGACGAACGCCTCCTCGCCGACCTCCACGGCGGGGCAGAGCACGACCCCGCCGCCGACGCGGCAGGCGCGGCGCAGGCGCGGCCCGACGACCCGGTACTCGTCGTCGTGGCGCGCCATCGTGGAGTCATTGGTCGTGCACACGCCCGGGCCGACGAACACGTCGTCCTCGATGATCGTGTCCGCGGTGACGTAGACGTCGGTCTGGATCCGCACGCGGGCGCCGATCCGGACGTCGTTGTCGACCGCCGAGCCGCGGCCGACCACGCTGCCCGCGCCGAGCACCGCCCGCTCGCGTACGTACGCCTGATCGCCGACGATCGCGCCGTCGCCGAGGCGCGCGCCGGCGAACACGACGGCGTTGCAGCAGACGACGGCGCCGTCCCCGATCACGAGCGGCGGCGGCGCTTCACGCGACGCCGTCGAGTGGCGCGCGAGCTTCGGCGGCTTGCCGAGCACCGCGCCGTCCTGGATCTCGCATCCGGCGCCCACGAGCGTCCCCGCATGCACGACCACGTGAGCGCCGAGCCGCGTGCCGGCGCCGATGCGCGCACCGGCGTGCACGACGACGTAAGGCCCGAGGTCCGCGTCCGGGGCGATCTCTGCCGACTCGTGAATCATGCGCGCGCAGGCTACCGGCGGAGCGCGCCGCGGCGAGTGACCAGGTCGCCGCAGCGCGCTATCCGCGCCGGTCCCAAGCCTTCAACGACGGCAGCGGATCGATCGGGCGCCCGCCGGCGTACCACCCCGGCGCAGTCCAGATCTCGAAGTGCAGGTGGCAGCCGTCGGCGTCGCCGGTGTCCCCCACGTAGCCGACCAGCTGGCCGGTCGTCACGTGGTCGCCCTCCTTCACCAGCGCCTTGTCGCGCAGGTGCATGTAGCCGTAATCGGTCGCCACCCCGTCGTTGTCGATCACGAGATAGTTGCCGGCGCGGCCCTGATAGTCGGAGAACTTGACGGTGCCCGCGTGGGCGGCGACCAGCGGGGTGCCGCAGGCGGCGAAGACGTCCTGCCCCTGGTGCCCGCGCCCGCCGCCGAACGCGGCGGCGCCGGTGCCGAAGACGTGCGGGCCGAGGATCGGGAAGCGGTCGCGCGCGAAGTCGAACTCGGCCGGCTGAGGCGGGCCGGCGATCCCGGCCAGCGAGACGCGGAACGCGTAGCGCCCGGCCTTCTGGACCTTCCCGCCCGCGGTCCCGTCCCAGGTCGCCGTCTGCAGCACCTCCGGAGCGACCTGCGGGACGTCGAAGCGCGCGACCACGACGCCGTCGCTGACCCGCGCGACCTCGACCAGCGCGTCAACCGGCGCCGCCGCGTGGACGACGTAGCTCAGCGTCGCCGGGAGCGCGGCGCCGTAGAACGCCTGCGGCGCCCGCACCGACAGCTCGACCGACGGCGCCCCGCCGGCGAGGCGCAGCGGGCTGGCGGCGGCCATCACGACGGGCGTGGGGGAGGCCGCGGACGTGCGCCCGTCGCGGTCGACCACCGCGACGAAGCCGCCGGGCGCGCCGAGCGGCACGCGGACGTCGACGGAGGTCTTGCGCCGCACGACCGGCGCCGCCGACACGTCGTCGGCGTCGCCGTCGGCGCCGAGGAACACGAGCTGGTCGACCGCGCGCAGGTCCTTGCCCCCGCGCACCCGCAGCAGCGAGCCGGCGCGCACGGCGCCCCCGTCGCAGACCGCCGCGCAATCCACGCGCGTGATCGCGGGCGCGGGGACGGTGGAGACGCCGAAGGGGACCGGTTTGTCACGGACGGCGCCGGGGTCGGCGTCGCGGTGGGCACGGCCTGGCCGCCCGTCGACGGCGCCTGACGCGTGCCGGAGACCGGCCGCGCCGCCGCCGTGGTGGCTCCCGCCAACCCCAGCAGGAGCGCCGTGACCGCATATGCTCCGACCCGGGCGCGGCATCGCGCGACCGGGAACCCGTTCGGACCCAAACCGTCCTCTCGACTTCGCGCCGGCCTACGGAGTTAGCTGACGGGCTCGCGCTGACCGTGCGCTACCAGGCGGCAATGCCTGGATTCGCCCCAACAAACGGTTCCCCCGTTCCGCCTTTCCTGGGCGGACTCGGCCGACATGGAACGCGGGCAATATACAGGTGCGCTCGGCGCGTGGGCCAGCGGCGCGTTGCTAGAGTGAGCGGCCGCCGCGCGGACTTCGCGTGGTCGGACCGCGCCCAAAGCACACAACATCGTGAAGACCTACGTCGCCAACCCAACTGACCGCGAGCGCAACTGGCTGATCGTGGACGCCGAGGGCCAGACCCTGGGCCGTCTCGCGACCCAGATCGCCGACGCGCTGCGCGGTAAGCGCAAGCCGACTTACACGCCGCACATCGACACCGGCGACTTCGTCGTGGTGGTCAACGCCGAGAAGATCTCGGTGACCGGTCAGAAGCGGACCGAGAAGATGTACTACCGCCACTCGGGATACCCGGGCGGCCTCAAGTCCCGCACGCTGAACGACATGCTGGAGCGCCGCCCGGAAGAAGTCATCCGGCTCGCGGTCAAGGGCATGCTGCCGCGCAATCGCCTGGCGCGCAAGCAGCTCACCAAGCTGAAGGTCTACGCGGGGCCCGACCATCCGCACGCGGCGCAGCAGCCGAAGCCGATGGCGCTGATCGAGAGCAAGTAGGAGAACCAGACTTCCCCATGGCCGAGAACGAGGATCAGGTCAACGAGCCCGAGGAGACTCCCGCGGAGGAGGCTCCGGCCGCCGAGGAGGCTCCTCAGGCTGAGGAGACCCCCGCCGCCGAGGAGCCGGCTCCCGTCCAGGAGCCCGTGGCCGAGGCCGACGAGGTCGTTGTCGAGGGCGACGAGGTGGTCACCGACGAGGACGTCGAGGAGTACGAGCCCGCGACGCCGCGCGTCAAGCCGGCGATCCCCGGCATGGACCTCGAGGTCGACATCGTGCGCGAGGGCGAGGACGTCTTCGGCGGCCGCCCGCGCTACAGCGAGGACGAGCCCGACGAGGAGAGCGACGAGACCGTCTCCGACGCCGACGACGAGCTCCCGCAGACGATCGCCGACGCGTCGATCGATCTCGCGGCGGGCGCCCGCTATCGCGCGACCGGCAAGCGCAAGACCGCCGTCGCGCGCGTCACGCTCAAGCCCGGCACCGGCGAGTACGTCATCAACGGCAAGTCGCTCGAGGCCTTCTTCCCCCGCGCGACGCTGCAGCGGACGATCCGCCAGCCGCTGGAGACCGTCGGCTACGAGACGCGCATGGACGTCATCGCCGCGATGCACGGCGGCGGCGTGTCCGCGCAGGCCGGCGCGCTGCGCCACGGCGTCTCGCGCGCCCTGCTGGAGGCCGATCCGAACCTCCGCTCCGAGCTCAAGCGCCGCGGCTTCCTCACGCGCGACGCCCGCGTGAAGGAGCGCAAGAAGGCCGGCCTCAAGAAGGCCCGCAAGCGTCCGCAGTTCTCGAAGCGCTGACGACTGCAGCCGCCCGCAGGCTCTTTGGCACCGATGGCGTCCGCGGCGTCGCCGGCGAGTTTCTGACCGCCGAGCTGGCGTTGCAGCTGGCGCGGGCGGCAGCCGCGCGCGTGCACAGCCCGGGCAAGCCGGCGCGGGCGCTGATCATCAGAGACACGCGCGAGTCGGGCGAGATGCTGGAGGCCGCGGTGGCCGCCGGCATCGCCGCGGCCGGAGGCGAGGCGCTGCTCGGCGGCATCCTGCCGACGCCGGGCGCGCCGCTGCTGGTCCAGCGCTACGGGTTCGACCTCGGCGTCGTCATCTCCGCCAGCCACAACCCGTATCGCGACAACGGGATCAAGTTCTTCGGCGGCGACGGCTACAAGCTCTCCGACGCGACCGAGGCCGAGATCGAGGCGGCGCTCGACCAGCCGCCGGCGATCCCCGGCCATCCTGGCCGCGTCAGGGCCCTCCACGGCGCGCTGGAGGACTATCTGCGCGCGCTGCATCAGCGCTTCGGCGACCTGGATCTCAGCGGGCGTCGCGTCCTGCTCGACTGCGCCCACGGGGCCACGTTCCGCGCCGCGCCTGAGATCTTCCGCCGCCTCGGCGCCGACGTCGGCGTGCTCGCGCACGAGCCCGACGGGCGCAACATCAACGACGGCTACGGCTCCACCCACCCGCAGCGGCTCCAGGCGGCGATGCAGGCTAGCGACGAGGACATCGGCTTCGCGTTCGACGGCGACGGTGACCGCGTGCTCGCCGTCGACCGCGGCGGCGCGCTCGTCGACGGCGACGAGCTGATCGCGCTCGCCGCGCTGCACCTGCGCGACGCCGGGCGCCTGGCGGGCGGCGGCGTCGCGGTGACGGTGATGACGAACTTCGGCTTCCACACGGCGATGCGCGAGCACGGCGTGGAGGTCGCGACCACGCCGGTCGGCGACCGCTACGTGCTCGAGGAGCTGCGCGAGCGCGACTGGTCGCTCGGCGGCGAGCAGTCCGGCCACATCATCGACCGCAACTTCGTCCCCTCCGGCGACGGCATCGCGGCCGCGCTGCTCACCCTCGAGGCGCTCGCGGGCCGGGACCTCGCCGATCGCGCGGCGATGGAGAAGCTGCCGCAGAAGCTCGTCAACGTGCGCGTACGCGACCGCGACGCGCTGGCCCATGCGACGGCCGTCCACGAGGCGGTCGAGCGCGAGTCGGCGGCGCTGGAGGGCCGCGGGCGCGTGCTGCTGCGTCCGAGCGGCACCGAGCCGCTGGTCCGCGTGATGGTCGAGGCGCCGACCGCCGAGGAGACCGACGCGGTCTGCGGGCGGCTGGTCGGGCTGGTGGAATCCGAGCTCGCGTAACCCCCCGAGAGTGCAGGAGGGGTCCGGCCGAGCGCCGTAGAATGTGCACCTGAACCCGCCGGGAAAGGAGGCCGAACCGTGTGCGGCATCGTCGGCTACGTCGGACACCGGTCGGCTCAGGACGTGCTCCTGGCTGGCCTGGAGAAGCTTGAGTACCGCGGTTACGACTCCGCGGGCATCTCGATCCAGTGCGAAGGCGCGCTCGAGTCCACGCGCGCGGTTGGCAACCTGGGCCACCTGAAGGAAGCGCTCGAGGTCGAGCTCGAGGGCGACGACGCGGTCGCCGTGCTCGCCCCTCCCGCGACGACCGGGGTCGGCCACACGCGCTGGGCCACGCACGGCCGCGTGACCGAGGAGAACGCGCACCCGCACTTCGACCCGGACAACCGCGTGCACGTCGTGGTCAACGGCATCGTCGAGAACTACCTCGAGCTCAAGAACGAGCTGCTGGCCGGCGGCGCCGCGTTCACGTCGGAGACCGACGTGGAGGTGATCGCGCACCTGATCGCGCGCGACCTCGACGAGCACGGGCTGGTCGAGGCCACGCGCCGCACCTACAACCGCCTGCGCGGTCATTACTCGTTCGTCGCCATCGCGGCCGACGAGCCGGGCGTGCTCGTCGGCGCGCGCAAGGAGTGCCCGCTGATCGTCGGCCGCGGCGAGGGCGAGCAGTTCCTCGCCTCCGGCATCCCCGCCTTCCTCGCCCACACGCGCCGCGTGCAGGCGCTGGAGGACGACGAGCTGGTCGTCCTGTACGAGGACGGCGCCGAGTTCCTGACCGCGGCCGGCGAGCCGTTCGAGCGCAAGGTCGAGACGGTCGAGTGGGACGCCGACGCCGCCGAGAAGGGCGGCTACGAGACGTTCATGCTCAAGGAGATCCACGAGCAGGCGGACGCGGTCGCCGAGACGATCGCCGACCGCACGGTGCGCCCGGACGGCGTCGACCTGCCCGAGCTCAACGACGAGCTCCTGCGCGGCGCCAAGCGGATCGTCATCGTCGCGTGCGGGACCTCCTACCACGCCGGCCTGATCGGCCGCTACGCGCTGGAGAGCTGGGCACGCGTGCCGGTCGAGATGGACGTCGCCTCCGAGTACCGCTACCGCAACCCGGTGGTCGGGCCCGGCGACCTCGTGATCGGCATCACGCAATCCGGCGAGACGCTCGACACGCTCGCGGCGATGCGCCTCGCTCGCTCGCGCGGCGCGACCGTGCTGGCGGTCACCAACATCATGGGCTCGCAGGCGACGCGCGACGCCGACGGCGTGATCTACACGCGCGCTGGCCTGGAGATCAGCGTCGCCGCGACCAAGACGTTCGTCGCCCAGGTCGCGGTGATGTACCTACTGGCGCTGCGGATGGCCGAGCTGCGCGGCACGCTCGAGGTCGAGCGCCGGCGCGAGATCGTGGGCGCGCTCAAGCGGATCCCGCACGACATCGGCGTGCTGCTCGACCGGGTCGCCGAGCCCGTCGAGCGGGTCGCCGAGCGTCACCACGACAAGGACTTCTTCCTCTATCTCGGCCGCCACGTGGGCCTCGCGGTCTGCCTCGAGGGCGCGCTGAAGCTCAAGGAGATCTCCTACATCGCCACCGACGCGTACGCGGCGGGCGAGATGAAGCACGGCCCGATCGCGCTGCTCGACGAGGCTACGCCGGTCGTCGTCGTGGCGACCGACTCGCCGGTGCTCGAGAAGGTCATCTCCAATATGCAGGAGGTCCGTGTGCGCGGCGCGCACGTGATCGCGGTGGCGACAGAAGGCACCGAGCTCGGCGAGCACGCCGAGGAGGTCCTGCGGGTGCCCGCGACGGACTGGATGCTGCAGCCGCTGCTGGCGGTGATCCCCCTCCAGCTGCTGGCCTACCGGATCGCGCGCCTGCGGGGCCTCAGCGTCGACCAGCCGCGCAACCTGGCCAAGACCGTCACCGTCGAATAGTCGCATCGCCCAGGGGGCGATGCTTCGGCGAGTTCGGCGGAGCGGTCGCGTCGCGCGGCTTGCCTCGCGAACTCGCGCGGCTCGGCTGGCTCATCGTGCGGCCGTCGCGGCCGTCCAAAGGCGGCCGGCGAGCTCCTCGGCCGCCGCGGCCGGCAGCACGAGCTGCGCGCCCGCGTTGATCAGCGCCTCCGACGACGGATCCTCCTCGCGCTCGCCCGCGAGCGCGACGCGGCGCACCTTGGCGAGCCGGCTGTCGGCCGCGAGCCTCCGCAGCAGCGACGTCGCCGGCATGTCGCCCGTCGCGGTCCCGACCACGACGACGTCCGGGCGCAGCTCGATCGTCAGCCGGAGCGCCTCCAGGGCGTCCTCGGCGACGCAGGTGACCGCGACCTCGCCGATGCCGGCGAGGATCGCGTCGGCGCGTCCCGGCACGCGCTCGATGATCACCACGGTACGAATCGGCGGCTTGGAGCGCTCGCTGGCGAGCTCGGCCGCCAGGTGCGAGCGCACGTACTCGGTGCGCTGCGCGGCGGCGGCCTGCTGCGAGAGCGAGGCGGTGATCCGCGGGCCGTCGGGAGGGAGCAGCGGCAGCTGCACCGTGAACAGGGCTCCGCCCTCCGGCGCCGAGCCGAGCGACACCTCTCCGCCGTGCAGCTCGACGAACTCGCGCACGATCGCCAGGCCGAGGCCGGCGCCGGCGCCCGACGATCGCCCGTCTCCGTCCAGGCCGGAGCGGAAGCGGCCGAAGACCATGTCGCGATGCTCTGCGGGGACTCCCGGACCGGAGTCGGCGACCTCGAGCGACGCGTGTTGCTCGCGCTGCGCCACGGTGCAGCGCACGCTGCCGCCGGACGGCGCGTGGCGGATCGCGTTCGCGAGCAGATTGGACACGATCCGGCTCACGCGCTCGACGTCGAAGCGGGCGGCGAGCGTTGGCGGGGTCTGGAGCACAAGTGCGATCCCGCGGTCCGCGGCCAGCGGCTCGAAGGACTCGGCGACCGTGCGGACGGCGCGTGCCAGGTCGGCGTCGACGAGCGCGAGGCGAGCCTCGCCATGGTCGGCCTTGACCTGCTCGAGCATGTCGTTGATCTGCTCCAGCGCGCCCAGGGCGGCGACGCGGATGTTGCCTACCTGAACGCGCACGGTGTCATCGGGCTCGCTGCGCAGCAGCTGCTCGGCACGCGTGATCACCACGTGCAGCGGCGCGCGCAGATCGTGCGAGAGCTCGCCGAGCAGGCGCTCGCGGTAGTCGTGCACGCGCGCGAGCCGCTCGGTCAGCGCCGACAGCTCGGCATTCTGCTGGGCCAGCCGCTGCTCGACGCGCTTGCGGTCGGTCACCGGGCGACCCTCGGCGACGATGAACGCCACTTGGCCGTCGCGCCCGCGCAGCGGACGCAGCAGCAGGTCGAGCGTCCCCAGCTCCTCGCCGGCGCCATGGAAGCGTGCGTCGACGTCGAAGCGCGCGAAGTTGCCGACGCTCGCCGCGTCCACCGCGCGCTTGATCGACGCGGAGATCGAGGCGTCCAGCTCCGACCACCACGGCGTCGCCCACAGCGGCAGCCCGATCACCTCGGCTCGATCGACGCCGCCGACGATCAGCGCCGCGGGGTTGACGTCGAGGACATGCCCGGTCGAGTCCAGCAGGGCGATGAAGCTCGACGACTTGGCGTGTGCGACCTGCGCCATCAGCTGGCGCGTCACTCCGTCCTCCTGGGCACCGTCGATCGTCGCCATGCGCTCGCGCAGCGCCTCGACGACGTCGAGCGAGGCACGCCAGTGGTCCAGTCGGTCCGGTGAGCTCATCTCCAGGCTGACGAATCTACGCGACCCCGCGACCCGCCGGTGGAAATTTGGTGAGGTGCGGACGGATGGTGGACGCGCCACGCGCCTGATCTCCGGGCCGGTAGGCCCCCTGGCCGGAAGGTCAGGACGCTCTCGCTCAAACAAATCCTGGGCCCTAGGGTTCGTTTGATCCGATGTCTGTCACTCCGCTTTTCGGTGTTCATCCGGTGACCTCGGCGCCCTGCGCCGAGCGCGTCGCGCACCTCGCCGTCTCGCGCTCGGCGAGCATCCGGCTGGCTCCGGTCGCCGCCGCGCTGGCGAAGCTCGGCGTGCCGCAGACGACCGTCGAACGCACATCCGACGTCGCGGCGGCGCTCTCCGTCGCGCGGCCGGCGTTCGCACTGGTCGCCGGAGACGGCGACGACACGGTCGCGGCGGCGATGGCCGCCGATCGCCTCAGGGTGCCGATCGCCCGTATCGGCGCCGGCCTGCGCTGCGACGACCGCGGGATCGCGGGCGAGATCAACCGGATCGTCCTCGACGAGCTGGCGCAGCGGCTCTACGTCGACGGCGACACCGCCGCCGAGCGGCTTCACGCCGAGCGGTTCGAGGACCAGCGCGTCGTCCGCGCGGGCAGCACGCTGGCGGACTCGGCGGCGCTGCGCCGGACCGACGGCTCGGCCGCGCTCGGCGACCTGCGCCTGGCCCGCGGCGCCTACGTCCTCGCCACCGTCCACAAGCCCGAGAACGCCGGCGACCCGCAGCGGCTGCGCGGCATCGCCGACGCGCTTGCCTTGCTCGCCGGCCGGGCCGGAGTCGTGGTGTGCGTGGATGCGGCCGTGCAGGCGCGCCTGCGGGCCGTCGGCGCGCTCGAGCCCCTGCGCGCCTCCGGCGCGATCGTCCGCGGCCCGCTCGACCACGCGGACTTCCTCGCGCTCCAGGCGTCCGCGGGCGCCGTGATCACCGATTCGGCCGGCGTGCAGGAGGAAACCACGCTGCTCGGCGTGCCGTGCTTCACGCTCGGCCGCTCGACGGAACGCGCGGTGACCCTCACACACGGGACCAATGTCCTGCTCGGCGACGATCCACGGGAGATCGCCGAGGTGCCGCTCGGCAAGCTGCCGGAAGAGCTCCTCCCGGTCCCGCTGTGGGACGGTCGCGCAAGCCGCCGCATCGCCGCCGACCTGGTTGAGTGGAGCGTCGCATGACCCGCGCGCGCATGAGCGTCGTTCCATCGCCGGGCGAGCGCCGCCGCGCGCCCCGCCCCGCCGGCCCGCTCCACGGCGCGGTCGCACAAGCCGACGGCACGGCGATCGCCCACCTCAGCACGCTGGCGGAGGACGTGCCGCGCGTCGTTGCCGCGGTGCGCGCGCTCGAGGGCACGCGCGCGTTCGAGCAGGTCGTGCTCGACGCAGCCGGCGGCGCGGAGCGCGTGCTGTCGGAGCTCGAGGTCGACGTTCCCGTCCGGCGCGTGGCTGCGGACGCCGCCGGCCTGCGCGAGGAGCCGGCGCTGCGCCGCGCCGCCGCCGTGATCGTGCACTCGGACGGCGGCGTCGCCCTGGCCGGCGCGATCGCCACCGCGCGCCTCGGCGCGGGCATCGTCCGAGTCGGCCCGTGGCCGCGGGGCAGCGGCTCCGCCCGCGCGGTCGCCCGTCTCGCCGACCTCGTGCTGGTGCCGGAGGTCGACGACGCCCGCACGCTCGCCCCCCGGATCGGAGCCGAGCGCATCCACGTGATCGGCAACCCGCTGATCGACATGGTCCGCCGCCATTCGCGAGACGCCGTGTTCCGCGCGGCCTGGCGCCGCTTCGACGTCACGCCCGGCACCTACGTCCTCGCGGTGCTCGGCGGCGAGCCCGAGCCCGGCCCGGCGGCGGCGATCGAGGCGCTCGCCGCGAGGACGCCGCTCGTGATCGAGGCCGCGCGGGATTGGAACGAGCACCTCGCCGGCGCCGTCCACGCGGGCGCGCGCGTGGTCGAGCAGCTCGGGTTCGTCGACCGGCTGTCGCTGGAGAAGGCGGCCGCCGCGATCGTCTCGAGCTCGGCTCGCGTGCACGAGGAGGCCGCGGCACTGGGGATCCCGTGCCACGCGCCCTCGGAGCTGCCGCTGCGCAGCGAGCACGCGCCACTGCCACGCACTGTTCCGCTGTGGGACGGCAACGCCGGAGCGCGGTTCGCCGAAATTCTCGTGGCGAACTACGCACGCGTGCGGCTGCCGTAG
This sequence comes from uncultured Solirubrobacteraceae bacterium, assembly GCA_963837485.1. Lineage (GTDB taxonomy): Bacteria > Actinomycetota > Thermoleophilia > Solirubrobacterales > Solirubrobacteraceae > Solirubrobacter. Next base: position 81,873 of record CAWINP010000012.1, on the reverse strand, counting down.
CGCCAGCCATCCTCCATCGGGGGTAGTTCAGCGCCCTGCCCGGGGTATGGGGTCTTTCCCCTATTGCTCGGCCGGTCTCAGGACCGATAAGGGGATGAGAAGAAGGTCACGGCGCTGACCCCCCTTCATTGGGCGCCGCGACCCAGCCCCACGGTCAAGGAGTCCCGATGCAACTGAAAGCCCCGCCCGGCGGGTTGCGCGCCCCTGCGCGCCCGCGGTTCTTCGGAAGACGTCCCATTGTTGTTGCCGCGGCCGCTGTCGCGAGCCTCCTGTTGATTCCGGCGTCCGCCAGCGCCGTCGACAGGACGGCGACGACGTCGACGTTCGCCAGTGTGGTCGCCGCCGCTCAGGGCGGTGATCGGATCCTGCTGGCGTCCGGCAATTACGGGACGTGGTCGGGCGTGTCGAAGTCCTCGATGCTGACGATCGCCGAGCAGCCGGGCGCGACGGCAACGATCTATCCGTCGATGACCAACGCGACGAACCTCACGTTCGACGGGCTGGACGTCGACGGCGCGTATCTGAACGGCGCGAAGAACGTCACGTTCGTCAACAACCGGTTCACGGACATGACGCGCGTCGACACGCCGGCATCGATCACCAACGCCAACATCCTCTTCGACCACAACACCTTCGACGGGATCACGATGTGCGGGTCCTGCTACGAGGGGCGCCTGACGGTCCGCGGCTACAACAACACGGCGCCGGTCGGGGTGAAGATCACCAACAACCACTTCGGCAACGGCGGCGAGTCCGACGGCGTTCAGCTCATCGGCGGCGTCTACGGCGTCCAGGTCGGCCCGGGCAACGAGTTCTCCAACCTCAAGGAGGGCAACTACTCGGCGCACGTCGATCCGATCCAGTTCTACGGCGAGACCCACACGGTGATCACCGGGAACTACTTCCACGGCAACTCGACCGGGATCATGGCGGGCGATGAGACCGATCATGCGCTGATCACCCACAACGTCTTTCACACCGACGGCGAGTATCCCGATCAGATCGTGATCGGCGGCGGCTCCTACGACGTGATCCGCCACAACACATTCGCCAACGGCGCCCGGATCCGGATCGGCAAGGTCAACGTGTCCGCGAGCGTCGCCGAGACGGTCACCGACAACGTGCTCACGGGCGGGATGTACTACTCGGAGAGCCAGTCGACGTCCGGCTTCACGGTCGACTACAACCTCAACAAGAGCGGCACGGGTACGCACGACATCAAGTCGTCGCCGGTCTACAGCGGCGGGACCAACCCGACGACCTACACCGGTTTCACGGTCTCGCCGGCCACCGCGGGCGCGCTCTCGGCCTCCGATGGCACCGACATGGGCATCGTCGCCAGCACCGGGACGCCGACGCCGACGCCGACTCCGACGGCCACGCCGAGCCCGACGCCGACCGCGACCGCTTCGCCGACGCCGACCGCGACGCCGTCCCCGACGGCCACGCCCAGCCCGACGCCGACCCCGATCCCGACGCCGACGCCGACGCCTGTGAAGGCGATCTGGACGGCGCCGACCGGCGTGGTGACCGGGCAGACGGTCACGCTTGACGGCACCGCATCGACCGGCGTCGGCCTGACCTGCACCTGGTCGTTCGAGAACTCCGACGGGACGACGATCTGGGGGACGACCCCGGGCTGCAAGATCAGCATGAGCTTCTCGAACGCGGACACGAAGTACGTCCGCCTGATCGTCACCGATGTCCGCGGCGTGTCGGACAACCTGGTCAAGAGCTTCGCGGTCACCGCTCCCGCACCGACCCCGACCCCGACCCCGTCTCCCACGCCGTCGCCGACCCCGTCGCCCACGCCGTCGCCGACGCCGTCGCCGTCGCCGACCCCGTCTCCCACGCCGTCGCCGACGCCGTCGCCGACCCCGGTCCCGACGCCCGTCCCGACTCCGACTCCGACGCCCACCCCGAGCAGCAACCTCGTGGCGTCCTACGGATTCGACGAGGCCTCCGGCACGACCGTGACCGACAGCTCCGGCTCAGCCAACAAGGGCACGCTCTCCGGCGCCACCCGCGTGTCGACCGGCAAGCACGGCAAGGCGATGCGCTTCGACGGCGTCAACGACATCGTCAATGTCGCCGACTCCGCCTCGCTGGACCTCACCGCCGGCATGACGCTCGAGGCCTGGGTCAAGCCGACCTCGCTCGGCACGCCCGACCACGCGGTGATCATGAAGGAGCGCGGCGCGAGCGGGTTCTCGTACCGGCTGTATGCCCATGACGGCCGCCATCCGGTCGGCTGGGCGCACACCAGCGCCGACTACAGCACCGGCGCCAGCGCGGCGCTGAAGACCAGCACCTGGACGCACATCGCGGTGACCTACGACGGCTCGACCATGCGCTTCTTCGTCAACGGAGTGCAGAAGAGCTCGAAGTCCGTCAGCGGTGCGCTGGCGACCGGCAGCGGCGCGCTGCGCATCGGCGGCGCCCCGACCTATGGCGGCGACTGGTTCAAGGGCGACGTCGATGACGTCCGCATCTGGAGCAAGCCGCTGACCGCGTCGCAGATCACCAGCGACATGTCGGTCAACGCCAGCTCCGGATTGCTGTCCTCGAGCAAGACGAAGACGACGAAGACCGCAGCGAAGGCGAAGCGGCGCTAGCCGACAGCGCGCGCGACGACCGCAGGACCGAAGGCCCCGAGGAGACTCGGGGCCTTCGTGCTGTCAAGCCCCTACGCGGCGGCGACGAGATCGTTGACGTGCGCATACCGGCTCGCCTCGGTGCGGTTGGCGACGCCGAGCTTGCGGTACGTGTTGGAGAGGTGGAACTTGACGGTCTGCTCGGTCACCCACAGCTCGCGGGCGATCTTGCCGTTCGTGTAGCCGCGCGCTACCAGGCGGAGGATCTCGAGCTCGCGATCTGTGAGCGGGCAGAGCGTCCGCGACGCCTGCGCCGCGCTCGCCCGGCGCGGGGCGTGCACGACCGCGTCGCGGGAGATCTCGCGCAGCAGCGTCGCGAGGCTGACCGGGTGCACGGTCTTGGAGATCACGGCCTCGGCGCCGGCCTCGAACGCGGCGGCAAGGATGTCGTCGTCCATGCGCATCGTGAGGAACACGCGCTTGCTCTCCGGGAGCATCGACTTGAGCTCGTCGAGTCGCGCCATCGCCCGCTCGGGCTCCTGCGTGTCGTCGACGACGACGACGTCAGGGGAGAGCTCGGCGGCGCGGGCGCTGATCGTCACTGACGCGTCCACGAATCCAATCACCTGGAACCCCGCCGTCTGGCGCAGCGCCAGCCGGATGCTCTGTGCCGCGAACGAGTTGTCCGCGACGATCATCAGACGCTTCACTTCCGCCACCTCCGTGGGCTTCCGTCCATTGCGTTCAGGGTCGCGCCTGGACGATCGGGGGGGAAGGTGATCTTCGACTGGCCGGATCGGGGGCTTCATACCCCCCACCGGGCTGGGTCGGCGCATGTTCGACCCCGCGTGGGGGAGAAACCTCACCCACGCCGAGCGCGCGGTCGTACGCGGCCAGCAGGGCGCTCTCCGAGTGCTCCCAGCTCAGCGCGCCGGCCACCCGCTCGCGCCCGAGCGCGCCCATCCGTGCACGCCGCTGTGGATCGTCGAGCAGCTCGCCCAGGCAGCGGCCGAGCGCCTCGGGGTCGTCATTCTCCGCGTAGGCGGCGGCCTCGCCCGCCGAGACGACCGACTCGGCGATCGCGTATGAGACCACCGGCTTGCCCATCGCCATGTACTCGGGGATCTTGATCATCGTCGAGACGTCGTTGAGCGGGCTCGGGGGATCGGGTGCCAGGCAGACGTCGGCGGACGACAGGATCCGGCGGATGTCGTCGTCGTAGCGCCACCCGGCGAACTCCACGCGGTCGCCGATGCCGAGCTGTGCCGCCAGCGCCCGCATGTCGTCGAGCACATCGCCCTCGCCGATGAAGATCGCGTGCCAGTCGTCGCGCGCGGCGAGCGAGCCGAGGGCCCGGATCGCGTGGTCGATCCCGTCCTGCGGGCCCATGATCCCCAGATACGCGATCAGGTGCGCGCGGCCGCGCCGCAGCGACGGATCGGGCTCTACCGGGCGGAAGCGGGCGAGGTTGGGCCCGTTGCGGACCACGAACACGTCCTCGGGCGCCATGTGCCCGCGCTCGATCGCGATCCGGCGGTAGGAGTCGTTGGTCGCGATCGTCACGTCCGCGAGCCGGAACGCGACCTGCTCGAGCATGACCGCGACGCGGTACATCGGACCGGTGCCGCCGCCGAAGCGCGAGCGGTAGAGCTCGGGCACGAGGTCGTGGTGGTCGAAGACGAAGCGCGTGCCCTGGCGGCGCAGGCTGCGCGCGGCCGCCAGGAGGAAGTCCGGCGGATTGCACGCGTGCACGACGTCGAAGCGGCGAGTGCGGGCGAGGCGGCGGACGAGTGCGCGGATTCGCCACATGGCCTGGGCGTACTCGCGCAGGTAGCCGACGGGGCCGCCCGCCGCCGGCTCGAGCGGGAAGCGATGGATCTCGATGCCCTCGAGCAGCTCATAGGGCGCGGAGTCGCGCTCGGCGCCCTGCGCGCACACGATCGTCACCTGCCAGCCCGCCGCGGTCAGCGTCCGCGCCTCGTTCCAGACACGCCGGTCGGCCGGCACCGGGGCGTTCTCGGAGATGAACAGGACGCGGCGCGGCTCGGCCATCAGATCGCCTCGACCTGGCGCGGCCGGCCGAAGCGGTTCGTGCGCGCGACGAACTCGCCCGCCGGGCCGATCACCACCGGCTCCCCGCGGCGCTCCAGCGAGAGCTTGGCCGCATCGAGCACGCGGACGATCTCGAGCCCGAGCCGCGCGTGCGAGCGCGGGCGCGCACCGGTGAGGATCGCGCGGGCGAAGTCCTCCAGCTCGAGGCTGAGCGGCTCGGCCGCGTCGATCCGCGGGGCAACCATGTCGCCGCTGCGGTAGGTCAGCTGGTGCTCGCCGAACGTCGCCGGCGCCGGCAGCTGCATGTCCAGGCCGCGGTCGTAGACGCGCACCGACGTGTCGGACGCCGCGTCGTCGTACTGGACCATCCGCTTGGAGCCGACGATCACCATCTGGCGCACCTTGCGCGGGGCCAGCCAGGAGACCTGGACGTTCGCGGTCGCCCCGCCCTCGAACGTGAGCGAGAGGAACGCCGTCTCGGGCACGCCGGACTGGAAGATCGAACGCCCGGACGCCGTCACGCTGACCACGCGGCGGTCGAGCCAGTGCAACAGGATCGAGAGGTCGTGCGGGGCCAGATCGCAGATGACGCCGTCGGGCTGGTAGATCCCGAGGTTCATCCGCGACGAGGTGACGAAGTAGACCTCGCCGAGGTCGCCCGACGCGATCAGGCGATGGATCTTGTTGACCGGCGGGCTGTAGAGGAACGTGTGCCCCGGCATCAGCGTCAGCCCGCGCTCGTCGGCGAGCGCGACGAGTTCCTCCGCATCCCGCGCGGTGGTGGCCAGCGGCTTCTCGACCAGCACGTGCTTGCCGGCCATTAGCGCGCGCCTGGCGAGCGGGTGGTGCGTCCGCGGCGGCGTGGCGATGCAGAGCGCATTGACGGCCGGGTCCGCGAGCACGGCGTCGAAATCGGTGAGGGTGGGGATGCCGGGGTAGCGCGCCGAGAAGCGCGCCGCCTTGTCGGCGTCGAGCTCGCACAGCGCCAGCAGCTCGAGCTCGGGGCGCTCGATCACGTTGCGGACGATGTTCGGGCCCCAATAGCCGTAGCCGACGACGACGACGCCGATCCTGTCGGCTGCGTCGCGGATCACGCCGCGCCCCGGGCGAACAGCACGGCCGGGATCGTGCGGAAGAGGATCTTCACGTTGAGCCACAGCGAGCGGCTGCGCGCGTACTCGATGTCGAGCCCCACCATCTGCTCGTACGTCAGCTTCGAACGCCCGCTGACCTGCCAGAGCCCGGTCATGCCCGGCCGGACGGCGAAGCGCGCGAACCAGGATGGCGGGTATTTCTCGACCTCGTACTCGATCGTGGGCCGCGGTCCGACGAGCGACATGTCGCCCGACCAGCACGTTCCAGAGCTGCGGGCAGCTCGTCGAGGCTCGACTTGCGCAGCAGGCGCCCCACGCGGGTCACCCGGCTGTCGGCCGAGAGCTTGAACAGCTCGCTGTCCTCGTCGGCGGCGTCGCGCTCTATCAGCTGCAGGACGTAGTCCTTGTGCGTCTGATGGCTCGCCTCCGAGCGCATGGTGCGGAACTTGTTGACGGTGAACGGCCGCCCGCCGCGCCCGACACGGCGCTGCCGGAAGATCACGCGGCCGGGGGAGTCCAGCACGATCATCACCGCGAGCAGTGCGAACAGCGGACTGAGCCCGACGAGCAGCAGCGCCGCCCCGGCGACATCGAGCGCGCGGCACGCGATCGCCGTCAGCCGCGATTCGGCGATCGCCGGCGTGGCGATCTCAGGGTGGGCAGGGCCGTGGCCGGCGACGCTGGTCGTGCTCATCGACTCACGAAACGGATCGGCGGAGCGGCAACTTCCATGTGCCGCCGGGCCGACGGCGCGCCGCCGCCAGGCCGGCCAGCAGAAACACGGCGCCGAGGGCCGCGGTGCGGACCGTTCCGCCGTCGTTGTAGGACAGCGCCTCGCGAAGCCCCGCCGACCCGATGAGCGCCAGGAGCGACACGGCGGCACCGCCGAGCGCCGCGATTCGGAGGGTCGCCCGTTCGCCGCGATCCGCCGCCGTCGCCGCGATCCAGAGCGCGACGAGCGTGGGTCCGAGCAACGTACCGTCGGGCGCGAGCGCGGCGTCGGCGACGGACCCGAGCGCGAACAGCGCGACCGGCAGCCACCAGCGGCGCCGGGCGGCGGCGGGCGCCCGCCGCGTCGCGACGATGAGGATCAGCCACGCGCCGGCGATGCCGATCAGCGAGACGCGGACGTCATCGATCGCGCCGTCCTGGTGGATCCGGTCACTGCTCGCCGTCAGAAAGTACGCGGCGGTCTGGCGCTGGATGACCGTCCTCCACCCGCGCTGTGACGCCGCGGGCCGGATCCACGCCGACAGCGTCAAAGCCCCAGTCAGATTCAGCGAGGAAGCCGGCGGGATTCGCACTTCCGCGTCGGCGCCGTCGAAGCGGAGGGCGTCGCCGTGACGGCCGCGAGCCCACGTCGCACCGGCGATGCTGCCCGTGTTGTGGTGGCCTGAGGCGTCGCGCGCCGTCGCGCCCGTTCCGTCGTCGAACGCATAGCCCGCCGCGAGGCCCGGCGCCGGGCCTGCGGGACGCGCCATGTCGCGGCGCAGCTCAGTGGCCGAGAGCGCGCGGCCATAGACGCGGACATCATCGATGAGCCCGTTGAAGTGGCTCCCCCACGGGTGGTTGCCGCCGATCCAGAGAGGGGAATCGGGCGTCTGGAGGCTGCCGCCGGCGGGATGCCGCGATACCGCGGCGCCATTCACGTACAGGCGCTCCTGCTCTCCGTCGTATGTCAGGGCGAGGTACGTCCAACGATCGACCGGCACCGGCCGCCGGTCGACTGCCTGCGTGACGGTGCGGTTGAAAACTCCGCCGCCGGCAGGCACCAGCGGCCCGCCCTCTCGCTCGAGCACTCCCGCGAGGAGCAGGAGAATGCCGAGCGTAACCGTCGAAGCGGGTGCGGCCCAGCGCCAGGACGCCGTCCTCCGCTTCCGGAAGCACCTGCCGCGCGCGACGGCGACGCCCAGGATCGCGAACGGAGCAGCGGGCAGGTCCCACGCATCGACGCCATGAGTCGCGGAGAGCGAGAGGACGACCGGGCCGTGCGCCGGGTCGAGCGCCACGATCGCCGCGGCGAGCCCGAGCAGCAGCGCGACGAGGCCGACATCGGCGATCCGGCGCACCCCTGACGAACGCGCGGGAGCTCGCCGATCTTCCACCGCGGCGGCGCATGAGAGGTCGTCTCATCAAGCTCGCCGACCCCATCCCTCCGGCCAGTTCTCGCCCCGGGCGGTTCTGCGAGTGTGTCGCAGTCTCAGGTCCGGTCGTCTTGACCTCTTCCGTGCGTTCACACAAGCTGCCGCGTCCACGCGTGCTACGTCGCGCCGCTTGGACCCGCGCGCTGCGTTTCCTGCTCGTCGGTGCCGCCGCGCTCGGGTGTCTCATCGTGGTGGCGAAGAAGAACGGCGCAGCGGCGCCGCCGCCATTTCCCGCCAAGGCCGCCCCCGTCATCGCGGCCGCGCCCGCCATCGCGAGCAGGACCGCCGACCCCGTCTACCCCCTCAAGGCCGGTCCGACCGGCCGCTACCTGGTGGACCAGCGGAATCGCCCGTTCCTGATCGTCGGCGACTCCCCGCAGGCCATGATGGTCAATGTCTCCGAGGCCGATGCCGAGCGCTACCTGTCCGATCGGGCGAGGGCCGGATTCAACGCGGTGTGGGTGAACCTCTTGACCGGCGACTACACGGGTGGCCGTGACGACGGGTCGACCAGCGACGGCATCCGCCCGTTTCGGGTCAACGGTGACCTGTCGACGCCCAATGACGCGTACTTCGCTCACGCGGACGCGATCGTCCGCTCAGCCGCAAGGCACGGGATCGCCGTCTTCCTCGATCCGATCGAAACCGGCAGCTGGCTCGAGACGCTGCGGCGCAACGGCGTCGAGAAGGCCTTCGCGTACGGGCGCTACGTAGGGGAGCGCTATCGAAGCTTCCCGAACATCGTGTGGCTTAACGGCAACGACTTCCAGACCTGGAGGAATGCGGGCGACGACTCCGTCGCGGTCGCGGTCGCCCGCGGGATCAGCTCGGCCGACCCGGCTCATCTCCAGACCGTCGAGCTGAACTACTTGGTCAGCGGCTCTCTGGACGACAGCCGCTGGCAGGGTATCGTCGGCCTCGACGCCGCCTACACGTACGCCCCGACGTATGCCGAGGTGCTGAAGGAGTACTCACGTCGCGACTTCCTGCCGGTGTTCATGATCGAGGCCAACTACGAAGGCGAGCACGACTTCATCGGCCCCCAGACCTTGCGGCGCCAGGAGTACTGGAGCCTGCTGAGCGGAGCATCCGGCCAGTTCTACGGGAACAAATACACGTGGCCCCTGGCCAAGGGCTGGAAGCAGCACCTCGACACGGTGGGCTCGCGAGAGATGACGTACGTCACGAACCTGTTCGCACCTCGCCGATGGTTCGATCTCGTGCCCGACTCCGATCACCAAGTGCTGGTCTCCGGATACGGCTGGTTCGAGAGCAAGGGCAGCGTCAACAAGACCGACTATGTGACGGCCGCGGCCACCCGCGACGGCAAGCTCGTCGTCGCGTACCTGCCGAGCGGGCGCAAAGTCTTGATCGACCTATCGAGGCTCTCAGGCTCCGTGCGCGCGCGGTGGTACGACCCGACCGACGGCACCTACGCTCCGGCCGCCGGCGCCCCATTGAAGAACTCGGGCATCCGCGGATTCAAGCCCCCGGGGAAGAACCACGGCGGTGACGACGACTGGGTGCTCGTGCTGGAGGCGGCGTAGACGAGCCGGCGACGGCCGGCCCCCGGCGAGCCGCGCAGCGCGCGGGCTCGCCGGGCGAGTGCCGTTAGGAGGCGACGAGGGTGGTCACGCCACCGCGGGTGTAGCGCTCGATGATCTCCGCGGGCAGCGGCGCGAGGTCGCTCGCGCGCACGAAGTCGCGCAGCGTCGTGCCGGTGCACTCGGCGTCGAGGTTCGCGGCGCCGACGCCCTCGAGCAGGTCGTCGAGGCTCACCGTGCGGAAGTCGATGCTGAACCGCGTGCGGTTCGTCGTGTTCGGGACGGTCGTGTGGAGCTGCGCGGCGGAGAACACGATCACGCCGCCGGGCGGGGTGACGACGCGAACGTCGGGCGTGAGCTCGAGCGCCTCCTCCGCCTCGGGCTGCTTGCGCGTCTCCTTCTTGACGATCTTGGCGGCCTGCTGGCGGCCGGTCCGGTTCCACTCGTCGTAGTCGTAGCCCGACGACGTGTTGCGGATCGCGCGGTCGAAGTACTGCGGGTGGAACGCCATCGAGTTCTCGGACTCGATCGCGTACACCGGAAGCCACCAGTTCAGCTGCTGCTGCGGCGCCGAGAACCAGGTGTCGCGATGCGAGTGGAATTGGAGCGCCAGACCGGCGTTCATGTACTGGCTGTGCGCCATCGTCCGCAGGCGCGGGACGTCGAAGTACGTCCGCTCGATGTCGGCGCCGACGTCCGACAGCATCCCCGCGATCAGCTCCTTGGCGCGCGGGTGGTGGATGAACTTCGGCTTGAGCTCGGCGAGGATCTCCGCGTAGCGCTCCGGCGGCATGTTGTCCTGGGCCAGCTCGGGCTCGTACGGGGCGAATGCCGCCTCGCTCAGCTCGCGTGCGAGCTCCGCGAGCTTGGTCGCGCTCTCGCCCGGCGAGAAGGCGTACAGGTCGCCGCCATAAAGGCGGTGACGGCGCGCCTCGTCCGAGTGCGCGGCATCGAGATAGATGGTCGGCATGAACCATCAACGGCTCGGATCCGGCTCGCCTTCCGTTCGGCCCGACTCGCCTCGCGGGCGAGTCGCTACGCTGCCGCGCACCGATGCCGATCGTTGCGATGGCGACATCCGGGGCCGCAGGAGCGGTCGGTGGTTGCAGTCTGCGGCGCACGATCCGTGCCGCGCCGGCACGCGGACGCCATACGCAGCGGGCCGGCCGGGGAGGCCCCGGCCGTTGAGCAGCGTGGACTTGACGGGTCAGGCGTGTCTCGTCACCGGTGCCGGCAGCGGGATCGGAAGAGCGATCGCGCTCCGTCTGGCCGAGGCCGGGGCGAATATCGAGGCGGTCGGTCGCCGGCGCGATGCCCTCGAGGAGACTGCGCGGCGCGCGCGGATGGGTCGCATCGCCGTCCATGCCGCCGACCTCACCGTCGACGCGACGATTGCCGAGCTGGCGCAGAAGTTCGGAGCTCACGGTCTCGACATCCTCGTCCACAGCGCCGGCGCCTACTCCCGCGGCCCGCTCGAGGACGCGACCGTTGAGGACCTCGACCTCCTGTACCGAACCAACGTTCGGGCTCCTTACCAGCTCACCCAGGCGCTCCTGCCCGCGTTGAGGGCGACGTTCGGGCAGATCGTCTTCATCAACTCGACCGTGGGCCTGTCCGCGCGAGCGAACGTCGGCCAGTTCGCCGCGACCCAGCACGCGCTCAAGGCGGTCGCCGACAGCCTCCGCGAGGAGGTCAACGCGGCAGGGGTGCGCGTCCTCAGCGTGTATCCGGGACGGACCGCGACCGAGCGACAGGCGCGAATCTACGCGCTCGAAGGTCGCGCCTACACGCCCGAGACGCTGATGCAGCCGGAAGACGTGGCTGCGACCGTCGTGGCCGCGTTGACGCTGCCGCGCACCGCTGAGCTGACGGACCTCCACGTGCGCCCGATGCGCAAGCACTGAGCGCCAAACGGCTGCGGCCAACGTTCATCGAATCCTATCCATTCGTCTCGTATCGACGAGACGAGGCCGGACCTAGCATCCTCCGGATGGGGCACTGGCTAGGGTTTGCCGCGGGATCTCAGCGTCGTCGCGCAACTGCGCGGAGCCGCAGGGGGGTCACCTTCCTCCTGCTCGGGCTGATCTCGCTGGTCGCGAGCGTCGGCGCACCCACGGCGGCGCATGGGGCCACGCCGGGCCTGGTTGCGGCGTACTCGTTCGACGCCGGCAGCGGATCGACGGCCGCGGATTCATCAGCTAACGGCAACGACGGAACGATCAACGGCGCGACCTGGACGACGGCGGCCAAGTTCGGCAACGCGCTCTCGTTCAACGGCTCCAGCTCCTACGTCGACTTCGGAAACCCGACGTCGCTGCGCAACACCGGGAGCATGACCTGGAGCGCGTGGGTGTACGCGACCGCGGATCCCCCAGACGACGGGCAGATCATCGCCAAGTCTTCCGGTGGAAGCGGGGGCGCGGGATGGCAGCTCAAGACGAGCCCTGACACCGGTCCCGAGACGTTCGGCGTCGCCGTGTCACCCGACGGCGTGTCGCACACGCAGCGGTACAGCACCACCGTCAGAACTCTCAACACGTGGTACTACGTCGCCGGCGTCTACGACGCCGCCGCACGAGAGCTGCACATCTACGTCAACGGCCAACTCGACGACGGCGTTCTGCGCGGAACTGTTCCGGCGTCGCAGGCCGATCCGTCGCAGAACGTGAACGTCGGCCGGCGATCCGGCGCCTTCTATTTCCAGGGAAGGATCGACGAGGTGCGCGTCTACAACCGCGCGCTGTCGCAGGCGGAGATCCAGGCCGACATGAACCAGCCGATCACGCCCTCCACGACCGACACGATCGCACCGGCGGTCGCCGTCACCGCGCCGGCCGCGGGCGCGCAGGTGCAGGACACGACGACGCTCACCGCGAGCGCGTCGGACAACGTCGGCGTCGCGGGCGTCCAGTTCTTCGTCGACGGGACCGCCTACGGCGCCGAGGACACGACGGCGCCGTATGCGGTGCCGTGGGACTCGCAGCTTGTGGCCAACGGCACTCATTCGATCACGGCGCAGGCGCGAGACGCGGTCGGGAACACCACGCTCTCGACGGCGGTGACGCTAACGGTGGCCAACCCCGGCGTCTTCCAGGACGAGATCCTCGGCACCCAGTTCACCATGCCGACGAGCTTCGCGTTCCTGCCCGACGGACGGATGCTCGTCGGCGAGATCGGCGGCACCATCAGGGTGCTTTCGCCGCCATACACGCAACCCGACCCGACCCCTCTCCTGACCATCAGCAACATCGCCCCGACCACCACCACGGGCACGAACGAGGGCCTGATGAACATCGCCGTGGACCCCAACTTCGCGGTGAACCACTACTTTTACGTCGACTACACGGCCGGCAACCCGTTCCGGACCCGTCTGTCGCGGTTCACGGCGAACGCGCTCGCGACGGGCACGGTCCCGGGCAGCGAGCTCGTCCTCTACCAGGACCCCGGCGACGCGGGTATCGACCACCACGGCGGAGCGATCCTGTTTCCGAATGACGGGACCATCCTCTTCACGACCGGCGACGAGGTCTCCACGCCTGGCGATGCGCAGCTGCTCACCTCCCCGCGGGGCAAGGTCCACCGGATCAACAAGGACGGAACCGTCCCGGTCGACAATCCGTACTACGACGGCTCCGGACCGAACGTCAACTCGATCTGGGCGGTCGGCCTGAGAAATCCGTTCCGCGGCTACTACGACGCGCCGACCGGACGGACGTTCATCGGAGACGTCGGGGGCAACGTCTATACGACGGCTACCGAGCACCTGGACCTCGGGGCGCCGGGGGCGAATTATGCGTGGCCGAACTGCGAGAGCAATTGCCCTTCGCCGCCGTACACGAACGGGATCTTCAACTACGCGCACAACGGGCGCGACGCCTGCATCGTCGCGGGGTTCGTCTACCACGGCACGCAGTTCCCGAGCTCCTATGAGGGGAGCTTCTTCCTGGCCGACTACGCGCAGAACTGGATCAAGCGCGTGACCCTCGACGCCAACGGGAACGTGGCGAACGTCTTCAACTTCCAGCCGCCGGACGGAAGGCCGGACGGTCCATACGGAAGCATCGTCGACCTCAAGGAAGGGCCCGACGGCGCGCTCTACTACCTCGACATCGGGTTCGACGACAACACGCATTCGCTCGGCACGCCGAAGCTCCGCCGCATTCGCTACGTGCGGACGAACCTGCCGCCGGTGGCCAACAGCTCGGCCGACGTCGCGTCCGGGCCTCCGCCGCTGACCGTCAACTTCTCGAGCGGCGGCTCGTCCGATCCGGAAGGGCAGCCGCTGTCGTACAACTGGACGTTCGGCGACGGCACGACGTCCACCGAAGCCAATCCATCGCATACCTACGCGACAGGCGGTCGATACTCGGTCCGGCTCTTCGTCTCCGACGGTGTCACCTCGACGGTCACCGCGCCCCTCACGATCACCGTCGGAACACCCCCGAGCTCGACGATCCTGTCTCCGGCGGACGGCACGACCTTCCGAGCCGGGGACACGATCTCCTACAGCGGCAGCGGGAACGACGCGGAGGACGGCGCCCTGCCTGCGAGCGCGTACACGTGGGAGATCGACCTCCTCCACGCCGGCCATGTGCATCCCGGACTGCCGGCGAGCGGAAGCAAGAGCGGCACCTTCACGATCCCGACGGACGGGCACGACTACAGCGGCGACGTGCGATACCGGATCTCGCTCACCGTGACCGACTCGGACGGAATCTCCACAACGAGCTCCGTGATCATCTGGCCGGAGAAGGTCAACGTCGCGTTCCACACCGTTCCGGAGGGGCTCACGATCTACGTGAACGGCCTTCCGAGCGTGACTCCTTTCGTCCATGACGAGCTGATCGGCTTCAACGACCTCGTCGAGGCGCGCGACCAGTCTCTCGGCGGGACGAACTACGCGTTCGGATCGTGGTCGGACGGGGGCGCCCAGACCCACAACATCGTGGTCCCTGCGGCCGACGCCAGCTACACGGCGACGTTCGACGCCTCGACTCCGACGCCCGTGGCGGCGTACGGGTTCAACGAAGGCTCAGGGTCGGCGCTGACCGACTTCTCAGGGCATGGGCTGAACGGAACGGTGAACGGGGCGACCTGGACGACCGCGGGCAAGTACGGCGGGGCGTTGTCGTTCAACGGGACGACCAGCTACGTGGACCTCGGCAACGCGGCGCCGTGGGCCATGACGGGAAGCTCGACCTGGAGCGCCTGGGTGTACGCGACGGGCAACCCGCCCGACGACGGGCAGATCGTGGCCAAGGCAGGTAACAACGGCGCCGCCGGCTGGCAGCTCAAGACAAGCCCGGACACCGGTCCACGTACGTTCGGAGTGGCGATGGCCGTCGACGGATCGACGAACGTGCAGCGCTACAGCACGACCCAACCGGCCCTCAACACCTGGTATCACGTGGCCAGCGTGTACGACGCGTTCACGCAGTCGCTGCACATCTATGTCAACGGCGTCCTCGACGACGGCGTCCTCCGCGGCACTGTGCCGGCGGTGCAGTTCAACTCGCCCGTGAACGCGGCGATCGGCCGGCGTACGGGCGGATTCTATTTCCAGGGCCGCATCGACGAACTCCGCGTGTACAACGCCGCGCTCACGCGTCTCAGATCCAGGTGGACATGACGACTCGGGGCGGCTCGGCGCCGGACACGCAGCTGCCGACCGCACCGACGGGCCTGGCGGCGACTGCGATCAGCGGAACCCGGATCGATCTCAACTGGACGGCGGCGACCGACAACGTCGGCGTGACGGGCTACCGCGTCGAGCGCTGCCAGGGCGCAGGCTGCGGCGACTTCGCGGAAGTGGCGCAGCCGACCGGGACGAGCTACAGCGATACCGGGCTGAGCGCCGGGATCACCTATCGCTACCGCGTGCGGGCGCGGGACGGGGCCGGGAATCTCGGTCCCTACTCATCGATCGTCACACAGGCAACTCCGGCGCCGGACACGGAGGCGCCGACCGCGCCTACCGGCCCGACGGCGACGGCGCTCAGCGCGAGCGCAATCGACGTCAGTTGGACGGCGGCGACCGACAACGTGGGCGTCACGGGCTACCGCGTCGAGCGCTGCCAGGACGCCGGCTGCAGCAGCTTCGTTGAGATCGCACAGCCGACGGGAACGAGCTATCTCGACTCCGGGCTGACCGCCTCGACGACCTATCGCTACCGGGTGCGGGCGCGCGACGCGGCCGGGAATCTCGGTCCCTACTCCACGATCGTCACCCAGACGACCCAGGCGCCGCCGCCGGACACGCAGGCTCCGACCGCACCGGCGGGCTTGACCGCGACGATGGTGAGCGGGAGCCGGATCGACCTGAGTTGGACGGCGGCGACCGACAACGTCGGGGTGACGGGCTACCGCGTCGAGCGCTGCCAGAGCGCAGGCTGCAGCGACTTCGCGCAGGTGGCGCAGCCCGCCGGCACCGGCACGGGCTACACCGACACCGGGCTCATGGCCGGGACCAGCTACACCTATCGGGTGCGAGCGGTCGACGCAGCGGGCAACCTGGGACCGTTCTCCAACACCGCCTCCGCCGCCACGCCGACGCCGCCGTCCGGCCTGGTGGCGGCCTACTCGTTCAACGAGGGGTCGGGGTCGACCGCGGGAGACTCGTCGGGGAGCGGCAATCCCGGCACTCTGTCGAACGCGACATGGGCGACGGGCAAGTACGGCAACGCGTTGAACTTCAACGGGACGAATGCGCGGGTCAACGTCGCGAACTCCAGTTCGCTGCAGTTGGGCTCGGGCATGACGCTGGAGGCGTGGGTCAATCCGTCCACGGTGTCGTCGGCATGGCGGGACGTGGTCTACAAGGGCGACGACAACTACTACCTGTCGGGTACGTCGGACAAAACCAGCAGGCCCGCGGGCGGGGGCACCTTCGGGAGCGGCAAGGCCAACTCGAACGCGTTCGCCTCCACAGCGCTGACGGCGAACACCTGGTCGCACCTGGCGTTGACCTATGACGCCGGGACGCTGCGCTTGTACGTCAACGGTACGCAGGTCGGCACTCAGAACAGATCCGGCGTCATCGCGTCGTCGACGAACCAGTTGCAGATCGGTGGCGACAGCATCTACGGCCAGTACTTCAGGGGGCTGATCGATGAGGTGCGGGTCTACAACACTGCGCTGACCGCCCCGCAGGTCCAAGCGGACATGAACACGCCGATCGGCCCCGGCACCTGAGCGTGACGGCCGGATCGGGGGCAGCCCCCGACCGGCCGTGGACGCCGTGTGGGCGACCCGCCGCCGTGGCGGACGTCAGCCGGCTTCGAGCACAAGAACCCAGTCGTTCGCAGCCTCGGCATCGGGCCCGGCGTGCGAGCCGTGGTTCCCGAACAGCCGACCGGTTCCGGCGATGAGAAGCGACCGGCATTCCTGTCGCCGCAACCGCTGCGGCGTGAGTCCTTTGGTCGACCCGGAAGACGTCAAGGGAACGTGGGCTTGGCGCGCGACAGGTCGGCCTCGACCGATCGAAGGCCTGGTGGGCTGAGGCAATTCGGGCGCAGCGCGCGAGTCCAGCCCTCGTGCGCCCGTTGATGAGTCGTGCCGACAACGCAGACCGACCCCATCACCGCGACCTCAGCCGCCGCCGAGGGGCTGCCGGCGTGCCGCTTCTGCGCAGCTCCGCTGCGCCACACCTTCGTCGACCTCGGCATGTCGCCGCTGTGCGAGAGCTACGTGCCGGCCGAGCGCGTCAACGCGATGGAGCCGTTCTACCCGCTCCACGCCAAGGTCTGCGAGCGCTGCCTGCTCGTGCAGCTCGAGGAGTTCGTCTCCGGCGAGGACATCTTCACGGAGTACGCCTACTTCTCCTCGTACTCGGACTCGTGGGTCGAGCACGCCCGCCGCTACGTCGAGATGGCGGTCGAGCGCTTCGGCCTCGACGCGAACAGCCTCGTCATGGAGGTCGCCAGCAACGACGGCTACCTGCTGCGGCACGTCGTCGACCGCGGCATCCCGGCGCTCGGCATCGAGCCCGCCGCCAACGTCGCCAAGGTCGCGCAGGACCTCGGGATCGACACGCTCGTCCGCTTCTTCGGCCGCGAGACCGCCCGCGACCTCGTCGCCGAGGGCAAGCGCGCCGACCTGATCGCCGCCAACAACGTGATGGCGCACGTGCCGGACCTCAACGACTTCGTCGCCGGCTTCGAGATCCTGCTGGCCGACGACGGCGTGGTGACGATCGAGGTGCCGCACCTGCTGCGGCTCGTCGAGGACAACCAGTTCGACACGATCTACCACGAGCACTTCCAGTACTTCTCCTGCCTGACCGCCCAGCGCGTGCTCGCCCACCACGGGCTCGAGCTCTTCGACGTCGAGGAGCTCAAGTCCCACGGCGGCTCGCTGCGGCTCTACGCCCAGCGCGAGTCGACCGGCAGCCGGCCGGTCGGGCGACCGCGTGCATCGACCTGACCGAGCGCGAGCGCGCGCTCGGGTTCGACACGCTCGAGGCGCACCTCGCGTTCACGGCCCAGGTCGAGGAGACCAAGTGGAGCCTGCTCGAGTTCCTGATCGCCAAGCGCCGCGAGGGCAAGCGGATCGCCGGCTACGGCGCGCCCGGCAAGGGCAACACGCTGCTGAACTACTGCGGGATCCGCACCGACCTGCTCGACTACACCGTCGACCGCAACCCGTACAAGCAGGGCTCGTTCCTGCCGGGTACGCACATCCCGATCCTCCACCCGGACGTGCTCGCGGAGGACCGGCCCGACTACATCCTGATCCTGCCGTGGAACCTCAAGGAGGAGATCGTGGCCCAGCTGGACTACGCGCGCGAGTGGGGCGCGCGGTTCATCGTCCCGATCCCGCAGGTGGAAGTGCTGTGAAGGTCGTCCTCTTCTGCGGCGGGCAGGGCATGCGGATGCGCGAGGCGTCCGAGCTCGTCCCCAAGCCGATGATCCCGGTCGGCAACCGCCCGATCCTGTGGCACGTGATGAAGTACTACGCGCATCACGGGTTCACCGACTTCGTGCTCTGCCTGGGCTACAAGGCCGAGGTCATCAAGCACTTCTTCCTCACCTACAACGAGGCGCTGGCGAACGACTTCGTGCTCAGCGAGGGCGGGGCGAAGGTGCACCTGCTCAAGACCGACATCCACAACTGGAACATCACGTTCGTGGACACCGGCCTGCACGCGACGATCGGCGAGCGCCTGCGCGCCGTGCGCCACCTGCTGCGCGACGACGAGATGTTCCTCGCCAACTACGGCGACACGGTCACCGACGCCAACCTGCACGCGATGATCGACGAGGTCAAGGCGACCGGCGCCACCGGCAGCTTCGTCGCGGTCAAGCCGAACTACAGCTTCCACGTCGTCTCGGTCAACGACGACGGCCGCGTCGGCGAGATCAGCGACGTGACGAAGTCCGAGATGTGGATCAACGGCGGCTACTTCGTCATGCGCTCCGAGGTGCTCGACGACCTGCACCCCGGCGAGGAGCTCGTCGAGGAGCCGTTCCAGCGCCTGATCGCGCGCAACCAGCTGCTCGCCCATCGTCACGAGGGCTTCTGGGCGCCGATGGACACGCTCAAGGAGAAGCAGTGGCTGGAGAGCCTGCACGAGAGCGGCACGGCTCCGTGGGAGCTGTGGAACGCCCGGCCTGAGCCCGAGACGGCGATCCGGGGGCTCGTCTCCGCCTGATGCTCCCGCTGTCGTTGGGCCGCCGGGAGGCGGCGGCCCCCATCAGGCTGCTCGTTCTCGGAGCGCATTCCGACGACGCCGAGATCGGCTGCGGCGGAACGGTGCTGCAGCTCGCCCGCCAAGGGGCGCTCGCCGAGGTCTGCTGGGTCGTGCTCAGCGGCTACGGCGAGCGCATCGAGGAGGCGCGCGCCAGCGCCGAGGCGATGCTCGAGGGCGTGCCGTCCGACGCAGATCCTCCAGCCCGGGTTCCGCGACGGCTTCTTCCCGTACGACGGCGCCGACATCAAGGGATTCTTCGAGCAGGAGCTGAAGGCGCTTCGCGCCCGACCTGATCCTCACCCATCAGCGCGACGACGCCCACCAGGACCACCGGCTCACCTGCGAGCTGACCTGGAACACGTTCCGCAACCACTTCATCCTCGAGTACGAGGTGCCGAAGTACGACGGCGACATGGGCCGGCCGAGCTTCTTCGTGCCGCTCGAGGAGGAGTGTCAGCCGGCGCAAGATCGAGCACCTGATGAAGCACTTCGCGTCGCAGGCGAACAGGCACTGGTTCACGCCAGGACCTGTTCGAAGGCCTGTTGCGACTGCGCGGGATGGAGTGCAACTCGCCGACCTCGCACGCCGAGGCGTTCTACTGCCGCAAGGCGGTGCTCGGGTGAGCATCGGGGAGGACGCCTACCAGCTGATGGAGCGGCTGTTCCCGCTCTGCCGCAGCCTCACCGGCGACGGCGTGCGCGCGACCTTCGACATCGTCTCCGAGCACATCCCGCTCACGCGCACGGAGGTGCCGAGCGGCGCCCAGATCTTCGACTGGACGGTGCCGCACGAGTGGAACATCCGCGAGGCGTACGTCACCGCACCCGACGGCCGGCGCGTGATCGACTTCGCCGACTCGACGCTGCACGTCGTCAACGCCAGCGAGCCGGTGCGGGCCACCCTGCCGCTCGAGGAGCTGCGCGAGCGGCTGTTCACGCTTCCCGAACAGCCGGACCTGATCCCGTACCGGACGTCGTACTACTCGCGCACCTGGGGCTTCTGCCTGTCGCACGACGCGCTCCAGGCGCTCGAGCCCGGCGACTACGAGGTCGTGATCGACTCGACGCTGGAGCCCGGGCACCTGACGTTCGCCGAGGCGCGGCTCGAGGGCGAGACCGAGGACGAGATCGTGATCTCGACGTACGTCTGCCACCCGTCGCTGGCCAACGACAACCTCTCCGGGATCGCCGTGTCGACGATGCTCGCCAAGGAGCTGGCCGCAGCGGCCGCGGCGCCACACGTTCCGCTTCGTCTTCGCGCCCGGCACGATCGGCCCGCTGTCGTGGCTGCATGCCAACCGCGAGTCGCTCGGACGCGTCAAGCAGGGCCTCACGGTCTCGTGCATCGGGGACGCCGGGAACCTGACCTACAAGCGCAGCCGTCGCGAGGACGCCGACGTCGACCGCGCGGTCGAGCTTGTGCTGCGCGACTCGGGCCGCGAGCACCGCGTGCTCGAGTGGGAGCCCTGGGGCGGCGACGAGCGCCAGTGGAACTCGCCCGGCTTCGACCTCCCGGTCGGCACGCTGATGCGCACCCCGCACGGCGAATTCGACGGCTACCACACGTCGGCCGACAACCTCGAGCGGATCTCGCCGGCCGCCCTGGAGGAGGCGGTCCACACGCTGCTCGCCGCGATCGACGTGCTCGACAGCAACCGCACGATGATCAACCTCAGCCCGTACGGCGAGCCGCAGCTCGGCAAGCGCGGGCTGTATCGCACGGCCGGCGGCGCGGTCGAGACGCCGGACGACGAGCGGGCGCTGCTGTGGGTGCTCAACCTCAGCGACGGCGGCGCGAGCCTGCTCGACATCGCCGCCCGCTCGGGCATCGCGTACCCGGTGATCCGGCGCGCCGCCGAGCGCCTCGAGCAGGCCGAGCTGCTCGCGCCAGTTCATTGAGCACTCATCACACCACGAGAAGCGCGCAAATTCTCGGGTGGCTCAGGACGTTACCTGCGCGTAGTGCCAGCCAGCCGACCCCAGTGACCGCCTAGGAGCCCCTACGCCAATGCGTCGCCCACATGCCGGACATGCGCTCATCGCGCTCGCGGTCGTCCCTCGCCGCCGTGTTCTCGTTCCAGGGGCGGGCCGCTGCTGACACGTTCAGCGATACCGGCTTCGCCACCGAGACGGTGGCGAGCTTCCCGCCGTATTCGCTGGTGGGCATGGCCTGGGCTCCTGACGGGCGGCTCTTCATCTGGGAGAAGAACGGCGTCGTTCGCGTGATCAAGAACGGGCAGCTGCTGCCGACGCCGTTCATCGACCTCAGCACCCAGGTGAACACGTTCGACGATCGCGGGTTCTGGGGCCTGGCGTTCGACCCGAACTTCGCGCAGAACGGCTACGTGTACATGAGCTACATGTACGAGAACGCCGGCGATCCGAATTCCAACGGGGCGCGAACGTCGCGCCTGGAGCGCGTGACGGCGAGCGGCGACGTCGCAGTCCCTGGGAGCGAGACCGTGATCCTCGGCAGCATCGGGACGCCGCCGTGCAGCCAATACGCTCAGGACGCCGACTGCATCTCGGCCGACAGCGGCTCGCATACGATGGGGTCACTGCATTTCGCAAGCGACGGCACGCTGTTCATCGGGGTCGGGGACGGCGCCGACGCGGCGTTCGCGGACTCGCTGTCGCTGCGCGGGCTCCGGCTGCACGTCGTTCGCGCAGATCGCGTCGCCGACCGGCGCGAGCTACAGCGATACGACCGTCGCCGCGTCGACGAGCTACCGCTACCGGATCCGCGCCGTCGATTCGTCGGCCAACCTGAGCGACTACTCGAACATCGTTGACGTCACGACCCCCGCAGCGTCGGTGACGCCGCCGGCCTGGTCGGGGCGTGGGCGTTCAACGAGGGCTTCGGGCTCACGACCGCGGACGCCTCGGGCAACAACAACACGGCGACGATCAACGGCGCGACGTGGACGCCGCTCGGCCGGTTCGGCTACGCGCTGAGCTTCAACGGGACCGGAAGCATCGCCTCGGTGGCCGCTTCGCCGTCGCTGAACCTGTCGTCGGGCATGACGCTGTCGGCCTGGATCAACCCCGCGGCGTCGCAGAGCGGCTGGCGGACGATCGTGCAGCGCCAGGTCGATGCGTACTTCCTGAACGCCAGCAGCGATGCCGGGCCGCTGCGCCCGGCGGGTGGCGCCACCTTCGGCGGCACCACGAGCTCCCTCGCCGGGCCGACGGCCACGCCGTTCGGCGCCTGGACGTTCCAGACCCTCACCTATGACGGTTCGACGCTGCGGCTCTACATCAATGGCACGCTGGCCGCGTCGCGCGCACAGACCGGGGCGATCCAGAGCAGCTACGAACCCGCTGTGGATCGGCGGCAATCAGCCTTACGGCGAGTTCTTCAACGGGCTGATCGACGAGGTGCGCGTCTACAACCGCGCCCTGCAGCCAGGCCGAAGTCCAGAGCGACATGAGCACGGCGATCGCGCCGGCGGCTCCCGACACCACGGCGCCCGCGGCCCCGGCCGCGATTGACCGCGACGGCGGCGAGCGCGACGCAGGTGAACCTCAGCCTGGTCGGCGTCCACGGACGACGTGGGCGTCACGGGCTACCGCGTGGAACGGTGCCTGAGCGCGGGCTGCACGAGCTTCGCCGAGGTCGCCACGCCGGCGGGCACATCGTTCTCGGACACCGGCGTGGCGGCGACGAGCACCTATCGCTACCGCGTGCGGGCGGCGGACGCGGCCGGAAACCTGAGCGACTACTCCACGATCGCCACGGTCACGACGCCGGCCGTGGTGGACTCGACGGCGCCGAGCGCGCCGACCGTGCCGGCGGCCACCGCTGTGAGCCCGACGCAGGTCGACGTCGGTTGGACGGCGTCGACCGACAACGTCGGCGTCACCGGCTACCGCGTCGAGCGCTGCCAGGGCGCGAGCTGCACGAGCTGGGCGGAGATCGGCGTCACGACGAACACGGCCTACAGCAGCACCGGCCTGTCGCCGAGCACGGCGTACCGCTTCCGCGTTCGCGCGACCGACGCCGCCGGCAACCTCAGCGCGTATTCGTCGATCGTGAGCGCGACGACGCCGAGCGTGCCCGACACGACGCCGCCGACGGCGCCGTCGGGCCTCACGGCGACCGCGGCGGGCAGCGGCGCGGTCAATCTGGCCTGGACCGCGGCCACCGACAACGTCGGCGTGACCGGGTACCGGCTCGAGCGCTGCGCGGGCTCGGCCTGCTCCGGGTTCGCCGAGATAGCGGCGCCGACGGCGACGAGCTACAGCGACTCCGGCGTCACGGCGTCGACCACTGTATCGCTACCAGGTGCGCGCGGTCGACGCCGCGGGCAACCTGAGCCCCTACTCGGGCGTCGCCGAGGCGACGACGACCGCCACGCCGGCCGGCCTGGTCGGGGCCTGGGCGTTCGGCGAAGGCTCGGGCACCGCGTCGGTGGACTCGTCCGGCAACAACAACACGGCGACGCTGCAGGGGGCGAGCTGGTCGACGGCGGGCCGCTACGGCAACGCGCTGAGCTTCAACGGCGTCAGCAGCCTCGTCAGCGTGGCGAGCTCGTCGTCGCTGAACCTGACCAGCGCGATGACGCTGTCCGCGTGGATCTACCCGGCGGCTTCGCAGAGCGGCTGGAGGACGATCGTGCAGAAGCAGGTCGACGCGTACTTCCTCAACGCCAGCAACGACACCGGCGCGCTGCGGCCCTCCGGCGGCGCGACGCTTCGGCGGGAGCACGCAGTTCGTGACCGGCACGACCGCGAGCCCGGTGAACGCGTGGACGCACGTCGCGCTCACCTACGACGGCACGATCGTCCGGCTGTACGTCAACGGCACGCAGGTTGCGACGCGCAACCAGACCGGCGCGATCCAGACGTCGAGCAACCCGCTCTGGATCGGCGGAAACCAGCCCTATGGGGAGTTCTTCAACGGGCTGATCGATGAGGTGCGCGTCTACAACCGCGCGCTAGACCAGGGTGAAATCCAGAGCGACATGAACACGCCCCTCAACTGGACCACGCTCCCGAGCGGGCTTCTCTAGCTCGACGCCTCAAAACCAGGAGTCACCCGAGATGCGTTCTCGCGCGAGAGTCGTCGCTGCCATTACCGTGCTGTTCGCGGGCCTGTTTGGCCTGCAGGCCGGCGCGAGCGCCGACACGTTCAGCGACTCCGGATTCGCGGCGGAGACGATTGCGACAGTGCCGCCGTACACGCTCGTCGGCATGGCGTTCGCCCCCGACGGCCGCCTCTTCGTATGGCAGAAGAACGGCGTCGTCCGGGTGATCGAGGACGGGCGGATGCTCGCAACCCCGTTCATCGACCTCAGCGATCGGGTGAACACGTCCGACGACCGCGGGTTCTGGGGTCTGGCGTTCGATCCGAGCTTCGCGACCAATCGCCATGTCTACCTCACCTACACGTACGAGGACGACAACGACCCCAACAGCAACGGCGCGCGCACGTCCCGGCTCACGCGCGTCACCGCAAGCGCGGCGAACCCGGACGTCGCGGTGCCGGGCAGCGAGACGGTGATCCTCGGGAGCGTCGGAACGCCGCCGTGCAGCGCCTATCCCGTCAGCTCGGACTGCATCGGAGCCGACAGCGGCTCCCACACGATCGGCTCGCTGCACTTCTCCAGCGACGGCAAGCTGTCCCGGTGACCGTCGGCAGCGTTCCGTCCACGCCGACCATCTCGGCGCCCGAGGGCGTGTCCGTGAAGCCCGGACAGAGCGTCCACTACGCGGGCTCGGCGGGCGACGCCGACGACGGTGACCTTCCGGCGTCTGCGTTGGCCTGGACGGTGCCCGTGCATCACAACACGCACATCCACACCTTCCTGGGCGACACGGGCCCGCCTGTACGACCGCGCGCTGTCGCAGACGGAGATCGAGGCCGACATGAACGCGCCGATCGTGCCGACGGCGCCCGACTCGACGCGGCCCGGGCCGCCGGCGGGCCTGACGGCGACGCCGGCGGGCGCGACCCAGGTCAACCTGAGCTGGACCGCCGCGACCGACAACGTCGGGGTGTCCGGCTATCGCCTCGAGCGCTGCGAGGGCAGCGGCTGCACGAGCTTCGTCGAGGTGGCGACGCCGACCGGGACGACGCGCGTCGACACCGGCCTGACGCCGTCGACCACCTATCGCTACCGCGTCCGCGCCGCGGACCTGGCCGGCAATCTCGGCGACTACACGGCGGTGGCGACGGTGACGACGCCGGCGCCGCCGGACACGACGGCCCCCTCGGCGCCGAGCGGGTCACTGCGACGGCGGACGGGATCGACCGGATCGATCTCACCTGGGACGCGTCGACCGACGACACCGGCGTCGCCGAATACCGGGTCGAGCGCTGCTCGGGCACCGGTTGCACGAGCTTCGTCCAGGCGGCGACGACGAGCACGACGAGCTACAGCACCACGGGCCTGACCGCCGGCACCGACTACCGCTTCCGGGTCCGCGCTGCGGACGCCGCCGGCAACCTGAGCGCGTACTCGGCGACCGCCGCGGAACGCACGGATGCCGGCGACACGACCGCGCCGACGGCTCCGCCCGGCCTGACGGCGACGCCGGCGAGCCCGGCGCAGATCGACCTGAGCTGGACAGCGGCTGGCGACGACGTGGGGGTCACGGGCTACCGCGTGGAGCGCTGTCAGGGCGCGTCGTGCACCGACTTCGCCGACATCGCCACGACCACGACGACGAGTTACAGCGACACCGGGCGGGTGGCCGCGACCGCGTATCGCTACCGCGTGCGCGCGAACGACGCCGCCGGCAACCTCGGGCCCTACTCGAGCATCGCCGAGGCGACGACCGCCGGCGACCCGGACACGACGCCGCCGGGCGCGCCGGGCGAGCTCACGGCCACGGCGGCGAGCAGCGAGCAGGTCAACCTGGCCTGGACGACCGCGACCGACGACGTCGCCGTCGGCGGCTACCGCGTCGAGCGCTGCGCGGGAAGCGGCTGCACGGGGTTCGAGGAGATCGGGACGCCGACCGGGACGTCGTACGGCGACACCGGCGCGTCGCCCTCGACCGCCTATCGCTACCGCGTGCGCGCGAGCGACACGTCCGGGAACCCGGGCGCGTACTCGGAGGTCGCCGAAACGACGACGCCGGCCGCTCCCACGGCCCCGGCGGGCCTGGTCGGTGCCTGGGCGTTCGACGAGGGCAGCGGCGCCACCACGGCCGACGTGTCCGGCAACGGCAACCCCGGGACGATCAACGGCGCGTCCTGGACGTCGGCGGGCCGCAACGCCAACGCGCTGAGCTTCGACGGCGCCGGCACCACCGTCGAGGTCGCGGCCTCGACGTCGCTGGATCTCACGACGGCGATGACGCTCTCGGCCTGGATCAAGCCGACGGCGAGCCAGAGCGGCTGGCGGACGATCGTCCAGCGCCAGATCGACGCCTACTTCCTGAACGCCAGCAACGACACCGGGCCCCTGCGCCCGTCCGGCGGCGGGACGTTCGGCGGCGTGACGGACTTCGTGAGCGGCTCGAACCCGAGCCCGCTCGGCGTGTGGACGCACGTGGCACTGACCTACGACGGCAGCATGATGCGGCTCTACGTCAACGGGACGCAGGTCGCGACCAACGCCATGACGGGCTCGATCGAGCCTGGCAGCAGCCCGCTGTGGATCGGTTGCAACCAGCCGTACGGCGAGTACTTCAACGGGTTGATCGACGACGTGCGCGTCTACAACCGCTCGCTCAGCCAGGCCGAGGTCCAGAGCGACATGAACACGCCGCTCGTGTGGTCCGGCCTGCCGGGCGGGCTTATCTAGGGACGCGCGACTACGCGCCGGCCGCGGCCGGCGCGTAGTCCGGCCAGGCGAGGTCGCGCTCGGAGATGGTGCGGCTCTCCGCGGGCGGCCAATCGATGCCGAAGGCGGGGTCGTCCCAGCGGACGCCGCTCGCGGCCTCCGGCGTGTATTCGTGGGTCATCTGGTAGACGACCTCGCAGTCGTCCACGAGCGTCTGGTAGCCCTGGGCGAACCCCTCGGGCACGAACAGCAGGCGCCCGTTCTCGGGCGTCAGCTCGGCGCCGAGCCAGTCCAGGTATGCCGGCGAGTCCGGCCGCAGATCGACCATCACGACGAACACCGCGCCGCGCGTGCAGCGCACGAGCTTGTTCTCCGCGTGCGGGGCCTCCTGGAAGTGGAGACCCCGGAGCGTGTGGCGCTCGGGGCTGTAGATGCTGCTGCCCTGCACCCAGCGGATGGGCAGGCCCGCGCCGGCGAACTCACGTTCGCAGAAGACCCGGGCGAGGTACCCGCGCTCGTCGCCGCGCCGCTCGACGTCGATGATCGCCGAGTCCGGCAGCTTCGTGCGCGTGAAGATCATGCCCGTCAGCCTACGGCGACGGGCGTCCAGCGCAGCTCGCCATCGAGCTGGCCGGCCTCCTGCAGCGCCTGCACGCGCTTGATCCGCAGGCCGCGCGGGCCTGTGAAGTCCTCGTAGGTCATGTCCCAGTCCGCGTACGCGCGGGCGAGCTCCTCGGCGCCGCGCTTGACCGTCCACTGCGGCGCGGCCGCAGGCAGGACGCGGGCCAGCTTCGAGCAGTCGACGCGATAGGAGCGGGTGTCCGGCTCGCCCGTACCGTCGGCGAACGAGGCGGGCGCGCCCATGACCCCGGAGATGATCTCCGCCACCTCGCGGATCGTGTAGTTCTCGCTCGTCGAGCCGACGTTGAACGCCTCGTTGTGACGAGCTCGCGCGGGGCCTCGAGCACGGCCAGCGCGGCGCGCGAGATGTCCTCGATGTGGACGAGCGGCCGCCATGGCGTGCCGTCGCTCTGGAGCACGAGCTTGCCGTCGTGTGCGCCCAGCCGACGAGGTTGTTGACCACGACGTCGAGCCGCAGGCGCGGCGACGCGCCGTACGCCGTCGCGTTGCGCAGGTACGTCGGGCTGAAGGTGTCGTCGGCGAGCGGCGCGATGTCCTGCTCGGCGAGCACCTTCGACTCGCCATAGGCGGTCACCGGCGAGAACCCGGCGGTCTCGTGAGCGTGTCATCGCCGTCCGCCTTGCCGTAGAGGCTGCAGGAGGACGAGAAGAGCATGCGCTGCACGCCCGCGGCCTTCGCCTTCTCCGCTACCCGCACCGACGCCAGGGTGGTTGATGTCGTAGGTCGCCTGCGGGTTCAGGTCGCCCACCGGGTCGTTGCAGACCGCGGCGAGGTGGACGACCGCGTCGAAGCCGGCGAAGTCCCTCGGCCTCGACGTCGCGCACGTCCCGGCGCTGCAGCGACTCCACGGCGCGCGGCTCCGTCGCCAATGACGCATGGGACGAAGAGGTCAAGGTCGAGGCCCACGACCTCATGGCCGGCCTCCCTGCAGCCATCGGGACGAGGACCGTGCCGATGTAGCCGTTATGACCGGTGACGAGAACGCGCAAGTTAAATCCTCCTACAGGTTCAAGCGATATCGAGCAAGATCAGCCGCGGCTCCAGCGCGAGACCACGCACGGGGCCGTCGGGAACGTGGTCCTCCGTCGCGTCGATCCGCTCCAGCCAGATCTCGCGCCAGTAGTGAGTAGATGCCGCGCGTGCAGAAGAGGTGGAAGTCGCTGGGGCAGACGACGCCCTCGAGGATGATGCAGTCGGACTTGATCTCGACCATCTCCCCGTTCTTCTCTTCGATGATCCGGGTGACTCGGCGTGCGGACGCGGGCGGTGCGGCCGCAGAACCTCGCCATCTCGTGATCGAAGCTCAGGCCGCGGTTGCGTGTTGGCCTTGTCCAGCGTGGCGACGATCTCGCGCTTGCTCTTGACGCGGACCAGGTCGCCCGGCTGCAGGTTGAGCGGCTCGCCCTTGGGCGTCTGTGCCCTTCTCGAGCTTGCCGAGCACGAACGGGAACCGCTCCGCCCGGGCGATCCACAGTCCACTTCGGCAGGCGCTTGCGGCTGAATGCCTGCCACTCGTTGATCGCCTGGGTGAACAGGCCGACGAAGAGCTTCGGAAGCGTCCAGTTGCGCAGGCCCCGCTTGTATTGGTCGACCTCGCGCAGGCGCAGTTGCCTCGAAGCCTGCTTGATGTCGGTCGCCTGGCAGCGATACAGGTCGGGACCGGCGCTCGCCCTCGCGCGGCACGCGTGTGGCGGGGGCCAGCGTCTCGTCGACAAACGCCTGCTCGCTGCTCGTCCAGCTCCCGCGGCGCGGCCTCGCCGGCGTCCGCGGCCGCGCTCCAGCCAGGCCTCCTTCCAGTACATGAGGCACGCGGCCTGGCAACCGCCATGGAAGGACCCGTCGCAGCGGATGCTGCGCAGGTGCACGGTGTCGGGCATGTGACGCACGAGCCCGTCGCCGGCGCAGGTCGCGTCCGCGCGCTGCGTCGACCGGGAGCGTCCGCCCGCAGTACTTCAGCATCTCCGGCATGAACGGCAGACCGTCGAGCGTCCCGCGCTCGTCCAGCGTCGCGAAGATCTCCTGCGCGCTGCGGACCCGTACGAGCTCTCCGGGCTTCAGATCAAGCATGTGCGGGTTGGACACCGGTACCTCGGTCAGGCTCTGAGAAGCTGCGCTCACGCTAGACACAACGCGCTGCCGAATCCCAAACTTGCGAGCGCCGGGGCGGCGCAGCGGCGCAGAAGAAGGGTCGCAGAGCCCGCGTTGTTCCGGAAGATGGGCACTCCGAGCACTGGGACACGCCGCCGGACGAGGTCGCGGCCGCGGCGGCGGCCACCGCGCCGCCGCGGGGCGACGATGTGCTGACGCTCGCTGCTGACGAGGGTCGAGGGACCGGTCGCTCAGCGGGCGTCGTGTTTCTCACCTTCTCGAACTTCACCAACCTCGTCGTCGGGTTCGTCGCGAGCCTCGTGCTGGCCCGGTTCCTGACGCCAGGGGACTTCGGGGTCGTGGCCATCGGTGCCACCGCCGCCCTGCTGGCGGGGAGCGCTCGCCGACGGCGGCATCGGCGCGGGCCATCGTCAGCCGCCCGGAGCCGCCGACACTCGCCGAGCTGCGCGCGCTCAACGGCATTCAGCTCGCGCTCGCGCTGGCTCATCACGGTGCCGGTGGTGGCGATCGGCCCTGAACTCCGGCCGCACCGGAGCCATCACGGCACCTGATGATCCTGTCGCTGCCGATCAGCACGCTGCAGACCCCCGGCCGCTATCACGCTCTCACGCCGCGATGCGCTACGACCGGCAGGTCACGGCCGACGCCGGTTCGCAGATCATCTCGCAGGCCCTCCACCGTCGTCGCCGTGGTGCTGGGCGCCGGCGTCTGGGGGCTGGCCGCCGGCGTCGTGATCAAGGCGCCTCATCGCCACCCTCCTGATCGCCCGCCTAAGCGACGGGCTCTGACTGCGGCCATCGCTGCGCGGCTGGCGCAAGATCAGGGCAAGCGTGATCCCGCTTCGGGGTCAGCTTCCAGGCCAGCTAGGTACACGTTCGTCGCGCGCGAACAGGGGCTGAACATCCTCCTGGTCGCCACGCTTGCCGGGATCGGGCCGCTCGGGATCTGGACGTTCACCAACCGGATCTTCCAGTTGCCGTCACTCGCGTTCAACTCGCTCTACGTCGTCGGGTTCCCCGCGATGTCGAACATCCTCGCCCGCGGCGAGGACATCGGCCCGATCCTCTTGCGCATGGTCCGCCGCGCCGCGATCGTCGGGACCTTCATCTTCGGTGTGTTCGCGGCGACCAGCCCCAGCTGATCCCCGTCGTGTTCGGCGAGCACTGGCGAGACGCCGCCTCGATCGTCCCGTTCTGTCTGCCTCTCGACGCTCATGCTCGGCTCGATCTCGGTCGCCTCCAGCAGCTACCTCCCGCCGCGGGCCGGCCGGGATCGTGGCCATCGCCTCTGCCTGTCTCGGCGTCATCTGGCTCGGCGTCACCGCGGTGCTCTTGCCGATCATCGGCGTCGCGGCGATCGGTATCGGCAACCTCGCTGGGCGCCGTGGTCGAAGCCGTCGTGCTCAACCCGGCGACGAAGCGGTCGTCGGGCGTCGCGCCGTACCGCCCGCTCGTCGCTTCCGCTCGCGGTCGCCGTTGTGAGCGGCGGCTTCGGCTGGGTGGTCTGTACCGACGGGCCTGACGGCTTCTTCACGGCCGTTGTGGCCGCGGCGTTGACGTTCGGGCTCGCCGCGCTCGGCCTCTGGATCGTGTGCCGGAACGACCTGGCCGACACCGTCGGCCTTGCTCGTGGCTCGCTGAGGACTGCGGTGCCGCGTCTACGCAGGCCATCTGCGGAAGCGGCGTGATCGCCCCCAATCGGATTACAATGAGCGCCATGCACGTCGAGGTGGGGATTCCCAGAGTCACCGTGGGCATCCCGACGTATAATCGTTGCGGGTTGCTGAAGGAGGCGATCGAGTGCGTCCTGCACAGACGTTCACGGATCTCCGCCTCCTCGTGAGCGACAACGCGTCCGGGACGCCACGCCGGACGTCGTGCGGTCCTATGACGACGAGCGCATCGAGTTGTCCGCGCGGCGCAAACTCGGCCCGGCCGGGAATCTCAGCCGCCTGTCGAACTCGCCGAACCGAGTACCTCGTGCTCCTGCCGGACGATGACCTGCTCCATCCGGAGCATCTGAGGCGGCCGTCGCGATCCTCGACCGGTTCGAGACGTGGGCTTGGCCCACACCGCCTTCGATCTGATCGACGAGGGCTCGCGCGTCACTAAGAGCATGAGCCCGCGGCCGATCGAGCGCGCCGTGGACGTCGAACGCCGCGAGGTCGCCCTCGACCGCTTGATGATCTCGGCCTTCCCGGACCTGCTTTCCGTCGATCGTGTATCGCACGAAGGCGATCCTCGACGCCGGTGGGTTCCGCGAGGAGGAGGAGCCCCTCTGCGACATCCAGCTCTGGATGCGTATGGCCCTCGATGGGACTTCGGATACGTCGCGACACCGCTCGCAGGCTCCGCATCCACGAAGCGTCGACGACGCTCGCATCGCGTCCGGCCACGGCGGGAGCGCGGACGGGCTCGAGGTGCTCTGTACTCGCACATCCGGCTACCAGCGGCGCATCGACTTTCTCGACGCGGCCCCGCTCGCGCCCGAAAGCACCCGGCGCCTGCGGGCGATCGCGACGCTCCACGGCTGGCGGAGCGCGCGGACTGCGGACTGCCGTGGGAGAAGTGGCGCCGGCGAGCTGAGCCTGGTCCGCGCGTATCCGGGCTGGTGCGGCAGCCGGCGTACTGGCGCCTGGTGCTGGCGCAGCTCGGCGCGCGGCGGCTGCGCGCGGCGGGGCGGCGAGCCATGGCTGGGTGATATCGGTGACGGACCGCCCTCGCCTGCTCTTCGCCGTGCACAGCCCGAAGCTGGCCGGCGCTCAGCTCGTCGCGCTCGGTCAAGCGGAGTACCTGGCCGGCGGCCATGAGCTCGTGATCCCGCTCGGCCACGGTCCGCTGCGACCGCGCTTCGAGCCGCTCGGCGAGCTCATCCGCCAGCCGGTGCAGCTTCCGATCTGGGGCGCGGCGCCGGCCCGATGGGCCTTGCAGATCGTCCGGACCGCGCTCGACGCCCTGCGGCTCGCCTACGTCATCCGCCGCGACCGACTCGAGGCGGTGCTCGCCAACAGCACCGTACTGGTCGCCCCGGTGCTTGCCGCGCGTCTCGCGGGCGTCCCCAGCATCGTGACCGCCCAGGAGGCACCGAAATCGCCCGAGGCGCGGGCGCTGTTCCGCGTTCATGGCGCGCTGGCGAGCACGGTCGTCGCGATCTCTCCGTGGATCCGAGCGCGTTCGAAGGCGCACGCGCGCACGTGATGCTCAGCCCCGTCGGCATCCCGCTCGAGCCGCCGGTGCGCGCGAGCTGGCGTGCCGGGAGCGGCCGCTGCGGCTTCTGGTCGTCGGCGCCATCGACCGGCACAAGCGCCAGGATCTTGCCGTCGCGGCGCTCGGCCCGCTCGCCGAGCGCGGCTCGACGCCAGCTGACGCTGGTCCGCGCCGAAGCGACGCCTCGTACTCGGCCGAGGTCCGGCGCCGGCCGCCCGCCTCGGCGTCGCCGACCGGGTCGTCTTCGAGGGCCCGACGGACGACGTCCCCTCGTACCTGCTTCGCTCGGACATCCTGCTCGTCCCCGCGGGCGAGGTCACGCCGCTCGTCCTGATGGAGGCGATGGTATACGGGACGCCCGTGATCGCGGCGCGCATGGGCAGCATTCCCGACGTCACGGTCGACGGCGAGAGCGGCCTGCTGGTCGAGCCCGGCGACGCCGACGGATTCGCCGCGGCGGTCGAGTCGCTCGCGACCGATCTGTCACGCGCGGATCGCCTTGCAGAGGCGGGGCGCGCGCGCGTCGAGTCGCATTTCGACCAGGCGCAGTCACACCGCCGGCTGGAGGCGGAGATCGCGCGTCTCGTCCCGAGCGCCTGACTAGCGGACGCGGAGCCGGCAGCATCCGGCGCCGCAGCTCGCGTCGCACGAACCGGCGGAATGGCGGTCAGGCACCCGCGGCGTGCGCCGAACGGCCGCCGCCGCGTAGCCGTACAGGAAGGCGAGGCCCGAGAGTCCGCGCGGTGGCACGAGCGCGACCTTGAGCGAGCGCAACAATGACCCAGCCGAGCCCGTAGTGGAGGATCCACGCGCACTCGCCGTGGCGCGCGCGCCCGCGCAGGCGCCCGTCGGCGGACCCCCAGTGGCGATGGTGCTTGGCCACGAGGTCACAGAACTGTGCGTCTCGTAACCCGCGCATACGCGCGTACGTCTCGTCGATCGTGTCCCAGCCCAGCCGCTCCGGGATGCCGCCGATCGCCTCGAGGCACTCCCGCGTGAACAGCTTCACGGCGCCGTGGACGTGGTACTCGGGAATCGAGATCCGCTTCCAGCCGTGGGGGAGGGCTCGATCCAGCCGGCCGCCGGCGAGTCCGAGGGCCGGGCGCTCGCGGAAGCGCTGCGAGCAGCGTCGCGAACCACCCTGGCGGCAGCTCGACATCGCCGTCGAGCTTGCCGATGTGCGTGAAGTCCTCCCGGCCGGCGTCCTCGAGGCCCAGGTCTAATGCGCGCGCCTCGCGCGCCACGGCCAGGTTGTCGGCTCCCGCGGCGCGCGAGACCTCGGCCG
The DNA here is from genome assembly GCA_963837485.1 of uncultured Solirubrobacteraceae bacterium. GTDB lineage: Bacteria > Actinomycetota > Thermoleophilia > Solirubrobacterales > Solirubrobacteraceae > Solirubrobacter. The sequence continues at coordinate 47,782 of CAWINP010000012.1, read as the reverse complement.
CCTCGATCACCGTCAGGAAGTCGAGCTTGCGCTCCCACTCGCGGGCGATCTCGAGCGTGCGATCGGTCGAGCCGTCATCGACGACTATCCAACGGTCGGGCAGGCGCTCCTGCGCGCCGATCGCGGCCGCGGTACCGTCGAGGAAGCCGGCCTCGTTGTAGACCGGACTGACCACCAGCAGCCGCTCGAGACTCATACCCAATGAACGCTGTGACGCCCGCGATCTTCCGCGCCACAAGCCAGAAGATCGCCGCGATCTCATGCGTTGGTCATTCGATGCAGCTCCGGAGAATCAAGCGCTCTCTAGCTTGCACGGCGACTTGTGGCGGGGCTGGCGCCGCCGGCCGACCGGCGCGGACGAGACGACCAGCACCGCCACACGTCCAATCGCAACGAGCGCGCAAGCGCCAACTTGGCATCGACGAACACGACGGGAGCTGACCGTGCGACGGATAGTCGCCGTGCGACCGGCCGGTGCGCTCGACCGCGAGGCACGCCTATTTGAGGCGCTCGAGCGCGCGTTCCCCGTCCGCTTCGTGGCCGAGCATCCGCTCGACCGCGCTTGCGACGCCGCGATCGTGGCGGATGCCACTGCACCGCCGGCGGACGTCCCTGCGCTCGTGTTCGACGGCGACGGCGCACTTTGGCAGGACGTCACGCTGACGTCCTCGGAGCCGCTCGACCGGCGCCTATGGGGCATCACGCTGCCTGCATGCGCGCTCGGGGGCGGGCTCGACGTGCACGAGACCGACATCGTGCTCGCCGGCGGGCGCGGCAGCGCCAGCTGGGCGCGCACGCCCGGCACGGCTCCCGTCGACCGCGTGCGCGCCGCGTTGCCGGAGCTCGCCAGCGGTGAGGTCCTGCGTGACTCGCTGCAGCACCGGCGCGCCCTCGGCATGCTGGCGATCGTCGACTTGCTGCGCCGCGTGACGCACGACATCGCGCACGCGCCGCCGCCCGTCCGCGCGGCACTGCTGTTCGACGACCCGAATCTGCGCTGGCGCAGCTATGGGTACATCGACTACCGCCGCCTCGTGAGGCACGCGGAGGCGCACAGCTATCACGTCGCGATGGCGATGATCCCGCTGGACGCCTCGCGCCCGCACGCGTCGGCGACCTCATTGTTCAGGCGCCATCCCGAGCGGCTGTCGCTCGTGGTCCACGGCAACAATCACGAGCGGCTCGAGCTGATGCAGCCGAACGACATCGACGGCGCGCTGGGGCTGGGAGCGCAGGCGCTGCGCCGCGTGGCGCGCTTCGAGGTCGCCACCGGCGTGCGCGTCGGGCCCGTCATGGTCCCGCCCCACGGGCTGTGCTCGCGGACGATGGCGCAGGCACTCGCCGCGCTGCCATTCGACGCACTCTGTGCCGCTCATCCATTCCCGTGGACGGAGCATCCCCCGGCTCCGGAGCTGCTGGCCGGCTGGGGGCCGGCGACGTTCGCGGAGGGCTGTGCCGTGATCCCGCGCCTGCCGTTCGGCTCGGGCGAGACGGAGATCGCCCTGCGCGCCTACATGGACCATCCGATCGTGCTCTACGGCCATCACGAGGACGTCGCGTCCGGGCTCGACGTGCTGGCGGAAGCCGCATCGCGCGTCAACCGGCTCGGCAACGTGCACTGGACCTCGCTTGAGGAGATCGCTCGCGGCAACGCCGGCATCAAGCGCGATCGCAACGCCGTCTCGCTGCAGGCCTTCTCGCACACCATGCGGATCCCCGAGGGCGCCGAGTCATTGAAGGTCGTGGCTCCCGACAGCGATCACGCGCTGAGCGGATGGAGCTTCGCCGGCGAGCGGGAGATCCACCCGTTCGATCGCCCGGTCGACGTCGCCGAGGGCGCGACTCAGGTCCGGTTGCGTATGCGGTTCGAGCGCGATCCCGTCGAGGTCTCTGCTCCGCCGCGGCGCGTATGGCCCCGGTTGCGCCGGATCGCCACCGAGTCGCGCGACCGGCTGGTGGCCGTACGGCCCTGATCGCGACGAGTTCGGGCGCCCTGTCCGAGTTCTGACGCGCCAACTCCAAGCGCACGTGGCGCCGCGGCATTGCCCGCGGGGCCACGGCGTTTCGCTATAGCCGGACCGCTCGGCACGGTTGAAGCCCCCGGGGTCAGGGTGCGGATTCTGACGCCCCGTTGCTATGGTCCCGAATCGGTCGGAGGCGAAAGGTCATTCGCCGATTCGGCCGGTGGTCAGAGAAGACGTAGCGGGCGCCACGGTGGTCAGGTCGTGGCGCAGGAAATGCTCCGCCGGAAGACGTGTCTCGTCATGGACGCGCGCTGGTCCCTGCTGTCAGGGAGGGCTCGTGCGCATCCGGCACCCGTCTGACAAGGCGTATTGGTCCCTCGTCTCCGAGCCAAAGTTTGGTCGCTCAGTCGCAGGTCCCGATTGACCGAGATGTACGTCGTGCCCAGCTGGGTTTGACTTCGTGTCAGCACGGGCATCAAGGCGTGCGGTCGACTCGGGCCTGCGGGGAACGGGACCGAAGAGCACGGAAGCTCAAGCCCTCGGCAGGGGCTGCTGGAGTACCGCCTCCCGGCGCGATTGGGAGCGGGTTCACGTGCAAAGAGCGGGGCGCACCGGCGGGAGCCTTCCTGCGGCTGCGTGAGTGCTCCGGACAGAGGTCGGGACAGGGGAATGTGGAACAAGGTCTGTAGGGGGACCGGGTGGCTGCTGTCGGTCTGTGCCGCATGGTCGTTGTGCATGTTGTTGTCACCGGCGGGAGCGCGGGCCACCGATCGGACGGCGACGCCGTCGACGTTCGCGAGTGTGTTCGCGTCCGCGCAGGGCGGGGATCGGATCCTGCTGGCGTCCGGCGACTATGGGACGTGGTCTGGTGGCTCGAAGTCGGGCATTGTCACGATCACCGAGCAGCCGGGGGCGACGGCGTCGATCAATCCGTCGATGACGAACGCGACGAATCTGACGTTCGATGGGCTGACGATCAAGGGCGCGTATCTGAGCGGCGCGCGCAATGTCACGTTCGTGAACTCGACGTTCACGGGGATGACGCGCGTGGACACGATCGCGTCGATCTCGAACGCGAACGTCTTGTTCGATCGCAATACGTTTGACGGGATCAGCATGTGCGGCTCGTGCTATGAGGGCCGGTTGACGGTGCGTGGGTACAACAACACGTCGCCGGTCGGGGTCACGATCTCGAACAACCACTTCGGTAACGGTGGCGAGTCCGATGGCGTGCAGCTGATCGGCGAGACCTACGGGGTGCAGGTCGGCCCGGGTAACGAGTTCGGGTCGATGAAGCAGGGCGGCTTCGCGGCGCACGTGGATCCGATCCAGTTCTATGGCGAGTCCCATACCGTGGTGACCGGGAACTACTTCCATAACAACTCGACGGGGATCATGGCCGGCGATGGGACCGATCACGCGGTCATCACCAACAACGTGTTCGTGACCGACGGCGAGTACCCGGATCAGATCGTGATCGGCGGCGGCTCTAGCGACGTGATCCGCCACAACACGTTCGCCAACGGCGCGCGGGTTCGGATCGGCAGGGTCAACGTGTCCGCGAGCGTCGCCGAGACGGTGACCGACAACGTGATCACGGGCGGGATGTACTACTCCGAGAGCCAGTCGACGTCCGGGTTCACGGTCGACTACAACCTGAACTCCAGCGGCACCGGCGCCCACGACGTCAAGGCCAAGCCGGTCTATAGCGGCGGCACCAGCCCGACCACGTACGCGGGCTACCAACTCGCCGCGAACTCGCCCGGCAAGAACGCGGCTTCCGACGGCACCGACATGGGCATCGGGGCCTCCGGCGGCCCGACGCCGACGCCGACGCCGACAGCTACGCCGACGCCCACGGCGACGCCGTCGCCGACGGCCACACCGAGCCCGACGCCAACCGCCACTCCGACGCCCACGCCGGTGCCGGCGAGGGCGGTCTGGACGGCGCCGAGCAACGCCCAGACCGGGCAGGCGGTGACGCTCGACGGGACCCGGTCCACCGGCGACGCTCCGTTGACATGCACGTGGTCGTTCGAGAACGCGGACGGCTCGATCGTGTGGGGCACCGAGACCGGCTGCAGGATCCAGATGACCTTCCAGAACGCGGACACCAAGTACGTGACGCTGAAGGTCCAATCCCCGAACGGCACGTCGGACACGAACCGGCAGTCCTTCACCGTGACGGCGCCGACTCCCACGCCGACGCCGACGCCGACGCCGACTCCCACGTCGACGCCGACGCCCACGCCCACGCCCACGCCCACGCCGACGCCGGCGAAGGCGGTCTGGACGGCGCCGAGCAACGTGCGGACCGGGCAGGCGGTGACGCTCGACGGCACGCGGTCCACGGGCGACGCGCCGCTGACGTGCACGTGGTCGTTCGAGAACCAGGACGGCTCGATCGTGTGGGGCACCGAGAGCGGCTGCAAGATCCAGATGACCTTCCAGAACGCGGACACCAAGTACGTGGCTCTGAAGGTCCAATCGGCGAACGGCACCTCGGACGTCAACCGCCAGTCGTTCACCGTGACGAGCGCGCCGGCCTCGACGCCGACGCCGACGGCCACGCCGGCGCCGACCGACCTGCCGCCGGCGGTCGCGCTGACCAAGCCGACGCCGGGCGCGACGTTCAGCAGCACGCTGGCGCTGGCCGCGACGGCCACCGACGACAGGGGCGTCTCACGCGTGGAGTTCTGGCTCGACGCCGGCAGGATCACGACCGATACGTCCGCGCCGTACTCGTACACGTGGCGGGTCAGCAGCGGCGTCACGCAGGGCGACCACACCGCCACGGCGCGCGCCTACGACACCGCCGGCCAGGTGACGTCGTACGCGGTCACGGTGCGGCGCACGTCAGGCGCGCGGCGCGCCCGCCGGGCGGCCGGCTGGCGGGTCATGGCCACGCCGCAGGCGAACGGCGGCACGGCGCTGTCGGCCGTCGGCGTCGCGGACCACAGCGCCAGGGTGACCTATGCGAAGTGCAATGGCCGCTCCAAGACGCGCACGGTCAAGCTCGTCGCCGGCCGCAAGGGCCAGGCGGCCCGCCGTCTGGCGGACAGCGGCGTGTGCATCGTGCGGGTCCGTCCCAACTAGCGGGTCATCGGCGCGAGCGGGCCTGCGGGCTCGCTCGCGCCATGCCGCTGTTAGAGTGCCGGAATCCTGCGCGTCGGCCTTGTTCTCACTGCGGGATTGGTGCTCGCATACCCGAAGGGCGCGCATGCGGCCGACCTTCCCGCGACGCCTGAGACGCTCACGTCCGTGTTTGCCGCGGCGAGCGGCGACGACACGATCCGCTTGGCCTCGGGCGACTACGGGACCTTCCGCGGCGGCAGGAAGCAGGCGGCCGTGACGCTGGCTCCCGCGCCGGGAGCGACCGCGACCGTCGAGCCGGTGCTCAACGGCGCGTCGAACATCGCGTTCGACGGGCTGACGATCGCCGGTGCAGAGGTGAAGGACTCGACCGCCATCACGTTCCGGAACTCGCGCTTCACCGGGCTGACGGTGGTCGACGCCGGCGTGCCGAACGCGGGCATCGTGTTCGACCACGACACCTTCAACGGGATCAACACATGCCCGGCGTGTTACGAAGGGCGCCTGACCGTACGCGGCTACGGCGGCAACACGCCGGTCGGGGTCAAGATCACCAACAGCCTGTTCGCTGGCGGCGGCGAGTCGGACGGCGTGCAGATCGTCGGTGATGCGTATGGGGTGCAGGTCGGCCCTGGCAACGAGTTCGCGACCATCAAGCAGGGCGACTTCGCGGCGCACGTGGACCCGATCCAGCTCTACGGCGACAGCCATACGGTGGTCACCGGCAACTACTTCCACGACAACTCGACGGGGATCATGGCCGGCGACGGGACCGATCACGCCGTGATCACCAACAACGTCTTCGACACCGACGGCGAGTACCCCGATCAGATCGTGATCGGTGGCGGCTCCAATGACCTGATCAGCCACAACACCTTCGCGGGCGGCGCGCGCGTCAGGATCGGCGCCGTCAACGTCTCTCCCAGCGTCGCCGAGACGGTCACCGACAATGTGATCACGGGCGGCATCCGGCTCACGGAGAGCCAGTCGGCGTCCGCGCTCACGCTTGACTACAACCTGCTTCCCGACGGCAAGGGCTCGCACGACATCGAGGGCAGGCCGGTGTTCAGCGGCGGTGGCGCCCCGGCAAGCTTCAGCGGCTTCGAGCTCGCCGCGCGCTCGCCGGGCAAGGGTGCGGCGTCCGACGGCACGGACATGGGGATCAACCTCGAGGCCGTGCCGCCGGCGACGTCGCCGCCGGGAGCTCCGGGAACGAACGACAGCGCCGAGCCGCTGACCCGCAGCGAGTTCAAGGATGCTCCGCCCTCGATCCGGTTGCTGCGGCCCAAGGCCGGCCGGCTCGGCCGCGTGCTGTCGTTGCGGGCGGTCGCCACCGACGACGTGCGGGTCGCGCGCGTGGAGTTCCGGTTGGGCACGCGCCGGGTGGCGCAGCCCGTGGGGCAGCCTTACAGCGCGCGCCGCCGGGTCGCGTCGCGGCTCCGCCGCGGCTCGCACACGGTCTCCGCTCGAGCCGTGGACTCGGCGGGCCAGGTCACGACCGTCGCCGCGGCGATCGCCCGCGGCCGCGTGCTTGCGGGGCGCGTGCTGAGCGTCCCGCGCGCCGATGGCGGCACCGACCTGCGGGCCAGCGGGTTCGGCCGGCGCAAGCTGTCGGTGCGGGTCGCCGGGTGCGGCGGCGGGCCGGCGCGCCTCGTCACGCTGACCCGCTCGCGCACGCACACGCGCCTGGGCGCCGGCGGATTGTGCGTGGTCTCACTCGTGCGGCGCTGAGCGCCTGCGTCGTCGGCGCGGCGGTCGTCGCCGGCACGTCAGCGATCAACGGAGGTGGCGGCGACGACGACTCGTGTACCACCACGCTGCGCGGGGGCGCGAGCGTGTCGGAAGCGCTGTCGACGGCGACCGCGGGCGACGTGATCTGCCTCGGCGCGGGCTCGTACCGCTATGCGCCGGGCACGATCCACAAGTCGTCGATGACCACCGTGCGGGCGGCGGAAGGGCTCGACCGCTCGCAGGTCACGATCCCGTCGGGCGTCGATCTGCAGTCGTCGAGCAACCTCGCGTTCCTCGCGATGACGATCGCCGGTGCGGTGATCGGCACCGACACGGCAACGGCGACCGGCATCCGGTTCCAGGACATCCGCTGGACCGACGGCGTGTGCGTCAATCTGCCCGGCACCGAGCGCAATCGCGACATCCTGATCGACCGCAGCGACTTCCCCAATGTGCCGAATCCCGGGTGCGGCGTCGAAGGCCGCCTCCAGTTCCACGGCCGCAACACCCCGCACGCGCGCGGCTACCACCAGGGCGTCACGGTCAGCAACAGCCGCTTTCACGGCCCCACGAGCGGTTCCGCGTGCACCGACATGATCCAGATCTCCGGCGACGCCTCGGGAATCGACATCCTCCGCAACGATCTCGACTCGCTCCGGCAGTCGGCGTGCGGGCGCATCCACGGCGACCCGATCCAGTTCTTCGGAGCCGCGTACACCACGATCGACGGCAACTACGTCCACGACAGCTCGACCGGGCTGATGAACGGCGACTGCAACGGCGCTCCGGTGAGGATCACCAACAACGTCTTCGTGGACGGCGGTGAGATCAGCGCCAACACGTTCCGGATGACCGGCCCGGGCGGCGACGTCATCGATCACAACACGATCGTCAACGCGCCGATCGCCTTCGGCACGCCGAACTGCCAGACCCGCGCCGAGGACGAGACGATCACCAACAACGTCGCCGACGGGATCGTCGCGCTCAACGGCGCGACCTACTCCGGCGCCGTGGACCACAACCTGTTCGCGGGATCCACGGCGCTGGGCTTCGCGGGTGGCGCCCGCCCGGACACGTGGGCGGGGTTCGAGCTCGCGAGCGGCTCGCCCGGCTATCGAGCGGCCGCGGACGGCCGCAGCCTCGGGATCGCGCCGTGAGGCGCGTCCGCCTCAGCGGACGCGCGACGCGTGGTTGCGGGCGGCCGCCCTGCGGGTGCGGGCCGTCAGCACGCCGCGCTTGAGCCGGTCGATCACCAGCGCGCCGACCGGCTGGCTGGTCTCGAGCGAGTAGGTGCGCGGCTGGTCCGGACCCTTCTTGGCCCAGCCCCACGACCCGTCCTGGACGCGGAACTCGCTGAAGCTCGGGTGCTGCTTGAGCAGGACGTCGAAGATGATGCGGACGTGGGCGGCGTTGGCTTCGTCCTGCGAGAACGTCTCGCGGTCGTAGTTGGGGGCATCCGCGGAGTAGGACCAGCTGAGGTCGTCGAGCAGCAGCCAGCCCTCAGGCCGCAGCAACTTCTCCACGAGATACACGGCCATGCCGTCGATCGTGAAGTCGTGCGCGCCGTCGAGGTAGCAGAAGTCGTAGAGGGGCGGCACGTTGCCGGCCTCGTCGGCGCGCGCCTCGACCTGCCTGAGCAGCCACCAGACGTAGGACGAGTGCGACGGGCGCTCGAACTGCACGTAGCGCAGGAGCTCCGGCACCTTCCCGAAGGCGCGCTGCTCAGGAAGGATCTCCGGCAGGAACTGCTCGCGGTCGAGCGTCGTGATCTTGCCGCGCCCGAGCTCGTCCAGTGCCGCGGCCATGTACGCCGACGACGCGCCTGAGGCAGTCCCGAGCTCGAGGATCTCAACCGGCTTCGCCTCGAGAACATGCTCGTAGATGACCTTGCCCTGGGCCGGGGTCATGATCGGCACGCCCTCGAGGGCCTGCTTGATCTCTTCGAACTTCATCGGTGCGCTCTCGCATTCCTCGGATACAGGGTGTGCTCCCCACCAACGCATCCAGTCGGCGAAGACTTTCGCGGCCGTCGTCGCGCACTGCGCCGCGGAAGAAGCGGCCGCGGCGGAGCGTTCAAAGAGTGATGGATTCAGGCGGACACGCGCGTCAGACCGCTTCGCGCCTGCGTGGTAGAGGCGTCCGCGGTGTCGCGGCTTGCGCGCTCGTCGCGCTCGCGTGCACCGTCTGGAACCTCTGCTCGATCAGCCTCTTCCCGCCGCGGATCGCGCCGCGCGTCCTCCGCAACTCGGGTGCCGAGACGCATGTGCTCGTCGACCGCCAGTCGTCGTCGTCAGGAATCGCACCTCCAGCCGCGAGGAGCTCGACTCGCTCGACCGGCAGGCGGTCCTGTTCGCGAACCTGCTCACGAGCCAGTCGGTGCGCGCCGACGCCGCGCGCGGCCTGGGCATCGACGTCCGCGACCTCACTGGCTCCGCGCCGGTCACGATTCCCGCACCCGCCACCTTCACCGAGCCCGACCTCGAGCGGCGCGCGGCCGGCATCCAGTTCTCGAACGCGCGGTACCGGATCGTCGCCGAGGCGCGCCCGCTCGGCCCCGAGGTCGATGTCTACACGGCCGCGCCGACCGTTCGTCAGGCGGAGCAGCTGGCCGACGCGACGATCGCCGCGGCCCGGCGCCACCTGCACGAGCTGACCGTGCAGGCCGGGCTCGATCCCTCGCGCGAGCTCGTCGTCCGGCAGCTCGGGCCTGCCCGAGGCGCGACCCTCGCGAGCCACACCGGCCTGCTCATCGGGCTGCTGACCTTCCTCGTGACGTTCGCGATCGCGCTTGGGCATCCGCCTCGTAGTCAGGCGCGCGCGTACAGGCTGGAGAGCGGCCAAGCTCCGGGACGCCGACGATTCCGACCCCGGGCCGATCACCGTGCTGCGGCCGGCTGCCGCCGGGCGGGCCGCGCGTCTCGGCGCTCAGGTTCGCACCGGTGACCCCCGCCCACGGCGGCGCCGCCGCGCTGCAGTCCGGCGCGCACGCAGCAGGCGCGGGCCTGGGCGGCCCGCATCGAGCAGGCGCGGGCGGCCGCGCGGGGCGGCGACTGGCCGAACACGACGCGCCTGCTCCCGTGGATGATCGCCGGGTTCATCGTGATGCTCTGGCTCGTCCCGTTCAACTCGGTCGAGCTGTCGAAGTCGACGCCGATCGACATGCACCTGGACCGGCTCGTGCTGCCGTTCATCGTCGGCCTGTGGGCGATGGCGATCGTGATCGGCGGTCGCGGGGCGCCGCGCATCCGGCTGACCTGGATCCACGCCGCCGTAGGCGCCTTCATCGCCGTGGCGTTCCTGAGCGTGGTCCTCGACGCGCGCCACCTCAACGAGACGCTCGAGCTGACGATGGGGCTCAAGAAGCTCGTGATCCTCGTGACCTACGGGCTCGTGTTCCTGATCGTCGCCAGCTCGGTCCGGCGTCAGGAGATTCCCGCCTACCTGAAGCTGATGCTGTGGTGCGCGGTCATCTGCTCGATCGGGATCATCTTCGAGTACCGCACCCACACGAATCTCTTCTACCAGTGGACCGACAAGCTCCTGCCGGGCATCTTCCGCGTCGACTACCTGGGCCTGTCGATCGACGACATCGGCCGTCCGGCGGTCATCGGCCCCGCGCAGCTGGGCCTCGAAGCCGTGGGGATGCTGACGATGGCGCTGCCGATCGCGGTCGTCGGGGCTGCTGCAGGCGAATCGCCCGCGCGACCGGATCCTGTACGGGCTCGCGACGCTCCTGATGATGGCCGCGGCGATCTCCACGTATCGCAAGAGCGCGTTCATCGCCCCGATCACGGTCGCTGGCGACGATCGCCTACTTCCGCCGGCGCGAGCTGCTCAAGCTCGCGCCGCTCGGCCTGCTCGGGGTGCTCGTCGTGCACGTCATCTCGCCCGGCGCACTGGGTTCGATCACGCTGCAGCTGCACTCGAAGAACCTCAACGTTCCGACGGTCATGGACCGCAAGTCCGACTACGACGCGATCCGGCCGGACGTATGGAGCCACCTCGCCTTCGGCCGCGGATTCGGGACCTACGATCACACGAGCTACCGGATCCTCGACTCGGAGATCCTGATGCGGCTCGTCGAGACGGGAGTGGTCGGCCTGGTCGCCTTCCTGCTGATGGCCGCCTCGATCGTCATCGTCGCGCGGCGGACGATCCGGTCGGCACATCCGAAGTGGGCGCCGATCGCGCTGATCGGCGCGGCCGCGGCGGTCGGCTTCGCGACGATGTCGACGCTCTACGACGTGCTCTCGTTCCCGCACCCGCCGTATCTGCTGCTATGCCTGGCGGGCATGGTCGCCGTGATCGCCAAGGGCACCGAGGAGGAAGACGTTCCTTGAGCCGCGCCAAGCGCGTGCTCGTGCTCATCCAGGGGCCGCTCGGCGAGCGCCTGGCGGGTCCCGAGATCCGGGGCTGGGAGGTGGCGCGCGCGTTCGCCGCGCGCGGCCACGCGGTCACGGCGATGGCCTCGGTGCCCGCGCCGACGACGCGCGACGGAATCCCCGTCCTGCCGCGCACGCGCGGCAACATCCTCGCCCAGACGCGGCGTCACGACGTGGTGATCGGGCCCGTGATCCCGCCCTACGCGCTGCTCGCCGGTCGCCGCTGCCTGCACGTCGCGGACCTCTATGACCCGGTGGAGCTCGAGCTTGCGACCGTCGGCGGCCGGCGCGCCCGGCGCCACGTCGCCCAGCAGCGGGCGAGCGTGCGCCTCCAGCAGCGCTGGTCCGGCATCCTCGTGTGCGCCAACGAGCGTCAGCGCGAGCGCCTGCAGGCGCAGCTCGACGAGCTGGGGCGCCGGCCCCCGGTGCTCATGGTGCCGATGGGCCTCCCGGAGCCGCCGGCGCCGGCGACCGGACACGCGCTGCGCGACCTCTTCCCGGCGATCGGCGCCGAGCGATCCGCTCGTCCTCTGGTGGGGCAGCGTATGGCGCTGGCTCGACGCCCACACGGTCGTCGAGGCGATCGGGCTGCTCGCGCCCGCCGCCCCGACATCCGCCTCGTGATCACCGCGGGCAAGCCCGCCAACGCGGCGACCGACAAGCTCAACGTCGCCGAGGACGTCCGCCGCGCTCGCACGCGAGCGGGGGCTTCTCGATCGCCACGTTTTCTTCCTCGACGAATGGGTCCCGTTCGACGAGCGCCACCGGTACCTCGGCGACGCCGACGTCGGCATCACGCTGCACGCGGCGACGCCCGAGGCGACGCTCGCGGCACGCGCCCGGTACATGGACTACGTCTGGGCGTCCGTGCCGTCCGTGCTGGCCGAGGGCGACGAGGTCGCCGATCGGCTTGCCGTCGGCGGGCGCGGCCCGGCTGGTGCCGCCGCATGACGCCGCGGCCACCGCCCGCGCGCTCGATGAGCTCCTCGGTGATCGCGACCAGCTCGCCGCGGCGCGCGCGCGCGTGTGCGGCGCTGGCGTCCGAGTACCTATGGCCGAACCTGCTCGCGCCGCTGGTCGACCGCGTCGAGGCCGCCGAGCCGGCGCCGCGCTCGCTCGCGCAGGATGCCGCCGTCGCGCTCGAGGCCGCCCGCTACTACGCCGCGACGGGCCCTGGATCGCGGCCTGCAGGCGCTGCCCGCCGCTGACACGGGCCCAGCGCTCAGGCGCTGGCGACGGCGGCGCGCCGCGTGCGCACCCAGGCCGAGGCGAGGCCGCCCGCGAACACGATGCCCGACGAGCCAGAGCGCCCAGCGCGAACACGGCGAGGCGGCCGTCATGGCGCGGCCGGAGCTGTGCGCGAGCAGGCCGGCGACGCGGGGCGCCGAGCGGTCGCACGACGAATCCCTTGGCACCGGCGCCGTCGCCGGACCGATCAGGCTCTTGAACGTCACGACCGTCGCCGTCGACGAGCCGCTTCGCGCGTCGGCAGCCGGTTGGCGCCGTCGCGAAGACATTGACGATCGGGTCGTGGCCGTTGGTCGGTGATGCGCACGACGTATGGACGGTTCGGCGACCGCGTTGCGCCTCGGCGAGCGGCGCGCGAGCGGCGTGGTGTGTGTCGCTCCGGTGTCCGACGACGCGATGTCGATCTGGCCCGCGCGCAATGCCCGCGGCGCGGGCGAGCGCGGACCGCCAGTCTGTCGCTCTCGAGCTGGTCGACCAGGACTCCGACGCGGATCGGGAGCCCGTCCGCGACCGTGCCGTCGAGGCCGACGATCGCGGCTGAGGTCCACGAGCTGGGACTTCGGCGTGTCGACGAGGATCCGTGCGCTCGCGGCGCCCACCGCCGTCTGCGGCGGGGAGAGGCTGAACGGCGACAGCGAGATGCGGTGGGCGCCGAGCAGCGCGATCGCCACGACGAACGGCGCCCCGAGCAACGCGATGACGCGGTGTCGCCACAGGATGCGGCGATCGCGGCGAGCTCCATGCGCTACGGAATCCGCTCGAGCTGCGGTTGCCCGCCGGCGGCCGCGTCGCCGTTCGTGGGTCGGCTCGTCGGCGGCGGGTTCCGCGGCGGTCGGAGGCCAGCCGCCAGCCCTTGCGGACGCGCGTCACGAAGAGCAGCGCGGCCGAGGACGCGGCGAGGACCAGGAAGAACGTGAGCAGCGCGCAGCTCGATGTTCACGCCCGTTGTTGATCACGCTGCCCGGGCTTCCGCCCAGTTGCAGCAGCTTGACCTGGTCCGACGCGCCGATCTGCTGCTCGGCTGCGACCGTCGACAGGTAGTCGCGCAGGCCCGCGACCGAGGCGCTCGCGAGGTGGTTGGCCGCGTCGGCGCTGGGCGCCTGGACGTAGATGTCGATGATCGGCGCGGTCGGCTGCACCTGGACGTCGATCCGGTACTCGTCCGTCGACGTCAGGATGTCCGTGGTGCCCGGCTCGTGGCCCGGCTCGGGGAGCGCGCGCGGCACGTCGGGCGTGACCGGTCCGGACGGCCTGGATCTGGGCGGGGGAGATGCCGGCGCGCCGGGCGATGAACTCGCGCACCGGCGGGCTGGCGATGATGCTTCCCAGCAGGCGTCGCGCGCGACGTCAGTGCGGCGAGGGCGGTCGGGGTCGGCCTTGGCGTCGACGGCTGTCGACTTCGGCGTGTCGACGAGGATCCGCGCCGAGGCTGTGCCCATCTCGAGATTGCGCGGCTTGACGCGCGGGCGGGAACAGGCTGATGGAGTAGATGCTCCACACCGCCATCGCCAGCGAGAGCGCGAAGACGAGGGCGAGCCCCTTCGGGTGTCGCCAGAGTTCGCGGAGATGGATGCCGAGTGCCACTCGCCCTACCAACGCCCGCGGGTGGCCGCAGCTTCCGGCCACCTCGCGTCCAACAAAGCGTTAACCTTCACTTGAGGATCACTTCGACGCCGTCGCCGATCGCCATGCGCATGGCGGCGGGCGGGTCGAACGCGCGGGCGATGCGCGCGCCGCGGCCGATGATGCTGCTCTCCAGCCGCGTGCCGACGAAGTGCAGCTGCGCGCCGGCGAGGACGATCGAGTACTCGATCTCGGCGGCCTCGATCCGCACGCTCGGCCCGAGCGACGTATACGGGCCGATGTAGGAGTCGGTGATGACCGAGTCCGGGCCGATGATCACGGGGCCGCGGATCAGGCTGCCGCGGATCTGGGCGCTCGGGTGGATGGCGACGGGACCCTGCAGCCGGCTGTTGTCGATCGAGCGCGGGTCGAACGAGGTCTGCAGGTTCTCCAGCATGTGCCGGTTGCCCTCGAGCAGCAATTGCTGGTCGCCGTGGCACGGCAGGCAACCGGCGACGCGCTCGACGCGAGTGCGTCCGCCCCCGGAGCGGACGGCGGCGATCGGGTCGCCCGCGCGATGGCGGCCGCTGAGCAGCATCGAGATCGCGCGAGGGCTCAGCAGGTAGCCCGAGTCTGCGGGCTCGCTTACGGACTCGCCGTCCAGCCGCAGGGCGAGCGCGTCAAGCCCGTCGCGCGCGAACGCGGCGATGTGGGCATGCATGCGCTCGCGCAGGAGCGCGTCGCCCTGCTGGACGAGCACCGGCTCGCCGCCGAGGAACTCGTAGCCGGTGGCCAGCGCGCTGATCAGGTCGTCGTCGCCGGTCCACGGGAGATGTTTGAGGTTGAGCCCGCTGTCGCGGCCGCTCCCGACCGTGCGCTCGATGACGGAGCTGGTTCCCGGCACCGTCAGCACCGCCGCCTCGAGCACGCCCGCGGCGCGCAGCGAGTCGAGGTTGTGGGAGAGAATCGGGCGGTTCGCGACGGGGAACAGGTGCTTCGGGCTCATCGGCGCGGTCGGCCAGGGACGGTCGTCACCTCCGCACCCGACCAGGACAAGCGCCTTCGCGATCTCCATGGGGCGCTATGTCCGCGCGAGCGGGCGATCGCCGTTCATGACGAACGCGGTCGCGGGCGGCGGGCCGAACGGCGGCCCCTCGCGCCCGACGAGGGTGCGCAGCGCGAGGCGGTTGGCCTCGCGCTTCTGTGCGCCGAGCTCGCCTCGGGCGGCGACCGCGCGCAGCGCGTAGCCGAAGCCGACGGCGCCGAGGTAGGCGACGCGCTTCGGCCGCGAGAAGTGCTTGGCCGCGTATTGCCGGCGGGCGAAGGCGTCCTGCGCCAGCATCTTCGGGCGCACGCCGCCCTTGCCGGCGTGGTGGATGATCGTCATCGATGCCAGGTGCTGGATCTCCCACCCGGCCCGCTTCATGCGCAGGCAGAGGTCGGGCTCCTCGCAGTAGATGAAGAAGCGGTCGTCCATCAGCCCGGCCGTCCACAGCGCCTCGCGGCGCGCGAGCATGAACGAGCCGGAGGTCCAGTCGCACGTGACGTCGCGGTCGTAGACCTCCATGTCCAGCTCGCGCTCTCCCGCCCAGGCCGGGCGCACCGGCCACTTCTCGGAGCCGAGCGCTTGGCCGAGCGTCCGCGGGATCGTCGGGAAGCGCCGGATCGTCGGCCATAGCTCGCCATCGCCGGTGATCTGGCGGACGCCGGCGAGACCGACCTCGGGGCGCTCGTCGAGCGTGGCGATCAGGTCCCCGAACGTGCCCTCGACGATCTCCGTGTCCGGATTCAGGAAGAGGACGTAGCGCGCGTCGCAGGTGACCGCGCCGCGGTTGTTGGCGTGCCCGAACCCGCGATTGACGGAGTTCACCACACGCGCGTCCGGGAACCGCGTCTCGACGAGCTCGCGCGTGCCGTCGGTGGAGCTGTTGTCCACCACGACCACGTCGAGCGAGGCGTCGCCCGCGTGGGCGAACACGGTGCTGAGTGCCGGCTCGAGCCAGCGCGCCTCGTTGGTCGAGATGATGATGATCGCCAGGTCGTGCATCAGCGTGCGAGGCCTCGCGAAGTGAGCTCCTCGGTGGCCTGGTCGACCCGGTCGTCGGCGTGCTGCTCCTCGAGCCACGCGATCAGCTCCGCCATGCCGTCCTCGAACGACGTCTTGGCGTTGAAGCCGAGGATGCGCTCCGCGCGCTCCGGGTCGGCGAAGCAGTGGCGGATGTCGCCGGCGCGGTACTGCTCGCGGCGCTCGGGCTCGATGTCGAGGTTCATGCCGGCCGAGATCACGCGGGCCACGTCGGCGACGGTGGTCGGGCGGCCGGTCCCGAGGTTGAAGGGCTGGCCGACGCCCTCGTCGGTCTCGAGCGCGAGCAGGATGCCCTGGACGATGTCCGAGACGTGCGTGAAGTCGCGCGACTGCAGACCGTCCTCGAAGATCACGGGAGCGCGGCCGTTGAGCAGGCGCGAGGCGAAGATCGCGGCGACGCCGGTGTACGGGTTCGACAGCGCCTGGCCGGGGCCATAGACGTTGAAGAAGCGCAGGGCGACGGCCGGGATTCCGTAGGCGGCGCCGGTGACCAGGCACATCTCCTCGTGATCGCGCTTGTTGATCGCGTAGATCGACGTCGGGATCAGCGGCTTGGCCTCGGACGTGCCGACCGGCTTGAGCTCGGTGCCGCACTGGGGGCAGAAGACCTCCCACTGGCGCCCGAGGAGCTGCTCCTCGGGCCGCGGGCGCGGAGCGATGCGGCCGTGCTCGGCGCACTCGTACTCGCCCTCGCCATAGATCGACATCGACGACGCGACGACGAGGCGGACCGGCATCGGGCGCTGGGCGACGACGCGCTCGAGGAAGCGGGCCGTGGCCATCGTGTTGAGCTCGGTGTAGCGAGCGATCTCATACATCGACTGGCCGACGCCGACGGCGGCGGCGAGATGGACGACGCGGTCGACGCCGGCGAGCGCGCGATCGGCGGCCTCCGTGTCGCCGACGTTGCCGACGATCAGCTCGACTCCCTCGGGCACGATGGGCGTGGCGCCGTGATGGACCTGCTCCTCAAGGCTGTCGAGCACGACGACCTGCTCGCCGCGGGCGGCGAGCGTCTTGACGAGGTGAGTTCCGATGAACCCGGCCCCACCGGTCACCAGCGTCTTCATCGGATAACCCTCTCTGCTTCGACTTGACTCCATCGCCCGAATGAACGTGCCGGGAGAGAGAGTTCTTCCACGGTGCCGCCCCGGATCGGGGCGGCACCGGGGAGCGGAGAGCTAGCCGACGGCGACGGTGCGCGGCAGCGACGTCGTCGACACGTTGCCCGCGAAGTCGGTCGCTCGCGCCGTGTAGACGCGGGACCCGGCGGTGACGCCCGACATCGCGCGCGACCACTGGCCGCCCGAGGCAGCGATCGTGCCGCGCGACTGGCCGTTCTCGAACAGCTCGATCGTCGCGCCGGACTCCGCGGTGCCGCTGATCGTGAACGCGCTGGAGACCGACGCGCCCTCGGCCGGCGTGGTGATCACCGGCGCCGCCGGGGCCTTGGTGTCGACCTGGACCACGCGGATCGGCGACGCGCTCGACGTGCCGCCCATCGTGGTGGCGGTTGCCGTGAACAGCTGCGCGCCGTCGGGCACGGTCACCGTCCGCGACCACGACCCGGCGGCGTTGGCCGTCGTGGTGCCGAGCGAGCGACCGCTCTCGAACACCTCGACGGTCGACCCGGCGGTCGCCGTACCGGTGAGCGTTCACGGCGCTCGTGTTGACCCAGCCGTAGTTGGCGGGGGAGCTGATCGTCGGCGCGGCCGGCGGGAACGACGGCGGCGGCGAGGACTGGATCGTGAACGTCGAGCTCGCGGGGGTCGGGTCGGAAGAGCCGCCCGGCTGGGCCGCGCGCACGTAGAACACGTACGTCCCGGCCGTGAGCGAGCTGTACGTCGCCGGCGACGTGCACGACTGGAAGCTGCCGACCGTGGAGCCGGGGCCGTCGAGCCGGCACTGGAACGTCGACCCGGCCAGGCTCGCCGTGAAGCCGAACGACACCGGGCCGCTCGAGACCGTCCCGGACGGGCCGGAGAGGATCGTCGTGTCCGGCGTCGGGATCGGCGTGGGCGTGGGGATTGGGGTGGGCGTGGGCGTGGGCGTTGGGGTGGGCGTGGGCGTGGGCGTGGGCGTCGGGGTGGGCGTGGGCGTGGGCGTCGGGGTGGGCGTCGGCGTCGGCGACGGGGTGGGCGTCGGGGTGGGCGTCGGCGTCGGCGACGGGGTGGGCGTCGGGGTGGGCGTCGGCGTCGGCGACGGGGTGGGCGTCGGCGTCGGCGTGGGCGTCGGCGACGGGGTGGCTGTCGGGCGCGTGACCGCAAACGACTGGCGGTTGGTGGCGGTCGCGCCGGTCGCGTCGCGGACGATGAGCTTCACGTACTTCGTGTCCGCGTTCTGGAACGCCATCGTGATCTTGCAGCCCGGCGTGGTGCCCCAGATGATCGAGCCGTCCTGGTTCTCGAACGACCAGGTGCACGTGAGCGCGCCATCGCCCGTGGATGCGGTGCCGTCAAGGACCACGTTCTGGCCCGTTACGACTCCGGTCGGCGCGGTCCAGACCGCCTTCGCCGGCGTCGGCGTCGGCGTCGGGCTGGGCGTCGGTGTCGGCGTTGAGGTGGGAGTCGGGGTGGGCGTCGGGGTGGGCGTCGGCGTGGGGCTCGGTGT
Source organism: uncultured Solirubrobacteraceae bacterium (assembly GCA_963837485.1). GTDB lineage: Bacteria > Actinomycetota > Thermoleophilia > Solirubrobacterales > Solirubrobacteraceae > Solirubrobacter. The sequence continues at coordinate 29,105 of CAWINP010000012.1, read as the reverse complement.
CGGCGTCGGCGTGGGGCTTGGTGTCGGCGTCGGGGTGGGCGTCGGCGTGGGCGTTGGGCTCGGAGTCGGCACCGCGGTCGGCGTCGGGCTTGGAGTCGGCGTCGGGCTCGGCGTGGGCGTTGGCGTCGGAACCGGACCTCCGGAGCCGGAGCCGATGCCGATGTCGCCGCCGTCGGATGCCACGCCCTTCCCCGGCGACGTGGCGGCGAGCTGGTATCCCGCGTAAGACGTCGGGCTGGTCCCGCCGCTGTAGACCGGCGAGGACTTGACGTCGTGCGCGCCCGTCCCGCTCTTGTTGAGGTTGTAGTCGACCGTGAACCCGCTCGTCGACTGGCTCTCCGAGTAGTACATCCCGCCCGTGATGACGTTGTCGGTCACGGTCTCCGCGACGCTCGCGGAGACGTTGACCTTGCCGATCCGCACGCGGGCGCCGTTGGCGAACACGTTGTGGCGGATGACGTCGTTGGAGCCGCCGCCGATCACGACCTGATCCGGATACTCGCCGTCGGTCACGAAGACGTTGCTCGTGATGACGGCATGATCCGTGCCGTCGCCGGCCATGATCCCGGTCGAGTTGTTGTGGAAGTAGTTCCCGGTGACCGTCGTGTGCGTGTCACCGTAGAACTGGATCGGATCCACGTGCGCCGAGAAGCTGCCCTGCTTGAGGTTCGCGAACTCGTTGCCTGGGCCGATCTGGACCCCGTACGCCTGGCCGATGACCTGGATGCCGTCTGACTGGCCGCCGCCGCCGAAGTGGTTGTTGGAGATGGTGACCCCGACCGGCGCGGTGTTGTTGTAGCCGCGGACCGTCAGCCGGCCCTCGTAGCACGACGAGCACATGTTGATGCCGTCGAACGTGTTGTGGTCGAAGAGGATGTTCGCGTTGGCGATCGAGGCGATCGTGTCGACGCGCGTCATGTCGGTGAACGAGGAGTTCACGAACGCGACGTTGCGCGCGCCGTTCAGATAGGCGCCCCGGATCGTGAGCCCGTCGAACGTGAGGTTCGTCGCGCTCGTCATCGAGGGGGCGATCGACGCGATCGCGCCGGGCTGCGCCGCGAGCGTGAGCATGGACGACTTCGAGCCGCCTGAGAACCTGCCGTAGTCGCCCGTGGCGAGCAGGATCCGATCCCCGCCCTTGGCACCCGCGAACACGCTCGCGAACGTCGACGGCGTCGCTTGAAGATCCGCGGCATGCGCACGCGGGGGCGCTGCGGCCGCGGCGAAGCAGCAGACCGCCAGCACGGCGACTAGTTGCCCAAGCTCGCGCAGGCGTACTGCGCGATCTCCACGCGTCGACATCACTTGACCCAGCCCCCCGAGTACGTCGCGGCGCACGGCGCCGCGGCTCGTTTCGACCTCATTCACGACGACCGACCACAGTCGTCGCAGTACCCACGACCGTCGGCAGCGCCGACAACGCGCTTCAGCAAGTCGTCCTGACCAAACGACTCAAGGGCATCGTCGCCCTGAGCCCGAAGGCGTCAACCGCGCGCCACTATACAGATGAACAGAGCGAGGCCGCAAAGGCGCGAGCGCAGGTGCGCCAGGCTCGCCTGGACGCCCCCGCGCTCGCGGTGGACATAGAGATCGGGACGGGGCCGGGCGGTGCTAGTGCACCGTGTCCCAGCGGTCGCCCGGCGGGGGCGGGGGCGGCACCGGCTCGTTGCGGTTGACCTGCGCGGGCGCGTCCTGAATCGGCGGCTCGAAGTGCTCCGGGGCCAGGCTCTCCCAGTCGATCGGCGGCAACCGGTCCCAGGCGTCCGCCTCCTTCCAGCGGGTCCTGATCCAGCTCACCGTCAGGATCGCCGCACACAGCAGGCCGAAGATGAACACCACGGCGACCGCGGCCAGCTTGCGCGACGGCCCGTGCTTGGCGGTGGCCGCCCGGGACTCGCCCAACTGCTTGACGACGAGACGCCGGTTCGCCGGCACGCCGTCCGTAGTGGCGAGCGTGTTCAGGTGCGAGATCAGGACCTTGATCGCGGAGTTGCTCAGTCGAGCGGCGGTCTGCTCGTCCGGAGCGGTGACGTTCACGCTGAGCATCGGGAGACCGTCGAAGGTCGTGACCGTCAGGAAGCTCGCCGCGCGGCTCTTGGCTGAGATCGAGCCGATCGACGGCACCGGAAGCGCCGAGCCTGGGGCCGGAGACCCCGAGATGAGGGTCCGCGGATCGACGCCGGCGGTCTTCGCGATCTCCTCCTTGAGCGGAGAGATCGTGAGCACGCTGGCCAGCAGCGCCGCGCGACCGGGCAGCGAGCCGGCGCTCGCTGCGACCGAGTCATTGGCGTCGCCGAGATCGACGACCTGCGACGACGGGGTGTCGAGCATCGCGGTCGTGGACGCGATGCCGACGGTGTAGGCGCGGCTCTGGAGCTTGAACGGCGGGCTGACCTTGTAGGCCATCAGCAGGCCGATGAGCACGGCGAGCAGGCCGCTCAGCAGCACCAGCCACCGGCGGCGCCAGAGCTCGCGAAGCATAACGACGATCTCCATCAGACTGCCCTCCTACGCCGCGACCCGTGCGGGCATCGTGGCGACCGCGATCGGCTCGCCGTTGCGCCGCAGGGACTCCTCCGCCGCTTCCATCGCCAGCACGATCTCAAGCCCGAGCTGGGAGTTCGAGCGCGGCTCGGCGCCCGTGTGGATCGCCTGCGCGAAGTCGGCCAGCTCGAGGCTCAGCGGCTCCGCCGGCTCCAGCCGTGGCACGATCATGTCGCCGCTGCGGTACGTCAGCTGGTACTCGCCGAAAGACTTCGGCGTCGAGAACTCCATCCCGCGATCGAACACGCGCACCGCCTCGTCGGAGGCCGTGTCGTCGTACTGGATCATGCGATGACTGCCCACGACCGTCATCTCGCGCACCTTGCGCGGCGCCAGCCACGAGACCTGGATGTTCGCGTTCGCGCCGCTCTCGAACGTGAGCGTGATGAACGCGGTCTCGTGGACGCCGTCCCGGAAGATGCTGCGACCCGTCGCGGCGACCTCGACCACCGGCTCCTGGAGCCAGTAGAGCATGATCGAGAGGTCATGCGGCGCGAGGTCGCAGATCACGCCGTCGGACTGGTACTTGCCGAGATTCATGCGCGAGGAGGTGATGAAGTAGACCTCGCCGAGGACCTTGGCGTCGATCAGCTCCTTGACCTTGTTGACGGGCGGGCTGTAGACGAACGTATGGCCCGGCATCAGCGTCCGGCCGCGGCGCGCCGCGATCTCGATCAGATCGAGGGCGTCGGCCGCCGTCGTGGCCAGCGGCTTCTCCACCAGCACGTGCTTGCCGGCGTCAAGCGCCGCGCTCGCGATCGCGTGATGGGTTCGCGGCGGCGTCGCCACGACCAGCGCGTCGATGCTGTCGTCGCACAGGACGTCGTCGAGGTCGCTGAACAGGGGCTGGCCCATGTAGCGCGAGGAGAACGCCGCGCCGCGCTCCGGGTCGCGGTCGCACAGCCCGGCGAATTCGAGCTCCGGCCGCTCCATCACGTTGCGGACGAGATTGGGTCCCCAGTAGCCGTAGCCGACGACGGCCGTCCGGATGCGAGTGTTATGGGCTGACACGAACCTGCGGGCCATCCTGGCTACTCCTCGGACTCGAAGGACGCGACGGCGTCGACGACGCGGGCAACGTCGTCGTCGGTCATCGTCGGAAACAGCGGCAAGGTGCAGATCTGCTGCGCGAGCCGCTCCGCTGTGGGCCGGGTGCCGGCCTCGTCAGGCCCGTAGGCATCCGTGCGGTGGATCGGGAAGGGGTAATGCACGGCGGTGGAGACGCCCTGCGCGTCCAGATGCGCGCGCAGCGCGTCGCGCTGCGCCGAGCGGACCACGAACAGGTGGTAGACGTGATCGGCGCCCTCGAACGCGGGAGCCGGCAGCTCAACGCTCGTCGGCTCCAGGCCGTCGCGCAGCATCGCGCCGAGCCGGCGGCGATCGGCATTGCGGTCCTCGAGCCGGCCGAGCTTGATGCGCAGCACCGCCGCCTGTAGGGCGTCGAGGCGCGCGGTCGTGCCGACGATGCGATGGTGGTAGCGCGGCTGCTCGCCGTGTGAGCGCAGCAGCCGCACGCGGCCGGCGAGCTGCTCGTCGCTCGTGACGATCGCGCCGCCGTCGCCCCATCCGCCCAGATTCTTGGTCGGGTAGAAGGAGAAGCAGCCGATGTCGCCGACGCTGCCGGCGCGGCGGCCGCGGATGTCGGCGCCGTGCGCCTGGGCGGTGTCCTCGATCACGCGCAGGTCGTGCTCGTGCGCGAGCGCGATCACCGGGTCGAGGTCGACCGTGGAGCCCATCAGGTGCACGGGGATCACCGCGCGCGTCTTCGGGCCGATCGCCGCCGCGACGTGCTCGGCGGTCAGCAGGTGCGTCATGGGATCGACGTCGACGAGCTTCGGCGTCGCGCCCACCCAGCTCACGGCCTCGGCGGTCGCGATGAACGAGTTCGTCGGCAGGATCACCTCGTCGCCGGGCCCGATCTCGAGCGCGCGCAGCGCCAGCGAGATCGCCTCGGTGCCGGAGGAGACGCCGACCGAGTGGCCAGTGCCGCAGTACGCGGCGAACTCGTCCTCGAAGGCCTCGACCTCCGAGCCCAGCGTGAAGGCGCCGGCGGCTGCCACGCGAGCGACGACGTCCAGCAGCTCAGCGCGGAGATCCTCGTCGGTCTCGTCCAGCCGCAGGACGGGAATCCGTGTGTCGACCCGCGTCACGCCGCCACCTTCTGGTTGATCGTCGGCGCGCAGTCCATCTCCGTCAGCGCGGTCCGCAGCGCGCCGCGGCCGCGGTGGTGAAGGCCGTGGATCGACGGCTCGGTCTTGCCGAGCTTGTCGGCGATCTCGCCCGGCGTCAGGCCGACGATGTGCCGCATGACGACGACCTGGCGCTGGTCCTCCGGAAGCGTCTGGAGCGCGTCGTGCAGGTCGAGCGCGCGGTCGCGCGCCGACTCGTCATCACACGCGTGCGACTGCAGCTCGCGCACCTCCTCGCAGGGGATGGCGCGGCGCTGGCGGATGTGGTCGACGGCGACGTTGCGGGCGACGCGGATGATCCACGCGGAGAAGGGCACCTCGCGCGGCTCGTACTTCTCGAGCTTCATCATCAGCTTCGCGAAGACGTGCTGAGTGACGTCCTCGGCCTCGTAGTCGTCGCGGACGATGCTCGACACGTAGCCGTATACGTGGTCGGCGTAGCGGATGTAGAGGTAGCGGAGCGCTTCACGGTCGCCCTGCTTGGCGCGGACGACGGCTTGGTTGACCGCCCGGTTGGAGTCGTAGTCGTCGGTGATCCGGCTCGCGCGCCGGAAGCGGCCCGTGAGTACGCCCGACTGCGATCCGGCTCGATTCGTGAGGTATGCGTGCGCTGACAAAGTGGCCTCCTGCCGTGTCCGTCCGTGTGGCCCGACCCCGCCAGGCCGACCGTTGAGTTCACGCGCCTGTCCAACGGCGCCGCAGGCAGTAGTTGCGTCCGGCTGAGGGAGCGAAAACTGCATCAAGCTCAAGGGAGAGTCTCGTTTTCGACCGTGCCTGGCGGAAGGTGAACCTCGCCGCCTGTGGTTGGCATTTCTTCGCCCTTCGGGGGGGAGAGCGGACTCCGGCCTGGGGCTCAAACGCCACCCCTCGGAGGAGCCGGTGGGGGAGTTCGCTACCTCATCGCCCGGGCATGCCGAAGCGCCTCGGGCAGTCGATTGAATGCCTTCACGCGGGCGCGCGTGGGGCGACTCAGGAGCGCGGGACGTCGCTGAGCGAGGGGAGAGCGCCGAGTCGGTCGTGGAGTCCACTCATCAACGCCGAGATCTGCTCGGACTCCACCCGCCACAGCTCCCGAAAGAGCTCGGCCGTCTCGGGATGCCCGTCCTGGGCAGCCTCGAACTCGAACACGCGGTACCGGGCGCGCAGCTCGAGATTGAGCGTCAGCGCGCGAAGCAGGTTCTGCAGGGTCTGATCGATCCCCTGCTCGTCCCGCAGCTCGCTAAGGCTCCCCCTCATGCGCCGCCCGGTCGCAAAGACGTGTCCACGCAAGCAGATTGGCGGGTGCGGGGACGAGGCGGAAGGTGGGATTCCCCGCTGCCGGCGGGCGCTTTTCTGCCATGGCGGGTGGATTCGGTACCCACCTAGACAGATGTCGGACCCACCTCGGGCACAAAAATCCCCTCTACGGGTGCGTTCCGAATACCATGGCCTCTGGGCAGTGACCGGACCAGGAGGATCCGATCGTGATTGACAGGGACGACAAGACTGAGGATGAGGTACTGCGGACAATCGTCGCGGACGACGACCCGCTGGTACGCCGCCTGATCCGGGACACGCTGCAGCGCGCGAATGTGACGGTGATCGCCGAGGCCTCGACGGGCCGCGAGGCGGTCGAGCTCGCGCTGTTCTACCGGCCGGACGTCGTGGTGATGGATTTCATGATGCCGGAGATGGACGGCATCGAGGCCACGCGCCGCATCTTCGAGCACGACTCGTCGATTCGTGTGGTTCTTCTGACCGGCGCAGGCGACGAAGAGCTCGGGCTGCGCGGCCTTCGCGCCGGCGCGTCGGGCTACCTCTCCAAGGAGGTCGAGCTGGAGGCGCTCCCGCGCGCGCTGCGCGGCGCCCTGGACGGCGAGGCGGCGATCTCGCGCCAGCTCGCGATGCGGCTGATCGAGCGCTATCGCGCCGCGCCGAGCGGCGGCGCCGGCCTGCGGCCGGTCCGCTCGCAGCTGACCGATCGCGAGTGGGAAGTGCTCGATCTGCTGGCGACCGGCGCGACGACCGACCAGATCGCGAAGAACCTCGTGCTCTCGTCGGAGACGGTGCGCTCGCACCTGAAGAACCTGTACCGCAAGCTCGAGGTCAACTCGCGCGACGACGCCGTACGTGCGGCGTCGCGGATGCGGAGCCTGAGCGGCCTGCCGGCATGAAAAGGGCCGGCGAAGGCCGGCCCGGTGAAGCTCAGAATCTGCGGTGCGGTCACGGACCGCTGCACCGACGATGCCGGTGCAGCGTGCCCGAGTTCACGGCGACACGTTCATGATGGGAACGCCGAGGAACAGGAAGCCATCGCTTCCACCGTAGTCCTTGTTCTGATCCTGCGTGAGCGCGTGAACGCTACCCAGCAAGGTCAGGGACGGCGGCTGGTATCCCTCGCGCACCGGAGTGTGGTCCATAACCACTACCTTCCTTCCGATCCGGCTCATCGCAAGTCAATTTAGGTTGTCGGGGCCCCGGTGACTACTCCGCGAAAGTCCAGTGCTGGCGCTTACGGGTTCCGTATTTCCGGAGTCCCCAGCGCCGGTGAGCTGCTCGTTGCTGCGCCGGACACGTGGCCGCGGCTGGAGCTCGTGCGCGTCACGCGCGGCAGCCGCCCGACTCTCGAGCAGGTGACGGCCGACACCGCCCGCGTGTGGCTGCCTGGCGGCGCGTGGGCCACCGTCGACCGCGAGCGGGCGATCGCCGAGCTGGCGATCCCCGACGAGATCACCGACGCCGCGCTCGTGCATCCGTATCTGGCGCCAGTCGCGCTCGTGATGGCTCGCTGGCTGGGGCGGGAGGGGTTCCACGGAGGCGGGATCGTGACCGGCGGCGGAGTGTGGGGCGTGCTCGGGGACAAGACGGCGGGCAAGAGCACCACGCTGGCGTGGCTCGCCCGCGAGGGGGTCGGCGTGGTGAGCGACGACGTCCTCGTGATCGAAGGGGGCACCGCGCTCGCCGGCCCTCGTTCCGTCGACCTGCGCGAGGAGGCCGCCGACCGCCTGCGGATCGGCGACCCGATGGGCCGCGTCGGGCAGCGCGAGCGCTGGCGGTTCACGCTGCCTCCCGTCGCGCCAGAGCTGCCGCTGCACGGCTGGATCACGCTCGAATGGGGCGAGGACATCGCGGTGGAGCCGATCCGCGGAGCCGAGCGCCTCCCCGCGCTCCTGCCACATCGCGGCGTTCGCTTGTCGCCGCTCGACCCGTCGGTCCTCGTCCGCTTCAGCGCGCTTCCGCATCTGCGCTTCATCCGCCCGCGTGACTGGGATGCGCTTCCGGAGGCGGCGGACCGCTTGCTCGACGCGATCGCCGCTCAGGGCGAGAGCCGGATCAGCTCGACGTAGCTGCGGCCCGGGGGCTGCGGCTCGCCGTCGATCCAGGCGTGAGCCGCGAAGCCGCCGCGCGCGCCACCCTCGGTGCCGACGATCACGTCGCGGGCGATGCCGTGAGAGGCGAGCCAGCGCTGGAGGACGAGCGAGCGCTCCAGGCACGAGGCGCCGGAGGCGTTGAGCACGACCCGTACCGCCCTTCCCCCGCTCGCGCTCACCGGCGGCGGCGCGGGTACGCGCACGTCGCGGACCTCTCCGATCCGAAGGCGCGCCCGCGCCGTGCGCAGGGCACGCCAGGCCCACCAGGCGGCCCGGGCGTCGGCGATATCGGGCGGCCGCCGCATCAGCCGTGGAGGAGGCCTCGCTCCTTCAAGGCCTCGAGAAAGGCCTCGGTGTCGGCGGTAGCGCGCTCGGACGTCAGCCCATACTCGGTGGCCAGCCTGGCGGCGAGCTCGTCGCGCGTGGCGCCCGCAGCGAGGGCGCGCCAGAGGAGCCCGCCGGCGGCATTGGCCGACAGGTACTGAGCGCTGGTCTCGTCGAGCGCGATGATCTCGCCGTCGACGTCCGTCCAGGCGACGCCGTCGTCGCGGAGCTTGAGCTGGGTCATGTGTCAGTCCTCCCGACTGATTCTCGAGCCATCAATAATGACCCAACGTTCCGCGCCGCCGCTCTCTTCCGATCGCGGCCTTGAAGCAGAAGATGCCGATCGCCAGGCTGGCGAGCGAGAGCGGCACGAGGCGGACCATGGCGTCGAGCGCGGGTCCCCACCCGGTACCGCCGATCAGCGCGTCGCGCACGCCGTCGATGGCGAGTGCGAACGGGTTCCACTCGGCGATCGTCTGCAGCACCGGCGGGAGCAGGGCGATCGGGAACACCGCACCGGAGATCAGGCCGAGCATGGTCAGCAGGAGCCCGGTGGCGCTGTCGCCGCGGCGGAACGTGATCACGACGCCGGCGCTCGCCAGCCCGATCCCCCACGTGAACGGGAGGAACCCGACCAGCAGCAGCAGCGTGGGGCCGATCCCGCTCAGCTGGAGATCGAGGCCGAAGCCGATCCCGATCGCCGTGATGAGGATCGCCGCGCGGATCGGCACGAACAGCAACGTGTAGGCGACCGACCCCACCTGCAGCGTCGCACCGCTCGTGGGCGTCGACATCAGCGCGTCGAACGTGCCCATCAGCTGCTCCTGGCGCAGCTGCGCGGCGACCTGGTGCAGCAGCACGCCGGCGGTCAGGTTGATCACGAGCCCGACGACGACGAACGCGAGGTACGTGGGCGTCTTGCCGCCGTAGGTCGGCAGCTGGCCGGGGTCGATCAGCTGCGCGATGAAGTAGAAGACGACGATCTGCCCGGCCAGGCCCAGCGCCTCACCGACGAAGACGGCGCGGTAGGAGAGCGCGATCTTCCAGTCGCGCCGCACGAACGCGGGAAGCTTGGCCGCCTCGGCGGCGAGCCCGGCGGCGCTCATGCGCCCGCTTCCATCACCGCGAGGTAGCCCTGCTCGAGGTCGGAGGCGTGGCGGCGGGCGCGCTCGGGCACCGCGCGGGCGGCGAGCGCCTCGACCGTGCCGTTGAACGCCGCGACACCGGAGGACACGAGCGTGACCTCGCCGGCGAAGCCGCGCAGCTCCTCGAGCCGCTGCGTGGCCCAGAGCACCGCCGAGCCGGCCTCGGCGCGCGCCGAGACGAGCTCGCGAACCGTGGCCGCGGAGGCCGGGTCGAGATCGTGCGTGGCCTCGTCGATCAGCAGCACCGGTGGGTCGGTCAGCAGCGCGCGAGCGATCGAGAGCCGCTGCTGCATGCCGTGTGACCAGGCGTTGACGGGATCGTCGCCGCGGTCGGCGAGGCCGACGTCGGCCAGCACCTCCCGAGCGCGCGCGAACGCCTGGCGCTTTCGCATCCCGTGCAGGCGCGCGAAGAAGGCGAGGTTCTCGACCCCGGAGATGCGCTGGTAGGCCGACCGGTCGCTCGACGGGACGAAGCCGATCTGCCCGCGCAGCCGGCGCGGGCCTCCGGCGGCGTCGACGCCGAGCACGCGTATGGACCCGGCGGTCGGTCGCATGAGGCCGGCGAGCGTGCGCAGCAGCGTGGTCTTGCCGGCGCCGTTGGGGCCCAGCAGGGCGTGGATCTCGCCGCGGCGGACGCTGAGGTCGATTCCGGCCAGCGCGCGGCGCGCGCCGAAACGGCGCTCCAACCCACGCACGTCGATCGCCGGAGCGGCGCCGTCCTCCATGGCCCTCATGATCGAAGGGGCGCGCTCAGACGACGCCCATCGAAGGTCTAGGTCTCCCTCCCGGCACCTGCTGGATAGGGTGCCGCGGCACATGAGCCTTCCACGCTGGATGGAACCGCTGCTCGAGGCCGGCGAGACCAAGGAGCTCGACCGCTGGGCGATGACCGAGAAGAAGATCCCCGGCGAGGAGCTCATGGAGCGCGCCGGCGAGGGTCTCGCGAACGTCGTGGCGCGCCGCGCACCGGCCGGGCGGATCACGATCGTCTGCGGCAAGGGCAACAACGGCGCCGACGGGATCGTCGCCGCGCGCCACCTGCGCGCGGCGGGCCGCGAGGTGGAGGTCCTGCTCGTCTGGCCGCCGGAGTGGATGGGGGACGAGGCCCAGGCGCAGCTCAAGCGCCTCCCCGGCGCAAAGCCGCTCGCCTTTGAGGCCGGCAAGCTCCATCGCGCGCAGGTGATCGTCGACGCGCTGCTCGGGACCGGCTCCTCTGGCTCGCCGCGACCGCCCGCCGACCAGGTGATCGCGGAGATGGAGGCCGCCAAGGCGCCCGTGATCGCCGCCGACGCGCCGTCGGGCGTGGACGCGTCCTCGGGCGAGGTCGCCGGGACGGCCGTCCACTGCGTCGCCACGGCGACGTTCCACCGCCCGAAGCTGGGCCTGTTCACCCGGCCCGGCAAGGCCTACGCCGGCGAGGTCGAGGTGGTCGACATCGGGATCCCGCGAGGCGGCCCGGTGCGGCCGGAGGCGGGCCTGATCGGCTCCGGCGTGCTGCGCGAGATGCCGCGGCGCGGTGCGGACTCGACGAAGTTCTCCTCCGGCAACGTCTTCATCATCGGCGGCTCGCGCGGTTTGACGGGCGCGCCGAGCATGGCCGCGCTCGCCGCGATCCGCACCGGAGCGGGCTATGTCACGGTCGGCGCGCCCGCAAGTCTCGAGCTCAGCTTCACGGTGAGACTGCTTGAGGCGATGATGGTCGGGCTGCCCGAGGACGGCGACGGGCACCTCGATCCGGCGGGCGTGGAGCCCGTGCTGAAGGCGATCGGCCGCGCCGACGCCGTCGTGCTCGGCCCGGGGCTCTCCAAGGACCCGGACGCGCAGGCGCTCGTACGCGAGATCGTGCCGCGGATCGACGTTCCGCTGCTGATCGACGCCGATGGGCTGAACGCGCTGGCGGGGCACTTCGAGGACGTGCTGCCGCAGCGGCGCTGGCCGACGGTGCTGACGCCGCACTCCGGCGAGCTGGGGCGGCTGCTCGGCGTGGACTCCAAGGAGGTCGACCGCGCGCGGCTCTCGCACGCCCGCGAGGCGGCGGCGCGCTCGAAGGCGTTCGTGGTCCTCAAGGGCGACGACACGCTCGTCGCGGCGCCGTCCGGCCGCGTGGCGGTCTCGCGCGGCGGCGCGCCGGGGCTCGCCACCGCGGGGACCGGGGACGTGCTGGCCGGCGTCATCGGCGCGATGCTCGCCAAGGGCATGCCGGTCGCCACCGCGGCCTGCGCCGGGGTCTACGTGCACGTGCGCGCGGGCCAGCTCGCGGCCGCGCCGCACGGCCCCGACGGCGTGATCGCGTCCGACGTGATCTCCGCGCTGCCCGCCGCGTTGAGCGCTTAGGGGCCCGTTGAAGCATTCCGGTACGCCCGCTGCGGCACATCCGCGGCGCCTCGAACCACCCACGACACTCACGTGCCAGAGGCACGCATCACTGTCGCGTGCGGTCCGAGGCATCCACGGCTGCACCACATCGGTCGGACCGACCATGCTTCAACGAACCCCTAGTCTTCGCCGCGAATGGCGACGGTGCGGGACATCATGCTGACCGACGTGGCGACCGTGCACCCGGACGACACGACCGAGGCGGTGCTGCGCAGGATGCGCGAGCACGAGCTCCCGGGCATCCCCGTCGTCAACGAGGGGCGACGCTGCGTCGGGATCATCACCGAGCACGACCTGGTCATGGCCGTCGAGGAGGACGACCTCCACTTCCCCCACTACTTCGAGCTGTTCGGCGGGGTCGCGTTCCTGGAGTCCCCGCGCCGGTTCGAGGAGCGGCTGCGCAAGGCGATGGGCACGCTCGCGCGCGACCTGATGACCGAGGACCCGATCACGATCTCGCCCGTCGCGAGCGTGGCGGAGGCCGCTCGGGTGATCGCGCGGAGCAAGCACAACCGCCTCCCGGTCGTCGAGCACGGGCGGCTGGTCGGGATCGTGACCCGCGTCGACGTGCTCGACGCGCTGATCGCCGAGTAGGCGTGGCGCTGCGTGCCCTGGCCCGGATCGACCCGGGCGCGATCTCGGCGAACTGCGCCCGGCTGGCCGCGCTGGCCCCGTTGTGCGCGGTGGTCAAGGCCGACGGGTACGGGCACGGCGCGACGGAGGCCGCGCGCGCGGCGCAGGCCGGCGGCGCGGCCTGGCTCGCGGTGGCGACGGCAGGCGAGGCGGCCGCACTGCGCGCCGCCGGGATCGGCGGTCCGCTGCTGGTGATGGGTGCGCTGTCGCCGGAGGAGCTGCCGGTGGCGCTGGAGGCCGGCGCCGACGTGGTCGCCTGGCGCGAGGACTTCGTGCGCGGCCTGCCCTCCGGCGCGGGCGTGCACGTCAAGCTCGACACCGGCATGGGCCGCCTGGGCACGCGCGATCCGAGCGAGGCGACCCGCGTCGCCGAGGCGGCGGGCGGGCGGCTGGCCGGTCTGATGACCCACTTCGCGACGTCCGACGACGACCCGGTGTTCATGGCCGAGCAGCTCGAGCGCTTCCTCGCCTGGACCGAGCGCTTCCCGGGCGTTCTGCGGCACGCGGCGAACTCCGCGGCGGCGCTGCGCGGTCCGCAGGCGCGGCTGGACATGATCCGCTGCGGCATCGCGATCTACGGCATGGACCCGTTCCAGCGCGACCCCGCCGATCATGGCCTGCGTCCGGCGCTGGAGCTCGTCTCCTACGTCGCCGCGGTCAAGCGCGTGCGGCCCGGCGAGAGCGCGGGCTACGGGCGCCGCTTCGTCGCCGAGCGCGAGACCTGGCTCGCGACCGTTCCGATCGGGTACGGCGACGGTGTGCGCCGCGGGCTCACGAACCGGGCCGACGCGCTGGTCGGCGGCCGCCGCGTCCCGTATGCCGGGACCGTCTCGATGGACAACATCGCGCTCGATCTCGGCCCGGGCGAGCCGGTCGACGTCGGGACCGAGGTCGTCCTGCTGGGCGAGCGGGCCGGCGAGCGGATCCTCGCGGAGGAGTGGGCGGCGGCGCTGGGCACGATCAACTACGAGGTCACCTGCGGCATCGCTCCCCGAGTGCCGCGGTCCTACATAGACGGGGTCTGACCCTGCTTATGTCGCACGTGGCGCTGACAGCCGCCAAGCAGGCGCTCGCCGGCCAGCGGGCGTGGCTGGTGGGCGGCGCCGTGCGCGACCGGCTGCTCGGGCGCGAGACCGATGACGTCGACATCGCGCTCGACGGCGACCCTCGTCCGTTCGCCCGCCAGATCGCGAAGGCCACGGGCGGCGCGTCCTTCCGGCTCTCGGGCGCGTTCGGGACATGGCGCGTGGTGGGTCCCGATCACGCGTGGCACGCCGACCTGGTGACGCTGCGCGACGGCGACATCGAGGCCGACCTCGCGCAGCGCGACTTCACGATCAACGCGATGGCCGAGCCGCTCGGCGGCGGTGAGCTGCTGGACCCGCACGGCGGGCGGGAGGACCTCGCCCGCCGGCTCGTGCGGATGGTGTCCCCCCGCGCGCTGGCCGACGACCCGCTGCGCTCGCTGCGCGCCGTCCGGATCGCGGTCGAGCTCGGGCTCGAGATCGACCCGGCGACGGGCCGTGCCGTCGCCGAGCAAGCGCGCGGGATCGAGCGAGTCGCGGCCGAGCGCGTGTTCGGCGAGCTCAAGCGCGTCGTCGCCGCCGACGAGGTCCGCCGCGGGCTGGACCTGATGACCGCGCACGGGCTGACCGACGTCGTGCTGCCCGAGCTGGCGGCCCTGCGCGGCGTCGAGCAGAGCGAGTACCACCACCTCGACGTCCACGACCACACGCTCGAGGTGCTGGACGCGGTCGCGCTGCTGCAGCGCGATCCGGTGTCCGCGGGGCTGGACGCCGGCGTCGCGGCGCTGCTTGCGGAGCCGTTCTCAGACGAGATCGCGCGCGGGACCGCGATGCGCTTCGCCGCGCTGCTGCACGACGCCGCCAAGCCGCTCACGCGTGGCGTGCGCCCCGACGGGCGGGTGACGTTCATCGGCCACGACGCCGAAGGCGCCCGGCTGGCGCGCGACGTCCTCGGCCGCCTGCGGTCGTCGGGGCGCCTGCGCGACTATGTGGCCGCGCTGGTCGCGCATCATCTCGACCTCGGCTTCCTCGTCCACTCGCAGCCGATCGACCGCCGCGCGATCTTCCGCTACCTGAGCGCGACGGCGCCGTTCTCGGCCGACGTGACGATCTTCACCGTGGCCGACCGTCTCGCCACGCGCGGGCGCAACGCCGAACCGGCGATCGCCGCGCACGTCGAGCTCGCGCGCGCGATCTTGAGGGCGGACGCGATTGCGCCGCCGATCGTGCGCGGTGACGAACTGATCGCCGAGCTGGGAATCCGGCCCGGCCCGCAGTTGGGACGGATCCTGGCTCAGCTCGCCGAGGACCAGTACGCCGGTGAGATCACGACGCGCGCGCACGCACTGGCCCGCGCGCGGCGTCTGATCGGGTCAGCTTGAGGTGTTGGTGACCCGGTCGTCGAGGAACAGGTAGCCGTCGCTCCAGCCGAACTTCTTGTCTCCCCAGTCGAGGGTGAGACCGTGAACCGTGCCGAGCACGGTGATCGCGGGCGGCTCGTAGGTCTGATGTGCTCCGTCGGGGTGTTCCATCACCTTTCCCTTCCTCTCATGACGCATCCATGAGGAAGCTAGCCGCCGGCGGCACTCGGAACCACTCGGCGAACGTCTAGTGTTCCGCGGCGCGAGGCCAGCCAGACGGCCTGCAGCAGCGTGTACGAGTGGGCGTCGGGAGACTCCTCGCGCCAGTGGTCGCGTAGCGCGGCGGCATCGACGATCCGCTCGGGCACGCCGGCGCCGTCCCAGTCGCGCACGAACGCTCGCGAGTGCTCGTGGAAGAAGATGGCATCGAAGCTCGCCTTCGTGCGCCGCGAGACGGTCTCGGCCGGCAGGACGCCGCCCGCTACGGCCAGCAGGGCGGTCTCGCGATCGCGGAACCCGCCGCGCGGCGCGGCGGCCGCCACCGCGCCCCAGAGCCGAGCGTCGAGCAGCGGATGCTCGATCGTCGCGCCGGCGTCGGCGGCGATCAGCTCGAGGGCGCGCAGCCCGGTCCCCATCGAGTCCTGGCCGCGGTACCAGCGCATCCGGGGCAGCAATCGCCACGGCTCCGACGCCGCGTGGGCGCCGGCCACCCGCTTGGCCTCGCGGATCCCGTCGGGACGCAGCCAGGGGTAGTCGATCGGCCGGTTGCGCGCCAGCACCCGCCCTTGAACGGCATGCGGCGCGAGCCCGAGCGCGCGCCGGCGCAGCCGCTCGCGGCGAGCGTGCGACGAGGCCCACAGCTCGTCGCCGCCGACGCCGGTGAACAGCGTCCCGCCCGCGGCTTGCTCGAGCATCGGCAGATGGAAGTGCACATTGAACGGCCACAGCAGTCCGTGCCGCTCGAGCACGCGCTGCGCGTACGGCCCGACGGCGTCGAGCTCGTCCGCGACCTCCATCCGGATCCAGTCGCCGATGCCGAGATGCGACACCACCCGCTCCTGCCACTCCGTCTCATCCGCGCGCGGCGCGCCGGCCGACCGGATCGTCAGCGGCACCGGATCGCCGAGACCTTCGCGCCGCGCGACTTGGGTCGCCGCCGCGAGCACCGCGGACGAGTCGCGCCCGCCCGAGAAGGAGACGAAGCAGGGACCGCGTCGGAGCGCCGGGAGCATCGCCGCCTCGAACGCCTCGGCGGGCTTGCCGCCGCGCGGAAGCGGGGGCCGCCCTCCCGATGCGCCGAACACGATGCCCGTGGCGATCTGGAGGGAGCTCAGGGGCGTCACGGCGATCCCGCCTCGTGCGACGATCGACGCTGGCAGGCATTGCGCGCCGCCCGCAGCGTGCGGCGGAGCTTGACGCGCCACCGCTCGTCGTCGCGGCGGCTCAACGTCTGGCCGAGCACGTGCAGGAGCAACGCGGGAGCCTTTCTCCGCGGTGCCATGGTCAACGGACCGTAGAAGCGCGCGAGATGGCCTTCGATCACGGAGCGCTCGCGCGCGGCGCGGAGGTGACGCCGCGACACTGGGCGAAACGTGAGCGATCTCCGGTCGTAGAGGAGCTCGTCGATCGCCCGCGTCGTGGCAGTCCACATCCGTTCGACGCCCCAGCCGCGGGCGACTGCGGCAGCGGCGTCGGAGCCGGCCTCTTGCGTCATCGCAGCGACGTCGGCCAGTGAGCCGAGCTTCCCGAGCGGCTCGTGCGCCCAGCCGTGGGCGGCGAGCAGTACCGCATGATGCGCGGGACTCGGAGCGAGAAGCCCTTCGATGCCGAGCAGGCTCGGGACCGCCGCCGCGAAGAGCTCCTCGCCCGCTGGCGGGCACTGAGCCGGCCAGTGCAGGCGGGAATGGATCTCGACGCTGAGCGGCATGCCCCGAAGCCCGAGCGGCACGAGATGATGGAGGATCTCGTACTTCTCGGCGTCATCGAGTGCGACGAATCCGGCGTCGAGGAGGGCTGTGTGCGCGGCCCGTGCGTCGTCCACGAGCAGGTCGACATCGAGGAAGGGCCGCAGCCGTGGCACCGGCCAGCGCTTGCTGACCTCAAGCCCCTTCATCAGCAGAAGGCGGCCGTCGCAGACGGAGCGGATCCGCGCGAGCAAAGCCGGCGCGGACACATACGCCGCGGCGTAGCGCCGCTCCTCGCGGCAGATATCGGCCGGCGGCTCCTCGCCGCGGGCGCGCATGCGCGAGCCGGCGACCAGTTGCAGCCGATGGTGCATCAGGTCAGCGGTGGTCGGAGCCCGGTCGGCGAGCGCGCCGACCCGCTCCCACACGATCGGATCCATCACGTCGCCTTCACATGGCCGATGATCGGGCGGGCGCCGCCGGACGACGCCCGCCGAACGTCCAGGTTCAAGCTAGAACGCCGGGATCTCCGGCATCGCGGCGACGAACGCGGCGGCGTCGTCGCGAGCCTCCTGCACCTGCCAGATCGTCCCGAGCGAGCCGCGGTAGCGGATCTCGCAGTTGCGCGAGAGCGTGTCGCCGGCGTCGTAGGCGACGACGTCCATGCCGCTTCCGCAATCGACGGTGTCGCTGCCGCCGTCGCCACTGACGTCGATCAGGTCGCTCCCGCCGCCCGCGAACACGGTGTCGGCGCCGGTGCTGCCGGCGACGATGTCGTTGCCGCCGTCGGCGTTCGCGGTCCAGCCGCCGAACGGCGCGTCGAGCACGATCACGTCGTCGTCGGCGCCGGCGTTGACGGTGCCCTCGCCGCCGCCGGTGACGACGAGCTCGTCGTCACCGTCGCCGCCGCTGAGCAGGTTCGTCAGACGCGCCGAGCTCGTGGTCAGGAGGTCGTCGCCGGTTCCGCCCTGGATGTTCGCCGCGGCCTCGAACGAGTACAGCTTGTCGTTGCCGCCGTCGCCCTTGACGCTGCCGCCGCTGTTGCCGTTCTCCCACACCTTGTCGTTGCCGGCGCCCGCGGAGATGGTGTTGACCGATCCGGCGGCCCGGATCGCGTCGGCGCCGCCGGCGGCCGAGATCGTGATCGCGCCGAGCGAGAACGCGCGGAAGCGGTCGCTCGCGTTGCCGAAATGGAGCTCCTGATCGACGGCGTCGCACGAGACCGGCGGGCCGGCGGTGCAGCCGGTGCCTGCGGTCAGCGCTTGAGCGGCGTCCTTGAACTGCAGCGTGGTGCCGCCCACGAGCTGCGAGGTGACGTCGCTCGCGGCGGCGCCGGACACGAACACTGCGGGGCTGCCCGGGGGGTCGACCGATACGGTCGAAGCAGCGGCCACTCCGGTGGGGAGGGCGAATCCGGCGGTGAGGACAACGACGACGAGCGGCGTACGCATACCGGCGACGCTACGTACACCCGGATCGTTGGCGCGCTGGACCTTCAGGGGGTTCTGTACTCGCGCCTTCCTGAGTGTGTTCGCACACTGACCTTTTTAGGGAAGTCGTCCCCGCCAGCGCAGTGAGGTGAACAGCGCGCCGCCGAGCATCAGCAGTCCCGCCGCGGCGAAGCCGGCGCTGATCTCGCGCTTCTCCTTCTTCGTGCCGATGCGCGAGCCGAGCGTCTCGTAGACGCTGTCCAGCGCGTCCGCGTCCTGGGCGGTGAACGCTCGTCCGCCGGACGTTTCGGCGATCTGGCGCAGCGCGTCGGGGTCCGGAGGGACCTGGAGCATCTGGCCGTCGGGCGTCTGCACGACGCCGTCGGGGGTGCCGAGCGCGACGGTGTAGATCGGCACGCCGGCCGCCTTGGCCTCCTGCGCGACCTGGTTGGGGTCGCGGCCGCTCTGGCTGGCGCCGTCGGAGAGCAGCACGATCGCGGCCGGCGGCGCCTTCTTGCCGCGCGTGCCGAGCGAGGACAGCGCGCTGGCGAGCGCGTCGCCGGTTGCGGTGCCGCCCTCGGCCTGCAGCGACTCGAGCGTTGCCTTGACCTCGTCGCGATCCTGCGTCGGGCGGACGACCGTGTGGGGGCCGTCGGCGTAGGCGACCAGGCCGACCTGCAGCGACTTCGGAACGCGGCCGGTGAAGCGCTCGGCGGCCGACTTGGCGGCGGCCAGGCGCGTCGGCGACACGTCGGTCGCCTCCATCGAGCCCGACGTGTCGGTGACCAGCACGACCGAGGCCTTCTCGACCGGGACCGCCACGGTCGCCTCCGGCCGCGCGAGCGCGGTCACGAGACCGGCGAGGGCGAGGCAGAGCAGCGCGGTCGGGACGATCCGGCGCCAGCGCGGGGAGCGCGGCATCACGGCCTGGAGCGTGGGCAGCGCGGGGAAGCGCACGGTGTAGCGCGCGGGCCGTCGGCGCGCGGCCGCCAGCGCGGCGAGCGCAAGCGGGATCGCGATCAGCCCGGCGAGGAAGATCGGGGCCTGGAAGCTCATCGCAGCGTCCTCCCGAGGTCGCGCAGCCAGTCGGCGCCGGTGGTCAGCTCCACGTGGCGCGCGCGGGCGCGGCGCAGGTGGCCCTTGAGCTCGTCGCGGCGCGCCAGCTCGGCCGCCTCGAAGCGGCGCCGCAGCTCGGCGCTGGACGTGTCGGCCTCCATCCGCGCCCCGGTCTCCGGGTCGATCAGCGTGATGTGGCCGACGTCGGGGAGCGCCGCCTCGCGCGGGTCGACGACCTCGACGGCGAGGACGTCGTGGCGGGCAGAGAGTGCGGCGATGGCGCGCGCCCATCCGGGGCGCGCGCCACTCGCTCGCGTTTCCGCAGCCGCGCCAGGGCGATCCGTGCCCCACGCGATTGGTCCTTCACGGAAGTCTGAAATCACGACGACCAGGCCCGGGCCGCGGGCCAGCAGGGCGACGCGCCGCAATGCGCCGGCGAGCGCGTCGCCCTGCTGCTCCCCGTCGGGGGCCACGCCCTCGAGCCCGCGGCGCAGCGCGATCAGCGCGGGGCGCCCGCCGAGCGGCGGCAGCAGCCGCTCCGCCGGCGCGCCGCAGGTCAGCAGCGCCACCCGGCCCGCGCGTCGCACCGCCAGCCGGCCGATGACCAGCGCCACCCCCTCGGCGACGTCGGACTTCAGCCGCCCCGAGGTCCCGAACGCCATCGACGCCGAGACGTCGACCACGACCCAGGTCGTCAGCGTGCGCTCCGGGACGTGGTCGCGCACGTGCGGGACGCCGGTGCGCGCGCTCGCCGCGGCGTCCAGGCGGCGCACGTCGTCGCCGGCCTGGTACGGGCGGATCTGCGCCAGCTCGGTCCCGATGCCCCGCCCCGCCGCGCGGCGCTCGCCGGGCAGCACGCCCGCGGCCCGCTGCGCGAGCACGAGGTCGAGCTGCTCGACGAGCGCGGCCGACATCGCCCCCGGGCCTTGCCGGCCCGGGGGATCGACCAGCGAGGCCTTCATGCGGCGATCTCCTCCGTCGCCGCGGTCCAGTGGCTGCGCCGCACGTTCTCGCCGCGCACCCCTCCGACGGTGGACAGGATCCGCTCCAGCACGTCGTCGGCCTTGACGCCGTCGCCGAGCGCGTCATACGTCAGCACCAGACGGTGGCGCAGCACGTCGGGCGCGAGGTCGGCGACGTCCTCGGCCACCACGTGGCCGCGGCCGCGCAGCAGCGCGAGCGCCTGGGCCGCCTGGACGAGACCGATCGGACCGCGTGGCGAGGAGCCGAACTCGATCAGCCCGTCGAGCTCATGCAGCCCGTAGCGCCCCGGCCGGCGGGTGGCGTCGGCGAGCGCGACGGCGTAGCCGATCACCTCGCGGTCGACCACCATGCGGCGGGCGACGTCGCTGAAGCGCTCGAGGTCCTCGACCGAGAGGCGCTCGCGGACGGTGATCGCCTGGCCGATCGCGCGGCCGACCACGGCCGCCTCGTCGCCGACCGAGGGGTAGTCGACCATCAGCTTGAAGAGGAAGCGGTCGACCTGCGCCTCGGGCAGCGGGTAGGTGCCCTCGGACTCGATCGGGTTCTGCGTCGCGAGCACGAGGAACGGCCGCGGCAGCGTGTACGTCTCGCCGCCGATCGTCACCTGGCGCTCCTGCATCACCTCGAGCAGCGCGGACTGCACCTTCGCCGGCGCGCGGTTGATCTCGTCGGCGAGCAGGAAGTTGCCGAACACGGGCCCGAGCTCGGTGTCGAAGCGGCCGGTGTCGGGCCGGTAGACGCGCGTGCCGACGAGGTCGGACGGGACGAGGTCGGGAGTGAACTGGACGCGGCGGAACGAGCCGCCGAGCACGGACGCGAGCGTCTTGACGGTCAAGGTCTTGGCGAGGCCGGGAACCCCCTCGAGCAGCACGTGGCCGCCCGCGAGCAGCGCCACCAGCAGCCGCTCGAGCATCGGGTCCTGCCCCACGATCACTCGCTTGATCTCGTACAGGGCCTCCTCGAGGCCGGCGCGGGGATCCACTTGCGTCTCCATGCCGAGCAGGTTCGCGACCGGTCCGTCAGCTCTGCATAAGCCGCCTTCAGCATCCCTTCCTAGCGTCATTGCCCATGCGAATCCTGGTAGCCGAAGACGAGCCGCGCATCGCCGCCGCGGTCGCGCGCGGTCTGCGGCGCGAGGGCATGGCCGTCGACGTCGCCCCCGACGGCGAGAGCGCGCTGTTCAAAGCGCGCGTGAACCCCTACGACGTGGTCGTGCTCGACCGCGACCTCCCCAAGCTGCACGGCGACGACGTGTGCCGAACGCTGAGCGCCGAGCAGCCGCGGACGAAGGTGCTGATGCTCACCGCGGCGCGCTCGACCGACGAGCTCGTCGCCGGCCTGCGGATCGGCGCCGACGACTATCTGTCCAAGCCGTTCCGCTTCGCCGAGCTGGTCGCGCGACTGCACGCGCTCGCGCGCCGCACCGGCGAGCCGCGCCCGCCGGTGCTGACCGCCGGCGACGTCGAGCTCGACTCCGCCCGCCGCACCGCCGCGCGCGCCGGCCGCGACCTCGATCTCACGCCGAAGGAGTTCGCGGTGCTCCAGACGCTGCTCGCCGCCCGCGGCGCGCTCGTGACGCCCGAGGAGCTCGTCGAGCGCGTCTGGGACGAGCAGCTCGACCCGCTCTCCAACACCGTCCGCATGACGATCATGACGTTGCGCCGCAAGCTCGGCGAGCCGCATCTGGTCGAGACCGTCCGCGGGAGCGGATACCGGGTGTGAACCCGAACCTGCGGGTCCGCCTCACCGCGCTCTACGGCGGGATCTTCGTCGTCTTCGCGGCGCTGCTGCTGCTCGCCTCCTACTGGCTGATGGCGCGCCATCTGGACCGCACGCTGCTGCCCGACGACGCGGCCGCCTCGCTCGCCCAGCTGCGCGTGCGCTACCTGCTCGCGCTGGCCGGCGCGACGCTCGTGGCCAGCGCGCTCGGGTGGTACTTCGCGGGACGCGAGCTCGGCTCGATGGCGCGCGCGCTCGAGGCGCGCGAGCGGTTCGTGGCGAACGCCAGCCACGAGCTGCGCAGCCCGCTGACGGTGATCCGCACCGAGGCCGACGTCACGCTCGCCGACCCTCGCGCCAGCGTCCAGGAGCTGCGGGCGATGGGGGAGGAGGTGCTCGTCGCCGCCGACCAGATGGACGGGCTGCTCGACGGCCTGATGGTGCTCGCGCTCAGCGAGCGCCCGCGGCGCGAGCCGCTGGACCTGGCGTCCGCGGTCGGCGCCGCCGCGCGCACCGTCCGCAGCGACGACGTGCGCGTCCGGCTCGACCTCGGCGCGGTCGCGGTGCGCGGCGAGCGGCGGATGCTCGAGCGGCTGGCCGCCAACCTGATCGAGAACGGCGTCCGCTACAACGCGCCCGGCGGCTACGTCGCGGTCAGCACGCGCGCGCACGACGGCAGCGCGGTGCTCGACGTCGTCAACAGCGGCCCGCATGTCGACCCCGAGGTCGCCGCGCGGCTGACCGAGCCGTTCGAGCGCGGCGGCCGCGCCCACGACGGCGGCGGCGCCGGGCTCGGCCTCTCGATCGTGCGCTCGGTCGCCGAGGCGCACGGCGGGCGGCTGACGCTCACGCCGCGGCGCGAGGGCGGCCTCGCCGTCCGGGTCACACTCCCGGCGTAAGCCCGCCGTCGCCGTGGCGATGGCAGGGCGGCGCCTGCTGCTGTGCCGGCGCGGTGTGCGCGGCCGCCAGCTTCAGCGAGCCGTCGACGTCTCCGAAGCCGTACAGGGCCGCCGCCACGAGGAGCAGGCCGGCGATCAGCACCGCTAGGTTCATGCCACGCATCGCCTCCTACTGAAGCGTGGCCTCCTGAACGTCAGATCAAGCGCCGGAACCAGCGCAGCGAGAGCCCGCTGCCGGCGAGCAGCAGCAGCGCCGCCCCGGCTGCGAACTCGGCGGTCACCTCGCGCGGCTGCTTCTTCTTGGCGACCTCGGACCCGAGCTTCTCGTAGACGGCGCTGAGCGCGCCGGCCTGCTGGGCGGTGAACGCCTGGCCGCCCGAGCGCTGGGCGATCTCCCGCAGCGTCGTCGTGTCGGGCGGCACCGCGTCGCCGTTGGGCAGCGTGCCTGCCGGCGTCCCGAGCGCGACCGTGTAGATCGGGATCTTGAGCTTCTTCGCCTCGTCGGCCACCGCCAGCGGGTCGCGCCCGCGAGTCTGCTTGCCGTCGGACATCAGGACGATCGCGCCCGGCGTCTTGGAGCCGGTCGCGCGCAGCATCTGCACCGAGGTCGCGAGCGCGTCGCCGGTCGCGGTGGCGCCGCTCGGCTTCATGGCCGCCCGCAGCGCGTCGCGCAGCGCCGCCCGGTCGGTGGTCGGGCTCGCGATCGCCTCGGCCCCCTGGTTGAACACGACGGCGCCGACGCGGACCTTCTTTGGCACCTTGCCGAGGAAGCGCTCGCTCGCCGACAGCGCGGCGGACAGTCGCGACGGCTTGACGTCGGTCGCCTGCATCGAGCCCGAGTGGTCCATGGTGAGCACGATCGAGGCCCGCTCGGCGGGGACGGCGACCGTCACCTGCGGACGCGCGAGCGCGCCGATCAGGGCGGCGATGGCCAGCGCGGCGAACGTCATCGGCACGTGCCGGCGCCAGCGCGGGCGGCGCGGGACGACCGAGGCGGCGGTGACCGGCGACGCGAACGCCGCCGCGGCCCGCCCGCGCCGGCGCTCGCCCGCCGCGTAGGCGAACGCGAGCACCGGGAGCAGGAGCAGGCCGAGCAGCAGCCAGGGCGACTGGAAGCTCATCAGGAGAGCTGCGGTAGCGCGTCGCGGACCGTGTTGGAGGGAATCGCGAACCCGATCCCGATGTTGCCGTTGCTCCCGGCCGTCGCGATCTGCGAGTTGACGCCGATCACCTCGCCGTCGGCGTTCAGCAGCGGGCCGCCGGAGTTGCCGGGGTTGATCGGCGCGTCGGTCTGGATCACGCGGTCGATCGTGACGCCGTTGGGCGCCTGGACGTGGCGGCCGGTGCCGGACACGATCCCCGCCGTGGCGGTCTGCTCGAGCCCGAGCGGCGAGCCGATCGCGACCGCGAGCTCGCCGGTGCGGACGGCGGTGGAGTCCGCGAGCTGCAGCGCCTTGAGCTTGTGGCCGACGTCGACCTTCAGGACGGCGAGGTCCTTGGAGGCGTCGACGCCCGAGACCTGGGCGGTCGCCGTCGACTCGTCGGAGAACTGCACCTGGACGGTCTGGGACTGGCCGACCACGTGCGCGTTGGTCACGAGCGTGCCGTTGGAGTTCACGACGAAGCCGGTGCCGGAGCCCTCGTCGGTCTTGACCGTCACGACCGAGCGGCTCGCCGCCGCGTAGATCGCCTCCACGTTTCCGTGCTGGCCGGCGCCGAGCGCCGCGACCGGGGAGGAGCCGGGGGAGAGCGCGAAGACGCCGCCGCCGACCAGTACCGCCGCGACGGCGCCGCCGGCGAGCGCGGCGCGCGCCCGCCCGCCGCGGCGCGGCGCCGGGGCATGGTCGAGAGGCGGCGCCGGCGCCGCGGCAGGTTCGTCGAGCGTGGCCGCGCGCCCCTCGGTCGGGTCGCCGTCAAGCCACAGGAGGGGGTCGGTCATGGGGCAAGCGTGCGCGCCTGAGCGTCAGCTCCGCATAAGGCGCAGATCGCCTCCGTCAGCCCCGCATAAAGCCTGCACTTGTCGTTAATCCCGCCTTGACCCTTCACGCGGCTCTCGCTTGAGGAATGGCTACCACCGTGCCCGGCCATGACCGACGGCTTCGCCCTCTTCCTCACGCGCATCGGCGAAACGCCGCTGCTCACCCCCGCCGAGGAGCTCTCCCTCGCTCGCCGCGTCGAGCGCGGCGACCTCGCCGCCAAGGAGCGCATGGTGGAGGCCAACCTGCGCCTCGTCGTGCACATCGCCAAGCGCTTCCAGCGCGAGGACCACGGCCTCACGCTCTCCGATCTCGTCCAGGAGGGCACGCTCGGCCTCGTGCGCGCGGTCGAGAAGTTCGACCCGCGCAAGGGGTTCCGGTTCAGCACCTACGCGACGATCTGGATCCGCCAGGCGATCGGCCGCGCGATCTCCGAGAAGGGCCGCACGATCCGCGTGCCGATCCACGTCGACCAGCGCATCCGCACGCTCGACAAGCTCGCGACCGAGCTCGGCTACCAGCCCAGCGCCGAGGAGGCCGCCGAGCGCCTCGGCTGGACCGCCGCCGACGTCACCGCCGCTCGCGACGCGCGCCTGCGCACGGTCTCGCTCGAGGCGCCGGTCGGCGACACCGAGCTCGGCAAGCTGCTGCCCGGCGCGCCGGAGATCTCGCTGCCCGGCGACGACGCCTCCGAGCTGCTCGCGCGCCTCGACCCGCGCGAGCGGCGCGTGCTCGAGCTGCGATTCGGGCTCGGCGACGAGGAGCCGAGCGGGAGGCTGGAGACCGCGCGCCGCATGGGCCTGCGGCCGCGCGACGTGCGCGCGCTGGAGGCGCTCGCGCTGCGCAAGCTGCGCGCCGCTCCGGAAGCGGCGTCGCTCGCCGCTTAGTGGCGGCGCGGGTCGTGGTCGTCGTCGACGACCTCGATCAGCGCGCGGACCGTCGGCGCGAGCCGCGCGTGCTCGGTCACGCCCGCCATGCCCGCGCCGCGCGCGGCGGTGATCTGGCGCTGGTAGGTCTCGAGCATGGTGCGGGCGCTGGGCATGTTGACGAACAGATACCCCATCGCCGCAGCTCGATACATGCCACCAGGGAGTGAATGCACTCCCCCCGGGCGTACCGTTAGGCCATGCGCGCACCGATCACGCTGGACCTCCACCTGCCGAATTTCAACTATCCGGACACCCCGCCGGAGCGGTTGTTCAACAAGCTCACGGAGATTGCGCAGACCGCGGAGGGCTCGGGTTTCAGCTCGCTCACGGTGATGGATCACCTGCATCAGATCCGCGGGGTCGGGCCGCGCGAGAACTACATGCTCGAGGGCAACACGATCCTCGCCGCGCTCGCGGCCAAGACCGAGAAGGTCAGCCTCGGGCTGCTGGTCGGCGGCGTCATCTACCGCAACCCCGCGCTGATGGCCAAGACCACCACGACGCTGGACATCATCTCCGGCGGCCGCGCCGTGCTCGGCCTCGGCGCGGCGTGGAACGAGGAGGAGTCCGACGCCTACGACATCCCGTTCCCGCCGCTGAAGGAGCGCTTCGAGCGGCTCGAGGACGCGCTCAACATCGCGCGACTGATGTTCACCCAGCCGGAGGCGAGCTACGAGGGCACCCACCACAGCGTGCGCGGCGCGCTGAACAACCCCAAGCCGCTGCGCGGCGACATCCCGATCATGATCGGCGGCAGCGGCGAGCGCAAGACGCTGCGCTTCGTCGCCCAGTACGCCGACGCCTGCAACGTGTTCGGCGATGTGGAGCGGGTCAAGCACCTGCTCGGGGTGCTCGAGCGCCACTGCTCCGACGTCGGCCGCGATCCCGCCGAGATCACCAAGACGCGCAACGGCGTCTTCATCGTCGCGCCCACGGCCGAGGAGGTGCAGCGCAAGCTGCAGCGGCTCAAGGAGTCGGGCATCCCGGAGGAGCGCCTCGGCCCGGGGCTGGCGCTGATCGGCACGCCGGACGAGATCGCGGAGCAGGCCCAGCGGTTCAAGGACGCCGGGCTCGACGGCCTCACCGGCTCGATCCCGGACGTGCACGACCTCGACGCCGTCCGGATGGTCGGTGAGGCCATCGGCCCCGTGTTCGCTTAGCGGGTCTGACGAGGACGATCTGGACGGCGGGGATCGAACGATGACCATCCGGTGACGATCCCCGACCAACGGCGAGGGCCTCCGGTGTCCGCGGGTGCGACGGTACGAGCCGTGAGGCGGTTGGGTGTCACGTGTCTCGCCCTGGTCACGGTGGGCCTCGTGCTTGCGGCGCCGGTTCATGCCGCCGATCGAGACCACGACCGCATCTTCGACGACCTGGACGCGCGCCTGTCCGGGAGCGCTCCGATTCCGGTCGTGGTCACGCTCGACGAGGCAGCGAGCGCGGACCGGGTGGCCGTGCTGGAGCGCGCCGCCGGCGGCCTCGGCGACGTGGCGCGGCTGCACATCGTGCCTGCGTTCAGCGCTCGCGCGACGCCGGAGCAGATCCGCGCCCTGGCCGGCGAGCCGGGAGTTGCGCACATCGAGTACGACGCGCCCGCGGTGCCGTTCGGGGTGAGCGCGCAGACGGCGTTCGGCGTGACGCGCGCGCGGGCCGACTTGCCCGGCCTCGACGGCGACGCCGACGGGAGCCCGGCGGTCTACTCGAGCGGCGACATGGTCGCCGCGGTCATCGACACGGGCATCGACCCGTCGGCGTTCGCGGATCTCGGCGGCGGCAAGCTGCTCGCATTCAAGGATCTCACCAGCACCCGCACCGACCCCTACGACGACGTCGGGCACGGCAGCATCATCTCGGCGATCCTGGCCGGCAGCGGCGCGACCGGGGCCGAGGGCCGCGGCGTCGCTCCGGGCGCCGGGCTGGTCGGGATCAAGGTCGTCGACAAGGACGCCCAGAGCAGCCTGGCGCTGATCGCGCAGGGCATCGAGTGGGCGGTCGACCATCGCGCCGAGTACGGCATCCGCGTGATCAACCTCTCGCTCGGCTCGCCCGACGCGGCGTGCCCGGACGGCACCGACGTCGCGTCGCAGGCGGTCGAGAAGGCGGTGCAGGCCGGACTCGTCACCGTCGCCGCGGCCGGCAACTTCGGCCCCGAGCCATGCACGGTCAAGCCGCCCGCCGCCGCGGAGGCGGCGCTCAGCGTCGGCGCGATGTCGGACCCGGGCGCCGGCGGCTTCGCGACGGCGTGGTACTCGAGCCGCGGCCCGACGGCTGACGGTCGCGTCAAGCCCGATGTGCTGGCGCCTGGCGACGGCCTGGTCGCGCCGAAGCCGGGCGGCGGCGTCCAGGCGGTCTCGGGGACGAGCGCCGCCGCCCCGTTCGTCAGCGGCCTGGCCCTGCTCATGCTCGACGCCGACCGGTCGCTGTCGCCGGCCCAGGTCAAGGCGGCGATCATCGGGAGCGCGATCGACTGGGGCGCTCCGGGCGCCGATTCCGACACCGGCGCCGGGCGGCTCGACGGCTACCGCGCGCTCGAGCTGGGCGGCAATCCGCTGGCCACGCCCCCGGCGGTCCCGTCGCATGAGGCCTGGCAGGCGAGCGGCGACGCGCAGCGCGACATCGACGTCGCCGACGCCGGCGCGCCGCTCGCGTTGACGCTGACGGGGCCGAAGGAGCTCGACTTCGCGCTGCTCGACGCCGCGGGCAACGTCGTCGCGACTCCGATCCGAGACCTCCGCCCGTGGCCGCTGCGTCAGCAGGACATCGTCGTCAAGGTGCCGGCGCCAGGCCGCTACAGGGCCCGCGTGCGCGGAACGGGGGCATTCGTCGTCGACATCTCCGCCGACCTGGAGCCGAGCGACACCACACCGCCGGCGCTCACCCTGGACACGGTTGGGGACACGCTGGCCGGCGACGCGGGAGCCCAGCTCGGCGACTTCCCGGGCGTGGTCGTGCACATCCGCCAGGGCGCCACGGAGCTGCGCCGCCTCGGCGCCGTACCGCTCTTCGGGCGCTGGAGCGCGACACCGGCGCCGCCGCTGGACGCGGGCGAGTACACGGTCGACGCCGAGCAGGGCGACACGTCCGGCAACGTTGCGCACGTCGCGGCCACGCTCATCGTCACGCCGACGCCGACGCCGACGCCGACGCCGACGCCCACGCCGACGCCCACGCCGACGCCCACGCCCACGCCCACGCCCACGCCCACGCCCACGCCGACCATCGTGCGGTTCCCGACCGTCTTCCCGACGCCGACGCCGA
>CAWINP010000011.1:0-288192 GCA_963837485.1 uncultured Solirubrobacteraceae bacterium | reverse complement strand
GCGTGCTCGGCGCGTTCACGCCGAAGGTGGAGACCGCGCTGGCGGCGAACGTGTGGGAGTCCAAGGACGGCGGCGCCACGTGGCGCAACGTCAGCGGCAACCTGCCGAACGCGCCGGTGTGGATGCTCACCCAGGACAAGTCGCACGACGTGCTGTATGCCTCGACGAACTACGGCGTCTTCTACCACTACATCGGCACGTCCGGGACGAGCTGGCTGCGCCTCGGCGCCGGTCTGCCGAACGCGCCGATCTTCGACCTCAAGCTGAGCGCGGACGGGACGGCCTTCGCCTCCGACTACGGGCGCGGGGTCTGGCAGAGGTCCGCTGCACCGGCGCTGTCCTTCTCCGCCTTGGAGGATCTCGTCACGCAGTTCAGCACCAGCGCCGGCATCGCGAACGCGCTGAACGCCAAGCTGACCGCCGCGTCGGAGGCGCCCAACGCCAAGACGCGTGAGAACCAGCTCAACGCGTTCGAGAACGAGGTGCGCGCGCAGGCCGGCAAGGCGCTCACGGCCGAGCAGGCGTCGGTCCTGATCGACCTCGCGGACGCACTCAAGTAGGCCGCCGGTCGCGGCGCCCGGGCAAGCGAGCCCGGGCGCGCGACCGATTTGGCTACGGGGCCAGCCGGCTGGAGAAGATGCTCGACGGGCCGCCGCCGAGCGTCGATCCGAACGCCGGCAGGAACTGGTTGCCGTCGTTCGCGAGGCCCATGTAGTCGCCGAGGAAGTAGCCACCCGCGAACGCCGCCTCGCGGATGTTGAACGGCGTGCCGATCTGGGTCTCCTCGTTCCAGCTTGCCTGGTTGGCGCAGTCCTCCGTCGCCGCGTGGCAGTGGACGGCGAAGTAGGTCGTGTCCAGCGTGGCGGGGCTGGGGGTGTTGTTGCGGAAGTCGTAGTAGGTCACGGTCACGGTGCCGTCGGCTCCGACGTCGACCGACGGCGTGAACGCCTGGCTGTTCTGCACCGATCCCGGCGGCGTGCGGTTGACCTGGATCGGCGCCGACCACGTCCGCCCGCCGTTCGTCGATTGCGAGAACGCGATCGAGTCCCAGCGGAACGCGCCGGTCTGGAAGAAGCTGAAGCGTGCGTCCATCCAGACCGCGTAGAGGTTGCCGTTGGAGGCGTTGACCGCGACCTCCGGGATGAAGTCGCCGCTGCGGATCGGGCACG
This sequence comes from uncultured Solirubrobacteraceae bacterium, assembly GCA_963837485.1. Taxonomy (GTDB): domain Bacteria; phylum Actinomycetota; class Thermoleophilia; order Solirubrobacterales; family Solirubrobacteraceae; genus Solirubrobacter. The sequence continues at coordinate 287,023 of CAWINP010000011.1, read as the reverse complement.
CCCCGGTCTGGCTCGGGTTCGGGCACGGGAAGGCCTCGGTGTCGATCGTGCTGTCCCCGCGGAACAGGCTCATCGGCAGCTGGTCGTCGATGCTGACAGGCTTGCTCCACGTGGCGCCGCGATCGGTCGAGACGATGTAGGACACCAGGACCGGTCCGATCCCGCCGCGCCGGCGCGAGCGGTTGACGATGTCGCCGAAGAAGTCGAACAGCTCGCCCTGCGGGCGCACGACGATCTGGTTGCCGATCGTCTGCTTGTTGGCGCCAGTCTCATAGATCTTGCGCGCCGGCTCCCACGAGTCGCCGCCGTTGGTCGTGCGCGTGAAGTAGATCGGGCCCTTGAACCCGGCGCCGATCGGATTGTCGGTCGCGTGCTGCGCGCGCGCCGGCTCCTGCAGGCGATCCCAGACCGCGTACACGAAGTCCGAGTCGTTCGGATCCGCGGTCATCGAGTTCTTGTCGTTGAGGAAGCTCGGGTCGCTGTCCTGCTTGAGGATGACCGGGGCCTGCCAGGTGAGACCGCCGTTCGTCGAGCGGTTGTAGACCATCGCGCTCGCGCCGAAGCCGCCCGTCGGGGGGTCGGGATCGATCGAGAGCGACATCGCGTGCAGCGCGCCGTTCGGCGAGAACGACAGCCAGGGGTCGGTAGCGCGCTGGAAGCGCCCACCGGTGCAGCGGTAATCGGCCGGCACCGCAACCTGGGTCCAGCTCGTGCCACCGTTGTTGGACACCGCGGCGACGGTCCCCTTCGAGCCGCCGTTGGAGTAGCGGTCCTGCTGGTAGATCGCGACGACGTTGGCCGGTCGAGTCGGATTGACGTCGAGCCAGGGCTCGGTCTCGGAACCGGGGAAGTTCGTCCCCGACGCATCGGGCGGGCACGCCGCCAGCGGATTCGTCGTCGAGATCTCTACCGGTGGGCTCGCGGTTAGGGGTACCGCGTGGGCTGCGGGTGCAAGTAGGGCTCCGCCGGCGATCGTCGCGACCGTCGCGAGACTCACGCGAAGCAAGGTGCTCATCAGTCCCTCCGTCCTGCGCCTCCCGCGCCGCACGGAAGCGCCATGACCGTACTCCGCTACGGGCTCGATCGCCACCCGGTGGCGGGGCTGAGCTCACGGTGTCACGGTCGTCGCGAAGACGTCCGTACGGTTGGATGTGTCGCTGTCGTTCGCCTGCACGAAGAACGGCTTGAACGCGGTGCCGTTGTTCGCGAGGCCCAGCGGTACGTAGCGCACACATGCGATCGGCCCCGGTCACCGGCCGGGGCCATCCGCGTGTCACTGTGTCAACAATTCGTCAATTGACGTTGACATCACGAGCTGTCTCCGCGCCAGGTTTCATGTAACTGCCTTCGGGAGAGGCGTACGATCGCACTGCCGCTGAGCGGAGGGGAATGCTCATTGGGTCTGAGTCGCGGCGACGGCTGCCGGGATCGGTGTTGCGAGGCTGCACTTGTTGGCCCCTCGCCCAACGGAAGAGATCTGCGTTTCGAGCCTCTAAGGAGGTCAGGCGTGATGAATGTCCAACGGGCGCTGGGGCGAGGCGTTGTGCTGCTCGCTGCCGCGGCCCTCATGTCGCCGGCTGTGGCTTCGGCCGCGGACCCCCCGAAACTCGCCGGACTCACTCGGGTGAGTCGCGACGGGATCGTCGACGGAAGAGGTCTACACCAATCGGAGATGCAGCCCTCGCTCGCATCGGATGGAGGGAAGGTCCTTGTCGGCGCGTTCGAGGTCGGCCGGATCTTCAATGGCGGATCGTCGGCGATCGGCTGGGCGACCTCGCCGAGCGGCGGCACGGGCTGGAAGAACGGGTTGATCCCGTTGACGGTCGCGAGCGGTCAGCAGACGACCGGCGCGGGCCGGATCTGGCGAGCGGCGGACCCGTCCGCGGCGTTTTCGAAGCGCGACGGCCGCTGGCTCGTCGCATCGACCGGCCTCGACGGGACCGGCGGGTCGAGAGGGCTGTTCGTCAACAGCTCGGGCAACGGCAGCAACTGGTCCGGGCCGGTCGTGGCGCACACCGCGGGGACGGGCGACGCGCCCCAGAACGGTGCGCTCGCTTGCGACAACTCGCCGCAGAGCAAGGGCTACGGCAACTGCTACCTCGCGTACACCAACACGGCGTCGACGGCCGCGAACCTGGTGCAGGTCGTCTCCTCCTCCGACGGTGGGGACACGTGGTCGGCTCCCGCGAGCTCGTCGGACGCCGCCACTGGCACCGGCACGGTCACGCTCGTGCAGCCGCCGCCTCCGGGCGCGGCGCCCGGCACGGTCTGCGGGCGCGTCGTCGTCGCCGATGCCGGCGGCGGGGGCGTGAGCTGGTTCGCCTCGAACGATTGCGGCGCGACCTGGTCGTCGTCGACGCTGATCGTCCCGAACGCGACCGCGACGCACACCGTCGCCCAGGCGCTGCGCACGTCGCTGGTCGTGTCCGGAGCGACCGACGAGGCGGGCGCGGCGTATCTGACCTGGCAGACGCGGAGCTTCCGCATCACGCAGACGAGGCTCGCCGCCCCCGCGGCCGCGGGTGACACGAACATCAAGGTCGCGAGCGTGACCGGCCTGACCGCCGGCAACACGCTGACGATCGACCCGACCGGGACGAATCCGCAGACGGTGACGATCACCGCCGTGGGCACCGCCGGCGCCACAGGCACCGGCGTGACCACCACGCCGGCGCTCGCCGCGGCGCACGACACCGGGACGTTCGTGACCGCGAACGGCGTCCCGAGCACGTCCACGGCCGCGCCCAACGACATCGCGCTCAGCTCGATGCCGGCGCCGACCGACTCCTCTCCGGCCCCCGCCTTCGGCGCGCCGGCGCGGATCCCGATCGAGGCCGACACCGGCGCGTTGACGAACACGGTCGACCACTTCATGCCGGCGATCGCCGCCGACCCGGGCTCCTCAGGCAAGCTCGGGCTCTTCTACGCGTTCTATCCGCTGGCGGCGTGCCAGTTCGTGAACAACCCGAGCGTCCAGTGCTCGCCGCGCGTCGGCTTCGTGTCCTCCACGGACGCGGGCGCCACGTGGACGGCGCCGCAGACGCTCTCGCCCGGCCCGCCGTCGCTGGCGGTGTTCCCTCGGACGACGGCGACGGGGACCGGCAACGGCGGCCCCGACATGGGCAGCGTGCTCGGCGCGACCGTGCTGCCGAGCGCGGGCGCGGTCGGCCTGTTCCCGGTCGGGCTCGCGGTCAAGGGCTTCGACGAGTCGATGTACGTTCCCGACCGGCCGCTCGAGCTCGGCGCCGACGCGCCGGCCGACGCGCCGGCGGCGAACGGCCCGGACTTCCCGCCCGGCCCGTTCGGCCAGACCGGCCCCGGTCTCCCGGGCCTCACCGACGCATTCGACGATCCGTTCGCCGACGGCCTCGGCTACCACTCGAGCGCCGAGGAGCCCTCGATCGCGTCGGCGGCGAATCCCGCCCGCGCGCAGGGACCGCTCGCGAGCAGCTCGACGATCATCGCCACCCAGCAGGTCGGCCGCATCTACGACGGCGGCGCCTCGGACATCGGATACGAGATCAGCGTCGACGGCGGCAAGAGCTGGACCCAGGGCAACCTGCCCCTCACCGTGCAGGGAGGCGTGTCCGACACCTGCGGAGGGCCGCTGAACCGCGGCAGCGACACCGTGACCGCGTATGACTCCAAGCATGACGTGTGGCTGGTCTCGACGCTCGGCCTGTCCGGCGCCGCCGACGTCCCCGCCGTGTACGTGAACCGCGGCAAGGTCGACTTCCAGAAGAAGAACGTCGACTGGGGTCCGCCGATCTGCACGCACATCACCCAGGCCAGCGCCGACTCGCCGGACAAGAACTGGATCACGTGCGACAACTGGCCCAACAGCAAGGGCTACGGCACCTGCTACGAGGAGTACGACAACAACGGCAACGGCAACCGGATCCTCATGCAGTGGACCGACGACAGCGGTCTCACCTGGCATCCGGCGCCGAACCTGAACACGAATCCAGCGGCGCCCGGCAACGGCAACACCGGCGACGTGAGCGGCGAGACCACGCTGGCGGCTCCGGCGAGCCCGGGTGACACGAACGTCAAGGTCGTGAGCGTGACGAACCTCGCCACCACGCTCGCCGCGGCGTCGAGCGCCGGCGCCACCAACATCAAGGTCGCGAGCACGGCGCCGTTCTTCGCCTCGACGTCGCTCGCCGCGCCGGCCAGCGCCGGCGACACCAACATCAAGGTCGCCAGCGTCGCCAACCTGCTGCCCGAGGAGTCGATCCTGATCGACACCGGCGCGGGGCTCGAGACGCGCACGATCTCCGCCGTCGGCACCGCCGGCGCGACCGGGACGGGCGTCACGCTCACGGCCGCGCTCGGCTCCGCGCATGCAACCGGTGCGCCGGTCACGCTCGGCGGGCAGACGATCATCGTCGACACCGGCGGCACGCCCGAGACGCGCACCGTCAACGTGGTCGGGACGGCCGGCGCGGCCGGCACCGGCCTCACGTTGACGTCGGCGCTCACGAGCGCGCACGCGTCGGGCGCCCAGGTGGCTGACGCCGTGATCAACATCGACATCGATCGCAGCGGCGGCAACCAGGAGACGGTCACCGTGGTGTCGGTCGGCACCGCGGGGGCCGCGGGCACCGGCGTGACGTTCACGCCGGCGCTGACGAAGTCGCACGTCCAGGGCGCTCCGACGGCGAACAAGGCGGCGCCGGAGACCGGCCGGACCGGCGGCATCGGCGGCGTCCCCCTCGTGCAGCCGCCGCCGCCCGGCGCGGCGCCTGGCTCCGCGTGCGGGCGCGTGGTCGTCCCGCTCTCGGTCAACGGCGTGAGCTATTTCTCGTCGAGCGACTGCGGCCGGCACTGGTCGGCGTCGACGCAGATCCTGCCGAACATGACCGCGACGCATAGCGTGGCGCAGACGATCCGCACCTCGCTGCTGCCGTCGTCGGCCGTCGACGGAGGCGGATCGATCTACCTCACGTGGCAGACGCGGAGCTTCCGCGACGGCACCGTGGCATCGACGCCGAACGACATCGCGCTGAGCGTGATGGCGGCGCCGACGGGCGCGCAGCCGTATCCGCCGTTCGCCGCGCCGGCTCGGATCCCGATCGACCAGCCGAACGACAACACCAACACGAACGACCATTTCATCCCGGGGATCGCCGCCGACCCGAGCACATCGGGCTCCACCGCGCACCTCGGGCTCTTCTATTACAACTATCCCGTCGCGGCGTGCAGCTACCTGGACCCGGAGAACCTCGGCAACCAGTGTCTGTTGCGGCTGGGCTTCGTCTCCTCGACGGACGGCGGCGCGACGTGGAGCGATCCCGTGCAGCTGGCAAGCATGGATCTCCCGAACCTCGTGCGTTCGAGCCAGGGGCTGATGGTCGGTGACTACTCCACCTCCGACGTCATCCCCGCCGGCCCGAACAAGGGCAACGCGATCTCCGCGTTCGCCGTCGGGGTGACCGACCACACGCTCAACCAGGCGATGTACGTGCCGCGGGATGGCGTGCCGATCGGTGCCGGGACCGGCAGCCGGAAGGCGCAGAAGGCATCGCAGGAGGCGGTCGAGACCGCCGAGCAGCAGGGCGTGAGGCGCCAGCCGAACGTGCCGCCGCACCGGCGATAGGCGATTGAGAGGGGCCGGCGCAGGCCGGCCCCTCTCGACACGCGGCTAGCGGCGGTGCTTGAAGGCCGACGCGCCTGGGCCGGCCGCTCCGGTGAACAGGACCGGGTCTTTCGCGACCACGCTCCCACCGGTAGCGGGCAGGCCGGGCGAGGTGGAGTACATCGCCTGGTCGCAGTTCGGCGTCGCGGTGGCGCAGTCGCTCCCGCCCGCGGTCGGCGCGTGGGCGACGGCGATGGCGGGATACGCGAGCCCGTTGGAGCCGAACGACGTCGAGATGTAGTCGCCGACCATGCGGCCCTGCGACGTGTCCGGGAGCCGGCTCATGGTCATCGGTCCCGCGAGCTGCGTCGGGGGACCCCACGACGTCCCGCCGTTCGCCGACGAGACGGCGACACAGGTTTGCCGGCAAGTCGCCGCACCACCGTCGCCGTGTCCGCTTTCGAACAGTCACAATGTTGATCACGGCTAAAATACCTGCTGAGCGTACGAAAATGGCGAAGCTAGCCGCAGAGTGGACCGACGCCCGTCTGGACGACCTGGCGGCCGCGCTCGTACCCGTGCCCGCGCAGATCGCCACGCTCAGCGCGACCGTCCACCACCTCGACCACCTGGTGGCCGAGCTCGAACTCGTGCCCAGCCAGCTCGCGGTACTGACCGTCACCGTGGACCGCCTCACAGACGAAAACCGCGTCCTTCGCGCAGAACTCGCAGCCACGCAACGCCAACTCGTCCAAATCGCCTGGTCGCTCCTCGCCGCATGGCTCGGCGCCGCCGCCGCCGCCCTCGCCGCCGCGTTGATCTGACGACCGCAGATCTGCCACGCGCTTAGCGCCAGGTCGGGAACGCGCCGGCCGTCCAGCGTCAATGCGTGGCGGCCGCCGCCGGCGTCGACAGGACGACCTCGCCGACATCGCTCTGCTGCAGCTTGACCAGATCGTCGATGTTCTCGGCCACCCACGCGGCAGCCGCACGCGTCGCCTCGTCGGCCTGTGCCGATGACTCCCAGTGCGAGACGGAGACAAGCCCGGCCGGCGTCTCGATCAGCTCGTAAGACTGAAACCCGGGCCGCCCGCGGAAGATCTCGAGCAGGCCTCCGGGCGCCTCGACGATCCGGACCACCTGCTCGAACGTGCCGGACCGCAGCTTGTAGAACGCGACGCGTGCATGCATCGATCCAACCCCCTTCAATCACGCGTACAGCGGTTCCCCGAGTATCGGCACGGGGTGCGACCCCGTCAACCGATACGCCGCACGATCAGCGTCAGGCCGCGTCCCTCGGCGCTCCCGAGGAAACCGAACGCGAGGAACACGCCCCAGTGCCCCGCCTCCGCCGCGACGCGGCTCGAGGTGCGACCAGGAACCCGAGCGAGACGATCGCGCTCACTGAGATCGCACGCCGCTTCGCAGAGCCGTTCGAGCACCTCCAACCATCTCTGGCCGCTCGCGGCCTCACAACCAGCGCCGTCACGATCACGCCGCGTTGCGAAGCCATCGCATCACCGTCGGGTGCGACGCGCCGACCACGGCGGCGGCCTCTCGCAGCGTCTTGCCCTTGGCGACGAGCGTGAGACCGTCGAGATGTCGGCGGGGGGTGGAGCGCCGCGTGCTGCTCTATGGCTTGCGCTTGCTGCGCCTCAAGTCGCCGCAGGCGATGATCGTCCCGGCGGCGACGCCGTTCGTCTCCGCGGCCACGTGGACGTTGACGGAGTACCGCTTGCCGGAGCCGGCGTTGAATGTCGCGGACCTGCCACTGGTGTTGGCGACGCCCGACGAATCCGAGGCCAGGGTGCCATTGGCGCCGGTGTGCGTTCGGTATGTCCACCCGGCGACGGGTGCGCCCGTGGCGGCGCAGCTGCCCTCGTGGACGTGCCACAGGTATGTCGTGCTCGGTGCGAGGCGGCGCATGTGCAGGCTGACCGTGTTGCGCTTCTTGCCGTCGACAAGTTCCGCGCGGCCGGCGACCTTGGGGACGCCCGCGGTGGTGGCGGCCGGCTTGACGACGGTCAGGGTCGCCTTGTAGGTCTTGGCAGATGGACCGGCATCGGCGCTCGAGACGCCGGCAAGAACGATGGCGGCGGCCGACGCGATGGTCGCGGCCGCAATGCGGCATGTCATGCGTGCCTCCAGTTGTGGCTCTCTCGCTTTAAACGTGCGGGAGGGGCCGGAGGAGGGCTCGACTGACCGGATCGCGCCGATCGCTCCCTGGATCGCAGGGCGGAAGGCGTCGCGGGTGCCGACACCCTCGGCGGCCGCCGTTCGTCCTCTGCGGGCGTCTCCCCTATGCGGACGGAGACGCTCGTTGGTCGCGGAAGGCGATCGGATGTGATCCGCGCGGGAGGCGGTTGGTCTACCACCGCACGGTCACCCAGACGGCCGTGCGGGTGACGAGGATGCCTTGTGGTCGATGGCCGACGCGGATCGTCGCCACGACGCGGTTCGTTCGCGTGTCCATGCCGGCGTCGGCGGCGACGCCGACCGGGTCGCGTCCGACGTGGATGACGCGAACCGAGGCCAGCGTGTTCGGATCGAGACGCAAGACCACGTCCTGGTTGCCGGCCTGGTGCTCCCCTCCGGTTCCGGCCGTGGCGACGACGTCACGTGTGGAGGGATCGATGCGCGAGAGGGTCTGGCTGCGCTCGCTGAGGACGTAGATGCCGCCACGCCCGGCCGCGATCGGACTAAGGCGGCACCTCCACTCATCACGAAGCGGGAGCTCCGCGCTCAGGACGATCTCGGGCTCTGGCTGAGCAGCCGCGGCTTTCCTGCGCGGTTCGCGCGTGCTGATGGTCGACGGGGCCCGTCACGAGGTCCCCGGTCGAAGCGACCCTCAGCGATGCTGCTTGGCGCGAAAGATGCGCGCCTTGGCGAGGTAGCGCTTGCCGGCGCGGACGGTGATCGTCTTGTGCCTGACGTCGTCGCGGACGGTGACGACGCCCTTGGTGACGCGGGTGAGCGTGCCCGCGCAGGTGTCCTGGACGAGCCATTTGGTGCCGCGGACCGTCGCGGAGCTGTACCTGCCCCGCGTGCGGAAGTTGCCGGAGCCGTCGCCCCACAGCTTGCGCGTTTTGGGTTTGCGGGCGGCGGCCGCCGCGCGCCCTTTGCACGGCGCGAGTGTCTCGGTGAGTGCGAGTTGCGTGATCGAGCCGGGCTGGGTGACTTTGAAGATCCCGGCGTAGAACGTCGACGTCTGCGCGGCGGCGGCGGGCTTGGGGACGGAGGAGAGCGCGAGCACGCCGGCCTTGACGTCGATCGTCGAGCCGAGCGGGACCGCGTCGGCGGTGGTGAGCGTGACGAACTGGCGGCTGCCGGGGCGGCGCACGCGCACGATGCCGCTGACGGGCCGGACGACGACGGTCTGGTGGAAGACGGGCGTCGGAGCGGGCGGCGGCTGCTGTCCGCCGCCGCCGGGCGGCGACGGGGACGTTCCCGCGGGCGCGTCCGGTCCGACTGCAGTGACGCGGATCTCGTTGCCGGCCCGCATGACGGCCACGCCGGCGTGATCGGGGGCCGTGGCCACGCGCGTGTCGGCGATGCCGACCGGGGGGCTCTGCGTCACCGCGGTGCCGGACCGCCACGTCGTGCCGTCGTCGGAGACGGCGTGGATCAGGTGGAGCCCGTCGACGTCCCCGCGCGCGAAGACGGCGTGCAGCCGGCCGGCGGCGTCCTGGAAGGCGTGCAGGCTCGGCGCGTCGGCCCTGTCTGAGACCGTGACCGGCGGTCCGAAGCTCGTCCCGTTCCACTTGCGGGCGAAGAGCGAGTTGTTCGCTGCGGTCGCGAGCAGGAAGAGCCCGCTCGGGCCTCCGGCGAGCTTGGGGTAGGCCGCGGCGCCGAGATCGACTGCCGGAGTCCAGTTGGCCGCGTCGTTGAGGCTGCCGCTCCCGTCGTAGCGACGGTACTGCGCCGCGTCATCCCCGGAGGTGAACACGGTCATCGGCGTGGCGGCGTCGACGAGGCCGACCGTGGCGCGGTACGGGTGATCGACGGACAGTTGCGCCGAGGCCGGAGTCGCGCTGGCCCCGTCGAGCGGGACGTTCTGGAACGACGTGCCGTTGTCCGTGGCTCCCGACAGCGTGTCCCCCGGTCCGACCACAGCCTCAAAGAACGGGACCGTGCCGACGATGCGGCCGGTATCGAAGCTCGTCCCGCCATTGGTGGAGATGAACTCGTACACGCCCGCGACGTCCGGCGCGGCGAGCGGGTAGCGGTACTGCACGACGGCGATCCGGCTGCCGCTGACGGTGACGAACGCCCGGCTCGTCGTGGTGCCCGGCGCGGCGATGGCGTGCGCGATGTCGCATGCCGTCGCGCCGCGCGGCAGCCGGCAGAACTGCAACGACGCCGGGTTCTCCGGGCCAGACCATGCGATATACGCCGTCCCCGCCGCATCCACCGCGAGGCCGGGCCCGAAGCCGTGTCCAATCGTGGACGCGCCGGCGGCCGACGGTGCCGCGAGGGCGATGACGAGCGAGGCGACGAACGCAAGGCGCTGGCTGGTCACGGGTGATCCTCCGCTTCGTCCGACGGGCATGCCGGGGCGTCGTCGATGACCGTCTCCAGGGCGGCCGCCAGGCCGAGCCAGCCGCTGAAGCGGCGGCGCTCGCCACGCTCGTCGGACAGCCAGCCGGAGACGGGGTCGATCTCGGACTCGATCTCGAGGATCAGCGATCTCAAGGCCACGGCGCGAGTGTCCCGGGCGCGGCCCGCCAAGTCATCGGGGGCCAACCCCGAACTTTGGTGCAACCGTCCGGATAGGGTCGCGCCATGCCGCACGAGCTCTTGGAGCGCGACGCGGAGCTGGCCGACATCGGCCGTCTCGTCGGCCGCGCCGTCGCTGGATCCGGCGGGCTTCTGGTACTGGAGGGCGCCGCCGGCTGCGGCAAGACCAGGCTGCTGCAGGAGGTCCGCCGCGAGGCCGAGCGGGCGGGAACCAGAATCCTCTTCGCGCGCGGCGGCGAGCTCGAGCGCGGGTTCCCGTTCGGCGTCGCGCGCCAGCTCTTCGAGCAGCCGCTCGCGACCGCGGCGGCGCAGGAGCGGCAGGCCCTGTTCGCGGGCGCCGCCGCCCTCGCCCCCCGCGCGCTCGGACTCGAGGCCGCGCCCGACAACCCCACGGACGACGACCGGCTCTTCCCTGCCTTGCACGGCCTGTACTGGCTGACCGTCAACCTGGCCGAGCGCGCGCCGCTGGCGATCCTGATCGACGACCTGCAGTGGACCGACACGATGACGCTGCGCTGGCTGGCGTACCTGGTGCAACGGACCGACGGACTACGCGTGCTCGTCGCGACCGCCGTCCGGACGGGCGAGCCTAAGAGCGACGCACGGCTGCTGGAGTCGATCACCGGCCACGAACGTGCCCACACGCTGCGACCGGCACCGCTGACGGTCGACGCGGTGGCCGCCCTCGTGACCCGGCGCCTCGGGCCCGGCGACGCCGCGTTCGCGAAGGCCTGCCACGACGCGACGGCCGGCAACCCGTTCATGCTCTCCGAGCTGCTGGGCGTCCTGGCCGCGGATGGCGTCGCCCCCGACGCCGCGGGCGCCGCTCGCGTACACCGGCTTGGACCCGCGACCGTTGCCCGGTCGGTCTTCTTGCGGCTCGCGCGCCTGCCGCGCGGAGCGGACGCGCTCGTCCGGGCCGTCGCCGTGCTCGGACTCGACGCGGAGCTGCGACACGCGGCCGCGCTGGCACGACTCGACGAGCGCACGGCGGCGAGGGCGGCGGACGCGCTCGCCGCCGCCGCGATCCTCGCGCCCGGCCGCCCCCTGGAATTCGTGCACCCGATCGTGCGCGCCGCGGTCTACGACGAGTTGCCCGTCGAGCAGAGGGCGCTCGCTCATCGCGACGCGGCACGCCTCCTGGCCGGCGAGAGCGCCGACCCGCAACGCGTCGCGGCGCACCTGCGCTCGTGTCGTCCCGCCCGCGACACCGAGGCGGTTCGGCTCCTGCGGCGGGCGGCGCACGCGGCGCTGGAGCGCGGCGCCACTGCCGACGCGATCGCCGACCTGCGCCGCGCCCTCGAGGAGCCGCCCGCGCTCGACCAGCGAGGCGAGCTGCTGCTCGAGCTCGGCACGGCGGAGCGCCACGCCAACGACACCGCCGCGGCCGAGCACCTCGAGCTGGCCACCGCCGCCCTCTCCGATCACCGACTTCGCTGCCATGCCCTGCGCGAGCTCTCGCGGGCGCTGACGAACACCGGACGCATGGCCGGCGCGGTCGACGCCGTCGACCGCGCCGTGCGCACCCTCGACGGCCGCGACGTCGACCTCGCGCGCGAGATCGAGGCCGAGCTCATCGCCACCGGGCAGATGGGAATGCTGCCGGACTACTCCGTCACCGAGCGGATCGCACGTCTCGGGGCCGCTTCGATCGACCCCGACACGCCCGGCGGCCGGATGCTGCTCGCCGTCCTCGCGTTCGAAGCGATGCGCAAAGCACGCCCGGCGGGAACGGCCGCGACGCTCGCCGAGCGCGCGCTGCAGGCGGGCGCCGCGCTCGAGCCCGTCGTCGACTCCATGCCGCGGTATCTGGCCCTTCTCGCGCTCCTCTACGCGGAGCGCTTCGAGCAGGTGCAGCGACGCTGCGAGCACGAGCTCGCCGGAGTGCTCGCGCGCGGCTCGGCGTCCGAGTTCAGCGTCGTGTCGGTGCTCATCGCCGACGTGGCCTTTCGGCGCGGACGCCTGGCCGATGCAGAGAGCCACGCGCTGTCGGTCCTCGGGCTCGCGGCGGTCGAGGGCACACTCGCGCACGGGTTCGCGTTGAGCACCCAGGTCGGCTGCTTGCTCGAGCGTGGCTCGCACGACGCGGCCGCCGCGGCGCTCACCGCAGCGGGCGTGGACGGCCTCGCGCCCGAGCTCTTGCTCCACTCGCTCCTGCACGCCAGAGGCCAGTCGAAGATCGCGCGCGGCAACCCGCGCGGCGGGCTGGATGACCTCGGGGCCTGCGGACGACTGCTGACGGCGGCCGGCTTTGAGAACTCCGCTCCCGTGCCCTGGCGCCCCGCCGCCGCGCTGGCCCACGCATCGCTGGGCGCATCCGCCGAGGCCGAACGCCTCGTCGGCGAGGAGCTCGAGCGCGCGCGCTCCTTCGGCGCGCCGCGCGCGCTCGGGATCGCGCTACGGACCGCCGGGCTTGTACGAGGCGGCCAAGCCGGGCTCGAGCTACTCGAGGAGGGCGTCGCTGCACTCGCCACATCGGAGGCCGGACTCGAGCACGCGCGGGCACTCACCGACTTCGGCGCCGCGCTGCGCCGCGCGGGTCACGACGTGCACGCCCGCGCTCCGCTGCGCTCCGGCCTCGAGCTCGCGCACGCGTGCGATGCCATCGCGCTCGTCGCCCGCGCGCGCGATGAGCTCATCGCGGCGGGCGCGCGACCACGGCGCGTCGAGCTCAGCGGCGTCCGCTCGCTCACTCCGAGCGAGCGCAGGGTCGGCCAGCTCGCCGCACGCGGGCTGGGAAACCACGAGATCGCGCAGACGCTCTTCGTCACCGTCAAGACGATCGAGACGCACCTAGGACACATCTACGCCAAACTCGGCATCACCTCGCGAACCGCGCTCCCACTCGAACTCGACGAGGCAGACGGATCGCCCGCTGCGCCGCGCTGACAAACCGCTCTGACCAACCCGGTCGCGAGCCACCCACTTCGCACGCGTTCCGTGTTGAGCTCCTGAGCTGACAGGCGGCGCGTTCCCGCCGAACCCGAGTCGGGTGGTGGCCTCCTTGACACGCAGGTTAGTGATCGCTAACTTCTAGACAGTAGGCGCTCACCAAGAACCTCCCCGCCGCGCCGACACCCACTCGCCCCGTCCTCCAGCCGTCGGCTGCACGCCGCCGAACTCCTGGTTGCCCACCGGCGAGGACCGACATGCCAATGGCGTCGATGACTGACGCCGTCCATCGGAGTCCTAGTCACACGTGAACACGCTTGAGATCTCAGTTGCCGACCTGCTGCGTTGCCGGTTCGTGATCTCCCCCGTCAGCGAGGTCATCGAGGTCGCCCGCGCGATCGCCCATCCGGCCGCGCGAGCCGCTCACAGCGCCTGGCTGCGCCGGCATCGAGCGGCGCTGCAGCGAATCGCGGCCGCGCACGACCTTCGGCCGTTGCTCGCGTTGACCCGGGCCGGCGGCTCGATGCCCGACTTCCTGTGTCCGACGCCCAGCGGCCCGCTGGGCAACATCGAAGCCGAGCTCGAGCAGATCCGGGAGGCCCCTCTGCGGCACGTCCGTGTCGAGATCGATCGTTACCTGAGCGACAGCGGGCCGATCGGGGCGGATCTGGAGCGCGCGCTCCGCGCGGACGGCGCGGCCGGGCAGGTCGCCGAGCTGCTCGGGGCGGTCTGGATCGGCTTGGTCCGGCCGTCGTGGTCGCAGATCCAAGGTTGTCTCGAGCGCGACATCCTCTACCAGTCGCGTGCGCTGGCCCGTCACGGCCTCGCGGCCGTGCTCGCCGACGTCGCTCCGTCGCTTGCTCTCAAAGGCGGCCAACTGCTCGTGCGCCACAACGGGAACGACCGTCGCAGGCTTGACGACATCGGCATCCTCCTCATGCCGTCGGCCTTCATCTGGCCGCCCATCGCGACGGTCTACTCCCCGCCGGCGGCACCGCTCACCATCCGCTACCGGGCGCGCGGAGGGGAAGCGCTGTGGTCGCCGCCCTCGTTCGTGCGACAGCGCGGGCTCAATCGGCTCATCGGCAAGGCTCGCGCCGAGATCCTCGAGGCGCTGGACGAGCCAATGCACACCACTGCGCTCGCGCACCACCTCCGCCGCTCGCCCGGGAACGTCGGCGACCACCTCGCCGTGCTCAAGACGAGCGGCCTCGTCGACAAGGTCCGTCTCGGCATGCACGTGATCTATTCGCGAACCTCGCTCGCCGAGGCGATGCTGCGCGGCGGCTGCGAGCCCGCTTGCGCCGCGTAGGCGTTTACGGGAGCCGTCGGCACCCCGCGTCGTCGCGCTGACTGTCGGTCACGCGGAGCGGTATGAGCGCGCTGTGGACGACGACGTGGGCCTCGTCAATCAGGCCGGCATCGGCAAGCGCCTGGACGATGCGACGGCACAGGACGAGCACCGCATCGCTGCCGATGTCGGGCTCCGCTGCGCCACCTTCTCGCTCCATGGGCGCGCCCCCTCAGGACGCCTCGAGCGCCTCGACGCTCGCCGGCGACGGGTGCGCAGGGATCAGCGCGACGGCCATGACCGCTCCGGCCGCGGCCACGCCACCCGCGACCACGCAGGCGACGGCGAACCCGTGGAAGAACGCGTTCGACGCGGCGTCGTGCAGCGCTCGCGCGACGGCTGTCTGGTGTCCGGCCTCGAGCGTGGTGGCCGCCTCGAACGCGCCGCCCACGGATCGGTGTGCCGCGGCCGAGGCGGCGGAAGGAAGCGGGGCCGAGAGCATGGAGCCGAGTCGACTGCCGTATAGCGACGCGTAGATGCTCCCGATCACCGCAACCCCCAGGGTCGCGCCGAGGATCCGCGTGGCGTCGTTGACGGCCGAGCCGACACCGGCCTTGGCCTCCGGGACGGCGCCCATGATCGACTCGGTCGCCGGCGCGCTCGTGAGACCGATCCCGGAGCCGATCAGCACCATCTGGCCGGCGATCGTCAGGTAGCTCGTGCTCGCGCTCGCGGTGGACGTCCACGCCAGCCCAGCGGCGAGGCAGACCAGTCCGGCGGTCACCACCAGCTTGGTGCCGCTGCGTACCGCCAGCCGCGTCCCCGCGACGGCGGTGAGTCCGACCATGATGGCCACCGGCAGCAGGCGCACTCCTGTCGAGAGCGGCCCGTAGCCCTTGAGGAACTGGAAGTACAGCGTGACCAGGAAGATGAATCCCATCAGCGAGAAGAACGTGATCGTCACGGCGGCGCTCGCCGCGCTGAAGCGAAGGTTCCGGAACAGCTCCACGTCCAGCATCGGCGCGCGCGCACGCCACTCCCACGCGATGAATGCGGCGAGCAGCACCATCGCGACGGCGAGCCCGCCGATGCTCCGCGCCGCGGCCCAGCCGTGGTTCGGCGCCTCGATGATCGTGTAGATGAGCAACGCCATCGCCGCGGTCGAAAGCAGCAGCCCTGCTCGGTCCGCCGGTGGAGCCGCAGGGTCGCGCGACGTCGGCACGCACCAAATGGCGAGCGCGGCCGCGACCGCGGCGATCGGGGCGAGCGCGAAGAAGACGCTCGACCAGGAGAAATGCTCAAGCAGCCAGCCGCCGACGATCGGCCCAACGGCGATGCCGACCCCGGTCGTCGCTCCCCAGAGTCCGATCGCGCGCGCACGCTCGCCTCGTTCGGTGAACACGTTGGTGATCAGCGACAGGGTGGCCGGGAAGATCAGCGCGGCACCCAGCCCCATCACCGCGCGCGCAGCGATCAGCTCGGTGGGAGTCGTGCCCAACCCGCCGGCCAGGGTGGCAGTGCCGAACACGCTCAAGCCGACGAGGAGGACGCCCTTGCGGCCCAGGCGATCGCCCAGGTTTCCGGATGCAAGTACGAGCGCCGCGAACACGAGGTTGTACGCGTCGACGATCCACTCGAGCTCGGTCGTCGACGCGTGCAGCTCACGCACCAGCGTCGGCAGCGCCACGTTGACGATCGTGGTGTCGACGTTGATCGCCAAGGCCGCCAACAAGAGCGCGCCGAGGATGAGCGGCTTGCGGTGCAACGGCTCGGGTTTCTCGATGACTCCGGGTCCGAAGGCCCGCGTTGGCGAGCCTTCCGATCAGTCTCCGGAGCGCGGACGCACCCGGCAACAGTTTCGTGGCTGCACGAAACCTTCACGCGTCGGACCCCGGGCGCCACCATGGCGTACACGTGGCCGGCGGCCCCGACGGTGCGTCTACGATCTGCCCGGAGCAGCTCCCTCGACACGACCTTCCGCGAGTCCCGAGCGCGACTGAGGAGCACTCCAGTGACGCGAATCGCATCGGATACGCCGAAACGCAGCGTATTGGTGCCCGCACGGCGGATTTCCCGCTTGGGACCGGGTCATGTGACCGGCGACGTGGCCCTCACGCGGTGCTCGTGGACGCCATCGTCGACACCGGCGGCAAGCCCGTGTCTGGGCATCTGCGCATACCGGCGCCCGGCAGCGGACCGGCGTGCTGGTCATCTACGCGCTGCTGACTGGCGCGAGATGCGCGTCCTCGGCATCGAGGGGATCGTCGTGACCAGCCTCGCAAGTGATCCCCGTGGCCGCGGCGAAGCGTGGTGACGGACCACGCAGGCCGACGGCGGTTTCGCAGCAAGCCGCTCGCCGCGTCGAGAAGCGCCGATCGAATGTGGTGGCGAACGGCGCTACGCTCCCCGGAGTGAGGGTCCCGCTACGCGCTCCGGACCTTGGCGTGTATCCCGGCACGCCCTATCCGCTCGGCGCGACCTTCGACGGAGGGGGCACCAACTTCGCCCTGTACTCGAGCGTCGCCGAGCGCGTCGAACTGTGCTTGATCGCCGACGACGGTTCGGAGGCGCGTGTGGAGTTCGAGGAGGTTGACGGCGACGTTTGGCATGCCTACTTGCCGGCCGTCGAACCGGGGCTGCGGTACGGCTACCGCGTGCACGGGCCCTACGATCCGGAGCGCGGACTGCGCTGCAACCCGCATAAGTTGCTGCTCGATCCGTATGCCAAGGCGATCGCGGGGAGCCTGGAATGGAACGAGGCGGTCTTCGGCTACCGCTGGAGCGACCCTGGCAGCGTGAACAATCAGGACTCGGCGCCGTACGTCCCGACGTCGGTCGTGATCAACCCGTTCTTTGACTGGTTGGGCGACCGGCCGCCACGCACGGCGTACGCGGATTCGCTGATCTATGAGGCGCACGTCAAGGGGCTGACGCATCTGCATCCCGAGGTGCCCGACTACCTGCGCGGGAGCTACGCCGCCTTGTCGCACCCGGCTGTCGTGGAGCACCTGCAGCGCCTCGGGGTCACGGCGCTGGAGCTGATGCCGGTGCATCAGTTCATCGACGACCGCGCGCTGCTGGAGCGCGGTCTGCGCAACTACTGGGGCTACAACACGATCGGGTTCTTCGCGCCGCACAACGGCTATGGGAGGTTTGGAGACCGCGGCCAGCAGGTGCAGGAATTCAAGTTCCTCGTCCGCGCCCTGCATGCCGCCGGGATCGAGGTCATCCTCGACGTGGTCTACAACCACAGCGCCGAGGGCGACGAGCTCGGCCCCACGTTGTGCTTTCGAGGCATTGACAACCCGCGGTACTACCGTCTGGCCGAGGACGGGGCGTCCTACGTCGATTACACCGGTACCGGCAATTCGCTGAACGTTCGCGAGCCGGCGACGCTCCAGCTGATCATGGACTCGCTGCGCTACTGGGTGCTGGACATGCATGTCGACGGCTTCCGCTTTGACCTGGCCGCGACGCTGGCGCGCCAATTCCACGACGTCGACCGCCTCTCGGCCTTCTTTGATCTCGTCCAGCAGGACCCCGTCATCTCGCAAGTGAAGCTGATCGCCGAGCCTTGGGACCTCGGCGAAGGCGGCTACCAGGTGGGTGGGTTCCCACCGCTGTGGTCGGAGTGGAACGGCCGCTTTCGCGACACGATCCGTGACTACTGGCGCGCTGACGAGGCCGATCTGGGCCAGTTCGCGTACCGGCTGACCGGTTCGAGCGACCTGTACGCAAGCGAGCGCCGTCGCCCATCGGCCTCGGTCAACTTCGTCACCGCACACGACGGGTTCACGCTTGCCGATCTCGTCTCCTATGACCACAAGCACAACGAGGCCAACGGCGAGGGCAACCGCGACGGCAGTGATGACAACCGCTCCTGGAACTGTGGCACCGAGGGCCCGACCGACGATGCCGACGTGAACGCGCTGCGTGCGCGGCAGCGGCGCAACCTCGTCGCGACGCTCCTGCTATCGCAGGGCGTCCCCATGCTGCTGCACGGCGACGAGCTCGGTCGCACCCAGGCCGGCAACAACAACGTCTACTGTCAGGACAACGAGAGCTCGTGGGTCGACTGGTCGCAGCTCGACCGCGACTTCCTCGCGTTCGTAACACACCTCTCGCGCCTGCGCAGCGAGCATCCGATCTTTCGCCGGCGGCGGTTCTTCCAGGGACAACCGGTGCACGGGACGAATCTCGATGACATCGCCTGGCTGAAGCCCGACGGCAGCCACATGAGCGACGCCGACTGGCGGACCGGCAATGCGCGAGCGCTCGCCGTGTTCCTCAACGGCCGCGGCATCCGACGGTCGCACGCCCTCGGCGGCCCACCGCTTGAGGACTCCTTCCTGCTGCTCTTCAACGCCGACCGGCAGCCCGTGCGCTTCGCCCTGCACATCGAGGGCCTCGCGCTCGCCTGGCAGATCGAAGTCGACACCAGCCGCGCCGACACGTCATCGGGCAACCACGAGACGGCCGGTGAGCTGACCGTCGCCCCGCAGTCTCTCGTCGTTCTATGTGCGCAGCACTCATAGCCGCCAGAGGAGGCCGGCGCGCGCGGGTTGCACTATGGGACCGGAGGCGGCGCTCCCGCAGGTCCCGCTGTGGCGGCGCCCGGCGGGCTGGCGGGGCGCGGCGCGCCAGGGCCAGCCACTACGCCGGCGTCGTGTAGGCGGCCGATCTCGTGGTCGGCGAGCCCGAGCACGTCGGCTAGCACCTCGTCAGTGTGCTGACCGAGCTCGGGTGCGGGCCTTGGTGGCAGGTGCTCGGCGCCGGAGAAGGCGAGGGGCGTGCCGGGCATGAGGTACGTGCCGACGCCGGGCTGCTCCACCTCAGCGAACATCGGGTTCTCCGCCGAGCAGCGGCGGTCGCTCTCGACCAGCTGCTTGAACGTCTGGTACGGCCCCCACGAGACGCCGTGCAGGTCGAACGTCTCGCGCACCTCCGCCAGCGTGCGGGCGAGCACCCATGGCTTGATCGTCGCCCCGAGGACCTCGCGCGCCTTGTAGCGGCCGCCCTCGTCATCCAGATCGACGTCCATGAGGCGGGCGATGGCGTCGAACGCGTCCCCCAGGCCGGTTGCCTTCACGAGGCTCCGCCACTGGCGCAGGGTGAGCGCCACGATCATCACCCGATGGCCGTCCTTGGTGAGAAAGTCGCGGCCGAAGGCGCCGTAGAGGTAGTTGCCGTCCTTGACGCGCTCGTGATGGTTGATCTGCACCTCGGCGAGCTTGCCGAGGTTTCCGACCATCCAGAATGCGACGTCAGAGAGTGCGAGCTGCACGAACTGGCCGGTGCCCGTGCGCGAGCGGGCGCGCTCGGCCGCCAGCAGGCTCGCCGCGGCCAGGGCTCCCGTGATGGCGTCCCAGGCCGGCAGCAGGTGGTTGAACGGCACCGAGAGGTTGCGTGGGCCGGTTGCCCAGGCGAAGCCGGTGGCCGGGTTGACGGTGTAATCCACCGCCGAGGAGCCGTCGTGGTTGCCGACGATGTTGACCATGATCAGGTCACCGCGTCGCGCGGCCAGGCGGTCGTAGGCGAGGAAGCCGCGAGCGGGGAAGTTCGTCAGAAATAGCCCGGCGTCGGAGCCGGGCGCGGTGACGATCGCCTGGACGAGCTCGCGCCCCTCGTCGGAGGCCAGATCGATCTGTATCGACCGCTTGCCCTTGTTCAGGCCTGCCCAGAACAGGCTGCGGCCCTCCGCGGTGATCGGCCAGCGCCCTCGATCCAGTCCGCCGCCGATCGGGTCGAAGCGGATGACGTCGGCGCCGAGCTGGGCCAGCGTCAGCCCGCCGAGCGGCGCCGCGACGAAGGCCGAGCCCTCGATGACGCGCAGCCCGTCGAGGATCCCGGTCATCAGGCGACCACCGCCACGAATCGCCAGTCGAGGACCGGACCGTCTTGACTGCGCACGAGCGCCCGCAGTCGCGCGAGGTTGCCGGGCTCCGTTTGCTCCACCTGGAGCTCGGTGCGCAACACATCGCCCTCGAAGACCGGACCGGTGTGGTCGCACCCCTGCCAGGCGACGACCGTAGCGATCGCCGGGATCGCGCGGGTGGCGTGCGCAGCAGCGACACCGATCGTGTGGCCGCCGTAGAGGAGGCGGCGGTCATAGACGCTGCCCGTGGCGTCCGTGTGCGCCTGGGCGATGTTGAGCGTCGCGCGGCACAGTTCGGGTCCGCCGGTCACCGTCTCGCCGGCCTCGACGAGGAACCTCTGCCCGGGCGCGAGGTCGCCGTGGTGCGGCGGCGGCGTGGCGGCCCGGAGGCGATCGAGTCGCCAGTCGAGCGGGACGGCGGCGGCGAGCGCAGTCGGCGCGAGCTCCTGGGGGACGACGCCGAGGTCGTCGGCGCAACCGGTCTCACCGTCCGGGTCACGCAGCGGGAGCATCGGGCAGCGCCAGAAGTCAAGCACCGGCTCGCCGTGCTCGTCGGCCGTCGTCACGCGCAGGACCGCCAGGCCGGTGGCCGGCTGGCCCGGCTTGCGGCGGTTCTGCTTGAGCGCGACGACCTCGGTGCGCGTGCGCAGCGTCTCGCCGACGTAGACGGGGCGTTGGAGGATCAGGCCGCGATAGAAGAGGTTCGCACGGACGCGCTGGGACACGACGCTCGAGTGTCCAATCGCCACATCGCACACGAGGTTCGGAGCCACCAGCAGCCCGTCGCGCCCGGTGACCTGTCGGCAGAGCGGCGCGTCGAGCGAGAGCCGCAGCCGATCGCCCACCACCGCCTGGTGCAGCGCCGCGAGGCCCGCACTGAGCGTGAGGCCGGGCGCGTCGTCGAAGACCTGGCCGCGCTTCAAGTCCTCGAACCACGGACCCCCAACGAGCACCGGCGCATGCTGGACGCCCACGACCGAACCCTACTCGCCGGCACGCGACCACCGACGGGACGCTGCCGCATGATGGACAGGCTCGAGCCTCCCAGGCCCGCGACGAGGACGACTCCCGGCGCCTGACTTGCGCGCGAGGAGCTACGTAGTTCTCCACAGTCCGGCATATGCCGGCGGAGCCGCGTCTTGACGCTTCGCGTGCGGCGCGGCAAGAATCCGGGCGCGAGTCCCAGAGCTGCATCGGACGATACGACGACGCGCGAGGAGGATGAACATGGCCTCGACTCCGGCGAAGAAGACGACGACGAAGACCAAGTCGAACAAGGCAAACGCGCCGAAGCAGGCGACGCCCAAGCCGCGGGCTTCGCGCCGGCGAGCGCCGACACATCAGGCGATCGCGAAGCGCGCCTACGAGCTGTCTCTCGAAGACCGCAGTGGCGACAGCGTTGCGCATTGGCTCGAGGCCGAGCGCGAGCTGACCGGCTCCTGAGCCGACTCGCGGCCGGCTACGACGCTCGCCGCCCTGAGCGACCGGCTGTGGTCCGAGTGCGCTCTCAAGACCGGTCGTGCGGGGCGAGCTCGTTACTTGGCGCTCTGATGAGCCCTGTCGTGAGGGCGTCCTGGGGGCACGAGCCTGTCCACACCGGGGTCATCGTGGTTTGCAGGGGTTTCGTCTCGCGTCGTCCGACCGGCGCACACCCGGATTCCACATCTACGCGGGCTGAATTCCAGATCTACGCGGACTTGCGCGATTGGCCAATGCGGGCCGCGCGATTGGCTGTTAGGGCCGCTGACCGGAGCCCCTCGCGACCGCGTCGATGGCCGCCGCGAGCCGGCTGAAACTGGTCGGGGCGGCATACCGGCGCACCCAGCCGATGCCGACGGTCTTGTACCCGCACTCGCGCACGCGTTCGCCGTCGACGACGTAGAACTCCCACTGCCCGACGTCGAGTGGGTCGTAGGACTCGTGGTCTTGGCAGGTCTGCACGGCAAACACGAAGACGTCCGCGCGAACCTCCGGGGCCGTTCCGAAGACGTTCGTGTTCTCGTCCCAGGATCGAGCCGCGACACGACCGAAGTTGAGGCTCGAGTGCCGTGCCTGAGGCCAACTTTGAAGGTAGCCCGAGGCCTTGACCTCGACGCGCAGGCCGTAGTCGGTGAGGACGTCGTAGTTGTCCCAGCTCTTGCGGCGCGCCGTCGTCTGCCCAAGCGCTTGGGCGACGAGATACTCCGCGAGAACGCCGCGAACCATGTTCTCGCGAAGATCCGAGAACGCCCATCGCCAGAAATCGACGACGGTGCCAGCGCTGTCGGCGAACCGCTCGTCGCCGTCGAGACGACGTGGCGGCGCGGGCAGCAGCCAGCCGTCCGGTGGCGTCGAAGCTGTCACGCGCTGAGCCTAGTCGACGGCCGGTTCGGCGGTCGCACTGCGCTGAGGGAACGTCCACCGGCCGCGATAGCGTCGAGGTGGATGGCCCATCACGATCGCGTAAGACGGCTGCTTGAGCTCCAGGGACACGCCGCCGATCTGCGAGTGCGCCGCCCGGCAACTCGCCAGGCAGCTCGGCGACCCGTATGACCGGCTCGTGGCGGTCACGGTGTTCCGGCCCGTCGGACCGCCAGAACAGGACTCGGACGCATGGGAGTACGGCTCGCTCGCGCTACGACACGACGGCGCCGCGATGAAGGGGACAGCGGTGTGTCGCGATGCGCGACGATGCGCTGGCCGCCGGCTTCTTCGACGCGCTGATCGGCAACCAGGACCGCCGTGTCGGCCAGTTCCGCTACGACGAGGCGAACCGCGCGCTCGGTCTGATCGATCACCGCTTCAGCTTCCCGTCGAGGGCGCCTACTGTCGCGGGGCGTACTTCCAGCAGTTCCGCCGCCGCGAGCATGTCCGGCTCATCGAGGATGAGCGCGAGACGCTGTCGCGGCTCGTCGACGATCCGGAGCTGCTCGGACTCGCCGGCGTCTCGGAGCCCGATCGAGCGGAGCGCCTGCGTTGGCGCGCCCAGCGGATGCTCGACTTGGACGTCGTCCTGCTCAAGGGGGTCGTCTAGTCGGCAATCGGCGGCTCAAGGAGCTCGCTCGCTTCGGTGCTGGGGAGCCCATCAGTCACTGGGGAGGTCGCTACATCTGGCAGCTCGTCGACTCCGACAAGCTCCTCGTGGCCTGGCACCCGATCACGTGGGACGAGGTCGCGCGCGAGTACGAGAAGCGGCTGCTGAGTCGCTTCAGCGCCCAGCACGACGGCCGTCGGCCGTTCGCGAACCTCCGTGGCTAGGCGGTCACAGGCCAGCGGATTCGAACATCTTCGGGCCGCGAGATCGGCTGCGACTCTCCCTTCATCGCAGCCAACTTTCCGCGATGAAGGCCTTTTCGTGGAGCACGGAAAACGCTCGATGATGAAAAAGGGCCTTCCGGGCCCGGCGGTCGGGCTGGTCGGTATCGCGCAACGTGCCTGAGCATCGCGGGCTGCGCAATGCAAAACGGGCCCATGCTGACTGCTCGAGGGCCGTTCTCGTCTGCGTCGCCGAGCGCCGACTTCGATCGTCTGGACTTCAGCAAGACGCCCGCGGCGTCTACGCGGGGGCCGGGGCCGGGATGGCGCCGAGCTGCCGCATCATCCCGAGCGCATCGAAGACGCCCCAGTGCTCGCGCGCGAGGCCGTCGTCGCCGAAGCGGATGATGTCGATCAGCTGCACATCGACGCTGTTGCCGGTCGCGGGCATCCCCATCAACCCGCCCCCATGCGTTCCCGTGGCACGAATGCGGGCGACGACCTTGTCACCGCTCACAAGGACGTCCTCCGGCTCCATCCGCAGATCGGGAAACGCGGCTCGATACATCCGGAACATCTCCATGACGCCCGCCTTGCTGGGTTCGAAGCCGGCGGTCTCGTCGTGCTCGACGAAGTCCTCGGCGACATGCTCGCCGAACCCGTCGATGTCTCCGGCGCTGAGCAGCTCGTACAGGCGCCTCATCGTGGCCTCGTGGTTCACGGGGTACTCCTCTCAGGCGAGCGCCGGCGCGATCAGCGGGCCGAGCTCGCGCGTCAGCTCGGGCGTCGTGATCGGATCGTCTTCGACGATCTTGCCGTCGGTGAGCCGGTAGTAGGTCAGGCCGCGAACCGAGATCGCCTTCCCGCTCGGGTCGCGCATCTCGAGCGTGAACCGGGCGACGACGGCGTCGGCCTCCGCGATCAGCTCCTCGACGTCGAACCGGCGCTCGGGCAGCGCGGCCGCGAGCCCGGCGAGCAGCTCCTTGAACGCGGGGAGGTCGGCGCCGAACGCGCGGTTCACGTAGTTCGGAGCGAGCAGCTCGTCGACCCGATCGAGCTGACCGCCGCTCAACACCTCGGTAATGAACCGCCGGACGACCGCTTTGTTCTGATCGGCTGCCATCGTGGCCACCTCCGCTAAGAAGGACGAGCTGGAAGGCACGAGTGTCCCCGCGGCCGGCGGCGGAGACATCACTCGATCGCGCGATGCACCACCGCGGCGAGCGCCACCCGGTTCGCCACGTCCAGCTTGGCGAACACGTGGCGCAGGTGGGTGTTCACGGTGTGCGGCGACATATACAGCCGCCGGGCGACGGCGCCGTTGGTCAGCCCTTCGGCCACCAGCACCGAGACGTCCCGCTCGGTCGCGGTGAGGCTCTCCCAGCCGCGCTCCGGCCGGTGCCTGGACCCGCGCGCGCCCGGCCGGACGCCGAGGGCGCGCAACTGCGCGCGAGCCCGCCGCGTCAAGGCGGCGGCTCCCGCCTGCTCGTAGCGGTCCAGGGCCTCGGTCAGCAGCGCCGCGGACTCGTCGCGCCTCCCGCGCCGGGCCAGCAGCCCCGCGGCGTCCTCGCACGCGCCGGCGTGCTCGATCAGCAGCGGCGCCTGGCGGGCGAGCGCGACCGCCTCGATCAGCGGCTCGAGCCGATCGTCGGCCAGTCCCTGGCAGCGCAGCGCCAGGCTGCGCACCGTCGGCACCTCCGGCGCGAGTGCGACGCCTTCCGCGACGGTCTCGGCGACGCCGGAGGCGACGTCACGGTGACCCAGCGCGAGCGCGAGGCGCACGAGGTCGGGGGCCAGCCAGCGGTGGTAGAAGCGGTTGTCTCGCGCGGCGTCGACCCGCCAGCAGCGCAGCAGGAGCTCGTAGGCGCCCTGCCGGTCGCCTTCGGCCGCCCTCAGACCCGCCACCGCGAAGGCGAGGATTCCCGCGTTGTAGCTCAACTGGTCGCCCCGCAGCGGGTCGGCGAGCTGCGCGGTCAACTCGGCCGCGGTCCGGTGGTCCCCGGTTCCCGTCGCGATGATGGCCCGGTAGGCGAGCGACTGCCACGCGAGAAGCTGGTTGCCCTTCTCGTGCGCAGCCTGACCGCCGGCGAGCAGTCCGGGAACCGCGTCCTCCCACTCCCCGATGACGAACGAGGCCTGGGCGTCGGCCATCAGCGTCTCGGAGAGCCACCACGCCGAGCCGAACTCGTCGTCGAGCGCCTGGCGGTACGCGGCGCGCGCCTCGTCGACGAGGTCGCAGTCGAACAGCGCCAGCCCCAGGAAGAACTTCGGCTGCAGCGGCAGCGATCTCGTATCGGGCCGGTCAGCCGCCAGGGCGGCCGCCCGGCGGGCGTGGACGAGCGCCTCGCCGTAGCGGCCCAGCCGCCCCACCGCGATCAACAGCCCCGTCAGGGCCCACACCGTCATCGCCGCGTCGCCGGCCTGCTCGGCGATCGCGAGCGCCCGGCCGGCGGCCGCCTCGCCCGCGCGCGGGTCGCCCGTGTACGTCAGCGCCCAGCTCTGCTGGGCCAGCATCAGCACCTGTTCGAAGGGCCCCAGTCCAGCGCCGGCGAGGCTGGTCTGCGCGACCGCGATCAGCTCGGCGGCCCGGTTCTGCAGGGCCAGTGCGCCGAGCAGCGTCAGGCGCAACGGGGTGTCCACCGCGGCGGCGTGCTCGCGGGCGAGCACGGCCTCCACGCGGGCCGACGCCTCGGCCACCTTGCCGGCGCGCAGCAGTGCCTGGACCACCTCCGCCGCCAAGGGATCGGCGTCCGGGTGACCGTCCGGCAGCAGCGCCTCGGCACGGCGGAGGAGCTCGACGGTGACCGACGGCGCCTGTCCGAATGCCTCACGCGCGGCGTCGCGCAACCATGCGACCGCCTGCTCGTCGCCACGCTCGGCTCCGAGCATCAGATGATCGGCCACGTCGAGCCGGTCCGCGCCCGCGGCCATCAGCGCGACCGCGGCCTCACGATGCAGAAGGCGGCGGACCGGCGGCGGCACGTGCTGGTAGATCGCGTCGTGCACGAGCTGGTGCCGGAACACGATCCGCTCGTCGGTCTCGTCGAGAAGCTGGGCGTCGAACGCGTGCCGGAGCTGCGCGACGACGTCGGGCGGCGGCCGGCCGGCGACGGCGGCGACGTCGCGAAGCGACACGGCATCGCCGAGCACCGCCGTGACCTGCAGCAGCTCCAGCGTCGCCGCCGGCAGGTACCGCAAGCGCCGGATCACCAGGTCACTCAGCGAGGCGGGCAGCTCGAAGGTCGTCGGCTCGACGCTGTCCCCGACTCGGCGCAGCATTCCTCCATCGGCCAGCGCGCGTAGCATGGCCACCGCCCACAGGGGGTTCCCGCCGGCCGTGGCCAGCATCTCGGTCAGGGCAGGACCGGGAACCGCCCCGAGCGTCTGACGTGCGAGCAGGTCGACGTCCTCGGACGTCAGCGGCTGGAGTCGCAGGCTGCGCGCGCCCGCGGCCGCAATGTCGTCGAGCAGGCGGACCACCTCCGCCGGCAGCGGCGACGGCCGCGCCGTCACCACGACGAGCAACGCCGCCAGCGGGAGCCGGCGTGCCACCGACAGGATCGCCAACAGGCTTGCGGTGTCCGCCCAGTGGAGGTCTTCGGCCACCAGCAGGACCGGGCGCTCGGCGCACGACGTGTCAATCAGGTCCACGATCTCCTCGACGACCCGGTACTGGATGTCGCGCGCCGGCGCCTCGCGGGCAAGCAGCCTGCCGATCGCGGCCCTGCGCGGGTCCGGTGACCGCCGGTTCAGATCCAGCGCCGCGGCCACCACACCGAACGGACGCGTGCGCTCAAAGGGATGAGCCTGGCCCCGGAACACCGCGATGCCGCGAGACCGCGCGTCATCGGCGATGCACTGCACCAGGCGGGTCTTGCCGATTCCGGCTTCGCCCTCGATCGACAGCGCCGACGCCTGCCCCTCGCTGAGCTCGCGCACCGCGGCCGCGGCGAGGGCGAGTTCGGCGTCCCGCCCCACCAGCTCCTGGGGCGAGGACACGTCGTAGGTCTTCGACACGCCGAGAGCTTCTGCCACCCGGGCGCCGGAGTCCAGCCCGAGGCCGCGCCAAGAACGCCGGCTCGGCCGCCGTCGCACATCACTCGATCGAGTGATGACTTCGCCGCCGGCCCCGAGCACAATCGCAGTCAGTTGCCTCCGCCGCGTGCCGTGCGTGAACGCCGATCGGTTCGGCAACTCGCCTGAACACCCGGCAGCCGACCGGACCAAACGATCCGTTCGCGCGGCGCGTGCGGCGGCTCCGCCGGCTCGATCCCACCGGAACCCCCACCACCCGAGGTGCCGCGATGAGCGCCCAGATCCACCAGCCCGGGGAGGGCATCCGCACCGTCGACATCGGCGGCGCGGTTATGACCGCCAAGGCCGACGCCACCACCACCGGCCACGCCTTCGTCGTCGCCGAGGGCACGCTTCACCCGGGCGGATTCGTGCCACCGCTGCACCTGCACCGTGAGATGGCCGAGTGCCTGTACCTGCTCTCCGGTCGGCTCGACCTGCAGGTCGGAGACGACCGCCAGAACGTCGGCCCGGGCACGTTCATCGGCATCCCCGCAGGCGTGGCGCACACAATGTCAGTCCGCGGCGAGGAACCGGTGAAGATGCTGATGATCCTCTCCAATCCCGCTCGAGCCACCCAGATGCTCGACACCCTCGCGCGGGTGTTCGCCGGCGGCGAGCCGGACCCCGAGACCGCGGGACCGCTGCTCGCCCAACTCGACATGCAGATCCTCGAGGCGGCCGCGTCCTAGCCGCACGGTCTGTCCGCGCGAGCGGGCGTACACCTTTTCTGGTGTATCGCGGGATGCGGTGCTCGTGCCCTTGCGCGCGCAAGGCGCCTCTGATCAGCGGTTCGCCGCGACACGACGCCGTTCTCCGCAACGACGAGGACTGCTATCTGAGCGACGCGCTGACCGGCCGTCCGACCCGCTGGCCGGCACCGAGGGCCGCGATGCTTCGCCGTGCCGTCCGGGGAGCGCGCTGCAATCTCGCTGTGACCGATCGCGAACTGCTTGACGAGGTGCGCCGCCTGCGCGCGGCCGGAGCCACTCCCAAGGCGATCGCGCGGGTGCTCGGGGTCCGTCCGGCGGTCGTCGCGCCGCTCGTGCGCCGCGTGGCCGCGGAGGCGCCGGCGACGCCGCTGGAGCAGCGGGAGCTCGCGGGTTGCTGGATCAGCCCCGCGTGGAGCCGCGACTGGACCCGCACCCCGACTTCGCGCGCGTGCGCGGCTACCTCGGCGAGCTGCGCGATCCGTGCGCGATCACGTTCGGTCAGCGCGGCCGCCCCCTCTACGTGGCGGGGCCGCACGACTACCCGCTCGCGGTCATGCGCAAGCTGAACGCCGCGGTCGGCGACGACGGCTTCGCGGTGGCGGCGTGAGCACGGCCGAGCGCTCGCTGCTCGACACGATCGCGGCCGGAGTGCTCGACGAGCACCTCGACGCGCTCGCGGCGGCGGTGCAGGCGCGCCGCGCGCTCCTGCACACGGTGCGCTCGGTCACCGCGCTCGCCAATCTCTGCGTCGGCGACCCGGTGCGCATCGGCGAGCAGGTCAGCCCGCGCTACCTGATCGGGATGCACGGCACGATCGTCGGGCTCGACGGCGAGAGCGCGACGGTCCGGCTCGAGCATCCCGTCGGGCGCTTCACGAACGGGCGCGTCCGCTGCCCGCCGCTGACGCTGGAGAAGCTCACACGCTGAACCCGGTCTGCGCGCGCTGCGCAACTCGCCGGCAAACCCCGGTCCCGACGCGGCCAAGCGCACCGGGATCCTCCCGGACACGCTCCGCGTCTACGTGGACGCGGGCTGGAACGCCGCATCGACCGGCGCGCGCCTCGGCGTCCACCAACGGACCATCGCTCAGTTGAGTCGGCTGCACAACCGTGCAACAATCTGCACGTGCGTTCAGCCGACCTGACTGCAGCAGCCCGAATCCGCGAGGCCGCGATGCGGCTGTTCGCCGGACGCGGGGTCGCCGCGGTCAGCGTGCGCGACGTTGCCGAGGCCGCCGGCGTGTCGCCGTCGCTGGTCATCCACCACTACAGGTCCAAGGACGGGCTCAAGGCCGCGGTCGACGAGCGGGCGACCGCGGCGGTGATCGAGGCCGTCGCCGAGCTCGGCGAGGGCGGTCCGGTCGCCGAGGCGTCGGCGTCGCTGGCGGCGAAGTTCGCCGCCAACCTCGAGGCCGAGCCGGTGCTGCCCGCCTACATCCGGCGCATGCTGATCGACGGCGGGCCGGCCGGCGACGCCCTGTTCCGGATGCTCTTCGACGCGACGGTGGAGGCGCTGGACGCGCTGGAGAACGCCGGGGTCGTGCGCGCGTCCGGCGACGCGGCGGCCCGGGCCGCGTTCCTGCTGGTGGCCGATCTCGCGGTGATCGTCATGCGCGAGCAGATCGCCGGCGTGCTCGGCGCCGACCCTCTCGGCGGCGACGGCCTGACGCGCTGGACGACGACGGCCATGGAGCTCTACGGACCCGGCCTGTTCACGCCGGAGGCGGGCGCATGACGGCCGTGATCGCGGTGGACGGGCTCACCCGGTCGTTCGGCACGCGGCGCGGGGTCGTCGACGTGGCCTTCGAGGTCGAGGCCGGCGAGGTCTTCGGGTTCCTCGGCCCGAACGGGGCCGGCAAGTCGACGACGATCCGGCTGCTGCTCGGGCTGTATCGCCCGACGGCCGGACGCATGCGGGTGTTCGACCTGGACCCGGCCGACGCCGGCGTCGAGATCCACCGCCGCGTCGGCTACCTGCCCGGCGAGCTGGAGCTCTACCCGCGGCTGACCGGCCGCCAGCACCTCGACTACGCGGCCCGCGTGCGGGGCCTGACCGATCACGCCTACCGTGACGAGCTGGTCGAGCGCTTCCAGGCCGAGCTGGACCGCCCCGTGCGCGCGCTGTCGAAGGGCAACCGCCAGAAGGTCGGCCTGGTGCTCGCGTTCATGCACCGCCCGGACCTGCTCGTGCTCGACGAGCCGACGTCGGGGCTGGACCCGCTGCTGCAGGACGAGTTCGCCCATCTGGTCCGCGAGACGGTGGCCGCAGGGCGCACGGTGTTCCTCTCCTCGCACGAGCTGGACGAGGTCCAGCGCGTGGTCGACCGGCTCTCGATCATCAAGGAGGGGCGCATCGTCCTCACCGACACCGTCGAGGGCCTGCGCAAGGCGGCACCGCGGACCGTCGAGCTGCGTTTCGCCAAGGCCGTCGACCCAGCTCGCTTCGCCGGCCTGTCCGGAGTGCAGGTCCTCAGTCATGACACCACTCGGCTGGTGCTCTCGGTCACCGGGCCGGTCGCGCCGCTGCTGCGCGAGGCCGCCGAGCTGGACGCGGTGGACCTGACCGCCCGCCGGGCCGACCTCGACGAGCTGTTCCTGACCTACTACCGCTCCGCCTGAGTGAGCATGCGAGCCGACACCACCCGGCTGGACCTGCGGCTGCGCCGTCGTTCGCTGATCGGCTACGCGCTGGGCATGGCGATCTACGCGTTCATCATCGTCGCGCTGTATCCGTCGTTCAAGGACGACACCAGCCTGAACAAGCTCACCGAGAACGGCAACACGGTCGCGGCGCTGTTCGGGGCGACCGGCTCGCTGAGCAGCCCGTCCGGCTGGCTCAGCGCGAACCTGTACGCCAACTTCGTACCGCTGATCGTGCTGCTGCTGGCGATCGGCTACGGAGCGGCGAGCATCGCCGGGCAGGACGAGGACGGCACGCTCGGCCTGCTCGCCACGCTGCCGCTGTCGCGCCGGCGGCTGATCGCCGAGAAGTTCGCCGCCATGTGCCTGCAGCCGGTGCCGGTCGCACTGGTGACGATGCTGTGCGTGCTCGCCGGGCCCGGCTTCGAGCTGCACATCGGCATCGGCAACCTGATCGCCACCACGGTCGGCGTGCTGCTGCTCGCGATCGACTTCGGCGCGCTGGCCATGCTGATCGGCGCGGCGACCGGCAGTCGAGGCACCGCACTCGGGGTCACCTCGACGATCGCCGCGGCGTCCTACGTCGTCAGCTCACTCGCCCCGGTCGTGCACTGGATCCACCCGTTGCGATACGCGTCGCCGTTCTTCTACGCCGTCGGCGACGGGCAGCTCGTGCGCGGCCTCAGCGCCGGCGGGGCCGCCGTGCTGATCGGGATCGCCGCCGTGCTCGCGATCGCGGCGACCCGGGCGTTCGAACGGCTCGACATCCACTGACGTTGGTCAGTGGTCGCCGGTGGCGGCGCCGAGGCGCTGGTCGATGCCCTCCAGGCTGCCGGGGATGCGCAGGCGCTCGGCCTGCTCGGGGTAGTCGCGGGCGAGCTTGGTCAGTTCGCGGCGCAGGAAGTCCAGGCCGGCGTCGAGCTCGGCCTCGCCGGCGTCGGCGCGGCGGCGGACGCCCATTGCGCGGTTCACGCGCGCCTGGGCCTGCGGCCACGAGTACGCGGGGTCGAGCTCGCGGCGCAGCTGCGCCCAGCGGCGGGCGAGGCGGTCCAGCGCGCGGCGCTTGTGCTCGACGCGGCGGTGTGCCGGTACCGGCGTGGGAGGCGGCGGCGGGCCGCCGACGCGCTCGCGGCGGACGAACTCGAGCACGGAGCGCAGCGCGCGCTCGGGCTGGCCGAGGTCGCGCAGCAGCCGGCGCGCGGCGTCGACCTCGGCGCGCGCGTAGTGGACGCCGGCGACGATCATCCCGCCGGGCTCGACCTGGGCGTCGAGCGGTTGGAAGTCGGGCCGGCGCGCGAGCCCGGGCGGCGGCTCGGCCTCGAAGGCCGCGAGCTCGTCGGTGACCTGTTGGCGCAGTTCGACCTCGACGCGCTCCGCGCAGCCGGTCAGTGTCGGGTCGGCGGGCAGGAAGACGGTCGCGACGAGGTCGCCCGGGTCCTCGGGACGGCGCCGCACGACGCGGCCGACGGCCTGGCGGAAGAACAGGTCGGTGCGCTTGACGGTGGCGTAGGCGGCGACGACCAGGCGCGGGACGTCGACGCCCTCGGAGACCATGTTGACCGCCACCAGCCAGCGCGGCGCGTCGGCCCCGCCGCGTGCGAAGCGATCGATCCGCGTGTGCGCCTGCGGCTCGTCGGACACGACCACAATCGGCTTCTCGCCGGCGATCGTGCGCAGCAGCGTCGCGGTGGCGCGCGCGTGCGCGCGGTCGTCGCAGAGCACCAGTCCGGCCGCGTCGGGGATCACCGCGCGCGCCTTGACCAGCAGCGCGTCGGCGTCGCGGAGCATCTGCGGCAGCAGCGGCGTGCTGCGGGTCGATCGCGGTCCGCAGCCGGCGCGCGTCGTCGGTCGCGTCGAGCTCGTCGGCGAACGCCGCGATCGTCTCCTGCGCATCCACGCGCCAGCGCAGCGTCGCGTCCAGCAGCCGGAACGCCAGCGGCCGGCAGACGTCGTCGCGCACGGCGTCGGCGTAGCCGTAGACGAAGTCGGGCGCGCAGCGCCGCTCGTCGTCGTAGCGGACGAACGGGATCGCGCGCGCATCCGACCTGAAACGGCGTGCCCGACAGCGCCAGCCGGTGCGCGGCGCCGTCGAAGGCCGCGCGCAGCGCGGTGCCCCACGACGCCGACTCGCCCGCGTGATGGATCTCATCCAGGACCACGAACGTCGGCCGCGCGAGGTGATGCGCGAACAGGTCCGGCGCCGACGCCACCTGCTGGAAGGTCACCACGACCCCGTCGACGTCCGAGCGCCACGCGCCGTCCGCGTTGCGCCAGCGCGGGTCCAGATGCAGCCCGACCCGATCGGCCGCGTCGGCCCACTGCGAGCGCAGCGCCGTCGTCGGGCAGACGACGACGATCTGCCCGGCGCCCCGCATCGCCTGACACGCCGCCAGCGTCTTGCCCGCCCCGGGCGTCGCGACCAGCAGGAAGTCCTTGCCCGAGTGCGCCGCGTGGCGCGCGAGGAACGTCCGCCTGCCACCCGCGCGGCGCGATCACGCCCGCCGCGCGCCCTTGACCAGATTGCAACGCGCGCACAACGCCTGCCCGTTCGCCGGCTCCGTGCGCCCGCCCGCACTGACCGGCTCGACATGGTCGGCATGCCAGCCCGGCGGCAGCGGCTCCCCGCACTCGACGCAGCGACCCCGCGCGGCGAGGAACAGCGCGACCCGGGCAGCGGGACGGAAGCGGCGCGCGCTCATCGAGTGAAAGTCTGCCAGCCTAAGCGGCACCGCAGGGCTGCCCACACTCGAGAGCTGCCGGCCGGCGGCCTTACCGCGCCTCGGCGGCGGCGGTCTCGCTGCGATGGAGATCAATCCGACCGGTCGGCCCGTCGCGGAAGGTGATCATCGGGTGCTCGTCGCGAAGCGATCAGTTCGTGGATCCGCCGCAACGAAGCGGCGCGCCGAGGATCGCCGGCGGGACGCACAGCGGTCGATGTCCGAGTGCCTCGAGCAGGCGGTGCGGTTGACCCGCACCGCATCCGAGCTCGCGGAGAACCTGGGCCGCGCACCGGATGTTCGTCCCCGATGAGCTGATCGCCGTAGTCGACGACGCCGGCGTCGACTACATCCTGATCGGCGGCGGCGTGGAGCCCAGGGGTTCCCGCGCGCGACGAAGGATCTCGACATCACGATCGTCAACGCCCGCCGCCTCCTGGACGAGAACGGCGCTCTCCGGATCACGCTGCCGGAGACGATCTCAGCGGCGGAGCTCGGCCCGGCGGTCGCCGGCGCCTGAGGCCCGAGCGGCCGCGACACATCGGACGGTGTCGCAGCGGATAGGCTCGGCACGGTTCGAGAGAGGAGCGTCTGCCGTGCATGCGCGAGTGGTCAGATTCACCGACGTGACCGCCGATCGGGTGGAGGGGCTGCTGGCCCGTATCGAGCAGGAGGGCGGTCCGCCGCCCGGCATTCCCGTCACGGGATTGCAGCTGCTCTTCGACGAGAGTCAGCGAACCGCGGTGGTGCTTCAGCTCTTTGACAGCGCTGAGGACATGGACGCGGGGGCGCAGGCGTTTGCCGCGATGGATCCCGGCGAGACGCCGGGCACGCGCGTCTCGGTCGACGCCTGCGAGGTCAAGCTCGACCGCCGCATGTAGCCAAGACCGGGCTCCGGGCTCTGGCCCGCGAAGGGCGCGGTCGATCTCGAGTCGGCCGCCTCAGCCGCGGTGCTCGGTCCCACGCGTCAATGCTCGCGACGAATTGGCCGCAACCCGTGCTCGGCGAGCCAGCGGCGGGCGCGTCCGCGTCGGCGCTCGTCGGCGAACTGGTGGAAGCGCGTGAGCTCGGCGGGCTCCGTGTCGAGCACGGCGCGGAAGCGGCGGAACGGGCCGCGGCCGTGGATCGCGCGCTCGAGCCGATCGGCGAGGACAGGATCGCTGATGCTCGCGACGAAGTCGGCCATGTCCGTCCAGCCGGCGCGCGAGCCGGCCTCGACCCAGAGCCAGCGCTCGGAGTCATCGTCCTCGTCCTCGTCGACCGGGTCGTCGTAGGGCGAGCGCGGCCAGATCTCGCCGGTCTCTAGATCGATGCGGCCGCCACCGTGGACGGGGTCGCCCTCGAGCAGCATGGAGACGTCGTCGAGATCGACGGCCAGCGGACGCAGCTTTCGCGCTTGGCCTGAAAGCGCGTCGGCGAGGTCGGCATCGCCCTCGAGATCGCGTCGCTGCAGGCGCTCGGTCCACTCCTGGGCGAGTGGGCTGTCGAGCAGCGCGTCGCCGGCGAGCTGGAGCACGTCGTCGAGCTCGCGGCCTTCGCACAGCTCGCGGATCGCCGCGATATCGCGGCGCCACACCGCGGCGCGCAGGTCTTGCAGCGCGTCGCGATCCCAGCCCTCCACCTACGCGGCGTTGTAGCGGCTGATGAACGCCTCGACCTGCTCGCTGTCGGTGAGGTCGACGCCGGCGCCGAGCGCGGCGGTGGCGAACGCCTTCGCGGGCCCCCAGGCGGCCGGGTCGTCGACCGTCTCGCGCATCTCGCCCTCGAAGTCGGCGACGGAGTCGACGGCCTCGCGCAGCATGTCCTCGGGCACGCCGCGCCTGCGGCCCGCGTAGCGCACCCAGTCGCGCAGCACGTCAGGGACGCGCTCGAACAAGCCGGGCTCACGCGTGACCTTGCGGGCGAGCCAGTCGAGCATGAAGAGCTCGACCACGACCGGGCTCCAGCGCAGCGGGCCGCCGTGGTTGTAGTCACAGCCGAAGACGATCGCGAGCGCGGCGACGTCCTCGGCCACGTCGTCGCCCTGCCAGCGCTTGCCCTCCGGCGACGCGAGGAATCCGTCGAGCAGCGACTGGCGCTCCTCGGGCGACACCTCGCGGTACGGGTCGGGCAGGTCGAACCCGGAGGGCAGCAGGCGCATCCGGGCCTCGACGAGCGCGCGCAGCGAGCCGACGTCCTCGCTGACCGGCGGGTCGAGCGTGTGGTCGAGTTCGTACAGCGCGGCCTCGATGCGAGCGCGCGCCTCGGCGAGGTCGAGCTCACGCAACGAGACGCCGGGCGTCGTGACGATCTCGCGGACCTCGGCCAGCGAGCCGGCGAGGAAGACGTCCTTGACCAGCCCGCCGAGGTTGTGGTCGACGTAGACGCCGAGCGTGTGCGACCCGAACTCGACGACCACGCTCACGCCGTCGTCGAACGCCTCGTCGTGGACGAGCAGCGCGGCGGTCGGCTTCGGCGGCACGAGCTCGCCCGCCCACGAGGGCTCAGGCAGCCCGGCCGCGGCGAGCCGTCCGGCTGCGGCCTGGGCCGCGGCGGCGTGGCGCGGCGCCGCGACGGCGCTCAGTGCGCGCAGCACGGCGAGCGCGGGCGCCGTCCCGAGCGCCTTGAGCGCCCGCACGAAGCCGGGCAGGAACAGGGCGTCGACGTCCTCGGCGGAGATGCCGTGCCCGTGCCAGGTGGAGATCATGTCGGACGCCCACGCCTGCGCCTCCAGCGCGTCGGCTACATCGGCCACGTCCTTCGCCGCGAGCCTCGCCATGTCGGCCAGCAGCCGGTCCTCCGGCGTCCGTCGGGTCCGAGCCTGGGTCCTGCGCCGTTGCCGCCGATCCTGCTGCCGCCGCCGCTTCTCGCTCATGCTCGCGAGCGTAGATCCGGCCCCGGTCGGCATCGCCGCAAGACGCCGCAATCTGCGATCACAACGTCCTCCGCGGGCCGAGCGCGCGGGCGCGCAGCCCGACGTGCAGCGCGACGCTGCCGACGTTCGGCAGAGGGCTCTCAGAAACCGCGCTACAACGCGGTTTTCTTGTTTCAGGAGCGGCTCGGATGACCCCTTCCGACTGGTTCCTAGCGAGAAGAGGTCAAGCATGGCCGCTGGGAGGCGCTGCGTGGCCGTTCGTGCGATCGCGGAGTGCGTCCCGCTTCCGGTCCAAGGTATCGACGCGGTACATGCCCGGCCGGATGTCTGCGCTCAACCGCGAGCGCGTCGGCACGCTGGTCATGGACGTCACCGAGCGTCGTTCACCACGGAAGCGGGTGTCCGTCGGGGAAGAGCCGGCCGCGGGGGCCGTCGTCGGGTAACCCCGCGGCCCACGCGACGGGCGCCGCGCCCGTCTCGATCGGGCGAGCACCCATGGCCTCGGCACTGGGCCAGGTCGCGGTGAGCCCGCGGGAGACGGCGTTGACGAGGATGGGCGTGTCGGCAAGGCTCGGCTGTGCGCGTGCTCACGAGCGCGTTGAAGCGCGGCCTTGCTGATGCCGTAGCTCGGCGATCACGCCGAATCCACGGGACCGCGACGCTCGCCGAGCGCAACATCCGGCCAATCAATTGCGACAGGCGAAGACTCGACGGTGAACCGTTACGAGCCCGCTGAAAGCCGATGCGGCGCACGAGATCCGCTGGGTGGGACGAGCTCGTTGAGCCGGGGAGCGTGTCGTTCGGAGACTGCCGCCTGAGCGAAGGCTCCCGGGCAAGTCATCTAGTCCGCATGCGCCTTTGCGCGGGACAACCGCGACGGCCACCAGACGCGGCGGCCGACGTCGATCACGAGCGCCGGGACGATCACGGAGCGTACGATGAACGTGTCGAGCAGGACGCCGAACGCGACGATGAAGCCGATCTCGGTCAGCGCGACGAGCGGGAGCACGGCGAGCGCGCCGAACGTGCCGACGAGCACGATGCCCGCGCCGGTGATGACCGCGCCGGTGACCGCCAGGCCGCGCAGCGTGCCCTCGCGCGTGCCGTGCTTGATCGCCTCCTCGCGCACGCGCGCCATGAGGAAGATGTTGTAGTCGATCCCCAGGGCCACGAGGAACACGAAGCACAGCAGCGGCAGCGCCGGATCGACGCCGGGGAAGCCGAAGATCGCGTCGGAGACGAACACGCCGGTGCCGAGCGCGGCGGCGAAGCTGAGTATCACCGACAGGACGAGCAGCAGCGGCGCGAGCAGCGCGCGCAGCAGGACGGCGAGGATCAGGAAAACGACGGCGAGCGTGAGCGGGATGATCACGCGGTTGTCGCGCGTCGCGGACCTGCGCAGGTCGTACTCCTGCGCGGTCGGGCCGCCGACGAGCGTCGCGTCGCCGCCCGCCTGCTTGGCGACCCGCCGGAGCTCCGGCACCTGCGCCAGCGTCTTGGTGTCATAGGGCGCGTCGACCAGCGTCACGCTCAGCCGCGCGCCGGGCGGGCCCTGGACCGGCTTGCTGACCTGGCTCACGAGGTCCTTGCGCGCGGACAGCGCGTCGGCCACGGCCTGCGCGCGCCCGCGGTCGGGCACGATGACGTCGGTCGGCGCCGACGCGCCGGCCGGGAAGTTGCGCGCGAGGATCTCCTGCCCCTGGACGGAGTCGACCTCGCCGCGGAACGAGTTGCCGCTGGTGAGCCCCGTGTCGAGGTTGAGCAGGTTGGCGGCGAGGATCGCCAGCACGATGGAGCCGGTGATCCAGACGGCGCGGGGGCGGACCGCGATGCGGTCGCCGATCCGCCGCCAGAAGCCGTGCGTCTGGTCGACGCCGGCCTCGCCGAGGTGCGGGATGCGTGGCCAGAACCAGTTGCGCCCGCAGATCGTCAGCGCGGCCGGGAGCAGCGTGAGCATCGAGATCATCGCCAGCCCGACGCCCATCGCGCCGAGCGGCCCAAGCCCGGCGGTGCCGTTGACCTCGGCGATGCTGAGCGTGAGCAGCGCGGCGATCACCGTGAGGCCGGACGCGAGGATCGCCGGGCCCGCGCTCCTGAGCGCGATCGCCATCGCCTCGTGCTTGTCCTCGTGGCGGCGCAGCTCCTCGCGATAGCGCGAGACGAGCAGCAGCGCGTAGTCGGTGCCGGCGCCGAACACCAGCACGGGCAGGATGCCGCCGGACTGGCCGTTGATCGTCACGCCCGCCTCGGCGAGCAGGTAGCCGACCCCGCGCGCCGCGCCCTCGGCCAGCAGCACGGTGAAGAACGGGATGATCCAGAAGATCGGCGAGCGGTAGATGGCGATCAGCAGGATCAGGACGATCAGCGCCGCGACCAGCAGCAGCGAGCCGTTGATGTTCGCGAACACCTTGATCGCGTCGAGGCTGTAGCCCGCCGCGCCCGTCACCTTGACCTGCAGCCCGCCGCCGGAGCCGCCGGCGCGATCCCGGATCGACTGCACGGCGTCCTGGAACAGGTCGCTCTGGCCGTCACCGGGCTCGACCGGCTGGATCACGACGGCGGCCTTGCCGTTGCCCGAGAGCACCGGCGGCTGCGCCTCGCCGACCAACCGCCGCCGGCCGGCGTTGAGCGTGCCGACCGTCTCCTGGATGCGCCGCTTGTCCGCGCCGGTCAGCCCCGACGGACGCTCGTAGACGATCACCGCCGGCGCCTCCTCGCCGCCCGGGAATCGCTCGATCTGCTTCAGCGCCTTGACCGACTCCGCGCTGCCGGGCAGGAAGGAGGACGTCTCGTTCTTCTGCGCCTGCTCGAACTTCCCGCCCTGGCTGGCGAGGCCGGCGAACACGAGGAACGTGACGAAGAAGACCACCCACTTGGCCGTCCGGCCGGCGGGCACGGCGAAGAGGTTCATGGCGAGCTCGGCTGCGCGGCGCGCCGCCGTTCGCGGGCCGGCTCGGCGGTGACCGGGTCGAGCGCGCCGCGGGCGGCGTCGCAGAAGCTCGTGAGGGGGAACGGGAGCAGGCCCCGGATGCGGTCGTCGTGGGCCACCGTCGGATTTCGCAGGCCCTCGATGAGCGGCCGGGCGACGGCGGCGCGCACGGGCGTCACGAGGTGCAGCCAGTACGAGGACAGCCTCGGCGTCAGCACCGGCACCTCGAGGATGAGCGGCCGCCGTCCACGGATGCGGGCGATGCGCCTGATCATGTCGCCGTAGGTGAGGACCTCCGGGCCGCCGGCGTCGAAGCTCTGGCCGAGCGCCTCCGGGCGGCCCGCGACGCCTGCGAGGTAGCGGATCATGTCGTCGAGGGCGATCGGTTGCGTCGGCGTGGAGAGCCATCGTGGCGCGACCATCACCGGCAGCCGGTCGACGAGGGCGACGATCGTCTCGAAGGCGGCGCTGCCGCGGCCGACGATGACGGCGGCTCGCAGTGTGGTCACCGGGACGGCTCCGGACGCGAGGACCGCGGCCGTCTCCGTCCGGCTGCGCAGGTGGGCCGAGAGTTGGGGTTGGTCCTCGCCGAGCCCGCCCAGGTAGACGATCTGCCTGACGCCCGCCCGCTCGGCTTCGGCGGCGACGTTCTCGGCCGCGCGGCGATCGAGTCCGGAGAAGTCGCGGGAGCCGAGCGAGTGGACGAGGTAGTAGGCGACGTCGACCCCCTCGAGGGCGCCGCGGAACGAGCCGGTGACATCGGCGGCGAGCCCTCGGACCCCCGGCATGTCCGGTGCGGTGCCCCGCCGCGAGACGGCGACGACCTCGCCCCGCCGGGCCAGCGCCGGCACGAGCGCGCGCCCGACAAACCCGCTCGCTCCGATCACCGCGGCCCTCACGGCGTCACGTCCCGGTTGGTTGGCGGTCGAAGCTCGCATCGCCCCGTGCCAGCGCGGTGACTTGCGTCGCGGCGGCGATCGGGTCGCCGGTGAGCATGAGCACGCCCTCGGACCCCAGGAGGCCACTCGCCGCGGCGGCGCCGCCGAACGCGAGGCGCTGATGGGCGGCGAGTCCGCGCAGCCGTTCAACGTGCGGCTGCACGCGCTCGTCGCTCACCGCGGTCAGGACGACAAGGCTGGGTTGGAGGCGGCGGCTCACGTCGTCGACGGTCTCGATCGGTGCGTCGGGGCCGAGATAGACGATGCGCCAGCCGCACGCATGCAACGCGAGGCCGAACGCGATCAGGCCGAGGTCATGGTGCTCGCCCGGCAGGCAGGCGAGCACGGCCGCAGGCCCGATCCCCAGGCCCCAGCCGCGCGCGATGCCGAGCAGCCGGCCTCGCAGGACGGCGGTGGCGAAGTGCTCCTGGGCGACCGATGCCTCGCCGCGTGCCCAACGTTCTCCGAGCTCGCGCAGGTAGGGCAGCACGACTTCGCTCAGCAGCGTTTCCAGGGTGGTTATGGCCAGGAGCCGGTCGAGGATCGCCTGTGCCCGCGGCTCGTCGAAGCGGTCCAGCGCGTCGACGAGCTCTTCACGCAGCGCCACCCAGGAGAACGCCGGCGGCGCCGCTTCCTCGCCGGCCAGGGCGCGCGACGCGGCGGTGGCCGCCTCGGCGGCGGCCAGCCCTCCGGCGAGGTGCTGTTGCATGAGCCGCACGCGCTCGACGTCAGCAGAGGCGTAGAGGCGTAGGCCGCCGGACGAGCGCGTGGGACGCAGGAGCCCGTAGCGACGCTCCCACGCCCGCAGCAGGTCGGCGCTCACGCCGGTGCGCTTGCTCAGTTCACCGATCCGCAGGAGAGGGCCAATCGCCACGACCGAGACTGTACAACATCTTGACACCACATGAACTTTTCCTTGACAGACGGCCAGGCGGACCCTACAGTGGCCAAGGTGTACAACACCTCGACAGATCCTGGACAAGCGGCTGTCC
This sequence comes from uncultured Solirubrobacteraceae bacterium, assembly GCA_963837485.1. GTDB lineage: Bacteria > Actinomycetota > Thermoleophilia > Solirubrobacterales > Solirubrobacteraceae > Solirubrobacter. The sequence continues at coordinate 245,560 of CAWINP010000011.1, read as the reverse complement.
CGCGACCCCGGGACGGGGTAACTCAGTCGGCCAAGCAGAAAGGACTCGTCCCGTGAGTCGAATCCGCAGCATCCTGGCAGTGTCCGCCGCCTCCGCCGTCGCGCTCGCGGTAGCCGGCCCGGCATCCGCGCCGGCCCACGTCATGCGCGACACCGCGCGGGCCGGCACCGGTAAGGACATCGTCGAGACGGCCACGGCGGCCGGTCAGTTCAAGACCCTGACGGCCCTGTTGAAGCAGGCGGGGCTGGTCACGACGCTGGAGGGCAAGGGGCGCTTCACGGTGTTCGCGCCGACCGATCGCGCGTTCGCCAAGGTGCCCAAGAAGACGCTGAACGCGCTGGCCGGCGACAAGGCGAAGTTGCGGTCGGTGCTTCTCTACCACGTCGCCAAGGGCAAGCTCACCGCCAGCAAGGTCGTGAAGCGCAAGTCGATCCAGACGCTCAGCGGCCAGCGCGTCCGGGTTCACGTCCGCGATGGCAAGGTGTTCGTCGGAGGCGCCCGCGTGACCACGCCCGACGTCGCCGCGTCCAACGGCGTCATCCACGTCATCAACCGCGTGCTGATCCCTCGCTAGCCGGCCCGAGTCGCCTCACCTGGCCCCGGCGTGCTGCGCCACGCCGGGGCCAGACGAGCGCATCAGACGACATGACGACAATCAGCGTGCTCGACCGGGTCCTCGACGCCGCCGTGCTCCCGGGCTACACGAACGTTCTTCGCCAACCACGGAATGCTGCGCGCTACCGGCCGCCCGACCTGGCAGACGATCGTGGGCGGCTCGCGCGCGTACGTGGAGGCGATCTGCGCGCGCCTGGGCGACCGGACGCGGTTCAGTAGCCCGGTCGCCTCGGTGCGCCGCACCGGCGACGGCGCGGTCGACGTGACCGTCGCCGGCCGCGCTCGGATGCGCTTTGACGGGGTGGTGCTCGCCTGCCATGCGGACGAGGCGCTGGCGCTGCTGGCGGATCCGACGCCGGCCGAGACTGCGGTCCTCGGCGCGATCGCCTACCAGCGCTCCGTGCTCGTGCTCCATATCGAGAACCGGCGCCGCGACGACGGCGCCGTCGACTTCGACGCGACGCTCAACCTGCGCCGCCAGCAGCTCACCGAGCGCGGCCTGCGGGCATTCGTCGCCCGGCATCCCGCCGGGAGCCTGCGCGTGCTGATGTTGATCTACGGTCACGCGCTGGCGCTCGCGCTGCGCGGCGCCCCGCACTACTCGCGCCCCGACCAGCAGCGCCTGACCGATGACCGCGGCCCAGGTCATCGCGCGGCGGATCGTGTTCGGTCTCCTGCGCCGCATCACCGCCGGCCGCCTCGAGCTCGTCGAGCCCGACGGCCAGGTCCACGTGCTCGGCCCGGGCGCGCCCCCCTCAGCGCTAATCCACGTCCGCGACCCCCGCGCATGGACAGAGCTCCTGCGCGGCAGCCGTGGCCTGGCGTCCAGCTACGTCGCCGGCCACTGGGAGTCACCGGACCCAATCGCCGTCGTCCGGGTCGCGGCGCGCAACGCCGCGGCCCTGGACGCCGTGCGCCGCCGCCTGACGCTCGTCCGCGAGCCCTATCAGCGCCTGCGCGGCGTCGAGGGTCCGCGACCCGCTCCCGACGTTCGTCGGCACTACGACCTCGGCAACGACCTCTTCGCGCTCATGCTCGACGAGACGCTGATGTACAGCGCGGCGTATTTCCAGACCCCCGACACCTCTCTGCACGAGGCGTCGATCGTCAAGCTCGAGCTCGTCTGCGACAAGCTCGACCTGCACGCCGACGACCACTCGGCGCCGGCGGAGACGTGGATCCGAGATGGGCGCCGGCGGCGGGCATCCGCGATCCGTTCTCGATGATTGAGCTCTCGGACGGCTTGGTCAGCGCGCTGTGTGTCAGCGGCGACACCGTGTTCATCGGCGGCTCGTTCACTAACGCCCTCGTCCTCGGCCGCCCATGGCTCGCCGTGCCGACCGCCGCTATTGCCGCCGCAGACCGCGGCCGAACAGCGCATGTCAGGGCCGCTCGCTCACCGACGCCCCGGCCGTCGCGTGCGGGCCCATCGGTTTCCAGAGCCGATTGCGATACGAGGTGTGTCGCAGAAGTCGTCTCAGGCCACGGCCCTAACGTGCCGAGATGAGGAACGGCTGTCTGATGGGGTGGGCTGACCAGCACTCATGAGCGTCTCCCACCTTCGCTTACCGAGTAGGGTCGGGCGATGTCCGAGACCGGTGCCTCGGGGGATGCTGCTGAGGAACGGGTCGTCTTCCGCACGGTCCTGTGCGGGGTCGATGCCTCTGCGGAGAGCCAGGTGGCGGTACGCCAAGGCGCCGCGCTGGCGGGCGCTGACGCGAAGTACTGGTGTCTCGCGGCGTGGGATCCAGGGCTCGCGATGCCTGCGGGCATGAACACGCTCGAAGTGATGAACCGACTGCGCGAGGAGGCGCGTTCGGCGCTGCGGCAAGCGCGGGAGGCGTGCCCGTCGATGCGGCCGATTCTGATCAGGGGTCGGGATGTCGCGGCGCTGTTGGGCGGGATCGCCGACTTGCAGGCCGATATGGTCGCGGTGGGCTCCCACGGGACATCTCGTGTCGCGGGCGTCCTGTTCGGGAGCGTGGCGTCAGCGATGGCGCGACACGCACCGTGCTCGGTGTTGATCGCTCGAGACTCGGGCGCCGGGCCGTTCCCCGGCCTGATCGTGCATGCGAACGACGGGTCCCCCGAGTCGTTGGACGCCGCCTATGTGGCGGGCGGGCTGGCTGCGCGACACGAATCGACCGTCGTCACGCTGCACGTGGGCGAGACCCACGATCGCGGCGTCGCCGAGGAGGCGGTGGCGCTGATGGAGAGCACCGGGCTCGAGCCCGTGATCAAGGTCGAGCAAGGATCGCCGCACCGTCGGATCGTTGAGGTGGCAAACGACGTTGGGGCGTCGTTGATCGTGATGGGCGGGCGCGGCCGGACGGGCCTCGCCGCGCTCGGCAGCGTCAGCGAGCGCGTCGCGCATCGCGCCGATTGCTCGGTGCTGATTGTCCGGCGCGCCGCTCATCTACACGAGGAGGACGCCGATCCGCCCCCACGGCCAGCCCGATAGCGAGCTATCCGTGGAGCGCGCGCAGCGCGTTGAGGATGACCGCGAGGTCGATGACCTCCTGGAACAGCGCGCCGGCGACGGGAGGGAGGTAGCCGGCGGCGGCGACGCCCATGGCGGCGATGCTCAGCCCCATTCCGGCCAGCACGCTCTGGCGGGCGATATGCAGTGCGCGGCGGCCGATGTGGACGGCGTCGGCGACGCGGTCGACGCGGTCGACCGTGATGACGGCGTCGGCGGTCTCCGAGGAGACGGTCGCGCCGGCGGCGCCCATGGCGATGCCGAGGTCGGCGATGGCCAGGGCGGGCGCGTCGTTGACGCCGTCTCCGACCATGATCACGGGACCGAGGGCCGGGTCGTTGCGCAGCGTGCGAACGACCTCGAGCTTCTCCTCGGGAGACTGCTCGGCGTAGACGCGGTCAACGCCGAGCGCAGCGCCGATTCGCTGTGCCACCGAGGCGCGGTCGCCCGACACCATGGCGACGTGGCGCACGCCCTCGTCGCGCAGGCGCTGGACGATGCGATCGGCGTCCGGGCGGAGCTCGTCGGCCATGACGATCACGCCGGCGGGACGGCCGTCGACGCCGACAAGCACGTGCGCCTCGCCGGAGCCGCGACCGGTGGCAAGCGACGCGCCGGCGACGGCGTCGGCGTCGTAGCCGAGCGAGCGCAGGAACGCGCGGCTGCCGACCGCGACGCGGCGCCCCTCGACGGTGCCGGAGATCCCCTGCCCAGGATCCTCGTCGACGTCGGTCGGCATCAGCAGCCCGAGAGCCGACTCCCGTGCGGTGCGGACGAGCGCCTCGCCGAGCACGTGCGCGGAAAGACGGTCGACCGAGGCCGCGAGCCGTAGGATCTCCCCCGGCGCGAGGCCGTCGAGCGGCACGATCTCGCGGACCTCGGGCGTGCCGACGGTCAGCGTGCCGGTCTTGTCGAACAGCACCGTACGCGCCTCGCCGAGCGTCTCGATCGCACCGGCGCCCTTGACGATCACACCGCTGCGCGCGGCGCGCGACAGGCCGGAGACCAGCGCGATCGGCGCGGCGAGAATCAGCGGGCACGGCGTGGCGACCACGACGACGGCGAGCGCGCGCTCCGGGTCGCCGCTGAGCGCCCACGCCAGGCCCGCCGTGAACATGGTCACCGGCAGGAAGATGCCCGCATAGCGGTCGGCCATCCGCACGAGCGGTGCGCGCTGCGTCTGGGCCTGCTCGACCAGCCGGACCAGCGCGGCGTAGGCGCTCTCGGCGGCGGGACGGTCGGCGCGCACGTCGAACGGGGCGCCCGCATTGGCGCTGCCGCTCATCACCTCCATCCCGGCATGGAGCGTGACGGGCAGCGGCTCGCCGCTGAGGGTGCTCGTGTCCACGACGGCCTCGCTGCTGACGACGGTGCCGTCGACGGGAACGACCTCTCCGGTGCGCACGAGCACCGTGTCGCCGGTCTGCACGCGTTCGACGGGGACCTCTTCGATCCCGCCGTCGATCCTCAGCTGGGCGACGCGCGGCGCGCGCTGCACGAGGAGCGTCAGCTCGCGGCGCGCGCGCCGGGATGCGGCGGCCTCCAGGGCGGCGCCGCCGGTGAACATCAGGCCGATGACCGCGCCGGCGAGCTCCTCGCCGAGCGCCAGCGCGCCGATCATGGCGACGAGCGCGATCGTGTCGACGCCGAGGTGATGATCGACGACGACGGTGCGGACGACCTCGAAGGCGAGCTCTACGGCAAGCAGCGCGACCGCGGCCCGCCAGACCTGGTGGCCGGCGTCCGCCGCGCCCGCGAGGTGCAGCGCGAACCCGGCCGCGATCGCGCTGACCGCGACCGCTGCCAGGATCTGGGCACGCGACTCGACGAGACGGCGCAGCCCGGCGCGCATTCGGGCGGGGACGCGGGATGGGGCCGGCGGCGTCACCTCCGCAGCTTCGCGTCGGCGGCATGCGACGTCATCCGTGCCAGACCGCGGTCGAGCGTGGGAAACCCGGTGTCCTGCACGTCTGGTCGTGCGTGCGGCGGAGTCGTGTGGGACTGGTCCCGTTCACCTCTCGGCGGCCATGCGCGGGGAGGGCAGCTGCGCGCGGCGGCCGGATCGCGATGGCTTGGGGAGCATGCGGTAGGTGAAGGCGAACACGATCGGCGCCGTGAGCATGGTCAGCATGGCGATCATCCAGGGCGAGCGCCCGTTCGTGCCTGCGCCGACGACGTGACCGAGGGCGAGGAGGTAGGCGGCGATGATCCAGCGGTGCAGCCAGCGCCAGGTCTTGGCGCCGATCCACTTGCGAGCGTAGAAGCTGAGGCCGAGGATTGCTGCAAGCCAGGCGGCGATGATGCCGATGCCGGTCCACAGCGGCCGGTAGCTCATCTGGAATGGGAGCGTGATGCCGGCGATGCCGGGCCTGAGGTAGCCGTCGCCCAGCAGGGCCGCGGCGTGGGCGACGATCAGCCCGAGCGTGACCAGCGTGGTGGCCTCGTGGTAGCGCTTGAGCTTGGCGGGCAGGCCGGGCCGGCGGACGATGCGGCCTGACATCGCGAGTCCGAGGCCGACGGAGATCGCGAGCATGATGATCGCGACGATGCCGAAGGCGCGGCTGGCCAGCCAGAAGATCTGCTGGGTGGGGTCGGTGCTCATCGGGTGACCGCGGGTTCGGTTTCGGCCGCGCCGTCGAGGTCGCCGGCGAGCACGAGCTCGCCGTCATCGAGGATCAGCGCTCCGCCGTGCCGGGCGAGGAGGGCGTGGCCGTGATCGGGCCCGAGCAGCAGCGCGGTCTTGGCGAGGGTCTCGGCCTCCAGCGCGGTCGGGGCGAGGGCGGTGGCTTGGATCACCCCGGTCCATGCGGGCTTTCTGCCGGCGGGGTCGATGAGGTGGTGCGCGTAGCCCTCGGCGGTGCGCCAGAGGCGTGTCCGCAGGCCGCTGGTGGCGATCGCAGCGCTGTTTCGGATGAGCTCGTGGGCGGTCTCACCGGTGAGCGGGTGCTCGACGCGCACGGTGCGTGGCGCCGGGTGGGTGCCGCCGAGGCGGATGTCGCCGCCGGCGTCGACGGCGAATGCGGGTGAGTGGGCGAGCATGCGCGCTGCGATGTCGACCGCCATCCCCTTGGCGCTCCCGCCGAGGTCGAGCCGCACGCCTGCAGGGAGCCGGACGGTGCGGCCGGCCGCGTCGAGCTCGATCCTCCGCCACTCGCCCGCGGGGCGTGGACGGGCGCCGCGGCGAACCGGCGCGGCGGCGATCGCGGCCGCCAGGTCGGCGGGCTCGAGCCCAGCGCGTGAGTGCGCGTAGCCTGTCTGCTCGAGCTCGCGGAGCACGGTCGGGTCGACCAGGCCTTCGCTGATGTGGGCGGCGTACAGCGCCGCGGCGATCGCCTCCACCATGATCTGCGAGACGGCGACGGTCGCGCCGGCGCGCTCGTTGAGTCGCGAGAGCTCGCTCGCCGGTTCGAAGCGCGTCAGCGCGCGGTGCAGGCGTGTGAGGCGCGCCTGCACGCGCAGCGCCGCGACTCGGGCATCGAGGGGTGCCTCGGCGGGGGCAGCGACGAGCAACCGCACGCGGGTGCCGAAGAGTCCAAAGCTGTGCTCGTGCTCGATCGCGGTGCTCATGACGTGCGGGTGGTGACAGGAGCGGGCGATGGGGCGGGCTGGACGGTCCCGCTGACCGGGCCGGCCTGGGCGGCGGGCGCCGGGATGGCAGCCGTCGCGGTGGCGTGCTTGTTGCTGGCGTTGTAGAACAGGGCGGCCCAGATCACGGCTGCCGAGGTCGTCGCCGCGGCCGCGACGGTGAGCAGGCTGTGCCCGAGGGAGCCGCGCCTGGGCGCGGGCCGGGTGTGCGGGGTCTGATCGGTCATCATCAGTCACGCTCCTCGTAGGGCGTGTTCTCGTAGTCCTCCTGCTGCGCGCGACCGGACGCCTGGGCGGCCGGAGCGGTGGTGGGTTGTTGGACGGCGGCGGCTACGGGCGCCGTGGTGCCGGCGGTCGCGGTGGCCCGGTGTGAGGCCAGACCGACGGTCGAGACGCCGGCGAGGAACAGCGCAGTGACGATGCCGGCGATCTTGATGCGGGTCTTGTCGGTCATGCGCTCATCGTGGGCGATGGCGGTGAGACGGCTGTAAGGCGCAGGTCAGAGCGCTCTTACCTTCTCCGGCGGTGCTCGGACAGCGCCCGGTAAGAGCCGGTCCAGAATGCGCTTACCTTGCTGCTCGGCGAGCGCGGCGGCGCTTAGCATGACGTCGAGATGCGCATACTGGTCGTCGAGGACGAGCGCACGTTGGCGGGCTTCATCGAGCAGAGCCTGCAGGCCGACGGCTACGCCGTGACCGTCGCCAACGACGGTGAGCGCGGCGAGCTGGAAGCGCTGACGGGCGACTACGGACTGGTCCTGCTCGACGTGATGCTGCCCGGCAAGAACGGCCTGCAGGTGCTCGACGCGATCCGCGCGCGCAAGCCCGAGCTGCCGGTGATCGTCTTGACCGCGCGCGGTGCGATCGAGCAGAAGGTCGAAGGGCTCGACCGCGGCGCCAACGACTACGTCACCAAGCCGTTCTCGTTCGAAGAGCTGCTGGCGCGCGTGCGCGCGCAGCTGCGCTTGCCGACGCAGCGCGAGGCGTCCGTGCTCGAGGCCGGTGATGTTCGCCTCGACCTCCGCACGCGTCGCGTCGAGCGCGACGGCCGCGATGTCAAGCTCACCGCGCGCGAGTTCGAGCTGCTCGCCTACCTCGCTCGCCATCCCGACCAGGTGCTTTCGCGCGAGCAGATCCTCAACGCCGTCTGGGGGTTCGACTTCGACCCGGGGACCAAGGTGCTGGAGGTCTATGTCGGCTACCTGCGCCGCAAGCTCGGCGACGACGGCGCGAGCCCGATCGAGACGGTGCGCAACGTGGGCTACCGGCTGCGCGTGCCGCGTGGCTAGGCGGCTGCTGCCCGCGAGCCTGCGCACGCAACTCGCGCTCGCGATCGCGCTGATCACCGCGCTGGCGCTCGGTTTGACCTTTGTGGCGGTCTATCGCGGCACCGGCAGCCGGCTGCAGGATCGCATCGACCAGGACCTGGCCACGCAGGCGTCCGAGTGGGAGCAGATGCGCGCCGGTCGCGACCTCTCGACGCCGGCCGCGGTGGAGCAGGCGGCGCGCCGCTTCATCGCCGCGCAGCGCTATCACCCGGCATCGCGGATCTTCGTCATCGACGTCACCGGCGGGACGCCGGTGAGCAACCAGCCCCAGATCGTCGAACGCGAGGAGGAACACCAACCGAAGGCCGGCAGCGGAAACGGGGTCATCGCCGCGGTCGAGGGCATCGCGACGGCCGACGTGCACGAGGCGGGACGGATGCGGGTCAGCACGCGCCCGATCGTCGTGCACGGGCGGCGCGTGGGAACGCTGCAGATCGCGGACCCGCTGAGCACGGTCGAGGACGCGCAGGACAGCCTGCTGCGCACGTTCGCGCTCGTGGGATCGCTGGCGCTGGCGCTGGCCGTCGTGGCCGGACTGCTGCTCGCCGGTGCGATCGCCGCGCCGTTGCGGCGCATGGCGAGGGTCGCGGTGGCCGTCGACGCGGGCGACCTTTCGCTGCGGGCCGGCGCGGCGGCGGGCGGGCGCGGCGAAGTCGGCGTGCTCGCGGCGGCGTTCGATCGCATGCTGGCCCGGCTGGAGCGGGCGTTCGCGCGCCAGCGCGACTTCGTCTCTGACGCTTCGCATGAGCTGCGCACGCCGCTCGCGGTGCTGCGCGCGCAGGTCGAGCTGCTCGACCGCGAGACCGACGAGCAGCGCCGCCGCGAGGGCACCGTCACGCTGCTCCGCCGCCTCGACGAGATGGACCGCCTCGTTGCCGACATGCTCACGCTTGCGAGCGCCGAGGCAGGCCGGCTCGTCGAGCCGCAGCCGGTCGACCTCGCCGACTTCTTCGAAGACCTGCGTCGCGACCTGCCGTTGTTCGGCGAGCGCGACTTCCACCTGCAGGCCATCGAGGGCACACTGCACGCCGACCCCGACCGGCTCACGCAGGTGCTCCGAAACCTCGTGCGAAACGCCGTCTCGCACACAGAGCCCGATGACCGCGTCGACGTCGTGGCGCGCGCGACTGGCGAGCGGCTGACGATCTCGGTGTCGGACGCCGGTGCTGGCATCGCGCCCGACCATCTCGCGCACGTCTTCGAACGCTTCTACCGCGCCGAGGAAAGCCGCTCGCGCGACAGCGGCGGCAGCGGCCTGGGCCTCGCGATCGCCCGCGCGATCGTCGAGGCCCACGGCGGCCGGATATGGGCCGAGTCGCGGCCGCCGAGCGGTACGACGATCAGCCTCGAGCTGCCGGGCTACGACGCCCGACATCGCCCGGCCAGTTGACGGTGCAGCCCGGCGCGGCGGCCGGCGGCTCACGCAGCGCTCGGCACCATGCGCGACGCGCCGGGGTGCTCGGGCCGGCCGGGCAGGCGAGCCGGCAGCGAGCCGGAGCGGACGGCGGGCTCGGCGAGCGGCGCGAACCCGATCACCGCGTCGGCCGGGAAGGCGCCGCGGGCGTCAGACAGCGCGAGACGCGGGTTCTCGTCACCGACCTCGAGCTCGAGCTCGCTCGCGTGCCGCGCGAGCATCGTCGCCCAGCCTCGGAGGCGATCCTCGGCCTGCGCACGGCGTGCGCTCAGATCCACGATCCACCGCTCGCCCGCGACGGGGCCGGCGGGTGCGACGACCAGCACGTGGCCGTCGGCGACGGCGTCGTCGAGACGCTGCAGCTCGTGCGCGTCGGAGCATCGCCGGGTCGCGGTCCGCGAGGACGATGATCCGGTGGGAACAGGTGCAGTTGGAGTGCATCCGGGGCTCCTTGGGCAATGGCCGCATCGGTCGGCTTGGTGGGGGATGCCGCAGAGCCTGAGCCGCGAGTTCGAGGTGCGGGTAAGGCGCCGGATAGAGCGCTCTTACCGTCGGCGAGCATAGGTAAGAGCGCTCTGACTCCTCGCTTACCGGGGGCTCAACCGGGCCTCCGATGCTGGCTCCATGACCAGTCACGAGCGTCACCTTCGCGGTGCGGGCATCGTGATCGCCGGCGGCGGCCTCGCGGCCCAGCGTGCCGTGGAGACGCTTCGCCGCAGCGGCCATGACGGCACGATCCAGCTCATCAGCGACGAAGCCGTCGCACCCTACGACCGCCCACCGCTGTCCAAGGAGTACCTCGCGCGAGGGCTCGACGACGCCGCGCTGCGCTTCCGCGCCGATGATTGGTACCGCGACCGCGACGTCGAGTTGCTGCTCGGCGAGCGAGCGGTCGGCCTCGATGTCGCCGGACGCGAGCTCCTGCTCGCCTCCGGCTCGCGACTGCCGTTCTGGCAGCTGCTGATCGCCACCGGAAGCAGCCCGCGCCGGCTTCCCGGCGTCGAGCGGTTCTCGAACGTCCACGAGCTGCGAACCCTCGCCGACGCGCGCCGGCTGCGAGACGCGCTTCGAGCGGGTGCGCGCCTCGTCATGATCGGGGCCGGCTTCATCGGGCAGGAAGTCGCCTCCACCGCGCACGGGCTCGGCGCGCACGTAACCGTGATCGAGGCGGCGCGCGCGCCGCTGGCCGCCGTCCTCGGCGTCGAGCTTGGCGCCTGGTTTGCGCAGTTGCACCGCGACGAGGGCATCGACGTCCGCCTCTCCGCTCGGATCACGCGGTTTCACGGTGGCGACGCTGTCGAGGCGATCGAGCTCGACGATGGTCAGCGCATCGACTGCGACATCGTCGTCGTCGGCGTCGGCACCGTCCCCGCGACCCGGTGGCTCGCGGGCACCGGTCTCGACGACGAGGGCATACCCGTCGACGCAGCAGGGCGCACCGCGATTCCCGGCATCTACGCGGCCGGCGACGCCGCCAAGCACTTCGACTCGCGGCTCGGCGCCCACACCCGCACCGAACACTGGGAGGCCGCCGCCCGCCAGGGCGGCGCGGCCGCACGCTCGATGCTCGGTCTCGCCGTGCCGCCACCGGCCACACCGAGCTTCTGGAGCGACCAGCACGGCCTCCGCATCCAGTACCTCGGCCATGCGCACGGCGCCGACGACATCCGGATCGACGGCGACCCGCACGCACGTGACTTCACCGCCACGTTTACCGACCACGGCCGCCCGATCGGCGCGCTCCTGGTCGGGCGTCCCCACGCTCTGCCCGAGATCCGCCGCCAGATCGAGCAAGCGACACATCCCCCCGAAAGGAAGGCAGCATGACCCTCATCCCGCTCGTCGACGAGTTCGCGTGCGCCGGCCACGGCGACTGCGCACTCGTCGCCCCCGGCGTCTTCAGCGTGGACGACCTCGCGGTCGTCACCGGCAAAGGCAGTGACGCGGAGATTCTCGCCGCCGCCCGCGCCTGCCCGGCCGGCGCGATCACCGTCATCGACAATGACACCGGCCAGCAGACCTATCCCTGACCCACCGCCCGACGCCGAGGCGCTCGACGCCACGACACGGACGTCATGCGTGCGCGGGGTGCGGACGCCAAGATGACGGCATGACCAGCACCCATTTCACCGCCGAGCGCGCCCGCCAGATCGGCGAGGCGATCGGCATCGACTGGGCCACCGCGCCCTTCGACGTCGAGCAATTCCGCGCCGGGATGGACGTTGAGCTCGAGCATGGCAGCCGCGACCCCGCGACCGATGTCACAGGCAGCGACCCGGTCATCACCGCCAAGATCGCGCTCGCCCACCTGAACGAGTTCCCCGACTACTACACCCGCCTCGCCAAGATGGAAGCCGAAGCCGAGGCCTACTGGCAAGCCGAGCCAGGCCGCTGACCTGGCCGCCGCCGGCGAGCACCGCCGCACCCTGCATGCGCGACGGGAAGCGTCTTGGCCAGGCGGAGAACGCCCTCTTCGAGCAGCACGTGGCCGCCGGCCGGGCGCGACGAGCGTCCCTCCTCGCCCACGATCACGCGTTGACCTCAGTCATCGGATCGTGCGTGGGAGCCAGCGCGAGACTGGGGCTGCGGGCGCTCGTCAGCCCGGGTGTCTCGAAGCGAGCCGGCGTGCGCGCGGGCGCTCGGGTCGCGGCGCGCCTTGAGCAGCGAGGCGACGATCGTGATCCCGAGCACGCCGGCGACGACGAGCAGGGATGTTGACGTGGCGATGTCGGGGATCTCGTGGTTGCGCAGATGCGCGTAGTGCAGCAGCAGCTTGATGCCGATGAAGGCCAGGATCAGCGACAGGCCCGCGGAGAGGTAGACAAGCCGGTCGAGCAGGCCGATGACCAGGAAGTACAGAGCGCGCAGGCCCAGCAACGCGAACGCGTTGGCGGCGAAGACAATGAACGCTTCCTGGGTGACGCCGAAGACGGCCGGGATCGAGTCCATGGCGAACAGGAGATCCGAGCTGCCGATCGCGACGAGCGCGATGAACAGCGGCGTCGCCGCGCGACGGCCGTCGAGACGGGTGAGCATGCGGCCGTCGTGGTACTCGGACGTCACGGGCAGCAGCCGCCGCATGAGTCGCACGAGCGGGTTGTCGCCGACGTCGGGGTCCTGGTCGCGGTGGCGGAAGAGCTGGATCGCCGTGTAGACGAGCAGGAGCCCGAAGATCACGAACATGAATGAGAACGTCGCGATCAACGCTGCGCCGAGCGCGATGAAGATGCCGCGCATGACGAGCGCGATGAGGATGCCGAACGTCAGCACCCGGTGCTGGTGCTCGGCGGGTACCGCGAACGTCGAGAGGATCACGACGAACACGAAGAGGTTGTCGACCGACAAGCTCTTCTCGACGATGTAGCCGGCGAAGTACTCGGCGCCGAAGTCCCACCCGGCGATCACCCCGAAGAGGACTCCGAAGGCCAGAGCGACGCCGACGAAGAACGCCGACGCGACGGCGGCCTCCCTGAAGCCGACCGTGTGGGCGTGGCCCGGCCGCGACACCCACACGTCCAGCGCGAAAAGGCCGCCAATCAGGCCAATCGTCGCCGCCCACCCAGCGAACGTGACGTCGAGCATCCCTGAATCCTCACGCCTTGCGGTGTTCAGGCCGCGCGTCGGCCGGCACGCGCGCACCGGCGCTCAGACGCACCTGGTCGTCCACCATCGCATGCCAGGCCTCCAGTCGCGCTCGCCGCTCACCGTCGACGTCGCCTACGGCGCGCCATCGCCTCCACCCACCGAAGCCGACGACGCTCGCGAGGCGCGGGTTACGGCGTCTTGAAGCGATCACCCCCGTCCCGTCGCTGCGATCAGCGACGCGGCGGCGCGCATCCAGCGCGGCTCCCGCGAGTTCGCCGGACGCGCTCCTGACTGCCGCCCTGTTGGAGGCGTGGCGCGGGCCGCCTGCTTCGAGTCCGGCGCGGGTGACGTCGCGCAACGGTGCCCAGCGTTCGGATCCGTTGCCATCGACGAACGCAGCGGCGAGCGTCTGCGCGCTGTCGAAGCTGCGGAGCCTGCGCGCCGGCTCGCGATCATGGCGCGCTGCTGTCCCTGCGCCGGGCCGGCGACGCGCTGCGCCGGGGCAGCTACGCCGAGCACCCCGGCGGCGACGAGCACTGTCTCGTCTACGTCCGCGAGGCGGGCGAGGAGCGCATGCTCGTCGGGCTGAACCTCAGCAGCGAGCCGCGCTGCGTGGCGCTGGGCGCCGAGGCTGGTCGCATCGTGGTCTCGACCGGCCTCGATCGCGAGGGTGAGGCGGTGGCCGGCGAGCTGACGCTGGCGCCGGACGAGGGCGTCGTCATCGTCGCCGACACGACCGGTTAGCGGGACCGTACGCCGGACATCGTCTCCGCGAGGAGCTCGATTCCCTTGGCGAGGGTGGGCTCATCGAGGGTCGCGTAGCCGAAGATGAGCCCCGGTCGGCCCTCGCAACCGATGCGATAGGGCGCCAGCCCGTGGACCGTCAGGCCGCGCCCCGCGGCGGCTTCGACGACGGCCGTCTCGTCGACGCCGTCCGGCAGGTAGGTGACGAGGTGCAGCCCGGCGGCGATTCCGGCCGGCTCGAGCTCCGGGAGGTGCGTCCGCAGCGCCGCGAGCAGCGCGTCGCGGCGGCGGCGGTAGAGGGGACGCATCCGGCGCAGGTGGCGATCGAACTCCCCGCGGTCCAGGAAGTCGGCGAAGGCCAGCTGATCGAGGACGGGCGAGCCGCGATCGGCGAGCTTCTTGGCGTCGGCGACGGCGTCGACGAGGCCAGGCGGCAGGACGAGCCAGCCCAGTCGCAGCCCGGGCGCGAGCGTCTTGCTCGCGGTCCCGGCGTACGCGACGAGGTCCGGCGCGAGACCCTGCATGGCCCCGATGGGCGCCCGGTCGTAGCGGTACTCGGCGTCGTAGTCGTCCTCGATGACCAGCGCTCGCCGCTCGCGCGCCCAGCGCAGCACGGCGGCGCGGCGCTCGGCCGAGAGCACCGCTCCGGTGGGCCACTGGTGGGAGGGCGTGAGCACGAGGGCGTCGGCGTCGGTGCGGGCGAGCGCGTCGACGCTGACGCCGTCTTCGTCGACCGGCACCGCGACGACCTCCAGGCCGGCCGCGCGAGCGAGCGGCAGCGCGTCGTCGTCTGCCGACGGGTCTTCGAGCGCGATCCGCTGCGCGCCGGACTGCGCGAGCGTCTGGATGAGGAGCCCGATTCCCTGGGCGTAGCCGTTGCAGATCACGATCTGGCCGGGCCTGGCCGACGTCCCCCGCACGCGATTGAGGTACGCCGCGAGTGCCTGGTGCAGCGCCGGCGCGCCGCGCCCGCTCACGTAGCCGAACTCCCGGTCGGACACATCGGTGAGGACGCGCCGCAGCGAGCGCAGCCAAGCGGTTCGCGGGAACTGCGAGCCGTCGGCCTTGCATGGGCAGAAGTCGATTCCCGCCGCCGCGGCCGGCGGAGGCGACGGCGCTCCCGCCGTCGGCTCGGGAGCGATCGCGACCCGGGTGTATCCGCCTGATCGGCTTGTCAGATAGCCCTCGGCGATCAGCTGCTGGTAGGCCTCCACGACGACGCCGCGCGAGACCCCAAGCTCGTCGGCAAGGGCGCGCGTCGGTGGCAGCGAAGTGCCGCGCGGCAGCCGTCCCGCGCGGATCGCGTCACGCAGCGAGGCCTCGATCTGACGGTGTAGCGCAACCCCGGAATCACGGGTCAAATGGACCAGCACGTCGCCCGCAGGACGCGGATTGGTCCTCTCCCGCAGCACCAGATCGGATCTTATCCCGGGCTCCAATTCGTGGAAAGCTCGCTCCCCATGCGCAAGCTCATCAACTCGACCTACATCTCCCTCGACGGCGTGATCGAAGGGCCGCACCTGTGGCCGTCGCTCGGCCGGCCCGGCGACGAGCGGGCCGGAAAGATCCAGGAGGATCTGGCCCTGTCCTGTGACGCGATGCTGATGGGCCGGCACACCTACGACGGCTTCGCCCCGGTGTGGCAGACGCGCTCGGGCGACCCCGTATCCGACCACTTCAACGCGATGCGCAAGTACGTCGTCTCGACGACGCTGAAGGAGCCTGAGTGGAACAACACGCAGGTGCTCGACGGGGACGTCGTCGCCGAGATCACGCGGCTCAAGCAGGCGCCCGGGAAGGACATCGTGCAGTACGGCTTCGGGGTCGTGTCGCGCCTGCTGCTCGAGCACGGCCTGCTCGACGAGCTGCGGCTCTGGGTGCACCCGCTGATCGTGGGAGCCGGCCGCCCGGGCGATCTGCTGTTCGGCGCGAGTCCCGCGATCGGCTTCGAGCTGACCGGAACGACGACGCTCAGCGATGGGATCGTGATCCTGAGCTACCGGACCGACAAGACGCTCGCGTAGCCAGGCATGGATTACTCGAGCCTGATCAAGAAGCTCCGGCTCCCGCCCGGGTACCTCCCGCCCGCGCGGCTGACGTACGAGGACGTCGTCGCGAGGGCGCTCACGCGAGCCGATCTCCACGACGACGTTCGCGGCATCAACGCGAGCATCGCGCTGATCCAGGAAACGCGAGGCGGCGGCTGGCCGACCGAGCCGGTCACCGACGAGTTCAACTTCGTCGACGTCGTCTGGCACGAGCTCGAGTTCCGAGAGGGAACGTCCTTCACGTACGCCGTCTACGACGTGGACGGCGACTACCTCGGCTGCTGCTACCTGTACCCGATGGGCCGGCGCACCGAGTTGAGCGAGGAGCTCCTGAGCTACGACGTCGACGTCAGCTGGTGGGTGACTCCGGACGCCTACGAGCACGGGTACTACGAGAAGCTCCACCGCGCGCTGCGCAACTGGCTCGCCGAGGAGCTCCCGTTCTCCGCGCCGTACTACTCCAACGTCGCGATTCCACGCGACTAGGGAGGTCGAAGTGTCTACATCGGTGCTCTACATGTCGATGTCGCTCGACGGCTACATCGCAGGTCCCAACGATGAGCCGGGCAACCCCGGTGGCCACGGCTTCGACCGGCTGCACGAGTGGATCGCCGCGCCGGGCGGCGAGTACGGCCGGCCGTCCGGGCCGGCCGGGGAGTTGTTCGACGAATGGAACGCGACCGGTGCGGTGCTGGCGGGTCGGCGTACCGCGGAGCAGGTCGGTCACTGGGGCGGTGACCATCACGACGGCGTCCCGATCTTCGTGCTCAGTCACCGGCCGGCCGGCCCGTCCGTGGCGAGCTATCCACTGGTGACGTACGTGACCGACGGGATCGCCGCCGCGATGGCACAGGCGAAGGCCGCCGCCGGGACCCGGAACGTGGCGGTGCACGGCGCGCACACGACACAACGGGCGCTCGAGGCCGGTGTGCTCGACGAACTGCAGATCCACCAGGTCCCGGTGCTGTTCGGGCGTGGCCGCCGGCTGTTCGAGGTCTTGCCGTCGCGCGTCGAGCTGGAGATCGTTCGGGTGATCGACACGCCGGAGGCCACCCACATCCGCTACCGCGTCCGTCGCTGAGCCCCGCATCGTCCCGTTGACGACCGGGCTCACTGCACGACGTCGTTCTGCATCGCCCAGAGGGCGGCGGCGGCGCGGGTCGAGACGCCGATCTTGCCGTAGATGTGCTGGATGTGGTGGTCGGCGGTCTTGGGTGAGATGACGAGCCGGTCCGCGATCTGGCGCGTCGTGAGTCCGCGCGCCGCGAGTCCCAGGACGTCGACCTCGCGGCGGGACAGCCCGGCGGGGTTCTGCGGGCGCTTGCGCGTGCGCCCGGACGGCTCGCCGTGGCCGGCGGCCACGAGCACGGCACGCGTCGCGCGCGGCTCGAGCACGCCGTGCGTGTCGAGGCGGCGAAGCTCGGCGCCGGCCTCGGCGTCCGAGAATGCCGGGCGGTCCGCTCGCTCGGTCGTGAGCCCCACGTAGACCTCGGTGGCCGCGAGCACGCAGGCCGCCGGATCGCCGGTGTCGGCCCGTGCGCGCCTGTGGTAGCCGGAGCCGTCGCACTTCTCGTGGTGTGCGGCCGCGACCGGGTTCAGGCGCGTGAGGGCCGGCGAGCGGCGCAGCATCTGCTCGGTCAGCATCGTGTGGAGCTCGACGCGGTCGAACTCGGTGCGGGTGAGCGCGCCGGGCTTGTCCCAGATCGAGTTGGGGACCGCGGTAGTGCCGAAGTCGTGCACGAGCGCCGCGTGGCGGAGCTCCGCGATCGCCTCCTCCGGCAGTCCGAGCACGCGGGCCGCGTCGGTCGCGAGCTGTGCGCACCGGCGGCTGTGCCCGGCCATGTAGGGCGACTTGAGGTCGATGAAGTCGGCCGCGACCACGAGCGCGCGGTCGAGGTCTTCGCCGTCCAGCACCCGGCGAGGTTCGGGCTCGAGGGCGAGGACGGCGTCCCACGGCTCGATCTCGCGCAGCCGCTCGAGCCAGCCGCGTCCATGCGCGACGAACAGGTCCGTGAGCGCCGGGTCGTACGTCCGGTCGCGGCGATCGCGCGCGGCGTCGAGGGCGCGGTCGACGGAGAAGAGCCGGGCGATCGCCTCCATGTCGTGGCTGAGGTGCACGACGCGCATCGCGAGCGGGATCGCCTCGCCCTCGGCGTGCGCGGGGAAGCCCTTGCCGTTCCAGCGCTCGAACGTGTATGCGAGCGCTTCCCGCACCCGCGGCGAGAAGTCGAGCCGCTGCACGAGCATGTCGGCGACCTCGCATCCGGATGAGAAGTTGTGCACGGCCCATTCGTGGGCCGTCTCCTGGAGCATGCGGATGATCTCGTCGCGCTCGTCCTCGGCGCGCCCGGCGGTCGCGAAGGCCACCACATCGCCCATCACCTCGGTGGGATTGGCCGCATCGTGGATGAGCGTCCGGGCGCGAATCGCGATCTCGTCGCCGAACACGGTGGCGACCTCGTGGGCGTGGCCGGTGCAGCCGACGTACCGAAGCAGAGCCACCCAGTAGGCGTCCTCGCGCACGTCGTCGTCGAAGCCGGCCTCCTCGCAGATCCACCTCGCGAGCAGGCACGACCGCAGCTGCGACTCGAGCGGCTGGCCAAAGGCGTTGTCCTGCGCGAGCGCCAGCGTGGCGACGAACTCAGCGAGGCGAAGCGGCGAAGCGAAGATAGGGCGTACTCCCGATGTATGGGGCGCGAAGCGCCGCGAGCATCCCGCTCACATCACGCGTCTCGCCGAGCGACCGGCCAGGCGCACTCTAAGGAGGAGAACATGGTGCGAACAACCCCGGAGCGGGATGACCTCCCCATCAGGGTGGGAGTCATCGCGGACCAGACGGGCCCATTGTCGGTCGTCGGAGCGGCGAACGCCAACGTCGCCAGGATGGTGATCGGAGACATCAACGCCCGAGGCGGCCTGCTCGGGCGTCAGCTCGAGCTGCACCTGCAGGACGGTGCGACCGACGACGCCGTCGCTGCCGCCGCGGCGGCCCGGCTGGTCCAGCGCGACCGCGTGGACGTCATCTTCGGCGGCATCTACAGCTCGACGCGGCAGGCCATCAAGGGCCCGGCCGTCGTCGAGGGCAAGACGCTCTACATCTATCCCGAGCAGTACGAGGGGCAGGAGTCCGATCCGCTGATCTTCTGCACGGGACCGGTGCCGGCGCAGCAGGTCGACCCGTTCATCCCGTGGCTGATGCGCGAGACGGGGGCCAAGACGTTCTACCTGCCCTCCGCCGACTACATCTGGCCGCACGTGATGAACGAGCGCATCCGCGAGGTCGTGACGGCCAACGGCGGCGCGATCGTCGGCGAGGAGTACTTCCCGCTCGACCACATGGAGTACGGCGAGCTCGCTGGGCGGATCGTCGCGAGCGGCGCGGACGCGGTGTTCAACACGATCGTGCCGCCCGGGATCACGCCGTTCTTCGCGGAGCTGCACGAGGCCGGCTTCACGAGCCGTGGCGGACAGCTGGTCTGCACCTACTTCGACGAGAACTTCCTCAACATGGTTCCGGCCGCGCACGTCGAGGGCCTGTACGGCTGCCTCGACTACTACCAGGCCGTCCGCGACCCGTTCAGCCGGCGGTTGCTCGAGCAGTACGACGCGCTGTATCCCGGCGAGGCGAGCTTCACCGGCGGCAGCGGCTGCTCAGGCCTCTATCGCGGGCTGCGGCTGTGGGCCGCCGCGGTGACGGAGGCCGGCTCGCTCCGGCGCGACGACGTGATCGCGGCCCTCGATCACGCGGAGATCGCCGAGGGGCCGGGCGGACCGGCGGCCGTGGTCCCGGGCCAGCACCACGTGCGCATGAGCATGTACATCGCGCAGGCGCGAGGCGGCCGGTTCGAGGTCGTCGAGAGCCTCGGTGCGATCGACCCGCAGGAGCGCCTCATCGGCGCGCCCGCGGTCGCCGTCTGACAACGACAACCGAGATGGAGATGAGGATGCTACTCGCGACGACGCAGATCGAGGACTTCGATCAGTTCATGCAGATCTTCTCGACGACGGGCGCCGAGAAGCGCAAGGACCACGGCTCGAAGGGGGCGCTGGTCTTCCGCGATCCCTCCGAGGACGACCGGGTGTGGGTGATCTTCGACTGGGACGAGCACGGCTGGCAGAGCTTCGTGTCCGACCCCGAGGTCCCGCCGATCATGAAGGAGGCCGGACACAAGGGCAAGCCGCAGGCCGCGGCGTTCGCCGCCCGCTGCGAAGCCTGACGAGCGCCTCGGGGACGGGCCGGCGCCTAGCCGGCGCCGCCCCCGTAGCCCTCGAACGGCTCCGTCAGCAGGCGAGCCTTGTGAGGTCCGTATGCGAAGACGTGGACGATGCGGACGGTGGGCTCGGTGGGCTCGACGCGCGTCTGGACCAGTGCGAGCTCCTCGGCGTCGCCGAGCCCGAGCTCGTTGAGCCGCTCGGCCTCCGCCCGGCAGACGTCGCCCGGCGTGGGGCGGCTCTCGGGATAGGCGTCCTCGTGATGGCGGATGAGGGCCTGCCAGTGCTCGTCCCCCGCCGCCTCGACGGCTTCCCGCACTTGCGCTCTGGTGAGGGGCATGTCCAGCATCTTGCCCGATGCCGGGGCGACGTCGATACGCTCGGAAGCGATGTCGCGCGTCGGCGTGACGAACGTCGAGAAGGTCGTCCGCATCGGCCCTCGCGGTGCCGAGCGGCTCTATCACGCGACGCTCGACTGCCTCGTCGAGCTCGGGCCGCGGCGCGACGACGCGCGCTTCGACGAGGTCATCAACGGCGTGATCGGCAAGGTGGTGCTCGGCGAGGGCGGGTTCAAGGTCGAGCAGTTCGCCCAGCGGATCGCCGTCGAGGTGCGCGAGCGCCTGAGCGCGCTGCGCGCGACGGTGACGCTCGCCGCCCGCTATCCGGAGTACAAGCCGGCGCCCGTCTCGGGCATCGCGACCCAGGAGATCTACACGCTGCTCGGCTCGGCCGCCGCCTCCGAGCGCGGCACGCGCCGGCTCGTCGGCGTCACCGCGCAGGGGATGACGGCGAGCCCGTGGGCGCAGCAGCTGGTCGCCGGGCGCTCGCACGAGCGCCTGGCCGCCGATGGATTCAGCGACGACCGGATCGACCGCATCTTCGAGCACGTGCCGGTGGCGACGCACGACCAGCGCGGGCTGGGAACGCTCCAGCTCGGGCTGCCGGAAGGGTGCCGCGCCGAGGTGGACGCGACGGAGCTGCTCGCGATCGTCGAGGACTCGATGTCCAGCGAGATCTACGAGCTGATGAAGCGCTCCGACGAGGGCGCGATGGTCGAGAAGGCCACGCGCCGCCCGAGGTTCGTCGAGGACTGCGTGCGCGAGGCGATCCGAGGCGTGGTCGAGCATTTCGGCGGCCTGCCGGACGATGTCCTGGTGTCGGCACGCCAGGAGAACCTCGAGACGATCCACCTGCACAACGTCGTCGCCGAGCGCTCCGGCCTGCTCGGCGAGCTGCGCCGCGAGCTCGGCGGCGGCCCGCAGGCCGCGCATCACCCGCCGCGCGAGTGGCTCGACTTCAGCGCAGCCGGATCCGATCGGCGCCCTGGATCCTGAGGTGATCAAGCGCGGTGCCGCTCGCGTCGCGCACGCCCAGCCGCTCGACAAGCGCCGCGTAGCGGCCGCCCGCCAGGCCGTCGGCGAGCACGGCCGCGCCGTGGGCGGCGGCGTTCGTCGCCAGGCGCACCGGCGCGACGTGCGCGAGCCGTGCGCCGAGCGTCTCGAGCACACCCGGCGCCAAGCGTCCGGCGACGAGGATCTCGCGCGGCGCCGGCACGCTGACCGTCAGTGCGAGCGCCGCCTTGGCCGCGCCCTCCTCCAGCGCGAGCCATCCTTCGCGGTGCCGCGGGTCGCGGCGCAGGGTCGCCAGCTCCTGCGAGAGATCGAGGTCGAGCGCACCGCCGCTGAACACGGTGCGCTTCGACAGCGCCGCGCCGAGGAGGTACGCCACCTCCGCGTCCAGCGCACCGCA
The DNA here is from genome assembly GCA_963837485.1 of uncultured Solirubrobacteraceae bacterium. Taxonomy (GTDB): domain Bacteria; phylum Actinomycetota; class Thermoleophilia; order Solirubrobacterales; family Solirubrobacteraceae; genus Solirubrobacter. The sequence goes on along the minus strand of CAWINP010000011.1, from coordinate 223,802 downwards.
TGCCCGCGCGCCGATCGGACCGGACGAGCCGCCGAGACCGTCGACGATGCGCCCGCCGTCGACGGCGAGCGCGGCGCTGAACGCCCCGCCCAGCTCGAGCATCACGAACGACGTGGCGGCGAACCCGATGCCGAGCCGGTCCGCCTGGTCGGCGATGCACAGCGCGGCGCTCGCGACCTTGTCGGCCGTCCCCAGGTCGATGCGGTTCCACTTGCGATAGCCCGGGATCGACGGCAGATGGATCGCGCCCGGGCCGAACACGACCGGCAGCTCGGCGGCGACCAGCGCGCGCACGATCGCGCGCATCCCGCCGATGCCGGCGCGGCCCTCCGGCTCATCGTCGCGCACGAGCACGATCAGCGCGAGCTCGCGCTCCCCGACCTGCCGGGCGGGCACGAGCGGCAGCCCGTACCCGGCGGGGCCGAGCACGAGCTCGAACGGGCCGTGCTCGGCGAGCGCGTCGACCAGCAGCGCCGGGTCGGCGCCGACGTCGGCGGTGCGAAGGCTGCGCTCGTACACCACCGCGCCGCCGTCGAGCGCGCAGACGCCGAACGAGAACGTGCCGGGGTCGATCCCGGCGACGCGCGTCAAACGAGCTCCTTGGCGATCGCGTACACGGCGTCGGTGTCGAGCACCTCCTCGTTGCTCTCGAACAGCCGCCGCACGCAGGCCTTGTGCACCTTCATCTTCGGGCCGCCGATCGCCAGCGCGCCGAGCACGAGCTTGCCGTCGTAGGACGCGAGGTCGTCGGTCGCCTTCGTGCCCTCGAGGCCCAGCGGCTCCGCCGCGTTGTAGTCGGCCAGCAGCTCGACGCTCGGGTGCTGTGCCCACAGCTCGCGGCGCAGCACCTGCACGCCGCTGGGCCCGGCCGACAGGACGAGCTGCGCCCCGTCGAGGAGCGCCTCGAGCTCGGCGCGGTCGCCCGGCTCGCGCACGTCAAGGCCGCGCTGCTGAGCGACCTCGAGGCCGTGCGGGCGGTGATACGGGCGATCGTCGTCGAACAGGTCCGAAGGCAGGGCCGCCACCGCGACCTCGCAACCCTCCTGCTGCAGCAGGAGCGCCGACCGCAGGCCGACGGCGCCCAGGCCGAGCACGACGGCGCGGTCGCCCGCGAGGCTGCGCGCCTTGGCGATCCGCGCGATCGTCGTCGCCGCGGTCGTGTTGCAGCCGTTGGAGTCGAGCATCACCGAGACCCGGAACGGACCGAAGAACGCCTTCTGCACCGCGGCGAACAGCTCCTCGCCGGCGCTCACGCGCTTGCCGCCGACCCACACGGCCATCGTCTTGAGGTCGTCCATCCCGCGCGTGAAGAACGCATCCTGCACGAGCCCGCGCACGACGTCGCGCTCGACGCCGCCGTGGGACAGCAGGACGTCCACGCCCGCGTCGTGCGCCACGATCGCGTCGAACGGGCTCGGGTGCGCGTCGGTGTCGAGCTGGAGCAGGACCTTCTTCACGATTCCTCCTCGTTGCGGGAGCGCGCCGTAAGGCGGACACGTTCGCGGCGCGGCTCGTCGAACGTCAGGTAGCCCCAGTCGAGCGGGGACTCCTGCCGGTAGTTCTTCCCCAGCCCGCGGGCGATCGACGCCTTCATGAGCTCCTTGCCCAGGTAGAAGGCGTGCGTATGCTCGTCGACGCCGAGCTCGTCGAAGATCTGGTTGATGTCGGTGCCCTTGACGAAGCGCTCGGCGTTGAACGCATAGATCCAATCGGCATCCGTGAAGATGCGGATGTTGGGGTCGGTGATACTCGCGTGCAGCTCGCGCAGCTCGGCCTCGGTGTAGGGACGGAACTCCTCGTCCTTGATCGTGAGCAGCGCGCCGTCGACGTGCTTGGGCACCGTGCCCTCCTGCTGAGCGAAGTACATGAGCTTGGCCGCGGCGACCGTCTCGCGGACGGCGCCGCGGGCCCAGTTGATGACCTCGGTGGTCAGGACGTTGCGGATCCCGACCTCCTGGCAGAAGCCGATCAGCATGGCCGTGACGCCGGTGGTGTCGGCCTCGGTGAGCTCGGTCAGGTTGGCGACGCCCATCAGCATGTCGACGTCCGGATGGCGGCGGCGGACCTCGAGGTAGCGGCCGAGGCTCGCGGCGAAGCCGAAGCCGATCGGCTCGATGATCGGGTCGACGAGAAACGGCTTGCCGAGCTCGCGCAGGTGGGCGATCGTCGCGTCGAGGCTTTCGAGATCGTCGGGCGTGTCGGGGATCAGGATCGGCGTCGCGCGCAGCTGCTTCGCGATGTCGAGGTTGCCTCCGTTGAGGCTGAGCACGTAGTCCACGCCGGCTGCGTCGGCCATGAGGATCTGCTCCGGGTCGAGCGTGTCGATGCTGAGCGTGAAGCCGCGAGCCTTCAGCTCGGCGATCACCTCCGGGCCGTCATCGAGCCACTTGGGTTCGAGCGAGAGGCCGAGGTCGATCACGTCCGCGCCGGCGTCGCGGTAGTAGCTCGCCGCCTCGAGGATCTGCTCACGGCCGAGGCGCGCGACGTTGTTGATCTCGGCGAAGACGCGGATGTCCCGCGCGCCGTAGCGCGACCGGGCATCGGCCTGGCCGAAGAACGCCGGCAGGCGCTTGAGGTCGGCGGGGCCCTTCTCGGCCGGCACGTCGAAGCGCTCGCTGAGCAGCGCGGCGTCGCCCTGGCACATGCCCGGGATCATGATTCGCGTGACGCCGGGCGGGACCTCGAGCCGGCGGGCGATCCACTCCGCCGTCATGAGCGCGGCGACGGTGATCTTCATCACCGCGACGTCGTACTCGAACGGCAGCTTCGCTCGCTCAAGCGTCGCTCGCAGCGCGGGCGCCGCGAGCTTGCCCGTGACGAACAGATACCGGTCGGCCATCGCGGCGGCCGCTAGCGGCCGCCCTTGCTGAACACGAACTTGTTCGGGGTGCCTTCCAGCGCGCTGTCGTCGGCCGGGCGCCACAGCACCGTGTCCTCGATCTGCCGCGCGACCGCGAAGTCCTTGTCGGTGATGCCGCCGGCGGCGTGGTTGCGCAGCTTGACCCACAGCTTGCCCCAGGTCACCGCCAGGTCGGCGTGGTGGTAGGCCGCCTCGCACACGTAGCCGATGGCGTTGACGGCCATCAGCGTCGACGGCCAGCCGTCGGTGTTGTACTTGCGGCGGATCCACTCGCCTTCGAGGTACCAGTCGTCGAGGCCGTGCTCGGCAAGCTTGGCCTCCACCTCGGCGCCCTCGTATGTCGTGTCTGCCATGGCAATCTCCTTCGGGGTCTACATCACGACGCCGCCGTTGACATTGATCGCCTGGCCGGTGACGAAGGCGGCCGCAGGCGAGGCGAGAAAGAGCGCCGCGTCCGCCACGTCCTGGGGGCGGCCCCAGCGTCCGAGCGGCGTGTTCTCGGCGACCGAGCGGCGGAACTCGGGTTCGGCCTGCTCGCCGAAGCTGGTCTCGATCCAGCCCGGGCACAGGACGTTGACGCGCACATCGGGCGCGAGGCTGCGCGCGAGGCTCTTGCTGAAGGCGAGCACGCCACCCTTGACGGCGGAGAACAGCTGCGGGTTCTCGCCGGCCATGCCCGTCGTCGCGTGGTCCCAGCTCATGTTGACGATCGCGCCGCCGTGCGGCATCGCCTCGGCGGCCGCGTACGAGCACGCGATCGTGCCCTTGAGGTCGACCGCGAGCAGTACGTCGAGCTTACGCTCCCACTCCCACGCCGCCGCCTCACCCGTGAGCACGTCGGCGCCGGCGTTGTTGACCCACACGTCGATCCGGCCGAGCGCGTCGCGCGCCTCGGCGACCAGACGCTCGCACGCGTCGCGCGCCGCGAGGTCGGCCTGCACGACGTGCGCGCGGCCGCCGCGCGCGGCGATGCCGTCGGCGACGTCACGCGCGCGCTCCGCTGAGGCGCGGTGGGTGAGCAGCACCACCGCGCCTTCGGCGGCATATGTCTCCGCGATCGCGCGGCCGATCCCGGAGCTCGCCCCGGTCACGACGGCGTGCAGGCCGGCGAGCGTCGTTGAGGGCGTTATCCCTCCACGCCCGCCGCGAACGGATGGCGCGCCGCCTCCGAGGAGCTGAGGATCGTGCTCACGCTCGGCTCGTTGGCCAGGGCGCGCGCGATCGACTCCTTGGTGGCCTGGTAGTTGTAGTCGAAGATCTTCTTGTCGTCGGTGGCGTCCCAGTGGATGAAGACCCCGACGATGATGCAGAGGTCCTCGATGTCGCCCTCGGCGATCACGCCCTCGCGGACCGAGTCGACGACGGCGCGGGCGACGGCCGCCTGCGCGGGACCGAACATCTGGACGGCCTGCGTCGCGCCCTTGATCGTGACCTTGTTGGACATGATCGTGTCGGGCTTGGCGGGGAGGTTCGGCGCGACCACCGCGAGCAGGCTCGTGAAACCGTCCTTCTGGTTGACGAGCGCGTTCGCGAACGCCTCACCCACCGGCCCGCTCTTGGAGCCGATCAGGAGATCGATATGCGCGACCTCGTTGCCCTCGCCGACGAGCGACTCTCCGACGTTGAACGTCCCGGCCATGACCTGTCCTCCATATCGTTGGCACAGTGTCTGGAAAATCTTCGGACCGGCCGGAGACCCTAGCTTCTGCGCTCCAAGACGGTCAAGCGCGGCCCGCCCATGCGCAGGCGGCGACCGTTCGTAGCGCCGACGGCGTCGCCGGTGCGGGGCAGCTTGCGTGCGTGCTCGAGGTGAGCGCGGAGAAGCCGGGCAACATCACGCCGAGCCACGACTTCCACGACACCTCCTACGAGGACATGCTGCGCAGCGCGATCGCGCTCGGCCCCGAGCTGGGGCGGGCGGGGGAGCGTGGAGTGGGTGAGACGGTCCTCGCGATCGTGGAGGCGTCCCGCCGCGCGGCGCCGGCGAACACGAACCTCGGGATCGCGCTGCTGCTCGCGCCGCTCGCGAAGGCCGCGCTCGCCGGCGCGCCGCTGCGGGTGGGCCTCGGCGCGACGCTGCGCGCGCTCGACGTCGCCGACGCGCGCGCCGCGTACGCGGCGATCCGCCTCGCCGGCGCGGGCGGCCTGCGGGAGCGCGTCGAGCACGACGTGCGCGACGAGCCGTCCGTCGGCCTGCGCGACGCGATGGCCGCCGCCGCGGCGCGCGACTCGATCGCCTCCGAGTACGTGACCGGCTACGCGCTGACGTTCGACACCGGCGTCCCCGCGCTCGCCGCCGGGCTCGGCGACGGCCTCGCCGTGCGCGAGGCGATCGTCGAGCTGCACCTGCGCCTGCTCGACCGCGCGCCCGACACGCTGATCGCACGCAAGCGCGGCGCCGGTGCGGCGGTGCGCGTGTCGGCGGATGCGCGGGAGGTGCTCGCCGCCGGCGGCGTGCGCACCGACGCGGGGCGCCGGGCGCTGGACAGCTTCGACGCCTCGCTGCGCGAGCCGGGCAATGCGCTCAACCCGGGGACGACCGCCGACCTCGTGACGGCGACCGTGTTCGTCGCGCTGGTCGAGGGTATTCTCACGCCGTCGCACCGCGTGAGCCACTCCTCCTGATCGCCCTGAGCGCGCGCATGCTCGCCGATCTGGCGAGGCGCGAGGTGGTGGCGTTCGACCTCTTCGGCGACGTCGACCTGCGCCGCCGCGCGAGCCGCGTCGTCACCGGCCCCGGCCTGAGCGCGCTCGTCGACGCCGCGGTCGCGGAGCCCGCGAGCGAGGTCGTCTACGGCGCGAGCTTCGAGAACCATCCCGAGCTCGTCGCGCGGCTCGCCGAGCGGCACATCCTGCTGGGCAACGCGCCGGAGACGCTGCGTGCCGTGCGCGACCCGGAACGGCTCGGCGCGGCCGGCATCCCGTACCCGCGGACGTCGCCGGCCGCCCCGGGCTCCGGCCGCTGGCTGAGCAAGCCGCTGCGCGGCGGCGGCGGCATCCGCGTGCGCGACTGGCGCGGCGGGAAGCTGCCGGCGGGCGTGATCCTGCAGGAGCGCATCGCCGGGCTCGCGTGCTCGGCGGCGGCGGTCGGTGACGGGCACGACGCCGTGGTGCTCGGGCTCACCGAGCAGCTCGTCGGGCAGCGCGCGTTCGGCGTCCGCGGCTACCGCTGGTGCGGGAACATCGTGCCGTCACGCCTGCCCGAAGGGCTGCCGGAGCAGGCGTGCGAGATCTGCTCGCGCCTGGCCGGAGCATTCGCGCTCCGCGGGCTGTTCGGCGTCGACTTCATCTGGGACGGCGAGCGCGCGTGGACGCTGGAGGTCAATCCGCGCCCGACCGCGTCGCTGGAAGCGATCGAGGCGGCCTACGGCATCAACGTCTTCGACGCGCACCTGCGCGGCTGCGCCGGCGAGCTGCCTCGGATCGAGGCGGCGCGCTCGGGCACAGCGGGCAAGGCCGTCGTGTTCGCCACCGAGACCGTGGTGGTCGCCAACAGCCTGGATTGGCTCGGGCGCGGCGTGCGCGACGTCCCGCACCCCGGCGAGCGCATCGCCGCCGGCCGGCCGATCTGCACCGTCGTGACGACGGCGCCCGATCCCCGCGCGGCGCTCGAGCAGGAGGCCGCGTGGGTGCGCGCGGGGCTGGAGGTGCCCGCGAATGCTTGACGCGACGTGCGCGGGGTGCGGCTGCGTATGCGACGACGGGCGAACGTGCGCGCTCGGCGACGCGTGGTTTGCCCTCGGCGACCGGCCGCCGGTCGCCCGGGTCGACGGCCGCGCGGTGAGCCTCGACGAGGCCGTCGAGGCCGCAGCCGCGATCCTGCGGCAGGCGCGCGCACCGCTCGTCTACGGCCTCGGCCGGACGAGCATCGAGGCGCAGCGCCGAGCGGTGGCGCTCGCGGACGCGATCGGCGCGGTGGTCGACTCCGGCGCGGCCGCGCTGGCCTTCCAGGCGATCGGGTCAAGCACGGCGACGTTCGGCGAGATCCGCGACCGGGCCGAGCTCGTCGTCGCGTGGCGCGCGGACCCGGTGGTCACCCACCCGCGCCTGCTGGAGCGCCTTCGCGTGGCGTCGCTGGTCGTGGTCGACGCGACGCGCACCGCCACCGCCGGGCAGGCGGACGCGTTCGTCGAGCTCGACGACGACTTCGAGGCGCTGTGGGAGCTGCGCGCGCTGGTCAAGGGCGTGCCGCTGTCGCGACCCCGCCTGGAGGACCTGGCGCGGCGCCTGCTCGACGTACGTCACGTCGCGTTCATCTACGGCGCGCTCGACGAGCTCGCCGCACTCGCCCTGTCGGAGCTCGTGCGCGATCTCAACCACGACCGCCACGCCGTGACCCTGGCGCTGCGCGGTGACGGCAACGCGCGCGGCGCCGAGGACGTGCTCGCCTGGCAGACCGGCTTCCCCGGACCGGTGAGCTTCGCGCGCGGCCACCCGCAGGAGGAGCTCGGCGCCGCTGAACTGCTCGCGCGCGGGGACGTCGACGCCGCCCTCGTGCTCGCCGGCGACCTGCCGCCGGCGGGGGTGCCGACCGTCGTGATCGATCCACGAGCGACCGCGACGGCGCACGTGGTGATCGCCCCGGCGGCCGACGGGATCGAGGTCGCGGGCACGGCGCACCGGATGGACGGCGTCCCGGTCGGGCTGCGCGCGCCGCGCCCCACCGACCGCCCGAGCGTCGAGGAAGTGCTGATCGCGATCGGCGAGCGCCTCTGATGCTGCGGATCGCCGCCGGCCGCGTCTACGACCCCGCCAACGGCGTCGCCGGCGAGGTGCGCGACGTCTGCGTGCAGGACGGCAGGATCGTCGCCGACGTGCCCGGGCACGCTCGCCGCATCGACGCGCGCGGGATGGTCGTCATGCCGGGCGGGGTCGACATCCACGCCCACATCGCCGGGCCGGCGGTCAATGCCGCGCGCAAGCTCGCGCCTTCCGAGCACCGCGCCGACGCCCTCGAGCGCACGGAGATCCTGCGATCCGGCTCCGGCGGGACCGTCCCGTCGACGTTCACCACCGGCTACCGCTACGCGCTGCTGGGCTACACGACCGTCGTCGACGCCGCCACCCCGCCGCTCGCGGCCCGCCACACGCTCTCGGAGCTTCGCGACACGCCGGTCATCGACGCCGCGTTCCTCGTGCTGATGGGCAACAACCTGCCGCTCTTCGAGCTCATCCGCTCCGAGCCGGCCCGCGTCCGCGAGGCGATCGCCTGGTGGCTCCAGGCCACCGGCGGCTACGGCGTCAAGCTCGTCAATCCCGGCGGCGTCGAGATGTGGAAGCGCGACCACGGCAACGTGACGTCGCTCGACGACGAGGGCCCCGGGGTCACCCCGCGGCAGGTCATCGAGACGATCGTCACCGCGGTCGACGAGCTCGGGCTGCCGCACCCTGCGCACATCCACTGCAACAACCTCGGCGTGGCCGGCAACTGGAGCACGACGCTCGACACGCTGCGCACGCTCGACGGCCGCCGCGCCCACCTCGCCCACATCCAGTTCCACGCCTACGGCGGGCGGGTGGGTGGGGACCTATCCCGGTCGCGCTCGCGTGCTCCGGAGCTGGCCGAGTACCTGAACACCCACCCGGAGCTGAGCGCCGACGTCGGGCAGGTGATGTTCGGGCCCGGCGATGACGATCACCGCCGACGCGCCGGTCTCCGCGGTGCTGCGCGAGGTCACGCACGGCCGCTGGGTCAACGCCGACACCGAGGCCGAGACCGGCTGCGGGATCGTCCCGTTCACCTACCGCGAGCGCAACTACGTGCACGCGCTGCAGTGGGGGATCGGCCTCGAGCTGTTCCTGCTCAGCCGTGACCCGTGGCGGATCATGCTGTCCACCGACCACCCCAACGGCGGGTCGTTCCTCAGCTATCCGCGGCTGATCCGCCTGCTCATGGATCGCGAGTTCCGCAAGGAGCAGATCGGGCGCGTGAACAAGCAGGCGATGCGGCGCACGGTCCTGCTCGACGATCTCGAGCGCGAGTACACGCTGGAGGAGATCGCGATCATCACGCGAGCCGGGCCCGCGCGGGCGCTCGGGCTGCGCGACAAGGGCCACCTCGGCGTCGGCGCGGACGCCGACATCACGATCTATGACGACCTGGTCGACCGCGAGGCGATGTTCGCGGCGCCGCGCTACGTCATCAAGGACGGGCACGCGGTCGTCGAGGACGGAGAGCTGCGCGAGGCCGGCTCAGGACGCCTGCTGCGGGTCGGCACCGAGCACGACGTGAGCATCGAGCCCACGCTGGAGGCGCTCTTCGAGGACCGCTACAGCGTGCGGTTCGCCAACTATCCCGTGCGCGAGCCGTGGCTGCTCGAGCCCGCGCGCACCGTCGACGCGGAGCCGCGATGAGGGTGCACGGCGCCGAGATCGCCGACACGTTCGCCGAGGCGTTCCCGATGTGGGGCGCGCGCGTCGTCATCACCGCGGCGACGCCCGGGTGGGCGCTGGAGGCGGGCCGTTCGATGACCGGCTTCGCCACCTCGGTGATCGGCTGCAAGTGCGAGGCGAGCATCGAACGCGAGCTGACCGCCGATGAGACTCCGGACGGGCGGCCGGGCGTCAGCGCGCTGCTGTTCGCGATGGACCGCGAAGGCGTCGGCAAGCGGCTGGTCGAGCGCGTCGGGCAGTGCGTGCTGACGTCGCCGACGGCGGCGTGCTTCAACGGCTTGGACGCGGAGGACACCGTCGACGTCGGCGGCCAGCTGCGCTTCTTCGGCGACGGCTACCAGGCCAGCAAGGTGCTCGACGGGCGCCGCTACTGGCGCGTGCCGGTGATGGAGGGCGAGTTCCTGGTGCAGGAGCGCTTCGGCGTGGTCAAGGGCGTCGCCGGGGGCAACATCATCATGCTGGGACGCGACGCGGAATCGGCGCTGCGGGCGGCGGAGGCGGCGGCGGGCGCGATGCGCTCCGTCGAGGGCGCGATCATGCCGTTCCCGGGCGGGATCGCGCGCAGTGGGAGCAAGGTCGGCTCGCGCTACAGCGCGCTGCCGGCGTCCACCAACGACGTGCTGTGCCCGACGCTGCGCGGCCAGGTCGAGCACAGCGACGTGCCGCCCGATGTCGAGGCCGTGTTCGAGATCGTCATCGACGGGCTCGCGCTGGAGCCCGTGCGCGAGGCGATGCGCCGCGGGCTCCTGGCCGCCGCCGAGGCCGGCGCCAGCCACGTGACCGCGGGCAACTACGGCGGCAGCCTCGGCCCGTACCACATCTACCTGCGCGAGCTCGTGCCATGACGCTGACGCTCACGCTGCGAGAGCAGCCCGCCGTGCCGCTCGAGGCCGGCGTCCTCACTCCCGACCGGCTTGCCGGCGCCGAGGACGTCGCGGCGCTGCCGCTCTGGCACGGGTCCGAGCGCGTGCGCGTCGGCGACTTCTTCTCCGTCTCCGGCTCCGGCGACGACGTCCGCCTGGAGGGCGACCTGAGCCGCGTCAAGCGCGTCGGAGCGGGCATGACCGCGGGGCGGCTCACGGTCGCGGGCGACGTCGGGATGCACGCCGGCGCCGGGATGCACGGCGGCGAGCTGCGCGTCGAGGGCGACGCCGGCGACTGGGCCGGAGCGGGGATGCGCGGCGGCACGCTGATGGTGCGCGGTTCGGCGGGGCGTCAGCTCGGCGGCGTCTATGCGGGCGAGCGAGCGGGAATGCGCGGCGGCGAGATCGTCGTCGGAGGCGACGCGGGCGCGCAGGCCGGTGCCGGCCTGCGACGCGGCCTGATCGCGGTGGCCGGACGCGCCGGCGAGGCCGCCGGCCTGCGCATGCTGGCGGGAACGATCGTCGCGCTCGGCGGGCTCGGGCCGCGAGCGGGGGCCGGCATGCGCCGCGGCTCGATCGTCACGATGGCGCCGGCGACGCCGCCCGCGACGTTCGTGTTCTCCTGCATCTACCGCCCACCGTTCCTGCGCCTGTACCTGCGCAGGCTGAAGGCCCTCGGACTGGACGTCCCGCTCGACGGCCGCTACGCGCGCTGGTGCGGCGACGCGCTCGAGCTGCGGCGCGGCGAGATCCTGATTCTGGAGGGCTCATGACGCTTTCGCTCAACGACCGTGCACGCGAGCTCGCCGACCGGCTGGCGGCCGGCGCCGACGCGACCCGCCTGGAGGTGACGACGCTCGAGAACGGCACGCGGGTGATCGACTTCCGCGCGGGCGGCTTCGCGGCGGGACGAGCCTTCGCCGAGGTCTGCATGGCGGGGCTGGGGGAGGTCGCGTACGCGCCGCTGGTCATCGAAGGTCGCTGGCTCCCCGCGCTCACCGTGACGACGGATCGGCCCGCGGTCGCGTGCCTGGCGGCGCAATACGCCGGCTGGCGGCTCGATCGCGACGGCTACTTCGCGATGGGCAGCGGCCCGGCGCGCGCGCTGATCCGCGCCGAGCCGCTCTACGACGACCTCGACTGGGATGAGCGCGCAAGCGCCGCCGTCCTGTGCCTGGAGACGCGCGAGCGGCCGCCGGCCGAGGTCGCCGGCTACGTGGCCGAGCGCGCCGGCGTGCCGCCCGCGGAGCTGACGCTGCTGACGGCGCCGACGGCGAGCGTGGCCGGCGGCGTGCAGATCGCGGCGCGGGTCGTCGAGACCGCGCTGCACAAGCTCCATGAGCTCGGCTTCGACGTGCGCAAGGTCGTCGCGGGCTTCGGCAGCTGCCCGCTGCCGCCGGTGGCGGGCGACGACATGGCGGCGATCGGGCGCACCAACGACGCGATCCTCTACGGCGGCCAGGTCCACCTCACGGTGGAGGCCGACGACGACGCGCTGCGCGAGCTCGTCGAGCGGCTTCCCGCCTCGGCGTCCTCGGACTACGGCGAGCCGTTCGGGAAGGTGCTCAAGAACGCGGAGTTCGACTTCTACAAGATCGACCCGCTGCTGTTCAGCCCGGCGCAGATCAGGCTCACGAGCGTCGCGAGCGGCCGCAGCTTCGAGGCGGGGCGGCTCAACCTCGAGGTGCTGGAGCGCTCGTTCTGGGGCTGAGCGTCGCGATCCTCGGGTCCACCGGCGGATGGCACGCGCGGGAGCTGACCGAAGCGCTCGCCGCGCGGGGCCATCAGCACCGGCTCGTGCCCGTGACCCGCCTGCTCGGGCGCATCGACGGCGACGTCGCGGTGCGCAGCGGCGAGCTCTGGCTCGACGAGTGCGACGCGGTGATCGTCCGCGGCATCCCGCGCGGCTCGCTCGAGCAGGTGATCTTCCGCGTCGATGCGCTGCACGCGCTCGTCGCGCGCGGCGTGACGTGCGTCAACGGCCCGCGGGCGATCGAGCGGACGATCGACAAGTTCCTCGCCTCGGCGCTGCTGGCCCGGGCCGGGGTGCCCACGCCGCGGACGATCGCCTGCGAGCGCCCCGACGACGCGCTCGAGGCGTTCGAGGAGCTCGGTGGCGACGTGATCGTCAAGCCGCTGTTCGGCTCGATGGGCGCCGGGATGACGCGCGTGGACGATGCCGACGTCGCGTACCGCGTCTTCCATGCGCTGGCGCTCGAGCGTGCCGTCTACTACCTGCAGGAGGCGCTGCCGGCCGCCGCCGACGTGCGCGCGTTCGTCGTCGGCGAGCGGGTGATCGGCGCGATCGAGCGTGACGGACCGGGATGGCGGCGGAACCTCTCGCGCGGCGCCTCCGCTGTAGCGACGCAGCTCAGCGCCGAGCAGGAGCGCCTGTGCCTGCACGCCGCCGAGGCGTTGGGCGCGGACTATGCGGGCGTCGACCTGCTGGGCGAGTACGTGCTCGAGCTCAACGGGATCCCCGGCTGGCGCGGGTTGCAGGAGGCGACCGGCGTCGATGTGGCAGCGGCGCTGGTCAAGCAGGTGGAAGCTCGCGTACCCCGATGACGCCGGCGTGGAGCGCCGTCGCGACGAGCGCGCCTGCCGCGCCGGCTTCGGCGAGGGCGTGCAGATCGGCGGCGTCGCGCACGCCGCCGCCGGCGAGCAGCTCGAGGCCGGGGAAGGCGGCGTGCAGCTCGGCGATCAGCCCGATGTCGAGCCCGGCTCCGCTGCCCACCCGCGCCAGGTCGAGCACGATCGCCTCGCGCAGCCCCGGGCGGTCCAGGCGTGCCATGGCCTCGAGCGCCGGAAGGCCCGCGAGGTCGGGGTCGCGTGACAACAGCCGGCCGTCGCGCAGGTCGACGCTGAGGACGACGCCGCCAATCGGAAGCAGCGCGTCGAGCGCGTCCGGTCCGGTCAGCGTCTCGGTCCCGACGACGACGCGGTGCGCGCCGAGGGCGAGCAGCGCCCGGGCGCCTTCCGGCTCGCTGACGCCCGCGTCGACCATGACGCGCGCCTGGAGCGCGAGCGCGCCGATGACGGCCTCATTGGAGCCTGCGCCGGTGATCGCGTCGAGGTCGGCGACGTAGAGCTCGTCGAGCCCCAGCTCGGAGCGGAACGCGCGGGCGAGCGACAGCGGGTCACCGTCGCCGCCGCCGACCACGCTGCGCACCGGGCGATAGTGTTCGCGCTCGCCGCGCACGGCGTGGACCGCCGTAGCGTCCTTGAGATCGATGACCGGCACCACGCGCACGCTCGCCACGCTAGCAATGGACATCGGCGGCGCGAACACGAAGGCCGCGTGGCTGCACGGCACCTCGCTGAAGACGATCTCGCGCCCGTTCGAGATCTGGCGCGACCGCCAGGCGCTCTCGACGGTCCTGCGCGAGCTCGCCGCCGAGGGCGGTCACGCGGACGCGGTCGCGATCACGATGACCGCCGAGCTCTCTGACGCGTTCCGGACCAAGCGCGAGGGCGTGGCGTTCGTCCTCGACGCGGCCGAGGACGCGCTCGGGAGCGTGAGCGTGCTGACCACCGCCGGCGAGCTCGTGTCGCTGCAAGCGGCGCGCGCGCGGCCGCTGGACGTCGCCGCCGCCAACTGGGTCGCGACGTCGCTCGCGGTGGCGGGCGCGCAGCCCGACGCGCTGCTGATCGACATCGGCAGCACGACGGCCGACCTCATCCCGATCGCCGGCGGGCGCATCGCGGCGACCGGGCGCAACGACCTCGAACGCCTGCTGGCGGGCGAGCTCGTCTACACCGGCGTGCTGCGCACCAACCTTGCGGCGATCGCGCCGCGCGTGCCGGTTCGCGGCGGCTGGTGCCCCGTGTCGTCGGAGTACTTCGCGATCAGCGCGGACGTGCATCTCGTGCTCGGCCGCCTGGCGCCCGAGGCCTACGACTGTCCCACGCCCGACGGCCGCCCCGCCACGGCCGACTTCGCGCGCGAGCGCATCGCCCGGCTGGTGTGCGCCGACGCCGAGCAGCTCGACGGCGGCGAGATCGACGCGATCGCCGCCTTCCTCTACGACGAGCAGCGGGGCCAGATCGAGGATGCCGCGCGCCGGGTGCATCGTGTACTGGCACCCGACGCGCCCGTCGTCGCGGTCGGCTCCGGCGCCTTCCTGGGGCGCGAGGTCGCGGCACGCCTGGGACGCGCGGTCACCGATCCGCCGGTCCCGTCGGCCGCCGCGGCGCTCGCCTCCTTGCTGGCCGCGCACGGGCCCCCATGTTGACCGTCGTCAAGGTCGGCGGCGGGGTCGGCCGCGGGGCCGGCGACGACGCCCTGCGCGCGCTGTGCACGACGATCGGCGAGCTCGCCGTGCGCCATCCGCTGCTCGTCGTCCCCGGCGGCGCGGGCTTCGCCGATGCGGTGCGGGAGGCCGACGCGCGCTTCGGACTGCCGGCGGCGACCTCGCACCGTATGGCGATCCTCGCCATGGAGCAGTTCGGCTGGCTGCTGAGCGAGTTGATCCCGGGCGCCGAACGGGTCGCCGGCGTCGCGCGCCCGGGCCGGGCGGGGGTGTTCCTGCCCGCGGGAGCGCCGCTCGACGAGCTGCCCGCGTCGTGGCAGGTGACCTCCGATTCGATCGCCGCCTGGGTCGCCGTGCGCGCCGGGGCTCGCAGGCTCGTGCTCATCAAGGACGTCGACGGCCTGTTCGCGGATTGGCCGCCGCGCGCCGAGCCGCTCGCGCACGTGACCGTCGCCGAGCTCGCGGCGCTGGCGGGCGGAGGCGTGGACGCGTATCTGCCGGCGGTCCTGGAGCGGGCGAGCCTCGAGACATGGGTGATCAGCGGGCGCGACCCGGAGCGCCTCGCGCGGCTGCTCGAGCGTGGCACCACGGTAGGCACGCGGATCGCCCCCGCGGGCTTGCTACGGTGAAAAAATGGCCTCCAGGGCCACACCTCTGGCCGACCCGATCCTCCGGGACTACAAGGTGGTCGGCGGGTTCGACACGTTCACGGACCGCAGCACGTGGCCCCGCTTCTTCTCGCAGCTCGTCGCCCGCCTGCAGTGGAACGCGGCGGCGATCGACCTCACCGCCGACGCGCGCGCCTGGCCCCAGCTGCCGGACGAGCGCCGCGGGCGCCTCATGAAGCTCCTCGCCGGGTTCGTCGTGGCCGAGGACGCGGTTGCCGAGCAGCTCACGCCGTTCGCCGACGTGGCCAGGAACGCGACGCTGGCCTCCCACGAGAGCCTCGTGGCCTGGGTCTTCTTCCTCCAGCGCCGCGACGAGCAGCGCCACGCGCTGCTGTTCGACCGCATCGCCGCCGAGGTGCTCGGGCTGCCGGGCGCCACCCCGGCCGAACGCCGTGCCGCGGCGAGGGAGCACGTCGCGCCCGCGGTGCTCGAGCTCTTCGAGGAGCGCCTGCCGGCCATGGCCGCCGCGCTTGCCGCCGGCGACGCGGGACTGGCGGAGGGCGTGAGCCTCTACCACATGCTGCTCGAAGGCGTCGTGTTCGACGCCGGGCAGCACGCGCTGCTCAATGACCTGGCCGACGGAGCCATGCCGGGAGTGCGCGAGGGCGTCGAGCGCGTCGAGCTCGACGAGCGCTGGCATGTCGGCTTCGGGCTGCGCTGCCTGATCGAGACCGAGCCGAGCGAGGCCGTCCTCAACGACCTGCTCGCGCGCGCCGAGCAAGCCGCCGAGGCCTGGGGCGACGCGGTCCCGGCCGACTTGCGCAACGACTGCGCGCGCAAGGTGGGCCACCGGCTCCAGGCCGTCCGGCTCCTCGACGCGCCCGCGCAGTAACGCCGCCAGTTATGCCGCGCACGCCGCGCGCAGGGCGCGGACGCGCGCCGCGTCGAGCGGCCCCGTGCGCCGGCCGTCGCCGCACGCCGCCGAGCGGACGCCGGCGATGTCGGCTCCGGTCGCCTGGACCACCGGCAGATCCTCCGCCCGTAGAGCGCCGGCGAGCGCCATCTGCAGACCCGCGTCATGGGCCTCGGCCACCAGCGAAGTGAGCCGGTCGGGAGGAAGCCACTCCAGCAGCCCGCGGCCGTCCTTGACCGCCGTGTCGAGCAGGCAGATCCCCACGCCCGCCGCGCGCGCCACGCTCGGCAGCAGCTCCGGAGCGAGCGGCGCATGCGGCACCCGCCGCGCGTCTGCGTAGGCGGCGGCGACCACCACGGTGCCCGGGACCGCCGCGACGCCGTCGGTGACCGCGCGCAACAGGCCGACCGCCTCGGCTTGCGTCGTGACGCCCCACAGCCCGACCTTCACGAACGCGGCGCCGCTGCGTGCCGCGCCCAGCGCGGCAAGCGCCGCGGTGCCGGGCAGATTGGGCATGTCGCCGATCGCGACGCTGACCGGCAGGCCGGCGGGGACCGTCGCGCGGACGGCCTCGATGACCGCGGGCGACGGCGCTCCCAGCGAGCCCTCGGCCGGGTTCTTGACGTCGACGACGTCGGCGCCCGCCGACGCGGCCTCGCGAGCCTCGCCGGCGTCGACGACGCTCACGAGCAGTCTCATGACCGCTCCAGCCGGGCGCCGCGGTTGTCGAACGTGACGAGCTCCACGCGCCCGCCGTCGCCGACCACGCCCCGCATGTCGCTTGCGAGCCGGCGGCCGGCGCTCTCGCTGCCCACGACCCCGTAGACGGCCGGGCCCCACGAGCTCTGGCCCGCGCCGGCGGCTCCGCCGCGAAGCAGCGCCTCGACGAGGCCGCCCGCGCGCGGATGGAAGCGACCGCCCTGGACCGCCGCGAACGCGTCGCCCACGAGCTCCTGCACGGCGGTCAGCGCGGCGCCGAACTCCCCGACGTCGTTCTCGACGAGTGCCGGCAGCAGCGACGTGAGCACGAGCTGCGCGATCGCCGCCGACCGCTCGGCCGACGGCACCAGCTCCCCGAACGCCGCCTCCTCGGCCCCGCCGGACAGCCCCGGCTCCGCCTCCGGGATGACCAGCACGACGCGCCACTCGTCCGGGACCCGGTGGTGCGCGAGCAGCGGCGCGGGCCGCGTGGTGTCGCGCCGGACGCCCCCCTCGACGACGAAGCCGCCCAGCGCGAACGTCCACATGCCCACGGCCGAACGCGCGGCGCGCCCCGCAGCCTCGGCGAGCGCCGGCGTGTCGACGGTCCGCCCGGCGAGTGTGGCCAGCGCCTGGGCGACGGCAAGCGCAAGCTTCGTGCCCGAGCCGAGCCCGACGTGCTGCGGGACCGCCTCGACCACGCGCACGTGCGCGCCGCCGCTGAGCCCGAGCGCCTCGCGGCAGCGCCGCGCGAACATCAGCGCGCGCTCCGCATCGGCGCCCTCGGCGCTGAGCTCGGCGGCCGCCCGCGCCTCGATCACGACGGCCGGGCGATCGATCGCCACGCCGATTCCGCCGAAGCGCCGCGGGCCGTCGCCGGCGACCGCGAGCATGCCGAGGTGCAGGCGCGCGGGCGCCTCGACGCGCACCGTCAAGGATCGACTCCTGCGGGAGATCGCATGCGGCTTACTCGCACTCGCAAGCTCGCGCGAGCGAGAGAAGGCATGCGGCTTACTCGCACTCGCAAGCTCGCACGAGCGCCTTGATTACGTAATCCATCGCCGCGTGCTCGAGCGGCCCGCCGGTCTTGTCGACGAGCACCTGCAGCCGGCCCAGCTCCGCGCGGATGTCGCCGTCGTCGAGCAGGTGTGCGCGCGACGCGAGGATCGAGGCCTCGAGCACGGCGTGACGCGCCCGGTTGAGCCCGAGGAACTCGCGCCCGCTCCCGCCGCCGACGACGACCGTGGCGACGCGGGCCCGCTGCGGGCTGTCGTCGATCGCCTCCACGCGCACTTCGCGCCACGAGCACGCGCCTTCGAGCACCGCGCCCGCGATGCCGGCCGCCGGCCGCGTCGGCGGATGCGGATCGCCGAGCGCCGCCTGACTGAAGAGCAGGATGTCGTCGGTGACGTTGACCACCGCCGCTCCGGTCGCGCGCAGGTTGCGCAGCGTCCGCGTTCCCCGGTACGGCTTGATCACGATTCGCTGCTCGCCCCACTCGACGCCCATCGCGCCGCAGTTGACGCTGCGGTCGGGGTTGATCGTCGTCACCACGGTCTCGATGATGGGCGCGGCCAACGTGGGCAGAGTGTAGATGCGGCCATGCGCACGCTCCTGATCGACAACTACGACTCATTCACCTTCAACCTCTTCCACCTGCTGGGCGAGGTCAACGGCGACGCGCCGGTCGTCGTGCGCAACGACGAGCTCGCGTGGGACGAGCTCGCTGCGCTGGATGTCGACAACATCGTGATCTCGCCGGGTCCCGGCCGGCCCGAGCGCGACCGCGACGTGGGAGTCTCGCTCGAGGTTCTCCGCCGCACCGAACTGCCGGTGCTCGGCGTCTGCCTCGGCCATCAGGCGCTGGCCCACGCGACCGGCGGTGCGATCGACCACGCGCCGGAGGTCATGCACGGGCGGCTGAGCGAGATCGATCACGACGGGCGCGGCCTGTTCGCCGGCATCCCGCAGGGCTTCGCGGCCGTGCGCTACCACTCGCTCGCGGTCGGCGCGGTCCCGGCGGCGCTGCGCGTGACGGCGTGGACGCGCGACGACGTCGTGATGGGACTCGAGCACCGCACGCGGTCCTTGTGGGGCGTGCAATTTCACCCCGAGTCGATCTCCACCGAGCACGGGCGCACGCTGCTGCGCAACTTCCGCGACCTCACGCGCGCGCGCCGGCCACCGACCGCACGTGCGCCGCGCCCGGCGGGCCGGACCGCCGGCGGCGTGCGGGTGCTCCATCGCGCGCTCGCCGGCTGGTGCGACCCGGAGGCCGCCTTCATCGCGCTCTACGCCGACCGCGAGCACGCGGTGTGGCTGGACAGCTCGCGCGTCGAGCCCGGGCTCGCGCGCTTCTCGTTCATGGGCGCGCCCGACGGTCCGCTCGGCCAGGTCGTGCGCTACGACGCCGGCGCGCGGCGCCTCACCGTCGAGCGTGCGACGGGGCGCGAGGAGCTGCACGCGAGCGTCCTCGACTACTGCCGGCGCGAGCTCGAACGCCTGCGCGCCGACGCTCCCGAGCTCCCGTTCGACTTCACCTGCGGCTTCGCCGGCTACCTCGGCTATGAGCTCAAGGGCGAGTGCGGAGGCGAGCTCGTGCACCGCTCACCGCTGCCCGACGCCGCCCTGCTGCTGTGCGACCGGCTGGTCGCCTTCGACCACGACGAGCGCCGCGTCCATCTCGTCGCGCTCGCGGACTCGACGGGCACCGTCGAGGCCGAGGAATGGCTGGCGGCGACCGAACGCGCGCTCGAAGGGCTTGGCGCGCCGGCGCCCGTCGCCGCGCCGGCGCGCGGGGCGCTGTCCTTCGCGGCGCGCGAGGATCGCGACGCCTACCTGTCCGGCATCGCGGCGTGCAAGCACGAGATCTTCGAGGGCGAGAGCTACGAGATCTGCCTGACCACGCAACTGCACAGCGACGGCGCGATCGATCCGCTCACCGCCTACCGCGCCCTGCGCGCGCGCAACCCCGCGCCGCATGCCGCACTGCTGCGGATCGGCGGGGTGTCGGTGCTGAGCTCCTCGCCTGAGCGCTTCCTGCGCGTCAACCGCGAGCGAGTCGTCGAGTCCAAGCCGATCAAGGGCACGGCGGCGCGCGCCGTCCATCCGCTCGAGGACGCCTACCGGGCGGCCGCGCTACAGGCCGACGAGAAGTCCCGCGCCGAGAACCTGATGATCGTCGATCTCGTCCGCAACGACCTCGGCCGCGTATGCGTGCTCGGGACGGTCGCGGTGCCGGCGCTGATGGCCGTCGAGTCCTACGCCACGGTGCACCAGCTCGTCACGACCGTCCGCGGCCGGCTGCGCGACGATGCCACCGCCATCGACTGCATCCGCGCGGCGTTCCCCGGCGGCTCGATGACCGGCGCGCCGAAGCTGCGCACGCTGGAGATCATCGACCGTCTCGAGCGGGGCCCGCGCGGCGTGTACTCGGGCGCGCTGGGGTTCCTGTCGGTCAACGGCACCGCCGACCTCAGCATCGTGATCCGCACGCTCGTCGCCTCCCGCCACGGCCTGCAGATCGGCGCGGGCGGCGCGATCGTGGCCGCTTCGGACGCCGACGCCGAGTACGACGAGATGCTGCTCAAGGCGCGCGCGGTGCTCGAGGCGGTCGGTGGCACGCTCGGCCGCGGGCATGAGCCGGCCGGCACCAGCGGCGCACGATCGCGAACGAGCGGTACCCCCGACTGAGCGAACGGCATCTCTTACAGAATCGGCTGCGGAGCTCCATTTTCCGTCATACGATCGTCGCAAAACCGACGCAAGGGGAACGCCGTGAGCGACATTGCGGTCGACGCTATACCTGGTCTGGACAAGCAGAACGGGGTGACGCTGGGTCGCATCCTCGGGCGCACGACCGTCGGGCAGGCCGAGGAAGGCTCCGACGGCAAGATGCACGCCACTGTCCGGATTCCCGAGGACGAGCTGGTGTTTGAGCCCGGGGTCCTCGTGCTGCCCCACGGCGGTGTGCTCGAGCTCGAGCTCATCAACGATGACAAGAACACCCACTGCGCGGTCCTGCCGAGTAACGGCGACACCAAGTTCATCTGGCTGGTGAACCACTCGCGCGGCACCGCCACGCTCGAGCTCGATGGACCCGGCTACTACTGGTACAGCTCCACGACCGGCAACGACGAGGGCCGGGGCTTGACCGCGGCGATCGCGGTGGGCGGGGACGTACCGCCCGAGGCTCGCCTCGACCGTCCGCCCCAACCCCGCCCGTAGTCCGCCCGATCACGCTGGAAAGGAACACTCGATGGCAACCGAGTACGTAGACGCAGGGACTGCCATCCCTTACCAAAGCCTGAGCGCCGACATCGGCACCGCGCCGCCGGTCGCCAAGGGCGTCAACTACGACCGGATTCTCAACGCCCGCGACGAACCGCAGAACTGGCTGACCTACTACGGCGCCTACGACGGGCAGCGCTACAGCGCGCTGGACCAGATCAACAAGAGCAACGTCAAGAAGATCACCCCGGCCTGGGTCTACCAGATCGGTTCGATGGGCCTGCACTCGGGCGCATCGACGTACGCCTGGGAGGCCGTCCCCGATCGTGGTCGACGGGATCATGTACGTCTCGGCCTGGGACGGCCAGCTCTTCGCTCTGGATGCGGCGAAGGGGCACGAGCTATGGCGCTACAAGCACGCCTCCCCGTTCGACATCTCGCTGTGCTGCGGCAACGTCAACCGCGGCGTCGCGGTTGCCGAGGGGAAGGTCTTCATGACCACCCTGAACGCGCACATCATCGCGCTCGACGCCGAGACCGGCAAGAAGATCTGGGATCAGCCGTTCGGCGACGTGCGCGCCGGCGAGAGCGCCACGGTCGCTCCCCTGATCGTCAAGGACATGGTCATCGTCGGGAGCTCCGGCGGCGAGTTCGGCGTGCGCGGTCACACCGACGCGTTCAAGCTCGAGACCGGTGAGCGCGTCTGGCGCTGCTACATGATCCCCAAGCCCGGGGAGCCCGGCTCGGAGACCTGGCCATCCGACGGCGAGGCCTGGGCGCGCGGCGGCGCGAACTGCTGGATCACACCTACCTACGACCCGGACCTCAACCTCCTCTACTACGGGACCGGCAATCCGTGTCCCGACTTCGACGGCGAGGTTCGCCCGGGCGACAACCTGTTCACGGATTCCGGTGTCGCGGTCGACGCCGACACCGGGCAGATCAAGGCGCACTTCCAGTACACCCCGCACGACCTGTGGGACTACGACTCCACCATGGAGCACATCCTCTTCGACCTCGACGGACAGAAGCTGGCGGCCCACTTCGACAAGAACGGGTTCCTGTACATCCTCGACCGCACCAACATGGAGCCGGTCCGGGTGGCGCCGTTCGTGGATCGCATCGACTGGGGCGAGGTCGACGAGAAGGGCAACGTGACGGCGAAGGTCTACCCCGACAAGGAGGGTGACCCGGTCCACTTCTGGCCCGGCCCCGCGGGCGCCAAGGAGTGGACGCACGCCTGTTACAGCCCGAAGACGGAGCTCCTCTACGTTCCGGTCCAGGACGTCGGCGCGACCGCCACGCGCCGCCGCAGGGAGTTCAAGGAGAGCATCCCGTACTGGGGCGCCGGCGTAGCGGTCGACGGTGAAGACCAGAGCGGGTACGTGAGCGCCTACGATCCGCGCACGGCACAGGAGAAGTGGCGCTGGACCGGCCAGCTGTGCATGTGCTCGTCGCTGCTGGCGACGGGCGGCGACCTCGTCTTCGGCGGCGAGCCCACCGGCGAGTTCAACGCGTGGGACGCCAACAGCGGCGACCTGCTGTGGCAGTTCCAGTGCGGTAGCGGCCACCACAGCAGCCCGTCGACCTACACCGTCGACGGACGCCAGTACGTCGTCGCGCCGAGCGGCTGGGGAGGCTGGGCCGAGGGCTTCCTGCCCAAGATGCTCGGGTCCTCACACGGATGCGCGCTGTTCGCCTTCGCGCTGCCCGATTAACCGTCAGCATTGACGGACTTGCCAACCAGAGTCTGAGGTAGATATGAGCTTTCTGGTTCTAGGAATTGACAGCCTGATCGCGTGTGTCGCCATCGGCGGGCTCGTCGACAAACGCTCGCGCCTGTGGCTCGCCGGGCTCTTCGGACTCGCCGACGGCGTCGTGTTCCTGATCGGCGCCGGCCTCGGATGGGGGCTCTTCTCGGAGGGCGTGTCGCAGATCGTCGAGCTCGGGTCGCTGGTCGCGGTGGGCCTCTATCTGCTGGTCGTCGCCGCCGGAATGCGGCAGGTCGCCGCGCGCTGGCCGGTGTGGGTGGTGCCGCTGGCGCTGACCGTCGACAATCTCACGTACGGCCTGGCCGGCGAGCATCAGGGCTCGCTCGCCGGGCGAGCCACCGAGCAGGCCTTCTCGAGCGCGCTGCTGGCGCTGGTCGGGCTCCTGGTGGCGGTCGGGGTGCCGCGCATGCTCGGAGTCACGCGTCGCGTTGCCGCCGACAAGATCGCGGGGACGGGGTTGCTGGTCGCGGCCGGTGCGCTCTACCTGGTCGGATGAGCGAGGGTCAGGTCGAGCTCGCCACGCCGCTCAGGCGCGTGGCGAGCTCGACGAGCATGCGCACGCCGAAGCCGGTCGCGCCGCGCCCGAATGCGTCGCCGCGATCCTCGTCGAGCATCGCGGTGCCGAGCATGTCGACATGCGCCCACGGCCCTACGCCCGCGAACTGCCGCAGGAACGTGGCGGCGACGATCGGGAAGCCGAAGCTCTTGCCCGCGGTGTTGCGCAGGTCGGCGACGGTCGAGTCGATCAGGGATCGGTAGCGCGGGTGAAGCGGCCAAGGCCAGGCGAGATCGCCGCTGGCGTTTCCCGCGTCGACGACGGCGTCACGCCATGGATCGTCGTTCGCGAAGACGCCGGCGTACATGTCGCCCATGCCCGCGCGCATCGCGCCCGTCAGGGTCGCCAGGTCGACGATGTGCGTCGCGCCGTCGCGGCGCGCCCACCACAGGGCGTCCGCGAGGATCAGGCGCCCCTCGGCATCCGGGTTGGTCACCTCGACGGTGAGGCCGGCGGCGGTCGTGATCACGTCCGTCGGGCGGATCGCGCTGCCGCTCAGCATGTTCTCGCAGGCGGGCAGGATGCCCGTGACCGACAGCGGGAGCCCGAGCTCGGCGATGGCGCTCAGCGCGCCCACGACCGCGGCGCCGCCGGCCATGTCGGCCTTCTGGCGGACGATGTCGGCCTGCGTCTTGAGGAAGTAACCCCCGGTGTCGAACGTGACCGACTTCCCGACGAGCGCGAGCCGCGGTGCGTCCGGCGCGCCCGCGGGCTCGTGGCGCAGGACGATCAGCACCGGGCCGACCGGGCTGCTGCCGCCGACGGCTGCCAGCGCACCGAGGCCCGCCTCGGCGGGGTCGATGATCTCGGCGCGCAGCCGCGGGAGCGCCGCGGCGCGCTCCGCGAGACCCGCCGGCGAGACCACGTTCGCGGGCGCATCGACCAACTCGCGGGCGGCGTTCGTCCAGCGGCCGACGAGCGCGGCGCGGCCGGCCGCGCGCCCGAGGGTCACGTCGCAGCCGCAGATCACGAAGCGCTCCACTCCCCGCGGCGGTTCGTCGCGCCGCCAGCGGCGGGCGTCGTAGCCGCCGATCACCGCGCCTTCGGCAAGCGCTCGCACCTGCTCCTCGACGGGGATGGGCAGCGACGCATCGAGCGCCCATGCCACCGTCCCGCCGCCGCGACAGGCGCGCACCGCCCGTGCGGCAGCGGTTCGCAGCCCGTCGACGCCGGGCTCGACCGCCACGACGGCCAACGGCGCGGCGGCCGCGTACACCATGGCCACCGGATCGGCCTCTGCCACGGCGCGCTCCGGGGCGCCCAGCTCCAACGCGCGCGGCCCGGCCGCGGCAACGAGATCGGGCGCGATCGCGCCCGGGTCGTCTGCGGTCACCTCGACATGCATCGCCAATCACACCCTAATAGGAGGTAGAGATGAAGTGGGTCAAGCCTGACTTTGAGATCGTCGACCTGTGTTCGGAGGTCACTTCCTACCTGTACCGCCGATAGGAATCTGAAACCCCGACGCGCCACGTGCGCGTTCGTGTTCTCGGCTCCGCCGCCGGCGGAGGGTTCCCACAGTGGAACTGCCATTGCGAGGTTTGTGACGCCGCGCGCGCCGGCGTGCGCGCGCGGCCGCGCACGCAGTCCTCGCTGGCGATCCGCTCCGAAGAGGGGCCGTGGTTTCTCGTCAATGCCTCGCCGGACCTGCGCCAGCAGCTCGAGACGCTGGGCCCGGGGCCCGTCGACGGCGTCCGCGCGCCTCCGGTCGCGGGCGTGCTGCTGACCGACGCCGAGATCGACCACACGGCGGGGCTTCTCCTCTTGCGCGAGTCGGCGGCGCCGCTGCGCGTGCTCGGCGCCGCGGGCGTCCGGCGCGCGCTGACGGACGGGTATCCCGTGCTGCCGATGCTCGAGTATTACTGCGGCGCCGAGTGGCGGACGCTTGAGCCAGGGCAGGCGCAGTCGCTCGACGGCTCGAGCCTCTCCGTCGAATCGTTCGCGACTGGCGGCGACGCGCCGCGCTATTTCGACGGAGAGCTCGAGGCCAGCGGGTTCGTCTTCCGCGATCGCGCGACCGGCGGCGTCGTCACCTATGTACCCGGGCTCGGCGCCTGGGAGGACGGCGTGGCCGCCCGGCTCGCGGCCAGCGACGTCGCGCTCGTCGACGGCACCTGCTGGCGCGACGACGAGCTCGCGCGACTGGGCATCTCCGAGCGCAGCGCCCGCGACATGGGACACGTGCCGCTGTCCGGCGCGGGCGGGACGCTCGAGGTGCTCGCCGGGCTCGAGCGCCCGCGCAAGGTGCTCGTGCACATCAACAACACGAACCCGATCCTGCTCGAGGACTCCGCCGAGCGCGAGGAGGTCGTCCGCGCGGGCGTCGAAGTCGCCTACGATGGCCTCGAGGTCGAGCTGTGACGGACGAGGAGCTCATCGCCCGCCTGCGCGCGCAGGGCACGCGCTACCACAACCTGCACCCGTTCCACCGGCGCATGGACGCGGGAGAGCTCTCGCGCCAGGAGCTGCAGCGCTGGGTCGCGAACCGCTTCTACTACCAGCGGTGCATCCCGCTCAAGGACGCGGCGATCCTGGCGAACTGCCCCGAGGTCGAGGTCCGGCGCGCGTGGATCCAGCGCATCATCGATCACGACGGCAGCGCCGGCGAAGCCGGCGGCATCGAGTCGTGGCTGCGGCTCGGCGAGGCGCTCGGCGTCTCCCGGGACGACCTGGTGTCCGAGCGGCGGGTGCTGCCTGCGGTGCGCTACGCAGTCGATGCCTACGTGAACTTCGCGCGCCAGAAGCCCTGGATCGAGGCGGTCGCGTCATCGCTCACCGAGCTCTTCGGGCCGGCCGCGATCCGCGTGCGGCTCGACGCGCTGGAGCGTCACTACCCATGGATCGACCGCGACGGCCTCGAGTACTTCCGCGCACGGCTGGTGCAGGCGCCGCGCGACGCGCAGTACGCGCTCGACCTCACCGTCGAGCGCTGCCGGACCCGCGAGCAGCAGGATGCCGCCGTCGCGGCGCTGCGCTTCAAGACCGAGGTGCTGTGGGCGCAGCTCGACGCCATCGAGCGCGGCGACACGCAGCCGCCCGGGGCGGCGGCATGACGCATCCCCGCCTCGTCACCGGCGCGCGGCTGCGATACGACGACGTGCGCGAGGAGCACCTGCTGCTGATCCCCGAAGGCGCCGTGCGGCTCAACGCCACGGCGGCGGAGGTGCTCGAGCTGTGCGACGGCGAGCGCTCGCTCGACGACATCGTCGGCGCGCTCTCCGCGCGCTACGACGGCGCCGACGTCCGCGAGGACGTTCTCGAGCTCGTCGGCGCCATGGCCGAGAGGGGCCTCGTGGTCGATGCTGCCTAGGGGCCCGTCCAAGAACCCCGCTGCGCCCGGATGCGGCCCATCCGCGGCGCCTGGCGCCACCGTCGGGGCTCAACGTGCTGGAGCACGCCTGCGCCCGCCGCCGGCCCCAGGCATCCACGGCTGGGCCACCCCGGACGGATCGGATCTTCTTGGACGAACCCCGAGGCCGTCCACGCTGATCGCCGAGCTGTCCTATCAGTGCCCGCTGCACTGCCCGTACTGCTCGAATCCGCTCGACATCGGCGCCGAGCGATACCGCTCCGAGCTCGACACCGAGCAGTGGATCCGCACGTTCGAGCAAGCGCGGCGGCTCGGCGTCCTGCAGCTCGCGCTCACGGGCGGCGAGCCGATGCTGCGCCGCGACCTCGCCGAGCTGTGCGCCGGCGCGCGCGACGCCGGCCTGTACTCGTCGCTCATCACCGCGGGGACGCTCTTCACGCGCGACCGCGGACAGGCGCTCAAGTCGGCCGGGCTCGACCACGTTCAGATCTCGATCCAGAGCCCGGACGCCGAGGACAACGACCGCATCGCCGGCAACCGGTCGTTCGACAAGAAGATCGCGGCCGCGCGCCACGCGAAGGAGCTCGGCTTCCCGCTGACCATCAACTGCGTCCTGCACCGGCAGAACCTCGATCGCATCGAGGAGGTGCTCGCGCTCGCGCTCGATCTCGGCGCGCAGCGGCTCGAGCTCGCCAACACCCAGTACTACGGCTGGGCGGTCGCCAACCAGGCGGCGCTGATGCCGTCGCGCGAGCAGTTGCTCCGCGCGGAGGAGGCCGTCCAGCGCTTCCGGGAACGGGTCGGCCCCAGGGTCGACGTCCTGTGGGTGCTTCCCGACTTCTATGAGGAGCTGCCGAAGCCGTGCATGGGCGGCTGGGGCCGGACGGCGATCGTGGTCGCTCCCAACGGCGACGTGCTGCCCTGCCAGGCCGCGTCGACGATTCCGGGACTCGATTTCGCCAACGTCCGCGAGCGGCCGCTGGAGTGGATCTGGAGCGAGTCCGGCGCGTTCGCGCGGTTCCGCGGGACCGAGTGGATGCAGGAGCCGTGCCGGACGTGCCCGCTCGGCCGGCAGGAGGAGGACTGGGGCGGCTGCCGCTGCCAGGCGCTGCGGCTGGCCGGCGACGCCGCGGCCACGGACCCGGTCTGCCGGTTCTCGCCCCACCACGACCGCGTCGTCGCGGCGCGCGAGCCGGCGCGGACCGACGAGTTCGTCTCTCGAGCTCTGAAGCCGCGGGTTCCGCTCTAGCTCAGAGTCCCAGGGCGCGCCGCACGGCCGGGACGTTGCGGCGCGACACGGGCACCGCGTCGCACGCCGCGCCGTCCATGATCAACGACAGCTCGCCCCTCGAGCCGCGGTCGACGGCGCGGACGCAGGACAGGTTGACGATGAAGCGCCGGTGGACGCGCAGGAACTCGCCGCCGCCGAGCTCCTCCTCGAGCTTGTCGATCCCATGGACCGCGGCCTGCAGGCGCCCTTCGTCGGTGACGAGCCAGACGTCATTGCCGTCCGCCTCCGCGAACTGGACCTCCGGCCGGTGCAGCAGGACCATGCGCTCGCCGTCGATGCCCACGATGCGCGCCGGAGGGCTCAGCCCGGGCGCGGCGGGCTCGCGCTCGACCGGGTCACCGTAGTCGGCGCCGAAGATCGCGAGCGTCCCGATCGGCTGGTCGGAGAGGAAGACCGGGCGCAGAGTGATCCGGCAGGGTTCGCCGGTGAGCTCGGACGCGATCTGCGTCGTGCCGACCCAGCCCCGGTCGAGACGAGCCTGCTTGATGCCCTGGCGGGCCAGCCGCCCGAGGTTCAGGCCCGGCTGCCAGCGCACCGCGGGATCCAGCGCCGGCACGCGGGCGGGGACGCCGAGGTAGAAGCTCGCCCCTTCGTCGGCGATCACGACCCTGCCGCTCGCGTCCAGGGCGGCGAGCGCGTGTCCGGCCCGTGCGCGTTCCTGGGTGAACGCGGCGCTCAACTCGGCGCCGCTGTCTTGGGCGCGCTGACGGAGGATCGCGCGCGCTCCGCCGACCGCGCGAGACAGCCAGCCCGCGGCCTGCTGGGGAAGGTTGGTGCGCCAGGTCGAGACGTCAAGCACCGCCACGGCATCGCGCGTCACGGCGTCGCGGACGGCCACGCCGGCGCAGACCCACTCGTCAAAGCCGGTGCACCAGTGCTCGGGCCCGCTGATCAGCACCGGGCCGGGCGCCTCGAGCGCCGTGCCCATCCCGTTCGTGCCGGTCGCCCATTCCGACCAGCACGACCACGGCGCCATGTTGCTGTCGCGCGCGCGGTAGAGCGTCTCCTTGTCGCCCTGGACGGTCAGAATCCGACCTGCGCTGTCCGCAACGGTGACAACGCCCCCGACGCTCTCGATCTCGTTCGCGATCGACGCCGCGGCGCCGCCGAGCTGGGCGAACACGATCTCGTGCTCGAGCGTGGGCTCGGCCGAGAACTCGTCCTGCGCGGACGCGGGCGGCGCCGTGGTCAGACTGGGATCGACCTGGTACTGCTCGCGGCAGCGATACCACGACGTGGCCACCTCCGGCCGGACCCCACGAACGCGATCGTCTCCCGCGAGGAAGCGCTCACGCGCTGCCGTCACGGCTTGGTAGCGCTCCGCATCGCTGACGCGATGACGCTTTGCGGTCTGGCTCATGGTGTGGGACGAACCTACCTAGCACCGGTGAGAACACGCGTCAAGGCCCGCGCGTCCACCCTGCTCCGGGGGTACCACGTATCAACCTATACAAACGGGCGATTGTGGAATCGGTCCATCGTGCCGAAGACTCAGGTGACGCCCATGACCCGAGCCGAGCTCATCGCCCTTGCCTCGCCGCCGTGCCACGAGTGCGGCGCACCTGTGCAGCGGGTCGAGACCCGGTGGCAGCTCGACGACGATCACACCTGGAGCGTCGGGCCGTCGTTCATGGTCTGCTCCGGCGAGCACCGCGTGCTCGTCGAGGCGCTCGAATGACGCCTGTGGGGCTGCTGCTGGTCGCGGCGGGCGCGCTGATCGTCTACGCGGCGCTCCTCGCGGGGCTCATCGTCGCCGGCCGCCGGGACGGAGGGCGCGGTGTCGCCCGCTTCATCCCCGACTGCATCGTGCTCGTCCGGCGTCTGCTGGGCGATCCACGCGTGCCGCGGCGCCACAAGGTGCTCTTGGGCGCGCTCGTCGGCTACCTCGCGCTCCCGTTCGACCTGGTGCCGGACTTCATCCCGGTGGTCGGCCAGCTCGACGATGCGGTGATCGTCGTGCTCGCGCTACGCGCCGTACTGAGGGGCAGCGGCGCCGACCTGGTCCGGGAGCATTGGCGCGGACCGGAGAGCTCGCTGGCGGTCGTGCTGCGCTTCAGCGGCGCGACCGATGGCTGAGGGCCCGCCGGTCGGCACCGAGTGGTGCCGAGCCGAGCGGGACCTGCGACGGAGAAGAGCGGCTAGATGGTCTGGACGTTCGTCGCGTTCGGGCCCTTGGGCCCGATCTCGGCGTCGTAGCTGACCTTCGCGCCCTCAGGGAGCGACTTGAAGCCGTTGCCGGCGATGCCCGTGTGGTGCACGAACAGGTCCTTGCTCTGGTCGTCGGGCGTGATGAACCCGAACCCCTTCTCGTCGCTGAACCACTTCACGGTTCCGGTTGCCATTTGAGTTCCTCCCAGGAGGTTGTGTGCTGCGAAACGCGGGAGGTGCTAGAGCAACAACGCGACGCGGGCACTACTTCGCCGGACTTAGAGTTCGGCACGATGCACGGATGTTAGCGCGGGCGCCGGCAAACCGCCCCCGCGGGTTCGGGCAGCCCCCGGTAGGGGTGCGAAATCCGGAGGGCAACAGGCGGGGTGAGCACCGCCGAGACGCCTGCCAGCCGCCTGAAGACGCGGGCGCCGCAGGAGGAGGATTGGCAGTGTCATGAACCCCTCGCTGATCCATCTGACGCACGCCACCGCATATCAGGCCGAGCGCACGTCGCGCCGCCGCTACCGCAAGCCTCGCATCTAAGACAGAGAGCCTTCGCCATGACCGTCCTCGCCACCACCGTCCGTCGTCCCGCCTCGCACGCCTTCGTGGTTCCCGTCGTGCGCGAGCTGCCCGCGCAGTCGCAGCGCGTCGCGGCCGACTCCGCCTGGTAGCCAGGGGTCAGACGCCCGGCGCTCGATCGCGACCGGTAACGTCGATCGTCGTGGCCGGCTGCTGCAACTCCCGCGGCTGTGAGTGGTTCTTCAGCGACCGTTTCGCTCGCCGCGTCGCCAAGCGCTACCGCAAGCGCGGACTCGACAAGACCTCGCGGCAGATCGTCGAATTCATCCAGAGCCGCGGCGTGCACGGGGCAACCGTGCTCGAGATCGGCGGCGGAATCGGCGAGATCCAGCTCGAGCTGCTCAAGCGCGGCGCCGCACAAACCATCAACCTCGAGCTTTCGCCCGCCTATGACGGGCTCGCCCTGCAACTCGCCCGCGAGGCCGGCGTCGAAGACCGTGTCCAGCGGCGCCTGCACGACATCGCCGTCGATCCCGCCGGCGTCGAGGCGGTCGACATCGTCGTCTTGAACCGCGTCGTCTGCTGCTACCCCGACTACGAGCGTCTGCTCAGCGCGGCAGCCGACCACGCACACCGGCTGCTCGTCTTCAGCCACCCGCCCGGCACCCTGCTCTGGCGCTCGATCGCCGCCGCGCAGAACCTCGCCTTCCGCCTCCTGCGCAAGGAGTTCCGCGCGTACGCCCACCCGCCCGCGGAGATGCTCGCCGTCCTGGAACGCCACGGACTCCGCCGCACCTTCACGCACCGCGGCGTTCCGTTCAGCGTCGCCGGGCACGAACGCGAGCACGCCGCCGACCGCCGGGCCGACGCCGACCGCAGCCGTATCGCCGCGTAAGCATGGAAGGACTGCGGGGCGGTGACCGTCAGCGCAGCAGGTGGGCGAGGGCGAGGTCGAGCACGTCCTTGCGTTTGCGGCCCGGGTGGTCGGCGGCGATCAGCGGGTGCCCGACGAACAGCGCGAAGGCGAGGGTGCAGCGGACCTCTGCGTCGGCGTCGTCGTCGGTGAGCGCGCTGAACAGCGTCCGCAGGTAGGCGAAGCGGCGGTTGTCGAGGCGTTTGAGCCGGCGGGCGACGCCGGCGTCGCGGCGGGCCCAGTCGCGGATCGCGAGCTCGACGGGCGGCAGGTCGCGCCGGGAGCCGGCGAGCGCGAATAGGCGCCGGAGCCGGTCGCGCGCGTCGCCGCCGCGCGCGTCGACGTGGGCGATCACGTCGTCGACGACCGTCCGCTCCCAGTCGTCGAGCAGCGCCTCGAGCAGTGCGGCCCGGTCGGGGAAGTGCCAGTAGAAGCTGCCCTTGGTGGCGCCGAGCTCGCGCGCCAGCGGCTCGACGCGCACGGCTTCCGGGCCGCCGCGGGCGAGCGCCTTCAAACCGCCGGCGATCCAGTCCTGGCGCGGCGTGCGGGCTTGCGCGGGCATGAACCATACGCTAGCGTATCTATACGCTTACGTATGGATGATCGGCTTCCTCCCGGCCAGCGGGCGCTCGACCGCTTCCCGCGCTTCGGCACCAACCAGGGCCTGCCGCCCGCGCTGCCGGTCGCGCCGGTCATCGCGGTCTCCGGCGCCGTCGAGTCAGCGGCGGCGATCGCCGTCGCCGACCTCGCGTCGCTCCCGCGGCGCACGCTGCTCGCGGACTTCCACTGCGTCGCCGGCTGGTCGGCGCGGGGGCTGCGTTGGGAGGGCATTGCGCTGTCGGAGCTGCTGCGGCCGTCCCCGACGGCGACGCACGCGCGGTTCTGCGGTCTTGATGGGCACTGGGCGGTGATGCTGCTCGAGGACGCGCTCGCCGCCGGCGTGCTGCTCGCCGATCGCCTCGACGGTGCCCCTCTGAACGCCAAGCACGGCGCGCCGGTGCGGCTCGTCGCCCCGGCGCACTACGGCTTCGTCAACGTCAAGCACCTGTACCGGATCGAGCTGCTCACCGCCGAGCCCGCGCAGAGCACGGGCGCCGCCTCCGGCCTCCCCGGCCTCGGCCTGCGGCTGCTCGGCTACCGGCGCTTCACGCGTGCGCGGGTCTGGGAGCAGGAACGCCACGCCGTCCTCCCCGCCCGCGTCATCCGGCTCGTGGGCCGCGTCGTCGGCCCGTGATCGGCCCGCCGTCGGGCTTGGAGCTACTCTCCGGCGATCTCGCCGGCGATCGCGTCGGCGCGCGGCTGCGGAACGTTGGCCGTCTGCTGGGGCTCTGTCGGGCATGCCGCATTGGTGGCCGTCACCGCGCGCGAGAGTGCGTCGGAGAGCAGGGTCGCTTCGCGCTCCTCGACGCCTTCGAGCACGATGTGGTCGCCGTGCACGATGTCGTTGAGCCGAAGGTGACCGACGGCGGCGTGTCCGACGAGCTCGTTGGTCAGGCGGGCGCTGAGGTCACGCGACCAGCGAGGGCTTGGACAGCCGGACAGCGGGACCCGCACGCGCACGCCGACGCGGCCGACCGGCAACGGCTCGCCCCGCGCTGGGCCCACGATTCCGTACTGCTCAGTCATCGCGTTCTCCGGTTCGCCGTTCCATCAGGCAACGGCCCACGCGAGGCGAATTCCGGGCGCGGGACAGAAACCCTCTGGGGCCAAGTTACCGCAGACTGGCCGCGGCCCCAACGCGCATACGAACGACGGAGGTCGGAAAGACGACGTGCCGTACGCAGATCGAGCTGCCCGCCGTGTCATCCGCGGCTCACCGGGGCGTCGTCCCCGGTCGTTGTCCTGGCGACATAGGATCGCGCTCCGATGGGCGAGCGTGATCACCGCAGCATCACGCGGCTCGGCGGGCTGATCGTTCACGGCTCGCCGACTCGCGAGCGCCTTCTGCTCGGCAACCTGGCGCTCGGAGCCGGCTACTACGCGATGGCCAGGCTCGGTTACGTGGTGCAGTTCACCGGCGGCGTGCAGGTCGCGTGGCTGCCGGTCGGCTTCGCCGCCGCGATGCTGTATCTCGGCGACCTGCGGTGGTGGTTCGGTGCGGCGCTGGCGGACGTGCTCCTCGGCACCGGGGTGATCCCGTTCCACAGCGAGGAGCTCACCCGATGGACGCAGGCGCAGACGCTCGGCAACGTGATCGAGTTCACGCTGATCGCGGTGCTGATGCGTCGCTGGCTCGGCCCTCGCAACCGGCTCGAGCGGCCGCTGGACGTCGCCCTGCTGCTGCTCGCCATCGCGTGTGGCACGGCGATCTCGGCGGCCATCGGGACGCTCGCCGGGTGGCGTGCGGGCGACTTCGGCGCCAGCGAGCTGAGCTCGGTGTTCAGGACATGGTGGCTTGGCGATGCCTGCGGAGCGCTGATCGTGATTCCGCTGATCCTCGTGTGGGTCGGCGGGCCGCCGCTGGCGTGGCCGCACGGCCGCAAGCGGTTGGAAGCGGTGGCGATCCCGCTCGTGGTGGCGGGGCTCAGCGTCGTGGTCTTCGCGTCCCATCACCCGCTGACCTACATCGTGTTTCCCGTGCTGATCTTCGCCGCCCTCAACCTCGGGCAGCGCGGTGCCACCGCTGCGGTGCTGCTCGCGGTCGGAGTAGCGATCGCGCGGACCGCCGACCGGGCCGGGCCGTTCGCCACCAGCTCGATCGACGACGCGACGCTCGACACCCAGTTGTATGTCCTCGTCGCCGTCATCACGACTGTCACGCTCGGCGCCGTGGTGAGCAGCCGGCGCGAAGCCGCCCTGCGGCTCGCCGAGTCGCGCCGCCGCGAGGCAGAGCGCACGGCCGAGGAGCGGCGCCGGATCGCCGGCGACCTGCACGACTCCGTGTCCCAGACGCTCTTCACGCTCGGCCTGCACACCGGCCTGGCGCGTCATCACGCCGCGCGCGTCGAGTCGCCGGAGGGCGACGCCCTGCGGGCAAGCGTCGACGAGGTCGCCGAGCTCGCGCACCGCGCGCTCTTGGAGATGCGCGCCTCGATCTTCGAGCTGCGCCGCGACGCTCTGGCGGAGCAGGGTCTCGTGACGGCGCTGCGTGCCCACGCGGGAGCGATCGGGTTGCGGCACGACGTCGACGTCGCGGTCGCCGGCCCCGAGGACCGGCTGGCGCTCGACATCGCAGTCGAGGAGCGGCTGTACCGCATCGGACAGGAGGCGATCACCAACGCGGTCAAGCACTCCGGAAGCGCGTCGGTGGCGGCACGGCTGGACGTCGGCCCGTCCGCGTCGGCGTCGAGCCCGAACCCGAGCAGCGCGCTGTTGCCGCTGTTGACGGTGTAGACGGCCGCTTGGACCGCGGGATGGATCGCGATGCTCAGATCCGCCGACGCCGACATCGTCGCGTCGCTCACGGTCATGGTGAACGAGCTCGTCCCCGGCTGGGTCGGGATGCCGCTGATCCTCCCGGTGGCGGCGTCGAGGCTCAGGCCGCTCGGCAGCCTGCCGGTGGAGACGCGCCACTTCAGCGAGCCGGAGCCCATCGCGGCGGCCAGCGGCTGCGAGTACGTGCGGCCGACGGTACCGCCCGGCAGCGACTTGGTCGTGACGGCCAGGGTGCGTGCAGCGATCGTGATCTTCACGGACTCCGTGGCCGACGCGGCCGTCGGGAGCGAGCTGTCGGTGACCCGGGCAGTGAACGTCGCAGTGCCCTTCGAGGTCGGCGTGCCGGTGATGGCTCCGGATGCGCTCAGGCGCAGTCCGCCCGGCAGCGACCCTGACGTCTTGGTCCAGGTATAGGCCCCGACTCCGCCGCTGGCGGCCAGCGTGGCGGAGAACGGATTGCGCGCGTAGCCCGTGAGCGTCCCGGGCGCCTGCGGGCGCAGCGGTGCGGCGGTCACGTCGAGCGTGAACGGCTGCGACGTGACGGCGAACCCGTTGTCCGCCGTGATCGTGAAGGTGTACTTTCCGGCCGTGCGCGCCGGGACCGCGCCGGTCACCTGACCGCTGTCGGCATCGATGCTCAGCCACGCCGGCGCTCCGGACAGCGCGAACCGCGGGGTCGGAAAGCCGGTCGCGGTCGCGCGGAACGCGATGTTGTCGTCGACGGCCGCGACCGCAGGCACGGTGAGCGATGACGCGGACGTGAACTTGGGCGCCACGGGGCTGCGATTGAACGTGAGCGAGACGTAGGCGTCACCGTCCGACGTCCGGACGCCGACGGTGTTCTTCCCGCCCCAGGAGGAGCTCCCGCCGGCGCTGCCGCCCCCGCCTCCGCCGCCGGCGCTGCCGCCGTTGGCGCCCCCGTGGCCCGGGCAGTCGCCGTCACCGCCGCCGCCGCCGCTCCCGGCGGCCGTGCCGGTGCCGGCCGAAGCGCCTGCGCTCCCGCGGCCCGGCACCGTGCACTCGCCCGGCAAGGGTGCCGAGCCGCCTGATCCGGCGTTGACGGCGTAGCCGCTCTCGCCGTTGCCGCCGGTGCCGGGGCCTGCGCCGCCGGCGCCGCCGTTGACGCCGAAGAACGCGCCGCCGGCGCCGCCGCCACCGCCGCCGCCCCCGGCGACCGCGAACGTGACCTTGTGCGTGAGATCCAGGATGGTCGCGGCACCGCCGCCGCCGCCGCCCGGCTGGGTCCCGAACGTCGAACCGCCGGCGCCACCTTGCCCGCGCGCACCGATCTCGACCTGCAGCGTGTCGCCCGGTGCCACGAACAGATCCGGCACGACGTCGACGGTGGCGTTCAGCAGGGAGCCCTTGCCACCCTTGCCACCGGCGGAAACGCTCCCGATGCTGCCGCCGTCAGCGCCCGACGCGCCGTCGGCGACGACGGTGGCCGAGGTCGTGTACGCCGGGATCTTGAGCGTGTAGGTGCCCGGCGTCGAGTATTCGTACTTCACGGTGTCCGCGGCGGCCGTCGCGGCGTGGATCGCGCCCGCGCCGAGCATGGCGCAAGCGATCCCGGCAAGCGCGCGGACCCGCCGCGCGCGTGCCATCGGGTGGTCTGAAGTCATGGCGTTCGTCTTCCTTGATCGTCGTTGCGCCCGCTGACGGGCGGCGATGATCATCTGCGCTGCGATGTGCGCGGCGCATCGGACCGATGACCTGTGCGCGACGGGACATTCGCCGGTGGCATCGGCCGGATGTCGCCGTCGTCCGCGACACATGTCGCGGCGTCACCGACAGGGCGACGAGACCCTGAACGCGATGCCCGCCGGCGACACGCCGGGCCGGCGCAC
This sequence comes from uncultured Solirubrobacteraceae bacterium, assembly GCA_963837485.1. GTDB lineage: Bacteria > Actinomycetota > Thermoleophilia > Solirubrobacterales > Solirubrobacteraceae > Solirubrobacter. The sequence goes on along the minus strand of CAWINP010000011.1, from coordinate 187,249 downwards.
GTCGGTGGCGAAGTACGACGTCGTCAGCGCCGTGGCGATCGGGCCGCCGACCGCGATCCCGAGCGCGTACGCGGTCACGAGCGTCCCCGCGGCGCTGACCGAAACGCCCGCGGCGCGGGCGATCGGATCGAGGATCCCGACCATCACGAGCTCGGAGGTGCCGACGGTGAACGCGGCGAGCCCGAGGGCGGCGAGTGCGATCCGGCGCTGGTCATCGAGCATCGCCTCGCCAGCGTGCAAGCGCCGATCCCGCCGATCAAGGTCCGTCCGCTCAGCACAGCGCGTAGCGTCGCGACGCGAACGCTGGCCGCCGGTACCAGGAGAGCGTCGGCCGGGCGCTCGCCTGGTTCGCCGAGCTCGCGGGGGACCAGCCGAACGACCCGGAGCGCATCGCCGCGGCGATCGTGGCGCTTGCCGATGACCCCAGTCCGCCGCTTCGGCTCGCCCTGGGAGAGGAAGCCGTCGACGCGATCCGCGACAAGCTCGCCGACCACGCGCAGGAGCTCGACCGCCATGACGAGTTGAGCCGGTCCACGGCGATGGTCGCCTGAGAGCGGCGCCGCCGTCGCTCTATGGCGTGGTCGTCGACAGGGTGAACGTGATCGCCTTGCTGTAGGTGCCGGTGCGCAATGGCTCGAAGGCGCCGATGGTCTGCTTGAAGCGGATCGTCAGCGGATCGTTGCTCGCCGGCGAGGCATAGGTGTGCAGCGTCAGGGGCGAGGCGCCGATGGGGGCGTACGCGCCCGTCACCGCGGCCTGGATCGGCTCTGAGAGAGCGAAGCTGCCGTTGACCAGCCTGCCCGGCGACGCGCTCGCCGGATCGACGGCGCTCAGCGTGGCGTCTCCCGCCGTGCTCGTGACGGTCGCGCCGGCGGTGGCCTCATAGTCCCTGGACATGCCGGGTACGAACGCGCCGAACGTCGCCCCGCTGCCGAGAGTCAACGACAGCGTGGCCGGCACGGTGCCGCCCACGGCCCCGTCGGCGACGTTCGCAAGGTCCTGCGTGACGACGGTGACGGCGGTCTCGTCGCTCGTGTGGAAGCCGTCGCTGACGCGGACCTTGAGCGTGTACGTCGTGTTCTCGTCGAGCAGGCGCTGGTCGGCGATGCGGAGCTCGCCGGTGGCGGGCGTGATCGAGAAGGCGCCGTCGCCGCCGCTGATCTGCCAGCTGAACGTCCGCAACTCCGGCCGGCCCATCTGCGACGCCCAATCGTCTGCCTGCACGGTGCCCACGCTGGTGGCGTTGGCGTCGCTGACCGTGAAGCTCTGCGCCGGTCTGATGACCGGCGCGATCCCGCGCACGTAGTTGTAGAGCCACGCGCCCGCCGGCTTGGCCGTGTCGTTGGAGAGCACGATCGGCGCGTTCTGGGCGTTGCGCCAATGGTTCGGCTGGCGCCAGCCCCAGAGCGTGACGCCCTCGACTGCGGGGTGCTCCCAGAAGGTCGGGAAGACGTTGCGGTAGTAGGCCAGCTGCATCTCGTCGCCCGCGACGGCGCCGACCGGGAGCCCGTCGAGGTCGAGCTCGGTGAGCTGGATCGGTATGCCGGTGGCGGCGAGGCGATCGAGATTGGCCTTGTGCACGGCCATGTCGTCCACGGGCTGGTACGGGTGGCCCGGGATGGTGGGCGCGTTGGTGACCCCGGGGATGAACTCGAACGCATGGGCCTGGAGCCCGATCCGGTCGATCAGGTTCTCGCGCTTGAGGAGGTTGATGATCTTCAGGTACTCGTCGGTCGCCGCCGTCATGCCCGTGATGGCGACGTCGTTGAGCATCAGCTTGGTGTGCGGGAAGTACTGGCGCGCGAGCCGGAACGCGTTGAGGATCCAGTCGTAGCCCGTGCCGTCGGTGCCGTTGTAGCCGCCGAGCGCCTGCACGTAGTTGCCGCTCGACGAGAAGTTCGCGCCCTGGTTCTTGGGCACCGAGCCGTCCGGCGGATCCCATGTCGCCTCGTTGACGACCTGCAGGTAGTCGATGTCCGGGTAGCGCGCCGCGACGGCCGCGAACCACTTCTTGATCTCGACGAGCTGCTCGTCCGGGGGCAGGTTCGCCATCCACGTCGGCTGCTGGTTGCCCCACAGCAGCACGTGGAAGTTGAACTTGAAGCCGTTTGTCTTGGCGAAGCTGTACGCCTGGTCGAGCGCCGTCCAGCGCATCGCCGCGGTGCGCGTCGTGCCGGCCGCACTGCCCCACTTCCCGGCGTTCTCCGGCGTGACCTCGTTGAACCACTGCGTGAACGAGGGTCGGGTGAACTCGTTCACGCTCCCGAGCCATTTGTCCTGTCCGTACAGCGGGAATCCCGGACCGGATCGCGCATCTGCCCCGGCCGGACCCAGCGCCGCCAGCGCCGCGGCCGCGACGGTCAGCGCGAGCCACGCTCGCGCGATGACGACGCCTCTCACGATGCGGGTCCGGTCCATAGCCTCTCCTCCCGATTCCGATGGAACCGGCGGCCTGCGCAGATGTTGGGCCGCCAAACGAACCGTAACATGGCCTACCAGGCCATGTCCATCACGGACATGGCAGCGAGATGATGGATTAGTCTTGGCGAACGACGAATGCCGTGACGGCCCTCGCCGGACCGCGAGCCCTGCCGCTTGGCGGTTCACGCATCGCGCACGCGCTCCATCCGCGGCCGACGCATTCATGTGAGCGCAAACAACTTGTGCGCCCAGGCGATTTGACGATCGCCACAACGAAGCCGCGCACACCGAACCCATCGTCGTGTTTGTCTGTAATTCAGGGGCAGGCAAAGACTTCGTTGGGTGTCTGCCCGGCAAACCGCGCAGCGCCTTGACAGCAGGGACCTGTGAGCGTTATCAATCAACCTGGCACCTGCGCCGCAGAGGGGACGCGCGAATGAGTCGTTTGCCACTGAGACATCGGACCCGCAACGTGGTTCGCCGAACGCGATGGCTCGTCGCCGCGGTCGTTGGCCTGACCGCGGTGGCGGCGGCGCCGGCGCGGGCCGATCTGCCGCCCGAGCTCAACCAGGACCTCGTGGCCTACTACCCCTTCGACGAGACGAGCGGGACCGTGGTCAACGATCGGTCCGGGAAGGGCAACGACGCGTCGATCGTCAACAGCAACACCGGCACCGTCTGGAACAACGGGCGCGGCTTGACGCTGCCGGGCGGCAACGGGGGCACCCTGCCCGCGGTCAGGCTCCCCGACTCCCTGCTGGCCGGGCTGAGCGACGTGACGATCGCATTCGACGTCCGGCTGTCCAGCACGACGCAGCAGGGGCAGGTCTTCTCATTCGGCCGGACTGCAGACAACGCCGGATACCTCTCCGCGACGCCGGGCGCCGGCACCGCGCCCCACCAGGCGTTGCTGGCACCGCTGGGCGCGAACCCGGTGGCCCAGACGGCGACCGGTCCCACGGCGCTTGCGGGCAACACGTTCAAGCACGTCGCCGTGACGATCAAGGGTGGCGACGCGCTCACGCCGGGCCGGATGCTGCTCTATGAGGACGGCGTGCCGGTGGCGTCGAACCAGGCGCTGACGCTCAAGCCTTCCGACGTCGCCTCGGCCACGAGCTTCATCGGCCGCTCGGCCAACGCGAGCGGGCAGCAGTTCCGCGGTCGCATCAAGGACTTCCGCATCTACGCCAAGGAGCTCACCACGAGCCAGGTCAAGGCCCTCTCGGACGACCTGGCGCCCGCCGATCTGGCCGAGCTGAAGGCCTCGGTCGATCTGGGCGACACGAGCGCCGTGACGCGGAATCTCACGCTGCCGTCCGTGCCCGGCCTGGCGTGGAGCTCGAGCAACCCGGCTGTGATCACCGCCCAGGGCGCGGTCACCCGCCCGCCCGCCGGCCAGGGTGATGGGCACGCCACGCTGACGGCCACGTTCAGCTACCGCGGCCTGACGGAGGCCAAGGATTTCCCCATCACGGTCAAGCAGCGGGTGACGATCCCCGCCGAGCAGCTCGCGGCCGGCCTCGTGCACGACTACAAGCTCGGCGAGACGTCGGGGACCACGCTCGCCGACTCGGGCTCGGCCGGCACCGCGGGGAACGCGACGCTGGTCAACCCCGGCAAGGCGACCCTGACGGGCGCGGGCGTGACGCTGAACCCCGACGCCTACGCCGACTCGCTGACCGGCGCCTACGTCGACCTGCCGGACAACATCACCGCGGGAATGACCGACATGACCGTCGACTACGACATCCGGATCGATCCGGCCAACGTCGGCGATCACCACCTCTGGTCCTTTGGTCGCAAGACGAGCTGCGACAGCACGGCCAGCGGCGACTACGGGGGCTCGATCTTCGGCTCGAACACGATGCGCATCCGCACCGGCCTGACGTCCACGACGCCGACGACCGGCTCGAGCGTCCAGAAGGCGATGACCTACGCCCTGCGCGAAGGCGTCTGGAAGCACCTCACGTACACGCAGCAGCGCAACGCGAACGGCACCAGCTGGACCGGCATCCTCTATGAGGACGGCGTCGAGATCGGCCGCACGACCAACCTGACGGTGCCCCCCACCGTCAATGCGGCGGGAACCAACTGCAACTACCTCGGCCGCTCGCAGTCGCCCACGTTCTACGCCCTGCGCGGCACGCTGCGGAACTTCCGCGTCTATGACCGATCGCTGTCCGAGGACGAGGCGATCGCCCTCGCCGAGGCTCCCGGCGTCGCGGGCGTGCGCGACGACGCCGCGGCGATCGACCTCGGGCTGACGAGCGCGATCGTCGACAACATCAACCTGCCGAGGTTCGGCTCGAAGGCCGGCTCGGCGATCACCTGGACGACCTCCGATCCGGCCGTGATCACCGCAAACGGCGTCATCACCCGCCCGGCGCTCGACCAGCCCGCCGCCACCGCGACGCTGACGGCGAACCTGACCAAGGGCCTGGAGACGACGACCCGGGAGATCCAGATCACGGTGCCGGCGCAGTTCCACGACGCCGAGTCGGTCGCCCGCGACACCGACGACCTCACGCTCACCGCCCTCGATGACATCCGCGGCAACGTCACGCTGCCCGCGCAGGGCGAGTGGGGCTCGACGATCACGTGGTCGTCGGACTCCGGGATCATCACGCCGACCGGCGAGGTGTCCCGTCCCGCATTCGGGCGGCCCGACGTCCCGGTCACGCTCACAGCGACGATCACCAAGGGTGCGTCGGCGAAGACCAAGACGTTCCAGGGCACGGTCAAGGCGATGCCGCGCAAGGCGGACCCCGCGCGCTACTTCCTCGGGTACTTCACCGGCGAGGGCCTTGCCGACGGCGAGCAGCTGCGCTTCGGGCTCTCCACCGGCAACAGCGCGCTCGACTGGGTCGGCCTGCTCGGCGGCAAGCCGTCGCTCGTGTCTCAACTGGGCGATCAGGGCCTGCGCGACCCGTTCATCATCCGCTCGCACGACGGTGACACCTTCTACATGATCGCCACCGATCTGAACTGGTTCAACCGCAATCGCGACTACCAGATCAACGACTCGCAGTACATCGAGGTGTTCGAGTCACACGATCTGGTGAGCTGGTCGCCCCAGCGCCATGTCAAGGTCGCGCCGGACAACGCCGGCAATGCGTTCGCCCCCGAGGCCTATTGGGACGACTCGATCGGCGCCTACGTCGTGTTCTGGGCGCAGGCGCTCTGGAGCGACCCGGTGAACCGCACCGGGGCCGGGAACCAGCAGATGTGGTACACGACCACGCGCGATTTCCGCACGTTTGCGCCCGCGCAGGTGTGGCAGAACCCCGCGCCGCAGTCGCGCATCGACACGACCGTGATCAAGGTGGGCGACTACTACTACCGCTTCACCAAGAACGAGGCCGGCAACGCGGCGTCGGACGTGTTCTCGGAGAAGAACCTCAACCTCCGCGACACCAACATCAACAACTGGATCCCGGTCGCTCCGTCCATCGGCCGCAGCACGTGGGTGTCCAACCAAGGCTATGAGGGGCCACTGGTGTTCAAGGCCAATCCGGGCGACACCGCCTGCCCGCAGCAGTTCTACTTCTGGGCGGACCGGTACACCAACGGCGGCGGCTACCAGCTGTCGTGCAGCCCCGATATCGAGGCCCCGAAATGGGACGCCAAGACGCCCAGCTTCACGAACACCGGCACCGTGCGCCATGGAACGGTCACGCCGCTCTCGCTGCGCGAGTGGAACAAGATCCAGGGCATTGCCAACCCCGACGTCGCCACCACGACCGACCTCGTCCTGCCCGGGACCACGATCAAGGAGGGAGACACGCTGAAGGCCATCGTGACCGCGGCCGACGGCTATGAGACCGGCGGCCGCGTGCGGTTCTCGGCACAGGGCTGGGAGCAGACGGTCTATCTGGACCACGGCGTGGGCTCGGTCACCGTTCCTGGCACGCTGCGCGGAGGCCTCGCAACGGTCAAGGCCGAATACCTCGGCTATGACTTCCTGACCGCGTCCCAGGAGGCCGAGCCGGTCACCGTGCTCCAGACCCGGACGTCAGTGGACATCTCGGTCGGCGGGACCGTTCCGGCGACGCTGTCGCTCTCGCTCGGCGCGCCGGCGGACTTCGGCGCGTTCGTCCCGGGCGTCGCGCACGAGTACACCGCGTCGACCACCGGCACCGTCACCTCGACGGCCGGCGACGCGACGCTGACCGCCTCGACGGCCCGGCTGGCGAATGGCGCGTTCAGCCTCGCCCAGCCGGTCACCATCACGCCGGCGAAGACCGCCTGGTCCGGACCCGCCGCCAACGACTCGTTCCCGATCGTCTTCAGGCAGTCGATCGGCGCGTCCGAACCGCTGCGCACCGGGGCCTACAGCGCGAGCGTGACGTTCACGCTCTCGACGACGACGCCGTAGTCCACCGCGCCCTGAGCCTCCGGCCGTCAGCGCCCCCCGTTCGCCCACGGCGGCGCGAAGCGCACGCGGATGAGCCCGCCGCCACCCGGAGCGTTCGCGGCCTCGACGGACCCGCCGTGCGCCTCGGCGGCCTGGCGCACGATCGCGAGGCCGAGGCCGGAGCCGGGGCGGCCGCGGGAGTCGTCGGCGCGGTAGAAGCGCTCGAAGACGTGCGGCAGGTCGGCGGCGGCGAACCCGGGACCGTGGTCGCGCACGCTGAGGACGCCGTCGTGCAGCGAGAGGTCGACCGTGCCGCCCGCGGGGCTCCACTTGACCGCGTTGTCGAGCAGGTTCGAGACGGCGCGGTTGATGCGGTCCGGCTCGCCGCGGATGACCGTCGGCTCGAGGTCGGCGTGGAACCGGATGTCGACGCCCCCGCGGCCCTCGGCTCGGCGCACGTGCGCCTGGACGATGCGGTCGACGCGGACGTCGTCGAGCACCCGCCCGGGCTTGCTGCCGCGAGCCAGCTCGACGACGTCGCCGACCAGGGCGGTCAGCTCGTCGAGCTCGGCGATGATGTCGGCTCGCAGCGCGGCGCGCTCGTGCTCCGGGAGCCGGTCGGCGTCCTCGATCGTCTGGATGTTCGCCCGCAGGCTGGCGATCGGCGTGCGCAGCTCGTGGCTGGCGTCGGCGACGAGGTGGCGCTGCGCCTCGACCGAGCGCTCGAGGGCGTCGAGCGTGGCGTTGAAGCTGCGGGCCAGGCGCGCGAGCTCGTCGTCGCCGCTCGCCGCGATCCGCTCTCCGGGGTCGGGGTTGCCGGCGATCTCCTCGGTCCGGCGGGTGAAGCGCTGGATCGGGGTCAGCGCCGCGCGCGCGACGAGCGCCCCGAGCCCCGCCGCGAGCGCGATGCCGGCCGCCGCCACGATCGCGAGCACGGCCAGCATGTCGCGCAGGGAGTGATCGACCTCGGTGAGCGGTCGTGCGACCTGCACCGCTCCGCCGTGCGACGGCAGCGCGCGGGTGAGGACGCGCAGATGCGTCTCGGCGACCCGCGTGCTGGAGAGCGCCTCGCCGGAGCCCGCGCGCGCGATCGCCCGCGTCCGTGCGGAGACGGGTAGGCCGGTCGTCGCGCCCTCGGGCCGCACGACGGTCCCGTCGCGGCAGACGATCTGCGCGTAGCCCTCCGCTCCGCCGAAGGCGGCGTCGTCGCGGTCGTTGGGCTCCGGAAACGCGCGGCCGGCGACCGGTCCGCACTGACCGTCGCGGTTGTGGTCGGCCAGCTCGTCGGCGCGCGCCCGTAGCGCGTCGTCGATCTGCTGGTGCAGCTGCGACCTGACCGCGACGAAGATCGCCGCCGCGGCGATCACCACGGTGACCGCGACCGCGAGCCCGGCAGCGGCGGCGATCCGGTGGCGAAGGGTCACGGCTCGCGCAGGATGTAGCCGACGCCGCGCACGGTGCCGATCAGCGGCCGTGCGCCGAGGAGCTCGAGCTTGCGCCGGAGGTAGCCGACGTAGACGCGCAGCGCGTTGGACGCGGGGCCGAAGTCGTAGCCCCAGACGCGGTCGTAGATCATGTCGTGGCGCAGCACCTGGCGCGGGTTGAGCATCAGCAGCTCGAGCAGCTGGTACTCGGTGCGCGTGAGCTCGGCGAAGCGATCGCCGACGACCACGCCGTGGCGAGCGGCGTCGAGGCGCAGCTCGTGGAAGGACGGCGCCTCGGCGGTGGCGTCGTCGCCGCTCGTGCGGCGCAGCAGCGCCCGCAGCCGGGCCTTCAGCTCGCCGACGTCGAACGGCTTGACGAGGTAGTCGTCGGCGCCGGCGTCGAGCCCGTCGATGCGGTCCTCGACGGCGTCGCGGGCGGTGAGCATCAGCACCGGGACGCGATCGCCGGCGGCCCGCAGGCGGCGGCAGAGCTCCAGGCCGTCGACGCCCGGCATGCCGATGTCGAGCACGACGGCGTCCGGCGGGTCCTGGGCCAGCGATACCAGGCCCTGCTCGCCCCCCGCCGCGGTGTCGACGTCGTAGCCGGCCAGCGAGAGCGCCCGGCGGAGGGCGTCGCGCAGCGCTCGGTCGTCGTCGATGATCAGCAGCCGCACGAGTGGACAGTTTGCTAGCTGTGCCAGGCCCGGACGCTCGAGAGCAGCTCCAGCGCGAGCGCGGTGCCGCCGCCGAGCGCCGCGCCGAGCAGCAGCCCGCGCAGCGCGGAGCCGCCCGCGCGCTCGGGTCGCGACGCGCGCAGGCCCGTCGCCAAGGTGGTCCAGGCGCGCGGCAGGTACCAGAGGAAGTGCACGCCGAAGCAGCCGCTCCACACGATGAAGGCGACCTTGTGCAGCTCCAGCACCAGGTCGGACCGATGGCCGATGATCACCAGCCACACGCCGGACGCGAAGATCAGCAGCGTCGACACGACCAGAACGGGGGCGAGCACGCGCAGCGGCAGCAGCGGCGGGCCTTCGGCGCGGTAGCGCGGTGCGCGCGTGTAGTAGCGCGCAAAGCGGTAGCCGGTGCTCGCGAGCTTGAGCACGACGGGCCCGATCAGCACCAGCCCCAGGAACATGTGCTCCGTGCGCAGGTCGCCCATCCACAGGATCGTCACGCCCTCGGCGGCGAGCAGGGCGGCGAGCACGAGCGCAGTGGCGCTCGTCAGCAGCCGGTTGCCGGCGGTCCCGCCGAGATGGTCGAGCTCGCGCGCGGCGGTCGCGACCGCCGGACGGCTCACTGCGCCTCCCGCCCGCTGCGCAGGCGCAGCGCGAGCGTGGGACAGGCCGCGACGGCGCGGCGGGCGTGCGCGAGCAGGTCGTCGGGAATCGGTCTGTCGTCGAGCATCGGATACCCCCAGTCGTCGAGCCGGATGCGCTCGGGGAACAGCTCCGCGCAGGCGCCGTGTCCGTTGCAGCCGATCGGGTCCACGGTCAGGCGCTTCACGCGGCCAGCCTCCCGCGGGAGCCGGGCACCGCGAGCACCGGGCGCCGGTCGCATGCGTCGCAGGGTCCGTGGCGGCGATGGTCCTCGAACTCGCCGGCGAAGACGTCTAGCGCGCTTCGCAGGAAGCGAACGACGCCGTCGGGGTGACGGCAGGCGCCGCGTCCGCTGACCTGGCCGGACCAGCGCTCGAGGCGGGGGATGACCCCCGCGCCGGCGGTTCCGGCCGCGAGCGAGGCGAGCGCGGTCGCGATGGCGTCGAGGCCGTGCACGCACGGTCCGCATTGCCCCGCGCTCTCGCCCGCCATCCAGCGGACGACGCGGGCGACCTCCACGACCGGGCAGGCAGCGGCGGGCAGGGCGACGACGGCGCCGGCGCCGAGCGCGGCGTCCCACTCGCGCAGCGAGCCGTCGTCGAGGCGCGCCGACGCGATCGCCTCGGGAGGCAGCCAGGCGCCGTAGTAGCCGCCCACCAGCAGCGCGCGCAGCGGCGCGCTGCGCCCGCCTGCCGACTCGATCACCTTGGCCGCCGGCGTGCCGAGGGCGATCTCGTAGATGCCGGGTCGCATGACGGCGCCGCCGAGGGTCACGAGCGCGGAGCCGGGGTGCTCGGAGGTCCCGAGCTCGCGGAACCACGACGCCCCGTGGCGGGCGATCAGCGCCACGTGGGCGAGCGTCTCGACATTGCTCACGAGCGTCGGGCGCCGCGCGAGCCCGCGCCGGTACGGCTGCCGCAGCGCGAGCGACGGAACCGCCGGGCCGCCGTTCAGGCCGCCCAGCAGGGCCGTCTCCTCACCGGCGATGTACGCGTCGGAGAGCGTGCGCACCTGCATCCGGCCCGCGTCCCTGCGCCCGGCGAGAGCCCGGCGCAGCGACTCCTGGGCCGACCACGCGGAGCGCTTGACGGCGATGACGACATCCCGCGCGCCGACCGCCTCGGCCGCGAGCGCGGCACCGTCGAGCACGAGCTGCGGCGCGGTCTCCAGCAGCAGGCGGTCCTTCGCGCTCATCGGCTCGCCCTCGGCGGCGTTGACGACGAGCGCGCGCCGCCCGCGCGCGGCCGCGACCGCCCGCAGCTTGACGGCGGTGGGGAACGCGGCTCCGCCGCGCCCGCGCAGCCCGGCGGCCTCGACGGCCTCGATCAGACCCTCTCCGCGGTGGACGGCGTGCGCGTGCGCGTGCGGCGCGAGCAGGCGGGGGAGGGCGGTCATCCGGTCCGCTCCCCGACGGGACGGCCGGAGACCGTGCCGCGGACGGAGGTCTCCCCGAGCTCCAGGTCGACGCGAAGCCGCACGGCCGCTCCGCCGCCGCTGCCGACGAGCGCCTCCATCGCCGAGCCGTCGAGCGCTTCGATGCGGCCCTGCAGCTCGCCGGGCGCTCGGCGCGGGCCGAGGCTGACCGCGCTGCGGCTCATGATCACGCCGCCGCCGTCCGCCGGCCGGCCCGCGACGCGCACCCGCAGCACGCCCGAGACGGCGCCCGTCAGCCGCATCCGCAGGTCCACTATGGCCAGGCCGTGCGCGCTCACGCCCCGGTGCACGCTGCCCTGCAGTCCGGCCGTGAAGGGCCGATCGAATGCCGCCCGCCGCGGTGCGGCGCGCGGCGGGGCGGCCTTCGCCAGCAGCGAATGCGGCGTGCCTGAACGGCGAGCCCAGCCCTCGGCGAGCGGCCCGCGCGGGAGCCAGACGGCAACCGCCGCCACCGCCACCGCCGCGGCGCCCAGCGACGCCCGCCGCACGCGCGCATGCGCCGGCCCCGCGGTGGCCGCCCGCCACGCGACCGAGGCCAGCACCGCGGCGGCGCACGCCAGCGTGATCGCGAGCATCCAGGTGGCCTTCGTATCGGAGCCGGTTCCCCACCCGTGGACCAGCGCCGCCGGCCAGCACGCGTAGGCCAGCCAGTGCACGCCGCGCCACGCGCGCAGCCCCAGGCGGCGCCGGAGCAGGCTCGTCAGCGTGAGCGCGATCAGCAGGTCGAAGGCGAGCGCGCCCAGCCCGAGCCACAGCGGCCGGTAGGCGCCGGCGAACGGAAGGACGGCGTCCACCAGGCGGATCGGCGCGAAGCTGTCGAGCACCGCGGTCAGCACGTGCACGCACAGCAGGGCCACGACGAGCAGCGAGACCGCGCGATGCAGCGTCACGACCATGAAGCGCGGAGATCCCGGCGGCGACCAGCGCTGGACCTGCAGCACCCCGAGCACGACGCTGGCGGTGAGCAGCAGCAGCGAGACCAGCCCGGTGCCGCGCGTGAGATACCAGAGCGCCGACGGCCCCGCCGCGGCGATCATGCCACCGCCGCCTGCTCGGCCGGCCAGCCCGCCGTCGTCTCGATCGCGCCGCAGACCGTCACCAGCCGGGCCGGAAGGCCGGCGTCGGCGAGCCACGCGGCCGCGGCCGGACCGAGCACGATCGCCGCGGTGCTGGCGATGTTGGCGTCCACGCACGTCAGCGCCGCCACGGAGACGGTGCGCCAGTGCTCGACGGCGGGCGCGCCGGTGCGCGGATCGACGATGTGGTGGGCCGCGCCGCCGCGCCGGCGCCAGCGCCGCACCGTGGTGCTCGACGTCGACAGGCCGCCCGAGGCGATTCGCAGCTCCTGCCCGGGCGCGTCCGGCCCCGCCCGGTGGCTGTCGGCGACGCGCACGGCCCATCCGCCGGGAGGCGCCGCGCCCGCGGTCGCGATGTCGCCGCCGAGGTTGACGAGGACGCCGAGCGCCTCGCTCGCGGCCAGCGCGCGCCGAGCCGCGCGGTCGGCGGCGAGCGCCTTGGCGGTCGCGCCGAGGTCCAGACGGACTCCGGCCGGGACGCGCACGGTGCCGGCCGCGCGATCGAGCTCGACGACCCGCCAGCCGGCGACCGGCGCGATCCGGATCCGGCGGACGCGCGAATCCCGCACGCGGGCGAAGTCGCGGTCATAGCCCGCCAGCTCGAGCGCGCGCCCGACGGTCGGGTCGACACGGCCTGCGGTGAGGGCGGCGGCGCGCAGCGCCATCGCGAGCGCATCCATCAGGATCGGCGACACGCGGACCGGCCGCCCTTGCGCGGCGTTGACCGCGGACAGCTCGGAGTCGGCGCGGAAGCGGCTGCACGCGGCGTCGATCTCCGCCAGCTCGGCCTCGACGGCGCGGCGCGCGGCGTCGTGCGCCGCGCCCCGGACCACGAGGCCGACCGTGGTGCCGAGCGCAGGCCAGCTCGAGCTCAGCTCGGGCGCGCTCACGAGGCCCCGGAGACTTGCGGCTCCGGCGCGGGCGACGACGGCTGCGGGGTGGGGGCGGGAGCGGCCGGCGGCTGGGCGGGCGGCTGCAGCGGCGCGGGATCGCCGGCGATCGGCGGGATCGTGTCGGGACCCGGCACGCGCGTCTCGGACGTCTGAGCGAGGTCGGTGCTCGGCGCCGTCGTGTGCGTGCGGCCCTTGAACGCCTGGGCGGCCACGACCGAGAAGAGGCCGGAGAGCCCTACGGCGCCCGCGGCGACTCCGGCGACGATCGCGCGGGTACGGCGAACCGCGGCGTCACGAGTGCGCAGTCGCGTGGTGTCGGCGGCGTCTCGAGAGATCGGCATGGCGTCGAGCGTCGCCGAGGGGCATAAGTCTTGTGTAGGAGCGATCTGGCTACGCGTGGCCGAGCAGCACGCCGACCAGCGCGACGAGCACGCCTCCGAGCGTGACCTGCACCAGCGACTGGCGCATCGACACCTGCTGGAAGCGCTTGCGCACGAGCGCGATCGCGACGAGCTCGGCGGCGACCACCGGGTAGGCGACCTTCAGCGCGGTGCCGATGTCGGAGATCAGGAACGGCAGCGCGTGGGCGACGCCGCCCACGAAGGTTGCCGCGCCGGTGATCAGCCCGCGCGTCGCGGCCGCGCCGCGGCCGGTGAGCGAGCCGTCGTCGGAGAGTCCTTCCGAGAGACCCATCGAGATCGCCGCTCCGAGTGCCGCCGCGAGCCCGACCAGCAGTGCCGCGCGCGAGCCGGACACGTACGCGGCGGCGAAGATCGGGGCGAGCGTGGAGATCGTGCCGTCGATCAGGCCGATCAGCGCGGGCTGCACGATGCGCAGCTGCAGCGCCCGCTGATCGAGGGCCTTGACGGAGCGCAGAGCGGCGGTGGGCGACATGCCGGCTAGCCTATCCACTATCTGGATAGATTCCAAATAGAAGGCTTGCCTTATTAGGGGCCCCTTCCTAACATGGACCCATGGACTCGAGCCTCCTGGACCGCGAGCTGATCGGCGCCCTGCGTGCCCGCGGTCAGCGCGTCACGCTTCCGCGGCTGCTGGTCCATCGCCACGTGCGCGGCGCGCAGCGGCACCTCACGGCCGAGCAGGTGTCCGCCGAGCTGGCCGACGAGCTGCCGAGCCTGTCGCCCGCCACCGTCTACAGCACGCTCGACCTGCTGGACGAGCTCGGCTTCGTGAGGCGCATGAACACGCCCCGGGGCGCGATCATGTACGACTCGCGCGTCGACGATCACCATCACGTCATCTGCCGGCGATGCGGGCGGATGCAGGACCTCGACGTGGCGATCGACACGCGCCCGGCGGAACGGGCCGCGCGCTCCGCGGGATTCGACGTCACCCACGCTCAGCTGACTCTCAGCGGACTCTGCCCGGATTGCGCGTGATGCGGTGTATCGTCGCGGCGTGAGCGCCGAGCTCTTCGACGACTACCGCCCGCAGGCCGAAAAGTCGGCCTTCGAGCGCGTGCTGCAGGCGTTTGCGCAGACGCGGGTAGGCGGCAAGCTGTTCCTCACCGTCCTGCCGGCGATCGACCGGCGGCTGCTGCCGCGCAGCCGCGGGAAGCTGTCGACCGGCTTGGGGCAGCCCTATCTGCTCCTGCATACGCGCGGGGCCAAGAGCGGGCTGGAGCGCACCGTGCCGCTGCTGGGCACCCAGTCGGGCGACGAGCTGCTGATCGTCGCATCGCGAGCCGGGGACGTCCGCCACCCCGGATGGTTCTACAACGTGCGCACGGACCCGGACGTCGAGATCACGGTTCGCGGGAGGCGGTATCCGATGCGCGCGCGGATCGTCGAGGGCGCCGAGCGCGAGCGGGCATGGGCGATCGTCTGCGACAACTACTCGGGCTATGCCACGTATCAGCGCCGCGCGTCCGGGCGGTCGATACCGATCATCACGCTCGTCCGGCGGCAGACGGAAGACTGATTCAGCTACCGCAGGTCGAGCAGCCGCGGGTCATCCCCGAGCCGCTCGAACGCCTGCACGCGCATGGACCGTGCTGCTGGGGGCCTTCAGCGCCGGCGCACGACGACGCGCGTGCCGTTGCGCGGCGAGAACGTGACGTTGCGCCGTGCCACGCGCTCCGGCCGTCGCGCCCCGGGGCGCAGGTCGAAGCGCGACAGGACCTCGTCGAGCACGACGCGCATCTCGAGCTCCGCGAACGCGGCGCCGATGCAACGGCGCACGCCTCCGCCGAACGGCACCCACGCGAACGACGGTGGCGCGGCATCGACGAACCGCTCCGGCCGGAACGCGTACGGCTCCGGGTAGTCCTCGGCGCGCGTGTGGGCAAGCCAGATCGCCGGCGTCACGTCGGTGCCGGCCGGGAGCGAGAGGCCGTCGACGACGAGGTCGGTGACGAGCCGGCGGCCGGCGAGCGGGACGACCGGCCGCAGGCGCAGGGACTCGGACACGACGGCGCGCAGGTACGCGTCTCCCTCGGCGCGGGCGCGCGCGACGACGGCAGGGTGGCGGGCGAGCAGGTCGAGCGCCCAGGCGAGGCCGGTGGCGGTCGTCTCGTGGCCGGCGATCAGCAGCGTCATCAGCTGGTCGCGAATCTCGCCGTCGTCCATCGCGGTCCCGTCCTCGAAGCGGGCGCCGACGAGCAGCGAGCAGATGTCCTCACCGGACGGGTCGCGCCGGCGATCCGCGATCTCGGCGAGCAGCAGCTCGTCGATCTCCTCGGCCATCTCGCCCAGCCGCTCGAGCGGGCGCCGGCGGCCGAACATCACCGAGACCTGCAGCCCCATCGACGTGGTCGTGGCGAGAAGATCGCGCAGCAACGGCCGCAGGCGCCCGCGGTCGGAGACGCCGAACACCGCGCGCATGATCACGTCGAGCGTGATCGCCTGCATGCTCGGGTGGACGGCGAACGCGCGGCCCTCCGGCCAGGAGCCGAGCTCGCGCGACGCCGCCTCGCGCATCACGCCCTCGTACGTGCGCATCCGCTCGCCGTGAAACGGCGGCAGCATCAGCTTGCGCCGCGATAGGTGCTCCTCGCCCTCCAGCAGCAACAGCGACCGTGCGCCGACCAGCGGCCTGAGCGTGACCGTGCGGCCGGGAGGCAGCCCGTGGCGCCGCTCGCCGTACAGCGCGCGGATCATGTCCGGGCGCGCGACCATCACGAGCGGGGTGCGGAAGCCCTGGAAGCTCACGCTGAAGACGTCGCCATAGCGCCGCCGGCAGTCCTCGAGGAAGCGGATCGGGCGCGCCACCCAGCGCGCCGTCTGGACGATCGGCGACTCCGTGGGTCCGGCGGGGAGCGCGCTCACGGTACGACCGTACCGGGTTGGCGGTCGACGCCACATTGTCTGCTGAGTGACACTCCTCACTGAAGCGCGTAACAGCCGGCCGAGCCGCCTGACTCAGGGCGCCATGGTTCGCCTCTTCGCCCTCTCCGCCGTCCTCGTCGCCGCCGTCGCGCTCGCACCCTCGAACGCCCGGGCCCAGACTCAAGCCACGGTGCACGCCTCCCCGGTCCAAGCGGCGCGGCTGCTGTTCGTCGCCGGTGACGTCCGCCGCCTCAGCCGCATCCCCAGCGGCACCGTCGACATCGTGCTCGAAAAGGTCCTGCAGGAGGAGTACGACCTCGACCCGGCGCTCGCTCCCGACCAGGCGCAGAGCGACATCGCGTCGCTGAGCGCAAGGCTCGGCAACGACGCCAGGACGTCGGCGGCGACGCTGTCCGCCGTTCCCGGCAACCAGCGGATCCTGGCGATCCTCGCCGCGCTCAACGGCTCAAACGAACCGCGCGTCCAGCGCGCGATCGCCAAGGTCGCCGACCAGGCGCTCGCCGAGTCCTCCGCGTCGGCCCGCAACCTGGGGCGTGAGTTCAATCCCGCCGCCGACTCCGTCTCCACGCTCCTGTACGGCGGGTTCTCGCCGGCCAAGACGCTCACGGACACGTACGACCTCGCCGCCAAGAACCCCGTCTTCGGCCGCGCCCGCGACGGCCTCTGGCAGTCCGCGTCCCATGAGAGCGTGTTCGACAACTCGACCACACTTGCCGCGAACGCCCCGGCGACCGTCGCGTCCGACGGCAGCATCACCGCAAGCGTCGCCGACGTCGAGAGCACGGTCCGCGCCGGCCTGAACGCCATCAGCGCCGGCACCACGCAGGCGATCAGCGACCACCGGGACGTCGCCGGCGCGTGCCCGGACGGCCCGAACTGCCAAGCCTTCAAGGACGCCGCGCAGGCCCACGGCGCCGAGGCGCGCAGGACGATCCGCGAGCAGCAGGAGATCCTCTCCGCCGCCGCGGGCCTGCTCGCGACCTTCGACGCCGGCGAGGGCACCGCGGTCCAGGCCGAAGGCCAGGCGGCGGCGCAGGTCGCCAGCGCGGTCAACACCTACTTCGCCGCCACCGACTACAACCAGTACCTCGACGGCGCGGCCGACGTCGTCGGCCTGGTCGCGACCCTCTCGGTCTCCGAGATCGATCCCGCCGCCGCGATCAACGGGGCGCTGAAGGTCGTACACGACCTGATCAACTTCGGGGTTCCGAAGCCCGACGCGAACGCGCTGATCCTGCAGGGCCTCCAGGGCGTGTCGCAGCAGCTCTCCGCGTTTGCGCAGGAGACCGCGACGCAGTTCCGCGCGGTCGACGCCCGGCTGGAGACGATCAGCCGCCAGGTGAGCTCGCTGGCCGCCCAGCTGAGCACCCAGCTCGCCGAGGCGCGGACGCAGCTCACCGGCCTCGGCAACGCGCTCGGGGACCTGCAGAGCTCCGTCGACCGCCTGCACTCGGAGATCCAGCGGCTGTTCGCCGAGGACGCACGCAACAACCTCCGGGCGCTCGCCACCGAGTCGGTCGGCTTCCAGCAGGTCAACGGCCGCCCGCTGCCGCCGGACACGTTCGCCGCCGATGCCGCCGCGCTGTTCGACAACGCGACCGCGACGTCGCTCTCCCAGACCGTCCTCGAGTCGCCGCTCAGCTGGGATGCGCCCGGCGCCGCGGCGGTCACCGACCTCGACCCCTCGATCAACTTCTTCGCGCTGTTCCCGCAGCGCGTCACCGACTCTCCCGTGACCTGGCCGGCGCTCACGAGCGACTGCGCGACCGGCCGCTGCCTGCCCTCGCCGGACTACTGGGCCGGGGCCGCGCGCAGCCTCGCGCAGCTGCTGCTCGAGAACCGCGACTCCGTCACGCCCGCCCATCTCACGCGGCTCGAGAACACGGTCAACACCGGCACCGGAGTGGACAGGACGCTGCGTACGGTCGCAGGCAACGACGACGGCGCCACCGGCACCGGCAGCAAGCTCTACAACGCCGCGCTCGGCTACTACGAGTCGTTTGCCGGCAACCTCCTGCAGACGATCCGCGCGCAGCGCGAGTACTACCTGGGCACTCAGCGGCCGCCGGGCGTCAAGCCCGACACGGGCTGGGTCGACCCGTGGGGCGGGGAGCTGCAGCCGCTCGGCGACGTCGATCTGTTCGGCGTGCCGTCACTGCAGAACCTCCACTCCGATCACGGCAACACGATCCCCGACCTGCGGCCGGTGCCGGCGCTCCTCACCCGCCTCCCGATCGAGGTGCGCAACGCGATCCGGCTCGGGATCGGCAACCTCGACGTGCACTGGACCGCATTCTGGACGAATCCGGACCAGGCGGGCGGGGCCGCGATCCTCTACGTGACCATGTACTTCGGCTACCACGTCCCGGCGTCGGGGACGCGGCCGGCGATCGACGACACCCTCGGCTGGATCCGGGCCGGCCACTCCTTCAACAACCTGTGCACGGGCACCGCGGACCCCGAGCTGACGTTCGCCGCGGGCTGGCAGGCGAAGCCGGGCTGCCGCAACTGGGCCGACGAGTTCGACTATGCGACCGGCGGCCGGAGCACGGGCGGCGACGTCAGCCACGACAACTCCGGCTTCACGAAGACGGCGAACGACCTCAGGCCGCTCGTGATCGCGCGGCTGCACGAGCTGCAGTACGACAGCACGGCAGCGCTCCTGACCGACGGGTCCAAGCTCTCACGCGGCGGCGACGGCACGCGAGCGACCGACGTGCAGGCCGCCGCCCAGCGCGTGCAGGGCGCGGACGTGCTGCTGCGCGGCTACGTGGCGCTCGGCCTGCCGCAGGCGGTCGCCACCGACGACGGCCTCCGCGGCCTGGTCTTCGGCGACGGCGCGGACGCGCTGCTGCACCCGCGCAACGACCAGCGCACGGCCGCCTTCGCCCCCGCGGTGCCCGAGCAGCTCGTCAACCTGATCAGATACCAGCTCGACAACGGCGTCGGGGCAGCCGACCCGCTGATCGGGCTGCGGACGCTGTTCGCCCAGCACCGCGACGCGTTCGCGACCGCGATCGGCTCATACGTGAAGAGCGGGCGCGCCGTCGGCCAGGACGCGGCCGACGGCGGCAAGCTCGACGAGGGCAACCCGCTCGTGACGTCGACGCTCGATCGCCTCGAGCTGACTCGCGCGGTGCTCGAGGACCATCTCGCCCATCCGCCCGTGCACGAGACGCCGGCCCCGCCCGCGACGCCGGCCCCGCCCGTGACGCCGGCCCCGCCCGTGACGCCGGCCCCGCCCGCGACGCCCGCGCCGCGGCCGACCGCCGCCACGGCGCGCGTCGTCCGCGCCCCCGCGGCCCGGGGCAACGCGATCAGGTTCACGGTCGCCTGCCTGACCGGGACGTGCCGCATCACCACGACCGTGAAGTCAGGCCGCAAAGCCGTCGCGCACCCGCTGACGCTGAAGGCCGGCAAGCGGCGCACCGTGACGATCCGCGTGCGGCGCCGGCAGACGGTCACCGTGACGATCCGTCTCGCCGGCACGGCGCGCCCGCTGGCCACGAAGCGCGTGAGGGTGCGCTGAGCTCGACCCCCCGGCGGCCGGCGGAATGCCGGCCGCCGGGATTGGCACGGCGCCGGCCGGCCGTTACGCTCGCCCCCGTGACGGCGGACGAACGCGAGCTGATCGAGCGACTGCGGGCCGGCGACGAGGCGGCGTTCCTCGCGCTCGTCAACGACTACGGTCCGGTGATGCTCCGCATCGCGCTGACCCACGTCCGGACCCGCGCCGCGGCCGAGGAGGTCGTGCAGGAGGCGTGGCTGGGCGTGGTGCGCGGGATCGGGCGCTTCGAGGCCCGCTCGTCGCTGCGGACCTGGATCATCAGCATCCTCACCAACTGCGCGCGCACGCGCGGCGTGCGCGACGCGCGCAGCGTCCCGATCTCCTCGCTGGAAGGCGACGAGCCCGCGGTCGACCCCGGCCGCTTCCTCGGCTTCGACCATCCCCGCTACCCGGGCGGCTGGTCGGCTCCGCCGCGCGCGTGGCCGGAGGACGACGTGCTGGCGGCGGAGACGCTCGAGCAGGTGCGCGCCGCGATCGACGCGCTGCCGGCGCGCCAGCAGGAGGTCATCGTGCTGCGCGACGTCGAGGGCTGGGATGCCGAGGAGGTCTGCGACGCGCTCGGCCTCAGCGAGGGCAACCAGCGCGTGCTGCTGCATCGCGCGCGCTCGAAGGTCCGCGGCGAGCTCGAGCGCTACCTGACCGCCGAGGAGGTCCTCGCGTGACCGAGAAGATCGTTCCCGGCGGGATCAGCTGCCGAGAGGTCGTCGAGCTGGTCACCGACTACGTCGAAGGCGCGCTGGACCCGGAGGTCCAGGCACGCTTCGTCAGGCACCTCGAGCTGTGCCCGCCGTGCGTGGAATACGTGGAGCAGATCCGGACGACGTCCCGGCTCGCGGCCGCCGCCGAGCTCGAGGAGCGCCCGGACGCGGACGCGCTGCTCGCCGCGTTCCGGAGCTTCCGGGCCTCGTCGTAGCGGGGATGCAGAGCACTCATCATCACGTGAGGCGAGCGACTCTGGCGATCGGGCTCGTGGCGGTGCTGGCGGCTGCGCTCGCACTGCGTCCCGCCCGCGCGGCCGCACCCACGGCCACGAACCCGAACATCGTCTTCATCCTGACCGACGACCTGTCGTGGGATCTGGTCAACCAGCGTTTCGCGCCGCACATCGTCGACCTCCAACGCCGCGGCGCGACGTTCGACCACTACTTCGTCTCGAACTCGCTGTGCTGCCCGTCGCGGGCGACGATCCTCACCGGTGATTTTCCGCACGACACGCGGGTGCTGTCGAACACCGCGCCCCTCGGCGGCTACGCGAGATTTCGCGCACGACGGCTGGCGCAGCGGACGTTCGCCGTCGCACTCCGGCGCGAGGGCTACGCCACGTCGCTGCTCGGCAAGTATCTGAACGGCTACGGCGACGCGTTCATGAGCGGCGTCACCGCGCCTGTGCCGCCGGGCTGGTCGGACTGGCACGTGAGCAACCGCAGCGGCTACCGCGAGTTCGGCTCCGAGCTCAACGACAACGGGCGTTTCACCACCTACGAGGACTACGGCGTCGACGTGCTCGCCGACCATGCGACCGCCTTCATCGCGCGCTCGCGTGGACGGCCGTTCGCGCTCGAGGTCGCCACGTTCGCTCCGCACGCGCCATACACGCCGGCGCCGCGCAACGCCGACGACTTCCCGGGACTGACGCAGCCGCGCGACCCGTCGTTCGACGCCCCCAACGTCGACCCGCCGGCGTGGCTGGGCGACCGTGCTCCGCTCGGCGCGGAGCGGATCGCCGCGATGGACGAGGACTTCAGGCGGCGGGCGCAGGCGGTCGAGGCCGTCGACGCGCTGGTCGCGCGCGTGGAGAGAGCGGTCCCGAAGAACACGTACATCGTGTTCAGCTCCGACAACGGCTACCACATGGGCCAGCACCGGCTGGCGCCGGGAAAGATGACCGCGTTCGACACCGACATCCGCGTGCCGCTGATCGTCGCCGGGCCGGGCGTCCCGCGCGGGAGGATCGTGCGGCAGGTCGCTCAGAACACGGACCTCGCCCCGACGTTTGTGGAGCTCGCGGGCGGGACACCGGACCCGGCGATCGACGGTCACAGCCTCGTCGGACTGCTGCGCGCGGCCCCGCCGCCGCCGTGGCCCACGCTCGCGCTCGTCGAGCACCGCGGGCCCCGTCTCGGGGTCGGCGATCCGGACCTTCAGAGCGATCTCCCCACGGCCTACGCGGCGCTCCGGATCTCGAGTCCGCGGACGGAGGCCGTCTATGTCGAGTACTCCGACGGCGAGCGCGAGTACTACGACATCGCGCGCGACCCGTTCGAGCTTCGCAATATCGCGAGCCGGCTGACTCCCGCCCGGCAAGCCGAACTGCACCGCCGGCTGCAGGAATTCCAGCACTGCCACGACGCGATCACGTGTTGGCGAGCCGGTCGAGCTGAGCCGGCTCCCGCGGCTCAACCCCCGCCGCCACCGCACGCAGCCGCGCGCTGACCGCCTCGTTCACCGGCGTGGCGACCCCGAGCCGAGCGCCCTCGCGCACGACGTAGCCGTTGATGTAGTCGATCTCCGGCCGCCGGCCCTTGCGCAGGTCCTGGAGCATCGAGGTCACGCCCGCCGCGCCGGCGCTCCCGCGCGCGACCGCCTCGCGCGCCATCAGGACCTCCACCCGCGCGGGATCACTGAGGAGCAGATCAGGGGAGAGATCGGCGCCCGATGCCACCAGATGAATCGGTCGCATCTCCCGCCCCTGGGCGCGCGCCACCGCCGCCGCCTCGGCGGCGAGCGGGACCATCAACCGACGGCCCACCGCCCACAGCTCCGCGGTCCTGAGGTCCGAGATCGCCGTGAGCGCGTTGATCATGCAGTTGAGCGCCAGCTTCCCCCACAGCGCGCCGAAGATGTCGTCGGTGACCGCGGCGGAGAGCAGCGCGGCGACGCGGTCCACCGGCCCGCCGTCCAGCGCCCCGACCGTGTAGGAGCGCCACGCGCTCGGCGAGTACCTGATCGCGTGGCCCGGCTCGGGCATCCCCGCGCTGTAGTGCACGACGCACCCGATAGTGCGCGACCGTCCGACGATCGACGCGATCAGGTCCTCGTTGATCCCGTTCTGGAGCGAGACGATCGCCCCGTCCTCGGCGAGGAACGGCTCGATCGCGCGCACCGTCGCCGCGGTGTCATAGGACTTGCAGCACAGCAGCACCAGATCCGCGCGACCCGCCAATTCGTCCGGGTAGAGCGCTCGCACGGGCACGACGCTCCGCGAGCCGTCGACCGTCACCGCCAGCCCATCGCGGCGGATCGCCTCGACGTTCTCGTACCAGCCGTCGACGAGCACGACGTCATGGCCGGAGCGCAGGAGCGCTCCGGCGGTCGTGCCGCCGATCGCGCCGGCGCCGGCGACGAGGATCATGCGTTCAGCAACGCGCACGCGGGGTAGCCGTTATAGACACCCTCCTTCGGAAGGAGCCGCTCCCGTGCTCACAATCACCGAAACCGCCGCCGAAGCCGTGCGCCGGCTGTCCGCCGGGTCGGGCCTGGAACCTGAGCCCGGCCTGCGCATCGCGCCGGGCGAGCCGACCTCGACCGGCACGCCGCTCGAGCTCCACCTCGCCCCGGGGCCGGAGACCACCGACCAGACCGTCGAAGAGGGCGGCGCCCACGTGTACGTCGAGGAGGAGCTTGCCGAGTTCCTCGACGACAAGGTGCTCGACGCGTCCGTCGAGGAGGGACGCGTCCGCTTCCGGCTTGCGGACGCGCCCTCCTCCTGACGATCAGCCCGGTTGGATCGGCGGGCTCGGCTCGGACTCCGGGCCCGTGCCGATCAGGTTGCTCGCCGCGACGGTGAACGTATAGCTCGCGCCTGCTGCCAGGCCGCGCACGGTCGCGGCCGTGCCGCCGGACTCGTCGATGGTCACCGGCGCCTGCGCGACGCCGTCGCGGTACGGGGTGATGCGGTAGCCGGTGATCGGGGCGCCGCCGTCAAACGGCGGGGCGGTCCACGTGATGTCCGCCGCGCCGCCGCCCACCGCCCGAGCCGTCGCGCTCTGCGGCGCCGCTGGCGCCGACGGGACGGCGTAGACCTCGAGCTCCGACAGGCCCTCGTTGGGCCCGCTACCGCCCTCGACCTGGAAGCGCACGCTGTCGAACGCCCGCATCGGGAAGCGGACGGTCTTCGCCGAGCCGTCGACGGGCACGTCGGTCACCTTGACGGTGCTGCCGTCGCTGAACGTCAGCGTCCCGCCGTGGACGTCGTCGATCCCCGGCCGGTCGTAGAGCACGATCCGGTCCGCACGGACGGGCGTAGGCCAGTGCAGCTCGATCCACGGGTTCTGCTCGCCCTTGGACGCCCAGTCGCCCGCGTCGGCCTGGCCGGTCACGCCGTCGTGCACCTTCTCGGCCTTGTAGCCGTCGCTGTATTCCGACGAGGCGGCCGCGGTCACGCCCGGCCAGCGCGCCGCGTTGCCGCGCAGCAGCGAGACGTCGAGCCGCACGTGGACGAGCTTGGTCCCGGCGACATGGCCGCCGTCGGCCGCCGTCGCGGTGACGAGCACGTCGCCGTCACGGCGGTTGACCTGCAGGACGCCGTCGCCGTCGATCGTCGCCTTGTCGGTGGGTGAGCCGTCCGGCTCGGTGACCGACCAGAACGCGCGCTTGAGCGTGGTGTCATCCGGCGCGAAGGACGCGCTGTACGCGACGGTCCCGTACGGCTCCTGCGCCTCGTCGGGGCCGGAGACCGACACGCTCGTCGCGTAGACCGGCTTGCGGCCCTCGGACGGCGACTGCGACGGCGGCAGGTCCTTCACGCCCCAATCCGTGTTCGGGTGCGACCCCATCCACAGCTCGAGCGTGCCTCCGTCGGCGAGCTGGTCGTGGTGGAACCACGAGCGCTCCAGCGGCCGCCCGTCGAGCTGCGCGCGCTGGATGTACTGGTTCGCCGGCGAGTTGCCGTGGGTGACGATCCGGAACTGCCGGCCGCGGTAGTAGCGGCGGTCGAGCGAGATCGTGACCTCGTCGAACACCGGCGAGGTGATGTCATAGACCGGCCGCGGCAACGCGCCGCCGGTCACCTCGAAGAGGCCGATCGCCATCAGCGCGCTGAGCGAGCCCATCTGGCCCTGGTCCTCGTCGTGGTGCCCGTAGCCGTCGTCGGTGGCGATCGAGCCGAACGTCCGCTGCGCGACCTCGCGCACCCAGTGCTGCGTGAGCCACGGGTAGCCGACGTAGTTGAACAGGTGCGCGACCTCGAGCCCCGGCTGGTTGCCGTAGCTGACGTAGCCGTGGCCGTAGTCGCCGATGAAGTTGACCTCCCGCGCGCGCTCGAACGCGTAGTTGAGCTTCTCGGCGTAGCCGGCCTCACCGCCCATCAGGTTCGCGAGGCCCATCACGTCCTGGACGGTGAACCAGCTGGCCTGCCAGGAGTTGGCCTCGACGAAGTCGTTCGGGCTCAGCGGGTCGAACGGCTCGAGCCACTTGCCGTCGGATCCCTTCGGGCGGATGAACCCCGTCGACGGGTCGAACAGCGTGCGCCAGTTGCGCGAGCGGTCGAGCAGGTAGCCGCCGACGTCGCTGTCGTCCCACGCCTCGATCTCGTTCAGGCCGACGTTCTCGCCGGACCCGCCGGTGGCCTCGAAGCGCACCGAGGTAACCCGCCGCGGCGCGAAGGAGAACGCCTTCGGCGTGCCGTCGGCCGGGATGCCGGACACGTCGACCGAGGACCCGTCACTGAAGCGCAGCGTCCCCGCGTTCACGTTGGACGCAGGGTCCGCGCGATCGCTGAGCACGATCCGCCGCAGCGTCCGGGGCGCGTCCCAGCTGAGCTGGATCCACGGGGTGTGCTCGGTGGACACCCATTCGACGTCGGGGCTCGAGCGGCTGGGCCGCCCGTCCACGGCCCGCTCGCCCGAGCCCGAGGAGACCGTCACGTGCGCGAACTGCGACGCGTTGATCCCACGCTTGCCGAGTGAGTGCGCGAGCTCGCCCAGCGCCCAGTCCTGGTTGGCGTACTCGAGCGTCTGGCCGGCGCCGCCGTCCAGGCCGCCGCCGAGGTCGAACGGCACGTAGCCGTGCTCGATGTAGGAGCGGATCCCGCCCGAGCCGCTCCAGCCCGAGTACTCGATCGCGCCCTTGTCGAACAGGCCGCCGACCGAGTGGGCGTCGAGCATCGCGTCGTAGGCCGTGTTGATGTCGAAGTCGCGGATGCCCTTGTTCCACGCGCCCGCGATGAACGACGTCGCCGGCGAGCTGGTCATGATCAGCGAATCGTCGCCGGCGACCGGTCCGCGCGGCAGCAGCCCGCCGTCGGAGTACATCTGCACCATCGACTGCACGAAGCTGCTGTACACGTCCGGGTACGCGAGCCCGAGGATCGTGTTCAGGTTCCACTGCGTCAGCCACAGCGCGTCGGAGTTGTACATGGCGAATTTCGGGACGCCGTGGCGATCGAGCGGGATCCGCTTGACGGTGTTGTGGTCCCACGTGTCGTCGAGGTAGCGGCCGTCGGCGTCGCTCGCCAGGCCGCGGCCGCACAGGGCATGGAAGAGGTCGGTATAGAACTTCACCTGCTGCTGCTGGCTGCCGCCGCGGACGTCGATGCGCCCGAGCATCTCGTTCCACTCGCGCTGCGCGTCGCGCTTGACCTTGCCGAAGCTCCAGCCGGGCAGCTCGGCGTTCAGGTTGCGCCGCGCGCCGTCGGTGCCGGTGAGCGAGAGCGCGACCTTCATCTCGATCGCCTCGTGCGCGCGCACGTGATCGAAGCGCGCGTACGCGCCGTCGACGTCGCCCCACGTGTGCAGCGAGTCGAACGGGCGTGAGAACGCGATCGCGAAGTAGAGCTTCGTGCGCCCGCCGTGCTCGACGACGTAGCCCTCGAGCTCGCGCTTGGACACCTGCGTGACCTGCGCGTCCTCCATCGCCGCCTCGCCGAGCTGGCCGTGCAGGTTGACGATGATCTCGCTCGGGCCCGCCTTGTCGTAGGTGTAGCGGTGAAAGCCGACGCGCTCCGTCGACGTGAGCTCGGCGGTGATGCCGTAGCGGTCGAGGTGCAGCCGGTGATAGCCCGGCTCGGCGATCTCGCTCGCGTCGTGCGGCGTGTAGGACTCCCAGCCGGTGTCGCCCTTGTCCTTGGGCACGTCGCCTGTCGTCGGCATCACCTGCACGCCCGAGAGCTCCCACTCGTGGACGTGGCTGAAGCCCTTGACCATGTGCTCGTTGCGCCGGTAGCCGGTGTTCCACGCGGCGTTCGTACTGGTGTCCGGGCGCAGCTTGACCATCCCGAACGGCCGGCTTGCCGACTGGAAGAAGAAGTAGCGGCCGATGTCGGCCTCCACCCATGGGTTGACCAGATGCACGTAGTCGCGTGCGCTCGCCGGCGCGGCACAGACCGCCAGGCCCGCCGCCGCGAGGAGCACTGCAGCTCTTCCTCTCACGGAGTCCCCTCCCGTGTCCGTCTGAAGGCGTGGACGCGCCTCCCCACCCCCGCAGGTGGAGTGCTAGTATATTAGCATGCCTCTGGAGCGCGTACCGCGCGGCCGCCATCCGTCGTCAGCGCGCGCACAGGCCTATGCCCGGCTGCGCGAGGCGATCGTGTCGCTGCGCCTGAAGCCCGGCGAGCGGATCGCGGACGGGCAGCTCGCGCGGGAGCTCGGCGTCAGCCGCACGCCGGTCCGCGAGGCGATCCTGCAGCTCGCCGACGAAGGGCTCGTCGACGTCGTGCCCCAGCACGGCACGTTCGTCGCGCCGATCAGCCTCGAGGCGGTGCGCGAGGCGCAGTTCGTGCGCGAGGCGCTCGAGGTCGCGGCGCTGCGCGAGGTCGTCGAGCGCATCACCGACACCGAGCTCGCCGAGCTCGAGACGTCGCTGGCCGCGCAGGCCGAGGCCGAGGGCACGCACGACGCGGCGCGCTTCTACACGCTCGACGAGGCGTTCCACCGCCGGCTGATGGAGATCAGCAGCTTCCCCGGCGTGTGGCGGATCGCCGTGCGCAGCCGTGCACACCTCAACCGCGTGCGCATCCTCAGCCTTCCGGGGCCCGAGGTGATCGCCGAGCTGGTCGCTCAGCACGTGGCGCTCGTCACGCGCCTGCAGGCGCGTGACGGTGCCGGCGCCGAGGCCGTCCTGCACGAGCACCTGCGCATGGTCTACAGCCACCTGCCCGAGCTCGAGCGGGCCCACCCGGAGTACTTCGCCGTCGTCCCGGCTTAGTCGCTAGCTGAGCGCCCGCGTAGCGGAGGCCGCTGGGCGAGCGCGCGTCGCACCGCCTTCCCGCTCGCAGAACGCCGCCGCAGGACGGCGACCGCGGACTGCTGCTTTGAGATCGCGGCGAGCGCTGACCGCCGCGCTGAGCTGGGCGGGAGCGCTTTGAGCGCGGCACGGCAGGCGCTCAGCTTGGGTGCGAGTCCCGCGGCGGTGGCGCGGCGCCGGGACGCGGGAGCCCGCGCGAGCGAGTGCGCCCCGGAGACGCAGGGGGCGCTCGCCTCGCGAAGCGCCGCGCCGCCCTCCGGCGCCCGCGTCGTGGTAAGCGTCCGGATCGGGTCGGGCCACGGCTCCGTGACCGGGTCCGGAGTCGCGCTCGGCTCCGGCGTGGGCGTCGCGGTAGGCGTGGGCGTGGGTGTCGGCGTGGCCGTCGGGGTGGGCGTGGCCGTCGCGGTTGGCGTGGCCGTCGGGCTGGGCGTGGGCGTCGCGGTTGGCGTGGGCGTCGGGGTGGGCGTGGCCGTTGGCGTCGGGGTCGGCGTCGACGTTGGTGTGGGCGTCGGCGTGGCCGTTGTGTCGGCGTGGCCGTGGGCGTCTGCGTCGCGCTCGCGACCATCCATGGCGCACCGGGTCGAGTCGCCCGCGTGAACCGAGAACGTCCCTCGCAGCGCCGGCACCTCGTGCTTGCACTGCAAGTCGAACGAGAACGCGGCGCGCGTGATCGCGTCCCTCACGAACGTCAGCTCGCCGATCGTGAAGCTTCCGGTCAGGTCGCCCGGGCACGCGCGCGCCTCGCCGCCGACGTCGATGCGCGCGCCCGTCCGCGGCCCGCTCGCCCACTCCTCCGTTGCCTCGTAGGTCCTGCCCGCGGTCAGGTGCTCGCCGGGCGGCGGGAAGATGTCGAAGTTCCACAGCTCGCCGTTCTCGCCGGTCACGTGCGCCATGATGCGCTCCGGCCTGGCCCAGATCGAGAGGAGCGAGCTCGGCTCGTAGTTCCAGGTGAGGCCGCGGCCGACGAACTCGCCCGGCTCGCTGACCATGTGGAAGCCCGTCGTGCCGCCGTACGCGAACGCCTGCAGCGGCACGTCGACCCACCGCCCGGCGCGATCGGTCACGCGCAGCGAGGCCAGCCGCGTTCCCGCTGTCGACGCGAGTAGCCGCACCCAGACCTCGCACGGCTCCCCGCGCACCACCGCAACACCCGTGCACCCGTCGTGGCGCACGGCGAAGTCAGCGGCCGCGTCGCCGATCACGCGCACGTCGTCGACCGGCGCATCGGCCCAGACCGAGATCGGCACGGCCAGGTTCGGCTCGCCGACCTCGGAGTCGGGCCAGCGCATCAGCTTCGGTACGGCTCGCGGCCCCGCGCCCGACGGCGCGCCGATCCGCAGCTCGCCGGCGATCACGCCTTCGTCGAAATAGCAGCGCTCGTCGTACAGGATCCACGCGCGCGTCACCGTTCCGTCGGGCGCCTTCTCGATCTCGCGCACCTCGACGTTCCCGTACATGTCGCCGCCGCAATCCGTCTCACATGGTGGCCGGGATCGGCGGCGGCGGTGCAGGCTCGGTCGGCTCGCCGGACGCGACCATCCAGGGCGCGGGCGGCGTGGTGTCGCCGGCGTGCAGCGAGAGCGTGCCGCGCATCCGCGGCTCGTCCCACAGGCAATTGAAGTCGAACGAGACCGCGGCGCGGCTGACGTCGCCGTGGTCGAACTCGATCTGGTGCACCGTGAACGGGCCGTTCATGGCCGCGCAGCCGCGGCCGTGGCCGAGCTGTCCATACGTGGTCCGGGGCTGGGGTTATTGGTGAGGATCGTCGTGGTCACCCCCGGCCTCAGGATGTCGCCGTTCCCGGCTGGAACCCGAGGTGCCACTCGCGATCGACGTCCCAGGCGCTGACGTCCGCGGTCAGCCGCTCCGGCGTGCCGCCGAGTTGGAAGTTCGCGTCCGGGCCATAGAACCACTTCTGGCCGTCGCCGACGAACTCGCCGGGATCGCTGTCCATGATCAGGGAGGATTCCCCGCCGCGCGCGTACGCCTCCAGCGGCACGTCGGTCGTGGACCCGCCCGCGCCGGTCACCCGCAGCCACGCACGCCGAACGCCCGCGGCGGCCGGCGCCGCATGCACCATCACGTCGCACGAGCTCGCCGTCGAGCCTGAGCAGCCGTTGCGGTCGATCACGAAGTCCGCCGCGTCGTCGCCGACGACGCGCACGTCGGTGACCGAGGAGGACCACACCCGCACGGGCACGCTGAGCCCGCGGCCGTGCGCCTCGTCCTGCGGCCAGCGGATCTGGGTCGGCACCGTGCGAGGGCCGGTGGAGCCGGCCGCGCCGATCCGGAGCTCGCCGAAGCGCGAATAGCCCGCGGCGCCGGCGCAGTGCTCCTCGAACAGGATCCATGCGCGCGTCACCTTGCCCGCCGTGTCGCGCTCGAGCTCGCGCACCTCGAAGCTGCCCTGGTGCTTGTCACACGGCGAGTACGGGTTGGGGCTGTAGCCGACGGCGATCCCGGCGTGGTCGCCCTGGCGGTAGGAGAACGGCTGTGCGTACGGGTACACCCCGGGCGCTGGGGGTGCGGTGGCGCCCGGACCGCTGAGCTGAAGCGAGGCCGCCTCGCCCGCGTCGACGTTCTGTGCGCTGACCAGGAGCCCACGCGTCGTGTCGGTCGTGAGCTTCGCCCCGGCCGCGGTGTCGAACACGAAGCTCCGGCCCTGACCCGCGGGGGCGCCCTGCTCGTTGAAGACCGTCAGCGAGTCGGCCCACACCGGACCGGCGCCGATCGCGAGCCAAGCTCCAGCACCCCAAGCACCCAGCGCATCCGGCCCCCTCCGTGCAGACGACGACTCAGCCGGACGTGCGTGTACCCGATCTGCCCGTCAACCGATCAGGCTCTTGTGTCCATTGCGTGATCGCGTCTGCGGGCGGCGGCGGCCGGCGCCGCCGCCCGCGGTGTTCGTGGCTAGACCGAGACGGGCTCCGGCTCGCCGACGCGCGGCGGCGTGGTGTGCAGCGACTCCGGCGGCTCGATGTTGAGGTGCGGCAGGCGCTTCTCGAGCCAGGCCGGCATCCACCACATCGCCTCGCCGAAGATGTGCATCACGGCGGGCAGCAGCAGGAGCCGGATGATGAACGCGTCGATGAAGATCGCGGCCGCGAAGCCGACGCCCATCATCGCCAGCGCGCGCTCGTTGCCGATCGCGAAGGCGCCGAAGACCGCGATCATGATGATCGCCGCGGCCGTCACCACGCGGCCGGTCATCGCCAGGCCGTGGCGCGCGGCGTAGTGCGCGTCGCGCGTCTTCGTCCACTCCTCGTGCATGCGCGACACGAGGAAGACCTCGTAGTCCATCGAGAGACCGAACACGACGGCGAAGACCATGATCGGCAGGAAGGACTCGATCGGTCCGGTCGCGCCGCCGAACAGACCCGCCCCGTGGCCGTCCTGGAAGATCAGCGTCACGACGCCGAACGCGCCGGTGATCGAGAGCAGGTTGAAGATGCCGGCCTTGACCGGGATCAGCAGCGAGCGGAACACGATCGCCAGCAGCAGCAGCGAGAGCCCGACCACGACGCCGATGAACAGCGGGAGCTTGTCCCGGATCGTCTGCGAGAAGTCGAGGTTCGTCGCGGTCGCGCCGCCCATCGACACGCGCGCGCCGGTCTTGGACTCGATCGGCGGCAGCGTCACGTTGCGCGCGGTCTTGACGGTCTCGTCGGTCTGCTCGTCCTGCGGCGTGGTCGTCGGGTAGGCGATGATCGTCGCGGTGTCGCCGGCCTTGTTGACCGTCGGCGGGAGCACCGAGGCGATGCCGTCCTGCTGCTTGAGCGCGTCGCTGATCTGGGTGAGCGCGGCGGTGTCGCCCGACTTCGGCAGCTCGACCGCGAGCAGGAGCGGCGCGTTGAAGCCGGCGCCGAAGCCCTGCTTGAGCAGGTCGTAGGCGACCCGCGTGGTGTCGGACTTCTTGTACGTGCTGGCGTCGCTCGTCGACAGCCGCATGTGCAGCGCCGGCGCGGCGATCGCGATCAGGATCGCCAGCGCGGCGATCGCCACGGGAACCGGCCGGCGCGCGACGAACGCGCTCCAGCGGGCGGAGAAGCCGGCCTCCTCGTCGGCGCTGTGGAGCTTGGACTTCTTGATCTTGCGCCCGATCTTGGTGCCGAGGATCGCCGGCATCAGCGTCAGCGACGCGATCATCGTGGCGAGCACGGACAGCGCGGCGGCGATCGCCGGGCCGTAGAGGAAGGAGATGCCGAGCAGCATCATGCCGAGCATCGCGATCACGACCACGGTTCCCGCGAACAGGACGGCGCGGCCCGAAGTGTCGAGCGAGATCAGCGTCGACTCGCGCACATCCTTCCCGGATCCGCGCTCGAGCCGGAAGCGATTGAGGATCAGCAGCGCGTAGTCGATGCCGACGCCGATGCCGATCATCGCCGCCAGCTGCGGCGACCAGTCGACGACGTCGAAGATGCGTGTGCCGATCACCCCCATGATCGCGAGGCTCACGACCATCGCGAACAGCGCGTTCAGGAGCGGGAGCCCCATCGCGACGACGCCGAGCGTGAGGAACAGCACGAGCGCCGCCACGAGGATGCCGATGATCTCCCCGGCGCCGCCCTGCTCGGCATTTGACCAGTGGATGACGTCGCCGCCGAGCGCGACCTGGACGCCGCCCTTGCCGTCGAGCTTGAGCGTGTTCTCGGTCATCGTCTTGACCGATTTCACGTCCACGTCGCCGCTGGACTTCTTGAACTGGATCGTGGCGAACGTGATCTTCCCGTCCTTGGAGACGGGTGCGCCCTGGGCGGTCGGGTCGCCGACGTTGAGGACCTCCGGCGACTTCTTGATCTGCGCGCGAACCGCGTTGATCTCGTTGGTGTGGTCCAGCACGTTGCCGTTCTTGACGGCGAAGACGACGCTGCCGGTATCGCCCGCCTGCTGCGGGAAGCGATCCTTGAGGAGGTCGTAGGCCCGCTGGGACTCGGTTCCCGGCAGGCGGAAGTTGTTGACGAAGTCGCCCGCGGCGGTGCCCCACAGCGCTGCCAGGATGACGAAGGCAGCGACCCAAAGGCCGATCACGGTACGGCGCCGATCGTGGCACCAGGCGGCAAGCTTGCGCATGAGGGTGAAGTTAGGGGCGAACCGCTGTTCGATCCTTCGCGCTAGCCGTACTCCTGGGGCGAAGGTGGCCGCATGTCCGAGCAAGTCAGCACAATTCGAGAAGTGGCTGACCAGGCCGATGTCCGCCGGATCGCGCTGGCGCTGCCGGAGGTTCGCGAGAGCGGCGACCGCTTCGCGTTCTCAGTCCTCAACCGCGGCAAGGAGAAGGGCTTCGTGTGGGCCTGGAACGAGCGCGTGCACCCGAAGAAGCCGCGCGTGCCGCGCGAGGACGTGCTCGCGGTGCGCGTGATCGACGACGCCGACAAGCAGGCCCTGCTGGCCGCGGACCCTTCGGTGTTCTTCACCGAGCCGCACTACAACGGCTTCCCCGCCGTCCTGGTCCGGCTGCCGGCGGTCTCGCTCGATCAGCTCGAGGAGCTGATCGCGGACGCCTGGCGGTGCATGGCGCCGAAAGAGCTCCGGGGCGGCTAGCGCCAGTTCCGGACGCCCTCGCCGCCCACGGGGTCGTCGGGGGGCGCGGGCAGGCTCTCGATCCGGGCGCGGGCGGCGTCGTCGGCCTCGCGCAGCAGGTCGTAGTCCTCCTGGCCCTTCGGGTACGCGCCGACGACGGTGAACCCCTCGCGAGCGGTCGCGCGGCGGTGGCCGGTGCCGGCGGGGAGGACGAGCACGTCGCCGGCGCTCACCTCGAACGCCTCACCCTGAGGGCCGCCGAGCTCGATCGTCGCTGCGCCGCTCACCACCGCGAGCGCCTCGTGCGACGTGGAGTGGAAGTGGTGGAAGTCGAACACGCCGTTCACCCACGATCCGCCCCAGCCGTGTGAGGCGAAGAGCTCGCGGGCGGCTTCCGGGCCGTCTTTGAGCTCGACGCCGCGGTAGATCAGCACGGGGAAGCGAGGGTGGTTGGGGATGACGTCGCCGGGCGGCGCCTGCCAGGTCTCGAGCTGCATGGTCGTCAGAGTGACACGAAACGCTCGGGTCGGGCCGGTGAATATCTCGCACTGATATCTCAGATGCAAGCCCGCGCGGCGGATTACGGTGCCATCCGCGCGTGGTTGTGACGAGGTCACAGTGGACTTGACCGCCGCGGGCACGTCCAGGGTCCGCCTCGTCACCTCGCGCGCCCGCCCGGCCGCGGCGCTCGCGGGCGATCGGGCGCTCGCCCGGCCGGTGGCGCGCGTCGCGCTCTCACTGCCGGCGGCGGCCACGCGGCGCACGTCGCGCTCGCCCGGGCGGTCGTACGCGTCTCGCTCACGCCGCCGGGGGCGCGCAGGCGGCGGCCGGTGGCGCGTGCGTCGCGATCACGGCGCCGGGGGCGCGCAGGCGGCGGCCGGTGGCGCGCGCGTCGCGATCACGCCGCCGGCGGCGGCCACGCGGCGCACGTCGCGCTCGCCCGGGCCATGGCGCGCGTCGCGCCCTCACTGCCGGCGGCGGCCAGCGGCGTACGTCGTGCGTCGGGGTCGTGCAGGCGGCGTTCGCAACTGGTATAACCAGTTGCTGTGACTGGTTCAACCAGTACGCTCTCGGGCCAGATCTACGCGCTGTTGAGGGCCGAGATCCTCGCCGGGCGGTCTGCGCCGGGCGAGCCGCTGCCCTCTGAGCGGCGGCTCAGCGAGGAGCTGGAGTCCAGCCGGCACGCGGTGCGAGAGGCGCTCAAACGCTTGCAGCAGGCGGGTTTGGTGGCGATCAGCCAGGGTGGGGCGACGCGAGTGCGCGACTGGCGGCGCCATGGCGGCCTTGAACTTCTACTTGAGGGTGAGGTTCCCGACGAGCTCGAGGCGCCGCGCGCCGCGATGGAGATGCGCGCGTGCATCGGCGCCGACGCCGCGCGACGCTGCGCTGACCGGGCGAGCGCGGTGCTCCGCGCCCAGATCCGGGCACGGGCCGAGCAGCTCGCGGCGGTCGAGGACCTGGATGCGCGCAACGCGCACTACGAGGTCCTGTGGGACCTGATCGTCGAGGGCGCCGACAACATCGCCTACCGTCTGGCGCTGACGACGCTCGTGGAACGCCAGCGGATCGCGTCGCTCAAAGCCGCCGCGGTGGCGCGCGAGCTGGAGGACGCCGAGGCGATCAAGGTGCTCGCGCGCGCGATCGCGTTCGGCGACGAGGACAAGGCGCACGAGTGGGCGCGCGAGCTCCTCGAGCGCTCCGTGCCGGCCGCGTTCCCCCCGGATGGCGAAGCGGATGCCGCGCAAGGCGGCCTCACGGCCGGGGGCGGCGATGGGGCGCGGGGCGGCCGCGGGGCCGGTGGCGGCGATGCCGCGCACGGCGGCGGCGGCGGCGGCGATGGGGCGCGGGGCGGCGGCAGGGCCGGCGGCGATGCCGCGCAGGACGAGCCCGGAGCGCTGATCTGACCGTGGTCGAGGTCCTCTATTACGCGATCCCGTTCTTCATCTTGCTACTCGTCGCCGAGTACGCGTCGTTCCGGCACCTCGGCGACGACGACGACCACGATCTCCTCGGCTACGACCTCAAGGACACGGGGACGTCGCTGGCGATGGGCCTCGGGAACGTGACCATCAATGTCGGCTGGAAGCTCGTGGTGGTCGCCATCTACGCGGCGCTGTATGAGCTCACGCCGCTGCGGCTGGACCCGCACAATCCGCTCACCTGGATCGCGATCTTCTTCGCGGACGACCTCGCCTACTACTGGTTTCATCGTGTGTCACACGAGAGCCGGGTGTTCTGGGCGAGCCACGTGGTCCACCACTCGTCGCAGCACTTCAACCTCTCCACCGCGCTGCGCCAGACGTGGGTGCCGATGACGTACTTCCCGTTCTGGCTTCCGCTTCCGCTGCTCGGCTTCCCGGTGTGGATGATCCTGCTGGCGCAATCGTGGTCGCTGATCTATCAGTTCTGGATTCACACCGAGCGCATCACCAGGCTGCCGAGGTGGTTCGAGGGAGTGTTCAACACGCCGTCACACCATCGCGTGCACCACGGGATGAACCATCAGTATCTGGACAAGAACTACGGCGGCATCCTGATCATCTGGGACCGCCTGTTCGGAACGTGGGAGCCCGAGAGCGAGCGCGTGCGCTACGGGCTGACCAATCAGCTCACGACCTTCCACCCCGTCCGGGTCGCGTTCCACGAGTACATCGCGATGGCCCGCGACGTCAAGGATGCGCGCGGGATTCGGACCAAGGCGCAGGTGGTGTTGCGCGGCCCTGGCTGGCGGCCGCCAGAGCCCCGCGAGGCGGCCGGATTCGCGGGCGCGGGCGCGGGCGCGGGCGCCGGCGGGCAGCCGGGCGAGACGGGCTGAAGCGGCCCGCGGGCGGGAAGCATCGCGGGCGTGTGCGCGTCCGTCACGGCCTCGGGAGGGGCAGCGTCGCGGGCGTGTGCGCGTCCGTCACGGCCTCGGGAGGGGCAGCGTCCCGGCCGTGCGCGGACGGTCGCGGCTGCGGGGGCGTGTGCGTGACGTCGCGGGGCGTGCGACTTCGGCAGCGTGCGGGCGCCGCGGGCGTTCCCGGGTCCGGCGTCTCGCCTGGGCTCGGCGAACGGCGCCGATGAGGGGAACGCGGGAGTGGCCGCGCGCCAAAGCGGTCGTCGGCGTCAGGGGTGCCGGAGGTTTCGTTGCCATAGGTAAGGGAATGTCCGGCACCCCCTTGTGCGCCGCGCGGTCGTGCGCCGCGGCGGTTGAGACCCGTCGCGAGCGGGACCTCGCCTCCCTCACCTGCCGCCGTTCGCCGGGCCCGCCGAGGCGCCAGCCGGGCGGCGGGCGCGCTCACGAAACTCGCCCGCCCCGCGTTGGACCCCGCGTGCGCCTCTACGACTACGCCGCCTCGGCCAACTGCTACAAGGTCCGGCTGCTGCTCGCGCAGCTGGGCCTTCCCTACGAGAGGGTGCCGCTCGACATCTTCGACGGCGACACCCTCACCGACGCGTTCGGGGCGATGAACCCGGCGCGGACGACTCCCGTGCTCGAGCTCGGGCCCGGCCGGCATCTTGCCGAGTCCAACGCGATCCTCGCGTATCTCGCCCAAGGCAGCGAGTTGCTGCCCGAGGACCGCTTCGAGTTCGCGCAGACGCTGCGCTGGCTGCTGTTCGAGCAGGCCGACGTCGTGCCGATGATCGGCGGGCTGCGGTTCCGGCTCGTTACCGGGCGCCTGAGCCCCGGCGACCCGGACGCGCAGCGGCGCCGGGAGGGCGCGAAGGAGGCCCTGGGAGTGCTCGAGGCACACCTTCAGACGAGCGACTACCTCGCGAGTGGCCGCTACACGATCGCCGACATCGCGGTCTACGCGTACACGCACGTCGCGCACGAGGCGGGCGTCGACACGAGCCCGTTCGGAGCGTTCGAAGCGTGGCTGGCCCGCGTCGAGGCCCAGCCGGGCCACGTGAACGACCTCGAGCCGTACCCGCCGAACGCGAGCGTCCGCCAGGGCCTGTCGATCTACGGTTAGTGCTTGACCTTGATCGTCATGCGCATGTCCTCGTGGAGTGTGCAGACGATCTTGTAGACCCCGGGCACCGTGAGCTTGCGCTTGAACGAGTAGTCGGTCGCCGCCTCGTCGGAGTGGAACTTCTTGACGCCCTTCGGCCCGCTCTTGAGAGCGACGTCGTGCACGTCGCCGGCCTGGTCGAACCCGGGCCACTTCCAGGTCACCGTGGTCCCCTTGGACACCGTGAGCGTCTTGGGCGAGTAGAAGTTGTCGCCGACCTTGACCGTCTTCTTCGAAGCGGCCGCGGCCGCCGGCGCCGCGCTCAACAGCGCGACGCCGGCGACCAGGGCCAGGCCCCTTCTCACTTGAACACCTCGATCGGCGTGTAGCCGGGCTTCGCCGGATGCGGGTGCTTGTTCCACGCCGCCAGCGCGCCCTCGCCGGCCCACGCGAGCATCTGCTGCTGCACCGACTGCGAGAACGCGTTCGCGCCGCCGCAACCGGCGAACGTCGAGCGGTCGGCCGGGAAGGTGGTCGTCACCCCGTCCATGCTCCAGCAGTTGTTCGTGCCGTTGCCGTCGTAGATGTAATCCACGCCGTTGACGTCGGTGCCGCCGAGGCCGAACTGGTTGCCCTGGACCACGTTGTCGGCGAGCGTCTGGGCCTCCGGCGTCTTCGTCGCCAGGAAGCCCTGGACCATGCCCACCCCGGCCAGGAAGTTGCCGTAGACGCGGTTGTTCTCGACCCGGTTGCCCTTGCCGCCGAACAGCAGGATCCCGGTACCGACCGGCGCGAGCGCCGCATTGCCCGTCTTACGCACCGCAAAGGGTGGATGCCCCGCGTGATAGTTGAAGTTGTTCCAGAAGACGTCGTTGTCGATGATGACGTTCTTCTCCGGCGGCGGGTACTTCTCGCCGTCCTCGGAATCCGGCACGATCCCGATCGCGTTGTTGTAGAAGCGGCTCTTGGTGATCGTCACGTAGCGCATGTTCGTCCCGCTGAAGCCGATCGGGCTGCCCCAGCCGTCGACGTTGGTGACGAGTGACTGCACCGGCTTGTCCTGCGGCGGCGTCTGCCCGATGTAGAAGGCGCCGTCGTTGACGTAGTACGCCTCGGAGTTCTTGATCGTGCCGCCGATCGTGTTGAACGCATACAGCCCGTACACGCCCGTGTGCCGCGCGATGAGATGGTTCATGGTGTAGCCGTTGAGGTTCGTGAAGAAGAACCCGTTGGCCACGTAGTCGCGCGCCATGAAGCCGTCGAGCGAGACCTGGTCGGCGTCGTTGACGAAGATCGCGTTCTGCATCTTCCCGCGAGCTCGCAGCAGCACCTTCTCCGGGTGCTTGGGGTTGCCGACGAGCTTCAGGTAGCGCTTTCCGCTGCCGTTGATCTTGACCGCCTCGCGGTAGACCCCGTCACGCACCCTGATGGTGTCGCCCGCGCGCGCCTTGTCGACGGCCTTCTGGATCGTCTTGAAGTCACAGCGCGACTTGCACACCGAGTACGTCTTGTGCGGGCCCTTGGGCGGCGCCGCGACCGGGCCCGGATCCTTGGGCTCGGGGTAGGTCTGCGCGCTCGCGACCCCCGGAACCACCAGTGCAAGCGCAACAACCAGCAACGAGATCCGCAAGTGAACCTCTCCTCTCCTACGGGTCGACCACGTACCAGCCCGCCATCCCGGCGTCCTGGTGCGTGAAGACATGACAGTGATAGAGCCAGCGACCGGGGTTGTCCTCGACGAACCGTGCGGTGACCGACTCGTTCGGCCCCATCGCCGGATTGTCGATGAACGCCCCCGCCGGATCGCGCCAGCGATGGCCGTGGATGTGGAACGTGTGAAAGTTCGAGTCCATCCCGAACGCGTTGATCTCGACGTCCTCGCCGACCCGGGCGCGCAGCGTCGGCGTGTTACCGGCGTACGCGCGGCCGTTGAAGCACTGGAACGTCGTGTCGAGCTTGGAGATCGCCGGCGGTATCTGGTGAGCGAACACGGTGTAGGAGCGATCGGGCCACTTCGTGCCGCGCGGGCGGACGACGATCGCGCCGAACAGCCCGCGAAACGCATTCATGGTGTGATTGGGCCCGTGGTCGTGGTACGGCCACGCCCCGGCCGACTCCGGGACGCACTCCCACTGATAGGTGAACGTCTCACCCGGCGCAATGAACCCGCCGGCGCGGGTGAACTCGCCCATGTACGCGCCGTCGTACTCGACGTTGTACTTCACGCCGTGCGGGTGCATGGTGACCGCCTGGCCGAGCGAGGTGTCTCCGTTGCGGAAGTGCACCACCAAGACGTCGCCGACCTCGGCGTACAGCGTCGGGCCGGGGATGTTCGGCTGGCCGATGTAGGACGCAAACCCCGGCGTCATCTGCCGGTAGACGTAAGCGGTGTAGGTGTTGCGGCTCGAGAGCGGATGGTTGTGCCATTCGTCTCGCCGCAGCGGCGTGATCTGCCACTTCACCGTCTCGGCCTGGATCCAGTACTCGCGCCGGGTGCCGCCCGGCGCCGGCTGGATCTGCGGCACGTCCTGGGCGACCGCCGCCCGCGGCCGCCGCACCCGGGCAGCCGTCGCGTCGAGCTGCTTGGCCTCCTTGCCGCCGAGCGTGCAAAGCAGCGCCGCACCGCCGGCCAAGCCGAAGAAGGACCGCCGAGTTGACGCCGACACCGCCCAGAGCCTAGTACGTGCGTACTCGCATAACAAGTACGGACGTACTCGGTACGATGCGACCGTGGCCGTTCGCGCCGAGGCTTCCAAGCGAGTGCAGGACGCGATCGTCGCGGCGACCGTCACGATCGTCGCGCGCGAGGGCGTGGCGGCGGTCACGCACCGCCGGCTGGCCGTGGAGGCCGGCGTCTCGCTCTCCTCGACGACCTGGCACTTCGCGACCAAGGCCGACATCCTGATGGCGGCGCTGGAGTGGACCGCGCAAAGCGAGGTCGCGCGCATCGCCGAGATCGCCGAGCGCCTCGGCGGCAGCGGCTTCGACCCCGCCGCGTGGGCGGAGGAGCTCGCCGAGTGGCTGATCGGCCAGGTCACGACCGAGCGCGATGTCGCGGTCGCGCTCTACCGCCTGCAGATCGAGCTGCTGGACGCGCACGAGCTGCACCGCGAGTGGGGACGCGGGCTACGCGAGGTCGGCGAGCGGGTGCTCGAGCGCTCCGCGACCGCCGCCGCGGACATCCGGCTGGTGATCGCCGCGCTCGACGGCCTGCGGCTGAGCGTGATCCTGTCCGGAGAGACCGACGTCGAGTGGCTGCGCGACGCGGTCCGCCGCCAGCTCGAGGCGCTGCTCGGCTGATGGACGAGCTGGCCGAGCGGCTCGCGCGCGCGGGCTTCGTGGCCGCCGAGGAGGAAGCGGAGGAGCTGCAGGCCGCAGCGGGCGGCGACCGGGAGCGCCTCGAGGCGCTGGTGGCGCGACGCATGACCGGCGAGCCGCTCGCGTGGATCACCGGGACTGCGCCGTTCTGCGGGCTCTGGATCCGCGTCGATGCCGGCGTCTACGTCCCGCGCTGGCAGACCGAGGCGCTCGCGCGGCGCGCGGCCGAGCGGTTGCCGGACGACGGCGTCGCGATCGACCTCTGCACGGGTTCGGGCGCCATCCCGGCGTATCTGCGCACGCGCCGCCCGCACGCCCGCATCCTGGCCACCGACGTCGATGAGCGGGCGGTCGCGTGCGCGCGGTCCAACGGCGTCGAGGCCTACCGGGCCGACCTGTTCGGCGACCTCGACGTCCAGGCCGACGTCATCACCGCCGTCGTCCCCTACGTTCCGACTCCCGACCTCCCGCTGCTGCAGCGCGACACGTTCACGTTCGAGTCGGCGCTCTCCTACGACGGCGGCGCCGACGGGACCGCGATCCTCCGGCGCGTGATCGCCGACGCGACGAGATACCTGCGCGGTTCGCTGCTGCTCGAGCTTGGCGGCGACCAGGCGACCGCGCTGCGCGGCGAGCTCGCGCGCCATGGGTACGGCGAGCCCTCCCTCATCCTGGACGAGGAGGGCGACGTGCGCGGGATCGAGACCGCCCGAGGCCGGACGCCACCGCTGGTGGCCGACGACGACGCTGCCTAGTATCGCCTCCACGGCCCCGACGGGGGTTTGGGCCGTCGCACCTCAAGACGGGAGGTAATCGATGCGGCAATCGCTCGCGGGCGTGTCCGCCTGCGCGCTGGCGCTTGCCGCCACGACCGGCGTCGCGCAGGCGCAATCCGGCGACCTGGACGGGTTCACGCCCGGCCATGCCGCGCTCCGGCGCTCCTACGAGGCTCGCTTCCAGCAGGGGGTGAGCGCCGACGACATGCGGTCGCTGAGCCGCAGTCTCAGCCGGCGCCCGCACCTGGTGGGCACGCCGAACCAGCAGCGCGTGATCGAGTCCGCGCTGGCCAGGCTGCGCGGCTACGGCGACGCGCAGCCGCTCCTGCAGGCGCTCGGCGGCCCCGAGGCGCCGGACGACTTCCAGGGCGGGCTGCCGTTCGGCTACCACGTCGGCCCCGGGCCGACCGAGGCGCGCCTGAACCTCGACATCGCCTACGACCAGGAGCCGGTGACCGACGTGATCGCCGAGATCCGCGGGACCAGGCACCCGGACGAGAAGGTGATCGTCGGCGGCCACGCCGACGCGTGGACGTATGGCACCAACGACAACATGAGCGGCTTCACCGCGGTGATCGAGATCGGCCGCAGCCTCGGCAAGCTGCTTCAGCGCGGCTGGCGGCCGGACCGCACGATCGTCCTCGCCGGCTGGGACGGCGAGGAGTACGGCCTGCTCGGCTCGACCGAGTTCGGCGAGCAGTTCGAGAAGGACCTGACAAAGAACGCGGTCGCGTACCTGAACATGGACGGGGTCGCCGGCCGCAGCTTCTCCTGGGCGCCGTCCCGTCGCTGGACAAGCTCATCACCCACGCCTCCACGACGGTGCCGGACCCGAGCGGAAAGCCGATCTACGACGCGTGGAAGGGCGACGGCACGAGCCCGAGCATCGACCGCCTGGGCAGCGGCTCCGACTACACGGTCTTCCTCGACCATATGGGCGTGCCGGGTCTGGAGGTCGGCTTCTCGTCCCCCGGCGGCGAGTACCACTCGGCCTACGACGACACCGAGCAGACCGAGCGCTTCCTCGATCCCGGCTACCTCGGGCACCAGGCGGCGTCGCGGATGAGCGGCGTGCTCGCGCTGCGGCTCGCCAACGCCGACGCGCTGCCACTGCGCTACTCCGACTACGCGCACCAGGTCGACGCGTACGTCGCCGAGCTGCAGGACATCCAGAAGAGCAACCCCAGCGCCGCGCAGGTGGACCTGACGCC
The DNA here is from genome assembly GCA_963837485.1 of uncultured Solirubrobacteraceae bacterium. Lineage (GTDB taxonomy): Bacteria > Actinomycetota > Thermoleophilia > Solirubrobacterales > Solirubrobacteraceae > Solirubrobacter. The sequence goes on along the minus strand of CAWINP010000011.1, from coordinate 144,511 downwards.
GCTGCGGGAGGCGGCGGCCAACTGGGCCACCGCGTCGCAACGGCTCGAGGCGAAGGCGTCGGCGCTGACCGCGAGCGACTCGCCGCCGTCGGGGCCGCTGCGCCGGATCAACGCCGCGCTCATGCGCGAGGAGCGGCTGCTGACCACCGCGCGCGGGATCCCGGATCGCCCGTGGTTCCGCCATCAGGTCTATGCGCCGGGCGTCAACACGGGCTACGCGGCGCAGTTCCTGCCGGGCATCCGCGACGCGCTCGACGCGGGCGACGCGGCCACGGTGACGACCTACCGCGACCTGCTCGCGGACTCGCTTCGCGACGCCGCCGCGACGGCCCAGGGGGTGACCTAGCGACCACCTGTCGATTCTCCACGCGCCCGTTCGTCTAATACGCGACCATCCCCCAAGGAGGACGCGATGAAGTACATGATGCTGATCAACCTGGGTCCCGCGGCTCGCGACTGGCAGAGCCTCCCCAAGGAGGACCAGACCAAGGTCGCGCAGGCGTGGCAGCAGTTCAACACGACGCCGGGCGTCACCCCCGGCAACCAGCTCCAGCCGCCCGAGACCGCGACCACGGTGCGCGTGCAGGACGGCAAGACGCTGACGACGGACGGGCCGTTCGTGGAGACCAAGGAGGCGCTCGACGGGTACTTCATCCTCGAGGCCGACGACCTCGACGCGGCGATCGAGGTCGCCGCCCGAGTGCCGGCCGCCAGCATGGGCGGCGCGATCGAGGTGCGCCCGATCGTCGAGTGGTAGCGACGCTCGAGCAGGTCTTCCGCGAGCAGTGGGGCCGCGTCCTCGCCGCGCTGATCGGCTTCCTCGGCGACTTCGATCTCGCCGAGGAGGCCGCTCAGGAGGCGTTCGCGATCGCCGCCGCGCGCTGGCCCGACGAGGGCGTGCCGGACAACCCGGCGAGCTGGCTCGTCACGACCGCCCGCAACCGCGCGATCGACCGCATCCGCCGCGAGAAGACGCTCGCCGCCAAGACGAAGCTGCTCGAGGTCAACGAGGCCGTGGAAGACGAGATCGAGGACGCGACGTTCCCGGACGAGCGCCTCGAGCTCGTCTTCACGTGCTGCCATCCGTCGCTGGCGACCGATGCGCAGGTTGCGCTCACGCTGCGCACGCTCGGAGGTCTCGGCACGCCCGAGATCGCGCGCGCGTTCCTGGTGCCCGAGGCGACGATGGCGCAGCGTCTCGTCCGCGCCAAACGCAAGATCAAGGCAGCCGGGATCCCGTTCCGCGTCCCGCCCGACCACCTGCTGCCCGACCGGCTCGCCGCCGTGCTCGCGGTCGTCTACCTGATCTTCAACGAGGGCTGGAGCGGCAGGAATGAGCTCGCCGACGAGGCCCTGCGGCTCGGCCGCGCGCTCGTCGAGCTGATGCCCGACGAGCCGGAGGTGCACGCGCTGCTCGCGCTCATGCTGCTCCACGACTCGCGCCGCAACGCGCGGTTCAAGGCTGGCGAGATCGTGCTGCTCGCCGATCAGGACCGCAGCCTGTGGGACCCGAGCAAGGTCGAGCGCGGCCGCGCCGCGCTCGACCGCGCGCTCGCCCTGCGCGGCAACGGCCCGTACGTGGTCCAGGCGGCGATCGCCTCGCTGCACGCCGACGACCCGCGCGACTGGCCGCAGATCGCCGCCCTCTACGGCGAGCTGGCCCGGCTGACCGGCTCGCCGGTCGTCGAGCTCAACCGCGCGGTCGCGGTCGCGGAGGCCGACGGGCCCGAGCACGGCCTGGCGATCGCCGACGCGCTGGCGCTCGACGACTACCGCTACCTGCACGTCGCGCGCGCCGAGATGCTGCGCCGGCTCGGGCGCACAGCGGAGGCCGGGCAGGCCTACCGCCGCGCGCTGGCGCTGGTTCACGACGACGCGGAGCGCCGCCTGTTCGAGCGCCGGCTGGCCGAGCTCACGGCTTGAACACGTTGTCCTGTGGTGCCGGCGCCGCCACGTTTGGACACTCTCGGTCATGTACGTGGAGCGGGCTCCCGTCCCGGCGCTGGCCGGTGTCGTGTCGTCGGCCTGGATCCAGCGCGCCGGCGACGAGCCGTACGTGCAGCGCAACGTCCCGAACGGCGCCGTCGAGCTGCTGTGCGAGGTCGGCGCCGCGCCACGGGTGGTCGGGCCGCTGACGGCGCCGTCGGTCGACGTGCTCGCGCCGGGGACGACGGTGGTCGGGCTGCGCTTTCATCCCGGCGCCGCGCCGGCGGTGCTGGGGATGCCGGCGTCGGAGCTGGTCGATGCGGCCGTCGAGTGGGAAGGGCCGCTGGGCGAGTTGGTCGCGGACGCCGACGATCCGCTCGCCGCGCTGCAGGCCGCAGTGGCGCCGCGCTCCTCTCCCGACGCGCTGGTGCTCGAGGCGGTGCGGCGGATGCGCTGGCACACCGACGACGTCGCCGTCGTGCGCGCGTCGCTGTTCATCTCCGAGCGCCAGCTGCGGCGGCGGTGCGTCGAGGCCACGGGCCTGCCGCCGAAGACGCTGCACCGGCTGCTGCGGTTCCAGAGCTTCCTCGCGCTCGCTCAGGCGGCGATCGCGGCGGGGCGCGCGCCGGACGAAAGCGGGCTGGCGATGCTCGCCGCCGAGGCGGGCTACGCCGATCAGCCGCACCTCACGCGCGAGTGCCTGCGTCTGACGGGCGCGACGCCGTCCGCGTTCCTCGGCGAGACGTCGCGCGTGTGCGCGTGCGGGCACGATCACGCGGCGTCGTTCGCCCCCGTGTTGAGCGCACGGGCGTGATGGCCGGTCTGTTCAAGCCGGGGGCCGGGGAGCGAACGTACCTTCGCAGCCATGACCTCCACCGGAATGCCCGCCCTCGACGTGCGTGACGACTTCGCCCGTGCGCGCCGCTCCGCCCGCCTCCGGCGACTGATGCGCCGGCACCGCTCCCACCCCCGCACGCTGACCGGCGCGGCCGGCCGCCGAGCCCCGCGGCTCGAGCTGATCCGGCTCTCCTGCATCGTTGGGACCGTCGAGCCGAGCCCGCACTTCGACGCGCGCTTCCGCCCCGACTCGCCGCACCTGCGCTCGCGCTGGGAGCGGATCGCGCTCGCGCACCGCCGCGGCGTCGCGCTGCCGCCGATCGCGGTCGTCTCGCGCTCGGACGGCTACTACGTCGCCGACGGCCGTCACCGCGTGTCGGTCGCGCTCGCCACCGGGCAGCGGGAGATCGAGGCGTGGGTCTCGTGAGCATCCCGGAGCTGTTCGAAGGCCCGAACATCGCGCACGTGGCGACGCTGATGCCCGACGGCTCGCCGCACAGCGTGCCAATGTGGGTCGGCGTCGAGGACGGCGCGATCGCGTTCCTCTGCTCGCCGAGCTCGCGCAAGGCGCGCAACCTCGACCGCGACGAACGCGTGGCGATCTCGATCACCTCCCACGACAACCCGTGGGTGATGGCGACCGTGCGCGGACGCGTGCGCGAGCGCGTCGAAGGCGACCCGGCCTGGGAGATCATCGACCGGATCGCTCACAAGTACACCGGCGGTCCGTACCCGCTGCGCGAGGACCGGGTCGTCTACCTCGTCGCCCCGGAGCGCGCGTGGGAACAGGCGTATGGTTGACGCGTGGCGTACGACGAGGCCCTGGCCGAGCGGGTGCGCACGCAGCTCGCCGGCGAAGCCGGAGTGACCGAGCGCAAGATGTTCGGCGGGATCGCCTTCATGCTCGATGGCAACATGGCGCTCGGCGTCCGCGACGACGAGCTGATGGTCCGGCTCGACGCCGGCGACGTCGAGGACGCGCTCGCCCAGCCGCACGCGCGACAGTCGATGATGGGCGAGCGCCCGATGAAGGGGATCGTCCTCGTGTCCCAGGACGCCGACCTCGGCGCCTGGATCGCGCGCGGTGTCGCGCACGCGCGGGCTCTGCCGCCGAAGTAGCCGCGCTTCCGCGCCGGCGAACGTCAACGGCGGCAGTAAAGAGGGCGAGTGGAACAGAAACGATCACTCAGGGACGCCAAGCGATCGCGTTAGACCACACGACAACGCACCACTTTCACGTGTTGTCGGCTAACTGTCGCATAGCGCCAGTTAGTCGACACAAGATTCCCTGAGCATCGATCGCGGATGATCGTTTCCAATCCGCACCCCCTCCTTACTGGTTGCAGTTGCCGTACAACCACAACCCGAACCGAGCTCTCAACGCCGGGCGGTCAAGAGCCGGTCTCGATCACCGCGAGGATGTTCCCCGCCGGGTCCTTGAACCACGCGATCGGCGGCCCCGCGTTGCGCATGATCCCGCGCTCGTCCTGCTCGAAGCCGTCGTAGCGGTCGAACTCGACCCCGCGCTCGGTCAGCGCGTCCACGGTCGCGTCGATGTCGTCGACCGGGAAGTTGAGGATCGTGTACGTCGCGGGCACGAAGTCCGGCTTGGGGTAGACGAGCGTCGGCCGGTCGCCGGCGAGGTGGAGCGTCAGAATTCCGTTGTCCTCGCTCGTCTTGAGGCCCAGCTTGCCCTCGTAGAACTCGCGCGCCGCCGCGATGTCGGGCACCGCGAAGCCGCTGAACGCCTTGCTGTCGGTGAGCATCTGCATGACCTTAATGACCGGGGCGACCGCCGAAACTGGTCGCAAGCTAGCGTGTCCGGCCTCCGATGAAGCTGATCTACACGTACACCGACGAGGCTCCCGCTCTCGCGACGCACTCGTTCCTGCCGATCATCGAAGCGTTCGCCGGGGCCGCCGGCGTCAAGGTCGAGCTGCGCGACATCTCCCTGGCCGGCCGCATCCTCGCGGCGCAGGGCAAGGCCGACGACGCGCTTGCCGAGCTGGGCGCGCTGGCCAAGACGCCCGAGGCGAACATCATCAAGCTGCCGAACATCAGCGCGTCGACGCCGCAGCTGAAGGCGGCGATCAAGGAGCTCCAGGACGCCGGGTTCGCGATCCCGGACTACGAGGACGACCCGGAGCCGTACGACCGCGTGAAGGGCAGCGCCGTCAACCCGGTCCTGCGCGAGGGCAACTCCGACCGCCGCGCGCCCGCCTCCGTGAAGGCGTTCGCCCGCAAGCACCCGCACTCGATGGGCGCGTGGTCGAAGGACTCGCAGACGCACGTCTCGACGATGAGCGACGGCGACTTCCGCAGCACCGAGAAGTCGGTGACGATGGACCGCGCCGACGTCCTGCGGATCGAGCACAGCAACGGCACGGTGCTCAAGGACGGCCTCGAAGTCCTCGCGGGCGAGATCGTCGACGCCGCGATCATGCGGCGCAAGGCGCTCGACGCGTTCCTCGCCGAGCAGGTGAAGGAGGCCAAGCGCCAAGGCGTCCTGTTCAGCCTGCACCTGAAGGCGACGATGATGAAGGTCAGCGACCCGATCATCTTCGGCCACGGCGTGCGCGCCTACTTCGCCGACGTGTTCGCCAAACACGACGACGTCCCAAGCCCGAACAACGGCCTCGGCAGCCTCCTGCACGACCGGCCGGACCTGCAGCCGGAGGTCGACGAGGCGCTCGCCAATGGCCCCGCGCTCGCGATGGTCGACTCCGACCGCGGGATCACGAACCTGCACGTCCCGAGCGACGTGATCATCGACGCGTCGATGCCCGCGATGATCCGCGCCTCCGGCCAGATGTGGAACGCGGCCGGCGCCCAGCAGGACACCAAGTGCGTGATCCCCGATTCCAGCTACGCGCCGCTGTACGCGGAGACGATCGAGTTCTGCAAGCGCAACGGCGCGCTGGATCCGGCGACGATGGGCACGACGCCCAACGTCGGCCTGATGGCGCAGAAGGCAGAGGAGTACGGCAGCCACGACAAGACGTTCGAGATCGACGCTCCGGGCACGGTCCGCGTCGTCGACAGCCAAGGCGACATCCTGCTCGAGCACGACGTCGAGCCCGGCGACATCTGGCGCGCGTGCCAGACCAAGGACGCGCCGGTCGTCAACTGGATCGGGCTCGCCGTCGAGCGCGCCCGCGCGACCGGCGTGCCGGCGGTGTTCTGGCTCGACGAGACGCGCGCGCACGACGCCGAGATCCTCAAGAAGGTCCGCACGCACCTGCCCGAGCACGACACCGACGGGCTGCAGATCGAGATCCTCCCGGTCGCCGAGGCCACGCGCTTCACGCTGCAAAGAGCTGCCAACGGCCAGGACACGATTGCCGTGACCGGCAACGTCCTGCGCGACTACCTCACCGACCTGTTCCCGATCCTGGAGCTCGGCACGAGCGCCAAGATGCTCTCGATCGTGCCGCTGATGAACGGCGGCGGGCTGTTCGAGACCGGCGCCGGAGGCTCGGCGCCCAAGCACGTCCAGCAGTTCGTGAAGGAGAACCACCTGCGCTGGGACTCGCTCGGCGAGTTCCTCGCGCTCGCGGTGTCACTGGAGAAGGCCGGGGCGGACGAGCTGGCGAAGACCCTCGACGCCGCGACCGGCCGCCTGCTGGAGAACGGCAGGTCGCCATCGCGCAAGGCCGGCGAGCTCGACAACCGCGGCAGCCACTTCTACCTCGCGCTGTATTGGGCGCAGGAGCTGGCGAAGACCGACGAGCGGTTCGCGAGGCTCGCGGAGCAGCTCGCCGAGAACGAGTCCCGCATCGTCGCCGAGCTCAACGGCGTGCAGGGCTCGCCGGTCGACCTCGGCGGCTACTACCACGTCGACCGTGAGAAGGCGACGGCCGCGATGCGGCCGAGCGCGACGTTCAACGCGGCGATCGACGCGCGCTGACCAGACGGTCGAGCTCGTCCACCGTCCAGCCCAGGTCGTCGAGCACCGGGGCAGCGGCGGGGCCGAGCTCGCTCCGGCGGGCCGACAGTGCGTCGTACATCGCTCGGTAGTACCAGCGGACTCCGCGCTCGCCTGCCGTAAAGCGCTCCCAGACAACGTTGCCATGCGTGCGGAAGTCGCGCACGATCGCGCGCGTGTTGTGGAGCTTGTCGGCGAGCGAGACGCGCAGCTCATCCGGCCGCTTGCCGGAGATCGAGGCGACGTAATCCTGCTTGCGGGCGAGCCACGGCGGCTTCGGCTCGACGATCGTGTCGGAGTTCGCGCGCACGATACGCGCGACGTCGTCGCCGAACTCCGCGCGGATGCGCGCGAGCATCGGCTCGCCGCCGCCGTCCTCGACCGCGTCGTGCAGCAGCGCGGCGATCGCCTCGTCCTCGCTGCCGCCCATCTCCAGCACCAGCGAGGTGACGCCGAGCAGGTGCGAGACGTACGGGATCTCCGTGCCCTTGCGCAGCTGCGCGCGGTGGTGACCCGCGGCCAGCTGCAGCCCGCGGTCGAAGCGATCGGTCAGCAGCGGGAGATCGGTGAACGTCTCGGGCATCGCGACAGGGACAGTATGCGCCTCCGTGCCTACGATCACGAGCATGGGTGAACGTACGAGCCATCAGCCGGGCACCTTCTCGTGGTCGGAGCTGGTGACGAACGACGCCGGCGCGGCGAAGCGGTTCTACACGTCGCTGTTCGGCTGGGAGTACGACGACTTGCCGATCCCGGACTCGCCGCCGTACTCGATGGCCAAGCGCGACGGCGGGACCGTCGCTGCGCTGTATCAGAGCGGTGAGCAGCCGCCGCACTGGAACTGCTACGTGACCGTCGCGTCCGCCGACGACACTGCGGTGAAGGCGAAGGAGCTCGGCGCCAACGTGATGGCCGAGCCGTTCGACGTGATGGACGCGGGCCGGATGGCGGTGTTCGCCGACCCGACCGGCGCGGTGCTCTGCGTCTGGCAGGCCGGCACGAGCATCGGCGCGACGCTGGTCAACACTCCCGGCGCGCTGACCTGGAACGACCTGCTGACGCCCGATATCGAGCGGGCCGCGTCCTTCTACGGCGACCTCTTCGGCTGGACGACCGAGGAGATCCCGACCGCCCACGGCTACCGCGTGATCCGCAACGGCGGGCGCGCCAATGGCGGCATGATGCCGACCGCCGACGCCCCGCCGAGCTTCATCCCGTACTTCGGCCACGAGGCCGTCGAGAAGCTGCTCGGCGAGATCGAGGGCCTCGGCGGCAAGGTGCTCAACGGGCCGGTGACGATGCCGCAGGGGACGATCGCCGTGCTCCGCGACCCGCAGGGCGCCGTATTCGCGGTCTGGACGGGGGAATACGAGGGTTAGTGGCCCCAGCCGGCGAGTACGACGCATTCCGGCGGGCCCGGACCGGACTGCGCCGGCGATGCGCCGTACCCACCGGCCGGAACCACTTAGCGGGAGTAGCGCTCGGCCACGATCGACGGCCGCTCGATCGGCGTGCCGGCCTGGATCGACCAGGCCAGCCGGACGTACTGCGCGTGCGTCCACGCGAGCGGCGTGGCCGAGCGCGTGCCCTCGCCGGTGTCCTCGAACACCTGCTCGGGCAGCATCAGCCCGTCGTTGGCCGTCCGCGCGATCGTGTCCAGGTAGCCGTCCGCACGGCGGCCGGCGAGCAGCTCGTACTCGCCGCGCTCGCCGGTGAGCAGCGGCCAGGCGCGCCCGTGCGTCTGGCCCGCGGCGGTCGGGAAGATGTTCCAGTCGCCGCCGTCGTTCGTCTCGCCGTAGCCGTCGTGCGAGAAGCGGTGCCAGACCGGGCCGTTGGGCGTGTCCGCGCGCAACTCGCGATCGCCGACGGCGAGCGAGTTGAGCACGGTCGGGTCGTTGAACTTCTTGGCGCCGAACAGCACCAGGCCCAGGAACGAGTTGTCGACGATCTCGCGCTCGTCGACCGCGCGGGGGAAGTTGTCGCCGAGGCTGTAGGTCGAGCCGTCGTCCGGGTTCGCGTCCTTGGTGATGCGCAGGTAGTACGGCTTCGGTGAGAGCGGCCCGTTGGTCGTCGCGGTCATCGCCTCGACATCAGCGCTGCCACTGGTCGGCCTTCGCGAGATACGCGTCTGCCTTTGCGCCGGCGCCATTCTTGCGTGCGACGTCAGCGGCGCACGACGAGCCCGGCGATCTCGGTGGCGATGGTGTTCGGCGAGTAGCCGTCCTGGTTCTCCCAGCGTTCCTGCCCAGTTTGCGGCCCGTGCTCGACGATGAAGTCCGCGGCCCGCTCGATGTGAGACCAATCGAGGGCGGCCGAGCCACCAGGCGAGCACGATCGGGAGCGCGACCTCATCCATCTGCGTCCCGGTCCAGTGCGGGTCGCCGTCGGGCTCGGTGTTCTGCCACCACGAGCCGTCGGGCTTCTGGATCCGCCACAGGTAGTCGAGCTGGCGGGTCGCCGCGGCCGAGTCGCCGGCCGCCGACTGAGCGGTGACCACGTGGTAGAAGTCGCGCGGCCAGACGAGGTGGTAGGGGCCGGAATGGCCGTCGGCGGGGTTCTCGAGCGTCAGCGTGCCCCACACCCACGGCATGTTCGGCGCGGCGACGGTGGCGCCGCGGTTGAGCTTGTCCTCGGAGGCGGCGAGCACCATCAGCGACTGCTGGTAGAGCCGGACGTCACGGCCGACGGACGCCGGTGGGCGCTTCAGGGACGCGAGATACGCCGACCACCCGGACGCGTAGTCGCGAGCGGCGTCACGCGAGTGCAGCGAGCGTTGCGCGGTGGCGACGGCGCTGCCGGCGTCGCGCCCGAACCCGATCGCCAGCCTCATGTGCGTGCGACGGACGCCGTCAAGGCTCGCGCGGGCGCCCTGGACCACGTTGCCGGGCGCGTCCGCGCGCGAGCCGGCGAGCCTGTAGTCCTGCAGGTCCTTCCACGGATCAGTCGACTCGCCGCGATAGCCGGACGACGCGTCGCGCAGCCCCGGATCGGCCTCGACCGCGCTGGCCGAGGACGCATCCCACGCGACCATCCCGCGCCCGCGGTCGTCGTCGCCGGTGTCCGAGGCGGCCGGATCGGCGAGCACGTAGAGCTGCAGCGGCCGCCGGGTCTTGGACTCGAACTTCACGTCGGCGAGCACGGACGCCCGCGCCGGGTCCGTGTACCACGTCTTGGTCAGCTTCCAGCGCGACGTCTCGGTGATCTGGCGGAACGTCAGCGAGCCGGGCACCGGCTCCACGCGCGCCCGCACCGTCGCCGGCTCGATGTGCGCCGGGTCGTCGTCGGCGGTCTCGCGGTCGACAAAGCTCTTCGAGTCGGTCACCGCGAACTGCAGCCCGCGGAAGCTCGGCGTGTCGAGGTCGGGGTAGTAGACCTCGCTCAGCGAGGCCTGGCGCAGCGTGAACCAGACCGGGCTGGCCAGCTGCCGCGCGGTCCCGAAGCCGTGCTTGTCGGCTGGTGCCCAGGTGGACTTGGTTCCGGGTGCGGCGGCGGCGGGAGCGGCGAGGACGGCGAACAGCAGGACGGCGGCGAACAGGCGCATGGTCGGCGTCTACCCGTCTCGTTAGAACAAGACCCGTGATCGAGTCCGAGTTCGCCCGCCTCACCGAGCGCCACCGGCACGAGCTGCACGTGCACTGCTACCGGATGCTCGGCAATTTCCAGGAGGCCGAGGACCATGTGCAGGAGACGTTGCTGCGCGCGTGGCGCAGCCGCGCCTCGTTCAAGGGCGAGCAGTTTCGCGCGTGGCTGTACAAGATCGCCACCAATACGTGCCTGGACACGCTCAAGCGCACGAAGCGGCGCGGCGGCGGCACGTCGGCCGAGGTCCCGTGGCTGCAGCCGTTTCCGGACCCGGTGCTTGACCAGGTGGCGCCGGTCGAGGACGAGCCCGACACCGTCGTCGTCGCCCGCGAGACGATCGAGCTGACCTACATCTCGCTGATCCAGTCGCTGCCGGCGCGCCAGCGCGCCGCGCTGATCCTGCGTGACGTGCTGGGCTGGTCGGCGGCCGAGACCGCGGACGTGCTCGACACCAGCGTCGCCGCCGCAAACAGCGCGCTGCAGCGCGCACGCGCCACGATCGGCGACGAGCTCCCCGAGCCGCGTCCAGCCGAGTTGACCGACGACGAGCGGCGCCTGCTCGAGGGCTTCATCGACACGCACGAGCGCGAGGACACGGCCGGCGCCGTCGCGCTGATGCGCGAGGACATCCGCATCACCATGCCACCGAACCCGTGGCTGTATGAGGGGATCGATCAGATGCTCCCGCTGCTGGCCCGCGCGTTCGACGATCCTTCGATCGGCGAGTGGCGCCTGGTCGCCACCGGGGCCAACCGCATGCCCGCCGCCGCTTCCTACCTGCGCCCGCCCGGCGCGAGCGAGTTCCGCCCGTTCAAGCTGGACGTGATTCGCGTGCAAAACGGGCTGATCGCCGAGATCACGACGTTCAACGCCGAGCTCTTCGGTGCGCTCGGCCTCCCCGCGACCCTTCGGTGAAGCACGACCCCCCGGGTAGGGCTGGCCCCCAGCGATTGTGGCGCTCACCCCCCTGGGGCGAACTTCCCGGCGGAGCCACTATGACTTCCATGACCACCCGTGAGCTGAACCATCGCACCATCGACGGCCTTGATATCCGCATGCTGTGGGACCCGGGCTCAAATCAGGTGACGATCGCCGTGGACGACTCCCGCACGGGAGAGAGCTTCGAGGTCGAGGTCGGGCCGGGAGTGCGTCCGATGGACGTCTTCATGCACCCGTTCGCCTACTCCCCGACGCGCGTGATCTCGCACCCCACGCTCGCCGAGGCCGCTTAAGGGGCCCGCCCGGGAACCCCGGTGCGCCCGATGCGGCCCATCCGCGGCGCCTGGCGCCACCGGCTGGGCTCAACGTGCTGGAGCACGCCTGCGCCCGCCGGCAGCCCCAGGCATCCACGGCTGGACCACCTCGGACGGACCGGATCTTCCCGGGCGAACCCCTAGCCCACGCGGCGCGCGCCCACGTAGCGCGCGCCCCAATAGCCGCCTGAGATCCCGTGTTCCATCACGCCGTGCGTGGTGGCCGAGATGACGCTCCCGGGACCGGTCGCGATGCCCACGTGCGACGCGCCGGTCCCGTCGGTGTCGAAGAACACGAGGTCCCCCGCCTGGATCGCCGACCGCTCCACCGGCGTGCCGACGCCGAACTGCGAATAGCTCGTGCGCGGGAGCGAGATGCCGGCCTTGCCGATCGCCCACTGCGTCAGGCCCGAGCAGTCCCAGCCGCCGTCGCCCTCGCCGCCGAACCGGTACGCGGCGCCGAGCTGCGAGCGCGCCGCCGCGACGGCCGACGATGAAGACCCGCCCGCGGCGGCCACGCCGAGCGCGCCGAGCGTCTGCGGCCCGACCACGCCGTCGACCTCCAACCCGTGCACGCGCTGGAACTGGATCACGGCGCTGCGGGTGGCCGGCCCGTAGACGCCGTCGACCGCCAGCCCGAGCTTGGCCTGGATCGCGCGCGTCGTCTCCGGCGACGGCTTCGGACCCCTGCTGAGGCCCAGCGCGGCCGCGGTGAGTGGCCCGATGATGCCGTCGACCTCCAGCCCGTGCGAGCGCTGGAAGGCGCGCACGGCGCGGCGCGTGAGCGGCCCGAACTCGCCGTCGGCGGCCACGCCGAGCGCTCGCTGGGCGTCGGCCACCGCCGGGCCGTGGCTGTGCGTGCGCAGGAGCGTCGCACCGGCCGCCGCGGGGCTCGCGAGCGTGGCGGCGAGCGCGACGGCCGACACCGCCTGCACTCCAGGCCGCCGCTGTGCGGCGAGCTCCCTCCGGCGGCGGGAACGCTCCAGCGAACGCTCCCACAGCTCCGGGCACGCGAGATCGCGTGTTCCGGTCATCCGAAGATCACACCAGGGCTACCGGACGACTCGGAGCCGCGCGCTCGCGCGGCCGCCGGGACGAGCCGGGCTCAGCCGTGCTCGCGACGCGTGCGACGATGGAGCCACGATGTTGACGGTCGTCGAGTACGCGGGGCTCGCGCTCGCGCTGGTCGCACTCGTCGCGCTGCTGCTCGGCCGCTTCGGCCGGCCCGCGCCGATGTCGTGGCTCGACGCGCTCATGGGCGCGTGCGCGACCGCCGCGCTGGTCTTCCCCGCCTCGCCCGCGCTCGCGGTGGGCGCGGGCGGGATCGTCGGCGTGCTCGCGCTCAGCCGCTGGCAGCTGCGCCCGCAGGAGCGCGGCCCGCAATTCAGCCCGATCGTGCTCGCGGCGATCCTCACGTTCGCCGCGATCGGGCTCGCGCTGCTGCTCGTCGGGCAGTTCGTCGAGATCTCGCCGGTGTCGGCCGCGCTCGCCGCGGTCACGGTGCTGACGGGGATGGCGCGCGCCGGCCTCACCGTGACCGAGCGCCTGCGCGCGAGCCGCGAGGACGCCGTCACCGATGACCTGACCGGGCTCGGCAACCGCCGTCACCTGCTCGCCCGGCTCGAGCGCTCGATCGCCGACGCCGAGCGCGACGGCGACGAGCTCGCGCTGCTGCTGATCGACCTCGACGGCTTCAAGGAGCTCAACGACACGCTCGGCCATCACGCGGGCGACGAGGTGCTGCGGCAGATCGGCCCGCGCCTGGCGGAGGTGCTGCGCGAGGGCGACACGCTCGCCCGGCTCGGCGGCGACGAGTTCGCGGTCGTGCTCCATCCCGGCGACGAGGCGGCGGCGAGCGCCGCCGGCCTGCGGCTGCGCGCCGCGCTGGAGCGCTCCTTCCGGGTCGCCGGGATCCGCGTCCATATCGACGCCAGCGTCGGCATCGCCATGTTCCCCGAGCACGCGCGCGATGGGCTCGGCCTGCTCCAGCGCTCCGATGTCGCGATGTACGAGGCCAAGCGCACGCGCACCGGCCACGAGGTCTACCTGCCGGCGCGCGACCGTCACAGCCGCGAGCGGCTCGAGCTGCTCGGCGAGCTGCGCGACGCGCTTGAGGCCGGCGAGTTGATCCTGCACTACCAGCCGAAGGCGGAGATCGCGACCGGCGCGGTGCACGGCGTGGAGGCGCTCGTGCGTTGGGCGCACCCGCAGCGCGGCCTGCTCGCGCCCGCCGAGTTCCTGCCGCTGGCCGAGCAGAGCGGGCTCGGCCACGCGCTGACCGGGTTCGTGCTCGACCTCGCGCTGGTCGAGATCGCCGAGTCCGGGCTCGACCTGACGGTGGCCGTGAACCTCGGGCCGGCCGACCTGCTGGACCTCGGGCTGCCGTCGGAGGTCGAGCGTCTGCTTCGCCGCCGCCGCTTCGCGCCCGAGCAGCTGCGCCTCGAGGTCTCCGAGGAAGTCGTGATGGCCGACCCCGAGCGCACGCTGGAGGTGCTCGCCGGGTTGCGCCAGATCGGCGTGGCGACGGCGCTGGACGACTTCGGCGCCGGCCACGCGTCGCTCGGGCACCTGAAGGCGCTGCAGGTCGACGAGATCAAGATCGACCGCTCGTTCGTCACGCGGCTGCCCGACGACGAGCGCGACCAGGCGATCGTGCACGCGACGATCGATCTCGGGCGGCGGCTGGGGATGCGGGTCGTCGCCGAGGGCGTCGAGACCGCCGACACGTGGGACGCGCTCGCAAGCCTCGCCTGCGACGAGGCGCAGGGCTTCTACCTCGGTCGCGCGATGCCGGTGGCGGCGCTGCCGAGCTGGCTCGGCGCCCGGTTTGCTCCGGGCTGAGCGGCCCGAAGTAGAGTCGTGCCGGAGGCTCCAATGCACAGCGAAGACGGCACGTTTGACTGGTCGCTGGCCACTGCTGCTTGCGCCGGCCTGATCGCGTGCGTCGCCCTCGCCGGAGCGGCGACCGACACGGCCTCCCTGCAGGGCCTCGGCTCGCCGGGCGAGCCGATGCAACCGCTCACGGCGGTGTGCCTGCTCGCCGCGTCGGGAGCCTTCGCGTCGGCGCGCCGGCGCCCCGCCGGCCGGGTCGCGAGCGCGGCGGCGGTGCTGGTCGCGGTCGTCGCGGCGATCACGCTCGCGGAGTACGCGCTCGATCGCAGCCTCGGGATCGACGGCCTGCTCGGCATCGGCGTTCACGGCGACGGAACGGCGCCGGGCAGGATCGCCGCGAACTCCGCGTCCTGCCTCGTCTTGATCGCCGGCGCGATCCTGACGCTCGATCGCGGCCGCCGGTTCGTGCGACCGGCCCAGGCGTGTGCGTTGCTCGCCGCCGTCGTGGCGCTCACCACGCTGCTCGGGTACCTGTTCAGCGCACCGGAGCTGCGCCGTGCCTTCGGCTCGGCGGTCCTCAACCCGATGGCGCTCGCGACCGCGCTGGCGATCCTCCTCCTGTCCGCCGGGATCCTGCTCGCCCGTCCGCAGGCGGGGATGATGGAGCTGTTCGGAGCCGGCGGGCCTGGCGGCGCGCTGGTTCGCCGGCTGGCGCCGGCCGCGATCCTGCTCCCGATCGCGATCGCCTACGTGCGCCTCAAGGGCCAGGACGCCGGTTGGTACGGGACCGAGGAGGGGCTGGCGCTGTTCTGCGTCGCGCTGGTGGTGGTCTTCTTCACGCTCGCGATCGTCACCGGTCGGGCGATCGACCGCGTCGAGACCGAGCGGCTCGCCGGCCTCGCGCGCGAGCGTGCGATCGTCGAGGCCTCACAGGACGCCATCATGGCTTCCGGGCTCGACGGCCGCCTGACGAGCTGGAACCCGGCGGCGGAGCGGATCTACGGCTACACGCGCGACGAGGCGATCGGGCGCTTGCCGGAGGAGCTGATCGGTCCCGGCGGCATGACGAGCGGCGAGACCCAGCATCGCCGCCGCGACGGCACGACGTTCCCCGTCGAGGTCGCGGTGTCCGGCCTGCACGACGCCTCCGGCGCCGTCGCCGGCACGTCGGCGGTCGCGCGCGACATCACGCGCCGGCTCCGGGACGAGCGCGCGCTGCGGCGGCTGGCGACGATCGTGGAGAGCTCGCAGGACGCGATCTACACGTTCGACGCCGAGGGCACGATCGCCGTCTGGAACGCCGCGGCGGAGCGCATCTTCGGCTACACCGCCGCCGAGATCGCCGGCCGCTCGGTGCTGATCCTGGTCGGCGGCGAGAACGCGGCGGCCCGGCTCCAGGCGCTGCTCGAGCGCATCTGGGACGGAGAAGTGGTCGAGGCCGGCACAGTCGCGATCCGCAAGGACGGCGAGGTCATCGACGCGTACTACACGACGTTCCCGATCCGCGACGAGACCGGCGAGATCGTCGCCGGCGCCGCGATCGTGCGCGATGAGACGCAGCGGCGCAAGCTGCAGGATCAGCTCCGCCAGGCGCAGAAGATGGAGGCGGTCGGGCAGCTCGCCGGCGGCATCGCCCACGACTTCAACAACCTGCTCACCGCGATCACCGGCTACACCGAGCTGGCGCGCATGTCCATCGGCCCCGGCGAGGGGGCGGCGGACCTCGACGAGGTCCTGCGCGCGGCCGACCGGGCGGCGGCGCTGACCACGCAACTGCTCGCGTTCTCGCGGCGGCAGCTGCTCAACCCCGTCCCGCTCGACCTCAGCAAGGTCACGCGCGGCGTGCTGCCGATGCTGCGGCGGCTGATCGGCGAGGACATCGCGGTCGTCGAACAGCTCGACGATGCGCTGCCGAACGTGCTCGCCGACGCCGGGCAGATCGAGCAGGTGCTCGTCAACCTGGCGGTGAACGCCCGCGATGCGATGCCCGACGGCGGGAGGCTGACGATCGCGACGCGTGCGCAGACGCTCGAGCAAGACGACGGCCCCATGCCGCACGTGTGCCTGGCCGTCGCCGACACGGGTGTCGGGATCGACCGCGAGGCGCTCCCGCACGTGTTCGAGCCGTTCTACACGACCAAGGATGTCGGCGAGGGGACGGGCCTCGGGCTCGCGACCGTTCACGGCGTGGTCTCGCAGTCAGGCGGAGAGGTGCGCGTCTACTCGGAGCTCGGCCTGGGCACCACGTTCAAGGTCTTCCTGCCGGCGACCGACGCGGCCGGCGTGCCGGTGGCGGCTGCCGCGGCCGACGCGCACGGGCTGGGGGGCACGGAGACGCTGCTGGTCTGCGAGGACGAGGCTCCGGTGAGGTCGCTGCTCGAGCGCGTCCTCACCGGCGCCGGGTATCGCGTCATGAGCTACGACCGCCCGGAGGACGCGCTGTCGGTCGCCGACGCGGAGCTGGAGCGCGTCGACGCGCTCGTCTCCGACGTGATCATGCCGGGGATGCCCGGTCCCGAGCTCGCGCGCACGCTGCAGGAGCGCCGGCCGGGGCTGCCGACGCTGTTCCTCTCCGGCTATGCGGCCGAGACGGTGCACGGGCGCGGCAACCTGCCGCTCGGCTCCGCGTTCGTCGAGAAGCCGTTCGACCACACGACCCTGCTGCAGACGCTGCGGCTCCTGCTCGACGGCGCTACATGAACAGCGGCGCCGTCCCGAGCGCGGCCATCGCGTCGTCGTCCGGGCGCTCGCCGGCGCGCTCGGCGGCGTCGAGCAGCTTCGGCAGGATCTCCACGTCGCCCGTGGTGATCAGGAAGACCTGCTGGTTCGCCAGCACCCAGCTCGCCGCGCGGTCGATGTCGTCCTGGTCGCGCAGCGGCTCGTACCAGGTCGACGCGGTCTTCTCGCGCCCCTCCCACGGGCGGTAGGCGAGGCTCTTGATCGTCTGCAGGGCGACGTTGCGCTCCTGGCACTTCGTGGCGAGCTCGGTGAAGGTGTCCGCGTAGCGCGGGTCCTGCATCATGATCCAGTTGTAGGGGCACAGCACCGTGTCGAATGCGTGGCGCTCGAGGCTCAGGCTGTGCATCTTCGGCACGGTCAGGCCGTGGCCGGTCACGCCGATGAAGCGCACGAGGCCCTCCTCGCGCGCCTCCAGGCACGCCTCCAGCGCGCCGTCGGAGCGCAACGCGGTCTCCCACTCGATCACGTCGACGAGGTTGTGCAGCTGGATCAGGTCGACGTGGTCGACGCCGAGCCGGTCCAGGCTGCGGCGGATCTGCTCGCGCGCGGCGGCGTAGGTGCGCTCGCCGGTCTTGGTGGCGATGAAGAAGTCGTGCTCCTTCAGCCAGGTGGCGATCCGCAGCTCGGCGTCGCCGTAAGCGGCGGCGACGTCGATGTGGTTGATGCCATGCTGGAGCAGGTGCTGGAGGGCGGTGTCCGCCTCGGCCTTGGAGACGCTCCCCAGGGCCGCGGCGCCGAAGATCACGCGGCTGGACTCGTGTCCGGTCGCGCCGAAGGGGGCGCGCTCGATCATGTCGTTCAGATTAGGGCTTCGACCATCCGGCGCGTCAGCTCCTGCGGCGTCTCGCCGGGAAGCGGATGCAGCGGGCGGGCGAACGCGATGGTGGTCTTGGCCCGGCGGTTGAGGCCGCGGTTCTTGGGCATGATCAGCGCGCTGCCGGAAATCTGGACCGGGATGATCGGCGCGTCGGCGGCCAGCGCAAGCTCGGCGACGCCGGTGTGGTAGCCCTCCGGCCCGGCGCCGCGGGTGCCCTGCGGGTACAGGAGCACGTTGCGGCCGTCGCGCAGGTGCGCGGCCGCCGCCGCGAGGCCGCGCCGCTGGCCGCCGCCGCGATCGAACGGGAACGTGTTGATCCAGAAGCCGCTCGACAGCGCGTACGCGCGCTTGGCGTAGAAGCGGTCGCTGGCGGCGCCGACGACGGTGCGCCTGCGCCACGCGTACGGCAGCGCCAGCAGCACCAGCGGCGTGTCGAGGTCGCTCTCGTGGTTGGGCGCGAGGATCGCGGGCTGGGGCGCGTGGATCAGGTCCTTGGCGCCCTTGACCGTGGGCATGGCGATCAAGCGGGTGGCGGGGAACAGCAGCGCCTGCTGGGCGGCTTCCCTCACGCGCGACGGCCCGGGCTCGCGCAGCCAGGCCTCGTCCTCGGCCGTCCGCCCGCGCCAGGGGTCCTTGCCGACCGTGATCGTGCGCCAGCGCGTCCTCGTGCGCGGCCGGCCACCGCTTGAGCCGGCGAGCCGCTCGAGCGTCTTGGCGCCCTGCGCGAACTTCATCGGAGGCCCCTAACCGGGAGAATCGCCCTTTGGGCGATTGCTCCCAGCGAAACGAGCCCGCAGGGCGAGGCTTCGCCCTTCATGGGGACACTTCGGCGTAGAACAGCGGCGGGCAGTGGAAGTGGGTGACGCTCGGATCGCGGCCCACCACCTGCTCGGCCATCTCCAGCGCGTCGCGCATCGTGTCGGCGCGGCGGAAGCCCATCCGCCGGCACGCCTCCGGATCGCCGCCGACGAAGATCACGTCGCCCAGGTGCTCGAGCCCGTGCGCGCCCCAGTACCACATGTAGAGCGGGTGGACGCCGTGGTAGGCGTAGCTGGTCCGGTACAGGTGGCGGTACCACTCGTCCTCGGCGTACGCGCGCTCGAAGCGCTTGTGGATCTCCAGCGGGTCGCGCGTCTCGGTCAGCACCTCGTCGAAGAAGTCGACGTAGGAGGGGTGATGGACCGGGTGGAACTCCGGCGCGACCGGGTGCGTGAAGATCATCACGCCGCCCTCGCGGGCCAGCGGTACGCCCTTGTAGAGGTTGAAGAAGTATCCGAGGCCCATGCACATGACGAGCACCGGGTTCATGATCGAGTTGACGTTGTACGGGCACAGATAGGGCAGCCCGGCGGTCACGACGTCGGCCTGGCCGTTGACCTGCACCGCCTGCTGGACGGCGCAGTGCTCGAGCGTGACCTCGTGCACCGGGTTCACGGCGCCGGCGGTCACGCCGGTCACCGCGTAGGGCGCGTACTGCTTGTGGAACACGTCGCGGCGCAGCTTGGCCGGCAGGCGGTCGGTCGTGCGCTTGAGCGCCGCGAACGTCGCCTGCTCGCGCGGCGTCCAGCGCGGCTCCGGCTTGGCGAGGAAGCGCAGCGGGCCGCCGTACATGTCGCTGTTCAGCGTCGTCTCGATGTGGAACACAGGGACGGCGGCCTCGACGATCTCGCCCTGCCGCGACGCGCTCTTATGCAGCTCGCTGCTCGACGGGTCCATGAACGAGCGGCTCTGCTGCATCGCATGCGGCGTGTGGTGCGCTTTCAGCGACGCGTACGTGCCGAGCCCGACGGCGACGGACTTGTGCCCGCCGTCCATCGTGACCAGGTTGACGTTCACGTAGACCAGCAGGTCGCTGTCGGCGGCGCGCTTGGACAGCTCGACTCGCTCGCTGTTGGGCGTGTCGCCGAGGTGGACGATGCTCTCGGGGTCCTCGGCGTCGTGGTTGTAGAGGCGCTCGGGATAGAACTCGTCGAAGACCCGCCGCCCGACGGCGCGCTCGAGCTCTTGCGCGGTCATCCGGCGATGCAGCGCGAGCGCGGCGATCAGGTGGATGTCGTCGACGCCGGCGCGGTAGGCGCGCTCGAGCACGTGCTCGATCACGAGCGAGCGGATGTCCGGCTCCCGCATCGGCGGCAGCGGGAGGCTGATGTCGTCGAACGCGATCGTCAGCTTCATGCCCGGGCTGAGCAGGCTGTTGAGCGGGTCCATCCCGAGCGGGGAGTCGAGCGCGGCGGCGATCGCGGCGTCCACGTCGGCGAGGCCCTTCAGCGGCGGTGGCGGGTACACGATCCGCGAGCCGACCGGCAACCGCTCCAGCCGGAACTGCTCGCCCGAGTGAAACAGCGTGGGCGGGCTGTTCTCGGTGACCTCGACCACGCACGCCTCGCGCTCGGCGGAGACATGCCGGCGCGGGCGCTCGATCATGCGCGCGGGAGCGATGCTCATATCTCGAACACCGTCTTCACATGGCCGTTGCGGGCGGCCTTCGGCGCCCGTTCCAGCGCCTTCTTGAACGCGTGCAGCGGCCACCCCCGGTCGATCAGGCGGCCGGGCCGCAGCTCACGGGCGAACTCCAGCGCGGCCGGGAAGTCGTGCTCGTAACCGTACGCCGCGCGGATCTCCAGCTCGCGCAGCCACGCCGCCGCGAGGTCGGCCTTCAGCGCGCCCGGCATCCCCACGAGCACTACCCGGCCGCGGGGCCGCGTGATCGTGGTTGCCTGCTCGAGCGACTCGCCGGAGCCGACGCAGTCCAGCACGCGATCGAAGCCGCCCAGCAGCAGCTCGCGACCCTGATGGCCGACGAGTCGTCTCGCATTGGTCAGCCGGGCGCCCTCGATGTGCAGCCGGTCGGGCGCGCACACGTCGTCGGCGCCGAAGCGGCGCGCCGCTCCCTCCTGGCCCTTGTGCTTGGCCACCGTGAGCAGCGTCGCGGCCGGCGCCCGGTTGCGCACCGCGGCAAGCGTGAGCAGGCCGATCGTGCCGGCGCCGATGATCGCGATCCGCTCGCCCGGCTGGGGGTCGGCGATCGCCGCGGCGTGCAGCGCGCAGGCGAGCGGCTCGACCATCACCGCGTCCTCGTCGGAGAGCTCGCCGGGGACGTCGTGCAGCTGCGAGCAGTGCGCGACCAGCGCCTCGCTCCAGCCGCCGCCGCTGTCGCGGCAGTAGCCGGTCTGCAACCCGGCGGAGATCGTCCCGTCGGTGGTGCGGCGGCACAGGGCGGGAAGGCCGCCGGCGCACTCGGGGCACGGCTCGAGGCCGCGCACCGCGCAGCCGAGCGCGGGCTGCACGACGACGCGCCGGCCATCGCTCAGCTCGCCGACGATCTCGTGCCCGGGGACGAACGGCGTGCTCGTGAGCGCCGCGAGATGCAGCGAGGCCTTGCCGGAGAGAAGCGCCTGGTCTGAGCCGCAGATGCCGCTCAGGCGCGGCTTGACCATGTGCCAGCCGGGGCCGGGAAGGCGCGGCGGGCGGATCTCCTCCAGCTTGAGCGAGCTGGCCGGCGCCACGAGGTAGCGTGCGGGCGTCGGCGTGTAGGTGAGCGCGATCACGCCGCCACCTTCGCCGCCGTGGTCCACGTCTCGATCGGCCACCGTCTCCTTCGCGCCTCCCGCGAGAGGCGGAAGTCCGGGTTGATCGCGTGCGGGTGCCCGACCAGCTCGAGCAGCGGCAGGTCGGCCAGGCTGTCGCCGTACGCGTGGCAGTCGCTGAGGTCCACGCCGTGGTCGGCGGCCAGGCGGGCCGCCAGCGACGCGCGCCCGTCGGCGGTCAGCGGCGGCTCCGCGAGCTCGCCGGTGAAGCGGCCGGTGCGCTCGACCAGGCGGGCGGCGATCAGCTCGTCGCCGAGGTGGCGCAGCGAGTCGACGAGGAAGTCCAGCGCGCCGGTCACCAGGATCACGCGGTCGCCGCGGCGCCGGTGCGCGCGGATCCGGCGCACCGCCTCGTTCTGGATCCGCGGCTGGATGAAGTCCGGCAGCGCCTCGGCGGCCTGCGCGCGCAGCTCGCGCACGGGCAGGTCGCGGTAGAGCCGGTAGAAGCTGCGGTTGAACGCGAGCCGCGAGCGGCGGTCGGCCATCAGCCACCCGGGCACGCGGGCGGCGATCCCGGCGCTCCAGATCAGCTTGTCCAGCTCGGGCATGTCGCGCGTGCGCAGCCATGCGTAGAAGTGCGCGACGGTCGAGTCCAGGACGACGCCCTCGACGTCGAAGATGGCCAGCCCGGGCGGGCCTTCGGCGAGCTTCGCGCGCGGGCGCTCACGCGTGCTGCGCGGACGCGGCGAAGGCGGCACGGCCAGCGCGCGCAGGGCGGGGAGGTGGACCTCGGTGAGGTAGTGCTCCCAGTCGATCGCGTCGACGTCGAACGAGAAGCGCTCGCGGTCCTCGGGGTGCAGGCGCGTGAGCAGGCCGCGCGCATTGCGGTCGTCGAAGATGCAGTCCAGCTCGCCGTACGGGCGGTAGATCTCGTTCAGCCGGCGGATGCGGTCCAGGCGGCGCTGCGTCTTGTGCAGCTTGAGCTCGATGTCGTCGACGCGCGGGAGCGGGACCTTTTCGACGAGGTCGCGGCCGGTGTCGAGCAGCTTCGTCACCCGGTCGAGCGTGCCGGTGATCTTCGCGTACGACGACAGCTTCCATTCCGGCACCGCGACCGGCAGCCCGTCCTCGCCCGGCAGCGGGCGCTCGCGGAAGTAGCGCGTGACGATCTCGGCCATCGCGTCGACGATGAGCGGATTGCGCGAGCTGCTGCCCACGTTGAGGGTGCGGACGCCCGCTTCGGGCTCGTGGCCGGCGGCGGCCAGGCACGCGTTGGCGACCATGTCGACCGGGACGACGTCGATCGCGATCGAGCGGCTGGCCGCGAAACGGCCGGCGATCAGGCCGGCGCCGTAGGCGAGCAGGATCGGGTCGGCGACCTTCAAGCTTTCCAGCCAGCCGGGGTAGGGCGTGCGCAGAGCGGACTCGACGATCGCCGGGCGGACGATGGAGAGCGCCCTCGGATGCTCGGCCATCAGCAGGCGCTCGCCGAGCGCCTTGGAGAGTCCGTACGTGTCCGACCACCCGAGCGCGCGAGCGCGGTCGCGGCCGCGAGCGAGCAGCTGCTCGCGCACCCAGTCGCGCCGCAGCGACTCGGCGCGGGCGCCGATCGCGGGGCCGCCGGCCGGGCCGACGGCGCGGCGGGCCTCGGCGACGAAGCGGTTCTGGTGCAGGGGCAGGCGCGACTCGGACTCCAAGTCCCGGCGCCACTGCTTGGCGACCTGGAGCTCGGCCTCGAGGTCGACGTCGGGCTCGCTCGGCGCGGTGCCCGACGGTCGCTCCAGCACGAGCCCGCTGCGCTGGCCGGCGGCGTAGGCGGTGGAGACGTGGACGACGTACGGGTCGCTGCCGTGGTCGCGCAGCGCCTTCAGCAGCCGTGCCGGGCCCTTGGAGTTCAGCTCCAGCGCCTCGTCGAGCGGCAGCTCGAAGGAGACGCTCGCGGCGCAGTGGATGAGCACGTCGATGCCCCCGACGCCGCGGACGTCGGTCGTGAGGTCGCCGGGGATCGCCTTGACCTTCCCGCCGTCGAGCCCCTTGAAGATCTCGTCTTGGAGGAGCTGCCGCAGGCGCGACTCGGCGTCGCCCCGCAGGAGCACGGTGACGGTCGTCTCCGGGAGCTCGTGCAGGCATTGCGCGAGTACGGCCTTGCCGACGAACCCGGAGGCCCCCGTCAGCAGCACCGCCTTGCCCGACAGGCTCTCCCTGAGCGTCTCGGTCACGGCCCGTGACCGTACCACCCGTCTCTACTAACGTGTCAGTCGATGGCCTCGACGGACCGCATTCTCGACGCGGCGCGCGGCGAATTCGCCCAGCACGGCTTCGGCGGCGCCCGGCTTCAGGACATCGCCGCGCGAGCGCAGCTGTCGCACCCGACGCTGCTCTACCACTTCGGCTCCAAGGAGGGTCTGTACGCCGCGGTGATCGAGCAGGCGATGCAGGACTGGGCCGCGATGACGTCGCTGGCGATCGCCGACGGGCGGACGGGGTTCGCGCGGGTCGCCTCGATGATCGACGCGGGCTTCGCGTTCTTCGCCACCCACCACGACTTCGTGGTCATCTGGCGGCGCGAGGCGATCGAGGGGGGCGGGCGGCTCGAGCAGGCGATGGCCGATCACATGCGCCCGTTCTTCGCCCACGCGATCGAGTTCCTGCGCCGCGAGGTCGAGGCCGGGCGGCTGCGCGAGCACGACCCGGTCGAGCTGATGCAGATGACCTACGGCGCCGTGATGTCGTTCTTCTCGGACTCGGGCTTCCGGGCGCGGCTGCTGGACGAGGAGCCGCTGTCGGACGTCGAGCGGTTCCGCTGCGCGCTCACCGCGATGCTGCGGGACGCGCTGCAGCCCCGTTGAGGCGGCCGGAGCGGAACGGCTCGCGGTCGATCACGGCGTGCGAGTAGCCGGCCCGCTTGATGCGGGCGACGATCTCCTCCTCGCGCTCGATGGCTCGTGCGAGGTCGTCTTCGGCGATCTCGACGCGGCCGAGGATGCCGTGGTGGCGGACGCGCAGCACGGGGAAGCCGAGCTCGCGCACGGCGCGTTCGGCCTCGTCGATCTGGTGGAGGGTCTGCGGATCGACACTCGTGCCGTACGGGATGCGCGACGCCAGGCACGGCGTCGCGGGCTTCTCCGCGCTGGGCAGCCGGAAGTGCCGCGCGAGAGCTCTGACCGTGGCCTTGTCGACGTCGTGCAGCGGGTGGACGACGCCGTGCTCGGACGCCGCCCTGAGGCCTGGGCGCCAGTCGCCCTGGTCGTCCTGGTTGGCGCCGGAGAGCAGCGCGCCGTAGCCGCGCTCGCGCGCGAGGTCCGCGAGCCGGTCATAGAGCTCGCTCTTGCAGAAGTAGCAACGGTCGCGGCCGTTGGCCCGGTAGCCCTCGCGGGCCAGCTCGTCGGTCGCGATCGTCTCGTGGCGGATGCCGATGTGGGCGGCGACCGTCCGCGCTCCGTCGAGCTCGCCCTGGGCCACCGACGGTGACACCGCCGTGACCGCGAGCGCGCGGTTGCCGAGCGCGGCGTGCGCGAGCGCGGCCACGACCGAGGAGTCGACTCCGCCGGAGAACGCGACGACGACGCTGTCGAGCGCGGCGATGCGCGCCATCAGCGTCGCCGCGAGCTCGGCGACGCCGCCGGCCGCCCGCTCGTCTCCGCGCGCCGTCACGCGGGCACCTCGTGCGCGGCGGCCAGGGCGCGGGCCCACACGGTCTTGACGGGCTCGCCGAGGATGCGGGCGGCGCGCTCGCAGTCGGCGTGCTCGGGCGCGAGGTTGACGATCTTCCCGTCGAGCCTGCCGGCCTTCACGCGCACGGGCTCGCCGCCGACCTCGACGGTGTAGCTCTCGCGCTCGAGCTCCACGCGGTCGAGGTGCGCGATGCGGACGCCGAGCGTGCTCGTCTCGCGCAGCATCGCCTCGGCGACCGCGCGCTCGTCCTCGGGCCGCGCGAGCGCGGAGATCACGAATCCGGGGCGGCCGCGCTTCATCAGCGCGGGCGCGGTCCACACGTCGAGCGCCCCCGCGGCGACGCACGCCGCCGCCGCGTCGGGCACGAGCTCGGGCAGCAGATCGTCGAGGTTGGCCTCGATCAGCGACACCCGCGCGGCGCGCGCGGCCTCGACGCCGACGATCGCGCGCACGACGTTCGGCAGCGCGTCAAGGTCGCGGCTCCCCGCGCCGTACCCGGCGGCCTCGAGCGTGAGCCTCGGCAGCGGCCCGTACTCGCCGGCGAGCGCGGCGACGAGCGCGGCGCCGGTCGGCGTCACGAGCTCCAGCTCGATCTCGACGCCGTACAACGGCGCGCCCTTGAGCAGCTCGAGCGTGGCGGGGGCCGGGAGCGGGAGCCGCCCGTGCGCGGCGTCGACGAACCCGCGGCCGGCGGGCAGCGGCGAGCAGACGGTGCGATCGATCCGCAGGTTCTCGATTGCGAGCGCGACGCCGCACACCTCGCCGATCGCGTCGATCGCGCCGACCTCGTGGAAGTGCACGTCCTCGGGGTCGATCCCGTGAATCCGGCCCTCCGCGATCGCCAGCCGCCGGAACGCCTCCTGCGCGAGCTCCGGCAGGTCGAGCTCGCGAATCGATCGCCACGTCCGGTGCGGCTGCGCATCCGCCCCGCTCACGATCGCCCGCGTCGCCGCGATCCCGTGCCTGACCGCCGGCTCGGTGGCGAGCGCGAGGTCGTCGATGCCGAGCCGCGCCAGGCCGTCCCGCACGGCCTCGATGTCCGCGCCGGCGTCGAGCAGCGCGCCGAGCAGCATGTCGCCGGCCGCACCGCCGATGCAGTCCAGGTAGAGCAGGCGCCTCACGACGCCGCCGCCCGCGCGATCCGCGCCGCGATCGTTCCCGCGCCGAACCCGTCGTCGATGTTCACGACCGCCACGCCCGCGGCGCACGACGTCAGCATCGCCAGCAGCGCGCTCACGCCCCCGAACGCGGCGCCGTACCCGGTGCTCGTCGGCACGCCGATCACCGGCGCCGCGACCAGGCCGCCGACGACCGACGCGAGCGCCGCGTCCCAGCCGGCGACCACGATC
Organism: uncultured Solirubrobacteraceae bacterium; assembly: GCA_963837485.1. Taxonomy (GTDB): domain Bacteria; phylum Actinomycetota; class Thermoleophilia; order Solirubrobacterales; family Solirubrobacteraceae; genus Solirubrobacter. Next base: position 118,049 of record CAWINP010000011.1, on the reverse strand, counting down.
ACGCAGTCGGCTCGCCGCAGGTCCTCGAGCGCGGGGGCGAGCCGGTGCAGCCCGGCCACGCCCGCGTCCTGATGCACGGCGACCTCGGTCCCGAGCAGCGTCGCCCGCACGCGCGCCTCGGCCACCACCGGGCCGTCGCTCGTCCCGCCCGACACCACGGTCACCAGCCCGCGCGCCTCCGGCACCGAGCGTGCGACCCACGCCAACCGCGCCCGCGCGTCCTCCTCGGCGTCCGGCGCGACCCGCCCCAACGCCGCGCGAGCCTCCGCGTCCGCCCGGGTGACCATCACGCTCCCGGCGCCCTCGTCCAGCAGCGCCCGCGCGATCGCCTCGATCTCATCCGGCGTCTTGCCCTCGGCCACGATCCCCTCGGGCGCGCCCTGGCGCGACTCGCGGTCGGTGTCCACCCGCGCGAACCCGAGATCCGCGAATCCGCGCAACAGCTCGTCGAGGCCCGCCATGCGGCGCAGGTTACCCCGCGGCCAGCGCGACGTTGGAGCGGCGGCGGCGCTGCACGCGGACGATCTCAGCCTCGAGCCGGAGGCGCCGGATCGCCTCCGGGAGCCGGTCGTCATGCGTGAACACGACAATCTGGCGCGTCGCCGCCGCCTGCTGCAGGACCCGAGCCAGACCCTCGACTGTCGAGGCGTCCATCGCCTGCACGGGATCGTCGATGACCGCGAATCGGAACGGCGACTCGTCGAGGCCCATGCGCGGCAGGAAGACGCTCAACGACAGCGCGAGCAGCTCGCCCTGCGACATCACGCCGAGCGCATTGGCCAGCGCGCCGTCCGCGCACACGCCGAAGTCGGCTCGCCCGTTGCGGCCCGCCTTGCGCAGGGTGATCTCCCGCAGGTCGACGCTCGAGCCTTGACGAAGCTCGCGCCAGTTCGCGATCGCCCTGTCGGCGATCGCTCGGCGCGCAGCTCGCCCGCGGCGCAGCACGTCATCGAGGTCGCCCAGCCCGAGCACCGGGCTGAGCGCGTCGTAGAGCGAGGTCAGCGTGTCGAGCATCGTCGCCAGCTCGGCATACGACAGGAACGGCCGGAATGCGTCGAGCGCCGCGGACCAGGCGTGGTCCGGCGCCGTGACGGCGTCGTAGCCTGAGCCGCGGGCCCAGCTCCGGCTGAGCGTCGTCACGCCGCCACCGGTCTCCAGGTCGGCGGCGAGCCGCGTCGGCCCGGGATGATGCAGGCACTGCCACGCATCCGTCCACGCCTTCGGACGCTTCGTCCAGCGCCTCACCTCGCCGGTCATCAGCAGCTCGAGCGCCTCGGCGAACGACGACTTGCCGCTCCCGTTGCCTCCGGCCACGACGGTGAGCCCCGGTTCCGGCGCGAGCCGCAGCGTGGCGGGCGGGCCGATGCCGCGGAAGCCTTCCACCTCGATCGAACGCAGCCACACCGGTAGCGCCTCCGACGGTGCGCGCGGCGCGCCGCACTCCCGCTCGACCACCTGCGCGGCGGCGGGCTCGAGCTCTCGCAGGCGGGTGATCAACAGCGTGTGCAGCACGGCTTCCATGCCGCCCTTGTACCGGCAGCGGGCCGCCCCGGGGCTCGGCGTGCGTGTCTTTTCACGCTTTCGACTCGATTCCGTGACGAGCGTTCGCGAAGCCGTGCGTTTTCCCCTCACGACGACCGCACTCCCGGCATGAGAAGATCCAGCCGCCATGCCCATGGACCTGACGGTGATCCTTCAGGACCGGCCCGGGGAGCTCGCCCGGCTCGGAGAGGTGGCCGGCACCGCCGGAGTGAATCTCCGAGGGCTCGCCGCCTTCACGGGCCAGGGGCGCGGGATCGTCCACCTCCTGCTCGACGACGAGTGCGTCCCCGCCGCGCGCGCCGCGCTCAAGCAGGCGCATCTCGGCGTCGCCGACGAGCGCGAGGTGCTGGTCGTGGACGTCGCCGACCGGCCCGGGTCGCTCGCCGAGCTCACCCGCACGCTCGCCGAGGCGAACGTCAACGTCGACCTCGCCTACACGACGTGCGGCGGCACGATCCGGCTCGTGATCGCTACGGACGATATGCAGAGCGCGCGAGCGGCGCTGGCCTGACGAGCCTCACGACCGCCGCGGTCGCGACGGCAAGTCCCGCGCCGGAGACTGGGCTCAGGCCGTCGCCGAGCACCACGAGCGCCATGATCGCGGTGACCGCGGGCACGGCGAGCAGCAGCGCGCCGACCATGCTCGCGTCATGGCGGCGCAGGAGCCCCACGAGCAGCAGCATCGCGCCGATCGAGCACGGCCAGGCGAGCCAGGCGACCGACAACGCCAGCTCCCACGAGGGCGCCAGGTCGATCTGGCCGAAGAGCGCGGCGACCGGCGTGATCGCGACGAGCCCGGCGGCCGTCTGCATGGCCACCGACACGCGCGGGTCGGCGGCCCTGACCCACCGCTTCTGCAGCACCGTGCCGCCCGCGAGGCCGAGCATTCCGAGCAGCACGAGCCCGATCGCGGGGCCGGCGTCGGCCTCCCCCAGCGTCGGCGCGAGCGACAGCGCGACGCCGAGCACGCCGGTCGCGAGCAGCGCCCACGTGCGCGCGCCGACGCGCTCGGCGCCGGTCCACGCGGCCAGCGCGGTCGTGACGATCGGCGACAGGCCGAGCATGAGCAGCGACGCGAGCGCCGGGTGCACGCCGAGCGCGAACCCGCTGTAGGCGGCGCCGAACTGCAGCCCCTGCAGCAGCGCGCCGATCAGCGCGAGCCGCCACAGCGGCGCCTGGCGCCAGCCGGGGACGCGCATGGCCAGCAGGAGCGCGACCGGCGCGGCGAGCGCGAAGCGCACGGTCAGCAGCCCGAGCGGCGGGGCCGCGTCGACGCCGTACTTGGCGGCGATGTAGCCGGAGCTCCAGAGCACGATGAAGGCGAGTGCCATGCCTCCACACTGGCGCGCATGGGCGCATGGTTCGAACGCGATCGAACGATCATCCGATCACGTTCCGTTATCGTTTGGTTCATGGATCTCGACCTCGGTCACGTCCGCTCCTTTCTCGCGGTCGTCGACTACGGCGGCTACCACCGCGCGGCCGAGGCGCTCCACCTCACCCAGCCCGCCGTCTCCCAGCACGTGCGCCGGCTAGAGCAGCGCGTCGGCGGCGGCCCGCTGTTCGAGCGCCGGGGCCGTGGGGTGCAGGTGTCGACCCGCGGCGACGCCGTCGCGGCCGAGCTGCGCGAGCTGCTGCGCGTGCACGACCGCGCGGTCGCGCACCTCTCGGGCGAGCGGCCGTTCGTGCTCGGCGCCGTCGAGCGCTTCGTCGATCCGCTGCTCCCGCGGCTGCTGAACGCGGTCGGGCGAGACGTCCAGCTGCGCGTCGAGCGCTCGCGGCTGCTCGTGCGAGGCGTCGCCGAGGGCGAGGTCGACGCCGCGATCGTGATCGATCCCGGCGCCCATCCGGATCCTGAGCTCGTCGGCGAGGTCGAGCTCCGCTGGCACACGGCGGTGGACGCGCCGCCGTCCGAGCCGCTCGGCATCGTCGCCTACACGGCGCCGTGCGCGCTTCGCGGGGCCGGCCTGCGGCGGCTGCAGGCACTGGGGATCGAGACGTTCATCGCGGCGGAGAGCTCGCACCTGAGCGGGATCCAGACCGCGGTGCGCAACGGCCTCGGCGTCGCGCTGCTCGCGGGCGGCGCGGACGGGCTGCGGCCGATCGAGGACGGCCCACTGGCCGAGCCCTATGTCGCGCACCTGTGGCTCGTGTCCAACGAGCCGGTGCCGGAACTGGCCGAGGCGCTGCGCAGCGGTCTGGCACGATCCCGCGCGTGATCGCACGCCGGAGCCTGACCTTCGACCATCCTCTGCTGCGCGACGCCGGGCACCCGTGCTTCGAGGCGCGCGGCACGCACGACGGTCCCCGGCTGACGCTGATCGCCGGCGTCCACGGCTGCGAGTACAGCTCGATCGCGGCGGCCACCCGGTTCATGCGCGAGCTCGACGTGTCGGCCCTGTCCGGCTCGATCCTCTGCGTGCCGATCGTCAGCCTCGAGTCCTTCCGCCGCCGCTCGCCGTTCGTCGTCCCGGTCGACGGCAAGAACCTCAACCGCTCGTTCCCGGGCGATCCGTCGGGCAGCTACACCGACGCGCTGGCGTGGGCGCTCCGCACGACCCTGCTCGAGCCGGCCGACGCGGTGATCGACTTGCACGGCGGCGACATGGTCGAGGCGCTGGAGCCGTTTGCGATCTTCGAGAACGACGAGTCGGAGGCGCTCGCGCTCGCCTTCGGGCTGCCGTACGCGACGCGGGCGAAAGCGCCGTCGGGGATGACGACCTCGGCCGCGCGCGGGCCGGCGATCATCGCCGAGGCGGGCGGGATCGGGCAGCTGTCGGCGGACGCCGTCGACATGCTGGTGGCCGGCGTCGGCCGGGCGCTGGCGCACCTCGGGATGCTCCCGGGCTCGGACACCGCGCCGGTGCGGATGCTCGGCGAGCACCGCTTCGTCTACGCGCGGGCCGCGGGCTGGTGGGAGAGCGCGCTCGCCGTCGGCGCGGAGGTGCGCGCGGGCGAGCCGCTCGGCGTGATCAAGGACCTGTTCGGCGACGTGGTCGAGCAGGTGGCGTCGCCGCAGGACGGCGTCGTGCTGTGGCAGACGACGAGCCCCGCCGTCAGCGAGCGCGGGCTCCTGCTCGGGATCGCTTAGGCGTTGTGCTTGAGCAGGTAGTCGATGTAGATCGGCCGCTGGGCCTCGACGCGCGCGTCGTCGTCATCGAACTGCTCCATCACCTGGCGGCTCCAGTGCTCGGTCTGCTCTTCGCCCTGGACGGCGTCGCCGGTCGCGGCGTCGGCGGCCGGCGTCTCCTCGAGCAGTCGCCAGAAGAACTTCACGTCGAAGTGGCGCCTGGCGCGCTTGACCGCGCGGTCATGGAGCTCTCGGGAAGAGAGCGCGTCGAGTTCCTCGAAGGTCGTCACGTCAGATCGTCAGGGGTCAGGCGCAGGACGGAGTAGCCGGCGGCCTGGAGTATCGCATCGCGGGCCGCGTCCTCGCGCTGCGTGCGCGGCCTGGCGTGCCCGGGTCCGTCGACTTCGACGACCAGCCCCGGCCACGCGAAGTCGACCTCGAGGCCCGCGATCGTCGTGTTGACGCCGGGTTGCGGCAGGCCGGCGACGAGCGAGAGGAAGCGGTCCTCGAGGTCGCTCTTGGTTCCGGCGCCGTCGGTGCGCAGCGCCTCCGCCAGCCTCGCGAGGTTGCGGCGGCCGTTGGCCCTCGTCATCGCCGCGAGGGTCGCGGTGCGGTTGAAGCGGTTGCGGAACGCGGCCTCGTGGATGACGTTGGCGAGCTGGTGGACGGAGAGCGTGTCGGTGAGGTCGACGAGCGTGCGGGCGATGGTGGTGACGGGGATGCCGTCGTGGGTGGTGACGTCGGTGTGGTGGAGGTGGCGGGTCGTGTGGACGCGGAAGCCCGCGGGCTGCTCTCGATCGCCGAGCACAAGGACGTGGATCTCGGGAACCTTGCGTCGCCAGGCTCCCCAGAGCACCGCCGCGCTCAATCCGCCCAGCACCGCGCGGTCGCCGGCGGCGAGTACCGCGGCCATATAACGCCCCTTTTCCGAGAGCCGGTTGTGGCCGACGGCGTACACGCCACGGTGGATGCGGTGCAGCGTGCCCGCTCGCAGGCGCTTGCTGATCGCGCCGCTCGTCAGCCCGAGCTGCGCGGTGGTCACGACTCCATGCTGCCTCGCGGCGAGCTCGGCCAACTGCGCATTGAGGGGAGGGCAGGGGGGTGCCGGTCGTTTCGTTACCCCTGGTCGCGTTTCCTCGGGCACCCCCAGAACCTGGCAGCTCGCCACGCACTTTTCTCCCACTCAATGTGCCTTTTCTGCACCAACCTCACCGCATCTCGGTAGAGGGAATCCCGAACAAGAACCCCTGGGCATAGGGACACCGCAGCGCCCGCAGCGTCCGGGCCTGCAAGACCTCCTCGACCCCCTCGGCGACCACGTCGAGCCCCAGCGCCGCCGCCAAGGAGACGATCGCCGCGACGATTGCGGTATCCCCGTCCGAGCGGCCGAGCTCGGAGACGAAGGAGCGGTCGATCTTGACGCCGTCGACCGGGTAGTCGCGGAGATGGCCGAGTGACGAGTAGCCGGTCCCGAAGTCGTCGAGCACCAGGCCCGTGCCCAGGCGCTTGAGCTCGGCGAGGTTGCGGATCCCGGTGGTCGGCGCGTGCAGGAGCACGGTCTCGGTGAGCTCGAGCCTCAGCCGCGCCGGGTCCAGGCCCGACTCGGCCAGGCACGCGCCGACCAGGCGCGGGAGGTCGGGCTGGGCGAGCTGGCGTCCCGACAGGTTGACCCAGACCTCGGCTCCTGCGGATGCGGCCTCGGCGCACGCGCGTCTCAGCACCCAGGCGCCGATCTCGACGATCAGGGCGGACTCCTCGGCGATCGAGATGAACTCGGACGGCTCCGCACGTCCGCCGTCGGACCGGTCCCAGCGCAGCAGCGCCTCGTGGGCGACGGTCGAGTCGTCCTCGAGCGCCACGATCGGCTGGAACGCGAGCCGCAGCTGCCCCAGCGACAACGCGCGCTCCAGCGTCTCGGCCGTGCGCCGGCGCTCGTCGGCGTCGCGGCGCGCGCGCGTGTCGAACACCTCCACCCGGGCCCGGCCCTCGGCCTTCGCCCGGTAGGCGGCCGAGTCGGCGTCGGCCAGCAGCGCGTCGGGACTGGACCGGTCGCGGCCGAGGGCGATCCCGATCGAGGCCGACATGCGGTGCTCGACGCCGTCGACCATGAGCGGCTCGCGGATCGCCTCCTCCAGCCGCGCGCCGAGCGCGACGGCGTCGTCTTCGGTGATGTCCTCGCAGATCACCACGAACTCGTCACCGCCGAGACGCGCGACGGTGTCCGACGGCCGTACGGTCGCCGCCAGCCGCCGCGACAGGGAGATCAGCACGTCGTCGCCCGCCGCGTGCCCGTAGACGTCGTTGATGCGCTTGAAGTTGTCGAGGTCCACGAACAGCACGCCGGCGCCCCCGGACCCGCGGGCCGCGCGCGCGAGCGCGTGACTGAGCCGGTCGTGGCAGAGCGCGCGGTTCGCGAGCCCGGTCAGCGGATCGTGCAGCGCCTCGTGGCGCATCCGCGTCTCGTCGAGGCGCCGCCACATCGCCGTCGCGAGCACGTTCGAGAGCGCACGCACGAAGCTGTGGCCGTCCGCGTCGAGCAGGTTCGCCGGCGTGACCGTGAGCGCGCCGTCCTCGCCGACGTCGACGCGCGACACCGGAAGCGTCTCGAGGATCCGCTCGACCGCCTCGGCGGCCAGGTCGCCGGCGTCGGCGCCGGCGAGCGCGCGCTCGCCCAGCGCGGCGATCGCCGCCTGCTGCTCGGACTGGCGCCGCAGCCGCGCCTCCGCCGCCCGCCGTTCGGAGACGTCGCGCCCGATCGCCAGCAGCAGCGCGCCGCCGTCGGTCTCGACGATCCCCCAGCTCATCTCGCCGACGAACTCCGAGCCGTCCGCCCTGAGCCCGTATGCGCGCAGGGTGAAGCGAAGCGGCTGCTCGGTGTTGAAGTACAGCTCCGCGTTGCGCGCGTACTGCTCCCGCCGGCGCTCCGGCCAGAGCATCTGGATCGGCTGCCCGATCATCTGCTCGCGCGAATGACCGAAGAGCTGCTCGGCGAGCGCGTTGACGAACACGATGCGCAGTGACCGGTCTGCGGCGACCGTGGCGTCGGGCAGGCCTTCGAGCACCGCGCGCAGCGCGGCGGGCGCCAGCCACAGCCTGTCACGTGCCACTCGCGCTCAGCGTATGGCGAACCGCTTCGCGATCGCAATGGGGCGTGCGCCCCATAGAGTGGCGGCACGCCAGTGGTTGCCATGCCCCCCACCCCGGCCGGGTTGTTGCGCGTCGAGCACGCCGTTGCCGCCGCGCTCGTCGAGGACGCGCCGCTGGAGGACGTTCTGGCCGCCATCGCCGGCGGCCTCGGCTGGCACTACGGCGGCGCGTGGCTGCCCCAGGCGGGAGCCGTCCGCTGCGTCGCCACGTGGGCGACGCCGGAGGTCGCCGCGTTCGCCCAAGCAAGCCGGCGCCTCGTGCTGGACTTCGGCGAAGGCCTGCCCGGCCGCGTGCAGGAGACCGGGCATCCGACGTGGATCGCCGACATCGAGATCGACGAGAACTTCCCCCGCCGCGGGCTCGCGGTCCAGACCGGGCTGCGCTCGGCGTTCGCGTTCCCGCTCGCCGGCGGCGGGACGCTCGAGTTCCTCACCATCGAGGCGACGCCGCCGGACAACGACCTGCTGGCCACGCTGACGAGCCTTGGCCGCCGCATCGGCCACTGGATGGAGCACCGCGAGAGCGAGGCGCGCAAGCGCGCCATGTTGGATGCCGCGATCGACGCGGTGATCACGATCGACCACGCGGGCCAGATCGTCGAGGCGAACGCCGCGACCGAAGCGGTGTTCGGGCACCCGCCGGAGGCGCTCGTCGGCCGCGAGCTGGCCGAGATGATCGTCCCGCCCTCATTGCGCGCCAGCCACCGCGCCGGCCTCGCCAAGGGGGAGGGCAAGATCATCGGCGAGCGGGTCGAGACGACCGGGCTGCACGCCGACGGCCACGAGATGCCGGTCGAGCTGACGATCACCCGCATTGGCGTCCCCGGCCCGCCGATGTACACGGGCTACGTCCGCGACATCACCGAGCGCGTCCAGCGCGAGGCGGAGCTGCGCGCCTCGCGCGCCCGCATCGTCGCCGCCGCCGACGAGGCGCGCCGGCGCCTGGAGCGCGACCTCCACGACGGCGCGCAGAACAGCCTGCTCGCGCTCGGGCTCGATCTGAAGGTGATCCAGGCGGACCTCGAGCGCGATCCCGAGCGAGCCGCCGAGCGGCTCAAGGCCGCACGCGAGGAGCTCCTGCGCGCGACCTCCGAGCTGCGCGAGCTGGCGCGCGGCATCCACCCCGCGGTGCTGACCGAGCTTGGGCTCGTACCCGCGCTGCGCACGCTCGTGCGGCGCTCCCCTGTGCCCGTCTCGCTGCTCTACGAGAGCGAGGCGCGCCTGCCGCAGCCGGTCGAGGCGACCGCGTATTTCCTCGCCGCCGAGGCGCTCACCAACGTCGTCCGCTACGCGAACGCGACGTGCGCCGAGATCGCGGTCGGGCTCGACGGCGGCACGCTGACCGTGACGATCCGCGACGACGGCGCCGGCGGCGCGGTGGCGGGCGGCGGGCTGCGCGGGATGGAGGACCGCCTGGCCGCGGTGGGAGGACGGCTGGAGGTGCACAGCCCGCCGGGGTCAGGGACGATCGTGCGAGGGGTGATGCCATGCGGGTGGTGATCGCGGAGGACAACCTGCTGCTGCGCGAGGGCATCGCGCGGCTGCTCGAATCCGACGGCATCGAGGTGGTTGCGCTGGCCGGCGACCTCGAGGAGCTGATGCGCAAGGTGCGCGGGCACAAGCCGGACCTGGTCGTGGTCGACATCCGGATGCCGCCGACGCACAGCGACGAGGGACTCGAGGCGGCTCGCCGGATTCGCATCGAGCTGCCGGGCACCGGCGTGCTCGTGCTCTCGCAGTACCTCGACGAGGACTACGTCTTCACGCTGCTCGGCGACGGGACCGAGGGCGTCGGCTATCTGCTCAAGGACCGGCTGACCGACGGCGACCGCTTCGTCGACGCCGCCCGCCGCGTGGCCAACGGCGAGTCCGCGCTCGACCCCGAGGTCGTCTCGCACCTGCTCGGCCGCCGGCGCGCGACCAAGTCGCCGATCGACGACCTGACCGAGCGCGAGAAGACCGTGCTCGAGGAGATGGCCGAGGGCCGCTCCAACCAGGCGATCGCCGAGCGCATGTTTCTCTCCGACCGCGCCGTCGAGCGCCATGTCAGCGCGATCTTCTCCAAGCTCTCGCTGCCCGCCACGCCGGAGTCGCACCGGCGCGTGCTCGCCGTGCTGACGTACCTGCGGGCGTAGGGGAGAACCGCACCACGCGTTGGCGCTGCGGCGACGGATCTCGTCGGCGTGTCCCCGCGTTCCGAGCGACCCGCGCTGGAAGGCTTGCCGGTCTCAGCACCTAGACAGGAGACCTGAACCCGCATGCTGTTCCCGCGCCTCGCACATGGGCATCTACCTCGCGCTGCCGGCCAAGCTCGGCGGCGGCACGTCCTCGAGCCCTGTCGGCATCGACCTCGGCGGCGCCAACGCCTCCTCGCTCGGCGCGTTCTCGTTCAAGGTCTCCGTCGGCTCGCTGCCGGGCCTGAAGCTGCACGACCTGACCGTCAGCTACGACGGCGGCGGCCTGTGGGACATCGCCGGCGGAGTCAGCCTGCCGAACCCGACGCCGCTGAACATCAACAGCTGAAGGCGCCGAAGTTCAACGCCGAGGCCAGCGTCAGCGCCTGCCTGGAGTTCGTCAAGTTCTGCGCCGCGCCCACGCGCTGGTGTCGAGCAAGGGCGTGGTCGCGTGCCTGAACGTCGACACGTTCCTCGGCGACTGGCACCCGGGCTTCGGCGACAAGTGGGGCGCCGCGCCGAAGCTGTACTTCTCCGGCTGCGACGTCGGCCCGCACGCGACCGTCCACGGCCACGTGCTGCGCTACTCGGTCGTCACGCGTCCGGGCCAGGTCGTGCGTTTCTCCGAGCACGGCGCGAGCGCCGGCGGCGCGATCGGCACGGCGCACGGCCGCACGGCACGCTGCGCTGGGAGGCCGCCGACGGCCGGCTCGACCTGCGCCCGCACGGCGAGCGCGTCACGGTGCCGCGCGTCGCCCGCGGGACGCACGCCACGATCACGGTCCGCGCCCTGTCGGCGAGCGGCCTGCCGGGCCGCCCCGCGACCGCGAAGGTTCGGCGACGCTCGCCAAAATTCGGGGTTGACAGATGGCGCATGACGTGTACTGTATCGATTAAGACTAGATCGATTCAGACCGACGAAAGGCTCCCCATGATCGACCTCATCTACGGACCCCGCGCCACCCAGCAGCTCGCCCACTCCGCGCTCCCCGGCGCCCCCGTGATCAGCGAGGACGCTCCTCGTCCCGCACGCACCCGGTCGGCGGCCGCGGCGCTCCTCCGCCGCGCCGCCGACCGCCTTGCGCCCGAGCCGCGGGGCCTCACCGCGTCATGATGGAGGGGTGGGAGAGCGCCCCACCCTCCAGACCGTGGCCGATCACCTAGGCGTCTCGCGCGCCACGGTGTCGAACGCCTACAACCGGCCGGACCAGCTGAGCCCCGCGCTGCGCGAGCGCATCCTCGCCGCGGCGCGGGAGCTCGGCTACTCCGGTCCCGACCCGGCGGCCCGCGGCCTGCGCCTGCGCCGCAGCGGCACCGTCGGCGTCCTGCTCGGCGAGTCGCTCACGTACGCGTTCCGCGACCCCGCCGCCGCGCTGTTCCTGGAGGGCATCGCCCGCACCGGCGAGCAGACCGGCACGGCGATGCTCCTGATCCCGAGCCCCGTCGGCGACGACCAGACCGCCGCCGTCCGCAACGCGGTCGTCGACGGCTTCTGCATCTACTGCGTCAGCGACTCCCGCCATCAGCTCTCGGCGGTGATCGAGCGGCGCCTGCCGACCGTGCTGATCGAGGGCGACCCGATCCCCGGCGCCGGCCGCGTCGACATCGACCAGGTCGCCGGGGCGAGCGCCGCCGCGCAGCACCTCAAGGACCTCGGCCACGAACGCGTCGCGATCATGGCCGAGCGGCTGCAGGCCGACAGGGCGATCGGCTGGGCCTCCGAGGAGCGGATCGTCCACGCCACGGAGCCGGTGAGCCGGGGCCGCGTCACCGGCTATCGCAAGGTCTTCCCCGACGCCCCCGTGTACGAGACGCGCGGCAACCGGTTCGAGGCCGGCTATGAGGCCGCGCAGCACGTCCTCGACGCGCATCCGGAGATCACCGCGATCCTCGCCGAGACCGACATGCTCGCGATCGGTACGCAGCGGGTCGCCGGCGAGCGCGGGCTCTCGATCCCGCACGATCTCTCGCTCGTCGGCTTCGACGACATCCCGCCGGCCGTCCGCAACGTCCCTCCGCTGACCACGGTGCGCCAGCCGCTGGCCGAGAAGGGCGAGGTCGCCTACCGGCTGCTGCAGGAGCTGCTGGCCGGCGAGCCGGCCCGGAACGTCATGCTCCCGGTCGAGCTGATCGTCCGCGAATCGACCGCGCCGCCGCGATAGCGTCTGACATATGGCCGAAACCGAGTTCTGGCGAGACCTCAAGCCGATCACCAAGGTCTTCAAGGCCGACGCGCTGCCGGAGGTGTTCCTCGCCGACGCCGCCACCGACGACGAGCGCTACTACGTGCCGTTCACCGACACCGTCAGCTCGCGCCCGCTGTGGATCTCGCCGACGCAGAACCGCTGGTGCGACATCCTCTACGCGAAGGGCCCCGGGCTGGTGAACCGCCATTACCACCCGCAGCAGGTGTTCGCCTACACGATCTCCGGCAAGTGGGGCTATCTCGAGCACGACTGGGTCGCCACGGCCGGCGACTTCGTCTACGAGGCGCCCGGCGAGGCCCACACGCTCGTCGCGCATGAGCACGAGCAGCCGATGAAGGTCCACTTCAACGTCACCGGCCCGTTGATCTGGCTCGACGAGAACGGCGATCCGTCCGGCCACTTCGACGTCTTCGACTACATCGAGCTGTGCCGCGCGCACTACGAGCGGGCCGGGATCGGCGCCGAGTACGTCAACAATCTGTTCCGCTGATCAACACGCCCCCGCTACCGCTTCAGCACGCGGCGACGACCGTGAAGCGGCGCTCGAGCGCTTCGTCGCGCACGGTCCGGTGCTGGAACGCGCGGCCGCCGTGGTCTGTCACGGCGGCATGGGCATCGTCCAGAAGGCGCTCGCGGCCGGGGCGCCGATCGCGGCGGTCCCGTTCGGGCGCGATCAGCCCGAGGTCGCGCGCCGGATCGCGGAGTCCGGCGCGGGCGTCGCAGTCCCGCTGAAGCGCCTGAGCGCGGAGCGGCTGCGGGTCACGGTGCGGGACGCGATGACGATGCGTCCCGAGGCTCGGAGGCCGGGCGGTCCGGACTCCTTTGGCGGCGCCGCCGAAGAGTTGGCGGCGGGCAGGGGACTAGTACTTGAAGCCCATGGTGTGCGCTCCTTCGCAAAGGTAGGGGGTAGCGTCACCGGAAGGTGTCGCTTTGCAGGTATTTCGCCGTTTCGGAGGACCGTGATCAGGCGAGGTTGAGTGAGTAATCGGTCGCCCTAGGCGACGTCTGAATAGCTGTAAACGGAATTACCCCGTTCCGGGGATCAGCCGGCGGCGCCGGTGCGCATGGCGCCGTACGAGCTGTCCAAAGCCGAGCTCGGCCTCGAAGTCCGCATCGTCGCCGTGGCGGAACGACAGGTCGCCGCTGGTGAGCAGAACGGCGAACAGCTCCACGATCTCGGCGTCGAGCTGCGTGCCCGCCACGCGCCGCAGCTCGGCGACCGCGTCCGAGGAGGAGACCGGCTTGCGGTAGGAGTCGCGCGCGGTCATGACGTCGTACGTGTCGGCGACCGCGATCAGGCGCGACGCGCGCGGGATCTCCTCGCCGGCCAGCCCGCGCGGGTAGCCCTTGCCGTCCCAGCGCTCGTGGTGGCTGAGGATGACGTCGGCGACCGGCGCGTAGCCGTCGATCCTGCGCACGATCCGCGCCCCGTCCGCCGGGTGGCGCTTGACCGCGTCGCGCTGCTCGTCGGTCAGCCTCGAGCTGGCCAGCAGGATCGAGTCGGGGAACGCGAACTTGCCGATGTCGTGCAGCAGGCCGGCGGTGTGGATGAGCTCCTGCTCGGACTGCGACAGGCCGAGCTCGAGCGCCATCGCGCGGGCATAGCGGGCGACGGCGGCGGAGTGGCGCGCGGTCATGCGGTCGCGCAGCGCGAGCGTCTCGATCATCGACGTCAGCACGCCGATCTGCATCGCGGCGAGCCGCTCCGCCCGTTCGCGCGAGAGCAGCAGCTGGGTGAGCAGGTACTGGAAGACGACCAGCACGACCACCATCAGCACCATCGCCGACAGCCCGGAGCGCACGTAGACCGAGGCGACCAGCGCGCACAGCAGCGCGCTGATCAGCTCGCTCGGCAGGACCGGCACGAAGATCGCCCGGAACTCTTGCCCGAGCGGCTGGCGCTCGTGGAAGCAGTGATCGCCGGCGATCATCAGGAAATCGAGCAGGATGGTCACCATGAAGACGGCCAGCACGAGCAGCGGGAAGCCCGCTCCCTCGAGATCGATGTCGAATGCATCGATCGCCCAGCGGGCCAGGAGACCGCCGACCAGCGGGAACACCGCGAACGTGGTCAGGTTGGTGATCAGGCGCGGCAGCGGGTTGCGCGCGATCGCGTGATCGACCAGCACCGAGGTGATCCCGATCGCCGCCGCGGGAGCCGGCCCGGCAAGCGTCATGGCCAGGACCAGCGCCAGGAACGAGCCGGAGATGCGCTGCCCCTCGTGGCTGACCGCGAACAGGTCGCTGCCCAGCGCGAGCGCCGTCAGCACGAGGACGAGGCCGATCGGCTCCCAGTCGTCGCGCGTGGAGGTGAGCGCCGCGACGACCACCGCCACGATCAGCAGCGCGCCCTCTGCGGTGATCAGCGCTGTTGACCTCTTCGACATCGAACGTCGCATTTTCCACTCGTTCGCAAGGTCCTGCCGCAGCTACCGGAGTTCCCGGCGCTCGAGCGGCCTCCACAGCTCGGTCCCGCACCTGCGGCTCGCGCAGGCTGATTTGCGTGGCTTCCCCGAAGCGCCGTAACCGGTGGCGAAGTGCGTCCGGATGCGGATGCGCGCCGTGGCCGGTGGGTGCGGCGGCCATGGCGCGACACTACGCCTCCGCGTGTCCTCTCGCGGGCTACGGCGCCGGAACGCTCGAGACGACGCCGTCGACCGTCAGCGTCGGCGTCTCCTGCGTCCACGCGACCTTCAGCGTGCTCGAGCCGACCGTGAACGTGCCCGCGTACGCGCCCTTCGCGTAGTCGAACGTGCCGCTGCCGCTCACGCGCGTGCCCGGCGCGAAGACGACGTCGCGCAGCGTGATCCGCGCGCCGGAGACGCTGAAGCGCCCACCGCGCAGTCCGCGGCGGTCCTCGCTGTAGAAGCTGCGGATCGCCGCGTCGGCGAACGCGTTGGCGGCGATCGCGGCCGGAGCGGCGGCCCGGTAGTCCGGCGTGTGGAGCGCCGGGATGCGCGCCGTGCAGGCCGTGTCGAGCGCTCCCCGGGTGAAGCTGCGGATCACGGCCCGCCCGCACGCGGCGCCGCGGACGAGGTAGGTGTCGCCCTCGCTCGTCACGTGCACGGTGTTGGGGAGCTTGACGGCGGTCACGTTCGCGCCCAGCTTCGGTCCGAAGACCTGCGCGTCGGCGAACGGCGTCAGCGAGTCGAGGTCGCCGCCGACGATCAGCACGGGCACGGAGGCGGGCAGCGGGCGGTCGAGCAGCGGCGGCGCCGGCGTGGCCGGCCGCGGCCAGTCCAGGCAGCCGTCGTAGGGCTGCGAGTAGCCGCTGATCGTCAGCCACTGCGCCGGCGTGAACGGGCGGAAGGCGTCCGGCGCCGCTTCGATCGGCACGCGGCGCTCGCCGGCGTACGGGAACAGCTGCGGCAGGTCGACGCAGTTGACCGCCCAATAGAGCCCGTCGGAGAAGTAGTCCGGCGTGCTGGTGCCGTGGCTCCACTCGCGCGATTGCTTGGCCAGCCGCCGCAGCGGCGCGGCGTCGCCGGCCAGCGCGGCGCGCACCGACGCGTCGAGCTCGCGCAGGATCACCGGGTCGCTCGCCGAGTCCTGGACCATGTCGGCCACCTCGCGCACGGCGAGGCCGGCCGGCAGCGCCGCGAGCAGGCGCGTGAGCCGTTCGACGGAGCCGGGCGAGACGATCTCCAGCGCGTCGCGCGCCGCCTCGCCGGACGACGCGTACCACGGGTCGAGCTCGCGCGGCGAGTAGGCGGAGTCGAGCACGACCGAGTGCAGCGCCTCCGGGTGGCGGGCCATGAAGTGCTGCGCGAAGAACGTGCCGTAGGAGTCGCTGTAGAGGTCGACCTTGCCGAGCCTCAGCGCGCGGATGACCGCGGCGAGGTCATCGGCCGCGTAGGCGGTCGCGAACCGGTCGGTCGCGTGCGCGCCGAAGCGGCGGTCGATCGATCGCGCGCAGGCCCCGACGCGCTTCGCGAACGCGCCCCCGGACGTTCGCCCCGCGAACGTCTGCAGATTCTCGCAGTCGATCAACGCCGAGCTCCCCGTTCCGCGGTTGTCGACCAGCAACAGGTCGCGCTCGCGCAGGAGCGGCGCGTAGATGCCGCGGTACTCGACGCGGCTACCCGTGCTCGGGTAGCCCGGCCCGCCCTCCACCGCCACGATCGCCGGCCCGCGGGGATGGGCCGCGCGGTAGAGCCGGAAGCCGATCGCGAGCTTCCGGCCGCCGGGCCTGGCCGGGTCCAGCGGGCGCGTGAGGCTGCCGCAGTACGCCGCGCCGCAGCGGTGCAGCTGCGGCGCGGCCTGGGCGGGCGCGGCGAGCGCGAAGAAGGCGACCGCCAGGGCGACATGGCGCAGCATCGCGCAAGCCTAGATGTCCGGACGCGGACCCGCGAGCTGCCTGCCGCCCGGCGGTCAGTTGCCCGCCAGCGCCATGTTCGGCTCCTTGCGCGAGTTCAGGCCGGTGCCGTGCGTGCACGTCCAGCCGTGCGCCGGATTGCTGCCGTACGCCATCCGCAGGCAGTTGCGCAGCGCCAGCTGGCCCCAGTAGTTCGGGTGGCCATCCTCCTGCAGCTGGTAGGGCCCGAAGACCGTCGACGTCGTGCGGATCTGGCTGACCCACTCGGTGTTGTCGACCGCGCCGGGGCTCTGCCAGGTCGCGATCCCGCGCTCCTCGAGCAGGCCGACCGTGTTCTCGCACAGTCGCCGGCCATTGAGCGCGGCGCTGGTGTCGAGCAGCTTGACATTGGTGAGCCCGGACTGCGCGACCGCGTTCTTGACCGTGTTGTTGAGCGTCGCCACGACCGTGTCGTTGGCCCAGTTGGCGTCCTTGTTCCAGACGCCGCAGCCGCCGGTGCTCTGGCGCGTCCAGCCGGTCTCGCCGTAGCGGAAGCCGGCCGCCTTGGGGATCGGGCTCGAGTAGAGCTGGGCGATGATCCGGTACTGGCTCGCGGAGTAGCCGGCGTTGGTCATCGCCTGCGCGACGCGCTGATAGGCCAGCTTCACGCGATTGGTCTCGTTGGCGATGTTCGACGCGGTGAACATCGCGGTGATGTTCGAGTCGTCCTGGCAGTAGTTCTTCCACCACGACGGCGAAGTCAGCCAGTCGAGCACGCACGTCTCGACGATGTCGGCGAAGCCGTAGTCATTGGCGCCGATCAGCACGACGACGGTGTTGACGGGGTTCGCCGTCGCGTACTGCTGCAGCATCAGCGCCTGGCCCTTGTTGCCTGCGCCGTCGTTGTAGAAGTCGATGCCGGGCTTGAAGTTCCCGTCGCTGGTGTGCGTCGTCGTCTGGGCGCCCGAGCACGCGAGGTTGAGGCTGACCGCGACGCCGATGTGGACCTCGGCCGAGGTCGAGCGGTGGCAGCCGGCGATCGAGTCGTTGTAGCCGCCGGCGTCCACGCGCGAGGAGGAGCCGTTCGTGTTGCCGGCCCAGCGGCCGGCCTCGCCGGAGATCGCGGAGTCGCCGAGCGCGACCACCTGCGCGCGCGCCGTCGCCGGGACGAGCGCGAGCCCGACCGTCGCTGCCAGCAGCACCTTGCGGACCATCCCTCTCCTCCTCCTGTCGCCGCGTCAACTATCCCAGCTTGGGAAGATGCCGTGTCGTGAAGGCGATCCTGTACGGCGTCCCGGGGTCGCACCCGGTCAAGACGGCCGAGCTGATGCTGCGGCACAAGGGCATCGCGTACTCGCGACGCGACCTGCCGAACATGACCCACCGCTACATCCTGCGAGCGATGGGCTTCGGCGTGGCGACGGTCCCGGTGATGAAGCTCGACGGCAAGCGCGTGACGACCACCAAGCGCATCGCCCGCGCGCTGGAGGCCGCGCGGCCGGAGCCCGCGATCCTCCCGGTCGACGATGCCCTGGAGACGTGGGCCGACGACGACCTGCAGGACTGCGTGCGCCAGCTCGGCCGCTGGGCCGCGGTGCGCGACCCGGCGGCGATGGCGACGTTCCTGGAGGGCGCGCGGCTCGGGCTGCCCGAAGGCGTCGTGCGCGCCGCGCTGCCGGTGATCAAGCCGACGGTGAAGATGCAGATGAACATCGGCGACGACGTCGTGCGCGCGTGCGCCGAGGCGCTGCCGGGGCATCTTGACCGCGTCGACGCGCTGCTCGCCGACGGGACGATCGGCGGCGAGCGGCCGAACGCGCTGGACTTCCAGATCGCGCCGTCGGTGCGGCTCGCGATGGCGTTCGACCAGTTCCGGGACGGGATCGCGTCCCGGCCGGCCGGAGGGCACGCGGTGCGCGTGTGCCCCGACTATCCAGGCCGCTTCGCCGCCGTGCTGCCCGCGGAGTGGCTGGACGCGCGCCTCGTCGCTGCCTAGAGGTGTCAGTCGCCTACTAGGCGCTCGAGCACGAACGCGACGACCGGCTCGCTCTTGCCCTTGACGTGCAGCGGCGGCAGCGCCTGCACGACGACGTCGCCGGGCAGCTGCGCGCGCGTCGCGCCCGCGATCACCACGCCGCCGGCCGGCGCCTGGCCCTCCAGGCGCGAGCCGAGGTTGACGGTGTCGCCGAAGACGCCGTGCATGCGGTGGCCGCGGTCGCCGACGATGCCGGCCAGCACCGGGCCGGTGTTGACACCGACGCGGAAGCGCGGCCATTCGGGATGGGCGGCGCGGATCGCCTCGGCGCGGCGCTGGAGCTCCAGGGCGGCGCGCGCGGCCTGCAGCGCGTGGTCGGGCTGGTCGCCGCGCTTGTTGAAGATCGCGAAGATCTGGTCGCCGACGAAGTCCTGCACCTCGCCGCCGAACTCGATCACCATCGGCGCCAGCTCGCCGAAGTAGGCGACGAGCATGCGGTGCACCGACTCGGGTCCCTGCGTCTCGCTGAACGGCGTGAAGCCCGAGAGGTCGGCGAACAGGACACTCACGTCGCGGTGGCCGGCCAGCGTCTCGTCGAGATAGAGCCCGCTGAAGCGCTCCTCGTACCACTCCGTCCAGGCCGCCGCGGCGATCGCGCCGAAGCTGATCGCCATCAGCACATGCCACTCCCACCAGCTCATCCGCCAGCTCGTCGGCAGCGACGCGACCGCGACGACGAGCGCCTCGGCGAGCAGCGCGAACGCGAACGCGACCACCAGCGCGAGCAGCGTGCCCCGCCGGCCCCAGACCCGGAAGTACGCGAACGCGGCGTACCCGTAGGCGGCGATCCCGGCGGCGGCGAGGATCGCCAGCGGCAGCTGGGCGTCGGACGGGCTGACCGCATCGCGCAGCGGCGGCAGCTCCCCGAGCGAGACGACCGCCCACGCAGCGATCAGCCCGAGCGCCGCGGCGGTCAGCGCGCGCGAGTGGCGCACGATGCGCAGCGACGCATCGAGCCCGTACTCGACCGCTGAGGCCGCGGCCAGCCCGCCGGAGAGCACGAGCCCGACCGGCGTGGCCAGCACGAACCCGGCGTTCGCGCCGCCGACGATCTCGCCCGGCGTGGCCAGTGCGTGCAGCCCGAGGAAGCCCGCGCTGATCAGGAACGCGAGCCCGATCAGCAGCAGCCGCGCGTCGCGCCGCCTCCGGCCCGCCTCGGTGATCGCGAGGGCCAGCGCCGCGTTCAGCACGCCGGCCGCGAGCACGATCCAGAAGTGCGCCGGCCGGTCCTCCCAGCTCGCGTCCACGGCGGGCGCCGAGCGCAGCAGGACGATCAGCGCGAGCGGCAGCGCCAGGGGCACGACCCACGCCACGACCCGCTTCTCCACGTGCGCACGCTACAGGACACATCACAGGGTCGGCTCGCCCGGGAGAATCGCCCCTTGGGCGATTGCTCCCCGCGAAACGAGCCCTCAGGGCGAGGCTTCGCCAAGGTCGTCGAGCCCGGGGAACCTCGTGTCGCCGTCGATGCACGCCGCCGCGAGCAGGGCGGCGCCGAGGTCCCCGGTGAATAGCGAGGCTCGTGCGTTCGTCTGCGCGAGCGCGTGCATCGCGAAGGCGCGGGCGCGCTCGAGCCAGAGCTCGTCGCCGGTGCGCGCGTGCAGCGCGAGCAACGCGAAGCCGTTGCCGCCGGTGCCGTGACAGAGGCCAGGGTTGCGCGCGAGCGGTCCGGCGCGCCAGGTGAGCTCGCCCGCCGCGACCAGCAGATCGCCGGCGCCGTCGACGGAGGCGAGCGACGTGATCATGCCCGGCGCTCCGTGGCACCACTGCACCCGCGACGGCGGCATGCCCGGCTGCGGCGGCCAGTTGGCGCCGTCCTCGTCGAGGATCGCCGTCGCGCGGGCGGTGGCCAAGGCGCCGGCCCTGACCGCGTCCGCGTCGTCGAGCCACGCGGGAGCGCTCAGCAGCGCGAGGATGTTGCCGGCGAACCCGTGTCCCGCGCCGAGGATCCGGCGGCGGCTGCCATAGAGGTCCTGCGTCCACAGCCCATCCTCTTGGCGCTCGAGCAGCGTGCGCGCGCTCGCGCGCCACAGGCCGGCGAAGCGCTCCTCGCCGGTGCGGGCGTGCATGGCCCGTGCGGCGAGCATCGTGCCCGGCGCGCCGAGCAGCAGCTCGTTCGACGGGTGCTCCACGTTCGCGGCGATCGCGTCCGCCAGCGCGTCCGCCGTCGCCGCCCCGAAGCGGTGCGCGACGAGCAGGAACCCGGTCGACCCGACCAGCAGCGAGGCGCCCGCGTCCTCCTCGTCGGGCTCCGGGCGCAGACCCTCGAGGATCGCCCTGGCATCGAGCCGCGGCTCGTAGAACTCGGCGAGGCGATGCAGCCCGTGCAGCATGCCAGCGGCGCCCAGGTAGAGGCCGCGGACGACCTCCGCCGTCCCCGGCTCGTTGTCGACCGGGTCCAGCGGCCACAGGCGCTCGTGGTCGAACCTCGCCTCGGCCCCGCGGCAGATCGCGGCGATCGCGTCGCGCGCGCGTGCCTCGCTCCAGGCGATGTCCGCGAGCGGCTCGTGGCGGGCGGGATCGAACACGGCTCAGCCGATGTCCATGCGCGTGACCAGCCCGTCGGCGCCGAAGACGTAGGTGTGGGTGACGTGCGTGTCCTGGAGGAGCTCGCCCTCGGGGGAGCGGACGACCTGGTGGACGTCGACGGCGACGCTGCCGTCGTCGCGCTCGGTGATCTCGACCGGCTCGACGTGCCCGTCGATCATGGTGAACTGGCGCGTCCAGTACTCGCGCACGGCGTCGCGGCCGTGGACGCGGCCGCCCTCCATCCCGTTCGGCCAGTCGACGTCGGGCGCCAGGCGCTCGAGCACGGCCTCGATGTCGCGCGCGTTGAACGCGGCGTAGAGCTCTCGCAGCATGCCGTCATCATACGCAACCCGCAGGTTGCGCACGGGTGTGAGGTAGAGGCGGGCGACGAACGGGATCTCGTCCTTGACGTGCGTGCGCACGCGCTCCAGCGTGGCGGGGACGTCGTTGCAGTCGACGACCACGTCGGCGGCCACCAGCGCCTCGCGCGGACCTAGATAGACGGACTCCATGCGCCGCACGGCGGCGATCCCGGGCTCCTCCAGCAGCCGGTTGCGCAGCCGCTCGGCGAGCCGCGGCGAGACGGCCTGGTTGGCGAGCAGCCCGCGGTTGCGGCCGGCCAGCCGGACGGCGACGAGCGAGAGCAGCCCGCCGATCGCCAGCGAGGCGACGGCGTCCGGCCACTCGGCTCCGGTCGTCTTGTGGAGGATCAGCGCGAGCAGCGCGAGCGCGGCGCCGAGTACGTCGACCGTGTCCTCCAGGTAGACGGTCGTGACCGTCGGGTCCGGGCTCTCGTGCAGCAACTCGCGGCGCGTGATGCCGAACCGCGTCGCCTGGCGGTTGAGCGTGCGGATCGCGACCAGGCGGCTCGTGCCGTCGAGCGCCAGCGCGATCACCAGCACCGTCACGCCGATCCAGAACGCCTCCAGTTCGGGCGGGTGGATGAGCGCGTTGAGCCCCTCCCAGATCGACACCGCGCCGCCCACCACGAACATGCCCATCGCCGCGAGCAGCGCCCAGTAGTAGCGCTCCGGTCCGTAGCCGAGCGGGTGCGTCGGATCGGCCGGGCGCCCGCTGCGGCGCACCGCGATCCACAGCAGCACCTCGTTGCCGGTGTCGGCGACGGTGTGCAGCGTCTCGGCCAGCAGCGCCGCCGAGCCGGTCAGCGCGGCGGCGATGCCCTTGGCGATCGCGATCGCCGTATTGGCCGCCAGAGCCGCGAGGACGCTGAACAGGCTCTCGTCGCTCATCTCCCGCAAGGAATATCGCGCCGGGGGCGGTCGTCAGGTTCGGAAATGCGCATCCTCTTCGCCTCGACCCGCAGCGCCGGCCACTTCAACCCGCTCGTGCCGTATGCGCACGCCTGCCTGCGTGCGGGCCACGAGGTGCTGGTCTCCGCTCCCGAGCCCTGCCGCGTGCACGCCACGCGCGCCGGCCTGCCGTTCGCCGCGCACGGCGACTGCACGCGCGCCGACGTGGACGCGGTGCGCGCACGGGCGCGCGGGCTGACGCTCGAGGAGCAGAACCGGATCACGCTGACCGAGCTGTTCGCCGGCGTCCACGCGCGCGCGGCGCTGCCGGGGCTGATCGCGAACGTGCGCGACTGGCGGCCGGACGTCATCGTGCGCGAGACCGCCGAGTTCGCCTCGCTGGTCGCTGCAGAGGCGTTCGAGCTCCCGTGCGTGCACGCCTCGATCTTCCTCGCCGCCGGCGACGCGCCGGACTGGGGCGAGCTCGACGTCGCGCTGTTCAAGCTCGGCCACCGCTCGCGCGAGTGCGCGTGGCGGCAGCCGTACCTGACGCTCGCGCCGCGCTCGCTCGACGGCGCGTCGCATGCGCGCCGCTTCCGCGTGCCGGGCGCCCCGGCGCGGCCGCTGCCGGACTGGTGGGGCTCCAGCGACGCGCCGCTCGTCTACGTCTCCTTCGGCTCGGTCGCGGCCGGCATCGGCTTCTACCCGCGCCTGTACCGGGACGCGCTGGACGCGCTCGCGGGGCTCGACGCGCGCGTGCTGGTCACGATCGGCAACGACGCCGATCCGGCGGCGCTCGGCGCGCTGCCCGCGAACGCGCACGTCGAGCGCTGGGTGCCGCAGTCTGCGGTGATGCCGCACGCCGCCGCGATGGTCGGGCACGGCGGCTCGGGCTCGACGCTCGCGGCCCTGGCCGCCGGCGTCCCGCTCGCGCTCGTCCCGCTGTTCGCCGACCAGCCGTACAACGCGCGGCGGGTGGAGCAGCTCGGCGCGGGCATGGCGCTCGAGCAGGACCTCGGCGGGCTCGAGAACGTGGTCCGCTCGCTGATCGCGGCGCCGGGCACGGCACCCGAGATCGCCGCGGAGATCGCCGCGCTGCCGCTGGTCGACGAGGCCGTCGGCGTGCTGGCGGCGCAGCTCGCCGGCCAGGATCACGGCCTGGACGCAGTCGCTTAGGAGTTCGTCCAAGAAGATCCGGCGTGGCGGGGTTCTTGGACGGGCTCTTAGCCGAACGTGAACGCGTAGCCGGAGACGCCGGGCGAGAAGCGCAGCAGCAGCGTGTGCTTCTCGACCTGCGGGCGCGAGAGCAGGTGGTAGAGCTTCTGCGAGGTCACGCGGACGGACTTCTCGGGCTTGCCGTCGACGAGCACCTGCACGGTTCCGCGGCCGCCGAGCACCAGGTAGACGTCCTTGCCGACCACGCGGGCGGTCAGCGTCGCGCCGGGGCCCGCCTTGGCCGCCTCGTCGGTCAGCGTCCAGGTGCCGCCGAGCGAGAAGTGGCTGTCGGGCAGCTGGCCGCCGTACGTGCGGTAGCTCGAGGTGCCGGGACGGGAGGCGGCGGGCAGGAAGCGCTCCGCGCGCGCGAGCCCGAGGTAGGTCTCCGGCGTCGTCTCGGCGGCCGGGTCGTACGAGCGGTTCGGCTTCGCGTCGGCGCCCAGCCTCGCCACGCCGGCCTCCTCCAGCAGCGAGCGGATCGCCTTCTCGGTCTCGTCGTAGGACCCCTCGCCGAAGTTCACATGGCGCACGTGGCCGCGCGCGTCGATCAGGTACTCGGCCGGCCAGTACTCGTTGCTCCACGCGTTCCAGGTCGCCATGTCGTTGTCCTGCGCGACCGGGTACTCGATCCCGTCCTGGGCGATCGCGCGCTTGACGTTGCTCGTGCTCTTCTCGAACGAGAACTCCGGCGAGTGCACGCCGACGATCGTCAGCCCGTCCTTGCGGTAGGCGCGATCCCACGCGGTCAGGTGCGGCAGCGTGCGGATGCAGTTGATGCACGTGTAGGTCCAGAAGTCGATCAGCACGACGCGCCCGCGCAGCGACGCGAGCGTCAGCGGCTTGCTGTTGAGCCAGTTGGTGACACCGGCGAACTCGGGCGCCTCGCCGTAGTCCTGCAGGCCGGAGCTCTTCACGCGCGCGGCGTGCGCGAAGCGCCCCTCGGGACGCAGCGTGGTCAGGCGCGAGGCCACCGCGTGCGAGTCCTCGAGCGACTTCGTCGGGTTCACGAGCGCGGCCGGGAGGTGATCGGCGATCGCCGACTGGAAGCGCACATCGAGCTGCAGCGCCATGGCGAGCGCGGTCAGGATCATCACGCCGCCGAGCACGCGCTGCAGCGACGGCCCGCGCGGGACGCGGGCGATCAGCGCGCGGCCCGCGAGCGCGAGGACGAGCAGCACGATCGCGCTGCCGGCCGCGTACGCGAGCCCGACCGACACGGTCCGCCCCGACGCTGCGCCGACGGACACCACGGCGGCGAGGATCGGCCCGGCGCAGGGCGCGTAGACGAACCCGAGCGCGGCCCCGACCAGCATTCCCGACCAGAATCCGCGGCCGACGTTCTTGGGGCCGAAGCGCGCGAGCCGCGACAGCGGCGCCTCGATCCGCGCGGCGAACGCCGGCATCGCCACCGCCAGGCCGAACACGAGCAGGACGGCGATCGCGAGGTCACGCGTGGCGGAGTCGCCGAGCCCGACGCCGTCGACGACGGTGGCCAGCCCGACGATCGTGACCGTGAACGTCACGGTCAGGCCGAGCACGATGCCGAGCGGCCGCCGCCGGCCGCCGGTCGCGCCGGCGCTCAGCAGGGCGGGGAGGACCGGCAGCACGCAGGGGCTTATGGCGGTGCCGGCGCCGGCGACGAATGCGAATACGACGAGAAGGGGGATGCCCGATCGTACGCATGCAGAAGGCCCGAAGCTCAACCGTCTTATGCTGAATTTCGATGCCGTTCATAGTTGAGATCTGGTCCGACGTCGTGTGTCCGTGGTGCTACCTGGGCAAGCGGCGCTTCGAGTCGGCGCTGTCGCACTTCGAGCACCGCGACGACGTCGAGGTCGTGTGGCGCTCCTTCGAGCTCGATCCGAATGCCGAGCGCAACCCCTCCGGCACCTCCGCCGAGCGGCTCGCCGCCAAGTACGGCATGAGCCCCGAGGACGCGGCGGCTTCGCAGCAGCGCCTCTCCGGCCTCGCCGCAGAGGTTGGGCTCGAGTATCACCTGGACCGCACGCGCGGCGGGAACACGTTCGACGCGCACCGGTTGATCCAGCTCGGCTCCGAGCACGGGATCCAGGACGCCGTGAAGGAGCGCCTGATGCGCGCGTACTTCACCGAGACCGTTCAGATCGACGACCACGAGACGCTTGTGCGGCTCGCGGCCGAGGCGGGGCTCGACGCCGATCAGGCGCGCACCGTGCTCGCTTCCGACGCCTACGCCGACGCGGTCCGCGACGACGAGGAGCTCGCCCGCCGGATCGGGATCAACGGCGTTCCGTTCTTCGTCTTCGGCCGCCGCTACGGCGTCTCCGGCGCGCAGCCCTCCGACGTCCTGCTCGAGGCGCTCGACAAGGCCTGGGAGGCCCTCGCGGCCGCGTAGACTGTGGCACGAACGGCTGCGTGCCCACTAGGCTCGCGCTCGTGACGCGACGGATCGTTCTCGCCGCGGCCGTGCTCGCACTCGCCGCCGCGCCCACCGCCAACGCCGCCACGTGGAAGCGGCTGACTTCCGACGGCGGGTCCAACATCGACCAGGTCGCCCTGCTGCGGACGGCTGACGGCACGCTCCATGTCGTCTGGCACAAGCCGACCGGGCCGCTCACCGAGGACCTGCTGCACACGGCGATCGGCGCCAACGGGAAGGTCGGCACGACGACGCCCGTCCAATCCGGCTGGGCGACGCTCGGCAACGCGGGGCTGACGACCGCGCCGAGCGGCGCGATCCGGGCGTTCTGGGGCGGGATCAGGACGACCGAGTCGACCGAGACCAACCAGGACGAGAACACGGCGGTCTCGACCGACGGCGGCGCGTCGTGGGCGCTCACGGCGGGCTCCGTCGTGCAGCCGGGCACGCAGGCCTACGGCAGCTCGGTCAGCGCGGCGACACGGCCGGACGGCGTGCCGGTCATCACCTACGCGGGCACGCTCGGCACCTGGGTCCACGTGGGCGCCGATCCCACGCTGCCGAACTTCAGCTTCCAGCCGCCGCTCGGCAACTACGGCTACGACCCGAACGTCGCCAGCGACGCGAGCGGCACCATGATCGCCTGGTACTCGAACGCGACCGGCCACCTCGGCCCGCACGCGCAGGGCGTCAACGCGGACGGCTCGCCGATCGGCAGCGCGATGCAGATGCCGGGCACGGCGAACATGAACGTCGGCATGCTCTCGCGCACGCCGCTCGTCGCCCGCGCCGGCGGCGGGTTCTATGTCGCCTACCCGACCGGCTACCCGACCCAGAACTCGATCCGCGTCTGGAAGGTCGGCACGGCGAAGACGACGCTGCTCGACAAGACCGCGAGCAACTCGCTGGCCGCGATCTCGGGCGACTCCAGCGGCCGCCTGTGGGTCGCGTGGAAGGACGGCACGCGCGTGCTGGCGAGCCGCTCGAACAAGAGCGCAACCAAGTGGGGCGCGATCGTCGACGCCGGCCAGCCGAAGAACGCGGGCTCGCTCTACAACCTCGACGCGAGCGCGACGCCCGGCGGCGGCGCCGACCTGTTCGGCAACTACGGCATCGGCGCCAACTCGACGACGTCGACGTTCTACGCGCGCATCAACCCGGGCCTGACGCTGACCGCCAAGAAGTCGGGCTCCGGCTACGCGTTCACGGTCACCGACGCCGGCTCGCCGGTTAAGGGCGCGAAGGTCAAGGGCGCCGGCAAGAGCGACACGACCGACGCGCAGGGCCGTGCGCAGCTGAGCGTCAAGCGCAAGACGCGCGTGACCGCGAGCGCGTCCGGCTACGAGTCCACCACGATCAAGCTCAAGTGATGCCCGACCAGCTCCACTTCACCGATTCCGACGACGCCAACGCGCTGATCGCGAGCGACCCGTTCGCGCTGCTGGTCGGCTTCGCGCTCGACCAGCAGGTGACGGTGATGAAGGCGTTCATGGGGCCGCTGGTGCTCAAGGAGCGCCTCGGAACGCTCAACCCGGCGGTCGTGGCGGCGGCCGACCTCGAGCCGCTGTTCCGCCAGGTGCCGGCCATCCACCGTTTCCCGGGCGCGATGGCGGCGCGCGTGCACGAGCTCGCGGAGTTCATCATGGACGGCTACGGCGGCGACGCCGCGCGCGTGTGGACGGACGCGACGACCCCGGAGGAGCTGCGCGCGAACATCGCCGCGCTGCCCGGTTTCGGCGAGATGAAGATCAAGGCGCTCGGGTCGGTGCTCGCGAAGCGGTTCGGCGTCGAGCTCGCCGAGCCGCTGATCCCGTGGCACCCGACGCTGGGCGACGTCGACAGCCGCGCCGCGCTCAGCGACTACCAGGCGACGAAGAAGCTCCACAAGGCGGAGTGGTCACGGGCGCAGCCGGCTCACTGACGCCTTGTCGCCCGGCTTCTTGCAGTCGCCGTTGGGCTTGGAGCCGAACGCGCAGAAGTGGCGGATGATCTCGCAGTTCTTCAGCTTGTAAGCGCCGTTCTCGCGCGTCTGCGCGAAGTCGCTCTTGCCCGGCCCGCAGTCGATCGTCCCGTGGCCGTAGAAGGCGATGATGCGGTCGTTCCCACGCCCGCCGAACATGCGGTTCAGGCCGTGGCTGGGATAGATGAAGTCGTTTCCGTCGCCGCCGTACATGACGTCCCTCTGGCCGGACGGGTTGTTGGGCTCCCAGTCGCCCCAGATCACGTCCTCGCCGGCGAGGCCGCTGATCGTGTCGTTGCCGTGGTGGCCGAGCAGCTCGTCGTTGTCCGGCGTGCCCGAGTGCTTGCTGTTGTGCCCGTCCTCGACCTGCCAGTAGATGCCGGTGATCGCGGGCCAGCCCTTGTGCGAGACCTTCTCGCCGCCGCCGGCCGCACGCTTGCCCCCGCCCTCATGGCATTTCTCGTTCGCCTTCAGCTGCCCGCAGCGCTCCTGCTGCGCGGAGGCGGTGCCGGCGGCGCTGCCGGCGAGAAGGACGGTGAGGATGACGGCAACCTTGCGCATGGGGGCGAGCCTAGTGGTTCCGGGCGGGGGATACGGCGCATCGCCGGCGCAGTCCGGGTCGTCGCTGACGGTGCACGGCAGGCGCTCGCATACTGGTGGTACGTGTGTGCCTGCCGGGTGCCGTCAGCGGCGAGAGCCAGACGGTGAGCCGTTAGGCGAGCCGGGCGGCGGTCCGGGCCCGCCGGAATGCGTCGTATCCCCGGCCGGGGCCACTAGCCTCTCCACCACACCGCGTGCAGGGGCTCCAGACGGATGGAAGGGCCCTGCGGAGGGCGCTCGCGGTACTGCGGATAGCGCTCGACGAGCTCTGGGGGAACCTCGTCACACACGGTCGCATTCCCGACCACCTGGATCCACGCGAGCCGCGACCAGTCCGCGTCGTAGCGGTCCACGGTCAGCGCGCAGGCCGGGTTCGCGCGCAGCCGCCGGATCCGCGCCGGCTCGCCGCGCTTGGGCTTGTGGTCGATCGCCGTCCACAGCGCGCCTCCGGCGCGCGCGAACGCGACCGGCTGCACGCGCGGGAAGCCGTGCTCGTC
This sequence comes from uncultured Solirubrobacteraceae bacterium, assembly GCA_963837485.1. Taxonomy (GTDB): domain Bacteria; phylum Actinomycetota; class Thermoleophilia; order Solirubrobacterales; family Solirubrobacteraceae; genus Solirubrobacter. Next base: position 89,132 of record CAWINP010000011.1, on the reverse strand, counting down.
GATCAGCCCGAGGTGGCCGACCGGCTCGGAGTCCAGCAAGGCGAGCGCCCACCGCGGTGCGTCGTCAAGGACCACTAGCGTTCCACGGTAGATGAGGATCGGGATCGGGCTGCCGTCGGCGGTGCCGGGGGTGGATCGCGAGGGGGTCGTCGAGTGGGCGCGGCGCGCGGAGGCGGCCGGGTTCTCCACGCTCGCGGTGCTCGACCGCATCGCCTATCCGAACCTGGAGCCGCTCGTCTGCCTCGCCGCGGCCGCCGCGGTGACCGAGCGCATCGAGCTGATGACCGACGTGCTGCTCGCGCCGCTGCGCTCGAACACCGCGCTGCTGGCCAAGCAGGCGGCGGGGATCGACGCGATCGCCGGCGGCGGGCGGCTGACGCTCGGCGTCGGCGTCGGCGGGCGCGAGGACGACTACGAGGCCAGCGGCGTCGACTTCCACACACGCGGCCGGGCGCTGAACCGCCAGCTCGAGCAGCTGCGCGGCGTCGTGCCGATCCTCGTCGGCGGGCGCTCGGACGCCGCGCTCAGGCGCGCCGTGCGCTTCGGGGACGGCTGGGCGGCCGGAGGCGGCGGCGTCGAGCAGTTCGTCACCGGGCTCGCGCGCCTTAGCGAGCGGTGGTCGCGCGACGAGCCGCCGCGCACGGTCGCGCTCACCTACTTCGCGCTCGGCCTGGGGGCCGGCACCGCGCTGCGCGAGACGATCGGCGGCTACTACGGCTACACGCCGGAGTACGCGGCGCGGATGATCGCCACGGCGCCGACCGATCCGGGCTCGGTCGCTCGCGCCGTCACCGCCTACGCGGCCGCGGGCGCGGGCGAGCTGATCCTGTTCCCCGCCTCGAGCGACCCCGCGCAGGTCGAGCTGCTGGCCGAAGCGGCGCTATGAGAGCGCGGCGTCGGCGAGCGCGAGCACGCGGTCGTCGCCGACCGCCTCGCACGCCTCGCGGAACCCCTTGAAGCTGCGCGGCAGCTCCGCGCCACGGACCCTCACCGTGTACACGCCGCCCCACATCGCGAGCGTGATCTGCCCGTCCGGCAGCGTGATCGTGATGTCGCCCTCGTCGTCGACCGCGAGGGAAGAGCCGTCGAGCTCGACGCGCTTGCCCGGAGGCGGCGGGACGTCGGGCGCCTTGCGCTTGCGCGCCTTCTTCGGTCCGAAGCCCTCGAGCATCGTGAGGTGGTCGGGCATTGGCTTGCCGGTGAGCTCGGACTCGCGCCGGTAGGTCTCCTCGAGCCAGTCGTAGAGCCCGATGTCGCCGCTCGAATCGCCCCACGGCTTGACGCGCTCCTTGTTGATCGCCGCGGTGAACTGCTTGCGGGCCTCCGCGATGTCGTCGCGAACCAGCGCGGCGATCCCGCGGACGAGTGGCAGCTGATCGGGATCGCGCTCGGCGGCCTCGAGCGCGCCGGCCTTGTCGCCGACCAGGTAGCGCAGCGGGGCAAGCCACGCCGAGCGATCCTCGCCCGCGAGCGCCCGCTCGAACCACTCGCGGCCATCCTCGCCGACCAGGCGAAGCATCCCGCCGACGCGGCCGGGCGTGTCCGGGACCGTCTTGTAGTGCTCGGCGGCCCTCAACAGCCAGGGGCGTGCCTCGTCGGGCCTGTCCAGCCAGTGGTAGGCGCGGCCGATCGCCTCCATGTCGCCCAGCATCGGCTCGTCTGCGTGCAGCAACTCGTCGAGCTCGGCCTCGATCGCCTTGGGATCCATTACGGCCTCTGCACGTCGATCAGATCCAGGTTGCCCACGCGGCCGCTGGCGCGGATGTTGTCGGTCGCGCTGTCCACGCCGGAACCGTAGCCGCCCTGGCCGGCGGGCCGGCTGTTGACGATCACCACGTCGTAGCTCTCATTGCCGCGGGCGATCCCCTCCAGGCGCCGGGCGGCGTCGGTATCGCCGGAGCGGCGCATCGGCGTCAGGTAGCGGTCCGGGTTGTCGCGCAGCCATTCGTATTGCGTCTGCGTGACCGGCTTGCCGGCAGCGGTCGAGCGCAGCGTGCGGCCGCTGAGCGGGCGCTGGCCCTGGGTGCCCTTGGCCTCGACCACGATCGTGCGGCCGGTGCTGCGGTCGACGGCGACGATGTCGGGGCCGTTGACCGGGCGGCCGGCGCGCGGGCGGCCGTCGAAGATCACGTCGATGTTCGGGTTCTTCTTGAGCTCGGCGAGCGCGGTCTCGATGCCGAGCGCCTCCGAGCGCCGGCTGGCCGGCCAGTACCTGCCGACCGCGTTCTCGATCGTCTGCGCCTCTCCCGCGCTCAGCGTGCGCTCGCTCAGCTTCGCGTTGTTGGCGAGCTTCTTGAGGTCGTTGCCGCGCTCGATCAGGCGGTCGATCGTCTTCGTCGACACGCCGGCCTTCTGCAGCGCGCTGTAGCCGCCGCCGGTCGCCGCGTCGATCGCCGCCCGCTCGAACTTCGACGGCAGCAGCTTCTTGAGCACGCTGAGCAGCTCGCCCTTGCGTGCCGGGAAGCGCTTGATCAGCTCGCTGATCTTCTTGCCGAACTTGGCCGCGTCGCCGGCCGCTGGCACGAACCCGACGGCCGACCACAGCGCGTCTCCGACCTTGCCGTGGGCGAGCGCGTTGATGATGTCGCGGATGTCGCCGACCGCGAAGACGCCGCTGAGCAGCTGGCCCGTCAGGTACTCGGTGCTGGCGCGCACCGGATCGTCCTTGTCCGGGCAGATCAGGAAGTCCGAGTCGCCGCAGGTGGCGCCCTTGAGCGCGTCGGTCCAGCCGGCGTTGTAGTGCAGCGGATCCTTGTCGTCGCCGTCTTTATGGTGGTCGCCGTCGGTGTCGGGATTGAACGGGTCGCTGTCGCGGTCGAGCTCGGCGCCGTCCGGGAGGCCGTCGTGATCGGTGTCGGCGTTGCGCGGGTTCAGCCCCGCCTCGATCTCGTCGGAGTCCGAGACGCCGTCGTGGTCGGAGTCCGACGAGTAGGGATCGGTGCCGCGCCGGATCTCCTCGGCGTCCGGGATGCCGTCCTTGTCGGTGTCGCGATCTGCGCTCGCGGCCGACGCGGTGGCGCGCGGGCCGCCGTGGGCGCTCCCGCAGCCCTCGGGCGCCGCGCCGCCGAGGATCTTCGCCACCTGACCGCGCATCTGGCAGGCGATCCGGTGACCGAGGTCGTTGTGCGCGACGCCTGCGATGACGACCGATACGACGAGCAGGACGCCGAGGTACTCGGCGGCCGTCTGGCCGATCTGGGAGCGCAGGCGTCGCATCGCTTCCGCACGGTGCCAGCGGGCTCGCGACCGCACATGGGGCGGCGGTCTCCTCTTTGGATCGGGACCGGTCCCGGGACCTGTTGCGGGCTCCCGGCGCGTTCTAGCCTGGGCGTCCGATGAAGCGTCTGCTGCTTGTCTGCGCCGTGTTCGCGGCCGCCTGCGGGAGCGAGCCGACCGGCGACGAGGCCGCGATCCGCGACACGATCGGCCGCTACCAGGCCGCCGTGCGCGCGAACGACGTCAAGACGATCTGCAATGAGCTGCTCGGCCGGGAGTTCCGCGAAGCGGGCACGAGCACCGGCGTCACGTGCGAGCAGCTGTGGGGCGACCAGGTCGCTCAGGGCGGGCCGAAGTACAAGATCACGATCCAGTCGATCCGGATCGAGGGCGACCGCGCGCTCGTGAAGACGCGCTCGGTGGAGAGCGACGGCCGCTCGCGCAACGACACGCAGCCGCTGACCCGGGTCGACGGGCGCTGGCTGCTGACTAAGTAGCCGCGCCCTGATTCGGAACTCGACGCCACTGGGCGGCGCCGGCCCGCGCCTGCCGGCGCCCGGCAGGCGCACACGTGCCACCAGCATGCTTGTGCCTGCCGTGCACCGGCAGGCACAACCCGACATCCACCCCGGTGACGCCGGCCTTCCGCATCAGGACGCGACCAGGCTCGCGCAGACCCAGTTGGAGGCGCCCGCGCCGCCGTTCCACAGGCGCGCGGCGAGCCGGTCCTGCTCGGCCTTGGACGCTTGATAGGCGTGCGGCGTGGAGCCGCCGAGGCCCTTCCAGGTCGAGTCGAGCATCTGGTAGTAGCCCGACGCGGTCGCCGAGTTGGGCGGCAGGTTCTGGCCGCCGGACTCGCACTGCACGATCGGCCACGGGATCGCCCACGGGCCGCCCGGACCGGCCGTGCTGACCGCGGTCGCGCGGGCGGTGAGCAGGCGGCCGAGCTCGCGCTCGGCGGCGCGGCGGCGCGAGCGGACATGCGAGAGCGCGGCGAGCCGCGCCAGCCGGGCGCGGGCGAACGTGGCGCGCCGCGCCTCGAGCGCCGTGCTCATCGACGCGAGCGCGTCGCGGCGCGTCCGGAGCGCGGCCGCGGCGCGGTGGCGCTTGACCTCGAGCGCCGTGAATACGCGCTGCTCGCGCCCCGCGTCCAGGCGGGCGGAGCGGACGGCGTCGAGCACGCGCGTGTCGGCGCGCTGCACGCGGCGTACGAACGAGAGCGTCTCGAGCAGCTGCTGGAAGCCGTCGGCGTGCAGGACGACGGTCATGAAGTCGGGCTGCTCGCCCATGTAGCGCTCGCGCAGCAGGCCGGCGAGCTTGGAGCGCACGCCGGCGAGGCGCTTGCGCAGCCGCGTGACCCGCTTGCGCGCGGCGTCCAGCTTCGCCTGCGTGTCGGCGAGCTTGATCTCGGACGCCGTCGTCGCGGCCTGCACGGCGGCCAGGCGGCCCTGCAGCAGCGTCACCTCGCGCGCCGTCCGGCGCTCGAGCGCGCCCAGCCGCGCCGCGGCCGAGGAGAGCGAGCGCTCCTGCGCCTTTCCGGCGCCGATGCGGTTCCGAAGGATGCCCTCGCCCTGCGCGCCGGCGGACGCGGTGGGGATGACGGCAGCGAGCAGCAGGATTGTCGCGAGGCGATGCAGCGGGCACGTGACGCTAGCGCGCTCCCGCCTGCCAGGCTGCAAGGACCGTGCCGAAGCTGTGGACGATCGGATACGAGCGGCTCCTGCCGCCCGAGCTGGTGGCCGAGCTGTCGGCGGCAGGCGTCCGCCGCCTGATCGACGTCCGTTTCCGGCCGCAGTCGCGCCGCCCGGGGATGTCCAAGACGAGGCTCGGGGAGCTGCTCGGCGAGCACGGGATCGCGTACGAGCACCGCAAGGCGCTCGGCACGCCGCCGGACATCCGCTGGCTGTTCAAGCACGGACGGGTGGCGGAGGGCGCGCCGATGTTCCGCGCTCACGTGGAGGCGACCGCGGGCGATGCACTGGACGCGCTGGCGGCGGAGCTGGACTTCGCGCCGCCGACCGCGCTGCTGTGCCTGGAGGCCGATCCGGCGGTGTGCCATCGGCGGGTGGTCGCGGAGGCTTTGGTGGCGCGGCGGCGCCGATCTCGTGGTCGTGGACCTTTAGCCGGCGAACGTCAACGGCGGCAGGTAAGGGGATGAGGGAGCGGCCCGCGTGAGGAAACGATCACGCGCGACGACCGCTCAGGAAACCTAGTGTTTTCTAAGTAGCGCTATGCGCGACTAATCCGCCACACGTGAAAGTGGTGCGTTAGGAGAGCGGTCGATTGTGATCGTTCGCTCGTCCTAGCTGATCGTTTCTGGTGCACTCGCCCCCCTTACTGCCGCAGTTGACGTTCGCCGGACCTGCCGCCACCACCGCGCCGTAACCAGCGCATGGACCGCCGCGAGTTCCTGATGGCCGCGCTGGCGACCGCACTCACACGGGCCGAGATCACGAGAAGCCGCGCGGCGGCGACCCGCGCCACGCTCGCCCTCGCGACCGCCGACACCGAGGCCCACGTCGTCGCCGTCTCGCTCGCCACCGCCCGGGTCCGTGCGCGGGTCCACACGCTCGAAGGGCCTCGGAGCATCGAGCGCGGTCCCGGCGCGAGCGCGATCGTCGCGCACACGTCACAGGGCGCGATCTCGCTGCTGGAAGGCGCGCCGCCGAAGGTCCGCCGCGTGCTGCGCGGCTTCTCCGAGCCCCGCTACACCGCGGTCGCCGGGCGCTACGCATTCGTGACCGACTCCGGGTACGGCGAGGTCGCGGTCGTCGACCTCGAGCGCGGGCGGGTCGTGCACCGCGCGGCCGCCGGCGACCACGCGCGCCACGTCTCGCTCTCGCCCGACCGGCGCACGCTGTGGGTCGCGCTCGGCTCGTCCGCGCCCGCGATCGTGGTGCTCGACGTCACGGATCCGACGCGCCCGCGGGTCGCCCGGCGCATCAGGCCGCCGTTCCTGGCCCACGACGTCGGCTTCGCGCCCGGCGGCCGCCGCGTCTGGGTCACCGCGGGACGGGACAATCGCGTGGCCGTCTACCACCCGCGCGGCTCCACGCCCGCGCACGTCGTCGACGCGGCAGAGGCGCCTCAACACGTCGGCTTCGCGGGCGACGTCGCGTTCGTCACCAGCGGCACCGCCGGCACGCTGGAGCGCTTCACGGCGTCCACCGGCGCGCGCCGCTCCAGCACGCGGATCCCCGGCGGCTCCTACAACGTTCAGCCCGGCGCCAACCGCGTGCTGACGCCGTCCCTGGGCCACGGAACGCTGACGATCCTCGACCACCGCGGCCGCGTGCTGGCGTCCGTGCGGGTCGCCCGCGCGGCCCACGACGCGTGCGTGGTCTAGCCCGTCCTAGACCCCAGGACAGTCTTCCTTGACCAGGCGCCGGCGCGGCGAGACAGTCGCACCAGCGTGTGCCGCTGGATCGGAGTCGGCGGCACACGATTCTCCTCCGCAAGGGCGCAACACGGGGCGACGGACAATCGCCCCGATAGCGTCTATGGGGGATGTCCGCCACTTCGAGGCGAGCGAGGACGATGCCGGCGCCGCTGCCGCCTGCCGCCCTGCGCGGCCTGCTGGACGCTACACCGGCCGCCGTCGGGTGCTTCGACGCGGCGCTGCGCTGCGTCTACGCGAACACCGCGTTCACGATGGCGACCGGCCTCCAGGTGGGCAGCACGGTCGACGACGACCAGCGCGATCTGGCGCCTGCGCTGAAGGAGATGGTCGCCGGCTCCAACGCGCCGCGGCGCGTGCGGCTCGGCCGCGCGCGGATGCCGGTGTCGGCCACGCTGTTCCGGCTCGACGAGGCCTACGTCGGGATGGTGCTCGACGCCGGCGCTCACGAGGCGCTCGCCGCGCTCGCCGACGAGCAGTCGGCGCTGCGGCGCGTGGCGGTGCTCGTCGCCGCCGGCCCGGAGCCGGAGGACGTCTTCACCGCGGTCGCCGAGGAGGCCGGGCGCCTGCTCGGCGCGCGCTCGGCGGCGACCGTCCGCTACGAGGGCGAGTACGCGTGGACGGTCGGGCGCTGGGGCGACGGCGAGACGCGCGGCTTCGAGGTCGGCACCGCCGTACCGCTCGCCGACAGCGAGGGGCTGACCGCGATCGTCGCGCGCACCGGCGCGCCCGCGCGGATCGACGACTACACCGATCTGCGGGGCCGCGCCGCCGAGCTGATGCGCGAGAACGGCTACCGCTCCGCGGTCGCCGCGCCGGTGGTGGCCGGCGGGGGCACGTGGGGCCTGGTGCTGGTGGCCTCCTCGACGGGCACGCTTGGCCAGGACGCCGAGCGGCGGCTGGCCGGCTTTGCCGAGCTGCTCGGGCTCGCACTCGAGAGCGCGGAGGCGCGCTCGCAGCTCAACGCGTCGCGCGCCAGGATCCTCGAGGCCGGCATGGCCGAGCGGCGGCGGCTGGAGCGCAACCTGCACGACGGCGCGCAGCAGCGCCTGGTCGCGCTCGCGGTCCAGCTGCGCGTGCTGGAGAAGAAGCTGGGCGACCCCGAGCTCGCCAAGAAGCTGCTCGGCCTGGCCGCCGAGGAGCTCGAGCAGGCGCTGAGCGAGCTGCGCGAGCTCGCCCGCGGCCTGCATCCCGCCGTGCTCGCCGACCGTGGGCTCGCGCCGGCGCTGGAGACGCTCGCCGCCCGCGCGCCGCTGCCCGTGCTCGTGGAGGGCGTGCCCGAGGAGCGGCTCGCCGCCGCGCTGGAGGCCGCCGTCTACTTCGTCGTCGCCGAGAGCCTGACGAACGCGGTCAAGCACGCGGAGGCGTCGGAGGTGCACGTCCAGATGGCGCTCAGCGCCGGCGATCTGCTCGTCGAGATCGCCGACGACGGCCACGGCGGCGCCGATCCAGCGGCCGGCTCAGGCCTGCGCGGGCTCGCCGACCGGGTCGAGGCGCTGGGCGGCACTCTCGCCGTCGAATCTCGCCCCGGGACCGGCAGCGTCGTCCGCGCAACGCTCCCGCTGGAGGAGTGACGCTCGCTGTCAGCGCTCGGTCAATTCGAGTTGCCATATTCACAAGGTGGAGGCATCATGAGCCCCATCGACACAAGCGATCCGCCGGACCGTTTAGGGACATCGTCCACCAGACGGCGGGCAACCGCTTAACCTGGCTCTGAAGCCTGGCGGCCGTATGGCCCCCAACCGAACGGTGGCTTGCCCGGGCCGTGACAGGACCCGGGCGCCCCGCACATCAGCGCAGGGTGAAGTCGAAGGCCTTCGCGACGTCGGGCTTGCTCTCCACCAGCCCGACGCGCGCGTCGAAGCCGGCCCACTGCTCGAGCACGCCGCGATCGAGCTTCAACCCCGGCGCGAACGCGGGCAGCACGGCGTCAAGCTGCGCGCGCACGAGCCCGGTGTCCTTCGTCTCCGCGGCGACCGCGATCTTGCGCACCGCGTCGCCGGGATGCGCGCGCGTGTACTCGAGGCCGTCCTCGATCGCGGCCAGCGCGCGCTCGATCCGGTCGCGGTGCTTGGCGAGCGTCGCGCGCGAGGTCATCAGCACCACCTCCGGGTAGGCGGGCGCGCCGTAGTCCTCCACGCGGAACTCCTTCACGTCCAACCCCGCGCGCTGCAGGGCCACGCCCTCGGCGTTCCAGAACGCCGGCACCGCGTCGACGCGCTTGGTCAGCAGCCGGCTGACCGCGGCGAAGCCGATCGTGACCTGCTTGACCTTCGAGGCGTCGCCGCCATCGTGCTCGACGATCGCCTTCACGAACGCGGGATCCGACGGCAGGCCGGAGACGCCTACGGTGCGCCCCTCCAGCGCGCGCGGCGACGCGACGTCGGGCTGTGCGATCAAGGCAGCCAGGGGCCGCCCCACCAGTGCCGCCACCCCGACGAGGTCGGTGGGCGGGTGGGATCCCGGGTTCCGTGCGATCGCCAGGTCCTGGATGTCGAGCACGCCGAGGTCGACCTTGCCGCTCGCCACCAGCTTGAGCGAGTCCGGGCCGGAGCCGGGCTTGCGGATCGCGATCTTCACGTCATGCCCGCGCGCCTCGTAGATCGGCGCGTGGACGGGGTTGGGGGTGAAGTCGAGCGCGACCGTGACGGTGTCCGAGGAGGACGAGCCGCACGCGGCGAGCAGCAGCGTGAGCAGAAGCACGAGGAGGCGCATGGCGGCCAGCACCGTAGCCTGTCCGGCGCGATGGGCTTGTGCGACGACGTGCGAGCGGCGTGCGCCGCGATCGCCGCCACGGCGCGCGATGTGACGATCCACGACGTCGACTTCGATCCCGGCGACGTCAGCGGCCTCGACCCCGCGCTGCACTTCCTCGAGGGCGAGCCGGAGGACGTCGCGCGCTACGTGCTGATCCTCGACGCGATCAACTTCGGCTCCGGCTGGTTCGCGGCGCTCGGGACCGACACCAACGCGCTGACCCAGCGCCTGACCGCGTTCACGCGCGCCCGCGGCATCCCGTGGAGCATCGAGGAGCTGCGTGCGCTGCAGCCGCACCACCTCGCGATCCTCGGCCTCGACCCGGGCCACGAGCTCACCCGGCTCTACGCCGAGGCGCTCAACCAGCTCGGGGCGTGGCTCCCGCACGACCTCGGCGGCTCCGCGGAGGCGCTCGCCGAGAGCCTGGCCGAGCTGCCGTTCTTCGCCGACGCGGGCTTCTATAAGCGCGCCCAGATCGCCGCCAACGACCTCCACCTGGCCGGCGTCGTGCGCTACCCGGACATCGGCAAGCTGACGATCTTCGCCGACAACCTCGTCCCGCACGTCCTGCGCCACGAGGGCGTGCTGCGCTACAGCGACGCGCTCGCCGAGCGCGTCGACAACGGGATCGAGCTGCCCGCCGGCAGCCGCGAGGAGCGGGAGATCCGGGCGTGCGCGGTGCATGCGTGCGAGGGGATCGCGCGGCGGCTCGGCGTCGCTCCGGCGCTGCTCGACAACTGGCTCTGGAACAAGGGCCTCGGCCTGCCGGGCCGCGCGCACATCACGCGCACGACGTTCTACTGACCGCGCGCCTTGTCGAGCGCGCCCTGCAGCGACTCCTGGTAGCTCTCGCTCGTATAGGTCGCGCCCGAGACGACGTCGAACTTCGCGCTCCCCGCGGCCAGCGCGCGCCGGCGCAGGATCGGCTCGGCGTGCGCGTTGAGCGACTGAGTGTGCTCGCCGTCGCCCGTGAGGATCAGCGTCTTGACGTCGACGACGCGGCCGTGGCGCATCACCACGCCGACCTGGATCGCGGAGAACGGCGTGGTGAAGATCGGGCCGGCCACCACCTTCGGCTGCGGCCTGGCGGGCGGCGGCGCCGGCGGATGCGTCTGGTAGCGAGCCAGCCAGATCACGACGGCGGCGGTCACGACGAGCGCGGCGATCACCCGGCGCATCAGAACGCGAACCGCTCGGTCACGATCCGCCGCACGCCGGCCTCGCGCAGGCTCGCGACGGTGGCGTCGACCATCTCGGGCGACCCGCACACGTACGCCTCGCGCTCGGCGACGTCCGGGATCAGCTCCAGCAGCGGCTCGCGGCCCGCGTAGCGCACGGCGAACCCGCGCTCGGCGGCCAGCGCGTCGAGCTCGTCGCGCAGGACCGGCTCGCCGCGATGGACGACGACCACGTCGCCGTCCAGCGCCTCCAGCAGTGCGCGGATCGGCGTGATCCCGACGCCGCCGGCGATCAGCGCCGTCTTCGTGCCCGGATGCTCGAAGCCGCCGTAGGGACCCTCGGCGAGCACGCGCGTCCCGGGGCGCAGGTCCCGCAGCCCGCGGCTGAAGTCGCCCACGCCCTTGACGGTGATCCGCACGCGCGGCGGCGCCGCGCTCAAGGAGAACGGGTGGGCCTCGAACCAGCGCCCGCGCGTGAGGAAGCGCCAGCGGAAGAACTGCCCCGGCCGCGCGCGCACGCTCCCGGACATCTCCACGCTCACCACGTCGCCGGTCTGGACCACGCGCACGACACGCAGCGATTTATTCCGCACGAGCCGCCACAGCACCGCAACCAGCGTCACGAGGTAGATCGCATACCAGTAAGTGCGAGCGAGCGGATCGCCCGCGAACTCGGTCCCCGTCGCGAGCTGGTGGCTGAACCCCAGCACCACCGCGAGATACGTGTAGAGATGGATGAAGTACCAGGTCTCGTACCGGATCCGGCGCCGCACCGCGGTGGCGATCGCGACCCCGATGAAGATCGCCAGCGCGGCCGTCGCGGTGATCACGCCGGGCAACTCCTCGATCATGCGCTTCAACTGGCGCGCCAACCCGGTGTCGTTGGCGACCGTATAGCCCGCCGTGACCAGCACCGTATGCGCCACCACCAGCCACAACACGGCATGTCCCGCCCAGCGATGCCAGACCGACGAGCGCGGCCCGCGCGCCAGCACCAGTAGCTCGACCAGCGCGAGGTACGCGCCGAGCAGCCCGGTCAGCCGGCCGGCGCTCGTGAGCGCTTCGTCGTGCAGCCCGCCTCCGTGCACCCACAACGCCACGACCGCGGCGGCATTGGCCGCTCCGAGCGCCAAGGCGAGCATGCGCGCGGATCTTAGGCGGCTCTTAGCCCGCGCTGAGCGCGCTTTGGGGATCAGGCGAGAGCGTGGAGCCGCGATGCAGACCTTCCTCCGCGTCGTGATCATCGGCGCATCGGCGGCCCTTGCCTTTCCGGGGGCCGCCGGCGCGGCCGGCTTCCGCGACCGCGTCCTCACCGGCGTCACCGCCCGGGCGTCGCAGCTGCAGGGCGAGACCAAGCGCTGGCCGGCCGGCGACACGACGATCCCCGTGACCGTCGCCAACAGCTTCAAGGGCGACCCGAACGTCGCCGGCACCTACGCCGCGTTCCTCGGCACGCTTCCGCACGGCGCCGAGCTGGCGAGCCTGAAGGTGATCGTCGTGCCGGCCGCGGAGATCAATAGCGACTGCGGCGGCAAGGACGGCGACGGCATCCTCGCCTGCTACTCCGGCGACGAGCAGACGATGATCGTGCCGGGCGACACGTCGGGCGAGAACGGCGTCTCCGTCAACTACGTGATCGCGCATGAGTACGGCCATCACATCGCGCGCCACCGCTCCAACGCGCCGCTGCCCGCGCTCGACTTCGGGCCCAAGCGCTGGTCGTCCTACGAGCTCGTCTGCACGAAGGCCTCCAAGGGCCGGGTGGCGCCGGGCGACGAGGGCGAGGGCTACGCGTTCAATCCCGGCGAGGCGTGGGCGGAGACCTACGCGCGGCTCGTCTTCCCCGAGCAGGCGTGGCAGCTCGCCAGCGTGCTCAAGCCCGACCAGGGCTCGTTCCTGGCCGCCGCTGCCGACGTGGCCCAGCCGTGGACGCAGCGCGTCACCACGACGTTCAGCGGCGGCACCGGCACGAAGACGTTCAAGCTGCCGGTGACGCTCGACGGCGCGTTCACGCTCCAGCTCTCGCGCAAGCCGAAGGAGATGCTGATCCGTTCGGACGGCAAGCTCGTCGAGCGCACCAAGGGCAAGCGCATCCACTACAAGATCGCCTGCCGCGACCAGGGCACGGAAACCCTGCGGATCACGGTCAAGGCGACCGGCGCCTACACGCTCAAGGCGTCCTACGCCGGCTAGCAGACCCCGCCATCGCCTCGAGCCCCTTCACCAGCAGCTCGATCGCGAACTCGAAGCGCTCGTCGGCGCCGCCCTCGGTGAGGTCGCCGGCGAGCGCGGTCAGCGTCGGGAACCGGTCCGGCGGCAGCGACGCGAAGTACTCGCCGAGCGCCTTCGGGTCGCCCTGGCTGGGCATGCTCTCCTCGAACGCGAAGCCGCCGACGTAGAGCGCGAACATGTCGGCCGCGTAGGAGATCACCCGCGGCGGCAGCGCGGCCGCGTGTAGCACGGCGAGCGTCCGCTCCATCACCGGCAGCGAGTTCGGGCCGGCCGGGATGCGGCCGAGCGAGAGCTGCGCGGCGTCGCGGCGCTTGAGCATCAGCCGGCGCATGGCGCGCAGCATCTCCTTGACCGACTCCTGCCAGTGGTCGGGGTCGGGCTCGATCAGCTCTGCCTCGCCGACGATGCGGTCGAGCATCAGGCTCAGCAGCTCCTCCTTGTCGCCCACGTGCCAGTAGAGCGACGCGGCGCCGGCGCCGAGCTCCTGCGCGAGCTTGCGCATGCTCACGCCCTGCAGGCCCTCACGCTCGAGCAGCGCGAGCGCCGCGTCGACGATCGCTTCGCGGGTGAGCGGCTTGCGCTCGGCGCGGGAGGCATCTCCACGCCGGCGCCACCACGGAGGCTCCGGGACGGCGGCCATTGACACGAACACTGTACCGTAGTAGAACACTGTTCGAGATGACTCGTACAGTGTTCGAGAATGCGATCGAGGCCACCGGCCTGATCAAGACCTACGGGGACGTCAAGGCGCTCGACGGGCTGGATCTGCACGTCGAGGCCGGCACCGTGTTCGGGCTCCTGGGCCCCAACGGCGCCGGCAAGTCGACGACGGTCCGGATCCTCACCACGCTCTCGCGGCCGGACTCCGGCCGGGCATCCGTCGCGGGCGTCGACGTGCTCGCCGACCCGGCGCGCGTGCGCCTGGCGATCGGCGTCGTCGGCCAGAAGATGGGCGCCGACCGGGAGGCCACAGGGCGCGAGAACCTCGTGCTCCAGGGCGAGCTGTACTCGATCCCGGATCTCAAGTCGAGGGTCGGTGAAACGCTCGAGCGCTTCGACCTCCCCGGCGACCGGCTCGTGAAGACGTACTCCGGCGGCATGCAGCGGCGGCTCGACGTCGCACTCGGGCTGCTCCACCGCCCGCAGGTGCTGTTCCTCGACGAGCCGACGACCGGCCTCGATCCCGAGGCGCGCGCGCAGATGTGGGAGGAGATCGCCCGCCTGGCGCGCGAGGAGCGGATGACCATCCTGCTAACCACGCACTATCTCGAGGAGGCCGACCGGCTCGCGTCGCAGCTCGCGATCGTCGACCGCGGGCGGATCGTCGCGCGCGGCACGCCGGACGAGCTCAAGAGCGAGCTCGAGGGCGACACGATCCAGGTCGAGCTGGTGGAGCCCGACGGGCTGGCTCGCGAGGCGCTCGCGCGGGTCGACGGGCTCGGCGAGGTCGCGCTCGACGGCCGCACGCTGCGCGCGCGTTCGCGCGACGGCGGTGCCGCGGTGCCGGCGGTGCTGGCCGCATTGGAGGCGCAGGGCGTGCGCGCCGCGTCGGTGACGGTCGCGCGCCCGTCGCTGGACGACGTCTATCTCCGGTATGCCGGGCGCGCGTTCGAGGTGGCCGTATGAGCGGGCTGAGGCAGACCTGGCAGGTCGCGCTGCGCTACCTGCGCGTGCTGCTGCGCCAGCCGGCGTTCATCGTCATCACGCTGATCCAGCCGATCATCTGGCTGCTGCTGTTCGGCGCGCTGTTCAAGTCGATCACGCTGATCCCCGGCTTCCGCGGCGGCTCGTACGTGAACTACCTGACGCCGGGCGTCGTCGTGATGCTCGCCGTCTCGAGCGCCGGTTGGACCGGCATGGGGTTCATCGAGGACATCAACGCCGGGGTCATGGACCGGATGCTCGTCTCGCCCGCGTGGCGCGGCGCGTTCAACCTCGGCGCCGTGGCGCAGGCCGTGATCTCGGTGGTGATCCAGACGATCCTCGTGGTGGCGCTCTCGCTGCTGCTCGGCGCCGACTACACGCACGGCGCCGGCGGGATCGCGATCCTGATCCTCGTCGCGGCGCTGCTGGCCGCCGCGTTCGCGTCGCTGTCGAACGGGATCGGCGTGCTGGCGCGCCAGCGCGAGACGCTGATCGGCGCGGTCTCGATGGTGCTGCTGCCGCTGACGTTCCTGTCGAGCGCGCTGATGCAGGCGAGCCTGGTGCCGCACTGGATCCGCGACGTCTCGCGCTTCAACCCCGTCAATTGGGCATCCGAGGCGGCGCGCTCGGCCGCGATGGGCTCGCTCGACTGGGGCCTGGTTGCGTCGCGCCTGGGACTGCTCGTAGGTTTGGTGGTGATCAGCGCATGGTTCGCGACGAGGGCATTCAGCGTGTACCAGCGGTCCCTGTGAGGGCTGGCGACGCCGACCGCGACCGCACGATCGCGGCGCTGCGCGACGCGACGGTCGCGGGCCGGCTGACGCTCGACGAGTTCGCGGGCAGGGTGGAGAAGGCCGAGCTCGCCCGCCTGCAGGGCGAGCTCGAGCCGCTGACCGCGGACCTGCCCGCGACCGGCAGCGCGCAGGCTCCGCTTCACCACCGCGCGATCGGCTCGCGGCTGGAGCGGCGCGGGCGCTGGGAGCTGGCGCCGCGCTCGACGCTGCTGTGCGTAGGCGGGACCGTCGTGCTCGATCTCGGGCGCGCGACCCTGCACGGCGCGGAGACCGAGCTGCGCGTGCGCAACTGGTTCGGCACGATCACGCTGCTGGTCCCGCGCGGCGTGCATGTCGAGGTCGATGGCGGCGGCGCCTTCGGCACCCGGGAGGTTGACCTGCCGGACACCGGGCCGGTGGCCAACGCGCCCCGGCTGCGGATCACGACGTCGGGCCCGTTCGGGACGCTGCGCATCCGTGGCGACTGACTTCGAGCAGGCCATCGAGCCGTTCCGCGGCGAGCTGCACGCGCACTGCTACCGCATGCTCGGCTCCTTGCACGACGCCGACGACGCCCTGCAGGAGGCGCTGCTGCGCGCGTGGCGGGGGCTGGAACGGTTCGAGGGCCGCAGCTCGCTGCGCTCCTGGCTGTACCGGATCGCCACCAACGCGTCGCTCGACGTGATCGCGCGGAGGCCGAAGCGCGTGCTGCCGATCGACGACGACGGCTCGGAGGAGCCGCTCTGGCTGGAGCCGTATCCGGACCCGCCGGAGGCCTCCTACGAGCAGCGCGAGAGCGTCGAGCTGGCGTTCGTGGCCGCGGTCCAGCACCTGCCGGGCACGCAGCGCGCGGCCCTGCTCCTGCGCGACGTGCTCGGCTTCCGCGCGCGCGAGGTCGCGGACGCGCTCGACACGAGCGTCGAGTCCGTCAACAGTGCGCTCGCCAGGGCGCGGCGGGTCGTGCGAGAGCGGCTGCCCGAGCGCACCCAGCAGGCGACCCTGCGCGCGCTCGGCGACGACGCCGTGCGCTCGACCGTCGAGCGCTACATGGACGCCCTGGATCGCGCCGACGTCGACGCGATCGTCGGGCTGCTGTCGGAGGAGGCGACCTGGTCGATGCCGCCGCTGCCGGAGTACTACCGCGGGCTGCCGGCGATCCGCGGCTTCCTCGAGGGCGGGCCCGCCAAACGCCGCTGGCGTCACCTCCCGGCGCGCGCCAACGGCCAGGCGGCGGTCGGCTGTTACATGTGGGACGGCGAGCGCTACGCCGCCTACGTGATCGACGTGCTGACCTTCGACGGCCCGCGGATCGCGGCGGTGACCGCGTTCATCGACTCGTCGCTGTTCCCCTCGTTCGGCCTCCCGGAGACGTACGAACCGCCGCGCGACCAGTTTCCGCCCGCGGCCGAGTCAGTACGGCCATGACCCACACGATCGGAACGCATGAGGAGTGGCTCGCGGCGCGCAAGGAGCTGCTCGTCCGCGAGAAGGAGCTGACGCGGCTGAGCGACGAGCTCGCCGAGCAGCGGCGCGCGCTGCCCTGGGTGCCGGTGGAGAAGGCGTACACGTTCGACACCGTCGACGGCCCGCGGGGGCTGGCCGATCTGTTCGACGGCCGCTCGCAGCTGCTCGTCTACCACTTCATGTTCGGGCCGGACTGGGAGGCCGGCTGCCCGGGGTGCTCGATGCTCGCCGACGAGGTCGACGGCGGCGTCATCCACCTCGCGCACAACGACGCGACGCTCGTGTTCGCCTCGCGCGCGCCGCTGGAGAAGATCGAGGCCTACAAGGCGCGGATGGGCTGGAACATCCGCTGGGTCTCCTCGTTCGGGAGCGACTTCAACTTCGACTACCGCGTCTCGTTCACGCCGCAGCAGGTCGCCGACGGCGCCGACTACAACTTCCGCCACACGACGAACCTCGGCGACGAGCTCCCGGGGCTGTCGGTGTTCGCGCTCGAGGACGGGATCGTCTACCGCACGTACTCGATGTACGCGCGCGGGATGGAGGTCGTCGACAACATCTACGCGCTGCTCGACCGCACGCCGAGCGGCCGCAACGAGGTTGACGGGCAGCGTGACTGGATGCGGCGCCACGACGAGTACTGAGCGGGAATGCGCCAACTCGCGCTCGACGGCTAAAGATTCTCGCCGCGACTGCCGATACTGATGGATACGAGCCGCTCCTGCATGGGGGCGGCTTGACTCGTTAAGGAAGCAGCAGGTGCGAGTCGCCGAACTCATGCCAGCGATAGCCGTGTGACACGGCGGCGGCGTAGGAGCGCTCGAGCAGCTCGCGGCCGGCGATCGCCTCGAGCATCAGCAGGTGGCTGGCGTCGGGCTCGTGCCAGCCGGTGATGAGACCGTCGACGGCGCGGACGCCGCGCTCGGGCGTGATCACCAGGCTCGTCCAGCCCTCGCCCGGGTGGACGGTCCCGTGGGCGTCGGCGACGGTCTCCAGCGCGCGCACGACGGTCGTCCCCACGGCGATCACGCGGCGGGCGGCGTTGACGCGCTCGGCGGTCGCCCGCGGCACGCGGAAGCGCTCCGGGTACGGGCGCTCGCCGCGCTCCTGCGAGCTCACGCCGGTGTGGAGGACGAGGCGGGCGATGCCGACGCCGCGGGCGCGCAGGGCGGCGATCACCCGGCGCGTGAACGGCCGGCCGGCGCTCGGCATCTCGGCGCTGCCGGACTCGGAGGCGAAGATCGTCTGGTGGTCTTCGAGCGGGTGCACGCCCGGCTCGTGGGCGTAGCGGATCGGCGCCCCACAGGCCGCGAGGTACGCGTCGAGCGGCTCGGGGAGCGTCAGCCGGGCGATCCACAGGCGCCCGGGCGACAGGTACGGCGCCAGCAGCTCGGCGCGGCCGCCCGCGGCGAGCGCGAGCGCCTCCCCGGCGCGGCCGGGGAAGCGCTCGCCGCCGCGGCGCAGCTCGACGATCCAGCAGTCGCGGTGACCCGCCGGCGGGGGTTCAGGCGTCGACAGGTGCAGCGCGACCGCCGTGCCGTCCGAGGTGCGTGCGGAGAGGGCGGCGGGCATCGTCGCCGAGGCGTTGACGACGAGCAGGTCGCCGGGGCGCAGGTGGCGCGGGAGGCCGAGGAAGCGCGTGTGGGCGAGCGGGCGCCCGGTGCGGGCGACCATCAGGCGCACGCGGTCGCGCACGGCCGGCGGCTCGGCCGCCTCGAGCGCGCGGGGCAGATTGAAGGGCAGCGCGCTCATGGGGACACCTCGGCCGGGAGAATCGCCCCTGGGGCGATTGCTCCCAGCGAAACGAGCCCGCAGGGCGAGGCTTCGCCGCTCACGTACTCACCCCCGGAACCAGCTCCGCGGCGCGGTAGCGGCCCGACGGGCGGTCTCCCTCGATCAGCGCGAGCAGCCCGGGAACGCTGTCCTCGGGCGGCGGCCGGTCGGAGATGTCCTCGCCGGGGAACGCCTCCTGGTGCATGCGCGTGTTCATGTCGCCGGGGTCGACGGCATAGACGCGCAGCTCGGGGTGCTCGATCGCCAGGATCGCGCTGAGCTGCTCGAGCGCGGCCTTCGACGAGCCGTAGCCGCCCCAGCCCTCATACGCCTCGGCGCCGGCGTCGGAGGTGACGTTGATCACGCGGGCGCCCGCTGCGAACGACGCGAGCTGGAAGAGCGCCAGCGGCGCGAGCACGTTCACTCGGTAGACGTGCTCGAGCACGTCGAGCGGATAGCCGGCGAGAGGCGGCTGCGGGCTCGGGCCGAGCACGGAGGCGTTGTTGACGAGCAGGTCGACGGGGCCGGCGGCGGCGACGAGCGCCTCGCGGTGCGCGGCGTCGGCGACGTCGCCGGGGATCGCGACGGCGCCGAGCTCGGTGGCCGCGGCCTGCAGCGGCCCGGCCTCGCGGGCGTCGATCACCAGTCGCCAGCCGCGCTCGGCGAGCGCGCGGGCGAGGGCGAGTCCGAGGCCGCGGGACGCGCCGGTGAGGATGGCGGTGGGCATGACGACGACGGTACGTCCGCCATCGCCCGGCCACCATTGGCAATTAGGCCTAGGACCAAGGGCCCGCGCGCCTCGCGCGTGCAGGCCCGCGGCGCGCCGCGGCTAGAGGCCCTGGCGCACGGCGTACAGCGCAGCCTGCGTGCGGTCGGCGACGCCGAGCTTGGCGAGGATGTGGCTCACGTGCGTCTTGACCGTCTTCTCGGCCACGCCGAGCTCGCGCGCGATGACCTTGTTCGAGCGGCCGCGGGCGATCAGGGTCAACACGTCGAGCTCGCGCGGCGTGAGGTCGTCGTGCGCGCTGACGGTGCCCTGGGCCACCTCCTCGACCACGCGCGTGGCGATCGCCGGCGACAGCGGGGACTCGCCGGCGTACGCCGAGCGGATCGCGCGCACGAGGTCGGCCGGCTGGACGTCCTTCAGGAGATAGCCGGCGGCGCCGCCGCGCAGCGCCGCGAACAGCTTGTCGTCGTCGCCGAAGCTGGTGAGGACGATGATCCGTGCGCGCCCCGATCGCAGCTCCTTCAACGCGCCCAGACCATCGAGCCCGGGCATGACGAGATCGAGCAGGACGACATCGGGATCGAGGCGCTCGGCGGCGTCCACCGCCTCGGCCCCGTCGGACGCCTCGGCGATCACCTCGATGTCGTCCTGGAGGTCCAGGAACGTCCTCAGGCCCTGGCGCACGACCGCGTGGTCGTCGGCGAGCACGACCCGGATCACGAGGGCACCTCGAGCCGCACCGTCGTGCCCTGGGCGCTCGACTCGACGGTCAGCGCCCCGCCGAGCTCGGTCGCCCGCTCCTCCATCGAGGTCAGCCCGAGCCGCTGCCCGCGCACCGCGGACGGGTCGAACCCGCAGCCGTCATCTGTCACTCGCAACATGAGCCGATCGGCGCTGCTGTCCAGCCGGACGTCAATCCGCGAAGCCTCGGCGTGGCGCAGCGCGTTGCCGAGCGCCTCCTGGGCGATCCGCAGCACCTGGGTCGCGGGGCCGGGCTCCAGCCGGGGCACCTCGCCGACGCGCAGCTCGATCCGCCGGCCCGAGACGCGCCGCAGCACGTCGACGTGCTTGCGCAGCACGGTCGCCAGGCCCTCCGCCTCGAGCGAGCCGGGGCGCAGCTCGAAGACGACCGCGCGCAGCTCCTCCATCGCCGCCCGCGCCAGCTCGCCCACGCGCGCCATCTCGGCGGCCGCCGCGTCGCGGTCGCGCTCGAGCAGCGTGGAGGCCGACTCGGCGGCCAGCGCCACCCCGAACAGCCGCTGGGTGACGTTGTCGTGCAGCTCTCGCGCGAGCCGGTTGCGCTCCTCGACGATCGACAGCTCGCGGCTGCGCTCGTGCAGCCGCGCGTTCTCGATCGCGATCGCGGCGTGGGCGGCCAGCAGCGAGATCAGCTTCTCGTCGTCAGTCGAGAACCCGTCGTCCTTCTCGGTCAGATACAGCGCGCCGATGACCTCGTCCTTGGACACGATCGGCACGCCGAGGAACGTGTGCATCGACGGGTGCGCGCGCGGCCACCAGCCGCGGAAGCGCGGGTCGGCGGTGATGTCGTCGGTGCGGTGCGGCTGCGGCGACTCCAGCATCGCGCCGAGCATCCCGTGCGTGCGCGGGAGCGGCCCCATGGCGGCGATCAGCTCGTCGCTCATCCCGGACGTGATGAAGGAGGAGAAGCGGCCTTCGCCGTCGGGAATGCCGAGCGCCGCGTAGCGCGCGCCGGCCAGCTCGCGCGCGGAGTGGACCAGGCGCTGGAGCACCGGCTCGACCTCGTGCTCGGAGGCGAGCGCGAGGACGACGTCGCTCAAAGCCCGGAACGCGGTGTCCTGCGAGGCCACGTCATCAGGGTACGCGCGGCGGGACGCGCTCACATCGGGCGCTGGTCCTAAGTCGCCTGGCGTAGCCTGCGTGCGTGTCGCACGACGTCGTCCGCCGCTTCGCGCTCCTCGGGCTCGCGCTGTGCCTGCTGATCGTGAGCGGGACGGTGGCGTACTCGCTGACCGAGAACCGGCCACTGTGGGAGTCGTTCACCTGGACGATCGACACGGTGGCGACGACCGGCTCGATGCGCGCGCCGAGCGACACCGCCGGCCAGATCGTGAAGGTCGTTCTCACGTTCCTCGGCGTCGGGACGCTGTTCTACGCGCTCGTGTCGCTGACCGAGCTCGTCGTGAGCGGCCAATTGGGCACCATGCTCTCCGAACGAAGGGCACGACGCATGAGCGAGCGGCTGACCGACCATTTCATCGTCTGCGGGTTCGGGCGCGTGGGGCGCCAGGTCGCGCGCGACCTGCGCGCCGCCGGCGCGCCGTACGTGGTGATCGACTCCGAGCCCGCGAACCGGGAGGCGGCCTACGCGCCGGGCGTGCGCTTCATCCTCGCGCGGGCGTCCGACGACGAGGCGCTGCGGGAAGGCGGCATCGAGCGGGCGCGCGCGGTGATCGCCTGCGTGGACTCCGACGCGGAGAACATCTTCATCGCGCTGACCGCGCGCGAGCTGCGGCCCGGCATCGCGATCGTCGCGCGCGCGTCGGAGGAGGGAGCCGAGAAGAAGCTGCGCCGCGCGGGCGCCGACCGGGTGATCTCGCCCTACAAGTCGTCCGGGACCGAGATGGCGCGGCTCGCGCTGCATCCGAACGTGACCGGGTCCAAGGACGTGACGGCGGAGTACCGGATGGAGGAGATCACCGTCCAGCCGGGCTCGGCGGGCGCCGAGCGCCGCGTCGGCGACGTGCGCGGCGGCTCGTTCGTGATCGGCGTGCGCCACGCGGACGGCTCGTTCCGGCCGCAGCCCGGGCCTGAGACGGTGCTGGTCGAGGGCGACGTGGTCATGGCGATCGGCACGCCGCGGACGCTGGAGCGGCTCGAGGAGCTGTTCTCCGGTCAGTCCTCGCAGGCGACGTTGACGTAGCCGCTGCGGAACGGCGCGCTCGTCTTGGCCTCCGGGTCGAAGGTGTGGCGCCAGACGCAGCCGGTGTCGTTGGTGAGCAGGTGGATGCTGACCGAGGTCTCCTGCGAGGTGGTGCGGACGCGGTGGATGTCGTCGCGCGGCGGCAGCAGGGCGTAGAAGTCGCCCGGGCGCAGGGCGCGGCTCTGGGTCAGCGTCAGGCCCGTGTCGAAGATCTCCTCGTCCTGGGTGCCGCGGTAGAGGCCGACCAGGCCCCAGGCCAGGTGGTCGTGCACCGGCGTCTCGCTGCCCGGCGGGACGATCAGCGAGAACAGCGTGAGGCTGCGATCGCCGGCGCGATACAGCAGCCACTGGCCGATGCCGCCGCCCATGCCGGACTCCGGGTTCGGCTGCGCGTAGGCGTCGGGCAGCCAGTGCGGGTCCTGCAGCAGCGTCGCGAACGCGGGCCGGACGCGATCGCAGGCGTCCTGCGGGTCGTGCGCGTGACCGATCGCGTCGCGGACCTGGTCGATGAAGGCGCGCACCACGGGCGTGTCGAGGAAGAACTCGTCCATCACGATGTCCCGTCTAGCAGGTCAGCGATGTCGCGTGAACGGTGCGGGGTCCGTTCGGAGACCTCGGTCTGCGCGCGCTCGGCCAGCGAGCGCACCTCCGGCGTGACCGGTGCGCCGCGGGCGAGCAGCACCCGTACCGCGTCGGTCCGTTCGCGCCACACCGCGGTGGCAGCGCGTCCTCGGACAGCGGCAGCCCGAGGTCGAGCGCGAGCGAGAGGGCGGGGGCGTTGCCGGTGCCGGCGAGGATCGCGACCACGTCGAAGTCGATCCGTTCCGGCATCAGCGCGCGCGCCCGGCTCGCGTCCGCGCGGGCGAGCGCGTCGAAGAACGCGTCGTCGCCGTCGAGCGCGGGCGCGAACCCGCGCCGCAAGAACCGCTCGAGCGCGTCGGCGCGGCCCATGCGCGCGGCGATCGCGTGGGCGCTGACGCCGTCGTGCCGGGGGTTGCCCAGCGACGGATCCGCGCCGGCGTCGAGCAGCGCCTCCAGCAGCGGCAGCTTGTTGCCGCGCGCGAGCGAATGGTGCAGCGCGCGGTCGCCCCACGCGCTGACCGCGTTCGGGTCGGCGCCCGCGTCGAGCAGCGCCTCCGCCGCGCGCACGAACTCGTCCGTGCCGCGCAGCCGCAGGTAGCGCGAGAAGCACAGGTACGTGAGCGCGTCCCACTCGTACGGACCGCCGCGGGCGGTCGCTCGCGCGGGGTCCTCGGCGAGGAGCTCCCGCACCTGGACCGCGTCGCCGAGGATCGCGGCGGCGTAGACGTCGCCGCTTGCGATCTCGGGGTGCGCGCCGAGGATCGCGTCCGCCTCCGCGAGCGTCCCGGTCGGGTGCGCCGAGCGCGGCGCGCTGGCCGCGACGATGAAGCGATCGGCTACAGATTCGGGCTGATCCACAGCGGCTCCGCGAGCGCGTCGAGGGTCTCGGGGTCGAGGTCGGCGACGGAGTGTGCCTGAACCTCCTCCATCGCGCGGGCGAGGTCGGCCCATGCGCGGGCGACCGGCGCCACGCGCATCGTCGGGCCCCAGCCGGTCGCCTCCTTGAGCTCCTGCGCGCGGTTCGCGACCTCCTCGCGGGTCAGCTCGCCGAACCGCTTGTTCCCGCCGGGGACGTGGACGGGGCGGTCTAGCACGCGGCCACCGCCGCCTGTCCGTACGAGATCGCGCCGTCGTTGCACGGCAGGCGTTGCGGCGTGAGCACGCGGCGGCCTTTCAGCGCCTCGATCGTGCGGTCGAGCAGCAGCGCGTTCTGGAACACGCCGCCGGAAAGGACGACGGTGGGCGCGTCGCGGCACGCGATCGCGGTCGCGTTCGCGACGGCGTTGTGGAAGCGCGCGGAGACGAGCGCGACGCCGGCGCCGCGCGCAAGGTCGCGCGCGACAGCCGCGATCGTGGGGCGCGCGTCGAGCACGAGCGCGACGCGGCCGGCGCGTTGGCGCGGGTCGCCACCGGCCGCTACGGCTTCGCCACGGGCGGCTACGGCTTCCCTCGGCGTCACCGGCAGCGGATACGCCGCGCGCTCGCGCACGTCCGCCGCGGCTTCGAGCTCGACGGCGGCCTGGCCCTCGTAGGTGACGCGGTCGCGGATGCCGCACATGGCCGCGACCGCGTCGAACAGGCGCCCCATGCTGGTCGTCAGCGGCGACGCGAGGCCGGTCTCCGCCAGGCGGCGCACGTTCTCCCAATCCGGCGGCGTCTCCAGGCCCGCGGCGGCCATCCACGCGCACGCCATGCGCCACGGCTCGCGGATCGCGGCCTCGCCTCCCGGCATCCGGACCGGCCACAGATGCCCCACGCGCGCGTACGCCTCGCAGGTGCCGAGCAGCAGCTCGCCGCCCCAGACCGTGCCGTCGGTGCCGTAGCCCGTGCCGTCGTAGATCGCGCTGAGGGCCTCGTCGGCGCCGTGCTCGGCGAGGACGGCGGCGAGGTGTGCGTGGTGGTGCTGGACGCCGGCGTGGCGCCCCTCGCGCTCGAGCGCGTACTTGGTGGACAGGTACTCCGGGTGCAGGTCGTGCGCGACCAGCTCGGGCTCGACCGCGAACAGGCGCTCGAAGTGTGCGATGCCGTCGGTGAAGGACGCGAGCGTCTCGTAGTTGCGCAGGTCGCCGATGTGGTGGCCGACCCACGCGCGCCCGTCGCGGGCGAGCGTGAACGTGCTCTTGAGCTCGGCGCCGACCGCGAGCAGCGGCCGGGAGGCGGCCGGCAGCGGCAGCGTGGCGGGCACGTGGCCGCGCGAGCGCCGGACGATCCGCCCGCCGCGCAGCACCGAGTCGTCGGTGCGCGTCCGGATCGGCCGGTCGTGGAGCAGGAACAGGTCGGCGATGCCGCCGAGCCGGCGCAGCGCGTCCTCGTCGGTGAACGCGATCGGCTCGTCGGAGACGTTGCCGCTGGTCATCACGAGCGGCACGCCGGCGTCGGCCAGCAGCAGGTGATGCAGCGGCGAGTACGGCAGCATCACGCCGAGCTCGCGCGAGCGCGGGGCGACCGACGGCGCCACCTCGCCGTGCCGCGGCGCGATCACGATCGGCCGCGCCGGCGAGAGGAGCGCGGCCTCGTCGTCGAGCTCGACGAGCGCGCGGGCCGCATCGAGGTCGCGGACCATGAGCGCGAACGGCCTGTCCTCGCGGTGCTTGCGCGCACGCAGAGCCCAGACCGCGGCCTCGTCGTCGGCGCGGCACGCGAGATGGAAGCCGCCGATGCCCTTGACGGCGAGGATCGCGCCGCCGAGCAGCGCGTGGGCGGCGGCCGAGACGGCGTCCCGGGGCGCCGCATCGGAGAGCGCGTCGTGCGGCGCCGCATCGCAAAGCCGCGCGGCGTAGCCGCTGGGCGCATCGGCGCCCACCAGCCGAGCCTGCGGGCCGCACTCCGGGCACGCGTTCGGCTGTGCGTGGAAGCGGCGGTCGCGCGGGTCCTCGTACTCCGCCCGGCAGGCCGCGCACATCGTGAACGCGGCCATCGTCGTGTATGGCCGGTCGTACGGGATGCCGGTGACGATCGTGAAGCGAGGACCGCAGTCGGTGCAGTTGATGAACGGGTAGCGGAAGCGGCGGTCGGCGGCGTCGAAGAGCTCGGCGAGGCAGGCGTCGCAGGTCGCGGCGTCGGGCGAGATGGCGGCGTCCGGAACGCCGCCGATCGACGCGCGGATCGTGAAGCCCGGCTCGCCGGTGGGCGCGACCGGCTCGGCGGCGACCTGCTCGATCGCCGCGAGCGGCGGCGGACCGGCGCGCAGCCGCGCGAGAAATTGATCGACAGCCGAGCCTTCGACCTCGATCAGCACGCCGGACGCGTCGTTGAGGACAAAGCCCGCGAGGCCGAGCTCGGAGGCCAGCGCGAACACGTAGGGGCGGAACCCGACGCCCTGGACGCGGCCGGTGACGCGGACGCGGACGCGCCGCGTGGCGGCGCGCGGCGTCTCGCGCGAGGGGGGCGCCCCGCCGCGCGGCGTCTCGCGCGGCGCCGGTGCGCGGGTCACGTGGTGGCCGCCTCGATCAGTACGTGGTACGCGCTGGCCTGAGCCTCCTGGATGCGCGGGATGTGCTCGGACCGGGTGACGATCACCAGATCCGCGAGTCCCTCGGCCGCGATCCGCCCGCCGCCGTAGCCGACCAGCGCGATCGTCGTCAACCCCCGCCGCCGCGCCTCCCCGAGCGCCGCGATCACGTTGTCGGAGTTGCCCGACGTCGAGATGGTGATCAGGACGTCGTCGGGACGTCCGTGCGCGATCACCTGGCGGGAGAAGATCGCCTCGACGCCGATGTCGTTCGCGAGCGCGGTCAGCACGGCGGGATCGGACGTCAGGTCCAGCGCGCGCCGGCCGCGCGCCCGCAGATCGGCGACGACGTCCATCGCGTCGGTGGCCGAGCCGCCGTTGCCGAGCGCGAGCACGCGTCCCGCGGCCCGAACCGCCTCGGCGGCCGCGCTCAACGCGTCCGCGTTCTCCGACAGCGTCTGCTCGCGCAGCTCCGCGACCTCCGCCGCCTTGGCCAGGATCGACCGCCGCACGTCCTCGACCACGCTCTCCAGCGACTGCGCGCTCTCGCCGAGGAACGGGTACAGGAACGAGGACGCTCCGGCGTCGTGCCCGCGGCGCTCGCGCTGGTCGATGAACACGTGCACGAGCTCCCACAGCACGTGGTAGAGCGTCTCGATCAGCTCCTGGCGGATGAACGGGTCGCCGGTCGGCGGCTCGAAGCCCTCGATCATCAGGCAGCCCATTGACCGTGCCACCGACGCGTCGCCGTCGAACGCGATCACGATGTCGCCCGGCTCGGCCTCCGAAGCCAGGTCCTCGACGGCGAGAGCGGGAAGCGCGCGCTTGCCGACGATCACCGGGTGCACGAACTCGACCGCGACGTGGTGCGCGTCAGACCGCGCGGCCGCGGACACGCCCAGCGCGAGCAGCCGCCCGCCGGCGAGGAAGCGCACGGCCATCTCGTCGCACAGCCGCGCCAGCGCCTCGGCGTGCGCCGCGAAGAACTCCGCGCCGGCTACGCCTCGATCATGCGCCGACCGGGCAGCCGGGCCAGCCACTCGCGCCACGCCTCCATCCCCTCGCCGGTCTTCGCGCTCACCTGCAGGCACTCGACGCCCGGATGCACGGTGTCCAGCCGCGCCAGGAACTTCTCGACGTCGAAGTCCACGTACGGCAGCAGGTCGACCTTGTTGAGCAGCACGAGCTCGCACGCGCGGAACATCAGCGGGTACTTGAGCGGCTTGTCCGCGCCCTCGGTGACCGACGACACCATCACGCGCGCATCCTCGCCGACCCGGAACTCTGCCGGGCAGACCAGGTTGCCGACGTTCTCGATCACCAGCAGCTCGATCTCGTCCAGCGGCAGCGAGGGCAGCGCCGAGCGGACCATGTTGGCGTCGAGATGGCACTCGCCGCCGAACCCCTGCGACGTCTGCAGCTGCACGACCGGCACGTGCAGCGAGGCGAGCCGGTCGGCGTCGAGCGACCCCTCCACGTCGCCCTCGAGCACGCCGGCGCGCAGGCCCGCGAGCGCGCCGCCCTCGAGCAGCGACGTCTTGCCCGCCCCGGGCGCGCCCATGAAGTTCACGACGGTCACGCCCGCGCGGTCGAAGTCGTCGCGGTTGGCGCGCGCGATCGTCTCATTGGCGTCGAGCGCGTCCTCGACGACCTTCACCTTCACGCGGTGCATGCGGCCTCCTCGACCTCGATCGACTCCACTTGCAGCTCGTTCCCCGCGACGACCTGGGCGGCGCTTCCACACGCCGCGCAGCGGAACTCGAGCGCGCCCATGTCCCACTCGCGCCCGCAGCATCGCAGCCGCGCCGGGACCTCGACGACCTCCAGCCGCGCGCCCTCGCACACGGTCTCGCGCGTGACGAAGCCGAAGTAGAACTCCAGCGAGTCCGGCACGACCTGCCGCAGCGCGCCGGCCCGCACGGTCACCACCGTGACCCGCCGCCCGGCGGCGTGCTTGATCGCCGTGTCCACCACGGCGCCGGCGATCGAGAGCTCATGCACCGATCGTCTCCACCACCAGGTCGACGGCGCCGTCGACCGCGCGCTCGACGTCCGGGGAGAGCCCGAGACCCATCTCCTCCACGACCGCCGGCTCGCACGCGATCACCGTGACCTTGCCGGGCCACGCGCCGACCGTGCGCACGAAGCGCAGGACGGTCTGCGGGTCCATCCCGTGCGGGTTGAGCGCCTCGCCGTCCTCGATGCCGGCGGTCACGTCGTCCTCGGAGGGCTCCATCACGTACAGCGTCCCAGGCTCGCCGCCCTGGCGCGAGATGTCCACCAGGATCAGCTCGTCGTAGCCCCGCATCACCTCGTAGGCGAGGTCGAGCCCGCCGGTGCCGAAGTCGAACACCACGGCGCCCTCCGGCAGCTCGCGCGCCGACAGCCGCTCGGCCACCTTCCCGCCGAACCCGTCGTCGCGCATCCACGCGTTCCCGATCCCCGCGACCAGCACCTTCTTCACGGCTCCACCTCCCCGGCGAAGAAGAACAGGTAGCGGCCGGTCTCGCGCATGAGATCCTGGCCGGGGTCGCCGTCGACGGTGACGGCGAAGTAGGTCTTGTCCTCGCCGTCCACGTAGATCCGCTCGATCGTGGCGCAACGACCCTCGAGCATGCGCGCCGCGAGGTCCGCATCCGGCCGCGGATGCAGGGTCACGTGATCGCCCGGCCGCAGACCCAGAGCCGACTCCTCGCCGGCGCGCGGGTCGCGCATCGTCACCCGCCCGTGCAGCGCGGTGATCTGCTCCGGCGTCACCGTGTCCGCGCGCTCGATCATCTCCAGCACGCGCGGGTCGGAGATCGACGCGCGCTCGCCGTCGGTGAGGGTCTGCACGTGCAGCAGCAGCGCCTCCTCGATCTCGGTCGCGTCGAACAGCGAGCCGCGGCTCTCCGGCGCGATCTGGGGGAAGTCCGGGAGGATGATCGCGGCGCCGAGCAGGCCATCCTCGACCAGCACCGGCCACGTGTTGACGCTGGCGTGCTCGACGTCGAGCGGCGAGCGGAACGGCCCGTAGAGGACGGGGTGCGTGGAGAGCAGCGCGTGCGACAGCGCGGCCATCCGATCCAGGCCCGCCGGCGCCGGCGTGAGGTTCTCGACGCGCAGCGAGGCTCGCAACCCCGAGCGCGACAGCGTCACGCGCACCCGCAGCTCGCCGATCGCGTGCTCGCCGGGCTCGAGATCGTGGCGGGCGCCGGTCCCGTCGAGGAAGTGCACCTCGCCGCGGACCTCCGCGTCGCGCTCGAGCTCGCCGTGCAGCTCGAGCTGGTCGAGCGGATAGACGATCCCGAACGGCGTCGGCGTCGCGTTCTTGGCCGACCCCGGCGTGTACGGGTACAGCGCGTAGCCCTCGTAGAGCAGCGTGTCGATCAGTCGCTCGAGCATCGCAGCAGCTCCTCCAGGCAGGCGTCGAGCGTCGGCGCCCCGCGCCGGCGCTGCTCGTCGCGCAGCGCATCGAGCGTCCCGGTGCGCAGCGCGACGAACGCGCCGTCCGGATAGTGGCGGGCCATCATCTCGTGCCACACCGAGACCGGGAACGCGAAGTCGACCGAGCAGCTCCACGGGACGAGCTCCACCTGCAGCGCCCCGTCGTCGCTGCGATAGAAGATCTGGCCGCTGAAGTGGAAGACCAGCGGCGCGTCGCCGGTCGCGCCGCGGAACGTGCCCTGCTCGTACGAGCACGGCACCGCGATCCCGAACCCTGCTGAGCCCGTGAAGGCTCCAACCACGAACGAGGCCTGCGTCCACGGCCGGGTGCCGATCGTGATGCCCACGGTCAGCGCCAGCATGTACACCTCGCGCCCGCTCGGCTCGGTCACTTGGACGTCGAAGTCGAGCGTCGGAACCTCCGACAGCGCGCGCGCCGACACGCCGCGGACCGAGAATTCCGGATCGATCACCGCAGCCCCACGAGGAACTCGGCGATCGCCCGCTCGACGCCCGCGCCGCCGGAGAAGCCCTCCCAGCGCGTCTTGATCAAGCCGACGAGCTCGTAGCAGCGGTCGATCGGGGCGATCGCCGCGATGCCGAGCCGCCGGTCGACGATCAGCCCCTCGGCGTCGGGCTCCAGGTCGCGCAGCACCGGGTTGAGCTCCACCAGCCGCGACCACGACTCCAGGCGCAGCTCGCTCTCGGTCGCGCCCGCCGGCGACGGGTACATCGCGACGACGCTGTCGGTCACGCTCGAGTGCATGAAGAACGCGAGCCCGATCGGGACCCGGAAGCCGTCCCACACGTCGTCGGGCAGGTCGAAGCCGGCGAGGAACTGCGTGCGCGCGCCGACCGGCCGCAGCTCCGGGTCGCCGGCGCGCAGCGCCCGGCACGGCTCGCACACGCACAGGATCCGGCGCTCGGCGAGCTGCAGCAGGTGACGGTGATCGTCTCCAAGCGCCACCCGGCACAGGTCACAGCGCTCTTGGGCAACGGGACGCGCCATCCGGCGCAGGCCGGCAACGCTCATATCCCACAGGTCAGCTCGCCGGCCATCGGCAGCGCCACGCCGGTGACCGCGCCCTCGACCTCCAGCCCCTCGAGGTCCGGCGCCGCCTCCTCCAGCGCCCGCTCGACGGCGACCTCCAGCGTCGTCGAGGACGCCTTGCAGCCGTTGCACGTCCCCAGCAGCCGCAGCCGCGCCACGCCGCCCTCCAGCCCGAGCAGCTCGACGTCGCCGCCGTGGCGCTCCATGAACGGCCGCACGCTCTCGAGCGCGCCGCGCACGCGCGCCTCGAGCGGCACCGGGTGGAGATCGTGGATCAGCAGCAGCGCGGAGACGTACTGGTCGCTCGCCACCTGCGGGTCGCGCTCGACGACCCGCCGCAGCCCCTCGCCGTACATGTCCATCACCGCGCTGACCAGCTCCTGCGCGGCCGGGTCCTCGACGCGCGCGCCGAGCTCCTCGACGCGCGCCATCAGCTCCTGCCCGGTCATCACGCGAGCGCCGTCGGGGTGTGCACCACCTTGCGCACCTTGCCGCCGCCGTACATGTGCACGCCGCACGGCAGGCACGGATCGAACGACCGGACGGCGCGCATGATGTCGATGCCCTTGAAGTTCTCCGGCCCGTTCTCCTCGAAGATCGGCGTGTTCTGGACGGCGTCCTCGTAGGGGCCCGGCGTCCCGTAGACATCGCGCGGCGACGCGTTCCACGGCGTCGGCGGATACGGCTGGTAGTTCGCGATCTTGCCCTCCTGGATCACCATGTGGTGGGAGAGCACGCCGCGCGCCGCCTCGTGGAAGCCGCACGAGACCGCGGTCTCCGGCACCTTGAACGAGTTCCAGGACTTCGTCCGCCCGGCACGCACCTCGCGCAGCGCCCGCTCGAGGTTGTGCAGGCCGACGAGCGCCGAGTACGCCTGGTGATAGGAGCGAGCGCGGTCGCGCTCGATCGCGTTGGACTTCTCCGGCACCTTCCACTCGAGCTCCATCTCGGCCGAGGAGGCGGTGCGCGGAAGCACCATCTGGATCGAGGAGCCGGTCGCCTTGCAGTAGCCGAAGTCGACCAGCCCGGCCTTCGCCGTGCACCACTGGCGCGCGAACGGGCCGCCGCCGGTGTCGCAGCACACGTGCGTGTCGGTGCGCTTGTCGTAGATGCGCGGCGACACGACCCAGGTGTACTTGTCGGTGAAGTCGCGCTTCTGCGGCTTGGGCAGCGTGACCTTGTTCCATGGGTGGTTCTTGTCGACGGGGTTGCCGAGCGGATCGTGGGTGACCAGCGTCGGCTCGTTCTCCCACGAGTCGAAGTACGAGCTGCCGAGCAGGATGCGGATCGCCAGGTTGATCTCCACCAGGTCGGTGGTGATCAGCTCGCCGCCGATCGCGATGCCCGGCGTGATGTACCGCTTGCGGCCCCACTCGGTCATGTTGCGGTAGTCGTAGTCGACGTAGTCCGGGTCGTCGAAGCTGCCCCAGTTGACCAGGTTCGTCTCGCGGAAGCCGACCATGTCGTAGCCGGGCAGCTCCCGCAGGAAGAAGTCGTACAGGTCGTCGTGCATCGGCACGGTGCGCTTGACGTAGTCGATGTAGCGCATCAGCCGCACGTAGTACTCGGTGCACGTCTGGTGGGTGATGTCGGCGCTGCAGCCGCCGGGCATGATCGTCGACGGGTGCGTGTGGCGCCCGCCGAACAGCACATACATCTCGCGCGTGTAGCGCGCGACGTGCAGCGTCTCCAGATAGAACTCGCCGGTGAACGGGTTCAGCGCCCGCATGATGTCGGCAATCGTCTTGTAGCCGTGGGCGGCGAAGTGCGGCGCGTTCGTGGTCTCGGCCTTGGCGAGCAGCGCGGGGTTGGTCTCCTTGACCATCTGCTCGCAGAAGTCCACGTTCGCCATGCAGTCGTTGAAGATCGCGTGGTCGAACATGTAGTCCGCCGTCTCGGCCATGTTGAACGCGAGGTCGCCGAGCGCGGGCGGCTTGACGCCGTAGGCCATGTTCTGGTTCAGGCACGAGCACGTGCAGTGGTTGTCACCGCAGATGCCGCAGATGCGGCTCGTGATGAAGTGCGCGTCGCGCGGATCGATGCCCTTCATGAAGATGTCGAAGCCGCGGAAGACCATCGACGTCGAGTAGCACTTGAGCACCGACTGGTTGGAGAAGTCGATCTCGGTGTGGATGCCCAGCGACCCGACGATGCGGGTGATGGGATCCCACGACATCTCCTTGACGAGGACCTTCTGCTCTCTCGGAGTCTCGGCGGTCGCCATGTTCGCGTCCTCCTACCAGCGCTTGCTGTAGCCGGTCGTCAACTGCGGGCCGCGCCGCCGCCACTCGGGCTCGACGTCGTAGGTCTTGCGCATGTTGCGCTTGCGCATGAAGCGCACGATCGGGCCGTAGCTGAAGCGCATGATCTCCGCAGCCACCTGGCCGTAACGGTCCTCGTCCATGAACGGCATGTAGGCGTCGGGGAAGCCCGGCATCGTGCACGCCATGCAGATGCCGCCCACGTTCGGGCACCCGCCCATGTGGTTCACCCACCCGCGCACCGGCACGTTGCACTTGACCACCGGGCCCTTGCAGCCGAGCTTCACCAGGCAGCGCGGGTCCGAGCCGTACTCGGTCGCGAACTGGCCCTCCTCGGTGAAGCCGGCGCGGTTGCAGCCCTCGCGCACCGTGCGCCCGAACAGCCACTTCGGCCGCAGCGCCTCGTCGAGCTCCGGCGCCGGCGCCAGGCCGGCGAGGTGCAGCGCGAGGTAGAGCAGCGTCTCGGTCGTGTTGTCGGGCTGAGCCGGGCAGCCCGGGATGCAGACGACCGGCAGGCCGGCCTTCGAGCGCCACTTCCAGCCGAGATAGTCGGGCAGCCCCATCGCCCCGGTCGGGTTGTTCTTCATCGCCGGGATGCCGCCGTAGGTCGCGCACGTCCCGACCGCGACCACGGCCGCCGCCTTCGGCGCCAGCCGGTCCAGCCACTCGTTGGTGGTGATCGGCTGGCCGGTCTCGGGGTTGGTGCCCATCCCGGACCAGTGGCCGTCGCCGTTGATCTGCTCGTTCGGCACCGAGCCCTCGAGCACCAGCACGAACGGGTCGAGCTTGCCGGCCTCGGCGTCGTACCAGGCCTGCAGGAAGTCGGCCCCGTTCTCGTAGGCGATCACCGGGTTGTGGATGACGACCTTCGGCATGCCCGGGATCGCCTGGGTGATGATGTCCTCCAGGCTCGGGTTGGTCGCGGAGGTCATCGCCACGGAGTCGCCGTCGCAGCCGAGGCCCGTGGTCATCCAGATCACGTGCGCGGTGACCTGCTCCGTCGCCCGCTGCCGGGGGACGAACTCGATCTCTGCCGCCATCCAGGTCCTCCCTTTCAACAGATGCGCGGGAGCGGATCGCCCACCAGCTGATCCATCACCCGCTTGCCACCGAAGCTCGTCGCCACCAGGACCATGCCCGGCGGCTCCGTCTTCACCTCGCCGACGTCGGCGCCCTGGGGCATGGCCGCCAACGCCGCTTCGGCGCCCTCGGGCGCCACGATCGCCACGAACCGGCCCTCGTTGGCGACGTACATGGGGTCGATGCCGAGCAACTCCGACGCGCCGGCCACCGCCGGCGCGACCGGGACGTCGGCCTCGCGGACGAGCATCGCGACGCGCGACGCGCGCGCGAGCTCGTTGAGCACGGACGCGACGCCGCCTCGCGTGGCGTCGCGCATGCAGCGCAGGTGCGGGCCGGCGGCCTCGAGCAGCGCGTCGACCTCCGGCCACAGGCTCCTGGTGTCGGACTCGATGTCCGCGGCCAGCTCGAACTCGCCGCGGGCGAGCATGATCGCGGTGCCGTGCTCGCCGATCGAGCCCGACAGCAGGATGCGGTCGCCGGGCCTCAGCGACTCCGGCGACAACGTCGCCCGGGGGTCGCGCTGCCCGATCCCGGTCGTCGTGATGTACATGCCGTCCGCGTGGCCGCGCTCGACGACCTTCGTGTCGCCGGCGACGATGCGGACGCCGGCGAGCTGCGCGGCGGCGGCGATCGCCTGGACCTCGGCGGTCAGCTCGCCGGCGCCGAGCCCTTCCTCGAGGATGAGGGCGAGGCTCAGCGCGAGCGGGCGGGCGCCCGCGACGGCGAGGTCGTTGACGGTGCCGTTGACGGCCAGCTCGCCGATCGAGCCGCCCGGGAACCGCAGCGGCTTGACCACGAACGCGTCGGTGGTGATCGCGAGGTCGCCCACCATCGCCGCGTCATCGAGCGACTCCATGCCGAACGCGGGCGCGAGCAGGCCCTCGATCAGCCGCGCGGTGGCCTTGCCGCCCGCGCCGTGGCTCATGGTGATGCGCTCGTCGCGGAACTTCAGCGGCTTCGAGCGCGCCGTCTCGATGATCTCCAGGATTCGCGTTTGGCGGGTGGAGGTCACGCGTGGGAAAACCGGCCGTAGTTGTAATAGGCGGCGCAGGCGCCCTCGCTCGACACCATGCACGTCCCGATCGGCCGCTCGGGCGTGCACGCGGTGCCGAACACTTTGCACTCCCACGGCTTGATCACGCCCTTGAGCACCTCGCCGCACTGGCACGCCTTGGGATCGGCGACGCGCACGTGCGGCACCGCGAAGCGCAGCTCGGCGTCGAGGTCCGCGTACGCCTCGCTCAGCTTCAGGCCGCTATGGGAGATGAACCCGAGGCCGCGCCACTCGAAGTGCGGGCGCAGCTCGAAGACCTCGGCCATCACCTCCAGCGCGCGTGCGTTGCCCTCCCACGGGACGACGCGCTTGTACTGGTTCTCGACCTCGCAGCGGCCCTCGCCCAGCTGCACGAGGATCATCTGGATCGCCTGCAGGATGTCGAGCGGCTCGAAGCCGGCGATCACCACCGGCTTGCCGTAGTCGGCGGGGATGAACTGGAACGGGCGGGCGCCGACGACCGTGCTCACGTGGCCCGGGCCGACGAAGCCGTCGAGCCGCAGATCCGGCGACTCCAGCAGCGCGCGCAGCGGCGGCACGATCGTGACGTGGCTGCAGATGCAGGAGAAGTTCGCCACACCCTCGGCCTTCGCGCGCTTCAAGGTCAGCGCGGTGGACGGCGCGGTGGTCTCGAAGCCGATCGCGAAGAACACGACCTCGCGGTCGGGGTTGGCCTTGGCGATCCGCAGCGCGTCGAGCGGCGAGTAGACCATCCGCACGTCGGCGCCCTCGGCCTTGGCGTCCAGCAGGCAGCCGTCGGAGCCGGGCACGCGCATCATGTCGCCGAAGCAGGTGAAGATCACGCCGGGCTGGTTGGCGACCGCGATGCCGTCGTCGACGCGACCCATCGGGATCACGCACACGGGGCAGCCCGGGCCGTGCACGAGCTCGACGTTCTCGGGCAGCAGGTCGGCGACCCCGTACTTGTAGATCGAGTGCGTGTGGCCGCCGCAGACCTCCATCACCTTGTAGTGGCGGCCCGGCTCGACGGCGGCGACGATCTCGCCGGCCAGCACCTTCCCGAGCTCGGCGTCGCGGAACTCGTCGACGAACTTCATCCGACCGCCACCAGGGCGACCCCGGCGTGCACGAGCACCTCGGTTCCTACGTCCGCGTCGACGAGCGCGATCTCGACCGTGTGGTGCTCGCCGTCGTCGTCGACGCACAGCGCGAGCTCGCGCGCCGTGTCGATCCGCAGCACGCGCATCGGCTCGCCGTCATCGCCGCAGGTGATGCAGTGGAAGGGGTCGGTCACTCGATCACGCTCTCGCGCAGCTCGCGCAGCTCCTGCTCGTAGTCGGCGCCCATGCGCTCGAGCAGGTCGCGCGTGGCGCGCGCCTCCTCCTCGTCGACCTGCGAGATCGCGAAGCCGACGTGGATCAGGACCCAGTCGCCGGGTCCGGCGTTCTCGAGCAGGCCGATGTTGACGTTTCGCTGGACGCCCGCGACGTCCACCCTGGCGAGCCGATTGGACTCGTCGACGACTTCCAGGATCTGGCCGGGAATGGCCAGGCACACGGCGACTGCTCCTTCCGGTCAGTAGGACCGGAGCGAGTTGTATCACTCCGTAGGACGGTCCGTCACGGGAAGATCTTGCCCGGATTGAAGAGCTCGTCCGGGTCGAGCGCACGCTTGATCGCGCGCATCATCTCCAATGCGGGGGTCCCGAGCTCAAGCTCGAGGAAGCCCGACTTGCCGTAACCCACGCCGTGCTCGCCCGTGCACGTGCCGCCGAGGCCGATCGCGCGCTGCACGAGCCGCTCGTTGAGCTCGACCGCGCGGCGCAGCTCCTCCGGGTCGTCGGGGTCGACGAGGATCGCGAGGTGGAAGTTGCCGTCACCGACGTGACCGACGATCGGCGCGATCAGTCCGGATTCATCCAGATCGCGCTTGGTCTCGGCGATGCACTCGGCGAGGTTGCTGACCGGCACGCAGGCGTCGGTGGTGAACCCCTGCGCCCCAGGGCGCAGCGCGCGGGCGGCGTCGTAGGCGCCGTGGCGGGCGTGCCAGAGGCCGCGCCGCTCGCTCTCGTCGGACGCCCACTGGAAGTCCTTGCCGCCGTGCGTCCCGGCGATCTCGCGCACGGCCTGGGCCTGGGCCTCGACCTCCGACGGCGTTCCGTGGAACTCCAGGAACAGCGTCGGGGCGACGGCGAGCTCGAGCTCGGCGTGGCGGTTGACGGCATCGATCTGGACCTCGTCGAGCAGCTCGATGCGGGCGATCGGGATGCCGTGGGCGAGCACCTCGATCACGCAGTCGACGGCGCCCTCGAGCGTCGCGAACGCGCACGCGGACGCGGTCATGGCCTCCGGCGTCGGCTGCAGCCGCAGCGTCGCCTCGGTGATCAGCCCCAGCGTGCCCTCGGAGCCGATCATCAGGTGCGTGAGGTCGTAGCCGGCGGACGACTTGCGGGCGCGCGAGCGGGTCTTGACGATGTCGCCGCTCGCCGTCACGACGGTCAGGCTGAGGACGTTCTCGCGCACGGTGCCGTAGCGGACCGACGTGGTGCCCGAGGCGCCGGTTGCGACCATGCCGCCGATCGTGGCGTCGGCCCCGGGGTCGACGGAGAAGAACACGCCCTCCGGGCGCAGCCTGTCGTCGAGTTGGCGGCGGGTGACGCCGGCCTGGACCGTCACGTCCATGTCGGGGACCGAGAGGCGCAGGATCTGGTCCATCTCGCGCATATCGACGCAGATGCCGCCGCGCAGGGCGGCGATGTGGCCCTCGAGCGACGTCCCCGCGCCGAACGGGACGATCGGGACCTTGTGGTCGCGGCACGCGCGGACGATCCTCGCGGCCTCCTCGGTGTCGTGCGGGAGCACGACCGCGTCCGGCGTGGCCGGGGGATGCCAGGACTCGTCGGTCCCGTGCTGGCGCAGGACGTCATTGCCGGTCAGCACCCGCTGCTCGCCGAGGAATTCGGTGAGCTGGCCGATGACGGCGGTGACCGCATCCTCCTCGACCCGCAACATCGATCCAACCCTAGTGCAAGGGTGCCGTGGTCCCCTTGGACGGATGAACCTGGTGGCTGTGTGTGCGATGGCGCTCGTGGGCGCCTCGTCGTGCGCCGCGCCCGCGGCGGCGACCGACGCCTATGTCAACGTTGCGCAGCGGATCTACGCGAGCGAGCGCGACGGGCCGGCGGTGCGCGCGTCGTTGCGGCGGATCTCGCACGACGCGGCGGCGATGCGCGGGTCGCGGTCCGAGCTGCTGCGCCAGCTCTACCTGCCGGGCTTCCACGTCGTGCGGCTGCGGGTCGTGCGCGGGGCGCGGGCGACCGACGTGGGCGGGCGGTTCGTGGTCGACGGGCCGTCTGCGGGTGGTCTGACGATCTCGATCCAGGACGTGCTCGGGTACGTGAAGCTGGTGTCGAAGCTGACCGGCCAGGGCGTCGTCGTCCGGGGGCGGGCGGGGCACGTCGTCGCCTCGTCGCCGGCGTTCGCCAGGGTCGCGTTGCCTGAGTCGGGCTCCGTGAGCGTGGACGGGCACGAGTACCTGGTGCGCTCGTTCACCGAGCCCGGGTTCGCGGGCGAGACGCTGCGCGTCTGGATCCTGGGTCAGTCGACGACGATCAGCCGGTGATAGCTTGGATCGCGTCCATCGGGAGGTGCAGGCATGAGGGGTCTGGTGGCGATCGCGGCGGCTGGGGTCGCGTTGACCGGTCCGGCGGCGGCGAGCGCGGCAACGGGGACCGTGCGCGACGGCTCGGCACGCTTCGACGTGGTCACGCCGACGCTGATCCGGCTCGAGTACGCGGCCGACGGCCGCTTCGAAGACGGGCCGACGTTCAACGTCCCCAGCCGCCATTTCGCGGCGACACGCTTCCGCACGCGCGTCGAGCACGGCTACCGCGTGATCGACACGGGCCGGGTGACACTCCGCTACCGCGAGGGGTCGGGGCCGTTCACGGCCGCCAACACCACGGTCCAGGTCGGGCGCAGCGCTCCGGCCCACCCGGCGTTCCCGGCGGCGCCGGGAAGCTGCGCCTTCGGCACCGCGTGCGAGGCCGAGGACGGCCGGCTGAACGGCGGCGAGTCGGTCAACTACGACCACACGGGCTTCACCGGCCGCGGCTTCGCGGCCGACTACGGCCAGATCGGCGCGAGCGACGCGTGGACCGTGAGCGGAGCGCCGGCCGGCGACGCCGAGCTCCAGGTCCGCTACGCCAACGGCGGCACGGTCACGCGCACGCTCACGACGTCGGCGGGCACGCTCAGCCTGCCGCCCACCGGGGGCTGGGACACGTGGGGCGTGGCGACGCTGCCGCTGCACTCCCAGCCAGGCGACACGGCCGTCACGACGGCGTGCGGCGCGAGCGACGGCTGCAACGTCAACCTCGACAGCGTCGCCCTCACCGCGCCGGGCGCCGCCTATCCGGACCACAGCACGACGACGCCGCCTGCGGCCGATGAGCCGGGCCAGCTCGGCGGCTGGACGCGCGGCCTGGACGAGTACGCCAACCAGGCCGGCACGAGCATCTCCGACGTCAAGCTCCACCCCGGCATCCTCAACCGGCGCGGCTGGTCGCTGCTCGACGACAGCTACACCGCGCTGCGCACGCCCGGCGGCTGGGCGGCCGAGCGGCCGGCGCACCGCGGCGCCTACCAGGACGGCTACCTGTTCGGCTACGGCGAGGACTACGCGACGGCGCTGTCGGACCTGCGGACGCTCACCGGCCCGGCCGCCATGCTGCCGCAGCGGGCGTTCGGCGTCTGGTTCTCCGAGTTCTTCCCGTACTCCACGAGCGACTACGAGAACGAGCTGATCCCGGCCTTCCGCTCGCACGGCGTGCCGCTCGACAACCTCGTCGCGGACACCGATTGGAAGTCGCCGCAGCAGTGGGACGGCTGGAACTGGAATCCGGCGCTGTTCCCGGACCCCGACGCCTTCCTCGCGTTCGCGAAGTCGCAGGACCTCGACGTGACGCTCAACGTGCACGCGGGCATCGACCAGAGCGACCCCAAGTTCGCCCAGGCCCAGCAGACCGCCAAGGGCAAGCTCACGCGCGCCGCCCAGTGCTTCTCGCCCACGTGCTACCGCTTCGACTGGAGCGACGCCGACCAGGCCAAGGCGTGGTTCGACCTGCACCAGCCCTTCGAGGATCAGGGCGTGCGGCAGTGGTGGCTGGACTGGTGCTGCACGGACAGCTTCGTCGGCCTGCAGGGGCTGACGCCCGACAGCTGGATCAACGACCTCTACGCGCGCGACACGGATGCGCGCGGCCTGCGCGGTTTCGTCCTGGCGCGGCTCGGCGCCTCATTCGAGGACTACCGCGGCGCACCCGCGCCCGGGCCGTGGGGCGAGCACCGCTCCACCGTCCACTTCACCGGCGACACCGATCCGACGTGGGACGACCTCGCGATGGAGGTGAAGCTGACGGCGGCCGAGGGCGCCATCGGCCAGCCGTACGTGAGCCATGACATCGGCAGCTTCAAGGGCCGCCACCTGCCCGATGACCTCTACACGCGCTGGGTCCAGCTCGGCGCCTTCCAGCCGATCCTGCGCCTGCATTCCGACCACGGCGACCGGTTGCCGTGGGAGTACGGCGCCGGGCAGGCGCCGGCGACGGACGCGCTGCGGCTGCGCGAGGCGCTGGTGCCGTACACGTATTCGCTCGCTCGCTCGTCGGTCGACACCGGGCTGCCGATCGTCCGCGCGCTGTACCTCGAGTACCCGGGGGCGTATGACCACCCCGACGAGTACCTCTACGGTCCCGACGTGCTCGTCGCGCCGGTCACCTCGCCGGGGGCGATCGCCACGCGCGACGTGTGGCTGCCGCCCGGTCGGTGGGTGGACTTCTTCACCGGCGCGACGTTCAGCGGCGGCCGGACGGTGAGCGTGAAGGTCCCGCTCGACCGCATGCCGGTGTTCGTCAGGGCCGGCTCCGTGGTCGCGCGGCAGCCGGGCACGTCGCACGTGTCGGCGCCGAGCGCGCTGGCGATCTCGGCGTACTCGGGCGGCAGCGGCGACTTCACGCTCTACAGCGACGCCGGCGAAGGCCAGAGTCAGGCAAGCGCGCGCACGCGGCTCTCCTACCGCGAGCACGGCACGGGCTCGACGCTCACGATCGGCGCCGACTCGGGCCATTACCCGGGGCAGCCGTCGCGGCGCACGTACACGGTCGACTTCGTCGACGTGAGCGCACCGAAGCGCGTTGTGGCCGGCCGCGTGCCGCTGCCGCGGAGCGCGTGGTCGTATGACGCCGCGACCGCGACGCTGCACGTCCGCACCGGCGCCGTCTCGACCCGCGTTCCGCTGACGATCTCGCAGACCGGCGGGCGCGCCGTGACGCGGCCGGAGCCGGCGGCGGTCTCGCTCTCGCTCGATCCCGCGACGCCATTGACCGGCAGCGCCACGGTCACCGCCACCCTGACCAACGCCGGCCCGGGATCGATCACGGGTGCCGCCGTATCGGTGAGCGCGCCCGCGGGCTGGACCGTGACGCCGGCCGGGCCGGTCGCGGTCGGCACGGTGGCCGCGGGCACGTCGAAGTCGGTCGCGTTCAACGTGACGGCGCCCTCCGGCGCCGGCACGGCGTCGCTGCACGCGAGCGCGACGTGGGACGGCGGCGGGCGCACGGTGACCGACCAAGGGCCGCCCGCCAACCTGCCGCCGGTGATCGACTCGCTCGATCCGACGACGGCGAGCGCGGGCCAGCAGGTCACGATCCACGGCTCGAACTTCGGCGCGACGCAGGGCGACAGCTACGTGTTCTTCGTCGACGGCGGGACGAGCTGGGGCGCGCCGTTCGACGGCGCCGAGTTCCACGTCAACAGCTGGAGCGACACGGCGATCACGTTCACGGTCCCGACGCCGAGCGGGCCGGGCGGGATCTGGCACGTCACTCCGGGCGACACGGCGCAGGTGCAGGTCACGACGGCCGCCGGCTCCTCGGCGCAGCTTCCGCTGAAGATCGGTGGCTAAGCGAAGCGCGGGCATCCTCCTCCACCGCCGCGGACCCGCGGGGGTGGAGGTCCTGCTCGTGCATCCGGGCGGGCCGTTCTGGGCCAAGAAGGATCTCGGGGCGTGGTCGATCCCCAAGGGCGAGCACGACGAGGGCGAGGACGGGCTCGCGTGCGCGCTGCGCGAGTTCCGAGAGGAGACCGGGACCGAGCTGCCGCCCGACAACCTCACCGATCTCGGATCGATCAAGCAGCGCGGCGGCAAGGTCGTGCAGGCGTGGGCGGCAGAAGGCGACCTCGACGCCGACGCGGTGCGCTCGAACACGTTCACGATGGAGTGGCCGCCGCGCTCGGGCGCCATGCGCGAGTACCCGGAGGTCGACCGCGCCGCCTGGTTCTCGCTTGACGAGGCGCGCGAGCGGATCAACCCGGCGCAGGCGGAGTTCCTCGACCGCCTCGGCTGAACGAACGTCTGCCCGTTGACCCCTTGCCCGCGTACGCCGCGGTGTGGTCGGATTGGCGCGGATGGACTGGCAGACGTTCGACTTCGGCGAGACGGAAGTGCGGGTGCTCGCGCCGCCGGACGCCGAGTTCGACGAGCAGGGCGGGCTTCCAGAGGGGATGCGCAACCTCACCTGGAGCCCGCGCGAGGCCGGGTTCTTCGGCGTGGCGGCAGGCCCGTTCAGCGTCGACACGGTGATCGCCGCCGACGGCGTGCGGGTCGATTCCGACGAGGAGACCGCGCTGGCCGGCGTGCCCGGGCGGCGCGTCGCCTACCGCGTGCAACGTCACGCGCCGCGGCGTCAGGACGAGAGCGGCTGGCAGCCCGAGCGCACCTGGACGGAGGTCGGCGACCTCCTGTTCGTGCCCGGAGACGAGCAGAACGTCCGCGTCGGCTACCGCGTGGACGCCGACGACGCGGAGCTTCGCGAGACGTTCGCGCGCATGCTCGACCGCGTGGAGGTGCGGCGCGATGACTGACCGTGAGCGGCACGAGGCGCAGACGGCGCGCGACGTAGCGCCGGCGCCGGTCGAGGCCGTCCCCGCCCCGGCGCCGCCGCTGGACGCCGCCCGCCAGCGCGCCGCCGTGCTCGGCGCGCTCGGCGGAAACCAGGCCGTCGCCCGCGCCGTCCGCGTCGCTCGCGACGCGGCCGCGCCGCCGACTCCCGCGCAGGCCGCCCAGGCGGCGCAGGAGGCCGAGGCGGTCGAGACGATCGGCCGCCTGCGCACCGCGCACCAGCACATGGCCCACCATGCCGAGCTGCGAGTCCGCAACACCGCCGAGCTGTTCGACCCGCCCGGCTCGCCGCCGCAGGGCCGCCGCATGCGCGCCGAGCCGATGACCCTGCGCTCGGACTCTGCGCAGCTGGTCGCCGACCGCGCCGAGAACCCGGCGCAGGACGCGTACTACTTCCGCGGCGTCCACCAGGACAACGAGCAAAAGCACGGTCCGACCACCCTCGGCACGATCGACGGCAACACGCTGCTCGTCCGCGGCCGCGGCTCCTCCGGCACCTGGCAGTCCGAGGACGACATGATCGGGACGTTCGTGCACGAGGCCAGCCACGTGCTCGTCGCCGACTACGGCGAGCACCCCGGCACCAGCACGGACGCCGGCAGCTTCGACCGCTACAAGGACGAGTTCCGCGCCTACTTCGTCGAGCCGTCCTTCTCGCCGGGCGTCGTCGGCGACGCGCGCGCCGCCCAGATCAAGCTGCAGCTCGTCGGCACGGCGCTGGGCAGCGGCGGCTACCCGGACCTCAACGCCAACTACTGGGCGACTCCGGCCACGCCGTTGAAGGCCCAGATCGACGGCCACCTGCGCCCCGACGGCTTCAACCTCGACAACAGCGCCCGCCTGGATCGCCTCGTCGGCCTGCTGCGCGAGCTGCACGCCGGCACCTCGACCGTCGACGACGTGCTCTTCCAGATCAGCGTCCTGGAGCCCGCCGAGCGCGCCGAGGCCGCCGGCGCGACGCTGATGACGACGCTGCTCGCCGGCGTGGCCGCCGACGCGGCCGGCCGCATCCGCAACGCGCTCGCCTCACCGGCCTCCGTCGGCTTCGGCCACGACCTCAACCCGCACGACAGCCCGAAGGTC
This sequence comes from uncultured Solirubrobacteraceae bacterium, assembly GCA_963837485.1. GTDB lineage: Bacteria > Actinomycetota > Thermoleophilia > Solirubrobacterales > Solirubrobacteraceae > Solirubrobacter. The sequence goes on along the minus strand of CAWINP010000011.1, from coordinate 45,158 downwards.
ACCGCGCTGCTGTCGGCCATCGTCGGCGGCGAGGAGGAGGCGATCAAGCAGGCCTACCGCGACTGCAAGGCGACCGACAAGGGCGCCGTCTACATGAACCCCCACGTGCTCGCCTGGATCCGCCACGCGATGCCCAGTGACGTGATCAAGCGCGCGAACGTGATCGTGATGCTCAACACCGGCAGCGTCGCTCAGTACGACGCGACCGCCGAGCTCCAGCGCCAGCTCTACGACGCCCACGGCGCGGCCGCGCTGCCCGAGCCGTTGCGGGCAGCGCTGCGCGCCATGTCGTTCACCGGCAAGCTGAGCTTCTACCGCTTCGGCGACGAGGCGTACCGCTTCGCGGTCAACCCGCTCCCGGAGGCGTTCCGGGGCGAGGTCAACGCGATCCTGCGAGCCGACCGCGACCCGTAGTGGCCCCGGCCACTAGTGATGGACGAGCACCTCCGCGTGCAGGTGCTCGAGGAACCAATCGCGGGCCACGGCGCTGGAGCGCTCGAAGTCGGCGACGTAGGCGTCGAAGTGCTCGCCCGGAAGGATCTCCAGCTTCTTCGGCTGGCGCGCCCGCTCGAACGCATCGATCGCGAGGTCGGAGACCGTCAGGTGGTCGCCGGCGGCGACGACCATCAGCAGCGGCGTCGGGGAGACGTACGGCAGGTAGGCGCCCGGCTCGTACTCCCAGAACATCTCGATGCTGCGCAGCGTGCACTCGTTGATCCATGACGGCGCGCGCTCGGCGCCCGACGTCGTGAACCACTCGAACGAGTCGGCCGTCGGCAGCGCGCACGGCTCGCCCTCGGGGGCGACGACCGGGATCATCGCCGGCGGCTCGCCGCGATAGCGGGCCTCGCGGTCGGCGTCGAACATCTCGCGCGTCGGCGCGATCAGGTCCGCCCGCACGAGCCGGCGGGCGTTGGCGTACCCGCTGATCAGCGGCACCTGACCGACGACGCACTTCACGCGCCGGTCGATCGCGCCCACCACGATCACGTGCGCGCCGCTGTAGCTGGAGCCCCAGATCCCGATCCGGTCGCGGTCGACCTCGTCGCGCGTGCGCGCGAAGGTGATCGCGTGCCGGTAGTCGCGCACCTGCGCCCACGGGTCGATCTCCTGCCGCGGCAGGCCGTCGCTCGCGCCCAGGCAGCGGTTGTCGTAGACCAGCGCGCACATGCCGGCGTCGCAGAACGCCTCCGCGAACGCGTCGAGGAAGAGCTCCTTGGTCGCCGAGTAGCCGTGCGACATGACGATCGTGGGACACGGCCCGGCCGCGCCGTCGGGAACGTACAACCACCCCCGCAGCGTCGTTCCCTCGGCATCGAACTCGATGTCCTGCCGCATGACTCCTCCTCGGGTCTAGGAGTCTGTTGAAGAATGGTCGGTCAGCCCTGATGTGGTGCAGCCGTGGATGCCTCGGGGCGGACGCGATCGCGATGCGTGGCTCTGCCACGTGAGCATCGCGGGCGGCGCGAGGCGCCGCGGATGTGCCGCAGCAGGCGTACCGGAATTCTTCAACAGGCTCCTAGTCGCCCGATGTTCCCACTCAGCGGCAGGCCTCGCCACGCAATCCCGGGCATGCTGGAAGCGGCGTGGGCACCGCCACGCCGGGCACCACCGGGAGCACGAGCGTGGCCGGCGTGCGGAGCTCCAGCGTCGTCGGCCTTTTCGGGACGAGCTCGGCGAACGACCAGACCGGCTGGTCGCCGCCGGGTGCCCCGACCAGGACGCGGATGCGCGAGCCGGCCCGGTACACGTGACCCTGGTAGTAGAGCGGGATCGTGACCGCCGCGAAGTGGCCGCGCGGCAGCGGCGCGACATCCGACGCGCGGCGCGAGATGATCGGCTCCAGGCGCGTGCTCTTGCGCGGATCGAGCTTGCGCTGGCTCGCGCGCAGCCAGCCGTTCTGGACGAACGTCTCGATCCCGTCCGGGCGAAGCTCGGAGACCGTCACCTGCAGGTCGACGTCCGGCACCGTCGCCTTGATCGCGGTCTCGAGCGCGCCCGCGCCGATGACGACCGTGTCCGCCGCCAGCGGATCGGTCTCGTAGTCCATCGCCGCGTTCGGTGGGTCCGGCGGCTGCCAGCGATAGGCGGGCATCGCCGACCACAAGCCGCCGGCGCCCGTGTTGCCGGTGAAGCTCGTCGGCGGCCGTGCGCGCGGGTTCCAGTTCAACGTCGCGCCGAACTCCACCCCGAGCGACCACGTCCGCGCGACACCCTGCGGGAACGACGCGAACGACTGCTCGAACCCGGGCACCGGCGCGCCGGGAGAGCCGCCCGCGCCGTTGTCGAACAGGATCCGCACGGACGGCAGCGCCTCGAAGGCCGCCAGCGCGGCGTCAAACGACGGCTGGCCCTGGATCGGGTCATCGGGCAGCGTCACGCCCGAGACGCCCATCGACGTCTGGAACACGGCTGGGGCGAGCGACTTCACCGAGTCCGGCAGCACCGGCGCCCGCCGCGCCACGTACAGCGACAGGAAGTCGAACCAGCGGTTGAACGTCGCCGGGTCGAGCGAGTCGATGTGCGTGCCGTTGGTGAACGTGAACCACTTGCGGCGCGTGCCGGTGAACCGCGACGCGAGCGCGGGGCAGTGCCCGCCGGTCTGCTCGTCGGTGAACTGGCACGCCAGGAACACCGGCACGCCGATCTTGCGCACGAACGTCACCGGCGCGAGCGGGTCGGCGACCTTCGGCACGTAGGTGCGGTTCTTGCGCGCCTTCGCGATCAGGTCGATCGCCTCGGCGTGCAGGACCTGGTTGGCCTTGCACACGCGATCGCCGGCGCGAATCCGGGCCAGCGCCCAGGCCTGGCCGCCGTTCGCCGACGCCGGCCTGGCGTCGTGCGCGCGGTCCTTGCCCCATGACAGCGCGAATCCGGTGTTGAGGATCCCGCCCGGGTAGAGCGTCGTCGCCGTGTCGTCGATCACGCTCAGCGGCGTGATCGCCGCGAGATGCGGCGGCCGCGTGGCGGCCACGAACAGCTGGCTGATGCCGCCGTAGGAGATGCCCATCATGCCCACGCGCCCGCCGAGCACCCACGGCTGGCGCGCGACGGTCTCGATCACGTCGTAGCCGTCGAGCCCCTGGAGCGGCTCGAAGTAGTCGAACGCGCCGCCCGAGCAGCCGGTGCCGCGCATGTTGACGTCGACGACCGCGAAGCCGAGCAGGTTCGCGATCTGCGCGATCGAGGACTCGCCGCCGGCCGGGTTCGCGTAGCCGTAGCCGGAGTACTCGACCAGCGTCGGATACGGCGGCGGCCCCGGCGGGAGGTGGACGTCGATCGCGAGCGTCGTCCCGTCGCGCGTCTTCAGGTAGCCGTACCCCGTCGCCGGGAGCTTCTGCTTGTAGGTGGCCGTGCTCAGGGGCGCCGAGCGCGTCGAGAACACGCGCACTCTCTTGCCGGCCACGCGGTAGCTCCCCGGCCGCACGTTCCGGAACACGACGCCGCCCAGCGAACCGGCGCGCTGCGTCTCAGAACCCAGCTTCACGCGCGCGCCCGGCTTCAGCCCCGTCACGAACAGCTGCTCCGCGCTCCCGCGCACGTCCACGGCCGCCGCGGCGGTGCCGCACGGCACGAGCGCCAGCGCGACGACCAGCGGGAGCGCGAGCCGGATCATGCGATCGCCGGGATGCCGTCCGGAAGCGCCTCGAGCGCCGTTCGCATCTCCTCCTCGGAGAACTCCGGGTCCTCGAGCGTGCCGGCCAGGTACGCGTCGTAGGCCGCGAGGTCGAAGTTGCCGTGCCCGCAGAGCCCGAACAGGATCGTGCGCTCCTCGCCGGCCTGCTTGGCCTCTTCGGCCTCCTCGAGCACCGCCCGGATCGCGTGCGCGGGCTCCGGCGCGGGGATGATGCCCTCGATGCGCGCGAACCGCACGGCCGCCTCGAACGTCTCGTTCTGCTTGTAGGCGCGCGCCTCGACGACGCCGGCCTTCACGAGCCCGCACAGCATCGGCGCGTCGCCGTGGTAGCGCAGCCCGCCGGCGTGGACCGGCGGCGGCACGAAGCCGTGGCCGAGCGTGTACATCGGCATCAGCGGCGTCAGCCCGGCGGTGTCGCCGTAGTCGTATGCGTACACGCCGCGCGTCAGCGTTGGGCACGCCGCCGGCTCGGCTGCCACATACCGAATCTTGTTCTCGCCGCGCAACGTCGCGCGCAGGAACGGAAAGGTCAGGCCGGAGAAGTTCGAGCCGCCGCCGACGCAGCCGACGATCACGTCCGGGAACGCGTCCGCGAGCTCGAGCTGCGCGATCGCCTCCTGCCCGATCACCGTCTGGTGCAACAGCACGTGGTTGAGCACCGAGCCGAGCGCGTAGTTGCAGTTCGGGTCCTTCGCCGCGACCTCGACGGCCTCGGAGATCGCGATGCCGAGCGAGCCGGTCGGATGCGCGGCCTGGGCGCGGCCGGAGTCGGTCCGGTCCGACGGCGAGCGGTGCACCGTCGCGCCCCACGTCTCCATCATCGAGCGCCGGTACGGCTTCTGGTCGTACGAGGAGCCGACCATGAAGACCTCGCACTCGAGCCCGAACAGCGAGCAGGCGAACGCCAGCGAGGAGCCCCACTGCCCGGCGCCGGTCTCGGTCGCGAGCTTCTTCACACCCGCCTGCGCGTTCTCGTAGGCCTGCGGGACGGCGGTGTTCGGCTTGTGCGAGCCGGCCGGCGAGACGCCCTCGTACTTGTAGAAGATCTTCGCCGGGGTATCGAGCGCGGCCTCGAGCCGGCGGGCGCGATACAGCGGCGTCGGGCGCCAGAGCCGGTAGGCGTCGCGGACCGGGTCCGGGATCGCGATCTCCGGCTCGGGCGAGACCTCCTGCAGGATCAGCCCCATCGGGAAGATCGGGGTGAGGTCGTCGGGGCCTGCTGGCTGACCGGTCTGCGGGTTCAGCGGCGGGAGCGGCTCGCCCGGCAGATCTCCCAGCAGGTTGACCCAGTGCGTCGGGATGGCGTCCTCGCCGAGGACGTACTTGGTCTGGCTCATCGGCCGATCCTACGCGGGCCCCGACTTGCCCGCGGATGAGAACCGTGGTACCTTCGGCGCCGGACGTAATAGCAAAGGTTCTTAACTAATGCCCGCTCCCGAGGGAAAGGCGCCGTGTGGCCTGGGACGGGCATTCGGAATCCGGCTTGTCTAAACGAGGGGGAAGGAGAGCGCTCATGGCGGCGCGAAAGGGAATTCGAACCACAGGGGCGGCCGCGCTTGCCGTCGCCGCTCTGCTGCTGGGCGGCGCGGGGACCGCCTCGGCGGGGACGACCGATCTGGCCCCGAACTGGCAGGTCGTCAGCAGCGCGATCGCCACCCAACCGGGGGACTCCATCTCGCAGGCCGGCTTCTCCACCGCCGCATGGCTGCCGGTGCACACCAACGACGCCAACGCGCCGGGCGGCGAGGTCGCAGCGCAACTGCAGAACATCCCGCCGGACGATCAGTGCGGTGCGAACAACATCTTCTACGGTGAGAACATCACCGCCTGCCAGGGCGCCCAGCCCGGCGCGCACGGCCTGCCGAACGCGCCCTACAACGTGCCGTGGTGGTTCCGCACCGAGTTCACCCCTGACCTGAAGGCCGGCCAGAACGCGACGCTGGAAGTGCGCGGGATCATGGGCAAGGCCGACCTGTGGGTGAATGGCGTGATGCTCGCCGGCCAGGACGTGCTGCAGGGCTCCGAGCCTGAGTACACCTTCGACATCACCAGCCTGGTCAAGCCGGGCGCCAACGCGCTCGCGCTCAAGCTCTATCCGAACAACCCGGACACGATGCTCAACCAGGACTTCAATGACTGGACGCAGACGGCGCGCGACCAGAACACGGGCATCAAGTATCCGGTCCGGCTGCACATCTCGAACGCCTTCCAGCTGACCGACGTGCACGTCAACCAGAAGAACGCCGAGGACCTGAGCAGCACCGACCTCACCGTCAAGGGCACGGTGAAGAACACCACCGCGTCGTCGCAGACGGGCGACGTCGACGCGACGGTGACCGACCCCGACGGCTCGACGCAGATGAAGCTCCACACCGCCGTCACCCTCGACGCCGGCGCGACGAAGGTGATCACGTTCGACCCGCTGCACGTCGACCACCCGAAGCTGTGGTGGCCCTATCAGATGGGCGAGCAGCCGCTGTACAAGCTCGATATGACCGCGTCGCAGTCCGGCGCCGCCTCGGACTCGGCGTCCAGGACGTTCGGCATCCGCACGGTGAAGACGTGGTTGTCGGCTCCCGGCCGCTCGGCCTACGCCGGCTCGCGCTGGTTCTCGGTCAACGGCAAGCCGTTCGTGTTCCGCGGCGGCGGCATGATGGACCAGGACATGTTCCTGCGCTACTCGAAGGAGCGGCTGGGGCATGAGATCGGGCTGATCAAGGCGATGGGCCTCAACGGCCTGCGCCTGGAGGGCGACGACCAGCCCGACTCCTTCTACGACGAGATGGACAAGGCCGGCCTGCTGGTCTACGGCGGCTGGCTGTGCTGCAACTACTGGGAGAGCCCGAACAGCTGGACCGACAAGGACCACGAGACCAACTACCGCACGGCGCTCACGCTTGGCCGCCAGCAGCGCAACCACCCGAGCGTGGTGTTCTTCAGCTGGAGCGACGAGGTCCCGTCGGCGCGCGAGGAGGCCGGCGCCCGGCAGGGCTTCGCCGATTCCGACTTCGACATCCCGCTGATGGCCTCGGCGGAGTACAAGTCAACCCCGACGCTCGGCCCGTCAGGGATGAAGGAGGGACCGTACAACTGGTTCCCGCCGAGCTACGCCTACAGCCTCAACTGCTCGGGCAACAGCGGTGCGAACCCGTGCACCGGCGGCGCCTTCGTCAACCGCGGCGGCGCGTGGGCGTTCGAGACCGAGGCGAGCCCAGGGTCCACGGTGCCGACGCAGGATTCGCTCAATCGCTTCATGCCGCCGGCGGCGCAGACGCAGATGGTCACCTCGCCGAACCTCCGGTTGTTCAACTCGGGCCGCGGCGCGCAGGACAGCGGCACCAGCTACTCGAGCTTCCAGCACATCGGCGTGCTGGGCACGGCGGTCTGCCGCCGCTACGGCACCTGGACGGCGGCGCCGGTGACCTGCCCGACCAACCCACCGGGCGCGACCAACCTGTACAGCAACAACCCGAGCATCAGTGACTTCGTGCGCAAGGGCCAGGCGCTCAACTACGAGTCCGTGCGTGCGCAGTTCGAGTCCTACATCGACCACTCGACACGGATCGACTCGCCGTCGACGGGCCTCGTGTACTGGATGATGAACAAGCCGATGCCGAGCCTGCTGTGGAACCTGTACAACTACGACTACGACCAGTCGGGCACGTACTTCGGCGCGAGGAAGGCCAACTCACCGCTGCACGTGTACTACTCATACGCGGCGCCGGAGAGCGACCCGGGCAACCGCATGGTCAACGTTGCCAACCTGACCGGCCGGGCGCAGAACGGCATCACGGTGAGCGCGCGCACGTATGACATGCAGGGCAACGTGATCGACCGCAAGGACGCGTGGAACATCAACCTGCCCAGCCAGGGCGTGATGAACCAGCTGTTCAGCATCCCCAACCCGACGCTGCCCAACGTCGGCAATGTGCCGCAGCGGACGTACTTCCTCGAGCTGCAGCTCAAGCGGGGGACGCAGGTGATCGACCGCAACGTGTACTGGCTCTCGACGGTCGACGATCGGCCCACCTACACGGGCAGCGCCTACCCGAACCTGTCGCAGTACGGAGACCTGCGCAACCTGCAGACGCCGGCCCAGGACCCGGTCAACGGCCTGCTGGGAATGACGACCGTCGACGCGTGCGCGACCACGCGCCCGGTCAGCGGGCCCGACGGACAGGACACGGCGACCGACGTGACGCTCACCAACAAGTCGTCGACGCTGGCCTTCCTCATCCGCGTGGACGTGCGCAAGGGCGCCGGCACGACGCCGGCGAGCGGCGACAACCAGGTCCGCCCGGCGAAGTACAGCGACAACTTCGTGACCCTGTGGCCCGGTCAGTCGCAGACGATCACGGAGGCCTACAAGGGCGTCGGCGGCACGGTCGTGAGCGTGGGCGGCTTCAACGTCAACGCCGCCACGATCGCCTCCAACGGGGGCTGCACGCCGCAGGCCGGCGTCGAGGCGTTCGGCACGGCCAACGGCGAGGTCCCGCTCGGCGGCGCCACACCGGGCCAGGACAACACGCCGGAGGCGATGGCGGCGGCCAAGGCGCAGGTGCAGGTCGGGCGCCTGACGGCGGTCGACGGGTCCGTGGGCGGCACCGTCCCGGCGACGCTCTCGCTCAGCCTCGGCGCTGCCGCGAGCTTCGGCGGGTTTGTGCCAGGGCTCGCGAAGGAGTACACGGCGCAGACCACGGCCAACGTGATCTCGACGGCCGGCGACGCGGCGCTGACCTACTCGGATCCCGGCCATCTCGTCAACGGCGCGTTCACCCTGCCGGAGCCGCTGCGGGTGGAGCTGTCGAAGGCGGCGTGGACCGGGCCGGTGTCCAACGATGCCGTCGCGATCACGTTCAAGCAGCACATCGGGGCCAACGACGCGCTGCGCACGGGCAGCTACAGCAGGACGCTCACGTTCACGCTGTCGACCACGACGCCGTAGCGACGGCGGCGCGCTGCGGTGCTAGTTCACCGCAGCGCGCCGTTCGCGCGAGAACAGGCGATCCCGCGCCTCGCGCAGCCCCATCGCCAGCGCGCCCTCGAGTGCGGCGCGCTCGGCGAGCACGCTCGTCTCGATGCGCGTCGGCAACGGCATCAGCCGCGCCGTCGTCGCGCGGACGGCGGGGAGGAGGTCCGCCGCACCGCCGATGCGCCCGCCGAGCACGACGAGCTCCGGGTCGATCACCGCGCACACGGTCGCGATCGCGAGGCCGATCCGCTGCGCGGCGCCCTCGATCACCTCGCGCGCCGCGGCGTCGCCGGCGCGCGAGCGCTCGAACACCTCGCGCGCCGACTCCGCGCTCCCGCCGGCCTCGCGGTAGGCGGCGAGGATGCCCTCGGCGCCGATCTCGTCCTCCAGGCCGCCGAGCCGCCGGTGGTGGGCGTCGAACGGGTCGCGCGCGAGCGGCAGGTAGCCGATCTCGCCGGCGGCCCCGTGGAAGCCGCGGAACAGCTCGTCCTCGATCACGATCCCCATGCCGACGCCGGCGCCGATCGAGATCACCACGAACGTCGAGCTCCCGCCCGCGAGCCCGCGCCACTTCTCGCCGACGGCGGCCATGTTGACGTCGTTGTCGACGAGGACCGGCACGCCGAAGCGCTTCTGCAGCGTGGCCGGCGCGTCGAACTCGCCGGTCGCGCTCACGTGCCACGCGAGCGACGTGACGCGGCTCGTCTCCGGGTCGACGACGCCCGGCGTCGACACGCCCATCGCCAGCAGCTCGCCGTGGCGGCCGCCGAGCTCGCGGTCGATCGAGCGCACGGTGCCGGTGATCTGCTCCTCCACCTCGCGCGGGCCGCCGTGCGAGGTGGAGAGCTCGACGTCGCGCAGCGCGCCGCCGTAGATGTCGACCGCCGACACCCGCAGCCGCGTGGAGCCGATGTCGACGCCGACGACGAAGCCGGCCGCCGAGTTGACCGTGAAGGCCAGCGGCGTGCGTCCGCGCCGGCCGGGGCGCTCGCCCGCGGAGTGCACGAGCTGCGCCTGGACGAGCCGCTCGACGACCGCGGACACGGTTGGCTTGGAGATGTTCGTCCGCTCGGCGATCTCGGGCCGGGTGATCGGTCCGTCGCGGAAGATCGTCTCGAGGATCGCCTGCTCGCTGAGCTCTCGCAGCAGGTTCGGCCGCGGGCTCTCGCGCGGTCGCTCGGCGGATCTGCGACCCCGGGCGGTCAAGGTCAACAAGGTTACGCTATTGCCAGGCCCTTGACCGCCGCCCCAGGAGGCTATACCGTCGCTTTTGTTAGGAAAGGCTACGAATGAAGGCGGAGATGGGGAACGACGGATGAGGCGCGCCGTTGCCGCGACGACCTGGCTGCCGCTCGGGCCCGAGCGCGACACGAGGGTGCCCGTGGGATGAGCGCGGTGACCGTGATCGGGTGCGTCCAGGTGGACCTCCTGCTGTCACCCGTGGTCGCGCTCCCGGCCGCAGGCGCGAGCGACTTCGTCGACGGCATGAGCCTGCGCGTCGGCGGGGCCGGCGCCAACGCCGCGCTGGCGCTGGTCGAGGCCGGCGTCGCGCCGCGCCTGGTCGGCGCCGTCGGGGACGATCACTTCGGCCGCTGGATCCTGGAGACGCTGTCGGAGTTCGGGCTCGCCGACGACATCGCGGTCGACTCCGAGCAGGCGACCGGCCTCACCGTCGCGGTCGAGGCGCCTCAGCGCGAGCGCTCCTTCCTCACCTATCTCGGCGTCACCGGGACGGCCAGCGAGGCGATCGTCCCGCCCACCGCCCTGGCCGCGGACCACGTGCTGCTGTGCGACTACTTCTGCGCGCCGGCGCTGCGCGGCGAGCCGACCCGGCGCCTGCTGGCGACCGCACGGGCGCACGGCGCGCGCACGTACTTCGACACCGCCTGGGATCCGGAGGGCTTCCAGGCCTCGACACGCGACGAGCTGCACGCCATGCTGCCGCTCGTCGACGTCTTCCTGCCCAACGAGGCGGAGGCGTGCGCGCTCGCGGGCGCGGACTCCGTCTCGAGCGCCGGCAGGGCGCTGCAGCGCCGGTCGGGCGGCTGGGTGGTGATCAAGCTCGGCCCGGACGGCTGCGTCGCGTTCGGGCCCAACGGCGGGCGCCTGACGAGTCCGGCGCCCAGGGTCGATCCGATGGACACCACCGGCGCGGGCGACGCGTTCAACGCCGGCCTGGTGGCCGCGCTCGCGTCGGGCCGCGACTGGGACGACGCCTTGGCGGCCGCGACGGGGCTCGCCTCGAGCCTGGTCGCGCGCCCGTCAAATCACCGGCATGCGCCGGAAACACTCGGGGGAAGGGAGCTGGGATGAGAAAGGCGCTCGCGGCGCTCGCCGCGCTCGCATTGGGGACCGCTGTGATGGCGTGCGGCGGCGACGACAACACGGACACCGGCGGCGGCGCGAAGGCGACCGCGACCGGAGGCGGGGAGAAGAGCGGGACGATCGCGCTGCTGCTTCCCGAGACCAAGACCACGCGCTACGAGGAGCAGGATCGTCCGCGCTTCGAGGCCAAGGTCAAGGAGCTCTGTCCGGACTGCAAGATCCTCTATTCGAACGCCAACCAGGACGCCTCGCGTCAGCAGCAGCAGGCCGAGGCGGCGATCACCAACGGCGCCAAGGTGATCGTGCTCGATGCGGTCGACGCCGACGCGGCGCAGGCGACGGTCAACCGGGCCAAGCAGTCGAACATCCCGGTGATCGCGTACGACCGCCTGATCTCCAACGCGCCGATCTCCTACTACGTCTCGTTCGACAACGTCAAGGTCGGCAAGATCCAGGCGCAGGCCCTGCTCGACAAGCTCGGCGGCGCCGACGGCAAGCAGATCGTGATGCTCAACGGCTCGCCGACCGACCCGAGCTCCGGGGATTACAAGAAAGGCGCGCACGAGGTTCTCGATTCGTCGGGCGTCAAGATCGCCAAGGAGTACGACACGCCCGACTGGAGCCCGGACAAGGCCCAGCAGGAGACCGAGCAGGCGATCACCGCGATCGGCAAGGACAAGATCGCCGGCGTCTACTCCGCCAACGACGGCATGATCGGCGGCGCGATCGCCGCGATGAAGTCGGCCGGCATGGACCCGAAGACGATCGCGACCACCGGCCAGGACTCGGAGATCGCGGCGATCCAGCGGATCCTCGTCGACGAGCAGTACATGACGATCTACCTGGCGATCAAGAAGCAGGCCGAGTCCGCGGCGCAGCTCGCCGTCGACTCGATCCAGGGCAAGCAGCCCGACACGAGCCTGGTCAACGCGAAGGTCAACAACGGCGCCGCCGACATCCCGTCGGTGATGCTGGATCCGACGCCGGTGACGAAGGACAACATCAAGGACACGATCATCGCGGACAACTTCCACTCCGCGGCCGACATCTGCACGGGCGACTTCGCGAGCGCCTGTGCCGACGCGGGGATCCAGTGACGCCACTGCTGTCAGTCAGCGGCGCCTCGAAGCGCTTCGGCGCGGTCGAGGCGCTGCGCGACGTCTCGCTCGAGGTCGAGGCGGGGGAGGTGGTCGCGCTCGCGGGCGACAACGGCGCGGGCAAGTCGACGCTGGTGAAGGCGATCTCGGGGGTCGCGCCGCCGGACGAGGCGACGATCGAGTTCGAGGGGCGCGAGGTCGACATCCGCTCGCCGCACGACGCGGCGGCGATGGGGATCGCGGTCGTCTACCAGGACCTCGCGCTGTGCGACAACCTCGACGTCGTGGCGAACATGTACCTCGGCGCCGAGGCTCGCGAACGCGGCGTGCGGTTCATGGACGAGATCGCCATGGAGGGAAGCGCGACCGAGCTGCTGCGGTCGCTCTCGGTCTCGTTGCCGAGCGTGCGTGCCGAGGTCGGGACGCTGTCGGGCGGACAGCGTCAATCGGTCGCGATCACGCGCGCACTGCTCGGCGAGCCGAAGCTGGTCATCCTCGACGAGCCGACGGCGGCGCTCGGCGTCACCCAGACCGCGCAGGTGCTGGAGCTGGTCAAGCGCCTGCGCGAGCGCGGCCTCGGCGTGCTGATCATCTCCCACAACCTCGCCGACGTGTTCGCGGTGGCCGACCGGATCGTGGTGCTGCGGCTCGGGCGCAACGCGGGCGAGTTCCCGGCCGACGCCTCGCGCCACTCCGACATCGTCGGCGCGATCACGGGGGCGGTGGTCGCGCTATGAGCGCTCCCGCCACGACCGAGCACGCGACCGGCGTGGAGTTCTCGCCGCGCGCGGTGCTGCGGCGGCTCTCGCAGGGCGAGGCAGGTTCGCTGCGCGTGCTGATCACGCTGGCGATCATCTGGGTGATCTTCGCGATCGCCCACGATCGCTTCCTCACGCCCGTCAACCTGACGAACCTCGCGCTGCAGACCGTGGCGGTGGGGATCGTGTCGGTGGGCGTCGTGCTCGTGCTGCTGCTCGGGGAGATCGACCTCTCGGTGGGCGCGGTCTCCGGCCTGGCCGCCGCCGTGATGGCGAGCCTGTCGGTGAAGTCCGGCTGGGGCGCGGTGCCGGCGATCGGCGCGGCCCTGCTGGTGGCGATGGTGATCGGGGCGTTCCAGGGCTTCGTCGCCACGCGGCTGGCGATCCCGACGTTCGTCGTGACCCTGGCCGGCCTGTTGACCTGGCAGGGCGCGCAGCTGAAGGTGCTCGGCTCGACAGGGACGCTGAACGTGACCGACTCGACGATCACCGGCCTGACGTCGACGTTCTACTCCGACGTGGTGGGCTGGATCCTGGCGCTTGTGGGGGTCGCCGCTCTCGTCGCCTCGGCGCTCCGCCGGCGCCGGCGGCGGGAGCGGGCCGGGCTGGCGGTCGAGCCGGTCGTCGCACTGGTCCTGCGCGTCGGCGCGGCATCGGCGGCGATCGTCGCCACGGTCGCGGTGCTGAACGCCGACCGCGGGGTCCCGCTGGCGCTGCTGATCCTCGTCGGGCTCGTGCTGGTCGTGAACACCGTGCTGCTGCGGACGCCGTTCGGGCGGCACATCTACGCGATCGGCGGCAACGCCGAAGCGGCGCGGCGCGCCGGCATCCGGGTCACGCGCATACGCACGATCGTGTTCATGCTGGCGTCGCTGATGGCGGCGTTCGGCGGCGTGATGGCGGCCTCGCGGCTGCTGGCCGTCAACCAGTCCTCCGGCGGCGGCGACCTGCTGTTGATGTCGATCGCCGGCCCGGTGGTGGCCGGCGTGAGCCTGTTCGGCGGGCGCGGCTCGGTCTGGGGCGCGCTGCTCGGCGGGCTGGTGATCGTCTCGATCTCCAACGGGATGGATCTGCTCTCGCTGGAGACGTCCGTGAAGTACATGGTCACCGGCGGCGTGCTGCTCGCGGCGGTGGCGTCGGATGCCGTGACCCGGTCGCGCCGCAGGTCCGCGGGCCGAGCGTAGGTCCCTTAAACGAAATGAGCCGCCGCGTTGGTCAGACGCGGCGGCTCTAAGGCTTCAGACCGGCGGGCGTCGGGGAGGAGAAGGGAGCACCCTGGGGTCTGAGCGAGGAGAGAAGTGGCCCGTCCGTGGGCCCCGTCAGATCCGTGTGTTGGGGAACGAGGGGAATACTCCCACCGCGCCACAACTGCGGGACTACGGCGACCACGTGAACGACGGTGTGGTCAACCGCACCCTCCTCCCAATTACGCTGCGCGGAGTGACGACAGGTCGAGCGCGGCGGGTTTCCCCCTGGTGGTGGCTGGTCGCCGGCTGCGGCCTGGCGCTGGTGCTCGCGGCGATCGTGCTGGCCATCTGGTGGGCGCGGACGCGTGAGACGCGCACCACCAGCTACCGCGTGCTCGGCGACCTCGCGGGCGTGCGCATGAATCTCGGCGCCGCCGATGTGGAGATCGACGGCGGCGGCAGCGCCGTCGAGGTGCGGCGCGTCGAGAGGTTCGCGTTCGGCCGCCCCGCGATCGAGCGACACCGGGTCCAGGCCGGCCGGCTCGAGGTCACCTCGCGCTGCCCGCGCCAGGTGCTGGGCGGCTGCCGCCCGGCCTACCGGGTGACCGTGCCCGACAACGTCGCCGTCGAGGTCACGACGTCCAGCGGCACCGTCCGGCTGACCGGCGTGCGCGCCTCGGTCTCGATCCAGACCGGCTCGGGCGGCGTCGCCGCGAGCGGCTTCTGCGGGTTCTCCCTGCGGGCGATCTCCGAGGCCGGCGACGTCAACGCGGCGGCCGACTGCTCGACCGAGCGCCTGGAGCTGCGCTCGCGCAGCGGCGACGTGCGCGCCGTGGTTCCGGCCGGCCGCTACCGCATCGACGCCGAGACCGACACCGGGCGCCAGCTCGTCCGCGGCGTCACGCCCGACGACGACGCGCCCTACGCCGTCCAGGCATTGAGCACGACCGGCAACGTGAGCGTGGTCGGCGCATGATGGCGACGACTCGCGCTGCGCGCTCGCGTCGCTGGGAGCAATCGCCCAAGGGGCGATTCTCCCGGGCGAGGTGGGTCCGTGGGTGAGGTGGCGGTGCCGATCGGGACGCATGGCGAGCGCGCTGCGGGCGGGCTCGACGCGCGCGGCCACCTGCGCGCCGCCGGGCGCGCGCTGCTGTATCTGGTAGTCGGGCTCGGCCAGGGGCTGATGTACCTGCTGCTGATCGGCGCCGGGCTCCTCGGCCGGGCTGATCCTCTCCCCGCTCTGGCGCGCGCCGCTCGAGGCCACCGCGCGCCTGGCGTGGCGCTTCGCCGAGAGCGAGCGCCGCCAGGCCAACCGCCTGCTCGACACGCACCTGCCGCCGCTGCAAGCCGACTCCGGCGGGCGCGAGCGGTCGCGCATGACCGCGATGCTGCTGCTCAAGCTCCCGGTCGCGCTCGCCGGGCTCGCCGTCGCCGCGCTTCCGGCCCTGCTGGCCGCCTCCTTGCTCGTGCTCGGCGTGACCGGGCTCGCCGGCGGCGACGACCGCATCGTGGGGCCGTGGGCGCTGAACCCGGCGAGCGGGATCGTCCTGTGCGTGCTCGCGCTGCCCGCCGCGCTGCTCGCGGTGGCCGCGCTGGAGGGCGACGGCGCCGCCGCCCGGGCGCTCGCCTCGCGCCTGCTGCGCACGCGCATGCCCGAGGGCGGGCCGGTGCGCGAGCTGCTCGCCGAGCGGCTCGGCGACACGTCGCTGACGATCGCCTACTGGCTGCCGCAGCGCGAGATCTTCGTCGACGACCGCGGGCGCCAGGTGAAGCTTCCCGACCCGGGGTCCGGCCGTACGTGGACGGCGGTCGAGCACGAGGGCACGCGCGTCGCCGCGATCGTCCACGACGCCGAGCTCGACGCCTCGCCGGAGCTGGTCACCGCCGCCGCGTCGGCGGCCGCGCTGGCGATCGACAACGAGCGTCTGAAGGCGGAGCTGCGCGCCCGCGTGGAGGAGCTGCGCGTCTCGCGCGTGCGGATCGTCGAGGCCGCCGACGACGCCCGCCGGCGGATCGAGCGCGACCTGCACGATGGCGCCCAGCAGCAGCTCGTGAGCCTCGCGCTCGACCTGCGGATGCTGAAGGCGCGGCTGGGCGACAGCGGGCTCGCGTCGACGGTCGACCAGCTCGGCGCCAAGCTCGCCGAGGCGCTCGCCGAGCTGCGCGAGTTCGCGCGCGGGATCCACCCGGCGATCCTCTCCGAGCGCGGCCTCGGGCCGGCCGTGGAGGCGCTCGTCGACCGCGCGCCGCTCGAGGTCGACTACGAGGTCGACCTGGCCGAGCGCCCGCCGGCCCCGGTCGAGGCGGCGACCTACTTCGTGATCGCCGAGGGCCTGACCAACGTCGTCCGCTATGCCCACACGACGCGCGCCCGGGTGCGGGTGCGGCGCGTCGGCGGCGAGGTCGAGGTGGTCGTCTCCGACGACGGCGTCGGCGGTGCGACGCTCGAGGGCGGCACCGGCCTGCGCGGGCTCAACGACCGGCTCGCGGTGCTCGACGGCTCGCTCGTGCTCACCAGCCCCGAGGGCGGCGGCACGGTCCTGCAGGCGCGGATCCCGATCGACCCGGGCTCGCTCGTCGCCGAAGCGTCGCTGCGGGAGCCCTCGTGAGACGCGCGCTCGCGCTCGCGCTCCTGCTGCTGCTGGCCGGCTGCGGCAAGGCGGTCAACGTGCGCGAGAGCGACCTCGTCGTGCGCGGCGATCAGGCCGTGCAGGCGCGCCCGTCGCCCGACCAGCTCTCGCGCGGCCTGCGCATCACCGCGACGCGGATCGCCGTCGTCACCCACGGCCAGGCCTCAGACCCGATCTGGGCGGTCGTCAAGCGCGGCGTCGAGGACGCCCGCCGCCGCGAGAACGTCGCCGTCTCCTATCAGGCGCCCGACACGTTCGACATCAAGCGGATGCGCCAGATGGTCGAGGAGGCGGTCAGCCTCCACCCGGACGGGCTGGTCGTCTCGCTGCCCGACGCGACCGCGCTGGGCCCGGCGATCCGCTCCGCCGAGCGCGCCGGGATCCCGGTCGTGACGATCAACTCGGGCAGCGACAAGTTCCTCGGCCTCGGCGTCGATGCGCACGTCGGCCAGCCGGAGCTCGAGGCGGGCGTGAAGGTCGGCGAGCGGATGGTAGGGGCGGGCGTCAAGCACGTGCTGTGCGTGGACCACGAGGCCGGCAACGACGGGCTGACCGAGCGCTGCGACGGCGTCGAGCAGGCGCTGCGCATGGCCGGCGGCAGCTCGCAGGTGCTGGTCGTCGATCTCCAGGACCGCACGCAGGCGCAGCGCGCGATCGCTCAGGCGATCGCCGACGGGAGCATCGACGGCATCGTCACGCTCGGCCCCAACGGGGCCGATCCGGCGCTCGCCGCGCTCAGCGCCAGCGGGTTCGAGAGCCGCATCAAGCTCGCCACCTTCGACCTCTCGCCCGATGTGCTCAGCGGCGTGCAGGACGGGCGGATCCTGTTCGCGGTCGACCAGCAGCCCTATCTCGAGGGCTACCTGCCGATCGTGCTGCTGGCCGAGCGCGCGCGCCACGGGCTGTTCCCGGCGGCCGGCGGGCTGATCCCCACCGGCCCGCGCTTCGTCACGCCCGACAACGTCAGCGACGCGATCCGGCTCAGTCGCGAGGGCGTGCGTTAGGCGCGCTCACTGGCGGCTGCGAGCGTACGGCTCCAGGCCCTCGATCGCACGGGCGATCGCCCAGTTGTGGTTCCAGCGCAGCGCGGGGCGCAGGACCGGCGTGAGCGCGCGCAGGAGCTTGCGGTCGGCGTGCACGCGCCAGTCGAAGCGCACGCGGGTGCCGCCGTTGGCGAGCGGCTCGAGCGTCCAGACACCGTGCCCGCGCAGGTCGCCGCCGGTCTCGCCCTCGATCAGCCGCGGGCGCTCCAGGCGCACGGTCCGGGTGTGCGTGTGCAGGTGGTAGGGGAGCCGGCCCTTGAAGTGCTGGCGGGTGACGTTGCCGACCGCCGGCTCGCCGTCGGCCTCGACGCCGATGTAGACCGGGCGCCACCACTGCGGGTACGTGCGCGCGTCGGAGAGCACGTCGAAGACGGCCTCCGGGGCGGCGTCGACGTCCCACTCGTCGACGAACTCGTACGGGCGCTGGGTGCGCAGCAGCGCGCCGGCGAGCCGCTGCTGCACCCGCAGCGACGGCCGCGCGGCGTGGCCGGCCTCGCCGAGGTCGCGCACCAGCTTCGCGCCGGCCAGCGGGCGCGGGAAGCCGAAGCGGTTGTACTGCTTGGCGCGCGACAGCTCGCCGAAGCGCTCCAGCAGCTCGTCCACGCGCCCGGATGGCGTGAAGGTCACGCGCACGACGCCGATGCCCGCGCCGCCCGGGGTCTGGCTGTGCGGCGTGTCGGGCGGGATCTCGATCGCGTCGCCGGGGCCGAGGACGTGCCGGGTGCCATGCAGCTTCACGACCAGCGAGCCCTCGAGCACCTCATGGCGCTCGGTCTGGCCGACGTGCACGTGCATCTGGCGGATGAAGCCGCGCGGGCGTCCGACCACCCGCGCCTGCGTGTAGGCGCCGCCGGTCTCCTCGGCGGTCTTCTCCAGCTCGAACCTCAGGCCCAGCTCGGGCACGTCGATCGTCTTGGGCACGGCCTCGCTCCTCTGTACGCTCACGCGGCTGAGCCCCTATGCGCGCCAGGAGGCAGGACGGATGACTCGTTTCGCGATCGCTTTTCTCGGCGCGTGTGCGCTGGCGTTGACCCAGGCCCCGGGGGCGCTCGCGCTGATCCAGCTCGACAAGGGGATCGCGGGCGCGCGGATCGGCAACACCAAGGCGCAGGTGAAGGCCGCGCTGGGCAACCCGCAGAAGTCGCGCGCCGGGCAGAACGAGTTCGGGCGCTTCGTCCAGTACAGCTACGCGGGCGCGATCACCGTCACGTTCCAGGGCGAGGACCGGGTCAGCTCGATCGTCACCGCCGGGCTCGGCGACCGCACGTCGAGCGGGATCGGCGTCGGCTCGCCGGAGGACGCCGTCAAGAACATCTCGGGCATCCACTGCGAGAACATCGGCTCCTCGCGCTCGTGCCACACCGGCCGGCTGGTGAGCGGCCGCAAGGTGACCGACTTCCGGATCTCGGGCGGGAAGGTCGTCAGCGTGTTCGTCGGGCAGGTGCTGGACTAGGACCCGGCTTAAGGGTCGCCGAGGATAACTTCGGGGTCGCTCCCCGATTGTCGCGAGCGCGCGCAGCCAAGAGCGTTGCCCGGATATGACTCTGCGCTTTCTGACGCCCGTGGCCGCCGTCGCCGTCGCCGGCCTGCTGGGCGTGTCCTCGCTCGCGTTCGCCCAGGACGTGTTCGCGCCGACCAACGTCGCCCCGACCAACGGCAAGTCGATCTCCCGCGGCGTGCCGTTCACGTTCAAGGTCCACCTCGATCCCAACTCGTCCGGCACGGGCGTCTTCATCAAGGTCTCGAAGTCCAAGAAGGTCGGCGATGACGGGACGCTGGCCAACGACATCTACTTCCGCTCGATGAAGCAGGGCTCCAACGGCAAGTGGAGCAAGAAGGTCGAGAAGTACCCGGCGTTGACGACCCACTTCCTCAACCGCAAGGGCCGGTACTACTGGCAGGCGTACGTGATCGACTGCAGCGAGGGCACCGACGACTGCAACGTCGAGGGCCGGATCGGCACCTTCCGCATCAAGTAGCCGGATGGCACACTACGGCTCTCCAACCCTGGGGAGCCGTAGATGGGCGACGAGGTCGTAGCGACCGTATTCACGCGCGAGGACCGGCAGCGTTACCGCGAGAAGGTCAAGCGCAACCTCGACGTGTTCGCGCGCATGCTCCGCGAGGCGCGCTTCGACGCCGACAAGCGCTCGATCGGGCTGGAGATCGAGCTCAACCTGACCGAGGCGACGGGCGACCCGGCGCTGGCCAACCA
This sequence comes from uncultured Solirubrobacteraceae bacterium, assembly GCA_963837485.1. Classification (GTDB taxonomy): domain Bacteria; phylum Actinomycetota; class Thermoleophilia; order Solirubrobacterales; family Solirubrobacteraceae; genus Solirubrobacter. Next base: position 25,294 of record CAWINP010000011.1, on the reverse strand, counting down.
GCACGTGCTCGAGCTGATCGCCGACGAGGACTTCCAGACCGAGCTGGCGCAGTTCAACGTCGAGATCAACATCCCGCCGCGCTCGCTGGCCGGGGGCGTGTTCGCCGATCTCGAGGACTGCGTGCGCGCCGATCTCAACGCCGCCGAGCGAGCGGCGCTGGGCGCGCACGTGAACCTGCTGATGATCGGCATCCTGCCGACGCTGACGCCGGAGCTGCTCAACCGCGACGCGCTGTCGGCCAACCCGCGTTACGCGCTGCTCAACGAGCAGATCTTCGCGGCGCGCGGCGAGGATCTCTCGATCGCGATCGAGGGCGTCGAGCGGCTGTCGATGTACGCCGACTCGATCGCGCCGGAGGCCGCGTGCACGAGCGTCCAGCTGCACCAGCTCGTCGACCCGGGGGCGTTCGGGCCGCACTGGAACGCGGCGCAGGCGATCGCCGGGGTCCAGCTCGCGATCGGCGGCAACTCTCCCTTCTTCTTCGGGCGCGAGCTGTGGCGCGAGACGCGGATCGCGCTCTTCGAGCAGGCGACCGACACGCGCCCGGAGGAGCTCAAGGCGCAGGGCGTACGCCCGCGCGTGTGGTTCGGCGAGCGCTGGATCACGTCGATCTTCGACCTGTTCGAGGAGAACGTCCGCTACTTCCCGGCGCTGCTGCCGGTGTGCGAGGACGAAGACCCGGTCGCCGTGCTCGAGCAGGGCGGCTCGCCGTCGCTGCAGGAGCTGCGGCTGCACAACGGGACGATCTACCGCTGGAACCGCCCGGTCTACGACGTCGTCCGCGGCCGGCCGCACCTGCGCGTCGAGAACCGCGTCCTGCCGGCCGGCCCGACGGTCGTCGACACGCTGGCCAACGCGGCGTTCTACTACGGGCTCGTGCGCGTGCTCGTCGACGACGAGCGGCCGATCTGGTCGCGCATGTCGTTCGCGGCCGCGGAGGACAACTTCCACGCCGGCGCCCGGTACGGGATCGATGCGCGCCTGTACTGGCCGGGCGTGGGCGAGGCGCCGGCCGGCGAGCTGGTGCTGCGCAAGCTGCTGCCCATGGCGCGCGAGGGCCTTACCCGCTGGGGCGTGGACGCGGTCGACGCCGATCGGCTGCTCGAGATCGTCGAGCGTCGCTGCGTGCTCGGGATCAACGGCGCCTCCTGGCAGGCGGCGGCGTTCCACCGGCTCTACGAGCGGCTTGACCGGCCGGACGCGCTACGCGAGATGACCGTCCGCTATCGCGAGCTCATGCACTCCAACGACCCGGTCCACACGTGGCCGCTCCCGTAGCGCTCATAAACCGGTCAGATACCTCTATGTAAAGGTATCTGACCTCTTTGGGTACGGCGCCGGTTTCCGATCAGGGTAGGCAGGGCACGCCCGGAGTGATGGCAGCCGTCGGCCACCTCGAGATCATGCTCGCGCCGGACCTCACCTCGGTGGCCCATGCGCGCACGGTCGTCATGGACGCGCTCCCCGAGCTCGGCGCCGATCGCACCGCCACGTTGCGGCTGCTCGTCTCCGAGCTGGTCACCAACGCGCTGCGCCACGGCGATTGCGAGGAGCCGGTGGAGCTCCACGCGAGCTGGAACGATGTCGTGCGCGTGGAGGTCGTCGACCGCGGCGACGGCTTCACGCCCGTGCCCCGCTCAAGACCGCCGGAGGAGCCCGGCGGGTACGGCCTCTTCCTTGTCGGCTCGCTCGCCGATCGGTGGGGAGTGGAGACCAACGACTGCACGACGGTCTGGTTCGAGCTCAACGGTACGTGAGCGTCCGGTACCCTCGCGACCGCGGATGTCGTCCCGGTCGGAGTGGAGTCTCACCGAGGTCGCCCACCTCGACGGCGATCGGCTTCTGGTGATCCAGGGCGAGCTGGACATCGCCACCGCGCCCGAGCTCGCCGCGATGCTCGAGCGCCTGCGCACCCATCGCCATCCCGTCGTGCTCGACCTCGAGGGCGTGACGTTCATGGACTCCACGGGACTGACCACGCTGATCGACGCGTGGCTTGAGTCCGAGCGCAACGGCTGGGCGTTCTCGGTCCGCGCCGCATCCCCCGCGGTGCGCCGCGTGGTGGCGCTTGCGGGCATCGAGCAGATGCTCGCGTAGAGTTGCAGGCGGATGGAGAGCCATACCGTGCCCTCAGACGCGAGCGTCGGCGTCGAAGCGCTGGAGACGTTCGTCGAGCTGCTGTCGCGCGTCGAGGCGGATCCGTCGAGCAACGCGTTCTACTCGCGCCTGTGCGAGGCGACCTGCCAGCTCGCCGGCATGGACCGCGCCGTGATCTTCCGCTACGACAGCGCGCGCCGGCGCGTCGGCGCGGCCGGCGCCTACGGCATCCCGCTGAAGGTGTTCGCCGATGCCCAGGTGACCGTCGAGACCGTGCCCGCCGCGCGCCAGTCACTCGAGCAGGACCACGTGATCGAGGTCTCCGACGACGTCACCAAGATCGTCCCGGAGGAGTACCGCGGGCTGATCGCCGGCTCCACGCTCGTGGTCACCCCGATGGCCGCCGCGGGGCGCTGGCTCGGCGTGATCCTGTCCGACCGCGGCCCGGGCCGCCCGCCGCTGAGCGACGCCGAGCGCGCGCTGCTCTACACGCTCGGCAAGACCGCCGCGCTCGCCGCCTTCGCCCGCCTGGCCACCAACAAGCAGGCCCAGGCCCGCCAGCTGCAGGAGCGCATGGACCTCGCGCGCGAGGTGCACGAGTCGGTGATCCAGCGGCTGTTCGGGATCCAGCTCGTGTTCTCAAGCCAGGCCGAGCTGACCGCCGAGGCGCGCGAGCGCATCGGCGCGGAGCTGCAGGCCGCGCTGTTCGACCTCAGGCGCGCGCTCCAGCGCCCGCTCGGCCGCAGCGCGCCCGAGACGAACACGACGCTGCTGGAGGAGGTCGAGCGCCTGCGCCGCGAGCACCGCGACCTCGGGCTCGCGCTGCGGCCCGGCTCCGAGCGCGTCCAGGTCCCGAAGGAGCTCGAGCCGCTCGCTCAGTCCGTGCTCGCCGAGGCGGTCCGCAACGCGCACAAGCACGCGCACCCGACCAAGGTCGAGGTCGGGCTGGAGAGAAAGGACGGCGCGCTCGTGATCGACATCTGCAACGACGGCGTCCGCGGGCGCCCGAAGCAGACCGGGATGGGCCTCAAGCTGGCGGCGCTCGAGGCGCTGCAGGTCGGCGGCATCGTCGAGTTCGGCGAGCGCGAGCCTGGCACCTGGCGCGTGAGGCTGGCGGTGCCGGTTGACCGTTGACATGAACCCGTCGCGGATCGCGAGCGGCTCGGGCGAGCGCCGCCTGCGCGTGCTCGTGGTCGACGACCACGAGGTCGTCCACTGGGGTTTCCGGCTGATGCTCGGCGAGCAGCCGTGGGTGGAGCGCTGCCTGTCGGCCCGCAACGCCGGCGAGGCGTTCCAGCTCGCGACGCGCTACGACCCGCACGTCGCGCTCGTCGACCTGTTCGTGGGGCAGGAGTCGGGCGCCGAGATCTGCGAGCGGCTGCGCGCGCAGTTCCCGCGCTGCAACGTGCTGCTGATCTCCGGCGCCGGCCGCATCAGCCCGAACGCCGCTCGCGCCGCCGGCGCCGCCGGCTTCATCTCCAAGGACTGGCCGGCCGCCGACATCGCCAAGGCGGTCCGCATGGTCGGGCTCGGCATGACCGTCTTCAAGCCGCACGAGGCGCCCGCCGGGCCGCCGCTGTCGGAGCGCGAGCGGGAGGTGCTCGAGGCGATCGCGAGCGGCGCCACCAACCGCGAGATCGCCGGCACGCTCTTCCTCTCACCCCACACCGTCAAGGAGCACACGTCGAGCCTGTATCGCAAGCTCGGCGTCCGCAACCGCGCGGAGGCCGTCCAGAAGGCCCAGAGGTTAGGACTTATTTCGTAGCCCCCCCGACCGTCGGGTAGCCCCGGTCAGAAGGTGTGACCCGACGCCGACGTCGGTGATGGTGCAGGTGTGAGCCACGCCACAGAACCCGCTGCGCTCTTTCCCGGACAGGGGAGCCATACGCCCGAGATGCGCGACCTCGTCGCTCAGCGCGCGCCCGAGCTGCTCGAGCGCGTGACCGAGCTCGTCGGCGAGGATCCCTTCCCGCGCGCCGGTGAGAACACCCGCTACGCCCAGCCCGCGATCTTCTGCGCGTCGATCGCCGGCTGGGACGCCCTGAACCTGCGCCCGTCGGCCGCCGCCGGCCACTCGCTCGGCGAGCTCGCCGCGCTCGCCGCCGCCGGCGTGCTGAGCCGCGAGGACGCGCTCGGGCTCGTCGTGCTGCGCGGCCGCCTCATGGGCGAGGCCCGCAACGGCAGCATGCTCGCGCTCGTGGGCGCATCGCTCGAGGACGCGCGCGAGATCGCCGAGGCCGGCGGCGTCATAGTCGCCAACGACAACGCGCCCGGACAGGTCGTGCTGTCGGGCAGCGTCGAGGCGCTCGACAAGACCGAGGCCGAAGCCAACGCGCGCAACACGCGCGTGATCCGGCTCGACGTCGCCGGCGCGTTCCACTCGCCTGCGATGGAGCCGAGCGTCGCGCCGTTCCGCGCGGCCCTCGACGAGGTCGAGCTCGGTGACCCTTCATTCACAGTCTTCTCGGGCGCGAGCGCTAGACCGTTCGTGGACGTTCGCGCCGAGCTGGCGGACGCGCTCGTGAAGCCGGTCCGCTGGCGCGAGACCGTGATCGCCATGCACGAGGCCGGAGCGCCCTCGTTCGTCGAGGTCGGGCCCGGCAAGGTGCTGGCCCGCATGGGCAAGCGCATCCTCAAGGGCGTCCCGTTCGAAACCCCCGCCGAAGGACTCGTACATGCCTAGCGCCACGCTCCCCGCGGAGCTGTACCAGATCGCCCGCGACGCGGCGCGCAACGCGCGTCGCCCGGCGCCCCCGCGCACCGCGACGATCATGGGCCTGGGCCACTACCTGCCGTCGGAGGTCGTTCCCAACCACCCGATCGCCGAGCGCATCGGCGTCGACGACGACTGGATCGTCAAGCGCACCGGCATCCGCGCGCGCCGCCGCGTCGCGCCGAACGAGCGCACGAGCGACCTCGCGGTGTTCGCCGGCCGGCACGCGCTGCAGGACGCGGGCGTGGACCCGGCCGACCTCGACTACGTGATCGTCGCGACGATGACCGCGGACGAGATCACGCCGAACTGCGCGCCGCTGGTCGCTAACCAGATCGGCGCCGCGCGCGCCGCGACCTACGACGTCGGCGCCGCCTGCACCGGCTTCCTGGCCGGCCTCTCGCAGTCGGCCGCGCTGGTCGAGGTCGGCCGCGCCGAGCGCATCCTGCTGATCGGCGCCGAGTCGCTCACGCGGCTGTCCGACGAGGACGACAGGAAGACCGCGATGCTGTGGGGCGACGGCGCCGGCGCCGTCGTGATCGGGCCGTCGGACAACGGCGCGGGCATCGGCCGCGTCGATCTGCTGGCCGACGGCGGTCTCGGCGACACCATCGTCGCGACGCACGAGTACGGCAAGATCCGCATGGACGGCATTTCGACGTTCAAGATCGCCGTCAAGAACCTCGCGGAGTCGACCGTCTACACGGTCGCCGCGGCGGGCCTGGAGCTCGAGGACATCGACCTGTTCGTCTACCACCAGGCCAACGGGCGCATCCTGCGCGCGGTCGGCGAGCGGCTGGACCTCGATCCGTCCAAGGTCGCCGACTACATCGCCCAGCTCGGCAACACGTCGGCCGCGTCGGTGCCGCTCACGCTCTCGCTCACGCGCGAGGACGGCCGCCTGCGCCCGGGCATGAAGGTCCTGCTCGGCGCGATCGGGGCGGGCTTCACCTGGGGCACCGGTGTGATGGAGTGGGGCATCGCGTGAGCCGGCCGGAGAACGCCACCGCGCTGGTCACCGGCGCCTCGAAGGGGATCGGGGCGGCGATCGCCCGCGCGCTCGCGCAGGACGGCTGGAACGTCGGCGTCAACTACCGCTCCGACAAGGCCGGCGCGGAGGAGACCGTGAAGGCGATCGAGGATGCCGGCGGCAAGGCGGTCGCCGTCCACCACGACATCACCGACGGCGACACGAAGGCGCTCATCTCGCAAGTCGAGACCGAGCTGGGCCCCGTGCTCGCGCTCGTCAACAACGCGGGGATGGCGCGCGACGGGCTCGCGCTCCAGCTCTCCGACGACGACTGGGACGTCGTCATCGGCACCAACCTCTCGCCGGCGTTCCGGCTCACGCGCGACGCGCTGCGGGGCATGATCAAGGCGCGCTACGGGCGCGTCGTGAACATCACCTCGGTCGTCGCCACCAAGGCCAACATCGGACAGTCCAACTACGCCGCGGCCAAGGCGGGCCTGATCGGCATGACGAAGACGATCGCCGCCGAGGTCGCGCGGCGAGGCGTCACCGTCAACGCGGTCGCTCCCGGCTTCATCGCCACGGACATGACCGCGGAGCTGCCGACGGACGAGATCGCCAAGGTGATCCCGGCCCGCCGGCTCGGCACCCCGGAGGACGTGGCGGCCGCCGTGCGGTACCTCGCGTCCGACGACGCCGGCTACGTGACCGGCACCACGCTGTACGTCGACGGCGGCATCTCCGCCTGAATCCAAGCGGGACATCCCCTTCGCCCCACCCCGTCATCCGACCTCGATTTCTCACCACCAACCAGGAGCAAGCAACCATGGCTGCAGCCATCACTGAAGAGAACGTCCAGAAGACCGTCTTCGACGCGCTTCCGCAGTTCGGCGTCGACGAGTCCGCGATCACCCGCGACGCGACGTTCGAGGACCTCGACGTCGACTCGCTCGACCTCGCCGAGCTCTCGCAGATCATCGAGGACGAGTACGGCGTGGCCCTCAAGGGCGACGACGTCGGCAAGATCAAGACGGTCGGCGACGCGATCGACCTGGTGGTGAGCCGGGGTTGAGACGCGAGGTCGTCATCACGGGCGTCGGCGCCGTCTCCCCGCTGGGGGTCGGCGCCCGCACGCTGCATGAGCGCTGGAGCGCCGGCACCGTGGGCATCGCGGACGGCCAGGGGGCGGCGACCGAGTTCGATCCGACCGAGCACCTGTCCGTCAAGGAGGCGCGCCGGGCGGATCGCTTCACGCAGTTCGCGATCGTGGCCGGCGACGAGGCGCTCGCCGAGGCCGGCTGGAGCGACGAGCTGCCCTACCCCTCCGAGCGCATCGCCTCCATCCTCGGCACCGGGATCGGCGGCATCGGCACGCTCGAGCGCGGCAAGGAGATCCTGATGGAGGAGGGCGCCAAGAAGGTGCCCCCGCTGTCGGTGCCGCTGATGATGAGCAACGCCGCGGCCGCGGCGGTGTCGATGCGCTACAAGCTGCACGGCCCCTGCCACGGGATCGTCTCGGCCTGCTCCGGCGGCGCCGACGCGATCGGCGCGGCGAAGCTGATGGTCGAGACGGGTCACGTCGACGCGGCCGTCACCGGCGGCTCGGAGGCGGCGCTGACGCCGCTCTCCAACGCGGCGTTCTCGGCGCTCGACGCGCTCTCGGTGTCCGGCATCTCGCGCCCGTTCGACAAGGAGCGCGACGGCTTCGTGATGGGCGAGGGCGGCGCGATCCTGATCCTCGAGACGCGCGAGAACGCCGAGGCGCGCGGCGCGAAGATCCTCGGCACGCTGCGCGGCTACGGCGCCAGCGCCGACGCTTATCACCTGACCGCGCCGGACAAGACCGGCGGCGGCCCGTCGCGGGCGATGAAGGCGGCGATGGACGACGCGGGGATTACTCCCGAAGACATCGTCTACGTCAACGCCCACGGCACCTCGACCAAGCTCAACGACGCCGCCGAGACCGAGGCGCTCAAGCTGGCGCTCGGCGAGCGCGCGTACCAGATCCCGATCTCCTCGCTGAAGTCGACGATCGGGCACCTGCTCGGCGCGGCCGGCGCGGTGGAGGCGGTGGCGACGATCCTCGCCCTGCGCGACCGGATCGCCCCGCCGACGCTGGGACTGGAGCATCCCGACGAAGGACTGGACCTCGACTACGTGCCGGGGTCGGCGAAGCCGCTGGAGATCGATGGCAAGCCCGCCATCGCGCTCTCCTCGTCGTTCGGCTTCGGCGGCCACAACGCGGTGCTGTGCCTGGAGGCGGCGTGAAGACTCGCCCTGCGGGCTCGCTTCACGGGGGAGTGTTCGCCCAGGGGGCGAAACTCCCGCGGGGGGCGAGATGACCATTCAAGTAACCGAGCGGGCGGACAAGCTCTCGCCCGTCGAGCGTCTTGAGGCGCTCTGCGATCGAGGCTCGCTGACGTTGCTTCGCTCGAACGTCATGTCGCGCCGCATGGGCGACCGCGCGGTGCCCGGCGACGGCGTGATCGCCGGCGCCGGGCGCGTCGACGGCCGGCCGATCTTCTGCTACGCCCAGGACCCGTCGTACCTCGGCGGGTCGCTGGGCGAGCAGCACGCCGACTCGATCGTGCGCGTCCTGCGGCTCGCCGGCCGCGCGAACGCGCCGGTCGTCGGCTTCATCGAGTCCGGCGGCGCGCGCATGCAGGAGGGCACGGCCGCGCTGGCCGGCTACGCGCGCATCTTCCGCGAGCACGTCGCGCTGAGCGGCCGCATCCCGCAGATCAGCGTGATCTGCGGCGCCTCGGCGGGCGGTGGCTCCTACTCGCCCGCGCTGACCGACTTCGTGGTGATGACCGAGCGCGCGAACATGTTCCTCACCGGCCCCGCCGTCGTGCGCGAGGTGCTGGGGGAGGACGTCAGCGCCGCGCAACTCGGGGGCTACAAGGTCCACGAGCGCAACGGCGTGGCGCACTTCGTCGCCGCCGATGACAACGACGCGGCGCTGCTGGTGCGCGACCTGCTCGACCACCTGCCCTCGCACACCGGCGAGCGCGCCCCGCGCTGGCGGCCGGCGAGCCCGCCCGGCTACCCGGTGGTCGGCCCGGTGCCGGACTCCGACCGCTCGGTCTACGACATCCGCGACGTCGCGCGCGGGATCCTCGACGGCGGCCGGCTGCTCGAGTTCGCGCCCAAGTGGGCGCGCAACATCGTCTGCGGCTTCGGCCGGCTCGAGGGCCGCAGCGTCGGCGTCGTCGCCAACCAGCCCAGGTACCTCGGCGGCGTGCTGGACGCGGAGTCCGCGTCCAAGGCGGCGCGCTTCGTGCGTACGTGCAACGCGTTCGGCCTGCCGCTGGTCGTGCTGGTCGACACGCCCGGCTTCATGCCCGGCACCAAGCAGGAGGGCATGGGCGTCATTCGCCACGGCGCCAAGCTCGTGCACGCGTTCGCGGAGGCGACCGTCCCGAAGGTCACGGTCGTGCTGCGCAAGGCGTTCGGCGGCGCGTTCATCGCGATGAACGCGCGCGACCTCGGCGCCGACTACGTGTTCGCGTGGCCGCAGGCCCAGCTCGGCGTGATGGGCGCCAAGCAGGCGGTCACGATCGTCAACCGCCGCGACATCGCGGCCGCCGACGATCCCGCCGCCGCCCGCGACGCGTTCGCCGCCGACTACGCGGACGAGCACCTGTCCGCGAATATCGCGGCCGCGGAGGGGTACATCGACGAGGTGATCCTGCCCGACGACACCCGGCGCCGGCTGTGCGAGGCGCTGACGACTCTCGACGCGATCGCGCAACCCGCACACGGAGTGAGGAACATCCCGCTGTGAGTCTCGAAGGCAAGAAGCTCCTGATCACTGGCGTCATCAACCGCGAGTCGATCGCGTTCGAGGTCGCCCGCCAGGCCCAGGCGGCCGGCGCGGAGATCGTGCTGACCGGCTTCGGCCGTGCCAAGCGGATGACCGACCGCTCGGCCAACCGGCTCGATCCGGTGCCCGACGTGCTCGAGCTCGACGTCAACAAGCCCGAGGACATCGAGGCGGTCGCCGGAGATCTGAAGGACCGCTGGGGCCGCGTCGACGGCGTGCTGCACGCGATCGCGTTCGCGCCCGAGGACGCGCTCGGCGGCAATTTCCTCAACACGCCGCCGGAGAGCGCGATCACCGCGTTCCAGACCTCGGCGTTCTCGCTGAAGGCGCTGGCCGTCGGCCTCTCGGACCTGTATCCGGAGGAGGGCGCGGCGATCGTCGGCCTGGACTTCGACGCCCAGGTCGCGTGGCCCGTGTACGACTGGATGGGCGTCGCCAAGGCGGCGCTGGAAGCGACCGCGCGCTACCTGGCACGGGATCTCGGGCCCCGCCGCGTGCGGGTTAACTTGGTGTCCGCGGGACCGCTGGCCACGCTGGCCGCGCGCGGCATCCCGGGCTTCAGCGACCTCGCGAGCGCCTGGAGCCGCCAGGCGCCGCTGCCGTGGGACGTCGAGGACCCGTCGCCGGTGGCCGAGACGATCAACTTCCTGCTCTCGGACGCGGCGCGCGCGATCACCGCGGAGATCATCCACGTCGACGGCGGCTTCCACGCGATGGGCACGCAGATCGTGCCGTTGCGTGAGGAGGTCGACGACTCGCGCAGAGCGCTCGCGTCGCAGGGAGCAATCGCCCAGGGGGCGATTCTCCCGGGTGATGAGGGTCAGGCGTGAAAGCACCGGTCTTCCTGACCGGGGCGACCGGCTTCCTCGGCATGGAGGTGATGGCGCGCCTGCTTGAAAAGGGCGACCGCGAGGTGCTCGCGCTGGTGCGGGCGCCCGACGCGGTCGCCGCCCAGGAGCGCCTCGACGGCGTGCTCGCGAAGCTCTGGCGGGACCCGTCGCCGTATCGCGAGCTGGCGCGCGCGGTCCCGGGGGACGTCACCCGGCCCGGCCTCGGGCTGCCGAACGGCGACCGCGCGGCGGTCGCCGAGGAGGCGGGCGCGGTGATGCACTGCGCGGCGTCGATCAGCTTCGACCTGCCCCTGGACGACGCGAGGCTGATCAACGTCGAGGGCACGCGCGAGATGATCGGCTTCGCGCGCGAGGCGAAGGCGCTCGGCCGCATGGACCGGTTCATCCACGTCTCCACCGCCTACGTCGCGGGCGCGTACGCGGGCACGTTCCGCGAGCGCCAGCTCGACGCCGGCCAGACGTTCCGCAACACGTACGAGCAGACGAAGTGGGAGGCCGAGCACGTCGTCAACGACGCGTCGGACCTCTCGCCCGCGATCGCGCGGCCGTCGATCGTGATGGGCGAGTCGACGTCGGGCTGGACGCCGGCGTTCAACGTGTTGTACTGGCCGCTGCGGGCGTTCTCGCGCGGCCTCTTCAGCGAGGTGCCCGCGCATCCGGAGCGCCACGTCGACGTCGTCCCGGTCGACTACGTCGCCGACGCGCTCGTGCACTTGCTCGAACACGACGAGTCGGGCGTGCTGAACCTCGTCGCCGGCCGCGACGCCGCGACCGTCGACGAGCTGATCGACCTCGGGTCGGCAGCCTTCGGCCGCGAGCGCCCGCCGGTGGTCCCCCCGGGCTCCACCGGGACCGGATCGGCGCACGCCGACGACCAGGGCGCCGTCTACTTCCCGTACTTCGACATGGAGGTCGTCTTCGACGACTCGCGCGCCCGCCAGCTCCTGCACCCGGCCGGGGTCCGCTGCCCAAGGCTGGCCGACTACTTCCCGGCCCTGATGGGGTACGCCGCCCGCGCGCGCTGGGGCAAGACCCCGCTCACGCGCGAGGAGGCGCAGGAGATCGCCGCCGAGGCGGCGATGCGCTAGGAGCTGCTCGGCACGCCGTTCGCGGGCGCCTCCGGGGCGGCCTCGGTGTACGGGGCGATCTGGCCGCTCGCGTCGTCGGTCGTCGTCGGATCGCCCTCGACGACGAGCGCACCGTTCTCGATCTTGCCGACCTGGGCGCCCGTGTAGCCGGCGTGCGAGTCCGCCGAGTAGCGGAACGGCACCAGCCCCGGCCCCTTCAGCCCGCCCTTCTCGAGCGTGTCGATCAGCCCCTGGCGCGTGGGATTCGCACCCGCGCGCTGGAGCGCGTCGACGAACGTGTAGGCCATCGCGAGCCCGTAGGCCACGTTGCCGTCGAACGGCAGCTTCGGGATGTACTTGTCGTGGATCTGCTTGAACATCGCGATCCACGAGTTGCTGGTGTCGCTGAGCGGCGGCAGGTAGGTGTCCGACACGATGCCGTCGATCAGCTCCCCGCCGGCCTTGCCCTTCGAGAACGCCTTCAGCAGCCCGGTCAGCGTCGCCGGGTCCGAGCCGACATTGGAGACGACCAGCTGCGGGTGGTAGTCGAGCTTGAGGTCCGCGAGCGTGACCAGCGCCGTGTAGGCGGGGATCGTGAACATCGCGATCACGTCGGCGCCGGTCGCCTTGATCTTCGCCATCTGCGGCCCGATGTCGGTGTTGCCGGGCTCGTAGGTCTGGCGCGTGACGACGTCCGCCTTGGGGACGTACATGTCCAGGCCCTTCGCGCCGTCGGCGCCGAAGTCGTCGTTCTGCAGGAAGTACGCGACCTTCTTGCCCTTCAGGTTCTGCGCGATGTACTGGCCGAGGATCTTGCCCTCGACGAGGTAGTCGGGCTGCCAGCCGAACGTGTACGGGTGCTTCTGCGGGTCGTCCCAGCACAGGCAGCCGGAGGAGACGAAGATGTCGGGCACGCGGGAGGCGTTGAGGTAGTCGACGACCTTCGTGTGCGTCGGCGTCCCGAGGCCGCCGAGGATCGCGAACACCTTGTCCTGCAGCACCAGCTGCTTGGTGACCTTGACCGTGTTGGTCGGGTTGTAGCCGTCGTCGCGGGCGATCATCTTCAGCGTGCGCCCGTTGACGCCGCCGTTGGCGTTGACGTGCTTGAAGTACGCGCCGATCGCCTGCGGGATCTCGCTGTAGCCGGGCGCCGCGGGGCCGGTGAGCGGGAAGTGGCCGCCGACCGTGACCGTCTTGGCGGTGATGCCCGGCGCCGACGCCTTCGGGGCGCCGCCGGACCCGTTCCCGCCGCTGCCCTCGTCGCTCGATCCGCATCCGGCGACCGCCAGCGCCAGCATCGCGGCTGCTGCACAGATCTTCATGACACCCTCCTCAGGAATTGACGGATCAGGCCCTGGAGGCCGCGCGGCGCAGCGAGCATCACGCCGATCAGCACCGCGCCGTAGACGGCGAGCGCGAGGTTCGCCTGGACGTTGGCGGGCAGCGAGAGCGCCTGGCTGGCGTCGTCGGCCCAGGTGGGTACGAGCACGAGCGCGGCGGCGCCCCAGACCGCCCCGGCGAGGCTGCCGAGCCCGCCGAGGATCACGCCGGTGAGCAGCGCGACCGACAGCGCGAGCGGGAAGGCGCCGGGCGCGGCGAGCGACGTGACCACGACGAGCAGCCCGCCGGCAAGCCCCGCGCACGCGGAGCTGACGACGAACGCGAGCACCTGCACGCGCGCGACGTGCAGCCCGGCGAGCGCGGCAGCGACCTCGTCGTCGCGCACCGCGCGGAAGCGCCGCCCGACGCCGCTGCGCAGCAGGTTGGCGAGCAGCACGTAGACGAGCAGCGCACAGACGCAGCAGATCCAGGCCTGCCAGCGCTCCAGCGGGAACGTCTCGCCCAGCGACAGCGGCGGCACCGGCGGCGCCGTGGTGAGCCCGTTCGACGCGCCGAGGAAGCTCGGGAAGCGCTGCGCGATCGCCGGCAGCCCGACTGCGAGCGCGAGCGTCGCGCCGGCCAGGTACGGCCCGCGCAGCCGCGCCGCGGCCGCTCCCGCGATCACGCCGGCCACGGCGCCCGCGACCGTAGCGATCGCCAGTGCGGCCGCCAGCGGGAGCCCGGTGCCCGAGTCGCCCAGTGCCTTCGCCGCCGCGTAGGCACCGACCGCCATCAGCGCGCCATGGCCGAGCGAGATCTGCCCGTTGACGCCGACCAGCACGGTCAACCCGGCGACGGCGACGAAGGAATACGCCATCGTCGCGAGCTGCAGGTTGTTGAACTGGCTGAGCGCGTTGGTGAGCCCGAACAGCGCGACGCCCGCGACCGCGGCGATCGCCAGGTGACGGACGAGCGTGCGCTCAAACACGCCGCACCTGCGCGCGCGTGAACAGGCCCTGCGGGCGCACCATCAGGACCGCGACGAGGATCGCCAGCGCGCCGAGCGTGACGGTCGAGGCGCCGGCGTAGCCGGACACGTAGCTCAGCGCGAGCCCCAGCACGACGCCGCCGACCACCGCGCCGGGCGGGCTGTCGAGGCCGCCGAGCACGGCGGCGGTGAAGCCGAACACCAGCACCGCGTCGAAGTTCGTCGGCGCGACGAACACGGCCGGCGCCACGAGCAGCCCGGCGAGCGAGCCGACGAGCGACGCGAGCGCCCAGCCGGACGTGAACATGCGCCCGACGCGCACGCCCAGCAGCCGCGCGACCTCCGGCGCCAGCGCCGCGGCGCGCATCTGCAGCCCGAGCGCGGTGCGGCGGAACAGCAGCACGAGCGCGATCACCAGCGCGCCGACGACGAGCACCGTGAAGAGGTCGAACGGTGAGAACAGGACCGCGCGGCCGCCGATCTTGTAGCCGGAGATCGAGAACGCGGGCGGGAACGACTTCGGGTTGCCGCCCCAGATCATCCCGGCGGACGCCTGCAGCAGGACGAGAAGGCCGAGCGTGACGACGATCGCGTTCAGCGGCGGGGCGCCCTCGACCGGCCGGATCAGGATCCGCTCGATCGCCGCGCCGAGCACGAGCCCCGACAGCAGCGCCGCGAAGAACGCGAGCCAGTAGCCGGCGCCGTGGTCGATCAGCGCCCAGGCGATGAACGTCGTCACCATCAGCATGCCCGCCTGGGCGAAGTTGAGGATGCGCGTGGCCCGCCAGATCATCACCAGCGATAGCGCCACCGCCGCGTAGATCGCACCGTTGGCGAGGCCGTTGAGCGTGAGGTCGACGAAGCGGTCCATCAGAACCCCAGGTAGGCGTGGCGGAGCTGGTCGTCGAGCGTCTCGTCGGAGGCGACGACGCGCCCGAGCGCGAGCACGATCGCGCGGTCGGCGACCGACAACGCGCTGCGCGCGTTCTGCTCGACCAGCACGACCGTCAGCCCGGTGCGCTCGCGCAGGTCGCGCAGCAGGACCATGATCTGCGCGGCGATGCGCGGCGCGAGCCCGAGCGACGGCTCGTCGAGCAGCAGCAGGCGAGGCTGCGCCATCAGCGCGCGGCCGATCGCGAGCATCTGGCGCTCGCCGCCCGAGAGCGTGCCGGCCGGCTGGGGGAGCCGCTCGCGCAGGCGCGGGAACAGGTCGAACACGTCGCTGGCATCGCGCGCGCGCCGCCACAGCCCGCCGAGCCGCAGGTTCTCCTCGACGGTCAGGTCCTCGATCACGCCGCGCCCCTCGGGCACGTGCGCGACGCCGAGCCGCACGATGGCCTCGACCGCCTCGGCGCCGATGTCGCGCCCGCCGAGCAGCACGCGGCCCGAGCGCGCCCGCACGAGCCCGGAGACCGTGCGCAGCAGCGTCGTCTTGCCGGCGCCGTTGGCGCCGAGCACGGTGGCGATCTCGCCCTCGGCGACTTCGAGCGAGACGTCGTCGAGCGCGACGACCGGGCCGTAGGCGGCGGTCACGCCCTCAAGCCGCAGCATCGACCTCGACTCCCAGGTATGCATCGAGCACGCGCTGGTCGGCCTGAATCTCGTCGGGCGTCCCGGCCGCGAGGCAGCGCCCGAAGTCGAGCACGACGACGCGGTCGCAGACCTCCATCACGAAGTCCATGTGGTGCTCGACCAGCAGCACCGCGCGCTCGCCCTTCCACGCGCGCACGAGCTCGGCGAGTTCGCCGATGTCCTCGGCGCCGAGGCCGCCGGCGGGCTCGTCGAGCAGCACCAGCTCCGGCTCGGCGACGAGCGCGCGGGCCAGCGCGACGCGCTTCTGGATGCCGAACGGCAGCTCGTGCGGGAGCCGGCCGGCCGCGTCGGCGACGCCGAGCCGCGTGAGCGCGTCGAGCGCGCGGGCGCGCAGGCGCCGCTCGTCGCCGTCGGCCAGGCCGAGCAGCGCGCGCAGGGTGCCCGCGCGGGCCGACCGGTTCGCCCCGACCATCACGTTCTCGGCCGCGGTCAGCCCCTCGAACAGCCCGACCCCCTGCAGCGTGCGGGCGATCCCGAGTCCGGCGAGCTCGCGCGGCCGTATGCGCGCGAGCGAGCGCCCAGCCCAGCGGACCTCTCCCGAGCTCGGTCGCACGAAGCCGCAGACGACGTTGAAGAGTGTCGTCTTGCCGGCGCCGTTGGGGCCGATCACGCCGACCGCCTCGCCTGACGAGACGGCGAGCGACACGTCGTCGAGCGCCGTCAGCCCGCCGAAGCGGACTGTCACCCCGGCGACCTCCAGGACCATGGTCGCACGGTATGAATGCCTTCCGGCGCACTCATCGTCGCGGTGCGCCAAAGTTGTCACCGCGCACTTGTTCGGCAGACACAAGCGCGCGAAGGAGGAGAGCGCGATGTCGAGCGGAGTCCTGCAGCCGGTTGGCCACGGTGAGACGATCCGGGATGAGCGGTTCCGGATCCTGGTCGCGGTGCGCGACCACCTGGACGAGGTGATCGAGGCGGCGGTCGCCGCGATGCAGGAGGAGATCCCCGTCTACGCGGAGTGCGAGCCGGCGCTGCTCGCCGATGTCCGCCATCAGGTCGAGCGCCACTACCGGATGAAGCTCGAGTGCCTGCTCGGCGGGCACGACGTGACGCTCGAGGACCTCTCGTTCACGCGCGGAGCGGCGATGCGGCGGGCGCGCGCGGGCTTCGGGCTGGAGGACTACATCAACGCGTTCCGGGTGGGGCAGCAGACGTTCTGGGAGGCGGTGCTCGACGCCGCCGGCACCGGCCAGCTCGGCCACGAGGCCGCGCTCAGCCTGGCCACGCCGTTGATGCGCTACTGCGACTTCGCCAGCACCCTG
Organism: uncultured Solirubrobacteraceae bacterium; assembly: GCA_963837485.1. Lineage (GTDB taxonomy): Bacteria > Actinomycetota > Thermoleophilia > Solirubrobacterales > Solirubrobacteraceae > Solirubrobacter. The sequence continues at coordinate 8,603 of CAWINP010000011.1, read as the reverse complement.
GCCGGCCATGCCTACGTCGAGTTCAAGCAGCACGCCGTGGCCGACGCCGACCGCGAGCGGCGCGACCTGCTCGAGCACCTGCTCGACGGCCGCCTGCCGCTGCGCGGGCCGCTGCTCGCCGCGGCCCAGGGCTACGGGCTGAGCGCCGACGCGCGCATGCTCGTGGTCGCCGCCGTCGCGGCGGGGCCGAGCCCGGACGCCGACGCTGCGCTGGCCGCCAGTGGGGCGATCGCGCGCGCGACGCTGGGCGACGCCAGGACGCTGGTGGTCGCCCGCCAGGCCGAGATCGTCGCCGTGCCGGTGTTCTCCAGCGGCTGCGACACCTCGCGCATGTGCGCGCGCGTGGAAGCCGTGCATGCGCGCCTGCGCCGGGAGGGCCTGCCGCTGGCGATGGGCATCAGCACGCCCGCCGCCGGCGTGGCCCAGCTCCCGCGCGCGTACGAGGAGGCGTGCGCGGCGCTGGCCTGGGTCGCCGAGGAGGGCGGCGTCGTGGCGCTGCCGCGGATGTCGGCGTTCGACTACCTGGCCCGCAGCGCGCCGCCGACGGCGCGCCGGCTGGTCGACCCCGAGGTGCGAGAGATGCTGGCCGACGACCGCGCGTGCGAGACGATCCAGGCGCTCGCGGACGCCGACCTGCGCCTCGGCCGCGCGGCCGAGATCCTGCAGGTGCATCCGAACACCGCGCAGTACCGCCTGCGCCGGATCGAGGAGCGGACCGGGCGCAACCCGCGCAGCGTGCGCGGGCTGATCGAGTTGCTGCTGGCCATTGAATTGGAGCCCTGAGGCTGTACGGTGCCGCGATGCTGCGCGCCGCGTTGCTCGGGCTCCTCGCCGCCGTGATCGTGGTCGCGCCGGCGCATGCGCGCGACCGGGCGCCGGGCGTCCCGGGCGACGCGCCCGACTGGGCGGCGGCCGACAAGCACGGCTTCGGCACCTCGGCGACGCGCACGAGCCGGGTCTCGTTCACGCTGCGCGCGAAGGAGATGAGCGAGGTCTACTACCCGGACCTCAAGCACCCGTCGATCCGCGATCTCACGTTCGTGGTCGGCGACCAGGGCGAGTCCGCGGGCCGCGCCGAGGTCGAGCGCGAGGACGGCTCGCTCGCGTTCACGCAGACCGTCCAGACCAAGCGCTGGCACCTGACGAAGACCTACGTCACGGATCCGAAGCGTGCGTCGGTGCTGATCCGCGTGCGGCTGCTCTCGCTCGACGCCAAGGCGCACCGGCTGACGCTTCGCCTTGATCCCCAGCTCTACAACGACGGCCGCGACGATGTCGGGTGGACGCGCGGGCACGCGCTGCTCTCGCACGACCGTCACATGGCGGCCGCGCTGGTCGCCCGCCCGGCGTTCACGAAGACCTCGTCGGGCTTCGCCGGCCACGACAACGACCTGCTCGTCCACAACTGGGACGCGCTGCGGCCCGGCAACGTCGTGCAGGCCGGCCGCACGAGCGTGACCGGGCTCGCCGGCCACCGCGACCTCACGCTCGCGCTCTCCTTCGGCTCGCGCGCAACGCTCGCGCTGGAGACGGCCGGTGGCTCGCTGCGCGCCGGGTTCGACCGCGTGGCGAAGTCCTATGCCGACGGCTGGAAGTCCTACCGGGCGCGGCTGAAGGGGGCGCCGGTGGGCGCGCCGCCGGAGTACGAGACGTCGGTGCTGGTGCTGCACGCGCTCGAGGACAAGGCGAGCCCGGGGGCGTTCGTCGCCTCGCCGTCGATGCCGTGGGCCTACGGGGCGCTGACCGCCGACGGCGGCAACCCGCGCTCGAGCGCGTACCACGTGGTCCGCGTGCGCGACCTCTACCAGGTCGCCACCGCCGAGCTGGCGGCCGGCGACCGCAACGCGGCGATCCGCGCGCTGAAGACGATGCTCGAGACCGACCCCGAGCCGCTCGACGAGGTCGCGCTGCCGGTCGTGCTCGCCTGGCAGCTCGGGCGCTTCGACGCGGCGACCTGGCGCCGCGCGCGCAAGCGGGCGGACCGGATCGTCAAGGACGGCCCGGTGTCGGCGGACCGCTGGGGCGGGGTGGAGGGCTACTCGCCGTCGGCGCTGGCGGCCGAGATCGCCGCACTCGTGTGCGCGGCCGACCTGGCAGTGCGCAACGGCGACGGCACGCGCGCGAGCACCTACACGCGCACGGCGGACGAGTGGGCGGGGAAGGTCCAGGGCTGGACCGCGACCACGAACGGGCCCTTCTCGCCGCGCCCGTACTTCCTGCGGCTCTCGCCCGGCGGCAAGCCCGACCAGGACACGACGTACGCGGTCGGCGACTCCGGCCCGTCGAAGGCCGATCAGCGGCGGGTCGTCGACGCCGGGTTCCTGGAGCTCGTGCGGCTCGGAATCGTCAAGGCCGACGACCCGGTCGTCGTCAACTCGCTCGCCGTCGCCGACGCGCAGCTCGGCGGGCACAGATATTCCTACGACGGCTACGGCGAGCAGCGCGACGGCGGGCCGTGGGACTCCTCCTTCGAGGACGACTCGCGCGAGACGCTGGGGCGGCGGTGGCCGCTGCTGACCGGCGAGCGCGGCGAGTACGAGCTCGCGGCCGGGCGCCCGGCGACCGCGCAGCTCGCGGCGCTGGCGGCCTCCGCCAACGACGGCGGCATGCTGCCCGAGCAAACCTGGGACGGCCGTGCGCCAAGCACCAAGGCGGGCGGCGGCACCCGCTCGGCGACCCCGTTCGGATGGGCCCACGCCCAGCTCGTGCGGCTCGCCTGGTCGGCCGCCGCAGGGCGCCCGATCGAGCGCCCCGGAATCGTTGCGTGCCACTATGCGGGCGTCTGTAGCTAAGCGCTATCCTTCGTTGCCGACCTCGCGCCGGTGCGGGGTTTTCCTTTGAAGAAACCCGACTCTCGGAGCACGCCGTCATGGCCCGCGGAGACGTCCGGATCGCTGTGACCCTCGCCTGCGAGGACTGCAAGCGCCGGAACTATCAGACCAAGAAGTCCAAGCGCAACAACCCGGATCGCATCACGCTGCGCAAGTACTGCAAGTGGTGCCGCCGTCACACGGGCCACCGCGAGACCCGTTAGCCCCGCGATGGCCAGCGATCGTCAGCGACAGCGCCGCCGCCGGCCCCGGTCCTCCGAGGGCCAGGCCGGCCTGCCCGCAGACGACGCGCGCGACGCGGGCCTGGGCGACGTCGAGAACGAGGCCGTCGACCCCGACGGCCCGCTCGGGCAGGCGATGCCGTACGAGACCGAGGCGGTCCTCGCCGAGGCCGGCGCGACCGCACCCGCCGTCGGCGGCCGGCACCGCGAGGACACCGAGGAGCACGAGGTCGAGCACCGCCGCGGCCCGCGCAAGAACATCTTCGGCCGTTCCGCCGACTTCCTGCGGGCGTCGTGGAGCGAGCTCAAGCGGGTGCAGTGGCCCGACCGCCGCCAGGTCGGCCAGGGCACGGCTGTCACCATCGGGTTCGTGCTCGTCGCCGGCGCCTATCTCGGCGCGCTCGACGCGCTTTGGAATCCGATCATTCAGGCAATTCTCTGAGAAATGTTTCGCTGGTACGTCATCAACACCTACTCCGGGCACGAGAACAAGGTCAAGCAGAATCTCGAGCACCGTGTGTCCTCCCTGAACCAGGCGCGCGCCGTGCGCCAGGTCGTCGTCCCGACCGAGACGGTGCAGGAGATGAAGGACAACCAGAAGGTCACGGTCGAGAAGCGGACCATGCCCGGCTACGTGCTGGTGAACATGGACCTCAACGAGGACTCGTGGCAGGTCGTGAAGGGCACGCCGGGCGTGACCGGGTTCGTCGGCGCGTCCAACGAGCCGATCCCGCTGACCCAGGCCGAGGTCGACCGGCTGCTCCACCGCGAGGTCGCGGTCGCGCGGCCGACGAGGACTCAGTTCTCGATCGGCGAATCCGTGAAGGTGATCTCCGGCCCGCTCTCGGACTTCTCCGGCGAGATCTCCGAGATCAATGAGGACGCCAGCAAGCTCAAGGTCCTGGTCTCCATCTTCGGGCGCGAGACGCCCGTGGAGGTCGGGTACGACCAGGTGAAGAAGATCTAGCTATGGCCAAGAAGGTTCTTACAACCATCAAGCTGCAGGCGCCGGGGGGCCAGGCCTCGCCCGCGCCGCCGGTCGGTCCCGCGCTGGGCCAGCACGGCATCAACATCATGGAGTTCGTGAAGGCGTTCAACGCCCAGACCTCCAGTGACATGGGGGTCACGATCCCCGTCGTCATCACGGTCTACGAGGATCGCTCGTTCACGTTCATCACCAAGACGCCGCCGGCGGCGGTGCTGATCCGCCAGGCGATCGGGATCGAGAAGGGCTCGGGCGAGCCGAACCGGACGAAGGTCGGGACGATCACGCAGGACCAGGTCCGCCAGATCGCCGAGAAGAAGCTGGGCGACCTCAACGCGCACGACGTGGACCAGGCCGCCAAGATCATTGCGGGCACCGCCCGCTCGATGGGCGTGGAGGTCGTGGCGTAATGGCGTCCCATGGCAAGACGTATCGCACGGCGCGCGAGAACGTGGACCGGACGCGCGAGTACACGCCGCACGAGGCGGTCAAGCTCGTCAAGGAGCTCAAGCGGGCGAAGTTCGACGAGTCCGTCGAGGTTCACGTCCGCACGGGCCTGAACGTCCGCCACGCCGACGAGCAGCTGCGCGGCACGATCGCGCTCCCGCACGGGCTCGGCAAGGACGTCAAGGTCGTCGTCTTCGCGAGGGGCGACAAGGCGCGCGAGGCCGAGGAGGCCGGCGCCGACGTCGTCGGCGCCGAGGACCTGGCGACCCGCGTCCAGGAGGGCTTCACCGACTTCGACGTCGCGATCGCGACGCCCGACATGATGCCGGTGGTCGGCCGCCTCGGCCGCATCCTCGGCCCGCAGGGCAAGATGCCGAACCCGAAGGTCGGCACGGTCACGATGGACGTCGGCAAGGCGGTCGAGGAGTCCAAGGCCGGCAAGGTCGAGTACCGCACCGACCGCACGGCGATCGTCCACATGACCGTCGGGAAGACCTCCTTCCCGGACCAGCACCTGCTGGACAACTACCAGGCCGTGATCGAGGAGCTCATCCGCGCCAAGCCGTCCGCGGCCAAGGGCAAGTACATCCGCTCGGTCGTGATGGCGTCGACGATGGGTCCCGGCGTCAAGGTCGACCCGAGCCGCACCCGAGATCTTGTTGAGCAGGAGGCTGCGTAAGGAGTTTCGCCTGCCAGGCGAGTGAGGCTTCGCCGTCACTCGCCTTCGGCGACGTTACACACGCAGCCTCCTCCAGAGACTCCGGCGGCTTCGGCGTAAGACCGGGATAGGAGGAATCGCTTGAACAGAGACCAGAAGGCCGCGGTCATCGACGAGGTGGCCGCCTTCATCAACGAGTCGGAAGCCGTCTACGCGGTCGACTATCGCGGCATCTCGGTGCCGCAGGCGGCCGAGTTGCGCACGAAGCTGCGCGACATCGACGCGACGTTCCGCGTGGTGAAGAACACGCTCGGCGAGCGTGCGGCCGACCAGGCCGGTGCCGAGGGGCTCAAGGAGCTGCTCGTAGGCCCGACCGCGATGACGTTCGTCCGCGGCGACGCCGCGGCCGCGGCCAAGGCGCTGCGCGACTTCCGCCGGAGCACCGGCGGCACGCTGCTCGAGTTCAAGGGCGGCTGGATGAACGGCGCCGGGCTCTCGCCCGACGAGATCGACGCGATCGCCCAGCTGCCCTCGCGCGAGGTGCTCGAGGCGCGGCTCGTCGGCATGGTCGCCGCGCCGCTCACCGGGCTCGCCGGGGCGCTGAACAACATCATCGCCGGCGTCGCCCGCCAGCTGCGGCAGATTGCCGAGCAGGGCCTGGTGGGCGGCGACGCCCCCGCGCCCGAGGCGGCTCCGGCCGCCGAGGCCGCCCCGGCCGAGGAGGCACCCGCCGCCGAGGAGGCCGCTCCGGCCCCCGAGGAGGCACCCGCCGCCGAGGCGGCAGACACTTCCAGCACTGAGACCCAGGAGGACTAAGGAATGGCCACCAGCACCCAGGAGTGGATCGACGAGCTCAAGTCGATTTCCGTGCTCGAGCTCTCGGAGCGCATCAAGGCGCTCGAGGAGGCGTTCGGCGTCTCCGCTTCCGCGCCGGTCGCCATGGCGCCCGGCCCCGGCGGCGGCGGTGGCGGCGGCGAGGTCGAGGCCGCCGAGGAGCAGACGGCGTTCGACGTCGTCCTCACCGGCGCCGGCGACAAGAAGATCCAGGTGATCAAGGTCGTGCGCGCGGCGACCGGCCTCGGCCTCAAGGAGGCCAAGGCGCTCGTCGACGAGGCGCCCAAGCCCGTCAAGGAGGGCGTCGACCGCGACGAGGCCGACAAGCTCAAGGGCGAGCTCGAGGAAGCGGGAGCCTCCGTCGAGATCAAGTAGCGCACCGCGGCCCGGGAGACCGGGCCGCCTCGCTCAAGGACCGAGGGCGCCCTGACCAGGGGCGCCCTCTTGCAACACACCAGGGCGGCCCCGTTGCGGGTAGGGCCGCCCTCGTGTGCATGTTCCCTCCGGGAACCCACGAGCTCTGTATGACGGTGCCGGTCGGACCCGGCTGGGGACAGGCCGGAGGCTGGTGACGGGCCATCTCCGGGTGAGGCTCGGGGAGTTCGGACGCTGAGAACTTTAGGCCCCGCGAAGGTGACTTACCATCCCCGGAAAGCGGTAACCGGAATACGTTGTAACGTCGCCGGAGCGGAGCAAGGCCGGCCGGGCCTGTCGGGCGAAGCCGCGCCCTCGACGGCCGGCGAAGTGGAGGCGAAACCGCTATTTACGCGTGACTGAACCGAACCTCGGGCAGGAGCCGGCCGAGCGGCTTCGGCACGTACCACGCCGACCTGCCGAGCAGCCGCAGGAGCACCGGCACGAGCAGGAGCCGGACGAGCGACGCGTCGAGCAGCACGGCGACGCCGAGGATCACTCCCATCTCCTTCGGCGGCAGCGGGCCGCTCAGCGCGAACGTGAAGAAGACGGCGACCATCACCGCGCCGGCCGCGAAGATCACCCGTCCGGATTGGGCCATGCCGCCGACCATCGCAACCCTGGCGTCGCCGCCGGAGCGGTCCCAGTGCTCCTTCGCCGAGCACAGCAGGAAGACCGTGTAGTCCATCGAGATCGCGAAGATCATCGCGAAGAAGAACACCGGTCCCCACGCGTCCAGGAAGCCTTGAGGCTCGAAGCCGAGCAGCGCATGGCCGACGCCGTCCTGGAAGATCCATTTCGCCACTCCGAACGCGGCCCCGGTCGCCAGCAGGTTGGTGACGACGCCGAGCGCGGCGATCAACGGCGCCTGCAGCGCGAGCACCAGCAGCAGGAAGCTGAGACCCAGCACGACGCCGATCACCAGCGGCGTCTTGGCCGACAGCGCCGACTCGAGGTCGTGGCTCTCCGCAACCGCGCCGCCGACGAGCGCCCCCTCCGGCAGCGCCGTGCGAAGCCGATCGATCGTCTTCCCCGTGGCCGTACTCGACGGGTCGGTCCTCGGGATCGCTTGCACCAGCGTCACCCCGCCGGCACCCGGCTGCGGCCGCAGCACCCGGGCGATTCCCGGATCGCGTCGCGCCGCGGCCGCGACCTGCACGGAGTCCGCCGCCGGCGCCACGATCTGGAGCGGACCCGCGGCACCGGGCCCGAACGCCTTCTGCACCGCGGCGTAGCCCTCGCGCGAGTTGTCGCCGGACGGAACGACCTTGATCGACGGCATCCCGGTCTTGAGCGAGAGAACGGGCAGCGCGAGCACCGTGAGCAGCGCGAGCGCGGCCACCCCGTAGGCGAGCGGCCGCCGCCAGAGATGCTCGGCCCACGCGGCCGAGCGCGGCGAGCGATGGGCGCCGGCACGAACCGGGCGGAGCGCCAACCTGTCCACGCGCGGCCCGAGCTTCGCCAGCACGGCCGGCAGCAGCGTCAGCGTGGCGGCCAGCACGAAGACGACCGACAGCATGATGCCGATGCTGATCGACCGGAACGCAGGGCTCGGCACGAGCATCACGGCGCTCAAGGAGACCAGCACCGTCATGCCCGAGAAGAGCACGGCCTTGCCGGCGCTGTCCATCGTCACCGCGACCGCCTCCACGTCGGACAGCTTCGAGTCCGAGGCAGCGGCGCGGAAGCGGTAGACGATGAACAGCGCATAGTCGATCCCCAGCGCGAGCGCGAACATCAGCGCGAAGTTCATCGCCCAGATCGAGATGTCGGCGAGCTGCGTACCGATCCAGAGCGAGCCCGCGGCGGCGATCAACCCGACGAGCGTCAGCATCAGCGGAAGCCCGGCGGCGACGAGCGAGCCGAACGCGAGCACGAGAATCGCGATCGTGACCGGCCACGAGATCAGCTCGGACTTCATCATCGCCGACTTGTTCGCCTGGTCGAAGTCCGACCACATGCCGGCCGCGCCGGCGAGGTTGACCTGCACCCCGGCGGAGCCGAGCTTCGCGAGCGGGCCCTTGAGGTCGTCGGCGGCCCGCACCATCTCGTTGGCGTCGCGGGCCGCGCCCGCCTGGATCACGGCGGCGCGGCCGTCGTGCGAGATCGACGCCGGGACGACCGTCGCGACCGCCGGACTGGCGTTCAGCTTGGCCTCGACCGCTCGCAGCACACGATCGGGGACCTTCCCGTCTGGCGAGTGGACCACGACG
>CAWINP010000010.1:0-234296 GCA_963837485.1 uncultured Solirubrobacteraceae bacterium | reverse complement strand
CATTGTGCAGGCCTTTCTGGGGTTTTCGGCCTCCCCTCCGGGGCGGCGCTCGTGTCGGCGACACGGAAACGACACACTCGGGCGAAGTTCCTGCGCGCAGAAGGGTAGCGCCGCGCTGCCCGTTGTGCCGCCGCCGTGCGCTCAGACAGAACTCGGGGAACGAATCCGCGGGGCGTCATCCGGCTCGCACCTGGCGGCGCTCGGTCGCTTGCCGCCATGCTCGGGGCAGGACCGTGGCTTTGCTCCTGGCCGCTTCGGGCGTTCCCAGTCGTGATCGCCGGCCTCGCAGCGCAACGTCTCGGTCGATGGAGCTCGTCGCAAAGGGAGCTGGTTCAGCTCGGCTCGCGCGCGCGCGAGTTGCTGTCCGAACGGCGGGTAGGGACGCTCGAATTCGTCGCCGAGGTCCTCGTGGTAGTGGGCGGTGATCGTCTTGCGCGACGTGCCGCAGCTCTCGGCGACCGCGGGGACGCTCTCGCCCGCCGCCAGGCGGGAGCTGATGTGGCCGCGCCGTCCGGCGTACGGGGTGGCGTCGGCCAGGTAGGCGCGCGCGGGGTCGGCCCGCGCGACCGAGCGGCACGCCGGGCGCAGGTACTTGCCGCCCCATCGCTTCTCCTGGCTTTGGGTCATGTGCCCGCCGCGGTCTTTGTCACCGCGCCGCGGCGCGCGGCCGGGAATGATCGAAATCCCGGCCCGGCCGGCAAGCCGTGCGTGGCCGCGAGCTCGCGCCACGCGCGTAGGCGCTCGGCGATCACACCGGGCAGGATTGCATCGCGCGACGAGCCGATGGTCTTGCCCTCGTCGATCTGGCCGGCGGCGACGACCTCGCGCACGCGCAGAACGCCGGGTGAGTCGTTGGTGGGCCCGAGACCTGCCACCAGCGCGCGCCGCGCGCCTCCTCGGGACGGCACCCGCTGCCGAACTGCAGGTCGAGCATCGTGGCGTCCCGGTGCGGTTCCCAGGTGCGCTGCTCGGAGCGCGCGAGAAGCTCGGCGCGGACGAGCTCGTAGTCGAAGGCGTTGAACACGCGCGAGCGCGGCAGGCGCGCATCGGCGCCTGTGGTCGCGCGTGCACGGTTCGCGCGGCGCCGGCGTCCGGTGACGAGCTTGGCGCCGTTTGTCGGCAGCCGACGCCGGTAGGCGCGGCTCTCCACACCCACGACAGCGCCGAGCTCAGCACCTTCTTGGCGGCCTCCTTGTTTGACCTCGGGCGGCCAGTGAGCGCGAGCGACGCGCGGAACTCATTGTGGATAGCGACCCTTGCTGGCCTCGTGAATGGCTCGGATGCGCTCGGTCAGCCACGCGTCGTGCAACGCGCGGTCCGACGGCGCCCGCCGGACCCAGGCCCAGTAGCCGGACTCCGAAACGCCGAACAGCTCGCATTGCAGGGAGACCGACAGTTCCTTGGCCCGCTTGGCTTCCGAGATGTGCCGGTAGATGCTCACCGGGTCCCGGTCTCCCGCGCGAAGAAGGCCGTCGCGTGCTTGAGAATGTCACGCTCCTGCTCCAAGCGCCGCACGCGCTTTCTGAGCTCGCGCAGCTCGTCGCGCTCGGCGCTGGTCAACCCGTCGCGCTCGCCGCGGTCGCGCTCGCCCTGGCGGCGCCAGTTGCGCAGCGTCTGCGGCGACACCCCCAGCGACTCGGCGACGTCCGGGATCGAGCGGCCCTGACGGACCAACTCCAGCGCCTCCCGCCGGAACTGCTCCGGATAGGCAGGCCTCGTCTTCGGCATCGATGTCCATCCTTACCGCGGCGCTTTCACCGCAAGTGCTCAGGACTCCGCAAAATCGGGGGAATTCCAGACCGGCTCGCGGCGCTCGAGCGCGGTCGCCGCCCTGACGGGTCACAGCGCCGGTGGCCCGCTGGCTTGCGGGGCGCGCTGGATCTCTCGCTCGTCGGCATGTTCGGCTTCTCCTACGGCGGCTACGCGGCCGGCGAGGCGATGCTCTACGACCGGCGGATCGATGCCGGGGTCAACCTCGACGGGACGATGGCGCACGGCTTTGGCGCCAGCGAGGACTGGCCGTACGCGCCCGGCGAGGTCGTCAAGCGCGGACTCGACCGCCCCTTCCTGCTGTTCGGGCATACGGGGAACAACCACCTCGGCCCCAGCGGCGATCCGAGTTGGCAGCAGTTCTGGGCTACCCAGCGCGGCTGGAAGCTCGACTTGACGCTGCGCGGCAGCGCGCACGAAAGCTTCAGCGACATCCAGGTCGTCGCGCCGCAGATCGCCCGCGGACTCGGTCTCCCGCCGGCGACCTTCGAGCCTGTCATCGGGACGATCGATCCGGAGCGCTCGATCAGCGCGCAGCGCGCCTATATCGCGTCGTTCTTCGACCTGCACCTGCGCGGTCGCGACACCCACCTGCTCGACGGGCCCTCCGCGTCCTTCCCGGAAGTCGAGTTCGTGCGCTAGCACGAGGCGCGGCAGCGATGGCGTCGTCGACGAGGTTGAGGCGGCTGGCGAACCGCTCGCGTTGCGCCGAGAGCGGCGGTCATCGGCCGCGGTAGGAGAATGGCTTGGGCGGTTCGCCATTTACCTTGGCCGAGAATGCGCCTCGATCCCCGCTGGCGGCGTCTCCGACGGGTCAGCGACTTCGCGACGGCGGAGTGCGTCAGGCAGGGCGACGCCTCCATTGGCGAAGGAGCAAGCACGCGTCCTGCCCTGGCGTCGCGCTCGCGGAGGCCGACCTCGACCCGCGCCGCGGCTCCGCTGCTGGTACGACGCGGCAAGGCGGCCGCCGCCGCGAGGTCGGCATGGACGACTGGGCCTGGGAGCAGCTCGAACCGTGGCTCCAGGCGCGGGTCGAGCTGCCGGTCGGGCCGCTGTTCTGCATCGTCAACGGCCCGACACGCGGACGGCCGTGGACAGCCGGCGCCGCCCGCTCGGAACTGCGCCGCGTCGCTCGCGAGGCCGGGGTGCGGCGACGCTTCGCGCCGCACCAGCTCCGCCACGCGCACGCCGTCGAGATGGCCCGCGAAGGCGTGCCGCTGATTGTCATCCAACGCCAGCTCGGGCACACCAACCTCGGCATCACCTCCGTCTACCCACAAGGCATCGACAACACCGAGATCATCGACACCGTCCACGCCCGCCGCGCGCCGATGGTCCCGGTAGACAGCTCGCTCGCGCTGTGACGCCGCGACCGGGGGCGGGGAAGCTGACGACTTCCTCGCCGCCGGTCCTCGTCCAGATCGCCAGCCAGGAACCCGGGGGTCGCTGGCGGCCCGCAGGGTGCTCCAAGCATCGCGAAGCAGCAACAGGCTCGGCGTAAGCGGCGTGCCTCCGCTCGCGGAAGGAGCACTCACACAGCGATATGGCTGAGGTGCGCAAGCAGGCGATAGGAGCAGTGCGCTCGACGCTCTTGGCGCGCGGCCGCGTGAGTGTCAAATCGCGTCAGGACCGGCGGGCGCGCGCCTTGACGATTCGTGCCTAGCGGTTCGCGGCTTGTGCGCGTGCGATTGGCACCGAACTACGGATGCATCGCGCGGTCAGCGGCGGTTGACTCGTACTCGGGAGCGAGAAGAGGGCGCATCATGGTGTCTAAGTCGGCACGGCCGTCCCGCCGCTTGGACCGCGGCAGCCATCCTCGCCGTGCTTGCCGGCCTTCCGTTCTCCTGGGCTGCGCGGGCGTCCCCTATCCCACGCCGGTAATCGGGGACGAGCCGATTGGCAACCGCGACACGCACACCGCGGCGGAGATGTTCGAGCTGCGGGACCATCGATGACCGCCGTGAGCCCCCATACCGCGGGCCACCGCCTCGCGCGGCCGCTGGTGAGCTACGTGCTGCTGGCCTACGGCATCTCCTGGCTGCTGTGGGTGCCGGCGCCGCGGGTCGGCGGGGCCGCCGGCTTCGTCCTGGACCAGGCCGGCACGTTCGGCCCGGCGGTCGCGGCCGGCCTGGTGGTCTGGTGGTCGGGGGGCTCGGTGTGCGCCTGGTTGCGGCCGCTGCTGCGCTGGCGGGTGCCGGCGCGCTACTGGGGCTACGCCCTCGGCCTGCCCGTGGTGCTGGCCCTGTCGGTCGACGGCGTGCTCGCCGCCCTCGGCGAACCGGTGCACCTGGACCGGCTCGGGCCGGCCACGGCATCCTGGCTCGCCTTCGTTGTCCTCGGGACGCCGGTCGCCGGCTTGCAGGAGGAGCTCGGCTGGCGCGGTTTCGCGCTGGACCGGCTGCAGGCCCTCCACTCGCCGCTGAGGGCGACGGTCCTGCTCGGCCTGATGTGGGGGGTGTGGCACCTCCCGCTCTACGGCCCCGGCTTTGTGGTCCCGGCGCTGTTAGCCGTCCCCTTCACCTGGCTTTGGAACCGTACCGGCAGCCTGCTGCTCTGCGCCGTCCTGCACGCGGCCGACGCAGCGTCGCTAGGCTTCCTGGTGTTCACCGACGTCAGTCCCGTGGTCTTCGCGACGATCCTCGGCGTGCTTCTCGCGGCCGACGTCGCGCTCGTCGTCGCGACCCGCGGCCGGCTCGGCTTCGACCACCGCCCCGAGCCGGTGGCCGCGCGGGTAGCTGACATCGGGCGCGCCACCGGTCGCTGACCGGTCGAACTAACAACTGCACCCGGCCGATGCCGGAATGCAAGCACGCGCAGGGACGGCGCGGCGGCTGCCATGTGCAGCTTTCGTCACCGGTCTCCTCGGCCGGCCCTGCGCCAACGGGTTCCGACGGCCTGGCGCGGAGCCCTGTCTCGAAGGTCTCCGCCACGCCAGCGCGTCGCGAGACCATGCCCGCCGAGCTCACCCCAGCGCCTCGCGCTTCTCGACGTTCAAATAGCAGCCGCACATCTGCTATCGGAACCTCTCGCGCGAGGCCGTCTGGCGGCGCGACGACCGGGTCACTCCCGCAAGCGGCATGCGACGATCCGCCCAGCGATGCACGGGCGGCGCTATCGCAATGAGGTATCGGTTCGAGGCACAGGCAGCGGTGGACAGGGGCGGAACTCCTGCGCGAAGCTCGCACGCATGGCGGAACCGAGGTTGTCGATGGCGGCGCGCGCATTTCGCGGCCTCCACGGCCTGATCGCCGTGGTGTTCCTCCTCGCCATCGTCTACGTCTGGTGGTGCGCGCTGACCGGTCGGCGTGACAGGTGGCTGCGTGCCGCCGTCGCTGGACTCGTGACCGAAGGCGCGTTGGTGACCGCCAACCGCGGGGACTGTCCACTCGGCGGAATGCAGGATCGTCTGGGAGACCCGGTGCCGTTGTTCGAGCTCGCGCTCTCGCCGTCCGCGGCCCGCCGCGCAGTGCCCGTCCTCGGGGCCGTCACGGCCGCTGGCATCGGCTTGCTCTTACGCCGCACGCCGTCTCTGACGCAACCGGCTCTTCGGTAATGCGACGAGCTGAGCGCTGCTCCCTTGAGGCACACGCGATAGCGCGCGCAATCCGCGCCAACTAGCGCAATCGCGCGTCGCGATCGCGCCCGGCCCCCGCGTCATGACTGCTGGTCGTCGTCGCAAAGGAGCAGTAAGGCTGCCGGCCCAGCCAGACCGCTCCTCCTCGTCCGCAGAATATGCGCGGCTACTCGACGCACCGAGCCGCCGAGACGACAATCTCGATCGTCCGCCCCTACGACTGTTTTGCCCCCAGACGGCCGAGGCGTCATCGAGCCGATCGAGCACCCAATCGATGTCGGCACCGCCGCGCGTTTCGTCAGCCTCCCATGGCCGTTCTGCGCAGAGGAACTCGGCGACGCCGTTGCCGTAGACCCAGGCGTGCTTTAGGACGCTGTGGTCCCCCGGACGCAGCGCCGAGTGGCCGAGGTCGCCCGGTCCGGAGTCGGCGTAGGCGATCGCGATATCGGCCGGGACTGTCCGGTGGTAGCGGTAGGCACCGACTACGAGCTGTGGTCCATCTTCGTGCACGAGGTCGAAGCAGACGAATACGCCAGCGCCAGTAGGCCAATACTCACGACGCATGGCGCAGATCAGCGTTGTCGTAGTGAACCCGTGGACTGGCTGGGTAAGGACGGTCGAGAAGCTGTCGCGACCCATCTGCAGTGATGCGCGCCCGCCGGCGTCGACCAGGCCCTCCAGACGTGGGTTGTCACGGATCTCGGTCAGCAGCAGGTACGCGGCCCGCACGCAGCGGTTGAACACCTCGACCGCGTTGCCGATCGTCAGCCCGCCCTCAAGGTCGGTTATCACAGGGGCTCCTTCGTAGCTCAGCAGCTGCTTACGGCGCAAGTGCTCGAGCACGTCTTCGGCGTAACGCGCCCACTCGGGCGATGCGTTCGCGCTGTCTGCGATCGCATCGCCGAGTTTCGCCCACGAGCTGTAGTGAAGTTCGGCCTTGACGTCTGCGAGCGATCGATCTGCGAGTCGCCGTTGTAGTTGCTGATCCCAGTTGTGCGTGACTGCGGGCCGCTCCCGGTCGGCTCCGACCATGATCAGGGCGACGCGAGCGCGGCCTGTGTGGGTGTGCGCATCGATGATCTCGCGGCTGATCTGCTCGAACTCGTGTCCCAGGAATCCCGGCTTGACCTCGACCAGGACAAGCAGAGGTTCGCCATCGTCTTCAAAGGCATCAAACGCGAGGTCGGGTACTGTGCGCTTCTGCTCATCGTGTCTAGATAGATACGTCGGCCAGAAGCCTTCGCGGGCTGGTGCAAGCACCTTCACCGCCCGCCCCAGCGTGGCGATGAGCCACGGCTCCAGCGCTTGCTTCTCCGGTGCATGACGGAGGTAGCCGAAGACCAGCGCGGTGTGCGCGTCCTCGTTGTGAAGCGGTTGCCAATGCGCAAAGAAGCTCACGCGCTCGTACGTCAGCGTAGCTGCGCTTCGTACTTCCCGGGCTACGGCTGGCTGTTCGTCGACGACGAGGGGTTCGCCAACATCGGTCTGGGTTACGCCTACGACAAGAAGTTCCCGCTACGGCTGAACGTCCGTAGGACCCTGCTGGACTTCATCGATCGCGACCTGGGCCCGATGCTGCGCAACGCGACCCGCTGCGGCAAGATCTCCGGCGGCGCGGCCGCGTTCTATCGGCCGAACGCGATCGTCGGCGACCGCGTTCTGCTCGTCGGCGATGCCGCCAACCAGGCCGACCCGCTGAACGGCGGCGGGATTCACAAGGCGATGGAAGGCGCGTCGCTCGCCGCCGCCGCCGCACTGTACGCGCTGTCGAGCGGGGACTTCTCGGCCGCGGCGCTCGGCGTATACGAGCAGCTCTGGCAGGAGCACCTCGAGACCGACTGGAAGACGGCGGAGTTCTTCCTGTCGGTGGCCAAGAACCCGGCGCTGCGCGACTTCTGCCTGTATCTGCTGACCCAGATCGGGCTCCTGACGACCGAGGATCCGCGGTTCGAGGAGTTCGCCAGCGGCGTCTTCAGCGGCACCATCGCGCAGAGCGTGTGCCTCTCGCCGATGGCGCTCTACCGGGCGTTTCCCAAGAGCCCGGAGACGTGGCTGGCGTTGCTGCGGCGGCAGGGCCACGGCGTGGCCCGCGGCTCGGCGATGCTCGTCGGCGGAGCGGCGGACAGCTTGGCCAAGGCAGCCGTGCGCATCGCCCGCGACCCGGTTCGCAATCTGGACTGGGGGCTCGAGATCGCGGCGAACGCAGTGGCGCTCGCCGAACGTGGAGTGTCGGGGCCGACGCGGACTGCGGCCATCAACCCAGGGCAGGTATGCGGCATGTCAAAGATCGTCGACACCGTGACCAGCGCCATCAATCAGGCGGCTGGGGAGTTGATTGACAACCAGGTCACCACCAAGCTGACCGATGCGGCCACGACGATGGTGTCGTCGTCGCTCGCGATCGTCGAGGACCTCCTCAAGATCGTGCGTGACCAGCCCTCAAGCACGGAGAGTTAGGAGGCCGCCATGTGCCCGAACGGATGTCACCATGCTCATTCAACGCACTGCGGTTGTGGTGACACACTGATGGTGAGCCCTTACGAGCTGTCGGTGGCGTCGGGTGGGGAGTCGGCTCAAGCCCTCGTCGGCGGGTCGGCGCCCGTGTATCTGTCCATGGAGTACCTCGTCGACACCGGCGCCAAGGCACCGTCGATCACACTCACCGCCACGTCGGACGCGGCCACGTCGACGTGGCAGGAAACCTCGCCGGGCTCTGGATACAAGGTCAAGGCCCACTTCATGAGTATCCAACCCGGCACGACCTTGAAGGTCGACGCGACCGAGGCCACGGCGCGCGTGCGCTGGTGCGAATCCTTCTGCTGCTGAACCTCGACCCGGAGACGACCGATGCCGGCCATGCAAGCCAGACCGATGTACACGGGGACGATCGCCCGGCCGGGCGGTCATGCCGCGGGGCGCCCCGGCTTTCGCGCGGGTTGCGGCCATCCGCGCGCTTCGTGTTGCTGCGACTGCCGTGAGTGTCGCAAGGACGCCAAGGAGGTCTTGGTCGAGCCGACCGCGAGCCGGGACCAACTCGCCAAGGACTCTCAACACGGTGAAACCTTCGCGCGCATGGCGGCGTTCGCGAATGTCGGCGCCGCGGCCGCCGAGGGCAGGAGCGGAATCGGCACCGCATTCATCGGCGGCGGGTGCTGCGTCCACCTGTCGGTCGAGTTCACCCCGACCGCCGGCGCGGACGGCTCCATCACGATCCTCGTTCGCGACAGCAACAACACGGCGCTGGGATGGGCGAAGCAGGTCTCAGCCGGCGACGGCTACCAGATCAAGGAGGGCGTGGTCACGACGATGCCCGGCGCTCGCCTCAGCGTCGTGGCGGTCAACGTCACGGCGCGGGTCCGCTGGTGCGAGGTGTTCAGTTGCTGCTGACCGTCGAGTGCAAAGGGTCGAGAGATGCCTGAGAGGAAATCGCGCGCAGAGGAGAACCAGGCCCAGGCCGAGTTCGCCAAATACAAGGAGCGAGTCCAGGGCGCCGGCGCGGCGTTCGCCTCGCCGGTCCCGATGTCGGCGATGCCCGCATGGTCGCTCGGCCCGGCGCCTGCCGCGCATGGCGCGCGGGCGCCCGAACCGCCGCGGCACGCGACATCGGGTCCGACCGACGCCACGTCGATCCTCCAGGGCGTGGGGACAACGATCCGCCTGGGGGTGGAGGCGATGAACGCCGCGCTGGCGAGCAGCATCTCAATGCTCTACGGCTCCGCCTGGGCGCCTGAGCGTTGCGGCTGTGACGACCCTGCGACTGCGGGCGCGCCTACGACTGCTGCTCGCTGCTGGGCTGCGGTTACGGTCGCAGTTGCGGGGGCGGCTGCGGGTGCTGCCAGCCCAGCGTCGGCAGTTGCTGCTGACCTCCGTACCGCCGACCGATCGACATCTGTGCTCGCTGCGCGAGCCCCATCACGACGGGTCCCCCCTGTACGTGGTCGAGCGCCCGCGCGAGCCGGGCGAGTGCGCGACCGTTCGCCTGCGGGCCCCGCGCGCGGGCGGGCCGGACGCGGTGTTCGTCCGCTACGTGTGCGACGGCGAAGCCAGATTCGCGCCTGCCGTCGTCGACGCCCGGTCCGGGACCGAGGCCTGGTGGCGGGCGAGCTTTCCGCTCTGGGGCGGCTCGTCGCGCTATCGCTGGCGGCTCTGTGGCGGCAGCCTCGGTTACGTCTGGGTGAGCGGCGCCGGCATGCGGGGGCACGATCCCCCCGACGCCGACGATTTCGTCCTGACGCCGGCGCGCGAAGAGCCCGGGCGGCATCTGGAGTCGGTCGTCTATGAGATCTTCCCGGATCGTTTCGCCTCCTCCGGCCTCGACATCGCGGCGCCGGACTGGGCGCTCCCCAGGGCGTGGGATTCACTGCCATGCGGCCAGGGCCCGGAGACGCCGTTCGAGTTCTTCGGCGGCGATCTTCGCGGGATCGAGCAGCGTCTCGATCACGTCGAGCGGCTCGGCGCGGACGCCCTGTTCCTGCGGTCGGTGTTCCCGGCCGGCAGCAGCCACCGCTACGACGTGACGAGCTTCGAGCGCGTCGACCCCCTGCTCGGCGGCGACCGAGCGCTCACGTCGCTCTCGAGCGCCGGCGCACGCGCGCGGCATGCGCGTGCTCGGCGACCTGACCGCCAACCACACGGGCGACCAGCACGACTGGTTTCTCGCCGCGCGCGCGTCCGACTCCGCGGCGGAGCGCGAGTTCTACTACTTCGACAGCGCCCTCACCGCCGGCTACGAAACCTGGTGGGACGTCGTGACGCTGCCCAAGCTCGATTGGAGCTCCGACGAACTGCGCAAGCGGATGGCCGGCGTGGTGCGACGCTGGGTCGCCGCCGGGCTCGACGGCTGGCGGATCGATGCGGCCAACATGTCCGGCCGTCGTCACCTGCAGGACCTGCATCAGGATGTCTCCCGCCTGCTGCGTCACGCCGCCGGCGATGCGGTGCTGATCGCCGAGCACTGCCACGACTTCCGCGCCGATCTCACCGGCACCGGCTGGCACGGCGTCACGAACTACGCAGGATTCCTCAGGCCGGTCTGGCAGTGGTTGCGCGGGGACTCCCTGCCGGACGAGCTCCGAGCGGGTTCCCACGCGCTCCCCGTCGGTCTGCCGCGCCTCGGCGGCGAGGCGGTCGAGGCGACGATGCGGGGCTTTCGCGCCGGCGTTCCACGTGGAGCGCTGCGGCCCGGGTCAGCGTGCGGACCCATTGAGGGCGGGGGCCGGACGTGCACGGACGCCGCGGTTGACAGCGACGCCAACATCCTGATCGGATGAGGATGGGTTTGCTCTGATCGATTCAGCGATCAACCACATGCCAACGGGGCAATCATCGCTCTGCCGCTGATCCTCGCGGGGCCGATCCTCCGTCGGGTCGAGCCGACGACGGTGGCCGTATGGATGGCGGTCTCGCGGCCCAGCCGGATCGAGGTGGCCGTCTATCACGGCATCGTCGACGCGAAGGCGCCGGCGGGATCGCTCGCCACGGTCCATGCGGATGTCGTCGCCGCGGGATCGGCAAGGACCCGCCGCGTCGGCGAGCGGCTCCACATCACCGTTGTCGTCGCGCACACGGCGCAGGCGGCGCAGGTGCTGCTGCCTGAGCAGTTGTACGCGTACAACGTCACGATCACGCCGGACGGCGGCCAGCCGGCGGACCTCAACAGCGAGCGCCTCCTCATCAACGCGGCCGACGACGTCATCGAACCGCCCATCGTCGAGGAGCCCCGGTTCCATCTCGCGCTCGGGTACTCGCGCGGCCGGTTGCCCGGCTTCGCCACCTGCCCCGAGCGCACTGAGGATCTCGTCGTCATGCATGGGTCGTGCCAGAAGCCGCACGGCCTCGGGGCGCCGATGCAGGCCCAGTTCGACGCGACGATCGAGGCGGTCAAGGACAATCCGTTCACGCGGCCGCACCGGCTCTTCCTCACGGGCGACCAGATCTACGCCGACGATGCCGCCGCCTGCCTCCTCCCAGGCCTCGCGCAGCTGGGCAACGAGCTGCTCGGCGGCGAGCCGCCCGCCGGCGGGCCGCCCGCCTTCACGGAGAAGATCAAGGGGCCGGAGACGGGCGACGTGCACGACGCCGGTGTCGTCTCCTTCCCCGCGGGCCGCCGCGCCAAGCTGGTTGCGCTCGCCGGCTTGACGCAGGAGCCGAGGGAGGGCAGGAACCACCTCATGTCCCTCGGCGAGTACTGCGCGATGCACGTCATCGCATTCAGCTCGGCTCACTGGCCGACGCTCGCGAAGGCATACGTCCCGCAGCCGAGCGACCATGACCACAAGCGCCCGGCGGACGACGGGATCATCGCGGCGTTGTCGCAGGAGACGCTTGACGCGATCACCCACGACGCCGAGGACGTGGAGTCGTCGCCCAAGGACGCGGCCACGGTCCTCGCGCCGGCCGAGCCCGGCTCGCTCGACGACTCGCTCACGGAGATCCGCGCCGGCAACGGAAGCCTCGACTCCGACGCAGAGTTCAAGCGCAGGAACGATCTCGTCGAGGAGGTCTTCAAGCACTTCGTCGAGCACAAGCTGGCGATCCTCGGCAAGACCGCCGACGCCAAGGTCCATCAGCGCGCCGACACGGCGCGATTCCGGCGCGCGCTCGCGAACGTCCCGACATACATGCAGTTCGACGACCACGACTGCACGGATGACTGGTTCATCACCGAGGAGTGGCGGAGCACGGTCCTCGGCAACGTGCTCGGGCAGGCGATCGTCCGCAACGCACTCGTGGCCGGGACGCTGTTCCAGGCGTGGGGGAACGACCCGGCGGCCTGGGCGTCCGGCGACCGCGCGGAGCTGCTGGACGCGATCGAGCTCCTGTTCCCCAGCGGTGCTGCGAGCGGGCCCGATGACGCGGCCTCGGTGCGGATCGACACGCTGCTGGGACTCAACCCGGGAGCCGATCCGAAGTTCGACTTCTCCTACACGCTCGACGGGCCGACGCATCGGGTCGTCGTGCTCGACACGCGCACGCGCCGCGGGTACCGGACGCCGCAGTCGCCGCCGGCGCTGCTCTCCGCCACGAGCCTCGACCAGCAGCTTCCGCCCGGCCCGCTGCCGTCGGGCGTCGAGGTGTTGATCGTCGTGTCGCCCGCGCCGGTGCTGGGCCCGGCCCTGATCACGGACTTCGCGCAGCCTGGCCTCATCTCGAAGGTCGAGTTCTTCGCCGGCATCCGCATGAAGAAGCAGCAGCGCGACGAGGAGGTCCAGACGGGCGTGCCCGGCGGACGCGTGCCGGGATCAGATCGCTGGGACCTCGAGCAGTGGCATGTCGAGCCAGAGGCGCTCGAGCGCCTGCTGGACCGCCTGGCGACCTATCCGCGGGTCGTGATCCTCGCCGGCGACGTCCACTACGGCGCCGCCTTCTCGATGGCGTATGCGCGACGCGACCCGGTCCGCGTCAGCCGGATCGTCCATTTCACCTCGAGCGCGATGAAGAACGCCTGGGACCGGCCGTTCCCGGAGATCATGAACCACCACGCCTGGGGACGCGTGCTCCAGCACGTCGGAGTCCCGAAGCGCCAGCTCGCCTGGAAGGCGGCGACCCCGGACATCCTGGCGGACTCGCCCGTGGGCGAACGTCTCTCGCTCCGTGGGCGCCTGCACCGCTCGCCGGTCCTGCTGCCGGACGAGGGGTGGGCGTCGCCGCACACGATCGTGCGCGCGCCGGACTGGGTGTGGGAGATGGAGATGGTGCTCGACCGGCGCCCCGCCGCCGAGCGGCCCGAGGCGACGCGCCCGCCTGAGCTGACGGAGCCCGACGTCGAGCCGCTGCCCGTCGACCCGCCGCCCCCGGCGCCTCCCGTCCCGCCACTCGACCTCCTCCACCCGCCGCAGGGGCAACTCGGCTACGCCCGCCTCGCACAGGCGCACCAGGGCGCGCTCGGGCAGAGCGTCGCGCGTGGGCTGCAGTTCCTGAACAACGTGGGAAAGGTCACGTTCCGGCGGACGCAGGACGGCGAGTTGGAGGTCTCGCAGACGCTGATCAGCCTCCGCGACAAGCCCGAGGACGACGACAAGCCCGGGGACTACATCGTGCATACGGTCTCGCTCGCGCCGACGCCGCCGACGATCCCGGCGCAGATCGGCGCGACATGAGCGACCGCGACCTCCTCTCCGAGCTCGGCCGTGGCATCGCGCACCTCTACGACCGGATGATCGACAGCGTCACGAGCGCCGAGGAGCGCGCGGCGATGCTGACGCATCTCGGCATCCCAGTCGGTGACGACGACTCGCCGCCGGACGTCACGGCGGCGAGGCAGACGATCGCCCGGCTCCATGCGAAGGCGAGCACCGACGCACAGAGCACGTCGGAGCTGCAGGAGCTCCTCGAGCTGCTCGTGGCCAGCAGCCTCGTCCTGCGCGCGCTGTTCGAGGACGTGAGCGCGGGGAGCGACCGGACCGCCGCCACGCTCTTCGCCTCCTATTTCGAGCTCATGTGCCTGATCACGCTGCGCCTGCAGCACCCGGCGGGCTACGCGGTGATGCAGGCGTTGCGGCTGCTCGACGACCAGGAGATCTACTTCGAGCGCCTGCCCGAGCTGCTGTCCCAGGGTGGCGACATCCTGCGGGGTGGACCGGCGTCGTCGGAGGAGGAGGACGTCGATCTCAGGTCGATCGTGTTCGGCGCGTTCGCGTTCGGCGTCTTCTTCGTCCCCGAGCCACCGGACCAATCGTTCGTGCGCAAGGTGCTGTTCGGTGTCGACCTCGACCCGGAGACGACGCACCCACACGCGCAGGAGATCCTCAACCGGATGGTGACGCTCAACCTCGAGGTGCACACGCCGGAAGGGGAGGACGGCGTCGAGGGAGGGGGCGGGATCGTCATGACGTACGTGCTCGTGCCGCCGCACCACGGCGGCCCGGGGACGTTCTTCTCGCTCGGCGGCGAGGGCGAGATCGTCATCCCGCTCGTCAAGGACCAGCTCGAGCTCAAGATCGAGCCGGAGCTCCTGGGCGGGCTCAACCACTTCGACGGCCTCACGTCCTTCACCGAGCTCGCCCACAGCGGCGGCGCCCCCGACCCGACGGCCGGAGTCAAGCTCACGATCGAACGTCCGCTCGAGGGAGTTCAGAGCGAGCAACCCCTGCGGCTCGGCGCCCCGGACAAGGCGCACGCCGAGCTCCGCGGCTTCAAGGCCGTGGGACAGCTCGGCACTCGCGAGTCGGGCGTGGCGCTCACCGTCGACAAGGGCGCGCTCGTGCTCGCGAAGGGTTCGCTCGGGTCGTGGATCGCGTCGATCATGCCGTCGGAGGGCCTGCGGCTCGAAGCGAGCTTCACGCTCGGCTACAACCGCGAGCGGGGGCGCTACCTCGAGGGCGGCGCGGGGCTGAAGGCGACGCTCCCGATCGAGCGTGGGATCCCCGGCGTGAAGTTGCACACCGTCACGCTCGAGCTCGCCGCGAAGCTCGACGAGCCGGCCGGCGTCGACGTACTGCTCTACGGATCGATGACGTTCGGTTGCCGGAAGTACCTCGAGGTGAGCCTCGACCGGGTCGGCTTCCGCCACGGCACGCAGTTCCCGAAGGACAAGTCCGGCCCCGTGATGGGGAACGAGATGTCGTCGTCCACGCTCCTGCCGACCGGGATCGGCATCTCGTTCGACCTCTTGGGCCTGCAGGGCGGGGGGTTCCTGCTCTTCGACGCCGAGCGCGGCGACTACGGCGGCGTCCTGCAGTGCGAGATCGGCGTGCGCGGGCACACGCTCGCGTTCAAGGCGTTCGGGCTGCTCACCGAGCGCCCCGACGACCAGTGGTCATTCCTCGTGGTCATCACGCTCGAGTTCGACCCGGCGCTGCAGCTCGGGTGGTTCCTGCTGCACGGGCTCGGCGGGATCCTCGCCGTCAACCACACGATCGACGTCACGGCGATGCAGGCCGGGCTGCGGACGGGCGCGCTGGACAAGTTGCTGTTCCCGGCCAATCCCATCGGCGACGCGCCCGCGATCCTGCAGACGCTGCGCACGGTCTTCCCGCCCTCGGACCAGCGGACGCTGGTCGGGCCGATGTTCAAGGTCGGGATCGGCGCTCCGCTGGAGTACCTGACGGCCTCGGTGGCGCTGGTCGTGGTCACGCCGGCGCCGTACCTGATCGCGCTCCTCGGCTCGCTGCGGATGGCGCTCCCGCACCCGGACCACCCGGTCGTCGACCTGCGCGCCGACTTCTTCGGCGTCTACGACCTCGGCACGGGCGCCGTGAGCGTCGATGCGAGCCTCGTGAAGTCGCGGATCGCGTGGTTCCCGCTCGAAGGCGACATCGCGTACCGCTCCGGCAAGGACTGGTTCCTCTCGGCCGGCGGGTTCCACCCCCATTTCGCGGCGCCCGCGGGGGCGCCGCAGCTCCGGCGCCTGAAGCTCGACGTCTCGGCGAGCGCGCGCGTGCAGCTCCGGTTCGAGGCGTACCTCGCGCTGACCTCGAACACGACGCAGTTCGGCGCGCAAGGGGAGCTCAACATCAGCGTCGGCTCGTTCGGCGTCTACGGCTTCCTCGGGTTCGACGCCCTGATGGGCGATGGGCCGACCAAGTACTCGGTCCATGTCGCGATGACGCTCGAGCTGCGCTTCCACGGCTCGGTGCTCGCCGCGCTCCACGCCGACGTCCTCATCGAGGGGCCGGGGCCGATGCACGCGAAGGGCCGCGTCTCGATGTCCATTCTCTTCTGGGACATCAGCGTGCCGTTCGACGAGACGTGGGCCGCGTTTCAGGCGGAGATCGCGGCCGCCGACTACGACGTCATCCACAAGGTGCACGAGTCGATGTCCCAGCAGGCGGCGTGGGGGTCGATGCCACCGCCGGAGGCTCAGTCGCTCGTCACGCTGCGCAACGTCCAGCGCAGCGCGCTCGCCGTCCATCCGCTCGGGCGCCTCACGATCCGGCAGGCGATCGTGCCGCTCGGCGTCACGGTCGCGCGCGTCGGCGTCGCGCGGCCGAAGGGGGGGCCGACGGCCGCGCACGTCGGGCCGGTGACGCTGACGAGCGGCATCACCGCGACGCAAGCCGAGGTGGCCGGCCTGTTCGCCCGCGCGCAGTACTTCGACCTCACCGACGACGAGAAGCTGTCGGCCCCGTCGTACGAGCCGCTGCAGAGCGGTGTCGAGCTGGCGTCCGAGACGGTGCGCGCGGGCACGGCCCGGCGCACCGACGTCGAGTACGAGACGGTCCTCGTCGGGGCCGAGGCGCCCAGGCGGCCGGCGCGGCTCGACGTCTCGCACCTGCGCTGGGCCGTGGCGAGCGGCGCCGTCGGCCGCTCCGGGATCCACGACGCGCGCGTGAACGCCGGGCCGGATCAGTCCGTGCGGCTCGCTCCGGAGAGGTCGGTCCTCGTCGACACCGCGACGATGCAGCCCGCCGGCGACGGGCTTGGCGGGCCGACGACGCTGGCCGCTGCGGAGCAGGCGCTCGCGGCGCTTGCCGCGACCGACCCCGCGCGTGCGCGGCGCCTCCAGGTCGTGGGCGCGCACGAGGTCGCCGCCTGATGACGGACAACGTCCACTACCAGTTCTTGACGTACTCGCGACGCGGCCTCGTCGCTGCGATCGCGCAACCTGACACTCTCGGGGCCTCGCCGATCCCGGCGCTGACCACCTTCGACGTCACCGTGCCCATCGTCTCGGCGCCCGGGGCGCCCGACCCGGCGCCGGTGAAGCGGACCGTCGCGATCTCCGGGCCCGGCGACGTCACGGGGCTGGCGCCGCGCGCAGTCGTCCGGACATGGCCGGCGGACGGGCAGACGAACGCCGAGGCGAACTTCTTCCCGCTCGTCGAGTTCGACCATCCGGATCTCCCGTGGCTCTTCACGCCCGCGGCGCCGGCGCCACCGTCGGCGCAGGGAAACGGCGACCGCCTGCGGCCGTGGCTCGCGCTCGTCGTGGTCGAGCAGCGGGGTGGCGCAGACGACGCACGGCTGGAGCGCGGCGACTCGCTGCCGCGCATCGTCGTCCCGCGGGCCGCGGCGTGGCAGCTTCCCGACCTCGCGGACTCGTGGCTCTGGGCCCACGCGCAGGTGACGCCGCTCGACGGGGAGACCGTCGAGACGGCGCTCGCGGCGGACCCGCGCCGGAACCTCAGCCGGCTGCTCTGCCCGCGACGGCTCCGTCCCGACACGCACTACCTCGCCTGCGTCGTGGCGGCGTTCGAGGTGGGGCGGAAGGCGGGCCTCGGCGAACCGATCGAGGCGGCCGACGAGCAGGCGCTCCTGCCCGCGTTCGCGCCGAATGTCGAAGCGACTCTGCCCGTCTACCACCACTGGACCTTCGCGACCGGCGGCACCGGCGACTTCGAGGCGCTCGCCCGCCGGCTCGTCGGGCGGGTGCTGCCGGAGGGCGTCGGGCGCCGGCCGCTCGACGTGTCGCGCCCGGGACCGGGGCTGCCGGTGGTCGCGAACGTGAAGGACGTCGACGACCGGCATGCCATCGTGCTGCTTGAGGGAGCCCTGCGCCGGCCGGAGGCGCCGCCCGTGCAGTGGGCCGATCCGGAGCACCAGACCTTCGTCGCGCGGCTGACGGAGATCCTCGACACGCCCGCGCGACTCGTGGCCGCCGGCCCCGGACCCGGCGGCGGTCAGCCGCGCACCGTTGCGCCGCCGATCTACGGCGGGTTCCACGCCGCCTCGCCGGCGGTCGGCTCCGCCGCCGCGCCCGCCTGGTTGCGCGAGCTGAACCTCGACCCGGGGCGCCGCGTCGCCGCCGCGCGCGGAACCGAGGTCGTCCAGGATCACCAGGAGGACCTTGTCGCGCGCGCCTGGGCGCAGGTCGGCGACATCCTCGAGGCGAACCGCACGCTGCGGCTCGCGCAGCTCGCACGCGCCGCGGGCACCGCCGTCCACGCGCGCCATCTGCAGCCGCTCGCCGCAGCCGACCTCGTCGGCGTGGCCGCCGCGGTCCAGGCACGCGTGCGCGACACCGCGGGCGCGAACGCGTCGACGCTGGCCGCGACGATCCGGGCGAGCCGTCTCCCGGGCGCACTCGCCACCACGGCCTTCCGGCGCCTCGCGCGTCCGCGCGGCCCCCTCGCCCGGCGCGCCGGCGATGCCGCGGCGGGGCGTGTCGCGGTGGCCGGCGTCGCGGACGGGACGCTGCGGGCCTCTGTCCCCGACCGGCCTCCCGATGGGACGTTGCAGCTGCAGTCGCCGACGGCGGTGCTCGGGCGCGACCTCGCGCAGACGGTGTTGGCCGCCGTCGGCGATACGGCGGTGGGCGCCGATCCGGCTTCGCGGCTGGAGCACTTCGTCGGCCTCCTCAACGCGGCGGCTGCTCCGGTCGCGACCGCCGGCGACCTCGCGACGCGCGCGCCGGTGCAGGGTGTGACCGCGGCGATGACGCTGTTCGGGGTCGGCGTCCGGCGCACCCCCGGCGGAACCGGCGGCCACGGCGGCCCCACCCACGGCGGCGTCGTGGGCGGCGTGACGGCCGGCGGCGTCGTGGGCGGCGTGACGGCCGGCACGGGGAACCTGGTCGCCGCCGGGGGTCTCGGCGGCCTGATCGACCACAGCGTGGGCAAGACGAAGCTCGTCGACGACGGCGCCGTCCGTCCCGATCCGGCCGACGCCGCGCCGGGCGCGACGGACGCGACGCTGCTGACCGAGCTCGTCGCCGGGATCCGGGCGAGCGCCCAGCGCGACATGGTCAACGCGAACGCGCCGGATCCACCGGAGCGGGCGAAGCTCGACCTCCCGCCGGTGCGGATCCGCCTCCTCGCGGCGCTCGACCCGGAGCGGACGGTGCCGGCGCGCGTCGCGGGCCGGCTCATCTTCCACGGGCAGCGCGCGGTCGTTCCGGCCGACCCGCTCGAGCCGCTGATGGCGTCGCCCGTCTTCCGCGACCCCATGTACGAGCCGCTGCGCGACCTGTCGGAGCAGTGGCTGCTCCCGGGGCTCGAGGAGGTGCCGCTCGACACGGCGACGCTGGTCGAGACCAACCCGCCGTTCGTCGCCGCATACCTCGTCGGCCTGAACCACGAGTTCGCGCGCGAGCTCCTGTGGCGCGAGTACCCGACCGACCAGCGCGGAACGTGCTTCGCGCGCTTCTGGGGCCGCCCGGACACCGACGACATCGGCCAGATCCACCGCTTCCACGGCGGGCTCGCGGACAACGTCCGCGGCGGGGGCGCACCCCAGCTCGTCCTGCTCGTGCGCGGCGAGCTCCTCCAGCGCTACCCGGGAGCGATCATCTACGCGGCGCAGGCGCGACTCGGCGCGGACGGGCTCGAGCTCGACGACTCGACGATCCTGCCACCGGACTTCCGCGGGACGCTGCGCGCCGACACGACGTTCGTCGGCTTCCCGCTCACCGTCGCCGCCGTCACCGGTCCCGGCGCGCCCGACTGGTGGATCGTGATCGCGGAGCACCCGACCGAGCCGCGGTTCGGCCTCGACGAGGCAGCGTCGAAGGACCCGAGCGCAGCCGACTGGACGTGGAACGACCTGGCCTGGCCGAACCTGGTTCCCCCCTCCGGCGACGTCGACGACCTGGTCCATGCGCCCGCCGCCGCCCCCGCGCTGGCGGCGAAGAGCGTGGACGGCGTCAGGTGGGGAGCGGATGCCGCGGGGCAGGCGCACGCGACGTTCCAGCAGCCGGTGCGCGTGGCGATCCGGGCGAAGCCCCTGCTCGAGGCGGCGAAGGCGCCGTGACCGACCTGCGCCAGTTTCAGGGCGAGCTCGCCGACCTGCGCCGGCAACGGGATGCCAGCCGCGCCGCGGCGATCGGGCACGACGCGCGGGCGAAGGGCCCGGCGGCCGCGCAGGAGACGAAGCTCGCGCAGCAGGCACGAGCCGCGACCGCGACGCTCGACACGAAGCTCAACCGGCGCGTCCGCGAGCTGCTCGGCAAACTCGACGACGAAGCCCCCTTCGCCGCCCTCGATCCGGCGGTGCCGCTGGCGCTGCTGCCGGTCCGGCTCCAAACGCGGTTCCGCGGCGACGAGCTCGTCGTCCGCGTCTATCCCGACGCCATCCACGTGGAGGATCACGAGCCGGAGCTCACGGATCAGGAGGTGGCGGCCGGGCGGCGCTATTGGGAGACGAGCTGGCGCGGCGGGCCCGAAGGCTCGGCGACGGCCGATGCCGCCGAGCTCGCCGCCTGGCGCGAGCTCGCCGGCGCGCTCGGACCACAACGCGCGTCGTGGGTCGCCCGGACCATGACGCCGACCGGGGGCAGCCGGCCGTCGGCGCCGGCGGCCGCCGGCGAGCCGCTTCCGTCGCCGCCCACCTTCCCGAAGCCGTCGTCGAGGACGCGCGCGTGGGCCCGGCCGGCGGTGGCGCACGCTCTCCCGGACCGCTGGCTCGCGCTGGCGTTCGCCGACGGAACGCAGATCGGGAGGGCCTGGAGCAAGCCGTTGCCGGACGAGCTGCCGCTCGGTCCCGATCCGGCGGCCGCGCCGCCGGCGCCGCAGGCAGGCGGGCCGCCGGTCCCCGACGAGCTCCGCTGGACCGTCGATCTGGCGGCCGCGGAAGAGCGAGGGATGGTCGTGCACGTGCCGCTCCCGGCGGGGACCTCGCACGTCGACCGGCTGGTCGTCCTCGGCGTCAGCGGCTCGATCGACGCGGCGGGCAGCGCCGCTCGGCTGGCCGGGCTCCTCGACGAGCACCACTACACCGACGGCCTCGCGTTCCTCCCGCAGGGGACTCCGACGAACAACACCGCAGCCGACCGCTCAGGGCTCGCGTCGGAGCGCCCGGCGGAGGAGACCTTCGCCATCGAGCGCCGTCCGGCCGCGGTCGCCCCGGAGAGCAACGCCTCGGCGGTCGCGGTCGCGCTGGGGATCGACGCCGCACCGCTCGCGAGCGTCGAGCACGCCGCCGACCGCGAGCAGGACGAGGCGCAGGCCATGAACGTCGTCCTCTGGCCGTGCACGTGGGAGTACTGGCTCGGGCAGCTGGCGCAGCCGGAGCTGCCGGCGGGGACGATGGACGCCGCCGAGCGCCAATTCCTCGCCCACGTCCGCGGGCGCGGACCGCTGCCGGTGCTGCGGATCGGCCGGCAGCCGTATGGGCTGCTGCCGGCCACGAGCCTGACGCGCTGGGTGTCGCGCGGCGAGCCGCCCGCCGACGTCGCGCTGATCCGCAGGCTGATCTCGCTCCGCCGGTTCTGGGTGGCCGGCGTCGCCGGCCTGCCCGTCGTGAGGTCGGGCCGCGGGCCCGATGAGGGGTTGCTCGGCGCGCTCGGCCAGGAGGCGGTGTCGCGGGGCGTGCGCGTTCGCACCGCACGCGGTTCCAACGTGAACCGGATGATCGACATCGCCTTCGACGACCCAGAGGGCCGGCGCCAGGGGCACCTCTCCCAGCTCGCACTGGCCGCGCTCGAGATCGACCGCCAGCCGTTCCTGGCCGGCTTCGTCTTCAGCGATCGCACCGCCGCGCTGCGGCTGCCGCTCGTCGCCCGCGCGATCGGCCCGGACGGCGACCGCGAGGCTGCGGCCGCGATCGCGCGGCTGCGCACGGCGCCGAACAAGGACCTGCTCGCGGAGCGAGCCGATCCGGCGAGCGCACGGTCGCTGCTCTACCTGCTCGGGCGCCAGAGCGCACTCGCCGAGCGCGTCCGGGCCGGCATCGTCCTCCTGGGCCGCTTCGACGCCGTGCTCGCGGGCACGGTGCCCGCCGTGGACGCGGAGGTCGCAGCGAGTGGGAGCGACGTCACCGGCTCAGCGTTGTCCTCGGACAGCCCGACGGTCGCCGTGAGCCGGCGGCTCGCCGCCCGCGGCGCGGTGCTCGACGAGCAGGTGGGCGGCACCGGCGCCGCCGGCGGCATCCGGGTCTCCGAGCTCGTCGATCGGGAGGTCGTCGCGGTCGAGCCGGGGCAGCTGGGCTCTGCGCTGGCCGACTACACCCGGTTCGCCGCCGCTCTGAAGACGCTCGAGGGCGTGCCGCGGGAACGGCTGGAGCTCCTGCTCGGGGAGACGCTCGACTGCTGCTCGCACCGGCTGGACGCCTGGCTCACGTCCGTGGCGACCCGGCGTCTCGCCGACCTGCGCCATGACCGACCGACCGGGATCGGGCTGGGGGCGTTCGGCGTGGTCGAGGACCTCGTGCGCAGGCCGGCGCGTCCGGCCGCGGTCAAGCCGCCCGCGGGCGTCCCCGCGGGAACGGTCACCGATCCCTTGAACGCCGGGTACATCCACGCACCGTCGCTCGGGCAGGCGGCGACCGCCGCGGTCCTGCGGAGCGCGCACGTCTCGCACTCGGCGGGGAACGGCAATGCCTTCGCGGTCGACCTGTCATCCGCCCGGGTCCGGCTCGCACTGCGGCTGCTGGAGGGTGTCCGCAGCGGGCAGCCGCTCGGCGCGCTGCTGGGCTACCGGCTCGAGCGCGAGCTGCACGAGGGCCATCCGGGCCTCGAGCTCGACGAGGTGGTCGCCGAGCTTCGGCGGATCGCGCCGCCGCCGGCGGTCAACGAACCCCCGGCCGATCCGGACGCGCTGCCGCCGCGCAACGTCTGCGACGGGCTGGTTCTCCAACGGATGGGGACCGACGCGGTGCTGGCCGCCGTGACGCTCACCGGGGCACAGCAGGCCGAGCGCAAGGACGCTGTCCGGGCCTCGCTCGCATCGCTCGCCGCCACGGTCGACGCGGTCGCCGACCTCCTGCTCGCAGAGGGCGTCCACCAGCTCGTCGCCGGGAATCCCGAGCGTGCCGCCGCGAGCCTCGCGACGGTCGCGGCGGGGGATCACGCGCCGCCCGACCCCGAGGTCGTCCACACCCCGCGGGCGGGTCACGCCCTGACCCACCGCGTCATGGTGGCGGGCGGGCCCTCCGTCGCGGCCGCCGCCGGCTGGCGGGCGGGCGGAGCGCGGGCGACGGCGGAGCCGTTCCTCGAACGCTGGTGCGGCCACCTGCTCGGCGATCTGCGGCGCGTTCCGGTGCGGGTCCTGCTCGAGCGGCCGCCGGCGGTCGCGACCGTTCCCGACCTCGACACCGCGCGCGCCGCGGCGCCGGGCAGCGGCGCCGGCCCGGCGGTCAGCTGGCCCGTCGAGCTGACGTTCACGCTCGACAAGCTCGGCCTCGGCGCGCTCGACTTCGTCTACGAGGCGATGACGGCTCCGGGCGGCGGAACGCTGCTCGAGGAGCGAGCGATCCGGCGTGCGCGCGCCCACGCGCCCGCCGGCGCGGGGGCCGGCGTACCCCGCCTCGACCCGACGCGCGCGGCGGCCGGCGCACCGACGCTGGCCGCGGCCGTCGAGATGGCCCGCGCGCTCCGGGCGCTCCTCGGCGCCGCTCGACCCGCGAGACCCGAGGACTTCGCCCGTCCGCAGGACGGCGCCCATCGCGCCGTCGACACGGCCGACGCCGGGCGCCGGGCAGCCGCAGCGGTGGCTGCCCTCGACACGGCCGTCGAGGGACTCGCCGCCGCGGTCGGCACGACGGCGGCGACGGCGACGGTGCGTGCCCGGCTCGACGCGCTGGCCGGCTTCGGAGTCGGCGCGTTCGGGTCCGCCGCAGGACCGCCGGAGACCGACCCGGTCGCGCTCGCGAGCGCTGTCGCGGAGGGCCGGCGGCGACGCGACCTGGCAAGGGAGGCGCTCAAGCGCGCCGCCGATGACGCGGGGACGCGCGAGTTCGCCGCCCTGGCCGAAGTGTTCGGCGCGGACTTCCGTGCGGTGCCGCTCGCGACGCCCGTGCGCGGAAACCGGTTCGCCGCGTCGCTCGCGAAATCCGCCGCGCTCGTCGCTGACGACCCGCTCGCCCCGGCGGATTGGCTGCGCCGCACCGGCCGCGTCCGGCCGGCGGTCGGTCTGCTGGACGACGTGCTGCTCTACAGCGACGCGCTCGCCAGTGGCGGCCCGTTCAGGCTCGCGGTCGCTCAGCTGCCGCTCAGCGCCTTCGTGCACGCCGACGGAACGCCCGCGGCGTCCCGCTGGGTCGCTCTCCCGTTCAAGGACGAGCTGGGGCCGGATCCGGTGACGAGCGTCATGCTCCACGCGCCGCCCGGGCTCGACACGACGAAGCCGGTCGCGGGCCTGGTCGTCGACGAGTGGCCGGAGGTCGTCCCCGCCGCCGAGCTCGTGACCGGGATCGCGTTCCATGCCGACGCCCCGGGCGCGCGACCGCCGCAGACCATCCTCCTGGCCGTTCATCCCGACCCGCAGCAGCCGTGGTCGTCGCAGATCCTCGCCGACGTGGTGCTCGAGACGCTCGAGCTCGCAAAGCTGCGTCTGGTGGACCTCGAGGCCGTCGCGTGGGCGGGAAGGTTCCTGCCGGCGCTGTATGTCCCCGACGGCGACGTCCCCGGCGCCCTGACGCTCGACTTCAAGCAACTCGTCGAGCACTGGCACGGCGAGATGTCCGGGGTGCTCGACTCGTGATCCGGATGACCGTCTGGCAGCGGCTGGAGCCGGTCACCCGGACCGTGGAGTACGACCGCGCGTTGCAGGCAGGCGTGCACGACCCACTGTGGCTGCTCGGCCGCCAATGGCAGTTCGGCGAGCTCGAGGGCGAGGACGCCGGGTCGCCCGTCCACGTGCGGGCTCAGACGTCGTCGGCGCGGCTCTCGCGCTTTCGCGCGGCGTCGGCTGAGAATCCCCGGGCTTACGATCCGGATCGGACGCCCCTCGAGGTCCTCGCCGAGGCCGAGCCGCCGGCACCGCCCACGCTGCGCATGCGCGCCGACGCCGGCCGCCGCCTCGTCGCGCTGCTGCGGGCGCACCACGCCCCGAAGACGGCGGTGGCGGTCGTGAAGAAGCTCCCACTCGCGCCGCCGACCGCGCACGGCCCGTCGGATCCGGCGGCAGTCATCGCGGACAGGCTCGCCGCCGTCCTGAGCGGGCGCCTTCCGGACGGGCTCGCCGCTGCCCGCGCGCTGCGTCCGTCCGTGCGCCCCGGCGGCACGACGGCGCCGAAGCTCCCGCCATCGTTCGGGGCTCCCGCCGCCGAGCGCGCCGGCGCGCTGGCCGCGGCCCGCGTGTTCCTGGACTGGATCGACGCAGAGCTCAGGCCCATCGGAAGGCCGTCCGCCTGGGTGCGCGAGCGGCTGGAGTACCGGTTCGACGTCGCGGCGCGCACGGGGCACGACGAGGTCGTCCTCACCGCGCGCGAGTTCCGCGGGAGCGCCCTGGACTGGCACGACGTGGACGTCGACGCCTCGAGCGGGGCGACGCTCGGCGGTGCCGCCACGGCGGCGGTGGGCAGCGTCGTCGACGGGCTCGCCACGCCCGTCGTCTTCCCGGGGATGCCCAACGACCGCTTCTGGGAGCTCGAGGACGCGACGGTGAGCCTGCCGTCCGTGCAGGCCGCGGCGGAGGATCTCGGCCGGCTCGCGGTGGTCGAGTTCGCGACCGCGTTCGGAAACGACTGGTATCTGGTCCCCGTCCGCATTCGCTTCGGCACCGTGACCAAGGTCGTCTCGCTTGTCGTCACCGACACCTTCGGCGAGCCGTTGCTCGTGGAGGCCACGGCCGACGCGGAGCCCGCCGCCGGGCGCTGGAGCATGTTCGCTCTGTCGCAGAGCGGCGGGACCCAAGGCCCCGGCGGGCCCGCGGCACGCCTGTTCGTCCCGCCGATCCTGGCCGGCGCGACCGATGGCGTGCCGGTGGAGGACGTCCTGTTCGCCCGCGACGAGCAGGCGAACCTCGTCTGGGCCGTCGAGCGCGTCGTCGAAGGGCCGGACGGCCACGGCCGCGACCGCAACGACGAATGGCTACCGATCGCGGCCGCGCTCGACCCGCCGCCCCCGCGGTCGCCGGCCCCGCTGGCGTACCGGCTGATGTCGGCCGTGCCACCGCACTGGATCCCGTTCGTGGCCGTGCACGACTCCGCCCAGAAGCGCGGCGTCCAGCTCGAACGTGCCGCGATGCTGCGGCTCGACACCGATCCGCCCAGCCCGATCCCGCCGCTCGGCCGCGTGCTCGAGCCCGACGCGAAACCGTACGTGGTGTTCGAGGAGGAAGTTCCGCGCCAGGGCGTCCGGATCAGCCGTGTCCCGGCCCTGTGCCGCTCCGTCGACGGCCGGACGTACCTCTGGACGAGCCGCCGCCGGACGATCGGTCGTGGCGAGGGATCGAGCGGGCTCCGGTTCGACTCGGCTCGCGACACGCCCGGGGCCCCCTGATCAGACCCTCAGGCGACCCTCCGCGGACACCTCGACCCGGATGTGCTCGTCGACCTTCGTCACGAGCTCGGCCAGCTGGTCGAGCGCGCTCTCCGTCTGCGCGCCGACCGGTTGCCGGCGATCGAGCTTCACCGCGCTCTCCTCGCGCTCCTCCTCGAGAGAGGCCTTCCACTCATCCTCCGTCTCCCATTCGGGCTCGCGGTCGCCGCGCTTGCTGCAGACATAGAGCGTGAACTCGTATTCGACCTCCGCGGCCACGAGGTGGGCGTCGACGGTCACCTGGTCACTGACCGGCCAGGCATCGAGCTCGTGCAGCAGCATCGTCGCGGCCGGCCGCACCGCCGTCCCCAGCCGGTTTCGATCCTGGTCGCGGCGGTAGTCCCCGACGACGCCGTTCAGCTCATCCACGAGCCGGCCGCCCAGCCGCCGCTGCAGCCGGCGACCATCGCCGTCGCGTCCGTGCGCCTCCAGGTAGGAGATGGCGCGGGGCCCCGGCTTGGCGCTCACCTTCGCCTTCTGGCAGTAGTGGTTGCGTTCGCTGCATGGCCGTTCGGGAGGTTCGGCGCGCGCCTCGCGCTGCCACGCGGCGCGGCGGCGCGCGCGCATCATCCGGAGGACGGCCAGCGCTGCGGCGAGCGCCGCGAGCAGGCACGCCAGGATCACCGCCGGCCAGTTCAGGCGTCCGCCGCTCGGCGGCGTGACGATCTGCGCGGCCGCGACCCGCCAGCGGGCGATGGCCGGCGGCCCGGCCGCCCCGTTCGCCGCGACCGCCCGCACGGCGAACGTGTGCGAGGCGCGCGCCAGATGGGTATAGCGGCGCGGCGAGCGGCAGCCGGCGAACGGCGCGCGGTCCAGCGAGCACTCGAAGCGCACCGCGCCGCCCGTCGACGTGAACGCGATCCGCGCGCGCCGGCTGGAGACACGGCCCTCCGGGGCCGCGGTGATGATGGCCCGCGGCGGCCGCGCCGGGGGCGGCCTGACCGCCGAGACGGTCCACGACGCGGTCTCGGGCGGGCTGACGTCGCGGCCGTCCTGCGCCACGACGCTGAAGGCGTGCGTGCCGTTGGACAGGTCGCTGTAGGTCGTGGGCGACGTGCATGCCGCGTCGACGTTGTCGAGCGTGCAGCGGAACGTCGCGCCCGGCCGGCTCGCCGCGAACGCGATCGTGGCCGACGTGCCGCCGACCGTGCCCGACGGCGCGTCGGTGATCGTGACGGCGAGCGCCGGCGCCGGTGTGACGGCCGCGACCGGGTACGTCGCCCGGGCCTCCGGGCTCTTCTCGCGTCCGAGCACGGCCACGACGGCGAAGGTGAACGACTCGCCCGGCTCGAGCGGCCCGTAGGGCGCCGGGGACGTGCACGGCCCGCTCGTCGTCCCGTTGAAACAGCTGAAGCTCGCGCCCTCCTTGTTGGCCGCGAAGGCGATCTCTCCCTGCGGCGGGATCGGCTGGCCCGCCGGCGGCGACGTGATCGTGACCGTCAGATCCTCGGTCGTGTCCGGGGTCGCCGTCGTCGTCGGATCCTGCGCCGAAGCGGTCGCCGCCCACGCCACGGTCACGATCGCGGTCAGATGGCCCAATCGCCGAAGTCCGCGCTTCACACGGACGACTCTCTGCCTGGCGGCGTGGAGCGTCAAGCGCGCCGGGTCCGCGCCCGCGCGGCGCAGCCACACGCCACGTCCGCGTGATGACGTGCAACGGAGCTCAGAGCCGGGCGAGGCCCGCGCGCGCCCGCACCGCTTGATCCAACGTTGCGGGGATCGGCTCGCCGCACGGCGCGGCGGAGGGCCCAGGACCGGTCCCGGGCGCCGCGTGGGCCTTTTGGCCCTTGCGGCCAGGTTCTGGAGCAATGAGCATCCGCTGCGCCGGGGACTTCTTGCGCGTGAGCGCCGCGTACGAGCTGGTCGCGCTCACGCTGCCCGAGCTGGTGCGCCTGGCCGGGCTCGCGCTGATCGCCGACGGACCCGACTGGCCCCAGGAATGCGCCCGGGCGGCCCGCGACAACGCGGCGGCGGTGTTGCGGCTACTTGATCGAGCACTACTCGCCCACGGCCGGGATGCGGGCTACGAGATCGACGCGTGGCGCCAGCGGGCGACCATCGAGGCGTTCACCATCGCCGCCGTCGCCGCCGCCATGGAGACAGACGAACAGCCGCACACCACCATGGTCCAGGGCGTCGCCGAAGCGGTAGGCACGGTGATCATCGCGCTGCACCGCGACCGCATCGGCGTCCCCGAAGGCCTCGCCGACGCGATCGGCACGCTCCTCGTGATCTACGCCGCCAACACAGCCGACCCACCCGGCTGAAGTACGCGTCGACAGATCATGCTGCCTGCTCGCCTCCCCGTCGCCGGGCGCGAGCCGCATGCCGCGATCCCGTACTGCGCTGATACTGCACGCGATGCCCAAAGACGGCGAAAAGCGACTACAAACGACGGTCGCAGAAGGCGCCCGGCGACGCACGAACCCGCTGCAAACCGCGCTAGTCCGGCGACAATCCCGCTGCGGCGCCCGGGCACCGGACTCCCTTACCATGGAACTGGTCCATCTGCTCGCAGTCGCGATGTGATGCGTACCTCGACGCGTCCGAATGGGCCCTATGACGTCTCGGGGCGGTCGCGCATTCGGCGGCTGCGATGCAAGTGTCGTCCTCACCAAGGACCTTCGCTCGGTCGGCGAAGCGGTGGTAGTGGGGAGTTGCCTGCCCCGCGTGGGGCAACCGTGCTCGGCCCTTCGTGCAACGAGCGTCCGAAATCGCCACCGCAGTGGGCCTGCAGTGGCCACAGGATCGAGCATCGAAATACGCTCGCAGCGTATGCATGACCATCTAGCTCTTTACCGGCGCATCAGCCCCGGTGACCTGCTCGCGCGCGCCGAGGCCGCCCTCGAGCGCCCGGACGAACTGACCGTGCTGGAGCGCGTCTGCAACGCGGTGACGATCGCGTGCCGCGGCGACATGTCGGTGCGGACGACCTACGAGCAGGTCGCCGAGATCGCCGGCGTCGAGCTCGCCGACGTGCAGATCGCGCTCGCCCGCGCCGGCGAGGAGCGCGAGGCGCGCGCCCAACGCCACCCGGAGCGCTAGCGATAGCGGGGTGTCGCTCCGCGGGTGATAATCCTTCGGCGTGAACCCGGTCGTGACCTGGCACTCGCCCTATGGTCGGAGCCATGACGACGATTCCCCATTCCACGAACCTCCTTTCGCGTGGACGCGAGCGGGAGGTCCGGGAACTGCTCGAAGACGTCGCCGAGTGGGCCACGGCTCAGTCCAATGTGCGGGCGGTCGCCTTGGCCGGCTCGTGGACGCGGGGAACGGCGCGTGAGGACTCCGACGTCGACATCGTCGTGCTGACCGACACGCCATCGAGGTACGTCGACGGTGAGGACTGGCTCTCGGCGTTCGGGACGGAGGCGGTCGTGAGGACGCAGCAACGGGGCAATCTCACGTAGCGCCGCCTGACGCGCCCGAGTGGACTGGAGGTCGAGGTCGGAATCGTGCCGCCGATGTGGGCGTCGACTGAGCCACTCGACGGGGGAACCTCACAGGTCGTGGCGGACGGTCTGGCGGCCCTCCACGACCCCGACACACTCCTCGTTCGCCTCATCGACGCCGTTCGTAGGTAGTCGCGTGCCCGAAGATGTCGCCCGCAGAAGCGTCCTGCTAGCGCCTGACGGGGCGGTTCCGGTTTCCGGAAGGGCTGATGGCGGCGGTCGACCTCGACCGGGGCAGCGTGGCTGCTACCGGCTGCCCGAGTTGGTGGCCGGGTGCGCGCGACTGGAAGGCTCACGGTGCACGCCTCGTACGCGCCGGGCAGTGCCTGGGCGGCGCCCGCTGCGTTGCCCGACGGCACACGCGCCGTTCTGAAGGTCACCTTCCCCGACTCCGAGAGCGAGCACGAGGCCGCCGCGTCGGAGTGGTGGGCTGGCGACGGCGCCGTGCGCCTGTTCGCTCATGACGTCTGGCGACGCGCGCTGCTCATCGAGCGCTGCGAGCCCGGCGAGCCGCTGTGGGCGATGTGCGACGAGCGCGCGACCGACCGCATCGCGGCCGGGGTGCTCGCGCGCGTGCTGAAGCCCACGGCGCATCAGGCGTCGTTCGCCAAGTTGGGTGACGAGGCCGCGCAGTGGGCCGAGAGCCTGCCGTTGAAAGCGAGACAGAACCGGCCCCGACACTCGACCCGCGAACGGTGGTTACGACGACCCGGCCCCGCATCAACCGCGGCGGCAAGCGCGGCGCTCCAGCTGCCGTGGCCCGCCCTCTGGCCCTGGCAGAAGACTTCATCCGCGCCCTGGCCCGCAGCGCCGTGCTCTACTCGCGCGCGCGCAACCGCAAGGCGCGGCGCCTGTTCCGGTCGCGCTGGTCGACCTGCCCACACCCACCGACGCCCAGCGCGCCGATGGTGCCGACGCTCTGGGCGGCCGAGGCCGTCCGGAGGATAACGCTGACGAGTCCGGCCCCTGGGACCGTACCGAGTCCCAACCGCTGGCCTTCCAGCTGGCAATTGCTACCTCATTGCTACCCCGCGCGGGCCTAGAAACAGCGAAACCCGCGCCATGGCGCGGGTTCCAACTCATCGGGGCGCCCGGATTTGAACCGGCCTCATCACCCCACCGGGGTGAACGCCGACACACTTCCGACACACTTTCGCCGTCTAACCACGTCCCCCGACGGGTGAGAGCGTCCGCCGGTGACCACGATGCCTTGGCCAGAAGCCAAGCTAGCGAGCCAAATAGTGCTTCAGAGCGTGGTGTGTTCCATGGCGGAGGTAGCCCTTACCATGGAAGTGCTCTACCAACTGAGCTAAGAGGGCGAAAGACCTGCAAATCCGCGTCTTCCTCGCGCCCAAATCCAGGCGGCGCGAGGCGCCCGAACTGCCGTGGTACTGCAGGCGGCCTCAGGAAGCGATGCGGACAGCGGGTCCATGCAGGCGTGAGTGTAGACAACGATGGGCTGCGTGAGGCGGCCGACATACCGCCCAACATGTCCGCAGCTGCCGGTCGGCTTGCCTTGCGGCCAGCGACGGAATGCGCGTACCGCGTAGAGCTGAGCGAAGCGTTCTGCCGCCGTCAGCGGGTGCTGCTCGGCGGGCCCTCCTGATCTGGGCTCGCCGCACGGCTCGCTGGCAAGGAGCGACACCGGGCGAGCTCAAGCGCTTCTGGCGTGACATGGAGCAGCACGCGCGGCGCTAGACGACGGTGCGCCGGGAGACCACGAGCGTGCCGGCGGCGTCGTAGCCCTCGATCCGCAGCCAGGGGTCCGCGAAGCCGGCGAGATCGACCTCGATCGGCGTCTGGGCCGGGTGCAGCGTTCGCCACGGGCCGCTCGGGCCCGAGAGCTGGAGGGTCGCCGCTCCGCGCACGTCGACCTCGAGCGCCGGGGCGTCCCCCGGGCGCACGTCGACCCGCAGCGCGCCGCGCGTGCCGGCGCGCTCGCGCAGGCGCGCCACCGCGAACGCGATCAGCCGCTCGTTGCCGCGGAAGACGTCGGCCCGGGTCGGCGGGCATCGGAGCTCGTCCGGGATCAGCACGCCGCGATCCTCCAGGATCTCGGTCACCTCCTTGCCGACCCGCGCGAAGCGCTGCAGCGCGAACTGGAGCAGGCCGCCGTCGGGCGGGAGCCCGGGCCAGGCGCTGGGCGGCGTCGGCTCCGGCGGATCGCCGGCGGGCACGGTCAGCAGCGCGCGCAGGCACTCGTAGTCGATCACGATCCCGCCGCCGCCGCCCGTGTGACCGGCGGTGCCGATCACTTCGCCGATGCCGTTGTCCTGGAATCCCGCGGCCACGAGGTCGCACGTGCTGTAGGACCGGCCGTTGACGATCAGCGCCACGGGCCCGTCGAAGCGCTGGCCCGTCGCGTTGTAGTCCCCCTCCGGCTGCGCCGGAAGCCCGCGCGAGTACTGCGAGCCGGTCGCGAGGCCGTCCCGGATCGAGTCCTCGTACGCCGGGTCGGTCGCGATCGGAGAGCGCTTCTCCGCCGTGACGAACGCGAGCGCGCTGCGCGTGTTGAGGAACTGCAGCAGCGCGGGGCGGATCGGGCGCGGTGACAGGGCCTCGAGCAGCATCTCGCCGGCCACCACGTTGCCGCCGGGGTTTCCCCGCACGTCGATGATCAGCCCGCCGGGCGGCGAGCGGAGCTCCTGCTCGACGATCCGCAGGAACTCCTGCATGAACGCCGCGGGGTCATCGGTCGCGAAGGTGAAGATCCGTACGTAGCCGACCTCGCTCCCGGTGGTCGCGTCGGCGATCCACCAGCGGAAGTGCGGCGCCGACTCGCCCTGCGGCCCGGCGGGCGCGGCGCCCGTCGCGGGCGACGCCGCCGCGGGCGCGATCCAGCGCGTCCGCTCGCGCAGGGTGCGCCGCTGCTCGCCGTCGGTGTCGAGCGCGATGCGGAGCGCCTGATGCGGCGGGGGGCACCCCGCGTCGACCAGCGGCGACTCGAGCCGGCCGACGCGCCACTCGGTCCGGAGCGTGCTCAGCCGCTCGGTCCCGTCGGTCGCGACGGCGGCGATGCTGACGTCGATCCACTCCTCGTCGGGCACGGGAACGGTCCCGAGCCAGCGCGCGGTCAACGTGTCCAGCGCGCGCTCGCGGCTCGCCGGCGCGTTGGCGCCGGCGTTGCGGTCGGCCTCGCGCTCGATCCACCTGCGGATGGGCACGCCGTTCCAGTGCCGCAGCTCCACCCGGTCGACGAGGGGATCGCGGAACAGGTCCAGCAGCTCGGCCGGCGAGTCGGGATCGACGGCGACCTTCGAGATCACGATCGTCGACCTCACGCCCGCGTCCGGCCAGTACTCCTCGACGACGAACGGCAGGAACGCGACGTGGTCGCGGAACCGGCTCGGCAGGATGTATTGGGTGTGCAGGTCGTGCAGGCCGTTGAAGATGGCCAGCAGCTCCTGGAAGAAGCCGAGGCGCGAGAACTCGGCGTAGTCGGCGCTCGCCGGGTCGAGCGCGGCGATGCGCGACTCGAGCCGCTGCAGCTGCTGGAGCGGATCGACCGCGTACGCGGCCTGCTTGAGCGGCAGATGCACGTACAGGCCGGTCAGCACGCGAACCGCCCGATCGATGATGACGCGCAGCTCCCGCGGCGCAGGTCCGGGCGCGAGGCCCTCCCGGAACGCCGTCAGGCTCTGGCGCTCCACGAGGCCGCCGAAGTGCTCGAGCTCGAACTCGCCGGTCGCGCCCACGAGCTCGACACTCCCACTCGGCGTTGAACCCGTCAACACCGGTCGCCGTTCCCGCCGCGCGGGGATAATCGGAGCCGATGGGCCGGATCTCGAGCGAGGAGCTCGTGGGTCGCACGGCGGAGATGGCGCTGCTCGCCGGCGCGCTGGGGCGAGCGCAGGGCGGCCAACCGGCCGTGACGATCCTCGTCGGCGAGGCGGGCGTGGGCAAGACGCGGCTGGTGCGCGAGCACGCGCGCGCCGCGGAGGCGGCCGGAGCGCTCGCGCTGACCGGCGACTGCGTCGAGCTCTCGGGCGGCGAGGCCCCCTACGCCCCGATCGGCGGGCTCCTGCGACAGGTGCAGGGCAAGCTGCTCGCGGCGGTCGTGGACGACGTCTCCCCGCGGGTGCGCAGCGAGATCGCGCACGTGTTCGGCGACCTCGCCGGGGCGCACGACGATCCGGCGGCGGGACGGCAGGACCGCTTCGCCCAGACCCGGCTCTTCGGCGCGCTGCAGGCCGTGCTCGCGAGGCTGGCCGAGCATGCGCCGCTGGTGATCGTGATCGAGGACATCCAGTGGGCGGACGCGTCGTCGCGCGACTTCCTGCGCTACCTCGTCCACAACACGTCGCACGAGCGGCTGTCGCTCGCGCTCACCGTGCGCAGCGACGCCCTGCATGGAGACCACCCGGCCCGCCGCTTCGTCGCGGACCTCTGCCGCGACGACCGGGTCGCGCGGTGCGACGTGGAGCCGCTCTCCAGGGACGGCGTGCGCGCGCAGCTCGCAGGGATCCTCCGCGCGCCGCCGAGCGCCGGCCGCGTCGACGCCGTGTTCGCGCGCTCACAGGGCAACCCGCTCTACACGGAGGAGCTCGCGGCGGCGGGCCTCGACGCGCCGGATCGGCTGCCGGCGTCGCTTCGCGACTCCCTGCTGTTGCGGGTGGAGGCGCTCTCGCGGCCGACGCAGGAGGTCCTGGAGCTCATCGCGGCGCTCGGGCGGCCCGCTCGGGCCGAGTTGGTCGGCGCCGCGTGCCGGCTGTCGGAGCCGGAGCTCGAGGCCGCGCTGACCGAGGCCATCCACGGCAGCGTCCTCGCGAGCGACGCCGCAAGCCGGCGCTTCGAGTTCCGGCACGCGCTGCTCCGCGAGGCGGTCTACGAGGAGCTGCTGCCGTTCACGCGCAAGCGGGTGCACGGCGCCATCGCGAGCGCGCTGGAGACGCTGAGCCCGGCCGAGCTGGCGGGCGAGCGGGCGGTCCACTGGGAGAAGGCCGGCGACGCGGTGCGAGCGCTGCGCGCGTCGATCGAGGCCGGCCTGTCGACCGAGCGCGTGTTCGCGTACCGCGAGGCGCTCGTGCACTTCGAGCGCGCCCGGCGGCTCTGGGACGCGGTGGAGCCCGCGCTCGACGAGCTGCCGCTCGACTGGGTCGACGTGACCTCGCACGCCGCGGAGGCGGCGCGGCTAACGGGCGCGTACGACCGCGCGGTCCGGCTGGGCCAGGAGGCGCTCGACGGGTTCGAGCACGAGCTCGACCCGGAACGCGCCGCGCGGCTGTACGGGCGGCTCGGCCGCTATCAGCCATGGAACACCGACGCCTCCCTGCTCGCCTACGAGCGAGCGCTCGCGCTGCTGCCGGCCGGCGCCGCCGCCGAGCGCGCCCGCTTGACGAGCGATCAGGCGCTGACGCTGAGCTTCAAGCTCGAGTGGGATGCCGCGCGCGAGAAGGCGCAGGCGGCGATCGCCCTTGCCCGCGAGGCGGGGGCCCGCGCGGAGGAGGGCTCCGCGCTCGTCGTGCTCGGCGTGGCGCACGCGTTCCTGGGGGACTCGGAGCGCGGCGAGGCCGAGTTGCGCGAGGGCCTGCGGCTCGCCGCGGAGACCGCCGACGGCGAGGACCTCTGCCGCGGCTACGTGGACCTCGGCGACGTGCTGCGGCTCCAGGGGCGCGTGCAGGACGCGCTCGCGGCGATGTCTGAGGGCGAGGCGCTCGCCGGCCGGCTGGGCGCCCAGGAGTCGTTCGGCGCGTTCATGGCCGTCAACGCCGCCGAGGACCTGCTCCGGCTTGGGCGCTGGGACGAGGCGCAGACGCGCCTCGACCGGCTGGCGAGCCGCCGCTCCGGCCCGACGACGCAGCTGCTCGCGGAGACCGTCGCCGGGCGTCTTGACGCCCGGCGCGGACAGC
Source organism: uncultured Solirubrobacteraceae bacterium (assembly GCA_963837485.1). Taxonomy (GTDB): domain Bacteria; phylum Actinomycetota; class Thermoleophilia; order Solirubrobacterales; family Solirubrobacteraceae; genus Solirubrobacter. The sequence goes on along the minus strand of CAWINP010000010.1, from coordinate 198,575 downwards.
TCGACGACGCGCGCGAGCACTTCGAGCGCGCCCTCGCGCTGTGCGTGGACGGAGGACCGCCTGAGTTCCTGCCGGCGCTCTACGCGGGCTGGGCCGAGGCCGAGCTCTGGCGCGGCGATCTCGACGCCGCGCGGCTGCGGGCGGGCAGCGGGATCGGGGCGGTCGGGTCCGACGCGGACGTGCTCAACGGCCCGGCGCTGTTCACCATGGCGGCCCGGGTCGAGGCCGAGCATGCCGAGCGCGCCCGCGCGCTCGGCGATCGCGCCGCCGTGGCCACGGCGTGCGCGGCCGCGGAGGCGTCCCTCCGGCAGTTGCTCGACCTGATCGCGACCGCGCGGGCCGGCTCGCGCTCCCCGGCGGTCGAGGCGGCGCTCGCGAGCTGCCGTGCCGAGGTCGCACGTGCCCGCGGCGATGTCGCTCCGCAGGCCTGGAGGGAGGTGGCCGCGGCCTGGGGCGATCTCCAGCAGCCCGACATGGAGGCGTACGCGTGCCTGCGCCACGCCGAGGCCGTCCTGCTCGCCCGCGGCGACCGGGAGGCCGCGCTGACGGCGCTGCGGCGCGCGTACCGCACGGCGGCGGCGCTCGGCGCCGCACCGCTGCTCGAGTCGATCGGCGCGCTCGGCCGGCGGGCGCGCCTGGATCCGGCGGCGGGGGGCTCGCGCGACGAGATCCCCGCGGGTGCGGCCGACGCCGGGCTGACCAGGCGCGAGGTCGAGGTCCTGCAGCTGCTTGCCGACGGCCTGACGAACCGCCAGATCGCCGACCGGCTGTTCATCAGCCCGCGGACCGCGGACGTGCACGTCGCCCACATCCTCAGCAAGCTCGGCGCGTCGAACCGCCTGGTCGCGGCGGCGACGGCCGAGCGGCTCGGGCTGCTCGTGGGCGGTTGACGATCCGAGCCGGTAGGGTCGGGCAGGCAACGCGCCTGGCGAGGAGGAGTGCAATGGCGACATACATCGTGCTGATGTCCAGTGCGGAGCCCGGTGAGCGTCCCGCGGGGGTGGGCGGGGTCAACGCCTCGCCCAAGGACCAGGAGCAACAGATCCGCGACGGGCTCGCAAAGGCCGGCGGGGAGCTCGTGAAGCTCCATTGGACGCTCGGGCGCTACGACCTCGTCGCGGAGGTCAAGTTCGACCGCGGCCAGCTGGCGGACGACATCCGCGGGGCCGGCGAGCTGGACGTCGCCGCCGGCTTCGCTTTCTGGCTCGGCACGTGCGCCGGCATGCGCACCGAGACCCTTCCGGCGGTCGACGCGCAGGGCGTGTCGAACGCGTACCTGGTCGCCGCTCGCTGCGGCGGCTAGGGCGGGCGGCACGCCGCCGATCATGCGCTCGCGCCGGGCGGCGCCGCCGCTCGACGCCGCCTGGGCGGCGTCGAGCGGGCTCGCCGGTCAGTGCGCTCCGTGTAGGACCTGGCCGTAGTAGGCGCCGGGGGCGCGGCTTCCGACGATCAGTACCTCGCCGCGAGTGCCGTCGCGGGTGTCGGCCCACTTGCAGACCCAGCGGTGATACTCGTACGCCGGGTTGTAGCTGCGGCCCTGCGGGCGGCAGCGCGCGATCAGGTCCGAGGCATAGGTGTCGGCGTAGTAGTGCGACACGAAGTGCCGTGCCGCGCGCTCCGCGCCGGACTTCGTGAAGAACCAATCCGCCTGCGCCGCCGTGGCGGGGACGGCGATCGCCGCCAGCACGGCGGCGGCCGCGACGAGGCGGCGCCGGCGGCCGTGGCGCTTGGCCGGCTGCGTGTGTGTGAGCTGGTTGAACATGGTGCAAGCGTTCCGGCGAGCGCTTTCGGCGCCGGTTCGCCCGCCTGTCGTCGATCCGCAAGGGCGGCGAAAGCGGCTCGCACGCCGCCCCGGCTCAGCCGGCGTCGGCCTCGGCGCCGCACAGGGTCAGCTCGCGAACGCGCGGCGCGCGTGCTCGTCCCGCGAGCCGAATCCGCCCGCGGCCGGGCGAACGGCGCGCCCCGAGGAGGTCGCGCGCAGGCGGCGACGCGCGATCCAGGCGCGGGTCGATCGGGTCCCAGGGCGCCGGGGAGCGCAACCAGTCGCCGTGCAGCGCCTGCTCGATCAGGAACGGGTTGCCGCCTGCCTGGATGCGGACGAGCTGCAGCTGGTCGGCCGGGCACGCGCCGCGGTGGGCGGCGATCAGCTCCGCGGTCTCCTCCTCGTCGAGCGGCCGCAGCGGCAGCCGCTCGAGCGCGCGCTCGCGCAGCAGGTCCGTCAGCAGGACGCGCAGCTCGAAGTCCAGCGGCACGTCGTCGCGCAGCGTCGCGAGGATGGTCGCCCGGGTCCCGTCGAGCGCGCGGGCGGTGTGGCGCAGGAGCAGTCGCGTGGAGGCGTCCGCCCAGTGGAGGTCCTCGATCACGATCAGCAGCGGGCAGCGGGCCGCGAGCGCGCCCAAGAGCGCGGCCACGGCGTCGCAGATCCGCTGCTGCGCCAGATCGGCATCGGCGGGCTCGTGGTCGGGAGCCGCCGCGACGGCGCGGCGCAGCTCGGGGACGACACGTGCGAGCTCGGCGAGCTCGGGCTCGAGCAGGGGCAGCAGCTCGCGCTCCGGGCCGTCGCCGCGGCGCAGCCGCCGCCGCAGCGCCTCCACGAACGGCTGGTAGGGCAGCGCAGAGACGCGCTGCGCCCGCCCGTGCAGGATCTCGCAGCCCTCGGCGTGCGCGCGTGCCGCGACCTCGGCGGCCAAGCGGGCCTTGCCGATGCCGGCCTCGCCGCAGAGCGCGATGACGCGGCAGCGGTCGGCGGGCATGTCCAGGACCGCGGACATCAGCCGATCGAGCTCGTGAAGGCGGCCGACGAGCGGCCCGCCGGCGGCCGCGGCGACGGCCGGGGGAAGCGAAGGAGCGGGCGCGGGCCGCTCGGCCGCGGCGGGCGGCCCGGTGCCGTCGCCGTCCTGCTGGAGGAGCCCATCGGCGAGCGCGCGCAGCTGCGCCGCAGGGGCGATGCCGAGCTCCTCCCGCAGGAGCGTGCGCACGTCGTCGTAGACGCGCAGCGCCTCGGCTATGTTGCCGCGCGCGGCGTGCGCCTGCATCAGCAGCTGGTGGCCGCTCTCGCGGTACGGCTCGCGCGCGATCAGCTCGCGGGCATGGCGCTCGGCGGCAGGAAGGTGCTCACCGGCCAGGCTCAGCGCGGCGCGCGCGGCCACCTCGAGCAGCGCGCTGGTTGTATCGGCCAGCTCCCGGCGCCGCTGCTCGATCCACGGCGTCGAGAGGCCGGGCAGCAGCTCGCCGCGGGCGATGCCGAGGGCTTCGGACGCGATCGACAGCGCGCCGGCGGCGTCGCGAGCCGCCAGCCTCGCCTCAGCGGCGGCGAGGTCGTCGTGCGCGACCTCCCAGTCGACCCACGGGTCGTCGCCGAGGTCGATCGCGAGCTCGTGCCGACCGACGACGAGGTCCGGGCCGACTGCCGCGCGCAGCCGCGTCAACAGCGTGGAGAACGCGGCGTCCGGGGTGGCGGGGGGCTTGTCGTGCCAGATGACGTCGATGAGCCGGTCGCGGCTGATCGGCCGGCGCCGCGACAGGACGAGGCAGGCGAACAGCTGGCGCCCCTTCGGACCGGGAAGCGACCGCTCGACGCGCCGCCCGCCGATCTCGGCGGCGAGCGCGCCGCACAGATGGATGTGCGCCCGGTCGTCGGCGCCGGCCTCGGTCGTGCAGCAATGAAGGTGCATCTAGCTCACCTGCTTGCAGGGCGAGCCCGTGACCCAGACGAGGGAGCCGCACACGACGCAGCGGGTCCAGGCGTCGCCGCGGCCGTGCCTGATGTGGTGGTGCCCGGCGCAGATGTGACGCCTGTCGGTGACGTCCATCGGCGCGTTGGGATCGAGCTGCAGCGCGTTCATGACGTGTCCTCTTCAGTTCAGCCTGTGGCCGAACCGTACGTCGTGGACCGCCGGCGCACATCGGTACGACGCGGTATTCGCGCTACCTATCTTCGAGCCTCCGGCTACGTATCGCCGGGTGCCGGGATGTCACGCCAGCTTCCGCGCGGCGCATCTCGGCTTCCTTTCGCTGCCGCGTGAGCAGCGCGACACGGGATCGAAAGGCCGCGACGGCAAGGTCTCGGCTGCATCCCCCCGACCCGAGAGGAACACGCGATGCGAGGACACTTCAGCATCCCCCTCGCCGGAGCGCTCGCCGCGCTGACGGTCGCCGTGACCGCATGCGGCAGCGAACAGACCCCCGCGCCGACGGCCGCCGCCAAGCCGGCGCCGACGCCGAGTGCGGAGCAGGTCATCGCCCGCGTGCGCAACGCGGTCGCCCAGATCACGGGCAAGAGCGAGTTCGGCGGCACGCAGTCCGGCACCCTGACCTTCATCGACGCCCACAGGGGCCTGGCGATCACCAACGCCCACGTCGTCAACGGCATGACGCAGATTCGCGCGAACTTCGGCGCGAAGGGCACGTCGCCCGTCGTCGTGCGCGGCGTGAACGCGTGCCTCGATCTCGCCCTCGTCTCGATCACGAACGTGCCGGCCGGCACGCTGTCGCTGCCCTTCGCCGACACCGCCTCGATCAAGACGGGCACGGAGGTCAGGACGGCGGGCTATCCGGAGAGCTCCTCGAGCGGCTCGAACGCGTTCGTGACGATCACGTCGGGCACCGTCACCGCGGAGTCCGTCAAGAACGCGCCGCTGGGACCCAACCTCAACCGCCTGCGGCTCGCGATCCAGACGGACGCGCCCATCAACCCCGGCAACTCGGGCGGGCCGCTGTTCAACGCCAGGGGCCAGCTGCTCGGGATCAACGCGATCTCGCTGACGTCGCAGGACTCGACGTATCTCGCGATCCATGAGAGCGTCGTGCGCGACGCGCTTCCCGGCCTGATGGCCGGCGGCAAGGGGTCGGGCGCCGGGTTCATGTCCGTGCGGACGCTTCCGATCGGCGCGCTCCTGCGAGACATCTACGCGGACGAGGACGTGCTCAAGCGCTGGACGAGGTCCGCGGACCGCTGGGTCAAGGACGAGGGCGGGCTGCTCGTCACCCACGTCGAGCCGAACTCGCCGGCCGACGTGGCAGGCCTGAAGGTCGGCATGTGGGTCACGAAGATCAATGGCGTCAAGGTGTTCAGCGTGACCGGGTCCTGCCGGACCGAGGACAGCCTCGGCCCGGGCGACAAGCTCAAGCTCGAGGGCTGGCACCTGCTCGACGGCTCACTCGAGTCGTCCTACACGAAGCCGTTCACGCGCCGCATCAAGGTCGCGGACTGAACGCCCGCCGGACAGGGGGCGAGCCGTCGCCCCCTTCCGCGCGCTCACTGACCCTTGGAAGGAGCCACCCGTGCAACCGACCGCAGCCCGCCGCCGCGTGGGCGCCTACGAGATCATCGGCGAGATCGCCCGCGGCGGCATGGCGATCGTCCATCTCGCCTACCAGCCGGCGCTCGCCCGCGATGTGGCGCTGAAGGAGCTCGCGCCCTTCCCGTTCGACGACGGCGCGCTCGCCGAGCGCTTCCTGCGCGAGGCCCGCGTCGCTGGGAGCCTGAAGAGCGAGCACATCGTCCAGGTCTACGACTACATCGAGACCGACGGCGTCCCGTTCATCGCCATGGAGTACCTCGAGCGCGGGTCGCTGCGCCCGCATATCGGTCGCGTCACCCTGCCGCAGGTCGCGGGCGTGCTGGAGGGGATCCTCGCCGGGCTCGCCCACGCGCACGCGCAGGGCATCGTGCACCGCGACCTCAAGCCCGAGAACGTCCTCGTCACCAGCGACGGAGCCGTCAAGATCGCCGACTTCGGGATCGCGAAGGCGATCAGCTCCGTCAAGACCGCGCTGACCGCGACGGGCACGGCGGTCGGCACCCCGCGCTACATGGCGCCCGAGCAGGCGCAGGCGAAGGGGATCGGCCCCTGGACCGACCTCTATGCGGTCGGTGTGATGGCCTACGAGATGCTGCTCGGGCGCGTCCCGTTCGACGATCCCGACCAGTGGGCCCTGTTGATGGCCCATATCACCGAGCCGCTGCCGCCCCCGCTGGAGATCGATCCGACGCTCCATGCCGGGATCGCGGCGTGGCTGGAGCGCATGCTGGCGAAGGAGCCGGCCGACCGGCCGCGCTCGGCGCGCGAGGCGTGGGACCGGCTCGACGACTGCATCGTCGCCGCGGAAGGGTCGTTCTGGCGTCGCGCCGCACGGCTCGACGAGTGGCGCGACCGCGAGGCGACCGGAGCGCTCTCGCGACCGCTCAGCGAGGCCGAGTTCCCGAGCGCTGCAGACGCGGCGTCGGTGGCCGAGCCGGGCTACCTGACGTTCGAGCCCGCGCCCGACCCTGTGCCCCCGATCGAGCCGGAGCCGCTCCGTCCGGCGACCGTCCAGGCGCCCCGGGCGCAGACGGCGACGCCGCTCTCGGCGCCCGTGCCACAGCCGCCGGCGACGGTCCAGGCGCCGGTCCCGACGGCCGCGCCGCAACTCCCCGCGCCGTTCACCAGGCCCGCGCCCGAGCCGATCGCGCAGGGCTGGCAGTCCAGCCCCGAGCTGGTGGTAACGGTCGCGCCGCATGTCCAGGACGAGCCCGCGGCCGTCGGCGCCGACGGCCTCGCTCGGCCCGAGCCGGCGGGAGCAGCCAAGCCGCGGCGGCCGCGGCGCATCGCGCGTGCCGCGAGCGCCGTCGTCGTCGCCGCCGCGGCGGCCGCCGCCGCGCTCGCGATGCTCGGCTCTCCGGAGCCGGAGCCGGTCCCGGCGCTCTCGATGAAGGCGGTCGAGGCCGTCGTGCGAGAGCGCCTGCCCGCCAACGACGTGCGCGCCGTCCAATGCCCGTCGGGCACGCCGCGACAGGTCGGCGTGACCGTCGAGTGCGAGGCGTTCCTTGCCGGCGGCGGGGAGATGCCCGTGACGATCCGCCAGACCGACTCTGGCGTGACCGCCGAGCCGCACCTCTGACGCCGAAGGGCATCCGCGGCCGGGGGCGAGTGACAGCGTCCCCGGCGAAGCGGGCTCGCGCCGCCCGCCGTGGGCTATACCGACGCGCACGCGAAGTCGCCGCCGATGCGGCGGGCCGCGTTGGGGGCTAACGGGACGTGACCGACCTTTCGCGTGGGCTTACTTCAGCATTGGACACCAACAATCCGGAGTGTCCGTGGGCGGACAGCCTGTCGATGTCCCGCGCGAACCCGGACACGCCACCCCGCGCGGCGCCTTGGGGAGCCCGGGCAGCCCCGCCCGGCGAAGTCGGTCGCCCGTGGATAGGGTCGGTGCCCTCTCCGCTCGGGGCGTGCCGCGAGTGTTGAGTGGGAGCGAACGGAGGCGGATATGGCCACGCTTCGTCGCGCGGCGTGACAGGGTCAGGCTCGACGGCGCGCGGGCCAAGCCGGAGGCCAACGTGATCTCGACAGCGAGGCCGCGCACACGCCGGGCCGCCGCGACTGGCCTCGTCGAACCCGTGGTGTCGACGTCGATTCCTTCTACGTCTCGGCGGCCGGACGCGGGACCCTCTTACCAGGGAAGTGCTCTACCAACTGAGCTAAGAGGGCGCGACGGACGCAGGTAGCGGGTTCAGACGGCCTCGAGGCGGTCGGCGATGACCCGCGCGATTGCGAGCGAGGAGGTTGCCGCCGGCGAAGGGGCGTTGCGGACGTGGAGCGTGCCCTCGCCGTCGGCGAACGCGAAGTCGTCGAGCAGCTTGCCGTCGCGCGCGACCGCCTGGGCTCGGATGCCTGCCGGGCCGTCGATGACGTCGGCGGCGGCGAGCGACGGGACGTAGCGGGCGCATGCGCGCACGAACGCGCGGCGGTTGGCGGCGAGGTGCAGCTCGGTCAGGCCCGTTCGCCACCACTTGCGCGCCATGCGCCACGTGCCGGGGTAGCGCAGCGTCTCGGTGAGGTCGCGGCCGGAGACGTCGGAGAGGCGATACGCGGCGCGCGAGGGCGCGAGTAGGGCCGACGGCCCGAGCCAGATGTCGCCGTCGAAGCGCTTGGTCAGGTGCACGCCGAGGAACGGCAGCGACGGGTCCGGCACCGGGTAGATCAGCGCGCGCACGAGGTGGCGGGCGGAGTCGCGGAGCCGCAGATAGCCGCCGCGGAACGGGATGATCCGAGGGTCGGGGGCCTCACCCGAGGCCTCGGCCAAGCGGTCCGACCACGCGCCCGCGCAGGCGACGACCCGCGCCGCCGGGATCGCGCCCTCGGAGGTCTCGACCACCGACACCCCGTTGGACCGCGCCAGCGAGCGGACGTCTACGCCGGTCTGGATGACCGCGCCCGCCGCCTCGATCTCGGCGGCCATCGCGGTTGCGATGGCGGTGAAGTCGACGATCCCGGTCGCCGGGGAGTGCAACGCGGCCACGCCGGTGGCGTAGGGCTCGATCTCGCGCAGCTCGGAAGCGGAGACCCTGCGAAGGCCGGGGACGCCGTTGGCGGCCCCGCGGCGCTCGAGCTCGTCGAGGCCCGGGAGCTCGGATTCCTCGAGGGCGATGATCAGCTTGCCGCAGCGCTCGTAGGCGATCTTGTGCCGGTCGCAGAACTCGTAGAGCTCGCGCGCGCCCTCGACGCACAGCCGTGCCTTCAACGAGCCGGGCTGGTAGTAGATCCCCGCGTGGATGACGCCCGAGTTGTGCCCGGTCTGGTGGGCGGCGATCGAGGGCTCGCGCTCGAGCACCAACAGCCGCGTGTCCGGTGCGCGCCGCAGCAGCTCGCGGGCGGTGGCGAGGCCGAGGATGCCGGCCCCGACGATGATGACGTCCCAGGGTCCGTCCATCAGTGGATCGCCGGCTCCGGGACCCCGCCGGCACCGGCGAGGAAGTCGAAGTCGCAGCCCTCGTTGGCCTGCGTCACGTGGTCGGCGAACAAGCGCTCGTAGCCGCGGCGCGCGGGCCGCTCGCGTGGCGTCCACGCGGCCCGTCGCGCGGCGAGCTCGGATTCCGGGACGTGCAGGTCCAGGCGGCGGGCGGAGACGTCCAAGGCAATGCGGTCGCCGGATTCGACGAGCGCCAGCGGCCCGCCGACGAACGACTCGGGGGCGACGTGGAGCACGCACGTGCCATAGGCCGTGCCGCTCATTCGGGCATCTGAGATTCGCACCATGTCATCAACGCCCGCGCGCAGCAGTTTCTTCGGGATCGGCAGCATCCCCCACTCCGGCATGCCCGGACCACCGAGCGGCCCGGCGTTCCTCAGCACAAGCACCGAGTCCGCGCTGACGTCGAGATCCGGGTCGTCGAGCCGCGTGTTCATGTCGTCGTAGTCCTCGAACACGACCGCCGGCCCGGTGTGCCGCAACAGCGACGCCGAGGCGGCGGAGTGCTTGATCACGGCGCCGTCCGGCGCCAGCGAGCCGCGGAGGATCGCCAGGCCGCCCTCGCTCAGCAGCGGATCCGACAGCGGCCGGATGACGTCGTCGTCGAAGACCTCGGCGCCCGCGAGGTTCTCGGACACCGTCTGCCCGGAGACCGTCAGGACGTCGTGCAGCGAGAGCCGGGACATGAGGCCCCGCAGACCGCCGGCCTCGAAGAAGTCCTGCATCAGGTACTTGCCCGACGGCCGCACGTTCGCCAGCACCGGGACCGAGCGGGCGAGCGCGTCGAAGCGATCGAGGTCCAGGGGCACGCCGGCGCGGCCGGCCATAGCGATCAGGTGGATGACCGCGTTCGTGGACCCGCCGAGTGCCAGGACCACGGTGATCGCGTTCTCGAAGTGCTCCTGGGTGAGCTCGAGCGGCGGCAGCGAGACGATCCGGCGGCCGGAGGCGACCGCCATGCGGGGGTGCGCGGAGTCGGCCGCCGGGATCGAGGCGGCGCCGGGGAGCGACACGCCCAGCGCCTCGGCCGCCGAGGTCATGGTCGACGCCGTCCCCATCGTCATGCAGTGCCCCGGAGAGGACGCGATCCGCGTCTCCATCTCCTCCCATTCGGCCGCCGTGATCCGCCCGGCCCGCAGCTCGGCCCAGTACTTCCAGACGTCCGAGCCCGAGCCCAGGACGCCGCCGCGATACGAGGCGCGCAGCATCGGACCCGCGGGCACATAGATGAAGGGCAGACCACAGGACAGCGCGCCCATGATCAGCGCCGGCGTCGTCTTGTCGCAGCCGCCCAGCAGCACCGCGCCGTCGAACGGATACGAGCGCAGCAGCTCCTCGACCTCCATCGCCAGCAGGTTGCGGTACAGCATCGTCGAGGGCTTCATGAACGGCTCGCTCAGCGACAGCGCCGGGATCTCCAGAGGAAACCCGCCCGCCTGCCAGACGCCGCGCTTGACGTCCTCCGCGCGCGAGCGCAGATGCGTGTGGCACGGGTTGATCTCGCTCCACGTGTTCACGACGGCGATCACGGGCTTGCCCGCGAAGTCCTCGCGGTCGTAGCCCATCTGGAGTGTCCGGGAGCGGTGGCCGAACGACCTCAGGTCGTCGACGCCGAACCAGCGGTGGCTTCGCAGCACAACCACAATCTACGCATGGACCCCCGCACCCGAGAGCTGCTGTCCCGGGCCAGCACCGCCACGATCACGACGCAGCTGCTGGCCCGAGGCCTGCGGAACACGTTCCTTGCAGGCATCAAGCCGTTGAATCCGAGCGCTGCGCGCCTCGTCGGCGAGGCGTTCACGCTGCGCTACATCCCCGCCCGCGAGGACGTCGACGTGCTCGAGGTCTTCAAGGACTACGAGCACCCGCAGCGCAAGGCGATCGAGTCGGTGCCGCCGGGCCACGTCCTCGTGATGGACTGCCGCGGGCAGACCCGAGCGGCCTCGGCGGGGAACATCCTCGCGACCCGGCTGCAGGTGCGAGGCGCCGCCGGGCTGGTCACCGACGGGACGCTGAGAGACACGCCGGAGATCAAGCGGCTCCGGATGCCGGCCTACGCGAGAGGCGCGAGCCCGCTGACCAACCTCGCCCAGCACCACGCCGTCGACATGCAGATCCCGATCGGCTGCGCCGAGGTCGCCGTCTACCCCGGCGACATCATCGTCGGCGACGAGGAGGGGGTCGTGTGCATCCCCGCGCATCTGGCCGACGAGATCGCCGAGCCGGCGGCCGAGCAGGAGTCGCTGGAGCGATTCATCCTGCAGGAGATCGAAATCGGCCGGCCGCTGAGAGGGACCTACCCGCCGGACGAGGAAACCCTGAGTCGGGCTGCCCACCGGTCCACGTAGCGTTATCCACACCTGAAGACGCATGCCAGCCCTTGCGAGCGGTCGCGCCAAACGCGGAAAGCTACGCATCGTGCTCCAGCGACCCTCCTCCCCGCAAAGGCACGACGCCTCGGCCGCCACCGCGCTTTCACCGGCGGTCGACGCGCGCACCCTCGGCAGCGCAGCCAAGGTTGCAACCACGCCGGCTCTGACCCGGCTGGCGTTTTCATTTTGAATTGACCGACTCATTCGACGGAGCCGAGCCCATGACCCCCGGGCTCGGCTCCGCCGCGTGGGTTTACTCTCCCGCCGAATGGACGACGCGACCCTGCGCCGGCGGCTCTGGGAGGGATTCGCCGCCCTTCAGACCATGCTGGGCGGGCACGCGCGCCACGGCTCGGTGCTCCAGCGCCAGGGCCTGGTCGCCTCGATCGTCCCCAGCGCCCCTGACTCGCCGGCGCTCAACGCCGCCGTGGCGCTCGATCCCCACGCGGCGCCGCCCGCACTGCGGGACCTCCGCGAGCGGTACGCCCAGGCGGGCGTACGACGCTGGGCGGTGTGGGTCGACGGCGGCGCCCGCGACGTCACCGCGGAGCTGCGCCGCTCCGGCCTGATGGTCGCGTCGGCGTCTCCCGGCATGGGCGCCGAGATCGAGCGTCTCGACCTGGATCTGAGACTCGCCAACGCCGAGCCCACCGCCGACCTGCGCACGGTCGGGCGCGTCAATGACCAGGCGTACGGCAACGTCGACTCCCGCCTGGAACGGACGCTGACCACGCTCGAGGAGGGCCGGCTGCGCGCCTACCGGGCCGATCTCAACGGCGCCCCCGCGTCGGTCGCGCTTGCGCTGCACCACGGCGAGGACTGCGGCGTGAGCTTCGTCGCCACGCTCCCTCAGGCCCGCCGCCTCGGGCTCGCCACCCAGGTCATGCGCGCCGTGCTCGCCGACGCGCAGCGGCATCACCTGACCACGATCACGCTCCAGGCGACCGAGCAGGGCGAGCGCCTGTACACGCAGCTCGGCCTGCATCGCCTCGGCACGATGGAGCTGTGGGAGCACCGCAGATGAGCCTGAACCCGGCGCTGGAGGACGTCCACCACTGCCCGCGCTGCGGCCAGGCGCCCGAGATCGCCTACCCGCGCAGCATCCGCTGCCCCCACTGCGGCTACGCCGCCTTCTACAACCCGAAGCCCGTCGCCTGCGCCCTGCCGCACACCGAGCAGGGCGAGATCTGGCTGCTGCGGCGCGGCTTCGAGCCGCGAGTCGGGAGCTGGTCGATGCCCGGCGGGTTCGTGGACCTCGGGGAGTCCGTCGAGGACGCCGCGCGGCGCGAGGTCCAGGAGGAGATGGAGATCGAGATCGACATTACCGGACTTGTGGGGGTGTACAGCCGCGGCGAGGATCGTACGGTAGTAGTGGCGTATTCGGCAATTGCGCGGGGCACACCGTCTCCGACCGAGGAGGCGCTTGAGGTTCGCGCCTTCGCGCCGATCGATATCCCATGGCAGACGTTGGCGTTCTGGAGCGACGCGCGGGCACTCCGCGACCACCTGAGCCGCCCCCCAGGGGCAGGCGGCGGCGCGTTGCCCTGATCGCGCGCCGCGCGCTGACGCTGCTGCTGGTCCTCGTCGCGACATTCGCCGGCGGCTACATCGCGCTCGTCTCCTACACCGCCAGCACGGACTTGTCGGTCGGGGAGATCCGGATGTCGGTCTCCCCCGGGCACCGCGGCTCGATCGACCTCTATGTGCCGCTCGTGGACTGGGGCGCCAGGTTCGAGGTGATCCGCCTGCCCGTGCGCCTGCGCGTCGACCTCCAGACCGTCAACCGCGCCGTGGCCGGGAGCGTGGCCGAGGGCGAGCCGCTGAACCTCGACTCGGTGCGGACTCAGGCACGCGACGCGATCGCGTCCTACCTGAAGAGGCTGATCGTGCTGGTGGTTCTCGGCGCCGCCGGGCTCGGCCTGCTCGTCGCGTTCGCGATCCGCTCGCGCGCCGGCCCGCGCCTGCGCTGGACGAGCGCCACCGCCGTCGGCGGAGCGCTCGCCATGGCCGCCGCGATGATCGCGCTGATCCCGCCCTCGCAGCCGATCGAGAGCCCGCAGTACTACGCGCACGGACCCGACATCCCCGGCGCGCTGGAGGCCGTCGAGGCCGTCCGCCGCACCCCGGGCGCGCTCGATCAGGAGCTCGACGCGCAGTTCGTCGGCCTCGCGCGGCTGGTCATCAGCCCCGGCCGGCGGCGCACGCTCGACGGCCAGCCGGTCGTCACCGTGGCGTCGGACCTGCACAACAACCCGTTCGGGCTCAACCTGCTCACGACCGCCGCGCACGGCGGTCCCGTCTTCTTCGTCGGCGACCTGACCGACCGCGGCTCTCCGCTGGAGACGAGCGTCGTCCGGCAGGCCGCTCACCTCGGCAAGCCGTTCGTGTTCGTCACCGGCAACCACGACTCCGACTTCCTCGCCCACGAGCTCGCCACCGAGGGCGCCGTGGTGCTCACGCGCCGCGGCCGGCTGATGCCCAAGGGCGGCTTCGGGCCCGTGATCTACCGCCTGCGCGACGGCCTGCGCGTGGCCGGCTACGACGACCCGTTCGAGCGCCTCACGTCCGAGGACTACAAGGACCGCTACGACAACACGCCGGACCCCGCCCAGCAGGATGAGTTCACCCACTGGCTGCAGCCGCTGATCGGCAAGGTCGACGTCGTGATGGTGCACGAGCCGGCGCTGATTCAGCCCGCGCTCGCGGTGCTGCGCGACAGGCCGCCGTCGCGCCCGCTGGTCTTCATGGTCGGCCACACGCACAAGGCGGATCTCCAGTCGCAGCCGGGCGTGACGGTGATCAACGGCGGCAGCGTCGGCGCCGGCGGCCCGTCGAATTTGACCGAGCACACGAACATCGGCATCGCGCGCTTCACCTACACGCTCGATCCCGCCTTCCAGCCGCTCGCCGCCGACCTCGTGACGATCGATCCCGGCACCGGCTCCTCGTCCGCGCGGCGAAGCGGCTCGATCCCGAGGGCTAGTCGTCCCGACACTGAGTAGGCCTCGGCGGCCGATGGCCGCGACGGAGGAGCTGCTGGACCTCGACCGCCGCCTCGTCTGGCACCCGTACGGGCCGATGCCGGCGAGCGCGGCGCCGCTGCCGGTGGCGTCCGCCTCCGGGGTGCGGCTGCGCTTGGAGGACGGCCGCGAGCTGATCGACGGGATGGCGTCGTGGTGGTGCGCGATCCACGGCTACCGCCACCCGGCGCTCGACGCGGCGGTGCGCGAGCAGCTCGAGCGCATGGCGCATGTGATGTTCGGCGGGCTGACGCACGAGGGCGCGGTCCGGCTGGCCGAGCGGCTCGCGCGCTGGACGGGGATGGACCACGTCTTCTTCGCCGACTCCGGCAGCGTCTCGGTCGAGGTCGCGCTCAAGCTCGCGCTGCAGTACTGGCACGGCGAGCGCACGCGGCTGATGACCGTGCGCGGCGGCTATCACGGCGACACGTTCGGGGCGATGGCGATCTGCGACCCGGACGGCGGCATGCACTCGATGTGGAAGGGCGTGCTGCCCGAGCACGTCTTCGCGCCGATCCCGGAGTGGACGCCGGAGTGGGAGTCGGCCACGCGGCAACTCGCCCAGCAACATGCACACGAATTGGCCGCGATCGTGGTCGAGCCGATCGTCCAGGGCGCCGGCGGGATGCGCTTCTACGCGCCCGAGTGCCTGCAGCTCCTGCGCGAGCTGTGCGACGAGCACGGGATGCTGCTCATCTTCGACGAGATCGCGACCGGCTTCGGGCGCACCGGCAGCCTGTTCGCCGGGACGGACTTCGAGCCGGACATCATGTGCGTCGGCAAGGCGCTGACCGGCGGCTACATGACGCTGGGGGCGACGCTCTGCCGGGCGCACGTGGCCGAGCGCGTCGACGGGCCGCTGATGCACGGGCCGACGTTCATGGCCAACCCGCTCGCGGTGGCGTGCGCGCTCGCTTCCACCCAGCTCCTGGAGGACGGCGACTGGCGCGAGGACGTCGCGCGCATCGAGCGCGGACTGCGCGCCGGGCTCCCCCCCGATGCGCGGGTCTTGGGCGCGATCGGCGTGATCGAGCTCGGCGAACCCGTGAACATGGCCCGCGCGACGCGGATCGCCGTCGACCACGGGGTGTGGCTGCGGCCGTTCCGCAACCTGATCTATTGCATGCCGCCGTACATCACCAGCGACGAGGACCTGGAGCGGATCACGCAGGCGATGATCGCGTGCGCGTGACCGTCGTCACCGGGACCGACACCGGCGTCGGGAAGACGATCGTGTCCGCGGCGCTGGCCGCGCTCACGCCTGGCGCGGTCTATGTGAAGCCGGCGCAGACCGGCGGCGACGACGACGCGGCGACCGTCTCGCGGTTGTCCGGCGCCGAGACGCACACGCTCGCCCGCTACCCCGAGCCGCTCGCGCCGGCGACCGCGGCACGCCGCGCCGGGCTTCCGCCGGTGACGCCGGCCCAGGTCGCCGCGTTCGTTCGCGGGCTGGCCGCGCCGCAGATCATCATCGAGGGCGCCGGCGGCCTGCTCGTCCAACTCGACGACGACGGCGGTACGCTCGCCGACGTGGCGGACCTGCTGGGAGCGCCCGTGCTCGTCGTCGCCCGCGCCGGCCTGGGCACGCTCAACCACACGGCGCTCACGCTCGAGGCGATCGCGGCGCGCGGCCTGGAGTGCGCGGGCGTCGTGATCGGGTCGTGGCCGCGCGAGCCCGACCTCGCGGCGCGCTGCAACCTCGAAGACCTGGGAGACATCCTCGGCCGCCTCCCGGAGGGCGCCGGAGACCTGAACCGCGAGGACTTCCTCGCGACCGTACAAGCGAACATGGAGGCGTATGAGCATTCTCGAGCTCGCGCGCGAGCAGGTACTTGAACGCGGCGTCGGCCTCGACGAGGCGCAGACCCTCGAGGTCCTCCGTCTTGGAGATGAGGCCGTCGACGACGCGCTCGCGCTCGCCCACGAGGTGCGCATGCGCTGGTGCGGGCCGGAGGTGGAGGTCGAGGGCATCGTCTCGATCAAGACCGGCGGCTGCCCCGAGGACTGCCACTTCTGCTCGCAATCGGGCCGCTTCGAGACGCCGGTGCGAAGCGTGCGCCTGGACATCCCGTCGCTCGTCGAGGCCGCCCGCGAGACGGCCGCCACCGGCGCGACCGAGTTCTGCATCGTCGCCGCGGTGCGCGGCCCCGACGAGCGGTTGATGAACGAGGTGCGCGAGGGCGTGAAGGCGATCACCGGCGCGGTCGAGATCAACGTCGCGTGCTCGCTCGGCATCCTCTCCCGCGAGCAGGCGGTCGAGCTCGCCGAGCTCGGCGTGCACCGCTACAACCACAACCTCGAGACCGCGCGCTCGCACTTCGGCAACGTGGTGACGACGCACACGTGGGAGGAGCGCTGGGAGACGCTGCAGCTCGTGCGCGAGCTGGGGATGGAGGTCTGCTGCGGCGGCATCATCGGCATGGGCGAGACGCTCGAGCAGCGGGCGGAGCTGGCGGCGCAGTTCGCCGCGCTCGACCCCGACGAGGTGCCGCTGAACTTCCTCGATCCGCGGCCCGGGACGCCGTTCGCCGAGCTGGACCCGGTGCCCGCGACCGACGCGCTGCGGACGATCGCGGCGTTCCGGCTCGCGCTGCCGCGCACGATCCTGCGCTTCGCCGGCGGGCGCGAGCTGACGCTGGGCGACCTCGGCGCGCGCCAGGGGATGGTCGGCGGGATCAACGCGATGATCGTCGGCAACTACCTCACCACGCTCGGCCGCTCGCCGCAGGAGGACCTGGATCTGCTGGCTGAGCTGTCGATGCCCGTCAAGGAGCTGAGCAAGAGCCTGTGATCACGGAGGTCGAGCGGGCGGCGCTGGCGCCGTATTGCAGCGGGTGCGGCAGGCCGGGCGGCGAGCACGACGGCTGCCGGCGCCCGCTCGATCCGCCCCGCTACTGCGTCCGCTGCGGGCGCAAGCTGGCGGTCCAGGTGCTCCCCACCAGCGTGGCCACCAGATGCGTTCGCTGCGGCTGATCCTCGACGAGCTGCGCGAGGCCGGGCTCTACCGCGAGCTGCGCACGGTCGAGAGCGCGCAGGGCCCGCGCGTGCTGCTCGACGGGCGCGAGGTGCTGCTGCTGTGCTCCAACGACTACCTGGGCCTGGCGGGGGACGCGCGCCTGCGCGACGCGGCCGCCGAGGCGGCCGAGCGCTGGGGCGCCGGCGCCGGCGCGTCCCGCCTGGTCTCCGGCAACATGACGCCGCACGAGGAGCTTGAGGCGCGCCTGGCCGAGCTGAAGGGCACCGAGGCGTGCGTGCTGTTCGGCTCCGGCTATCTCGCCAACACGGGAATCGTCTCGGCGCTGGCCGGTCCCGGCGAGCTCGTCCTCTCGCACGCGCGCAACCACGCGTCGCTGATCGACGGCTGCCGGCTCGCGCGCGCGCAGACGAAGGTCTGGTCGGACCTCGAGGAGCTCGCCGGCGCCCTCGACGATCCGCGGCCCGCCACGATCGTCACCGACGGCGTCTTCTCGATGGACGGCGACGTCGCGCCGCTCGCCGAGATCGCGGAGCTGGCCGCGCGCCACGACGCGCGCGTGATCGTCGACGAGGCGCACGCGACCGGCGTGATCGGCGCCGAGGGTCGCGGGCTCGCGTACGAGCTGGGCGTGGAGGTCGACGTCGTGATCGGCACGCTCGGCAAGGCGCTCGGGAGCTACGGCGCGTTTGCGTGCTGCTCGCGCGAGACCGCCGACTTCCTGGTCAACCGCGCGCGCACGCTGATCTACTCGACCGCGCTGCCGCCGCCGTCCGTCGGCGCCGCGCTGAAGGCGCTCGAGCTGATGGACCGCGCGCTCGTCGGGCGCCTGCACGCCAATGCGCGCACCCTGCGCGCGGCGCTCGGCGAGGAGGTCTCCGAGATGCCGATCGTGCCGCTGCTCGCGGGGTCGCCGGAGACCGCGCTCGCGCGCTGCGCCGAGGCGCTCGAGCGCGGCGTGTTCGTACAGGCGATCCGCCCGCCCACCGTCCCGCCCGGGACCTCGCGCCTGCGCGCGGTGGCGACCGCCGCTCACACGGAGGGCGAGCTGCGCGAGGCCGCCGGCGCGATCTCCGCGTGCGGCGCCGTGCGCGGCTGACCGAGCGTCAGGCGAGCTTGGCCTTGGTGACCTTGCCCATCGCGTTGCGCGGCAGCTCGTCGAGGTAGCGCACGTCGCGCGGGCGCTTGTGCGGCGTCAGCAGCCGCGCGACGTGGTCGGCGAGCTCCTGTGGGCTCGGCCTTTCGCCGTCGCAGACGACCCAGGCGACGATCTTCTCGCCGAGGTCGTCGTCGGGCTCGCCGGTGACCGCGGACTCGACGATCGCGGGATGCTCGTTGAGCGCGTTCTCGATCTCGCCGGCGCCGATCTTGTAGCCGCCGCTCTTGATGATGTCGGTCGCCTTGCGGCCGACGATGCGCACGTAGCCGTCGTCGTCGATCGCCGCCGCGTCGCCGGTCGCGAACCAGCCGTCGTTGAACGCGTCGCGCGTCGCGTCCGGGCGGTTGAGGTACTCGAGGAAGAGGTTCGGGCCGCGGACGTAGATCTCGTCGTCTTCGATCTTCAGCTCGACGCCGGGCAGCGGCGGGCCGACGGTGCCGGGGCGGCGGTCGCCATCGGCGCGGATCGCCGTGTTCATGAGCGTCTCGGTCATGCCGTAGCGCTCGACGATCCGCTGGCCGGTCGCCTTGCGGATGCGCTCGTGGTCGGCGGCGGGAAGCGCGGCCGAGCCGGAGACCAGCAGCCGCGCCTTCGAGAGCCCGCGTGCGATGTCCCCGTCGGCTTCGGCGGCGAGCCGGTGGTACATGGTCGGGACGCCGAACAGCATCGTCGCGTCGCCGGCCAGCGCGTTCGCCACCGTTTGCGACTCGAAGCGACCCAGATGCCAGGCGCCGCCGCCGCGTCGCAGCGGCCCGAGCATGCCGAGGATCAGCCCGTGCACGTGAAACAGCGGCAGCGCGTGGGCGACGACGTCGTCCGCTGTCCACGCCCACGCGTCGGCGAGCGCGTCGAGGTTGGAGGCCAGCGCGCGCCGGGGCAGGACGACGCCCTTCGGCGGGCCGGTGGTGCCGGACGTGTAGACGACGAGCGCCGGTGTCTCGCCGTCCGGCTCGCCGGGCCACTCCCCGCTCGCGTCCAGATCGACGTCGTCGAGCGTGATGTCCGGCGCGCTGTCGGACAGGATGTGCGCGAGCTCGCGCTCGCCGGCCTTCGGGTTGATCGGGACGATCGGCACGCCGGCCGCGAGCGCGCCGACCACGGCCACGACGGTCTCCAGCGTGGGCGTCGCGGTCACGGCGACGCGCGAAGCGCCGGCGATCCGCTGCGCGACGGCGCCGGCCGCCGCGTGCAGCCGCTCAAACGACAGCGCGGCGTCGCCGACGCGGACCGCCTCGGCGCGATCGGACTCGGCCAGGAGTGTCACGCCGGTAGGTATACCCGGCCGCGAGCGCCACTCCCGCCAGCGCGAGCGCGCCGCCTGCGACCGACGCGGCCGACGGCAGCTCTCCCAGCCAGACCAGCGCGACGAGGATGGCGACGACGGGAACGGCGTAGAGCGAGGCGCTGAGGCGGGCGATGGGGAGCTTCGAGCTCGCGAACGCCCAGGCGAAGAAGCCGACGGCCGAGGCGCCGAGCGCGAGCACGGCGACGGCGATCACGGACTCAGCGCCGGCGTGCGCGACCGCGCGGGGGACGCCCGCGCCGAGCGGCAGGATCAGCAGCGTCGCCGCCCACATCGCGTACGTGGTCACCTCGAACGCGCTGTAGCGCGCGAGCAGCGGCTTCTGGATGACGAAGAACGCGGCCTGGGAGACGGCGGCGGCGAGCACGATCAGCGCTCCGCCGGACAGCTTGAACCCGCCGCCCTGGCCGAGCGCGATCACGAGCGCGCCGGAGAACGCGACGCCGAGTCCCAGGCGTTCGCGTTTGTTCAGCCGCTCGCCGAGCGTGAGCGCCGCCAGCAGCGCGACGAAGATCGGCCCGGTGCTCACGAGCAGGCTCGCGGTGCCCGCGGTGACCGTGCGCTCGCCGGTGTTGAGCAGCAGCTGGTAGGCGGTCATGCCCGTCGCACCGGCGGCGAAGATCGCGGGGAGATCCGCTCGCGCAGGCCGCCGCAGGCGGGCGACCGGCGCGATCGCGGCCAGCGCCAGCGAGGCGACGAGCAGGCGCAGCACCGACAGCTCGATCGCCGTGAACCCCTCCAGCGCCGCGCGGATCGCCGCGAACGCGCTCGCCCAGAGGACGACGACCAGCGCGGCGGCGGCCCAGGCGCGTGACATGCCCGCATCGTCGGCGCCACGATGTTGAAGCACAAGCGAAACTTCCTTGTATGACGATGTAGGATCGCTACATGCTTGACACGCGCCGCCTGCTCGTCCTGCGCGAGGTCGCCGCGCACGGGAGCGTGTCCGGCGCCGCCGAGGCGCTCGGGTACACGCCGTCGGCCGTCTCGCAGCAGCTCGCCGCGCTCGAGCGCGAGGCCGGCCGCGCGCTGATCGAGCGCCGCGGCCGCGGGATCACGCTGACCGAGACCGCGCGGCTCCTGCTCCCCCACGCGCACGACGTGCTCGCCGCCCTCGAGCGCGCGGACGCCACGCTCGCCCGGACCGCCTCCGAATTGACGGGGACGGTGAGGCTCGCGTCGTTCCCGACGGCAACGCGCGCGCTGCTTGGCGAGCCGCTGGCCGCGCTGAGGCAAAGCCACCCGCGGCTGCGCGTCGAGCTGATCGAGCTGGAGCCGCACGAGAGCCTGCCCGCGCTCGCGCTGGCCCGTGTCGATGTCGCCGTCGCGCACGAGTACGACCTGGTCGGGCGCGACGCCGCGCGGGACCTCCGGCGGGCGGAGATGCTGACCGAGCCGCTGCTGCTCGCGGAGCGCGGCGAGCTTGGCGGCGCCGCACGCCTCGCCGATTACGCCGAGCGCGACTGGATCGCCCCGCCGGCCTCCACGTCGTGCGGCGAGCTCGTCCGCCGGGCGTGCCGCGCGGCCGGCTTCGAGCCGCGGATCGTCGCGGACACCGGCGACTTCAGCGTCGCGTGCTCGCTTGCCGCGGCGGGCGTCGGCGTCGCGCTGGTACCGCGGCTCGGGGCCTACGCCGCGACCGGGGTCTCGCTGCGCGAGCTGGACCCGCCGCTGGAGCGCAGGGTGTTCGTCGCCGCGCGCTCGGGCTCCGAGGAGCACCCGTTGATTCGCGCGGTGGTCGAGGGGATCAGCTCGCGGACGACCGGGAAGGTGAACTTGTGAGCGGCCATCATGTCGGTACCTAGGACCCCGGCGCCCCAGCTCCAGATACGGCCGCTTCGATGGCGGGTCCGTACGGCGAGCGCAGCACGCCGGCGTCGGTGATCAGCGCGGTCACGAGCGCAGCCGGAGTGACGTCGAAGGCGGGGTTCCACACGCGCGCGCCGGACGCGACGGCGAGCTCGGACGCGGCCCGCTGCTCGATCTCGATCGCATCGCCCGACGGCGTCGCCACGTCGAGCGTCGAGCGCGGCCCGAGCACGTAGAACGGCACGCCGTGGTGGCGCGCCGCGATCGCGAGGCCGAGCGTCCCGATCTTGTTCGCCACGTCGCCGTTGGCCGCCACCCGGTCGCAGCCCGTGATCACGGCGTCGACGCGACCCGAGGCCAGCAGTGCGCCCGCCGCCCCGTCCGGCAGCACCGTGACCGGCACGCCCGCGTCGGCCAGCTCCCACGCCGTCAGCCGAGCCCCCTGGCGCAGCGGCCGCGTCTCGCAGGCGAACACCTCGACTGCCTCGCCGGCCTGCGCCTTCGCATACACGGGCGCCAGCGCCGTCCCGATTCCCGTCGTCGCCAGCCGCCCCGCGTTGCAGATCGTCAGGAACCGCGAGCCGGGCAGCTCGCCCGCGCCGAACGCGCCGATGCGCCGGCACGCCTCCACGTCCTCGCGCCAGATCGCCATGGCCTCAGCCTCGCGGTCATCGGCGCGCATGACCCGCTCGACCGCCCAGCGCAGGTTGTGCGCGGTCGGCCGCGCGGAGGCGATCCGCTCCGCATCCCCCGGCGCCAGGACCGCCCCGAACGCACCGGCCACGCCGATCGCCGGCGCACCCCGCACCGCCAGACGGCGCAGGGCATCGATCACCTGGTCGGCGGTCGTCAGCCGCAGCACGACCTCCTCCTCCGGGAGCCGCGTCTGGTCGAGGATCTCGAGCGCGTCGCCGGTCCAGGCGACCGTGGGGATCATCTGATGAACTGTCGCACGAGCGCGTGGTACTCCGGGACGTCCATGAGGAACGAGTCGTGGCCCCACGGCGACCGGACCTCGTGCCGGGAGACCGACGCGCCTCGAGAGAGCAGCTCCGACTCGATGTACTCGGAGTGCTCCGTGCCGAAGCGCCAGTCGCTGTCGAAGGAGACGAGCACGTAGTTCGTCGACGGGGTTCCGGCGTGATCTCGGAACGGCTCGAAGTAGTCCATGACCCGCGACAGGTAGAGGTAGGTCAGCGGATCGAAGCGGGCGAGGAAGATCTTCGCCTGATAGTCGAGATAGTGCTCGACCTCGAAGTCGGATTCGAAGCTCATCCCCGCTTCCGGGGCGCGGCGCGCGCGGTCGAACTTCATCCCCATCGACTCGACCGAGAGGTACGTGATGTGAGCCATCATGCGCGCGACGTCCATCGCGCCGTAGCGCAGGATCGCCTCGCGCGCGACCTTCGTGAACGCGATGTTCTGGTCGGTCAGCCGCGCCGTGCAGCAGATCAGCACGGCGCGCTCGACCTCGTCCGGGTGGTCGAGCGACCACTGCAGCGCCTGCATCCCGCCCAGCGATCCGCCGACCGCGGCATGCACTTTCGAGACACCGAGCGCGGTCAGCAGCGCCCGCTGCACGGTGACGAGATCGCGGATCGAGAAGAGCGGGAAGTTGAGTCCGTACGGCTCGCCCGTGGACGGATCGATCGACGATGGACCCGTCGTCCCCTTGCAGCCTCCGAGCAGGTTCGAGCAGATGACGCGGAAGCGGTCGGTGTCGACCGGCCGTCCGGGACCGACGAGCGTGTCCCACCAGTCCGCCGAGTCGGCGTCACCGGTGAGAGCGTGATGCACGACGACAACCGGCGCTCCCCTCGGCCCGTAGTCCGTGTAGGCCACGTCGACCGGCGCGATCACCGCGCCCGACTCCAGCGTGACGGAGTCGAGCCGCTCAACCACGGGTGCGCCGCGAGGAGATCACGCCCGTGTCGAACCCGGCAAGGTGCAGCCCGCCATGGAAGCGGGCGTGCTCGATCTTCACGCAGCGGTTGCTGACGACCTGCAGCCCCGCCGAGTGCGCGATCTCCACCGCGTCGTCGCTGTGGAGGCCGAGCTGCATCCAGAACACCTTCGCGTCCGCCGCGATCGCTTCCCGCGCCACCTCCGGCAGCGCGTCCACGCGCCGGAAGACGTCGACGATGTCAGGCTCCCCTGGCAGCTCGGCCAGGGAGGGATACGCACGGACGCCGAGGATCTCGTCCTCGCGCGGCGAGACCGGCCAGACCTGGTAGTCGGCGCTCGAGGACATCAGGTAGGTGAGCACGAAGTTGCTCGCCCGCGCGGGATTCGACGACGCGCCGACGACGGCGATCGTGCGCGCGCCGCGCAGGATCCGGCGGCGCTCGGCGGCGGAAGGCGGCTCCCAGCTCATCCGAGCGCCCGGTCGAGGTCGTAGATGACGTCGTCGGCGTCCTCGATGCCGACGCTGATCCGCACGAGCTCGGGCGAGACGCCCGCCCGTTCGAGCGCCTCCTCGGAGAGCTGGCGGTGCGTCGTCGAGCCCGGGTGGATGACGAGCGTCTTCGTGTCGCCGACGTTGGCGAGGTGCGAGCACAGCTCGACGTTGCCGATGAAGGCCTCGCCCGCCTCGCGGCCGCCGTGCACGCCGAACGAGAAGACCGAGCCCGGCCCGCGCGGCAGGTACTTCTTCGCGAGCTCGTGGTTCGGGTCGTCCGGCAGCCCCCCGTAGCGCACCCAGGCGACGCGCGGGTCGTCGCGCAGCCACTTGGCGATCTGCTGGGCGTTGCGCACGTGCGCCTCCATCCGCAGCGGCAGCGTCTCCATCCCCTGCAGCAGCAGGAACGCGTTGAACGGCGACAGCACGCCGCCGAGGTTGCGCAGGCCCTCGACGCGCAGCTTGGTCGCGAACCCGTACTCGCCGAAGTTGTCGAAGAAGCGCAGGTTGCCGTAGGTGGCGACCGGCTCGGTCATCACCGGGAAGTTGCCGTTGTCCCACGGGAAGCGCCCGGAGTCCACGACCACGCCGCCGATCGAGGTGCCGTGGCCGCCGAGGAACTTCGTCGCCGAGTGGATGACGATGTCGGCGCCGAAGTCCAGCGGGCGGCACAGGTACGGCGAGGCGAGCGTGGAGTCGACCACCAGCGGGATTCCGGCGCCGTGCGCGGCGCCCGCGAGCGCCTCCAGGTCGGCGACCGTGCCGGCCGGGTTGGCGACGATCTCGGTGTAGAGGAGCCTCGTGCGCGGCGTGATCGCGGCGGCGAACGCGGCCGGGTCGTCAGGCGCCACGAACGTGGTGTCGATCCCCAGCCGCCGCAGCGTCACGTTGAGCAGCGTGTACGTGCCGCCGTACAGCGCGCTGCTGGCCACGACATGGTCGCCCGCGTCGCACAGCTGCGTGAACAGCAGCGTCTCCGCCGCCTGGCCGCTGGCGGTCGCGACCGCGCCGATCCCGCCCTCCAGCGACGCGATCCGCTCCTCGAAGACCGCGACCGTCGGGTTGCCGAGGCGCGAGTAGACGTTGCCGTACTTCTGCAGCGCGAACAGGTCGGCGGCGTCCTCGGTGTCCTCGAACACGAACGACGTCGTCTGGTAGATCGGGACCGCTCTGGCGCCGGTGGTCGGGTCGGGTCTGGCGCCGGCGTGGATCGCCCGCGTGCGCATTCCCCACCGGCGGTCCTCGGGGTCGCTCATGGCGCGGGACGATAGCCTGCTTGAGGTGGCAACCACCCAATTGTCGATCGGCGATCCCCTCCCGCCGTTCACGCTTCCCGACACCGACGGGGCGTTGCACAGCGCCCCGCTCGACGACGCGCCGGCGGCGACCGTGGTCGTGGTCACCTGCAACCACTGCCCGTACGTGATCGCCTGGAACCCGCGCCTGAAAGCCGCCGCGGAGGACTATCAGGCGCGCGGCGTGCGCTTCCTCGCCATCAACGCCAACGACGCCGCGCGCTACCCGGCCGACTCGCTGGAGCGGATGCAGCAGTTCGTGCGCGATCAGGGCTGGCCGTATCCGTATCTCCATGACGAGACGCAGGAGGTCGCGGCGGCGCTCGGCGCCGAGGTGACGCCGCACGTGTTCGTGTTCGACGGAGAGCAGAAACTCGTGTACCGCGGCGCGCCGGACGGCGATCATCAGGATCCTTCGCAGAACGCGAGCTGGCTGCGGGGCGCGCTTGACGCGGTCCTCGCGGGGCAGCCCGTGGCGGAGCCGCAGCGCCACGCGCGCGGCTGCAGCGTCAAGTGGAGATGAACCGGTGCTGATCTCGACGATGAACGACCTCCCCGGTTACGAGATCGAGGAGGTCCTCGGCGAGGTGTTCGGGCTCACGGTGCGCTCCCGCAACGTCGGCTCGCAGATCGGCGCGTCGTTCAAGTCGCTCGTCGGCGGCGAGCTGAAGGGGATGACCAAGATGCTCGCCGAGGGGCGCGATCACGCGACCGAGCGGCTCGTCGAGGAGGCCGAGGCCAAGGGCGCGAACGCGATCCTGGCGTTCCGCTTCGACACGTCCGAGCTGGGCGGGACGTGGACGGAGATCTGCGCCTACGGCACCGCCGTGAGGGCTACAAGACGTTGAATCTGTTACCCGGGTCGTAGGTGCGCTTGATTCGCTGCAGGCGGGCCAGGTTCGCCCCGTAGTAGGCGTGCAGCGGGCCCGGCAGGTCTCGGTCCGGGTAGTTCTGGTACGCCTGCCCGTTGCCGAACGGGGCGATCAGGCGGCGTGCGCGGTTGACGCGGGCGCGCGCGGTCGCGACGTCGGTGTAGGAGAGGATCTGGACGCTGAAGCGCGCGGTGCGATGCACGAACGCGGTCGCGGCCGCGGCGACGTCGTTGATCGCGCCGCCGTAGCTGTCGCAGATCAGCGTCGCGCCGGTGTCGGCGGCGCTCGCGAACGCTGCCTGCGCGGCCGCCGAGAGCTTCTGGGAGACGTAGACGGACGCCGCGTCGAACGTGGTCGGTTGGAAGCGCAGGCAGGCGGGCAGGCCGCCGTCGGCGCATCCGGCCCACCGGCGCTGGAGCGCGAGCCACGTGCCGGAGCCGGTGGTGAGGCTCGCGCCGGCGACGTTCGCGAGCGGGCCGACGATCCGGCGCAGCGCCGACTCCGAGCCGAGGTACTGGCCGAACGCGCTCGCCCCCGATGCGTTGAGCGTGACGATCGAGGTCAGCTCGCGCGGGGCGTTGAGGTCATCCCAGGCGGCCAGCGCCTCCGCTCGCGACGCGCGCGGATACGTGATCCGGAACCAGGACGGCGCCGGCGCCGCGACGGTGGCGAGCCGGACCGCGGTGACGATCCCGAAGTGCCCGCCGCCGCCGCGCAGCGCCCACATCAGATCGTCGTCGCCGGTCACGCGGCGGCGCCGCCCGTCGGCGGTCACGACGTCGAAGCTGCGCACGCGGTCGAGCGTCAGCCCGTACATCCGGCCCGCGAGCCCCATCCCGCCGCCGAGCACGAGCCCGCCGACGGCCACGGTCGGGCACGAGCCGGACGGGAGCGCGCGCCCCTTGGCGGCGAGCGACGCATAGACCTGGAGGTTGCGCGCGCCCGGGCCGAGCGTCGCGGTCGTGCCCGACAGCGAGATCCGGTCCATGCCGCCGAGGTCGACGACGACGGCCTTCGCGCTCGTCGACTGCCCGGTGTAGCTGTGGCCGCCGGAGCGCGCGACGAGCGGGATGTCGAACCGGTCGGCCCACTTGGCGACGCCGACCACGTCGGCGGCGTCGCGCACGCGCACCACCGCGGGCGGCTTGACGGCGTCGAAGCGGCGGTTGAAGACCTGGCGCGCGGCGTTGTAGCCGTGGCCGCCGGGAAAGTAGACCGGGCCGCGCACGGCGTCGCGCAGCGCACGGCGCTGGCCGGAGGTGAGGCGCGTGGCGCCCTCGGCCGCCGCCGCGCCGCCCAGCGCCAGCGCAGCCGCGCCGCCCAGGAACTCGCGCCGCCTCACCGGCGGTCCACCACGCGTACGGCCTTGCCCTCGCTGCGCGGCACTTCGCCCGGCTCCAGCAGCTCGACCGCGATGCCGACGCCGATCAAGTCGTGCAGCGTCCGCCGCACGCGCTCGGCGAGCGCGTCGCGGTCGGCGGAGCCATCGACCGGCTCGCAGCGGACCGTGACCTCGTCGAGCTGCGCGGGCCGCGAGACGACGACCTGCCAGTGCGGCGACACGCCGTCGACCGTGAGCAGCGCGTGCTCGACCTGCGACGGATACAGGTTCACGCCGCGGACGACGAGCATGTCGTCGAGCCGCCCGCGGACCGGGCCCATGCGCGCCGTCGTGCGCCCGCACACGCACGGCGTCAGGTCGACCGACGCGATGTCGCCCGTGCGGTAGCGGACCAGCGGCATCGCCTCTTTGGTGAGCGTCGTGAACACGAGCTCGCCGGGTACCCCGGGCGCGACCGGCGCCAGCGACACCGGATCGATCACCTCGATCAGGAAGTGATCCTCCTGCACGTGCGAGCCGTCTCGTCCCTCGCGGCA
This sequence comes from uncultured Solirubrobacteraceae bacterium, assembly GCA_963837485.1. GTDB lineage: Bacteria > Actinomycetota > Thermoleophilia > Solirubrobacterales > Solirubrobacteraceae > Solirubrobacter. The sequence continues at coordinate 170,762 of CAWINP010000010.1, read as the reverse complement.
CTCGGCCGACACGCCCGGCCCGACGACCTCCGAGAGCCCGTAGATGTTCAGCGCGTCGAGCCCGAGCCGCGACTCGAGCTGCACGCGCATCTCCGCCGTCCACGGCTCGGCGCCGAACATCCCGACCTCCAGGCACAGCTCCTCGACGCCGGCCTCGGCGATATGCAGCGCGTAGGACGGCGTGCAGCACAGCACCTGCGCGCGCAGGTCGCGCAACAGGACCGCCTGGCGCCCGGTCAGGCCGCCGGAGACCGGCACGACCGTCGCGCCGAGCCGCTCCGCGCCCTGGTGGATCCCGAGCCCGCCGGTGAACAACCCATAGCCGTACGCGTTGTGGACGACCGTGCCGGCACGCACGCCGGCGCCGTAGAGCGCCCGCGCCATCACCTGCGTCCACACCTCCAGGTCGCCGCGCGTGTAGCCGACCACGGTGGCGACGCCGCCGGTGCCCGAGGACGCGTGGATGCGCACGAGCTCCGAGCGCGGCACCACGATCAGCCCGAGCGGATACGCCGCGCGCAGATCGTCCTTGACCGTGAATGGCGCGTCCTTGAGCTCCAGGTCGGGGTCCAGCCCGCGGCGCGCCAGCGTCTCCCGCACGCGCGCCGCCTGCAGCGTCTGCAGCTCGTCGCGCGACGCGGACTCGATCGCGTCGAGGATCACGCCACCCTCTCGTGCGCGCGCCAGTGCTGCTCGAGATTGCGGATGAGCGCCGGCGAGAAGTAGCAGTGCGCCTGCTCGCGCGCGTATACGGCCATGTACTCGCGGAACAGGTCCAGCGGCTCCTGACCGACCCGGAACGCGGCGCGGTTGGCCGAGCCCGAGACCGCGCCGGAGCTCGTGAGCGCAGCGGCACGCGCCTGGATCGCCTCGTCCATCTCGCCTGGCGCCACGATCTCGTCGGCCATGTCGTGCAGCGACAGCTCCTCGCCGGACAGGATCGCCCGCCGCGCCGCCCGGTCGCCGACGAACCGCGGCAGCCGCAGGTTCGCGGCGCCGGGGATGATGCCCTCGTTGCGCGCCGGCAGCGTGAGCCGGCAGCCCTGCTCGGCGATGATGTGGTCGACGGCCAGCAGCAGCTGGCACGCGCCGCCGATCGCGTACGTCTCGGCGGCCGCGATCCACAGCTTGTCGCCGCGGAAGACCTTGTTGACGAACCCGAGGTCGCGGACCGGGAAGAACAGGTAGGAGATCCTGCCCTGGTAGAGGTGCGTGAGGTTCAGCCCCGCGCCGAGGATCCTCTGCCCCGCGTAGCGCGGGTGCTCGACCACGCCGCCGCGCAGCACGCCGATCTCGATCTCCGGGTCGGCCAGCACCAGGTCGACGGCCTCCTCGCACGCGCGCAGCGTCGTGTCGTCCTCGGCGTTCAGGTGGCGCGGGTTGCGCAGCTCCAGGTAGCCGACGTTCCCGCGCCGCTCGACGACCGCGGCGCCGAGGTCGACGCGGCCGGTGGAGCGCAACCGCTCCAGATGGGCGAGCCCGATCGGGCGCAGCATCGTCTCCACGAGCTGCCGCCCGGCCTCCTCGCGCGCGAGCACCGCGCCGAGGAACTCGCCCTGCGCGATCTCCAGCCCCGCCTTGTCCTTCTGCGGCTTGGCGGCCTCGCGGGCGATGTCCTCGCGGGTCGGCAGCCCCGGCACGCCGGCGTACACGAGGTCCTCAGCGCGCAGCGCGCCGTCGCGCGTCAGGCGCTCGTAGAGGACGCCGGGATCCTCCCCAAACGGCATTTGGCGCAGCGTACGTCATCGCCTAGCGTTTCCAAGGTCATGGGCTATCGCCGCTACGTCGCCCTCGGTGACAGCACGACCGAGGGCCTGGAGGACCTCTACCCCAACGGGGAGTACCGCGGCTGGGCCGACCGGCTCGCCGAGCGGCTCGCGCCGCTGGATCCGGGCTTCCGGTACGCGAACCTGGCCGTGCGCGGAAAGTGCGCGCACCAGATCCGCGCCGAGCAGCTCGAGCCGGCGATCGCGCTCGAGCCCGACCTCGCGAGCGTCCTCGCGGGCCTCAACGACGTGCTGCGCCGCACGGTCGACATCTCGAGCGTCGCCGGCGAGATCGAGGCGATGGCGAGCGGCCTGCGCGAGGCGGGAGCCGCGCTGATCATCGTCACGCTGCCCGATCCCGTGCGCGTGAACCCGCTCGCCCGCATCGCCGCTCGCCACGTCGTCGCGCTCAACGCCGAGATCCGCGCGATCGCCGCGCGCCACGACGCCTTCGTGATCGACCTCGAGGCCCACCGCGTCGCCTCCGACCCGCGGCTGTGGCACGCGGACCGCCTGCACGCCAACCCCGAGGGTCACGGCCGCATCGCCGCCGCGGCGGCCGAGCTGCTCGGCCTGCCGGGCTCCGACCACTCGTGGGCCGAGGACTTCCCGCACGCCGAGCGCCGTCGCGCGCACGAGGCCCTGTACGCCCACGCCGTGTGGGCCCACGTCTACTTCCGGCCGTGGCTGCTGCGGCGCCTGCGCGGGCGCAGCTCGGGCGACGGGCGGATGGCCAAGCGCTCCCAGCTCGAGACGCTGTAGGCGGCCAGCAGGATCAGGAACGGGTCCAGCGGCGCGCGGAAGCACGGCGTCTCGGCGTTGACGAGCAGTGTCACCCCCAGCGGCGTGATGCGGGCGTGGCCGCGATGGCCGCTAGACGAGCGATCAGCGCGGCGGCGAAAGCGCGGCAAGGCTCCGGCGGCGCACGAACTCGACGTTCGCACGGCGCGCTGAGCGCGCGCTGAATTAGGGTTGCGCGGTGACCTACGAGCAAGCGCAAGAGCTCGCGCGCACGCGCGGCGTGAAGAAGTCGGTCTACGAGCTGATCCGGTTCCTGGTCCTGCCGCTCGTCAAACTCATCTGGCGCTTCCGGATCACCGGCTCCGAGCAGATCCCGAAGGACGGGCCGGTCGTCATCGCGCCCAACCACAAGAGCTTCTACGACAGCTTCTTCGTCGGCCTGGCGACGCCGCGCGAGGTGCGCTTCATGGCCAAGAAGGAGCTGTTCGACGGACGCTCGGCGCGGCTGCTGTCGATGCTCGGGGCGTTCCCGGTCAGGCGCGGCGAGGCCGACCCCGAGGCGCTGGAGACCGCGCGCATGGTGCTGCGCGACGGCGGAGTGCTCGCGCTGTTCCCGGAGGGCACGCGCCATCGCGACCCCGACGAGCTGCGCGCGCCCCGCCGCGGTGCCGGCCGGCTGGCGATCGAGGCCGGCGCGCCGATCGTGCCGTGCGCGATCAGCGGCACCGAGCGGCTCTTCTTCGCCGGCGTCCTCCCACGCCCGGTCCGGGTGCAGGTCGCGTTCGCGGCGCCGATCCCGGCGATCGACCTCGAGGCCACCCCGGAGGCCGCGGCGGACCTGATCTCCAACCAGGTCTGGCCCGAGGTCGAGAAGGAGTTCCGCCGCCTGCGCGCCAACCCCGGCGTGGTCGCCGCGCTGCTCACCGCGGTGGCCGCGGGCGGCGGCGTCGCGCTGCGCGCGCAGCACCAACGCAAGCCCAAGACGCGCGCCCAGAAGGTCAAGGCGAAGCTGCGCGTGCCCAAGAAGAAGAAGCGCTAGCGGCGCGTCTACGGCCGCCCGATCACGCAAACCGCGGGAACCGGGCGCAGGTCCTTGACCAGCACTTGGTTCACGGAGAACTCCGCCAGGCGGACCCTCTCGCTCAGCTGGTCCGCCAGGTCGCGAGCTCGGCCGGGCTGCGTGTGGCGAGCGTCCCAGAAGAGATAGACCGCTCCCTCGGGGGCGAGATGCGGCCGGACGATCCCCAGCGCCTGCTTGGGCTGAAGCCAGAAGGGTGCGACGTTGAAGGCGAAGACCTTGTCGAATCGCTCGTCCCCGAAGTCGGCCTGCTCGAGCGCGGCCGTCTCAAGCAGCGCCCTGCCTCCCGCGACGTGCTCGCGATTCCTGCGCGCGGCCATCTCAATCATCTTCTTCGAGCGATCGATCGCGGTGATCCGTCCGCTGGTCAGCCGCTCGCAGACCAGCGATACGGCCACGCCGTGTCCGCAGCCGACCTCCAGCACGCGATCGGCTGGGTCGAGCGCCAGGGTGTCCACCGCCCACACGAACCGTTCCGAGGGCTTGCTCGCCATGCCCTACACGTTGCCTTAACCGAACAACGGCCGCACGTCGGCGATGTCGGGCGCCCGGTCGTCCGGTAGGCTCGGTGGGCGCGTTGTGACTGGCGCCTCGGGTGGAAGTGACCACCGGGAAGCGACGCGCTTCTGACCGCCGCGCGCCTGGGCATCGAATCCGACCGTTCGGAGGTGCCCGTGCCCACCGTCCTCGAAGCCGCCGACGCCCGCGTCGCCGAGCTGATCGCCGCCGAGCAGGCGCGCCAGCGCGACACGCTCTGCCTGATTCCGTCCGAGAATCACGTCTCGCCCGCCGTGCTCGCCGCGACGGGATCCGTCCTCACCAACAAGTACTCAGAGGGCTATCCGTCGCGGCGCTACTACCAGGGAAAACGTGGTCGTCGACCGCGTCGAGACGCTAGCGGCGGAGCGCGCGCAAGCGTTGTTCGGCGTCGAGCACGCCAACGTCCAGCCGCTATCCGGCGCGCCCGCGAACCTCGCCGTGTACGCGGCCTTCCTCGAGCCCGGCGACACCGTGCTCGGTATGTCGCTCGACGCCGGCGGGCACCTCACGCATGGCTGGGGCGTGTCGGTCACAGGCCGCTGGTTTCGCGCCGTTCGCTACGGCGTGCGCCGCGAGACGGGCGTCGTCGACCTCGACGAAGTGCGCGAGCTCGCCCTGCGCGAGCGGCCGAAGCTGATCTGGTGCGGCGGCACCGCGATCCCGCGCACGATCGACTTCGAGGGCTTCGCCGCGATCGCCGAGGAGGTCGACGCCGTGCTGGCGGCCGACGTCGCGCACATCGCGGGCCTCATCGCGGGTGGCGCGCACCCCTCCCCCGCCGCACACGTCGACGCCATCTCGACCACGACCCACAAGACGCTGCGCGGCCCGCGCGGCGCGATGCTCATGTCACGCGACGAGCACGCGCGCGCGCTCGACCGCGCCGTCTTCCCCGGCCTGCAGGGTGGCCCGCACGACCACACCACGGCCGCGATCGCCGTCGCGCTGCACGAGGCCGCGCAGCCAGCCTTCGCCGACTACGCCCGCGCGATCGTTGCCAACGCGGCGGCGCTTGCGCACACGCTGATCGAGCGCGGGTATGACCTCGTCTCGGGCGGGACGGACAATCACCTGCTGCTCGTCGACCTCACCGCCCAGGACGTCGGCGGCCGGGCCGCCGCGGAGGCGCTCGAACAGGCGGGACTCGTCTGCAACTACAACGCCGTCCCGTTCGATCCGCGACCGCCACTGGACCCATCGGGGATCCGCCTCGGCACGCCCGCAATCACCACCCGCGGCCTGACGCCGGACCACATGGCCGACATCGCGCGCTGGATCGACGAAGGCGTGCAGGCCGCCCGCCGCGAGGACGTCGCGGCGCTGGAACGCATCCGCGGCGAGGTCCTCGAGCTCGCCCGCGCGTTCCCGCCCCCGGCCTAGAGCGTCGAGACACCGAGTCAGACACGCCGCTCACAGCTGCGGTTCGGACTTGCGAGCGTGGTGCGAGCGCCGTGTGACCGCGCTGTGAGGGGCGGCGCCGAAGCTCAGACTATGACCGCGCCCACCGCAACTCTGACCCGCTCGCCGTCGCACACGTACCCGTCGCTGCGCGCAGCGTGGATTCCACTCGCGGCGCTCTGCCTGGCCTTCTTCGTGGAGATGGTCGACAACACGCTGTTGTCGATTGCGCTGCCCACGATCGGCCGTGACCTCGGCAGCGGCACCACCGCGCTGCAGTGGGTCTCCGGCGCGTACTCATTGACGTTCGGCGGCCTGCTGCTGACCGCCGGATCGGTGGCCGATCGCCTGGGACGCCGGCGAGTGCTGCTGGTCGGGCTCGCCGTGTTCGGCCTGCTGAGCCTGTGCGTCGTGTTCGTCACCACCGCCGGCGAGCTCATCGCGCTGCGCGCTGCGCTCGGCATCGCGGCCGCGGCCATGGCGCCGATCACCAACTCGCTCGTCTTCCGGCTGTTCGACGACAAGGCGGTGCGCATGCGCGCCATCACCGTGATGATCGTCGTCGGCATGTCCGGTTTCATCCTCGGCCCGCTGCTCGGCGGCACCGCGCTGGCCCACGTGCGGTGGGAGTGGCTGCTGCTCGTGAACGCCCCGATCGCCCTGATCGCCTGCATCGGCGTCCGGCTCGGCGTCGCAGCCGACCGGCCGGAGGATCTGACCGACGATCGGCTCGATCTGCCGGGCGCCGTGCTGAGCGTCGCCACCATCGGGCTGGCCTGCTTCTCGCTGACCAGCGGCGTCGAGCACGGCTGGCACTCCTTGGTGACGCTCGCGTCGATCCTCGGCGCCGTGGCCGCTGCCGTCGCCTTCGTGCGACACGAGCGCCGCGCCGCGTCGCCCATGCTCGATCTCAGCCTCTTCTCGAACGGCACCGTCCGCGGCGCCGCCATCGCGCAGACCGGGACGTCGATCGCCATGGCCAGCGTGATGTTCGGACTGATCCTGCACTTCCAGTACGCCTACGGCTGGTCCCCGGTGCGCGCGGGCCTCGCGAACCTTCCGATCATCGTGACCATGATCGTCGCGACGCCCCTCTCCGAAGGGCTCGCAAAGCGGTACGGCCACCGCATCGCCTGCCTGATCGGCGCCGGCTTCCTTGGCGGCGCGCTGGCCGGCCTCTCGTGGGGCGTCGACCGCGGCTACCCCGCCATCGCGATCTCGATGGTGCTCATGACGATCGGACTGCGCACCGTCATGACGATCTGCGCCGTCGCGCTGGTCGACGCGATGCCAAGCAATCGCACGTCCATCGGCGCGGCACTCAACGACACCGCGCAAGAGGTCGGCACCAGCATCGGCACCGCCGTGGTCGGCACGCTCATCGCCGCGCTGGTCACCACCCAGCTGCCCGCAGGTACGTGGAGCGCCGACCTCGTGGCCTCGTTCTTCCACGGTGAGCAGATCATCTACGGCGTGCTCGCGGTGATCGTCGGCCTCGTCGCAGGCGCCGGCGCGCTCACGCTCACCGACTCGCTCGCCATGGAGGAACCGCAGACGGCCTGAGGGCCACGAGCCCCCGCAGCGAGCACCGCGCGTTCAAGCCCAGGCAGCGGACTACCAGGTGCGGGTGCCCGCTGCCGCGATCGGCTGCGGGGGCAATTCGCGGACGACCGGCACCGAGTAGGCGTGCCCGGCCACAGGCGAAATGCGGTGGGTGGTGCGATGCGTCATGACCCTACGGTTCCAGACGCCGCGGCGGCCAGGTATCGGGGAGTTCCCCCATTAAGCGCGGCCTCAGGGACTGTGCGGGACGGAGACGTGCCGTGTCGTCGAGAAGCAGCACTTCTCGGGGTCTTGCAGCGGCTCAAGGACCGCTACGTGTCGACGCCTGCGCCCCGGACCGCGCCGAGATTGCGGAAACCCGCAATCGTGAGGACGCTCGCATCATGAGCCCGTCCCTGAGGAGGTCACGCATGCGTCGAATCACGCCCCGCCTCGCCGTCGTCGCGGCGGCCCTGCTCGTATTCGCCGGAGCCGCCGTCGCCGTCGCCGCCACCAGGCACTTCGGCTATCACAAGGTCCGCGAGGGGCTGCCCGCCGGAGTCCAGCACTTCTCCCTCACGAGCACCGACATTCGCGCAGGCCGACCGATCCCGCAGCAGTTCTGGGGATGCACCGATTCAGGCGTGTCGCCCGAGCTGACGTGGTCGGGCGCGCCGGAGGGCACCCGCAGCTACGCCGTCATCCTCTTCGACCCTGACGCCCCCACCGGCAGTGGCTTCTGGCACTGGATCGCTTGGGACATCCCGGCGGGCACCACCTCGCTGGCGACCGGTGCGACGCTGCCGTCGGGCGCGGTCAACGGCACCAACGACGGGGGCGGCCTTGGCTATACCGGCCCGTGCCCGCCGGAGGGCGACATCACTCACCACTACAAGTTCACGGTGGTGGCTCTGGACGTACCGAGCCTGCAGCGTCCAGCGACCACCCACGCCGCGGTGATCGGCTTCTTCATCGGCCAGCACGCGATCGCCTCCGCGCCGCTGACCGCTACGGCGCAGCAGTAGCACGCGCGAGCCGCGCGTGCGCACCAAAGCTTAAAGCCAGGCGATGTTGATCGAGCGGCTAGCTCGGCGATGAGTTCCGCGCTTCGATCGCTTTCACCGTCTTCGCGAGGTCCTTCGTCAACTTGCGCTTGCCGAAGGCGGCGACCACGAGCTCGAACGCGCGCCCCTTGAGGTTCTTGCCGTCACGCACCACGACTATGTCGATGCTCGTCCCGCCGTCGGGGAGGGGCGTGAGCGTGTACGTATGTCCGGAGGCGCCGCCCCACACGTTGGAGTCGGTCGTGGTCAGGACGACGCGGCCGGGATCGGACCAGTCGTAAGTGAGCCGCTCCCAGATGCCCGCCGAGCCCTCGGTGACGTCGGCGTGACCGGGGCTTTGCGAGTGCACTTTGAGGTAGCCGTCGGCACTGTTGACGAACAGCTTCTTGCGGCCCGGCCCGAAGTCGGTGAGCCCGGCGATGAACTGCTCGGGCGTTGCGGTGGTCGTCTGTTGGAAGCGAAGCGTTGTCATCGTTCCTGGCGCTCCTCGGGCGACGCATCGCGCGGAACCCCGAGCACGTGGTATGGATCGGTCGCCACGCGCTCAACCTATCCGAGGGGAGGACACCTTGCCCGCCACCGAGCCCGCGCAGATGCACCCTTTGTTCGAGCAAGCCTTCAACGCCGGCGACATCGAGGCGCTGCTGGCGCTCTACGAACCGGACGCGGCGCTCGTCCCGCAGCCTGGTGCGATCGCGGAAGGCACCGCGGCGATCCGCGAGTCGCTGCGCTGGTTCCTCGACCGCGGCGGCCGGATCTCGCTCGACACCAAGCTCGTCCTGCGCGTCGGCGACCTCGCCTATCTCGCGAACCGCTGGTCGCTGACCGGCGGCACGATGCCGGACGGGAGCCCGGCCGAGCTCGGAGCCACCACCGCCGAGGTGGCCCGCCGGCAAGCCGACGGGACCTGGCTCTATGTGATCGACAACGCCTGGGGCGACCTCGCCGCCTGACGGCGCGGCTCAAGCGGCCGCGGGCTCGGCAACACGCCGCCGTCGACGCGCGAGATGCCGGGCTACGCCATGGAGCTATTGCCACCGTCCGGCTGAGCGCGTTTGCGGCGGCGGGGCGCGGCAGAACGGGGCGGCGTCGCGCGCATGTGATCGCGCACCGGCGCCAGCAGGTCGGCGAGGGCTTTGACGTCCTCGCGCGAGAGCGACTCGAAGAGCAGGTTCTTGACGATCGCGATGTGGCCGGGGAACACCTTCGCGAGCCGCGCACGTCCGGCGTCGGTGATGGTGACCGTGATGCCTCGCTCGTCGTCGGAGGCGGGGGTGCGCGTGACCAGGCCCGCTTTGTCGAGCAGGCCGGCCTGGTAGGTCAGGGCGCTGCGGCTGTAGACGACGCCGTCGGCTAGGTCGGTCATGCGGTGGCTGCCGGTCGGTGAGTCGCCGAGGCGGGCCAGGAGCTGGAACTGCACGTAGCTGAGGTCGCCCGCCTCGCGCAGCTGCTGCTCGACCGCGTGTCGAAGCAGGCTGGCCACCTCCATCAGGGCGAAGTAGGCGCCGAGCTCGACGGGGTCAAGGAGCGGCGGCAAGGCGGGCATGGCAGAAGTCTACTTGCTTCAAATTCGAAGCAGTGCTACCGTGACGGGACAGTGCTTCAAATTCGAAGCACATCGCAACCCACGAGAGCGAGGCTCCGATGAAGGCAGTGCGTTTTCACGAATACGGTGACTCCGACGTCCTGCGCTACGAGGACGTGGCGCAGCCCGTACCCGGTGCCGGCGAGGTGCGCATCCGCGTCGCCGCGACGGCGTTCAACCCCGTCGACGCAAACATTCGCGCCGGCTTCATGCAACGCCCCATCCCGGTCACGCTGCCGCACACCCTCGGCTACGACGTCGCCGGCACCGTCGACGCGCTGGGCGACGGGGTCGACAACGTCAAGGTCGGCGACGCGGTCGTCGGCTTGCTGCCGATGGTGGCCGACGGCGCGGCCGCGGAGTACGTCGTCGCGCCGGCCGAGATCCTGACGGCAGCGCCCTCGAGCATCCCGCTGACCGACGCCGCGGCGCTGCCGTCGGTCGGCCTCACGGCGTGGCAGGCGCTCTTCGATCACGGCGCTCTCGCAGCCGGGCAGCGGGTGTTGATCAACGGAGCGGGCGGAGCGGTCGGCGGCTACGCCGTCCAATTGGCCAAGGCGGCCGGAGCCCACGTGATCGCCACGGCCAGCCCGCGCAGCCACGAGCGCGTCAGGACGGTGGGCGCCGATGAGGTCATCGACCACACCACCACCGAGGTCACCGCGGCGGTGACCGAGCCCGTCGACGTCCTGCTCAATCTCGCGCCGATCGACCCGGTGCAGTTCACCGCGCTGGTCGCCCTGGTCGGTCCGGGCGGCGTCGTCGTGAGCACGACAGTGTGGATGCCGGCGCCATCGGACCAGGAGCGCGGCGTGCGCGGCGTCGACGTCTTCGTCCGCAGCGACGTCGGGCAGTTGGCGCGGTTGGTGGCGATGGTCGACCGCGGCGAGCTCCGCGTCGACGTGGACGAGCGGGCGCCCCTGACCGACCTGCGGGCGGTCCACGCCCGGGCGGCCACGGGCACGCTGCCCGGCAAGGTCGTCGTCGTTCCCACTGCTGCGTGACGCCCGCGACAACGAGCCCGAAGGACTCCCTCCCGGCTCGAGGATGTGACCGGCCTGCCGCCCGCCTACATCGAGGTCGGCCAGCTCGACGTCCTCCGCGACGAGGACCTCGCCTACGCGACCAAGCCCAGCCGCGCCGGGAATTCGTCGCGGATCAGCGTCCCCTGCGCGGGTCCATTGTGGGTTGGACACGTTGCATCGGTCAGCCGCCTGCGCCCCCGACGATCGTCATGTGTCCCCAGAGGACGAAGAACGCCACGACGAACAGCGATCCGTATCCGGCGAGCTGCCGGACCCGACGCGCCGGGCGTGTGTCGCGACAGCCGCGTCGGGATTGCACGCTAGCGAGCGGCCGCGCGTGAGGAGTAGGCACCCGCCGAGCGCGACCGGCCATGGCGCGAGCACGTGCCGCGCGACGGTTGTGCGAGACGGGCGACCGCGCGTCTCAGCCATCAGGTCAGCAACCTCGGGTCTAGCCGACGCGTAGCGTGCGGACGATCCGGCGCGCGTTGCCGCCGCGATCGGTGATCGTGAGCGTCAGCGTGTAGCGGCCGGGACGCCACGCGCGGCGGCTGGTCAGTCGCAGCATGCGCACCTGTGCGCTGAGCCGCGTGAGCTCGCCGCGCGCGGCCACGCCGCGCCTGCCCGTGAGCTCGGCGCGCACGCGGCACGGCTCGTCGCAGCGCACGGTGAGCTTCAGGCCTTGCGCGCGCAGCGTCGCCGCACGCAGGCGCCCGACGACCTTGACCGAGGCCCTCGGCGCGCCGTCTTCGATCGCCCGCGGCGTGGGGCGCGGGGCGGGCGTGGGCGTGGGCGTGGGCGTGGTGGTTGGGGTAGCCGTTGCGGTCGGCGTGGGCTCCGGGTCCGGTGGCCGCGGACCGGCCTGGACGAATTCGCAGTCGTCGTCGGGCGTGTCACGGGTGTCGCGCCACACGCGGTCGGCGCCTTCGCCGCAGACGACGTCGTCGGCCGACGCGTCGGTGCTGTCCAGTTGATCCTCGCCCGCGCCGGCGTCCAGGAGGTCCTTGCCGCCGTTGTCGAGCAGTCGGTCGGCGCCCTCGAAGCCGACCAGGAACCCGTCCGCGACGTTGCCGACCAGCAGGTCCGCGGAGAAGCCGCCGAACGCGCCCTCGACATCGGCGCCGACGGTGTCGCCCTCGCCGGCCTCGCCGCTGCGAGCCGTGCCGTCGAGCCTTGCTGTCACGCCGCGCTCACGCTCGGAGTAGTCGACGGCGTCGAGACCGCCGCCTCCCCGCAGCACGTCGGCGCCGCGCCCGCCGTCGAGCACGTTGTCGCCGCCGTCGCCTATCAGCAGATCGTTCCCCGCGCCGCCGCGGAGGTCCTCGACGTCAGTCTGGATGCGGTCGTTCTCTCCGGCCGCGCCGTCGTTGCGAAGCCCATCGAGCGTCAGCGTCACCGGCGCGAGGTGATCCGAGTAATCCGCGACGTCGAAGCCGTCCCCGCCGGCGAGGTCGTCGGGGCCGCCGGCGCCGATCAGCACGTCGTCGCCGTCGCCGCCGGTGAGCACGTTCGGCCCGGCACTGCCGATCAGCGTCATGCCGTGGTCGCCGGCGACCAGGTTCTCGATGTCTGAGCGATAGTCGTCGGTGCCGGTCCAGCCATCGTTGGCGACGTCGTCGAGACTTATGGTGCTGCCCTCGTCCCCGGCGTCGTACGCGAAGGCGGTGTCGACGCCCGGTCCGCCGATCGCGACGCAGTGCGCGCAGCTTGCGATGCCCGGCACGATCGTGTCATCGCCCGGTCCACCGTCCGCTCGCGTCGCGCCGTACATCATGAGCGTGTCGTCGCCGCCCTCCCCGTAGAGGTGGTCGCCGTAGCCACCGAGCCAGCCGTCGAGCGTGTCGTTGCCGTCGAGCCCGTGGATCTCGTCGACGCCCTCCCCGCCGTGCAGCTCGTCGTCGCCGGGGCTGCCGGTGACGAGGTCGTCCTTGTAGCCGCCCCAAACCTCCTCGATGTCGGGCTCGAGGTTGTCCCCCTCGCCGGTGGCGCCATCGTTGGCCACGCCGTCGAGACTGAGCGTGAGCGGCTCGAAGCGCTGGTTGTAGAGCGCTTTGTCCCAGCCCGGGCCCCCGGACCACACTCCTGCGCCCTCGCCGCCGAACGAATCGAACGTGTCGTCGCCCTCGCCGCCGTAGAGCTCGCTCTGGCCGCCGTCCGCCCTGAGGTAGTCATCTCCCGGCCCGCCATCGATCCGCACCGGGCGCGAGAAGGCGTACCACGAGGTCGTCGCCTGGTCGTCCTTGTCGCCAAGCTCGAGGACGACGCGCTCCACGCCGTCGGCGGCGCAGATCGCCCAGTTCGACGACCGGTTCGTGCAGCCCGGCCCCGCGGTTACGGGACTCATGCCGATCAGGCCGAGTGCGCCGGTGATGTCGTCATTCAGGCTGATCCAGTCCACGTCGCCGGACGCCGCTCTGAAATGCAGGACCCCGGCCTCGACTGAGACCGTCCCGCCGCGCGCCTGAGCGGGCGCAACGAGCGCGAGCGCGAGCAGGGCGAGAAGGACGCGCTTGACCATGAGCCGCGTGACTATCACTGACCGAGACCAGATCCGCAACTGTTCAGTCTCAAGCTGATCACGCAGGCGAAGGAGGAAGCACGATGCCCGCAAGGACGATCGTTGCGTACGGACAGGCGAGCCGGATACGCGCTCGGAGGACGCGACCGGGAGCGTACGGATCGACTGCCTTGACTTGTCGTGGTGAAAGGACGAGTGTTCTGACGCCGGCAGCTCCGAGGGTCTAGTCAACGAGGAGCTCGATGAGATGAGGCGCGCACCGCTTCCGGAACTGCTACTTGCGGTGGCTCCACCGCTCGGGATTGTCGCGACGTCAGCCGCCGTGGCGCCGCTCGTCCACGGGCGTTTCTCATGATCGACTCCTTCATCGGCGACGGCGCGAGCGCCGCCTCGGATCAGGGGCCACTTCGAGGTCTTCGCTGCTGCCAAGCGATTTCGGCCACGGATGGCACCGACCGCGGTTAACCCCAATCCGAGGAGGTCGAGTCCATGTCGACTCCGCATGCCAGAGGCCGTATGCGCAGCAAAAGGAAGGCGGTGTACGTCGTCGCTCTCGGCGCCTTGATGGCGGCAGCGCTGGCTGTCTTCATCGGCCAGGGCGCCGCCGCTTCCGCACACCCGGGCAACGCTCCGTGGCTCGATCCGCACAAGCCGATCCAGGCCCGGGTGAACGCCCTGCTCGGTGCGATGACCTTGCCCGAGAAGGTCGGCCAGATGGACCAGCAACTTGTCGACAACTTGACCGGTCCGTCCAACGCATGCGGCAGCCAGGGCTGGGCCCAGCTGAATCAGAGCTGCATGAAGACGTGGCTGGTCAACAACAACACGGGCTCGCTGCTTGCCGGCGGTACGGACAACCCGCCGGATACGACCGGTCACGGCGGCACCGGCAACACCGGCTACGACTGGGCCAACGAGTACAACATGATCCAGCAGTACGCGATCCAGAACTCGCGGCTGCACATCCCGTTGATCTTCGGGGTTGACGCAGTGCACGGCTTCGGCCATCCCTGGCAGGCGCCGCTCTATCCCCAGTCGATCGGCATGGGCGCCACCTGGGATCCAGCGGCGGCGCGTGCCGGCGGAGTCGCGACCGCTGACGCGATCCGCGCGACCGGCTGGAACTGGGACTTTGCCCCGGTCCAGGATCTGGCCCGCGACAACCGGTGGGGACGGACATACGAGACCTGGGCCGAGCAGCCGGTGCTTGCGGCGGCACTGGGCGGCGCGAACATCCAGGGCATGCAGGCGCCCGGTCCGGCCGGTTCGCTCGGCGTGGCGGCGACGGTCAAGCACTTCGCCGGCTACTCGCAGTCGATCAACGGCCACGACCGCAACGAGGCGCTGCTGCCCCTGAGCTACCTGCAGAGTGTGATCCTTCCGTCCTATGCCGCCGGCATCGACGCCGGAGCCGGGACTGTCATGGCGGACTCCGGTTCCATCAACGGCGTTCCGGCTACCGGGTCGCACTACCTGCTGACCGACATCCTGCGCAACCAGATGCACTTCCAGGGCGTCGTGATCAGTGACTACCAGGACGTGCAGGCATTGCAGACCGCGTACCACGTCGCGGCCAGCCCGGCTGAAGCGATTGCCAAGGCCGTGAACGCCGGGGTCGACATGGCCATGTACGTGGTCGGCCCGGATCAATGGCAGACCGCCACCCTCGAGGCCGTTCACTCCCACATGATCTCGATGGCACGGATCAACGAGGCAGTGCGGCGGATTCTCACGCTGAAGTTCCAGCTCGGCCTGTTCGACCAGCCGTGCGTGAAGAACCCGAGCACCCCGTGCGTCGACGCCAATCACGCCAACGCGGCGGTCACCGCCGGGCGCGACGGGACGCTCCAGGCCGCGCAGGAATCGATCACCCTGCTGCGCAACCAGAACAACACGCTGCCGCTCTCTTCGTCCGCGAAGGTCGTCGTCACCGGTCCGAGCGCCGACTCGATGACGAACCAGCTCGGCGGGTGGAGCGTCAGCTGGCAGGGCGTCTTCGGTGCCGGTCACGTCTGCTGCATGGGTCCGCCCGACCAGATTCCGCCCGGTACCACGGTGCAGGCGGGGATTCGGAACGCCGACAGCAACGCCGTGTTCGTGCCGGACGGCGACACGGCCGCGCAGACGCCCGCCGACGCCTACGTCGTGGCGGTCGGTGAGAAGGCGTACGCCGAAGGGCTGGGCGACAACCCGGCGCCTCAATTGCCGCCCGAACAGAAGGCTGAGATCAAGGCGCTCGAGGCCACCGGCAAGCCGGTGATCGTCGTCGTCATCGCCGGACGTCCGGTCGGCCTGGGGCCAGATGCCGAGAACGCGAACGGGATTCTGATGGCCTACCAAGGGAGCACCGAGGCCGGCCAGGCGGTCGCCGACGCGATCTTCGGCAAGATCAACCCGAGCGGCAAGCTGCCGATCAGCTGGCCGTCCGACGCGGCTGCGCCGGGCGGGGACTTCGACGGCTCCGCATTCTCACCATTGGGCGACCAGCCGAAGTTCTTCGACCAGCTCCCGGGGACCGGATCCGGGCAAGGGCACGCCTACAACCCCCTCTACCCGTTCGGGTTCGGCCTGTCCTACACGACGTTCACGACGAGTGGCCTCTCGGTGACACCGAGTGTCTCCCGCCACGGCACGGCGTCCGCGACGTTTACGGTGAGCAACACCGGAGCTCGTGGCGGGACCGACATCGTTCCCGTCTACGTGGCCCAGCCGGTCAGCAGCGTGATCGTGCCTCAGCAGAGGCTGGTCGGATTCGCACGAGTCACGCTCGCCGCCGGCCAGTCCAAGACCGTCAACGTTCAATTCCCGGTCTCCACGCTGGGTGAGACGCAGGGAGACATCGATGCGTCCGGGCCGCCGACTGTCGAGCCAGGCAGCTATATCGTCCAGTTGAACAACAACGTCACGACGCCGTACAACGTCGCCGCGTCGGCACCATTCACCATCCACTGATTCACGAACGCGAAATCGCCGCGCCAACTCTGGCGCGGCGATTCGCCGCCAAGCTCGAGACGATCGTCGTGGCCACCGTCGCAGCGCCAACGCGGTGACTCATCACGCCCGACCTGCCGCCGCCGAAGACAACCGGACGTCGCGGCCCGGACCGACGCCTGCGAGACCGGCTCCGACGAGGCGCTGCTCCGCGTCGCCTCGAGCACCGCGGCACGCAAGCTGCTCGACGCGGGTTCCGAGCGCGTCGTCCTGCGCGCGGTTGCGGAGCTTGACGCGACACCACTGCGACTGCGCGGCACGACGCTCGTGCTGCACCTGCGGCTCCGGGCCAAGCTCGCGCTGCGCACGCCCGGGAACGACCGCGTGATCCACGGCTCGCTCCGCCGCGAGCGCGAGTTCGCGCTGCGCTGGAAGCTCGTCGCCGACGCGTCGCGGGCCGGGGGCTGGCGGCTCGAGGCCATGTCACCGCACTGGCTCCGCGACGCGCTCGGCTGACGGCCTAGTCGTGCGTGAGCGAGAGCACCGCGAGCTTGTCGTTGGTGTTCAGGCCGCTGAAGAGCTGCGTGAAGTCGCGCCCGCTCGTCGCGCTGTAGTGGATCTCCATCTCGATGTCGTCGTCCTGCTTCACGCTCACCGTCTGCACGACGCTGCGCGACTGCCCGGGCTTGAGGTTCGTGATGCTGCCGCCGAGCGTCATGTCGTTCCACCCCTCGAGGGCACCTGGGTTCTTCACCCGGTGCCCCTTCTCGGGGATGAAGAGCGTCAGGTCCGTCTTGTTGACGAACTTGATCTCCAGGTCCTTCGTCTGTGTCTGTCCGAACGCCATGTCGGTCCTTCCGTGGGTGGTGGGGGTTGTCGAGAACGACGACCCCTCCCGACGCACCGAGGTTGGAGACTTGCGCACGGACTTGGCGAGATCGTTATCGGTGGCTGAGGCTGGGGGCCCCGGCGCTGCCCACGGTCACCATCGCGATCGCGAGCAGCTCGTGGGCACCGAGGTCCTGGTCGAGCACGAGCAAGCCGGCCAGCGCGGCGAGGGCCGGATCGAGCGACATCAGCACGCCGCACACCGCCTCCGGGAGTCGGCGCAGCGCTCGAGCTCGAGCGAGCAGGGGAGCACCGAGGAGGCGAGCGCGACGACGAGCGCCGAGGCCATTAGGTCGGGCTCGGCGGGCGCGCCCTGCCCGTTGCAAGCCGGGGCGGCGAACGACGGGTGCCCGCCGGCAACGACCGCTTGTTCGGCGACGGTTGCCCGATCGCGGCGAGCGTAGCGCCCGGCGCCCGGCGCCCGCCGCGCGCCACGCGGCACGCAGCGGCAACGACACATTGCGGGACGGCGGCGGTGACGACGAGTTGCACGGCGACGCGGGCGACGACGGGCTGCTCGGCGGACCGGGCAACGACAGGCGGGCCGGCGGAAGCGGCAACGACCGCCTCGTCGGCGGGCCCGGCGAGAAGACACTTTCCGGGCCCCGGCGATGCCACGATCGACGCCCGCAACCGAGCACGCGACCTCGTGGACTGCGGCGCCGGCCACGACACGGTCCGAGCCGACCGAGCCGACGTCCTCCTGCATTGCGAATGCGCGCGCCTTCGATAAGCCCGAGGCCGCACATGCGCCTGCCGAAGTGCTGCTTATCGACGAACTCGAGACTTCCGCGACGACGCTCATCGCGCCGAGCCCGCGGGCGACGTGTGGCGGCGGGAGGCGCCTGCGCACCGCTCCTTGTCGTCCGACTCAGCAGCGAGCCGGCGAGCCAAGCGGTGCGCCAGGACTGCTCCTTTGCCAGGAGGCAGGAGCCTCCCCCTGCGCTCCTGGGCGTCGTCCTTTGCGAGCGTGAGCCGCGCATCAGCCGCAGCGCCCGCTCATCGCGCGAAGCGGAAGCCGCTATTGCTCGCTTGCCAGGCGATGCGGCGCACCGACCGCGCGCACTCATGTAGCTCTGTCGAAGAATTCGTCGGACGTCGTCCCGGGAGTTGATCCCGAGGGTCCGCACCACCCGTCCGCCGTGGCAGGTGCATAGATAATGCTCACCACACCTTCCCCGAACGGACGCGATTCGACTAGGCGCGGCGGGGCGTCTCGCCTAGCGAGCCGGTGTGATGTTGTCGTTCCGGTTGAAGAAGTTGTCGGGGTCGTAGGCATTCTTGGCCGCGGCGAGCCGCTGGAGGTTGCGGCCGTACGCGCTTTCTACTCCGGCGCTTGGCGCCTCGTCGGCCCGCCCAGTGAAGTTGAGATACACGCTGCCGTTCCCGAACGGCTGGAAGCTCTCGAAGGCCGCGCGCACCCAGGCGACGTTGTCGGCGTCGTCCTTCGCGTCGGTCCACTGGCCGTCGATCGAGATGAGGTAGGGCGCCGAGCGCTCGGGGAACGCCGTGTCGTCGGGCGCGACGTCGGCGATCGCGCCACCCATGTGGAAGGTGTTGACGAGCGTCTGCGGCGCCGGTCGGTCGAGTGCCCTGGCGGCGATCGCGTCGATCGCCTCGTCGTCGAGCTCCTTCAGGTGAAGCGCCTTCCAGTACGCGCGCAGCTGATTGCGCGGGAAGAGCGGGTCGAAGCCCGATTGCACGCCGGTGAACGGCGTCGGGCCGGACATGTCGAAGAGGACGGTGCCGAGCTCGCGCAAGGGCTGCATCTTCCGCATGCCCTCTTCCACGTCGCCGGCGTAAACGCCGCCGACGATCGCGACTGGCCGGTCGTGGACGGCCTTGGGCATCTGAGGGTTCGCGGGAAACGTGACCGTGACGCAGACCGAGGTCACCTCGTTGGGGGCCTGCTCGACGTAGTCGCGCCACTTGCGGAGCACACCGGCGACCTCCTCGATCGGGTACATCACCGCCGCGAACGCCACGTCCGGGCCGAGCTCGTGTAGCCGGAACGTGAAGGACGTGACGATCCCGAAGTTGCCGCCGCCGCCGCGGATCGCCCAGAAGAGGTCCGGGTTCGAGTCCGCCGAGGCCGTGCACACGCTGCCGTCCGCGCACACGACCTGGGCCTCGATCAGGCCGTCGCATGCGAGCCCGTACTTGCGTCGCAGCCAGCCGTAACCGCCGCCGAGGGTCAGGCCGGCGACCCCGGTGTCGGACACGACGCCGCTCGGCGCGACGAGGCCGAATGCCTGCGTCTCCCGGTCGACGTCGCCGAGGACGGCGCCGCCCTGGACGTGGACGAGCCGGCGCTCGGCGTCGACCTGGACGCCGTTCATCTCGCCGAGGTCGATCAGCATGCCGTCGTCGACCGTGGACAGGCCGGCGATGGAGTGCCCGCCGCCGCGCACGGCGACCGGCAGGCCCCGGTCGCGTGCGAAGTTGACGGCGTCGGCGACGTCGGCCGTGCCGGCGCAGCCGACGACGGCCGCGGGGCGGCCCTGATGCATGGCGTTGAACGCGGGCCGCACGTCGTCATAGCCGGGGTCGGTCGGCGTGAGCACGCGTCCCCTGATCCCTGCCTTCAGCTTGTCCAGCGCGCCGTCCAGCAGCGCCGCGGCGGTCTCTGTCGTAGTGGCCATGGGGAGTCCTTTGCGTGACGGGGGAGGCGAGCGTGTCGGCGTCGAGCGGCGCCAGAACGGCTCGCTCTTGCACGAACCGACCGTACGCGCCGCCCTCCGGCAGCACATCCGTGGGACCGCCGTAATCGCGAACGGCGGCTGCCGTATCTGAGCGCCCCCGGTCAGGCGGCGGGAACTCGAGCGTCATCTCCTGTACGGCGTAGGCGGCCATGAAGTACGGCGGTTTCACGGATGCGCGCTCGGCGAGGCAGGCCGTACGGTCGGCCCTCGAAGCCGGAAGGAGATCCGATGAAGCTGCACGCCATCCGCCGCGCCCAGCGGCACACGCTCCGCAGAAGCGGAACGTCGCCGTCCAACGACGGCCGGCGGCCCCGACGGTTCGTCCGACGCGCCCTGATGCTGGTGACGGCCGCGGCGATGACCGCGGCGGTCACCGTTTCGATGGCGAGCGCAGCGAAGCCGGCCACGTGGCCGGTCGTGCGCGAGCTGGCCACGTTCGCCGCGCCCGGCTGCTCCGGCGGCTGCGGCTCAGGCAGCACGGTCGGTCCCGACGGGGCGCTGTACGTGACGGATGGCCCAGGCGGCCGCGTGCTGCGCGTGAATCCGACCACGGGCGCGATCACGACCTTCGCGAGCGGCCTGCCCCGGGCGATCCCCGCGGTCGGGATCGGCGGAGCGATGGACGTGGCCTTCCGCGGCGACACCGCGTACGTGCTGGTCACGCTCGTCGGGCCGGCCTTCGGGCAACCCGACGTGATCAGTGGCCTCTACCGGATCGCTAAGGACGGCGGTGCGAGGGCGATCGCGGATATCGGCGCGTGGTCGATCGCGAATCCTCCCGCGACCGACTTCTTCGTGGTCAGCGGCGTTCAATACGCGCTGCAACCGTTCCACGGCGGCTTTCTGGTCAGCGACGGGCACCACAACCGCGTGCTGCGCGTCTCGCGGGACGGCGAGATCCGGCCGCTGATCGCGTTGGACAACGTCGTACCCACGGGCCTCGACGTCCGTGGCGACGCGATCTACATCGGAGAGGCCGGCCCGATCCCGCATCGCCCGGAGGACGGCAAGGTCGTGCAGTTCACGCCCAGATCGCCCGCGCGGGAGGTCGCGTCCGGGGGCCGTCTGATCGTAGACGTCGAGTTCGGCCGCGGTCGCCAGCTGTACGCCCTCTCGCAAGGCATCTGGGACCTGCCACCGACGCCCGAGAACGAAGGCAAGCCCGCATCGCCGGACACCGGCAGCCTCCTGCGCGTGAACGGGCACGGCGGTTTGGTGTCCGTCGTCGACGGTCTGGACCGGCCGACATCGGTGGAGTTCATCGGCGACACCGCCTACGTGGTCACGCTCACCGGCAAGGTGATCGCGATCGACGGCGTGCGCCGGCGCCCCTGCTGAGTCCGAATCCGGCAACCGGCAGAGGGTCATCCGATGCATCCGTTCGTCATTCGCCGGCGCACCGCGTGGGCGCCGCCCGAGGCACCGTAGAATCGCGCCATGCCGGGTCGCAGCGCGCTCATCGGACGGGATTCCGAGCGCGAGCGGCTCGGCGCGGCGCTGCGCCGCGCGGCGCAGGGCGCCGGCGCGATCATTCTCGTGGCGGGCGAGGCCGGGGTCGGCAAGACGCGGCTGGCGCAGGATGCCGCGGACGACGTCGAGGCCTCGACCGTCTGGGGCCGCGCCTCCGAGGGCGTCACGGCGCCCTTCGGCCCGATCCTCGCCGCGCTGCGGTCGTACCTGCGGGCGAGTCCGCAGGGGCTGTCGGTCCTTGGCCCGCTGGGGCGACACTTGGCGGTGCTGCTGCCCGAGCTCGGGGAGCCTGCGTCCGAGACCGACCGAGCCACACTCTTCGAGGCGATCTGCGCTGCCTTCACGGCGATGGCCGCCGACACGACACGGCTGGTCGTGCTCGACGACCTTCAGTGGTCCGACGAATCCACGCTCGAGCTCTTGCCGGCGCTCGCCGAGCCGCTTGGGCACCTCCCGCTGCTGCTCGTGGCCATCTACCGCTCCGACGGCCTGCCGCGGGGCCACCTGCTGCGCCGGCTGCGACACGAGCTACGTCGCGACGGCCGCCTGGAGGAGCACGTCCTCGGTCCGCTGGACGGCGCGCAGACGGCCGCGCTCGTCGCCGACATCCTCGGCGAGACGCCTGCCCCATCGCTGGCCGAGGCGGTCTACGACCGCACCCAGGGGGTCCCGTTCTACGTCGAGGAGCTCGCGCGTGCGCTGCTGCGTACGGACGCGATCGCGCCGGGTGAGCGTGGGCTCGAGCTCGCCGACGACAATGACGTACCCCTGCCCGACAGCATCCGCGACGCCGTGCTCACCGGCGCAAGGGCGCTCTCGCCGCCGGGGCGCGCCGCCGCGGATGCTGCGGCCGTCGCCGGCGATGGGTTCGACCTCGAGCTCGTAGCCGAGCTCTCGAGCGCCGCCGGCGTCACTGAACTGGTTGACCGTCAGCTCGTGGCCGAGGCCGGTCCTGGCCGCGGCGCCTTCCGTCATGCCCTGACGCGGGAGGCTTTCTACGCCGACGTGCCCTGGCTGCAACGGCGCGCGCTGCACCGTAGCCTTGCCGAGGCGCTCGAGGCGACCGGCGCCAGCAGCCACGAGGTGGCGACCCACTGGGTGGCCGCGCGCGACGAGGTCCGCGCCCGCGACGCGCTGGTGCGTGCCGCGGACGAGTCGCGCTCCGTCCACGCTTACCGCGACGCCGCGGTGGCCGGGCGCCGGGCACTCGACCTGTGGCCGGTGGAGGAGGAGCCGCGGCGCCGCACGGCCGCACTCGAGTGCTACGCGGCCTGCGCCGAGCTCTCCGGCGATCTCGCCGAGGCCGCGCGCGCATGGCGCGAGCTCTGCGCGGTCGAGGAGGCGGGTGGCATGCATGCGGCGTGCGCGAACGCGCACCGGCGGCTCGCGGGCATCTACGACCTCCAGGGCGATCGGGCGATGGCGCTGCGGGTGCGCCGCTCGGCCGCGGACGCCTATGAAGCGGCGGGACGGCCTGCAGATGCGGCGGTCGAACGGCTGGCGATCGCGAACTACCTGCGGGCCGGTGCGAGCTACGGCGCCGCGATGGAGGCGGCGCAAGCCGCGGCGCGCGACGCCGAGCAAGCCGACCGGCTGGACCTCCGCGCCCGCGCGCTCGGCGTCGAAGGCGTCGCGCGCGCCAAACGGGGCGACTACGCCGCCGGGCTCGACGAGGTGACGCGAGGGCTCGCGGTGGCGCTCGAGCACGACATGACGGCGGTCGCCGCCGAGCTGTACCAGCGGCTCGGACTGGTGCTCTACGACTCCGCCGAATACCGCCGCGCCCGGCAGATGCTGCAGAGCGCGCTTGCCCTCTGTGACGCGTCCGGCAGCGTGGAGACCGAGGTCGCATGTTTGACGTGCCTCGTCTACGCCCTGCGCGAGTGCGGCGACTGGCCGGAGGCGCTGCAACTCGCGCGCGACCTGGTCGCGTCGGAAACCGCCGTCTGGGTGGCCGAGGGGCTGGCCGGAGGCATTCACGGCGCCCAAGGCAAGCTGAGCTCCGCGCGGCGCATGCTCGACTCCTCGCTGGCGACCGCCACTCGGTTGGGGCATTACAACATGACGGTCGACACGACGGCCAACCTGGCCCGCGTCGCCGCCGCCGGCGGCGACGAACACGAGGCCGCGCAGCGGTGCCGCTCCCTGCTCGCGCGCTGGGAAGGCAGCGAAGACCGGCACTACGCCGTCAGCGGCCTGCGCTGGGGCGCGGGCTTCTTCGCGCGCCGAGGCGACCTCGGCGCCGCCAACGCCTGCGCCGGTGCGCTCACCACGATCGCGTCGAGCACCGGTCACCCGGACGCCCTCGCGGCGCTGGCGGCCGCCATCGGCGAAACCGCGCTCGCGGAGGGCGACCACGACACCGCCGCGGATCAGCTCGGACACGCCGTGAAGCTGCTGCGCGGCGTCGACCTGCCCTTCGAGCGCGCGGAGGTCGAGCTGCGCGCCGGCGTAGCGCTCGTCGCGGCGGGCGAGCGCGAGCCGGCGCTCGAGCGCCTCGGCGACGCCTACCGCACGGCTCGCAAGCTCGGTGCCAGACCGCTCGCCACCGAAGCAGCGCGCGCGGTGGCTGCCCTCGGGGAGCCCTTGGTTCGGCGCCTCGGCCGCCACGCGGCCGCGGACGCCCATGGTGCCGGACTGTCGCGGCGCGAGCTCGAGGTAGTCCGGCTCGTGGCTGTTGGCCGGACGAACCGGGAAATTGCCGCCGAGCTGTTCCTCAGCCCCCGCACCGTGGACATGCACGTGCGCAACATGCTGCGCAAGCTCGACTGCCGCTCGCGAGTCGAGGCCGCGCAACGGGCGCGCGAGCTCGCACTCCTCGCCTGAGCCGCGAACACGAAGTCAGCAGGTCCGTCGTCAGCGCGGCGTGCACCGCCTGCTCGAAGTAGCCGTGGAGACCTACGCCGCGGGGAGCCGGAACGGCAAGGGGATCGGCTACTGGGATGCTGCCATCGCGTCGTCGCCGGTAGTGCAGCGTGACCGATGAGGTTCGGCCAGCGCGGCAGTCAAGTAGGGCATCAGGCAAGTGGAGGTCCACAAAGCCCAAGTGATCAGAGGGCCGCTGTTAGCCTGGCCCGCACCACCCGCCAGAAGGAGCGACGAGTGATGCAGTTCTTCCTGACCGTGCCCCACGACTCGGCCGAGGAGCCGACCATGGCGTCGATGGACCCGGCCGAACTGGAGGCCGCGCTGGCCGCCGTGGAGGAGTTCAACACCGACCTACACGAGTCCGGGGCGTTTCGCTTCGCCGGGGGGCTGAACCCGCCGTCGTCGGCCAAGACCGTCGACGCCACCAACGGCGAGCCCGTGGTGGTCGACGGACCGTTTGTTGAGGCGCCGGAGTACGTCGGCGGCTTCTGGGTGATCGAGGCCGCGGACCAAGATGCCGCGGTCCGCTGGGCGACGCAGGCGTCGAAGGCATTGGGTGGCCGCATCGAGGTGCGCGCCTTTCAGGACCCGCCGGACGCCTGATCGAACGCAGATCGCCGGCAGCCCTGTCCGGCGCTGCGGAGCTCCGGGGGCGCGCCCGGCTCGCGCCTTGGTGTCGCAAGCGGACAGCTACCGAACTCCACCGAACCGGCCGCCGGGCCTCTCCTACCAGATGCCGGGCGGGCAGTCCGTGACCTGCGGACTCAGGCCGTCGGTTCAGCCGGGGTGTACTCGATCGCGGCCACCTGCGTGGTCCGTCCGAAGAAGGACGTCAGAAAGTTCGTCTGCTGGGTCAGTGAGATGATCCGCGCGTCTGGGTAAGCGTGCAGAGCGAGGTGCCGCTGCGCACCATGGGAAGCGTCTAGCTGGTGCGCAACCTGATGGAGGCCGGGCTCGTGGATCTACTGCGCCTCATGGTCTTTCCATTGACGTGCGGAAGCGCCGGGCGCGAGCACATATCCGCGGAGGCGCCGCTGATGCGCCTGCACCTCGAGTAGACCCGACTTCTCGACGGCCGCATCGTATTGCTCGAGTACCGGCTGAGCACGTAGCGCTCAACACCCGCAAGTTGATCGCTCAGCGGTCACCAAGCCGGGACAGCCTCGTCCGCCCGGCCGCGTGTGGTCGGTCTCTGGCCGGGTGAAGGTCTTGCTTGCTGCGGAGCAGAGACGACCCGAGCGGAGGTCCCCAGGGGGTACCTCTACGCATGGGTTTCGCCGACGACCCTGGCCTGCTGCCGCGGTGGTCTGCTTCGGGCACGGCAATCCGCTCCACGACCGGGCGCTCTCCGCCGCCATGGCAGCGCTCGGCTGACCGCGGTCCGCCCAGCTCGTCTACTCCAGATCCTCCTGCGACATCCGCGGGCGCGGATGGATGTTGGTCATGTGGGCGGGCGCGTCGCCGACGTTGACGAACTTGTGCACGCTGCCGGGTGGCGCGATCACGATCTGACCGGCCCCCGCCTCGATCGTCTGGTCGTCGACCGTGAAGCTGAGCCGACCCTCGTGCACGACGAAGGTCTCCTCATACGGGTGGCGGTGCAGGCTTGGCCCCCGGCCCGGCGGTGTCCGTGCCAGGAAGAAGGACACGCCGGCGCCGTGGTCGGCGCCCTCGAACCGCCCCGGCAGCTCGTCCTGCTCGATCCGGGCCGGGGCCGCTACGTTGAGCAGGACCTTCATCCGGTCGACGGCGTCGAGGAGCGTCGCCAGCGGCCTGACCATTAGCGTCGGCTGCGAGATCGCGCGATCGCGCTCACCGGCCGCCAGCAACACGCCGTCGCCGGCGCTGCCCTCGAACTCGGCGGTGAACGCCAGCAGCGTCTCGTCGGAACCCTCGATCAGGTGGCTGCGCCGCGGCACGGCCACGACCTGGGTGACCGCTGCGAGCACCGCGCCGATCCGATCTCGACCTTCGTAGTCGGCCACCGGGCTGTGGAAGACCGCGTCCGGATCGAGCTCCGCGACCATCGCCAGCGCATCGCATGCGAGAAACGCGTCGGTCAGCCGGCGGCCTGCTGATCGCTCGGTGGCCATCGCCGACATTGAACACGGGACGCGGGTGAACCCGCGCCGACCGGAACGCCTCTCCAGTAGCCGACCCTGATCCGGATCGGCCGCGCCTGTTCGCAAGCGGAAACACTTGCGGGCACTTTGCCTGCTTACGGGCCCTCTCCCGGCGGTGCCGGTGCCGCGCGTCCGCAACACTCGCCCGACGAAATGCCCGAGGAGGGGCGACAACCGGGACATCACACAACGCCCGCCTTCACGCGCGAGCGAGCGCGTCGGCCGCATACTCCTGCGCTCCTGCCTCGGACGAGGAGCAGCCGCCTGACGGCCCTCCATCGGACGCCACGCTGCTCCTGCATTCGTGAAAAGCAGCGGTGACAGGCGGACCGCTCCTATCCATGCTGAGCGGCGGCGCGATCAGCCGCGACGGCGCGCCGACCCGGCTTACGCTGCGATAGCTCGCCCGGCGAGCGAGCCGGGCATCTTCGGCGACGGAGATCGCTGTCCGAAGGGAGGACCACATGCCCGAGCGCCTGCTCGATGCCGCCGGTCGTCACCGCTCGCCCGCCACGCTGCCCGGATTTCATGCCGGTCGCTCGCCCCGTAACAAGGGGATGCGCTACCCGGCGGCCCCACCGACGGTCGAGGAGATCGTCGCGGTCATGCGCGCCGCCGGCGAGACTCTGCACGGGCAGCGCCTGCGGGGTCTGATCGTGGTGCTGTGGCGTGCCGGGCTGCGGATCAGCGAGGCGCTCGCGCTGGCCGGGGCCGATCTCGACCCGCGGCGCGGCGCCGTGCTGGTGCGTCGCGGCAAGGGTGGCCGCGGGCGCGAGGTCGGTATGGACGACTGGGCGTGGGAGCAGCTGCAGCCGTGGCTGACCGCCCGGCTCCAGCTCCCTGTGGGGCCGCTGTTCTGCGTGATCAGCGGCCGACACGCGGCCGGCGCCGCTTTGCCCCGCACCAGCTGCGTCACGCGCACGCCGTGGAGCTCGCCCACGAGGGCGTACCGCTCGTGGTCATCCAACGCCAGCTCGGCCACAGCAACCTCGGCATCACGTCCGTCTATCTGCAGGGCATCGACAACGCCGAGATCATCGAGGCCGTACACGCCCGGCGAGCGCCGATGGTGCCCGTCCACGTGAAGCTCGGACGCTGACAGGCGAGATCGCTCATCGGGCAACGCGCTAGTCAGCCGCACGCGCCGCGGTGCCGCCGCATCTTCCTCCATAGCGGTAGTGCGGCCGTGGCTCCCGGCGCTGTCGGTTCTGACTCGATGCGATCGCGCGATATCTGCGGTTCGGCGCCTCGCGTCTAACGGGCTTGCCCTCCAGGCCAAGCCGCTCGCCCGCGTCCGTGCACCACGTATCGCGATGCCTCGAGGCGTCGGTGATCTCCAGCCCGTCCGATCGCCGCGCGCGGCGCCAACGCGAACCCGTACGCTCTGCTCCATGGCCGGCCGCGAGCCCCCAGGCGAGTCGTTACGTGCCGACGGTGCCTGAGCGTGCGAGCCAGTCGCCACCGGAGCCGTCCGGGCCGAAGTACAGTGCGCGGGTCGCGCTGAGCTGCCACCGCGGGCACGCTCCCGGGCCGGTGCTTCACGCCCTGCAGGAGTTGCGCTCAGTCATTGACGACCGGCTGCGTCGCGAGCTCGGCCCGAGGTATGACCGCCACAACGCTCAGTCGGTTGGGACGGACAAGCTGGCGGTCACCTTTACGCTCCGCGCCGCCACGCCGGCGGATGCCATCTGCTCGGCGGGATTGGCCGCCGGCACACTGGTCGAGCTCCTCACGGACAATGGGGCAGCCATCGACCTTTCCGGCCTCGCCCTCGTCGTTCGCGCGAACGAGCGGCCGTGAGGTCACAGGGCGGCGAGTTCCTCCGGTGACATGCCGTCGAGCCCGAGTGTGCTCAGCGTCCGTATCGCCTCGCGTCGAAAGTCGCGGCCGAGAACGACCGATGCGATCGTGATCACGGCGTCGATGACGGGTGTGGGCACGCCGAGACGCGCGGCCAGGTCGGCCAAGAAGTTCAGCGAGTAGCCGACGTCTTCGGTGAGATAGCGGTGGTCGAGCCGGCTCTGCGCCGCGATGCCGAGGAAGCCCGGCGCGGTGCTGTATCCCGTCGAGTAGTTCTCCTCGCGCATGTATCCCTGTCTGACTCCGAGGGCAGGGTCGGACAGGACCGTGACCCCCAGCGCGGCGGCGATCGCGAGTCGCTCGTGGTCGACCGCCTCGATCAATCGCCCGACGCTCTCGGTCACGCCTTCCTCGTAGAACAGGAAGTCACCGCCGGTTCGCTCGAGCAGACCCGCGTTGAGCAGCGTGACCGCCGGGTGGATCACCGGGTTGCCGTTCTGGAGGGTGGTCTGGAAGACGCTGTCGGCCTTCTCCACGGCCGGCCAGACCTCCTTGACGAGGTCGTAGAGCCGGTCGGTCCCGGCGCGCGGAAGCGCCGCGAGGTACACCGCGGTCGTGAGCTTGAGGAAGACGTTGACGACGCCCGGCTCGGTGATTCGCACCGCATACGGCAGCGTGTGGGTCTCACCGACGACGCAGCGCTCGTCGTCGAGCTCGAGCCCCGTGGCGCGCTTGAAGGCGATCGCGCCGGCGCACGACCCCGGGCAGACCAGCACTGCCATGCCGTCGGTCAGGTACGGCCTGGTGACCGCGGCCAGCGGCTCCGTGCCGTACGCCGGACCCACGACCAGCACGAGCTCGGCACCCGCCATGGCCTCTCCGACATCGTGCCCGGAGTACCGGATCGGCGCGAAGCCCTGCAGCGCGCCACTCGCGGTGATCCCACCGGCCCGGTCCACCGCGACCACGTTGTCACCGAACTCCGGCGTGGCATACAGCGACACCTCGTGGCCATGCTGGGCGAAGTCGAACGCCGAAGCAACCCCTCCGTTGCCCGCTCCGAGAACTGCCACGCGCATCCCGACCTCCCCGACGTGAACGTCCCACCCTAGACGCGCGACGGCCGCCGCCAACACGAGGGCCGTCGAAGAAGAAGCCGCGAGCCAGCTACGAGCGATCGCCGTCGTCGTCACCCGGATCGGCACCGATATCGTCGAACGAGCCCCCCGCCGGACCGAAGCCCGCGTTGATCTCATCCAATTCCGAGGTATCGAACGCCGGCCCAAAGCCCTGGAGGCCCTCACCGTCGTCTAATCCCAGCAGCGCTTCAGGCCTCTGGCCGCGGGATCAGCACCGATCCCGCGCACGCGCTCTTCGCGCGTTGCGATAGCGACGGTGTCGAGCTCCGTCCCGTCCTCAACATCACGCGTGCCTATCTCGTGCCTGTGCACGGCGTTCACTCGGCCGAGCCGTGTCGAGCCAGGCAGGCGATCGGCCTGATCGAGTAAGCGGCCGCCGACCGGCAGATGGCGCCGCGCATGCCCGCGCTGGGCACCGACAACAGCTCGGCCTTGACCGCCCGGGCGTTCAAGACCTCCTGGCCGGCTTGGGGGATCGCGCAACGGCGCTGCCGCTACGGCGACCCCGAGAGCAGGCCTTCTTGGAGTCCTGGTTCGGCATGCTCAAGGAACGCTGCGCGTGGCGGCTCGAGTTCGAGTTCGACACGCTCTTGCAGGCACGGGCGTGATCGGCGCCTACGTGATCCACTACGCCGACCGGCCCCACGGTCGACTCGTCTACCGCACTCCGCTCGAGGTCGCGTCTACCTGGGACGATGGAGGACAACCCCACCTCGTCCCGGCGGTCGACCTGTCAACACGGCCGGGGAGCAGGTCAGCTGCACCTACCGACCGGTCCCGCCCGGTCCGGCGCGAGCGAGGAACAGATCAGCCGCATGATCGCCTCGCGCCTCCGCCGCCAAGCCATCCTCTACGAGCCCGGCCGAGACATCACCATCCTCATCGGCGAAGGCGCGCTACGAACCTGTCCCGCGTCGAGATTCTCCGCATACTCGTTAGTTGAGTCCCCCTGGGCCTCGTTGACGCGCGGTCGCATCGGGGACCCCCGATCCCGTGAGGAGAACGGCTGTGGCGCCTGGCGGGCGCGGCACGGGCGTCGGCCGGTGGGGTAGCTGTCAATGCGTTCCGTTCCGAGAGGTGAAGGCGATGCGCAGATGCGCGCGCACCCGGCCGAGGCCGGGTGCGAATGCGTGCTTCGGGTCGCGAGCGAACGGCGGGAGTCGGCGGCTCGGGAGGGGAGTCGCCTTCGGGTTACATCATGCCGCCCATGCCGCCCATGCCGCCCATGTCGGGCATGCCGCCGCCGTTGGTCTTGTCGGGGATCTCGGCGACGATCGCCTCGGTGGTGAGGATGTTCTTGGCGATCGAGGCGGCGTTCTGGAGCGCGGAGCGCGTCACCATCGCGGGGTCGATCACGCCGGCGGACACGAGGTCCTCGATCTCGCCGGTCTGCGCGTTGAGGCCGTGGCCCGGCGGCGCCTTGCGGACGTCGTTGACGACGACCGAGCCTTCGAGCCCGGCGTTCTCCGCGATCTGGCGGAGCGGCTCCTCGAGCGCGCGCAGGACGATCCGCGCGCCGGTCTTCTCGTCGTCGTCGCCCGTGGCGTCGAGGTTGATCGCGTCGGTCGCCTCGAGCAGGGCGACGCCGCCGCCGGGCACGATGCCCTCCTCGAGGGCGGCGCGCGTGGCCTGCAGCGCGTCCTCGACGCGGTGCTTCTTCTCCTTCATCTCCGTCTCGGTGGCCGCGCCGACCTTGACGACGGCGACGCCGCCGGACAGCTTCGCGAGGCGCTCCTGGAGCTTCTCGCGATCGAAGTCCGAGTCGGTGTTCTCGATCTCGACCTTGATCTGGTTGATGCGGCCCTTGATGGCGTCCGCGTCACCGGCACCGTCGACGAGCGTCGTGGTGTCCTTGGCGACGACCACGCGACGCGCGCGGCCGAGCTGGGAGATCTGCGTGTTCTCGAGCTTGAGGCCCATCTCCTCGGTGATGACCTCGCCGCCGGTGAGGATCGCGATGTCCTCGAGCATCCGCTTGCGGCGATCGCCGAAGCCCGGAGCCTTCACGGCCACGCCCGTGAACGTGCCGCGCAGCTTATTCACGACCAGCGTGGCCAGCGCCTCGCCCTCGACGTCCTCGGCGATGATCAACAACGGCTTGCCCGACTGCATAACCTGCTCGAGCACCGGCAGCAGGTCGCGGACCGAACCGACCTTCAGGTTGGCGATCAGGATGTACGGATCCTCGAGCACCGCCTCCATCCGCTCCTGGTCCGTGACCATGTAGGGCGAGATGTAGCCCTTGTCGAACTGCATGCCCTCGGTGAACTCGAGGTCCATCCCGAACGTCTGGCCCTCCTCGACGTTCACGACGCCGTCCTTGCCGACCTTCTCGATCGCGTCGGCGATCACGTCGCCGATCTCCTCATCGCCCGCCGAGATCGTCGCCACCCGGGCGATCTGCTCCTTGCCCGAGATCTCCTTCGACTGCTGCTTGATGTGCTCGACGACTGCGTCGACGGCCTTCTCGATGCCCCGCTTGAGGCTGAGCGGGTCAGCGCCGGCCGCGACGTTTCTCAGACCCTGGCGGACGATCGCCTGCGCGAGCACCGTCGCGGTCGTCGTGCCGTCACCGGCGACGTCGTTGGTCGCCGTGGCGACCTCGCGGACGAGCTGGGCGCCCTGGTTCTGGAAGACGTCCTCGACCTCGATCTCACGAGCGATGGTCACACCGTCGTTGGTGATCGTCGGGGCGCCCCACTTCTTGTCCAGCACGACGTAGCGGCCGCGCGGGCCGAGCGTCACCTTGACCGCGTTGGCGACCGCGTCGACGCCCAACTCGAGCGCCTTGCGGGCGTCCGCGGCGTACTTCAGTTCCTTGTGAGCCATGTGTCTCTGAATCTCCTTAGGGTCAACCGGTGACCCTGGCGAGCACGTCGGACTCGCGCAGAACCAGCAGGTCCTCACCGTCGACGGTGATCTCGGCGCCGCCGTATTTGCTGTAGAGCACCTCGTCGCCCTCGGACACCTCAAGCGGGATGCGCTTGCCCGTGTCCTCGCTGACCCTGCCGTCACCGACCGCCAGCACCTTGCCCTTCTGCGGCTTCTCCTTCGCCGTGTCGGGAAGAACGATCCCGGAAGCGGTCGTCGCCTCCTCCTCCACGGCCTTGACGATCACACGATCGCCGAGTGGCTTGAGCTTCATAGAACGCCGCCTCCAATGGGCACGCGAGAAGGGAGCTTTGGCACTCGCCATACGAGAGTGCCAAGCGCTTCCCACTATACCGCGGAGGCTTGCGCTTGCGGAACTCATCGACGGCCGGCGAAGAGTCGGTCATCCCTTCGGCCACGTCTTGGTAGGGGCGCGAACCGCGGGAAGCCCGATCGCCCCTCTTTGCTGGCCCAGGGTGCTCAGCCTCCGCCAGCGTAGTGGCGATTCGCGAGGCGGCGCGAAGTGTCGCTTCTCGACGAACTCGAGCACCTCGCGGCTCTCGGCGCGCCATCACAAGCCACAGCGGCGAGCGACGAAGTCCCAAATGCGACGAACGCGACAGCGGCTGAGCGTCCTGTGGCCGACCGCTGGTGGTTCCCACGATCCGCTGTCGGGCGCGGTCGAGCGCCTAGCCTTCGACGATCCGATCGGGAGTACGCATGGCAACGATCTACTTCACGACCACGACCACCGCGACGCCGGAGCAGTTCACCGCCGCCGTCACCGACTTCGGGCCAGGCCGCTCGGAGCTGTTCGGCAACACCGACGACAGCCAGCTCAAAGTGCACGACCAGGGACCCGACTGGGCCGACGTCACCGAGGGCAAGGGCCCAGCGTGGGAGCGCCTGCGCTACGACTGGTCAGACCCCAACCGCATCCGCATGACGACGACCGACTCGAACACCTGGGGCGGGGCGTCCGGGCACACCTACACGTTCGAGCGGCGGGCCGACGGCACGACCGGCATCGCCGTCGTCGTCGTGCGCGAGGGCAAGAACCTCAAGGGGCGCGTGATCGGCGCGTTGCTCGGGCTGGTCGGCAAGCGCGTGTTCAGCGGCCAGTTCGAGAAGACGGTCAAGGCGATCGAGGCGCGGCCGGTGTGAGGCAGCGTCCTCCTGCGCGCCGATGACGCGCGGGGGCGTTTAGCGATCGGCGGCGAGGATTCGAACGCCTTCGGCATTCGTATTCCCGAGTTCCGGCAGCCACGACGTCCGGACGTGCAGAACCGGGCCGGCCTCGAACGACCGAAAACGCGGCGCCGTGTGACCGGCTGTTCTGCGTCATCAACCGCCGCCCACGACGACGCGCGCGGCATCCGTCAGCCGCACGCGCCGCGCTGCGCCGTCGCACCGCCCGAGGCGGCGTGCGCCGCCGCTTCGCGCCACACCAGTTGCGCGACAAGCACGCGCTCGAACTCCTGCGCGAGGACGTAACGCTCGTGGTCAGCCAGCGCCAGCTCGGCCACAGCAACCCCGGGATCACGTCGGTCTATCTGCAGGGCATCGACAACGCCGAGATCATCGAGACCATGCACGCTAGGCGAGCGCCGATGCTCCCGGTCCGCACCTCGCTCGAGCGCTGATCTCGCCGCAGGGCTGCTCATCGCGCTTTGCGCAAGCGACGGTGTTAGCGCTCCGTCCTCTCGCGACGTGACGGTCGCCGACGCGGTGCGTATGCACTGCGTCCACGGCGTCGAGCCGCGTCCCGGTGGCGGGCTATCGTCGTGTTCTCAGGTTCGTCGCATTCCAGGAGGTGCAGCCGCCACGGCCGCGGAGCATTTGGAGTCCATTCCCGAGACCACCGCCGCGGAGCGGGCGGTAGCGGACCTGCTGCCGATCGACGCCTCGCGGGGGGAGGCGCGCGTGGCGCTGGAGCGGGTGCCTTTGTGGTTTCACACGTTCTCGCTCACCGGCGCTGGCGTCTATACGCCGGGCATCGCGCGGGATCACCGCTACCGGCTGCGCGCGATACCCGAGCAGCTCACGGGCGCGCGAGTGCTCGACGTGGGCACGTTCGACGGGTTCTATGCCTTCTTGGCCGAGCGTCGCGGGGCCGCGCGCGTGGTGGCCGTGGACAACGAGCAGTACGTCGCCTGGATCCGTCGCCGCTTCGGAATCGAGCTCGTGCCCGGCGCCGGGTTCCGGGCGATCGCGGAGCTTCTGCACTCTTGCGTCGTTTACCGCCGGTTGGACGCGCTTGAGGTTGGTCGCCTCGGGGAGCCGTTCGACGTCATCTTCTGTTTCGGCATCCTGCATCGCGTCGAGGCGCCGCTCACGCTGCTGCGCGTGCTGGGCGAGTGCCTGGCGCCCGCCGGGCAGATCATCCTGGAGACCTACGGCGTGCGCGGCGGGCAGGACGACCCGTGCGTGCTCGTCCACGAGCCCGGCGAGGTGTACGCGCGCGACGACGCCGTCCATTGGGGCTTCAGTCGCTCGAGCCTTGGTCGCTTGGGACGGCTCGCTGGCCTGCGCGGCTTCGAGCTCGTGGATGCGCCCGAGATCGCGGGCCACCCGCGGATCATCGGGACACTCGCGAAGGCGTGATCAAGCGGCGAGGAGCCGCCACTCGGCCAGCTCTGCCGCCAGCTGGTGCGGGCGGTCGGTCGTCAGCGCGTCAGGCGCGTACGCGAGCGCGCGCTCGGCGACCGCCGCCTCGTTGACCGTGCCGGTGCTGACGCTGAGGCCGGCGTCGCGCAGCGCCGAAACGAGCGACTGGCCGAGCAGAAAATGCTCGACGCACACGCCGCACAGGGCGACGTCGGCGGCCCAGCGCGCGAGCGCGGCGGGCGCGTAGTCCGCCCAGATCACGAGCCGGCCGGCCAACCCATGCGAGACCGCCTGCTCGACACCGGCGGCGTGAAAGCTGAGGACCTCAACCCGGCCCGCGTCAGAACGCCGCGCCAAGACGGCGGCGAGCGCGTCGACCGTGCGCCGCGCCAGCGCCGCGTCGGCGTGCGCCTTGACCTCGACCTGCACCGTGAGCCCAGCCGGGACGAGATCGAGCAGCTCATCGACGAGCAGCGGTCGCTCGGCGGTCGCCCGCCCCTCGCGGTCGAGCAGCCGCCCCGCGAGCACATCGGCGGCACGCCGCTCGTGCGCCCACCCGGTGAGCGTGGTCCCGAGCGGCAGGTACGGGTCGTGCAGGCAGACGAGCGCACCGTCGCGCGTGAGGCACACGTCGGTCTCAACGCCGCGGAGCGGACCGCCTACGAGCGCCGCCCGCAACGCCTGCCGGGATGAGTCCGGGCCGTAGGCGCGCCCGCAGCGGTGCGCGATCAGCGGCAGCTCCATCTCGACCCATTGCGCAGCATCACGCGCTGCGGCGTGTCAAGAGACCGTGACGGCCTCGTGACACGGTCGTGAACGCAAACCGGGAAGGTCGACGCTGTTGCGTCCCTCACCGTCCCAGGCGTCTCCTGCACGATCGGTCGTGTCGGCACCCCGCTGCCCAGGCGACGCCTCGATGCACCAGAGTCGTCCTCGACGGCGATCTCCGGATCTCCGTGAAGCGAGCGACCAGGCGGAGGCGTACCCGCGCGCTCGCCCTCGTCCTACAGCGGAGGCGGTCGACCCGAGCGCTAGAGCTCGTGCCTGGGAGTGGCAGTCCGCGCCGGGTCTCACCCGAGCTTTGCGCTCTACCACTAAGCGCGCGAGCGAGTTCACGAGGCCGAGGGGCGGGTGTGGGCGGATTCTCGGTGGCAGCGCGGGCAATCGGCGCGGCCGCAGCCGAGGAGTGCACGGAGCCGCTCGATCTCGGCCCGGCGCGCCGGAGCCAAGAGCGCGGGACCGATCGCGTACACCAGCGCCGCTCCGGCCAGCGCGATGGCGAACACACCAATCAGCCACGACAGCAGGGCGCCCGCGGTCGTCGCCGCGAGGATCGCGGCGGCGATCGCGGCGCGGTCGCGCCGGCGGCGCGCGAGGCGCGCTCCCAGCAGCGCGATCCGCGCGCGCGTCGCCACCACGTCGATATCGGCCTCGTGCGCGGTGACGGCCTGCGCATGCTGCTCGTCGGCGAGCCGCTCTGGTGTCCACTCGGTCGCGTCGCCCGCCGCCGCGGCCGGCCGCACGACCAGCCGATGAGAAGCGGACACGGTCCGCCGAGCCGCATCGCGCACGCGCACGTCCACCGACAGCACCGCGCTCGGCCCCAGTGGCGTCCCAAAGAGCACGCCGTCGCCCAGTCGCAAGCCGGTGGGCGGCTCGCCCGACCAGCGCAGCGGCGCGACGCCACCCTCGACTCGCAGCTCTGCCTCGTACGGCACGCCGATCGTCGCGTTGGGCAGCGCTTGGGTTATCACCCGCAACGGCGCCGGCTCGACGTGCACCACCAACACCCGCTCCGCCGTGCGCCCGTCGCGGTCAGCGACTCGCAGCGTGATCGGAAAGCTGCCCGTCCGCTCGGGCCGCCCCTCGATCGTGCCCGAGGCGTCCAGCCCCAGCCCGGCCGGCAGCACCGCCTCCCAGGTAGTCGGCGCCGCGCCGCCCACCACCGCCAGCCGTGCCCGGTACGGCTCGCCCGCCCGCGCGACCGGGAGCGCACTCGTCGCGATCGAGAGCGGCTGCGACGCAGTCGCCGCGCGGCGCGCCGGGTCGCTGAGCAGCTCGTAGGCGAGGTTGATCGCCTTCATCCGCTCCTCGTCGGGTGTCTCCCCGGCCTCGAAGTAGCGCTTGACCAGCAGGTTCCGCAGGGCCCTGAGATCGCCCTGGTACGCCGGCGTGATGCCCAGGATCTCGTACGAATCCATCACCCGTTGATACGACGCAGCGCCCGCCGAGGCCTCCCAAGACTCGCCGATCTGTTCCTCGCATCGGCGTGGCAGATCCATGTCCAGATCTCGCCCACCCCCGCGACCGGGGTCGTCGCCCTCCTTGCACGAGCGCGCCTGCAGCCCACCGCCGCACCTCGCGCAATGCGCAAGCCGCGCCATCGTCGTCATGGTCGTTCACCGAGGATCTCGTGCCTATGCACGACAGGCGGCCAACCGCTCGCCGAGAACGCGGCGCGGCGCCCGCGATAGCGAGCATCCCGCCGATCGCCTCCTGCGCGTCGAACAGCACGACGTCCGACCGGTCGGCGAGCGCCCCGGCGCATTCGAGCCCCGCCGGCGCCAGTACTCGCCGTCCTCGGGCAGCGGCAATCCGTCCTGGACGATCCCGCGGCCGTGGGCGGTCGCGACGAGCCGGTTGCGGAGCGTCAACGCGCCGAGGGTGAACGGTTCGGCGGCGCGCACGGCTCAGGCCGGCCCCCGCCCTCCGATGAGGGCGAGGTAGCCGGTGGCGTCCACCTTCTCCTCGGCCCACAGGATCTCGAGCACGAGCCGGCTGATCTTCCAGCCGCCGGCCTCGCGCCGCAGCTCGTTGTGGTAGCGCCCGACGAGCAGCTTCGCCCTATCCGGATCGTCCTCGAAGACCTGGTGCGACGTGTGGTAGACGAGCGCGGCGGCCTCGTCCCCGTCGACCTCGACGTGGTAGACGCTGAGCAGGTGGTGCTGCCAGACGACCGAGGCGATCGCCTCACCGATCCACGCGGCGACCGCGACGCCGCTGGTCAGCGGCTCGCCGTTGCCGTACTGGGCCCAAAGGTCGTCGGCGAGCTGCGCGCGCAGCCCGGCGTGGTCGAAGCGGTCGATCGTCGAGGCGTAGCGGTAGAGCACGTCGGTGATCTCCGCGCGGTCCTGCAGCGCGCGGATCGCGGGGTCGGTGCTAGGGATCGTGGCCGCCATGTCAGCTCACCTTCATCCAGACGCTCTTTGTCTGCGTGAACTCGTCGATCGAAGCCTCGCCGAGGTTGCGCCCGTGCCCGGACTGCTTGACGCCGCCGTACGGGACCGACGGATAGACCATCTGGTAGGTGTTGACCCACACCGTGCCCGTGCGCAGCGCCCGCGCGGCGCGGTGCGCGCGCGCGAGATCGCTCGTCCACACACCGGCGGCGAGCCCGTACTCGACGTCGTTGGCGATCCGGAAGGCCTCGTCCTCGGAGGAGAACTTCAGGACGCCCATCACCGGCCCGAAGATCTCGTCCTGGGCGATCCGCATCTCGTTGCGCACGCCGGTGAAGACCGTCGGCTCGTGGAAGTAGCCGCGGTCGCCGTGACGTGAGCCGCCCAGCGCGAGCTGCGCACCCTCCTCGACGCCGATCTGCACATAGCGCTCGATGCGCCCGAGCTGCTTCGCGGAGACGACCGGGCCCATGTCGGCGTCGGGATCGAACCCGCCGCCGAGGCGCAGCCCGCGCGAGCCCTCGACGATCCGCCCGACGACCTCGTCGTAGACGGCCTCGTGCACGAGCACGCGCGTGCTGCACGTGCAGACCTGCCCGGACGCGCCCCACACGCCCATCATCGCCGCGGCCGAGGCCGCGTCGAGGTCGGCGTCCGGGAAGATGATCGACGGGCTCTTGCCGCCCAGCTCGAGGCTGACGCGCTTGACCCGCGCGGCCGCGCTCGCCTGAATCGCGCGCCCAGTCGCGCCCGAGCCGGTGAACGTGATCGCATCGATTTCGGGGTGCGCGACAAGCGCCGCGCCGACCTTCTCGCCGGTCCCCTGGACGACGTTGAACACACCGTCGGGGATCCCGGCCTCGGACGCGAGCTCGGCGATCCGGACCGCGGTCATCGGGGTCTGCTCGGCCGGCTTGAGCACGACGCTGTTGCCGGCGGCGAGCGGGAAGAGCGCCATCACGGCGGCGGCGGTCGGTCCGTTCCAGGGGACGATCGCCCCCACGACGCCGATCGGCTCGCGGACCTGGTAGACGGCGAACTCGCGCGGCGCGGCGGGGATGACGCCGTGCAGCTTGGACGGCCAGCCCGCGTAGTAGTCGAGACCGTCGACCGCGAACTGCACGATGAAGCCGGCGTAGACCCGCAGCAGCCCCGAGTCGATGACGTCGAGCTCGGCCAGCTCGTCGGCGTGCTCGGCGATCAGCGCGGAGAGCCGGCGTAGCCGGCGTTCCTGCTCGAGCGGAGCCAGAAAGCGCCAGCGGCCGTCGTCGAACGCCGAGCGTGCGGAGCGGACCGCGCGCTCGACGTCGGCCGCGGAACCAGCCGCGGCGGTTGCGACCGGCTCGCCGGTCGCGGGATCCACGACGGGCATGGTGGCGCCGTCGAGCGACGGCACGGCCTCGCCGTCGACGACGTGGCCGAACAAGGTCCGATGCAACTGCCGCGCCGCGGCAGCCGAGACGGGATAGGGCGACGCGTCCGTCAACACGCTCATCGCGAGCTCTCCTTCACACAGGGGGCCCGGGCGGCGCGCAGCCCCCGGCAGGTTCCTCGCGGCCGGACCAGGCGGTCCTGACCTTACGCCGGTTCAGGTTACGCCCGAGCGACGCCTGCTGTCAAGCCACTGCCAGCGAGGCACATAAATGTCGTCTTGACAGGCGCATGTCACGACTGCTCTAATTGATGCCCGAGCCAAAGTCAGTTCAGTTTCTTAGCTGAGGGAGAGCCACATGAGCGCCGCCACGCACCAGGCGCCTGGAAGCATCGGGACCGGCTCAGCGCCGCCCGCACTGCGTATCACCGGTCTGTCGAAGACGTTCGGGGCCACACGGGCGCTGATCGACGCGGCGCTGGACATCCGGCCCAGCGAGATCCACGCGCTCGTGGGCCAGAACGGGTCCGGCAAGTCGACGCTGATCAAGACCCTGGCGGGCTACCACGTGCCCGACGCGGGCTGCCAAGCCGAGCTCGACGGCGCGCCGTTCGCGATCGGGCACGCCGTCCCGGACGGCGTGCGCTTCGTCCACCAGGACCTCGGGCTGGTGCTCGAGCTCAACGCGATGGACAACCTCGCGCTGCACGGCGGCTTCGCCCGCGGCGCGGCCGGCCGCGTCCACTGGCGCGAGCAGGCGCGCGAGACCCGTCGTGTGCTCGCGCGCTTCGGCGTCGATCTCGACATCCACCGTCCGCTCGCCGCCGCGACTCCGGTCGAGCGCACCGTGGTCGCGATCGCCGCGGCGCTGCAGGGCTGGACGGGCGGCAGTGGCGTGCTCGTGCTCGACGAGCCGACCGCGGTGCTCCCGCACGACGAGGTCGAGCGGCTGTTCGCGATGGTCCGCGAGGTCCGCGCCGCGGGCACGAGCGTGCTCTACGTCTCGCACCGGCTCGACGAGATCTTCGCGCTGGCCGACCGCGTGACCGTCCTGCGCGGCGGCCGCGTGATCGCCACCCATGCCGTCGCCGACCTCGACGCCGGCCGGCTCGCGAGCGAGATGGTCGGCGAGGAGGTCGACCCGGACTATCGCGCGCCGGTCGCGGCGCGCCCCGACGCGCCGGTCGTGCTCGAGGCGCGCGACGTGCACGGGCGCTGGCTGCGCGGCGTGGACCTCGACGTCCACCGCGGCGAGATCCTCGGCATCGCCGGGCTGGCCGGCGCAGGCGTGCTGGAGCTGCCCTACGTGCTCGCGGGCTGCGCCCAGCACGCCGTCAGCGGCCGCCTGCGCCTGCCGGCGCGCTCGCCCGAGTGGAGCGACGCCGCCGACGCCGCCGGCCTGGACATCCCGCTCGTGCCCGCGGACCGCGGTCGCGAGGGCATCGTCGCCGAGTTCGCGGTCAGCGAGAACCTGTCGCTGTCGGTCCTGGGCCGCCTCGGCCGCCGGGGACGGCTCGACAAGCGCGCCGAGGCCGCGGTGGTCGAGCACTGGACGCAGCGGCTCGGCGTCGTCACCGCCGGCCCGGGCGCGCCGATCTCCACCCTGAGCGGCGGCAACCAGCAGAAGGTCGTGCTCGCGCGCTGCCTGGTGCGCGACCCCGATCTGCTCGTGCTGTGCGAGCCGACGGCGGGCGTGGACATCGGCACCCGCGTGGCGATCTACGAACTGATCGCCGAGCTCTCGCGCGGCGGCCTGACCGTCGTCCTGTCCTCGTCGGACGCCGGCGACGTGCTGGCGATGTGCACGCGTGTCGTCGTGCTGCGCGACGGACGCGTCGCCGCCGAACTGGGCGGCGACGGACTCACTGAGCACGCGCTCGTCAGCGCGATGGAGGGAGAAGACCGATGAGCCTGACCACCGTTCCCGAGACCGCCGCGCCCGCCCGCCGAGCGCCGATCCGGGCACACCGACTCGTCCGCGGCCTCGCGTTCGACCGCGTCGGTGCGGTCTACGTCTGGCTGGGGATCATCGTGCTGTTCTCGATCTGGGTCCCGGACACGTTCCCGACGGCGGCGACCGCAAAGCAGGTCCTCAACAGCAACGCGATCACCGCGCTCGGCGCGCTCGCGATCACGATCCCGCTCGCCGCGCGGGTCTTCGACCTGTCCTTCGCCGGCGTGATGACGCTCACCGGCGTCGCCGTCGCGCACCTGATCGCCGTCAACGGCGTCCCGCTCGTGCCCGCCATCCTGATCGCGCTCGCCATCGGCATCGGCGTCGGCGTCATCAACGCCGTCGTCGTGGTCGTGATGAAGATCGACTCGTTCATAGGCACGCTGGCCACCGGCTCGCTGATCGCGGCGCTGATCACGATGGTCACCCACGAGGTGCCGATCACCGACGCCAAGCTCGGCGGGGCGTTCGCCTCGATCGGGCAGACGACGATCGCCGGCATCACGCTTCCCGTCTTCTACTGCGCCGCGGTCGCGGTCGCCATCTGGTACCTGCTCGAGCACACCGCGACCGGCCGGCGGCTCTACGCGACGGGGTTCAACCCCGACGCCGCGCGGCTCGCCGGCGTGGGCGTCGACCGCCTGCGCTTCGCTTCCCTGGTCGCCTCGGGCGGCCTAGCCGGCGCGACCGGGATCGTGCTCGCCTCGACCCTGGGCAGCGGGTCGCCGAGCGCCGGCACGCCCTACCTGCTGCCCGCGTTCGCCGCGGCCTTCCTCGGCGCCACGCAACTCAAGCACGGGCGCTTCAACGCCGGCGGGACGCTCATCGCCGTCCTGCTGCTCGGCACCGGCGTCACCGGCCTCGCACTGGCCAACGCCCCGCAGTGGGCCGGCGACATGTTCGTCGGCGTCGTCCTGATCGCCGCGCTCGCGCTCACCGGCCTGCAGCGCCGAGCCGCATAACCCCGTCAAAACAGGAGGAGAGAGGCATGTTCATTCACAAGGGCGCCGCGCTGCTGTTGCTCGGCGCCACGATGGCCACCGCGACCGCGTGCGGCTCGAGCGCCGGCAACTCGACCTCCGGGTCACCGTCGAAGACCGGCCACAGCGCGGGCGTCGCCCGCGCGCAGTCGCTGGCCCAGCAGGCGACGACCCGGCCGACCACGATCGGGCTCGCCACCGCGGTCGGCAAGCCCGTGCCCACGGGCAAGAAGGTCGTGTTCATCAGCTGCGGCGTGCAGGCCTGCGAGATCCAGGGCGACATCATCAAGCAGGGCGCCGCCGACCTCGGCTGGAACGGGTCGACGATCAGCACCGACGGCTCCCCCGAGCAGCTGCAGAACGCGTTCGAGACCGCGCTGCGCCAGGGCGCTGATGCCGTGATCCTCAACGCGGTCAACCGCGCCGCGGTCGCCAAGCAGATCGCCGAGGCCCAGAGCAAGGGCGTGGCCTTCGTCACGTGCTGCAGCACCGCGCCGCCCGGCAACGGGATCCTGGCCAACGTCGCCGGCACCGGCAACAGCGCCAAGATCGGCCAGAACCTGGCGGCCGAGATCGTGGCCGACAGCCACGGCAAGGCCAACACGCTCTACGTCAACATCTCGGCCTTCGAGATCCTCCAGGCGCTCGGCTCGCAGTTCCAGAGCACCTACAAGCGGCTGTGTTCAAGTTGCGCCTACGCGTCGCTCGACGTCCCCGTGACCTCGATCGGCAAGGACGCGCCGGACCGCATCATCTCCTACCTGCGCAGCCACCCGCAGGTCAACTACATCGTGCTCTCGGTCAGCAACGCGCTCGGGGCCGGCCTGCCCGCCGCGTTGAACGCCGCCGGGCTCGCCGACAAGGTCAAGATCGTCGGCCAGAGCGGGGACACCCAGACCTTCCAGGACCTCGCGGCCAAGAAGGTCCAGTCGGTCGTCCCCTTCGACTACTACGCGGTTGACTACCTGATGCTCGACGCGCTGGCCCGCCACTTCGCCGGCGCGCCGCCGCAGCCGGCGACGCCGCCGCTGTGGATCGTCACGGCGAGCAACATGCCCGCCGAGGCCACCAAGGGCCTGTTCCCCGTGGTCAGCAACTACCGCGACGAGTTCAAGAAGCTCTGGGGCAAGTGAGCCTGAAGCTCGGCCTGCACACGGGGTTCTGGGCGGCGGGCTCCCCGCCGCCCGGCGCGCTGGACTGCGTGCTCGAGGCCGAGCGCCTGGGCTTCGACTCGGTCTGGACCTCCGAGGCCTACGGCTGTGACGTCCTCACGCCGCTGGCCTGGTGGGGCTCGCGCACCGAGCGCCTGCGCCTCGGGACGGGGATCATGCAGCTCAGCGCGCGCCGCCCCACGGCGGCCGCGATGGCGGCGATCACCCTCGACCACCTCAGCGGCGGGCGCTTCATGCTCGGGCTTGGGGTCTCCGGTCCGCAGGTGGTCGAAGGCTGGTACGGCGAGCCGTTCGCCAAGCCGCTGGCGCGCACGCGCGAGTACGTCGGGATCGTCCGCGACGTGCTCGCCCGTGAGGCGCCGGTGGTCTCGGACGGCCCGCACTACCCGCTGCCGGCCAACGGCGAGAACGGCTATACCGGCCTGGGCAAGCCGCTCAAGTGCACGGTGCACCCGCTGCGCGCGGCGCTGCCGATCCACCTCGCGGCCGAAGGGCCGAAGAACATCGCGCTGGCGGCGGAGATCGCCGACGGCTGGCTGCCGCTCTTCTACTCCCCCTACCACGAGGCCGAGCTCTACCGCCCGAGCCTCGAGGCGGGCTTCGCCCGGCGCACGCGCCCGCGCGAGGGCTTCGAGGTCCTCGCGTCGCTGCCGTTCGTCGTCGACGACGACGTCGAGCGCGCGGCCGACCAGGTTCGCCCCCGGCTCGCCTTGTACTTCGGCGGCATGGGCGCGCGCGGCGCGAACTTCCACCACGACGTCGCGGCCCGGATGGGCTACGAGGCCGAGGCCACGCGGATCCAGGAGCTCTACCTCGAGGGCCGCAAGCAGGAGGCGGCGGCGGCGGTGCCGACGCGGCTCGTCGAGTCGGTCGCGCTGGTCGGGCCGCCCGCGAAGATCCGCCACGACCTCGAGGCGTGGCGCGACTCGAGCGTCACCTCGCTGCTCATCGCCGGCCCGCCGGAGACGCTGCGCCAGGCCGCGGAGCTGGTGCTGGGATGAGCCACGCGATCTACGAGAAGCGCGGGCGGATCGCCTATGTGACGCTCAACCGGCCCGAGGTGATGAACGCGCTGCACCT
Organism: uncultured Solirubrobacteraceae bacterium; assembly: GCA_963837485.1. Taxonomy (GTDB): domain Bacteria; phylum Actinomycetota; class Thermoleophilia; order Solirubrobacterales; family Solirubrobacteraceae; genus Solirubrobacter. The sequence goes on along the minus strand of CAWINP010000010.1, from coordinate 126,369 downwards.
CGAGGCGCACCTGGAGCTGGCCGCGATCTGGGAGGACTTCCGCGACGACCCCGAGGTCTGGGTGGCGATCCTCACCGGCGCGGGCGAGCGCGCGTTCTCCGCGGGCAACGACCTCAAGGTCACGGCCGCGCGGACGGCCGACGGCGGCGAGGTGCAGGGCGAGGCGCGCCCGCCATTCGGGCGCATCACGCGCGACTTCGACTGCCCGAAGCCGCTGATCGCCGCGGTCAACGGCGTGGCGCTCGGCGGCGGGCTGGAGATGGCGCTGGCCTGCGACATCATCGTCGCCGCCGACCACGCGCGCTTCGGGCTGCCCGAGCCGCGCGTGGGGCTGTTCGCCGGCGCAGGCGGCGTCCACCGGCTCGCCCGCCAGATCCCCTTCAAGCCGGCGATGGGCCTACTCCTGACCGGCCGTTTGTTCGGTGCGGAGGAGGCGTGGCGGCTCGGCCTGGTCAACGAGGTCGTGCCGGCGGCTGAGCTGCTGTCCGCGGCGGAGCGCTGGGCCGCAGAGATCCTCGAGTGCTCGCCGCTGTCGGTGCAGCTGACCAAGGAGGCCGCGCTCGACGGCTTGACGCGTAGCGTCGACGACGCGCTCGCGCGCGACGAGGACCGCGTCCGCCGCCTGCTGGCGTCGGCGGACTTCGTCGAAGGACCCAACGCGTTCGTCGAGCGGCGCAAGCCGCTCTGGACCGGGCACTGACCCACACACAAGGAGCGATCCCATGCTGGACGAGGCAAGCGCGCGCCTGATCGCCGCGCTGGCGGCGAGCGGCCTGCCGCCGCTGCACGAGCTGACGCCCGAACAGGCGCGCGCGGCGGGCGCCGAGCTGGCCGCGCAGGTGGTCGAGCGGCCGGAGATGGCGCGGGTGCGCGACGTCGAGCTCGACGGTCCGCGCTTGCGCGTGCTCGTCCCGCGCGACCCGGTGCGCGGCGTGATCGTCTACTACCACGGCGGCGGCTGGGTGACCGGCGGGATCGACCAATACGACGCGCTGGTGCGCCGGCTCGCCGACCGCACGAGTTGTGCCGTCGTGCTCGCCGGCTATCGCCTGGCGCCCGAGCACCGCTATCCGACCGCGGTCGAGGACGCCTGGACGGCCCTGCGCTGGACGGCCGCCGAGATCGCCGGCGGGGACCTCCCGATCATCGTCGCGGGCGACAGTGCCGGTGGCTGCCTCGCCGCGGTCATGGCGCAACGCGCCCGCGACGCCGGCGGCCCGGAGATCGCGCTGCAGGTCCTCGTATACCCGGTCACGGACTGTGATCTGGACCGCGAGTGTTACCTGGACCCGGAGAACCAGCTGCTGCTCACGCGCGAGACCATGGCGTGGTTCTGGGACCACTACGCGCCCGAGCCGGCCGACCGGTCGCGCCCGGACGCCGCGCCGCTGCGCGCCGAGGACCTCTCGGGCCTCCCGCCCGCCGTCGTGCTCACCGCGCAGTACGACGTCCTCCGCGACGAGGGCGAGGCCTACGCGCGCCGGCTCGCGGACGCGGGCGTGCGCGTCGAGCACCACCGCTTCGCCGGCCAGATGCACCTGTTCTTCACGCTGCTCGACCTCGTGCCCGCGAGCGCCGCGGGCCTGGACTTCGTCGCGGAGGCCGTCGACCGCGCGCTGGCGCGCCACGAGCTCGACGCGCTCGTCGTCGGCGCGGGCTTCGCCGGCCTGTACACCCTGCACCGCCTGCGCGGGCTCGGGCTCGACGTGCGGGTGCTCGAGCAGGGCAGCGGCGTCGGCGGCACCTGGTACTGGAACCGCTACCCGGGCGCGCGCTGCGACATCGAGTCGCTCGACTACTCCTACTCGTTCTCGGAGGAGCTCGAGCAGGAGTGGGAGTGGAGCGAGCGCTACCCCGCCCAGCCGGAGATCCTGCGCTACCTCGAGCACGTCGCCGATCGCTTCGCGCTGCGGCGCGACATCGAGCTGCAGACGCGCGTCGTGGCCGCGCGCTACGACGGCGGGCGCTGGCACGTCAGGACCGAGGACGGCGCGACCTATTCGGCGACGTTCTGCGTGATGGCCGCCGGCTGCCTGTCGACGCCGCACCGCCCGGAGATCGAAGGGCTCGACGACTTCGCGGGCGAGTGGTACCACAGCGCGCGCTGGCCGCAGGACGGCGTCGCGCTCGCCGACAAGCGCGTCGGGCTGATCGGGACGGGCTCGACCGGCATCCAGCTCACCCCGCGGCTCGCCGAGCAGGCCGAGCACTTGTACGTCTTCCAGCGCACCGCGAACTTCAGCATGCCGGCGCACAACCGGCCGCTCGCCGGCCAACACGTGGCCAAGGACGCCTACCGCCAGCGCCGGCAACGCGCGCGCGAGTCTCTCAGCGGCGTGCCGGCCTCGCATCCCGAGGCGCTGCGGCAGTGCTCCGCGCTCGCCGTCGAACCCGAGGAGCGCCGACGCGCCTACGAGGAGGGCTGGGCCAGCGGCGGCATCGGCGCGGTCACGCTCGCCTTCAACGACATCATCACGAACGCCGAGGCCAACGCCACCGCGGCCGACTTCGTGCGCGAGAAGATCCGCGAGATCGTCCGTGACCCGGAGACCGCGCAGGCGCTGACGCCGACCACGCACCCGATCGGCACCAAGCGCATCTGCGTCGACACCGACTACTACGCGACCTACAACCGCGACGATGTCACGCTCGTCGACGTCCGCCGCGACCCGATCGTGCGGGTCACCGCGCGCGGCGTGCAGACCGAGAGCGCGGAATACGAACTCGACGTGCTCGTGTTCGCCACGGGCTTCGACGCGATGACCGGCGCGGTGCTGGGCATCGACGTCTGCGGGCGCGACGGCGTCTCGCTGCGCGAGAAGTGGTCCGGAGGGCCGCGCACCTACCTCGGGCTCGCGACCGCCGGCTTCCCCAACCTGTTCCTCGTCACCGGGCCGGGCAGCCCGTCCGTGCTGAGCAACATGGTCGTCTCGATCGAGCAGCACGTCGAGTGGATCGCGGACTGCGTCGCGCACCTGCGCGCGCACGGGCTCGGCACGATCGAGGCCACCGCCGCCGCCGAGGACGCGTGGGTCGCGCACGTCGACGCGGTCGCCGACGCGACGCTGTTCCCGCGCGCCGCGTCCTGGTATGCGGGCGCAAACATCCCGGGCAAGCCGCGCGTGTTCATGCCCTACCTGGGGGGCGTCGGCAACTACCGCGCGCATTGCGAGGGCGTCGCCGCGAACGGCTATGAGGGCTTCGAACTGGAGGTTTCGCGATGACTGCCGTCCTGGCGGGTCCGCACATCGATGGCGCCTGCGCCACGCCCGCGGGCGGCCGCGTCGTCGACGTCATCAACCCGGCCACCGAGGAGCCGATCGGCCAGGCGCAGCTGGCGGACGCGCAGGACATCGACCGCGCGGTCCGGGCCGCGCACGCCGCGCTCGCTCCGTGGTCGGCGGCCACGCCGGGCGAGCGCGCCGAGGTGCTGGCGCGCGCCGCGGAGCTGATCGGCGAGCGCGCGCAGGAGATCGCGCGCACGATCACGCTCGAGGTCGGCTCGCCCCGGGCGATCGCCGAGTGGCAGCCGCTCGCCGCGCGGGCGATCCTCGAATGGCACGCGGGCCAGGCCGCGACCTTCCCATGGGAGCAGGAGCGCGAGGGGCTGCGCAGCCGGCTGCTCGTGCGCCGTCAGCCCGTCGGCGTGGTCGGCGCGATCGCGCCCTGGAACTTTCCGTTCGCGCTGTCGATCCAGAAGCTCGCGCCCGCGCTGCTCACGGGCTGCACGGTCGTGCTCAAGCCGCCGTCGCAGACGCCGCTGTTCGGCGCGGCGCTGGCCGCGGCGTTCGCGGACGCCGGCCTGCCGCCGGGCGTGCTCAACGTCGTGCCCGCGGGCCGTGAGGTCGGCGAGCAGCTCGTCCGCCACCCGCTGGTCGACAAGATCAGCTTCACCGGGAGCGCGAGCGCCGGGCGCCGGATCGCAGCGCTCTGCGGCGAGCAGATCAAGCGCTGCGCGCTCGAGCTGGGCGGCAAGTCGGCGGCGATCGTGCTGCCCGACGCCGACCTTGATTCGGTCGTGCCGGCGCTCGCACCGAACACGATGCGCAACAACGGGCAGACCTGCACGAACGCCACGCGCGTGCTCGCGCACCGGGCGCGTTACGGCGAGGTAGTCGCGGCGCTGCGCGAGCAGATCGGCGCCTTCGTCGTCGGCGATCCCGCCGATCCGGGCGTCGACGTCGGTCCGCTGGTCAGCGCCGTTCAGCGCGAGCGCGTCGAGGAGGGCATCGCGACCGGCGTGCGCGAGGGCGCGCGGCTCGTCCTCGGCGGCGGCCGCCCGGCGTTCGAACGCGGCTACTTCGTCACGCCGGCGCTGTTCGCCGACGTCGACAACCGCATGACGATCGCGCAGGAGGAGATCTTCGGCCCCGTCGTGTGCGTGATCCCCTACGCCGACGAGGACGACGCGGTGGCGCTCGCCAACGCGTCGCGCTACGGGCTCTCGGGCAGCGTCTGGGGCCCAGACGCCGAGCACGCCAAGGACGTCGCCCGCCGGATCCGCAGCGGCAACGTCGCGGTCAACCAGCACGCGCTCGATCCCGCGGGCCCGTTCGGCGGCTTCAAGGACTCCGGCATCGGCCGCGAGAACGGCCTCGAGGGCATCGAGGCCTACACCGAGGTCCAATCGATCCCCTATCTGCCATGAGGATCCGCGCCGCCATCTCCGCGGGCGCCGCGGAGCCGTTCGAGATCGCCGAGGTCGAGCTCGACGAGCCGCGCCGCGACGAGGTGCTCGTCGAGGTCCGGGCGGTCGGCGTCTGCCACAGCGACCTGACGATGAAGGCCGTCTGGCCGCAGGCCATCTCGCCGATCGTGCTCGGGCACGAGGGCGCCGGCGTCGTCCGCGCCGTGGGCGACGCGGTGACGTCCGTGCGCCGGGGCGACCACGTCGTCCTGAGCTACCGCAGCTGCGGCACGTGCCGCGAGTGCGCCGCGGGCTACCAGCCCTACTGCCGCGACTTCCGCACGCTCAACGGCATCGGCACCCGGCCCGACGGGTCCCCCACGATGCGCCGCGACGGCGCGCCGGTCTACGGCTCCTACTTCGGGCAGTCGAGCTTCGCCTCGCACGCGCTGGCCTACGAGTCCAACGTCGTCGCCGTCGGCGAGGAGATGGATCTCGCGCTGGCCGCGCCGCTGGGCTGCGGCGTGCAGACGGGCGCGGGCACCGTGCTCAACGTGCTCGCCCCGCCCCCTGAGGCGGCGCTCGTGGTCTTCGGCGCGGGCGGCGTCGGGCTCTCGGCGGTGATGGCCGCCGCGGGCGTGGACACCGTCATCGCGGTCGACCCGGTGGCGAGCCGCCGGGCGCTCGCGGCGGAGCTCGGCGCGACGGCGACGCTCGACCCGGGCGCCGGCGACGTGGTCGCGGCGATCCGCGAGCTCACCGGCGGCGGCGCGACGCACGCCATCGACACCTCCGCCAAGGGCGCGGTCATCAACCAGGCGATCGCGGCGCTCGCGCCGCTCGGCACGCTGGCGCTGGTCGGCATCCGCGTGCCCGACTTCGCCATGGACGTGCAGGCCGTGATGAGCGGCGGCAAGACCGTGCGCGGCGTGATCGAGGGTGACGCGGCGCCGCACGAGTTCATCCCGCGCCTGGTGGCGCTGCACGCGCAGGGCCGGCTCCCGCTGGAGAAGCTCGTCAGCCGATACGACTTCGAAGACATCGACGCCGCGTTCGCGGACGCTGCCGGTGGGATCGCGGTCAAGCCCGTCCTGGCGATTTGACCTGAATTCATGTTGACACTCAACTCATCAAGTGAGAGAATCTCAGTTATGAACGATACGAGCGTGGTCGTGGGCGTGAGAGAGGACGTCCTGGAAGGCGGCCGCGTGGTCGTCGACGTGGACGGGGTCGAAATCGGCATCTTCCGCGTGGACGGACGGCTGTACGCCTGGGAGAACCGCTGTGCCCATGCCGGCGGCCCCGTCTGCCAGGGCAAGCTGATGAACCGCGTGGTCGAGCGGCTGGACGGCGCGCGGCGCAGCCTCGGGGATCACTTCTCCGACGAGCTGCACCTCGTGTGTCCCTGGCACGGCTACGAGTACGACGTGCGGACAGGCGAGCACCCGGCCGATCCCCGCGCGCGGCTGCGCCCCATCGAGGTCGAGGAGGTCGACGGTGAGATCCTTGTCCGTCTCTGATAGCGAGCTGTCGGCCGAGCTGACCGTGGCGATCAAGCGCTACGCCGAGCTATCGGCCGACCCGTACGGCGACGAGGCCCTGTCCGGGCTCGACGTCACCACCACCGAAGCGTGCACCATCGCCACGGCGCTGCTGCGCTCGCAGTCACTGACACCCTTCGAGTTCGCCGTCTGGTTCGCCAGCAGCGGGAGGTGAACGCGCCATGCCCGTCGATCCGCGCGTCAAGACGCTCGTGCCGATGCACGACCACTTCACCCCCGAGCGCGAGATGCTCGCGCACGCCCGCCGGCAGGCGGACGAGCTCGGGCTCGACGACTACTTCGTCGTCGACGTCGACTCGCACCGCGATCCAGGCTCGGTGTGGCCGGCGATCCTGCGCCACATGGAGAACCCGGTCATGCGGTCCAATTCGCAGCACGATCTCGACGTGATGGGGGTCCCGCAGTACGTCCCGACGCCCGGCGGCCGGGGGTTCCAGTTCCAGGCGATGCACGGCCGCATCCCGCACCAGGAGCTGACGCGCGAGAACCTCGGGGAGATCGACGTCCCGCGCGACGTCGAGCTCTGCCGCCGGGCGATGGACGCCATGAGCATCGACGTCCAGGTCGTCTTCCCCACCTCGCTGCTCTCGCTCGGGATGTCACCGATGCCGTTCGGCGAGTCGCAGGTCGCGCTGGCCTACAACCGCTGGATGATCGAGGAGTTCTGCAGCCAGGAGCCGCGGCTGAAGTTCCTCCCCTACCTACCGCTCAACGATCCCGAGATGTGCCTGCGGATGATCGACGAGTTTGCCGGCAGCCCGAGCGTGTGCGGCTTCCTTGTCACGAGCATCCGGCATGACCCCGTGCACGACAACCGGTATATGCCGGTCTACGCGGCCATCGAGGAGACCGGGCTCCCGCTCGCCTTCCACGCCGGTCCCACGTGGGAGGACCAGTGGATGAAGACGATGAACCGCTTCCTCTCCATGCACGCGATCTCTTTCGTGCACTGCAACATCGTGCATATGACCAACTGGTTGGTCAACGGCCTACCCGAGCGCTTCCCGCGGCTGAAGGTCATCTGGGTCGAGAGCGGGCTGGCCTGGGTGCCGTTCCTGATGCAGCGGCTCGATCACGAGTACCTCAAGCGCACGTCGGAGGCGCCGCTGCTCAAGCGCCCGCCGAGCGAGTACATGAGCGAGATGTACTATACGTCGCAGCCGATGGAGATGGACCACCCGGAGCTGCTCGCGTCGACGCTGAACGCGATCAACGCCGAGACCCAGCTCGTCTACGCGTCGGACTGGCCGCACTGGGACTTCGACCTGCCGAGCGTGTTCCTGGACCTGCCGTTCCTCAGCGAGCAGGCCAAGCGCAACATCCTCGGCCTCAACGCCGCGCGGCTGTTCAACCTCGACGTCGCCGCATTGTCGACCTGACGTCATGGCACGCACGCTCTGGCGGCCGGTCGATCCGGAGCCCCTGCTCTCCGGTGTCCGGGTGGTCGACTGCGCGGACGGCAAGGGCGAGACCTGCGGCCGCTTCCTGGCCGACCTCGGCGCCGACGTCATCCGCGTCGGCTCGGGCGCCAGGAGCCTGCGCAACGCCAACAAGCGCAGCGTCACGACGGACCGCGACCGCCTGCGGGCGCTGGTGCGCACGGCGGACATCTGGATCGAGACCGAGCGCCCGGGCACGCTCGGGGACCTCGCGCACCCCGGGCTCGTCGTCGTGTCGATCACCGACTTCGGGCAGACCGGCGAGTACCGCGACTGGGCCGGCGGCGACGCGGTCATCGCGGCCATGAGCGGCATGCTGAGCCGCAGCGGGCTGGCGGGGCGCGAGCCGCTGCTGCCGCCGCCCGGGATGGCCTACGAGACCGCCGCGATCCAGGCCGCCTGGGCCGCGCTGGTCGCCTACTGGCACCGGCTCGAGACTGGCCGCGGCGACCACGTCGACTTCTCGCTGCTCGAAGCGGCCATGCAGACGCTGGACCCGGCCCACGGTGCGGCCTCGGTCAGCCGGCCGTCGGGCGCCCCGGCGACCCGCGGGCGCCCGGAGGCGGGCCTGTACCCGATCTTCCCGTGCGCGGACGGTCACGTGCGCGTGGTCATCCTCGCGCCGCGCCAGTGGCGCGCGATGCGGGCGTGGCTCGGCGAGCCGGCGGAGTTCCAGGACGCGCGCTACGACGCGATCGCCGCGCGGCTCGAGGCGGCGCCGCGTCTGCACGCTCTCTACGCCGCGTTGTTCGCCCCGCTGACCGCGGCGCAGATCGCGGCCGAGGGGCAGGCGCGCGGCGTCCCGGTCGCGCCGGTGCTGGGCGTGTCGGACGTGCTCGAGAGCCCGCACTTCGCGGCCCGCGGCACGTTCGTCGAGGCCGAGGTCGCGCCCGGCGTGCGCGCCCGCGTGCCCAGCGGCTTCCTCACCGTCGACGGCGTGCGCGCCGGCTTCCGCCACCGCGCCCCGGAGCCCGGCGAGCACAACGCCGATCTCGAATTGCCGGCCGACGAGCGCGTCGGCGAGCGCCGCGCGCGGCCGCGCCTCCCGCTCAGCGGCCTGCGCGTCGTCGACTTCGGGATCATCGTCATCGGCAACGAGATCGGCCGCCTGCTCGCCGATCAGGGCGCCGACGTGATCAAGATCGAGCACCGCGCCTTCCCGGACGCCGCGCGCGTCGGCTACGGCGGGACGATCTCCCCGAGCTTCGTGGCGGGCAGCCGCAACAAGCGCAGCTTCGGCGTGAACCTGCGCACGCCGGAGGGCGTCGCGCTGCTCAAACGGTTGGTTGCCGGGGCCGACGTCGTCCTGGAGAACTTCAAGCCTGGCACGCTCGACAAGCTCGGGCTCGGCTACGACGCCCTGCGGGCCGTCAACCCCGACCTCGTCATGCTCAGCACGAGCGCGCTCGGCTCGACGGGCCCGTGGAGCGGTCGCCCGGGCTATGGGCCGATCGTGCGCTGCCTGGCCGGCGTGACGAGCCTGTGGCGCTATCCGGACGATCCGCTCGGGTTCGCGGAGCCGACGACGATCTACCCCGATCACTACGGGGCCCGGCTGTGTGCCGCCGCGGTGCTCGCGGCGCTCGTTCGGCGGCGCCGCACCGGCGCGGGCGCGCGCCTGGAGGTGGCGCAGGCCGAGCTGATCATCAACCAGTTCGCCGACGTGTTCCTCGACGGCGCCCGTCCCGGCGAAGGCGCCGTGTACCCGTGCGCGGGCGACGACGAGTGGTGCGTGATCGCGCCGGTCGACGACGCCCAGCGCGCCGCCCTGCGGCGCATCGCGGGCGAGCATCCGGCGGAATGGACGCGCACGCGGGCGCCGCGCGACGTCATGGCGACGCTGCAGGCGGCCGGCGTGCCCGCCGGCATGATGATGCGCCCGGACGACCACGAGCGCGACCCGCACCTGCGCGCGCGCGGCATCCATCGCGAGATCGACCAGCCGGGGCTCGGCCGCGTGCGGCTCGAGGCCGGCCCGTTCCGCTCGCGCACGCTGCCGCCGGTCCGCATCGGCCCGGCGCCGCGGCACGGCGAGCACACGCGCGAGATCTGCGCGACGCTCCTCGGGCTCTCCGACCCCGAGATCGCCACCCTGCTCGCTCGCGGCGTCCTCGAGGTGCCGGAGACGACCGAAGCGCTGGCGGCATGACCGCGGCCATCGCCGGGCTCGGGATGACCGAGATGGGCAAGGTCTACGGCCGCACGGTCACGGACTTCGCCGCCGACGCGCTCGCGCGCGCGCTCGACGATGCGGGCCTGGTCAAGGACGACGTCGACGGGCTGCTGCTCAACGCCAACCACTCGGGCGAGATGGCGCCGATGCTGCAGATGTCGCTCGGGCTCGAGGACCTGACGCTCGTGAACGCCATGAACGCCTACGGCTCGACCGCGGGAACGATGCTCCAGTACGCGTCCTACGCGATCGCCGCCGGGCAGGCGAACGTCGTCGTGTGCCTGTACGCGGACGCGCCGCTGACGCCGGGCGGCTCCGCGCGCGCGGCCTACAGCGGCCGCGCCATCGGCGCCGACACCGGCTTCGCGAGCCTGCGCTTCGCCTACGGGGACTACGGGCCGGCGAACACGAGCTACGCGCTGGCCTGCCGCCGGCACATGCACCTCTACGGCACCACCCACGAACAACTCGGGACGATCGCCGTCGGCCAGCGCGCGTGGGCGCAGTTGAACCCGCAGGCGCAGATGCACGGCAAGCCGATCGACCTCGCGGACTACCACGCGTCGCGCTGGATCGTCGAGCCGCTGCACCTGCTCGACTGCTGCCTGGTCTCCAACGGCGCGGTCGCGGTGATCGTCACCTCGGCCGAGCGGGCGCGCGACCTGCGCCAGCCGCCGGTGCACCTGCTCGGCTTCGGCCAGGCGGCACCCGGCGACAACGGGCGCGCCGGGCGCGAGCCGGGCATCCACACCGGCGCGGGCCGCGCGGGCGAGCTGGCGCTGGGCATGGCCGGCGTCGTGCTCGAGGACATCGACGTGCTCGAGCTCTACGACTGTTACACCTACACCGTCCTCGTCACACTCGAGGACTACGGCTTCTGCGCGAAGGGCGAGGGCGGGGCGTTCGTCGCCGACGGCAAGCTCGGGCCGGGCGGCTCGCTGCCCACCAACACCGGCGGCGGGCAGCTCTCGGCCTTCTACATGTGGGGGTTCACGCCGCTCGCCGAGGGCGTCATCCAGGCGCGCGGCCAGGGCGGCGCGCGCCAGGTCCCCAAGCATCACCTCGTGCTGGTCAGCGGCAACGGCGGCACGCTGAACTGGCACTCGACGACGATCCTGACGGCGGCATGACCGGGCTCGCCGACACGCTGCGCAAGCCCGTCCCCGTCCCCGACGAGGCCAGCCGGCCGTTCTTCGACGCCGCGGCGCAGGGCGTCCTGCTGCTGCGCCGCTGCCGCGCGTGCGAGACGTTCATGTCGCCCACGGGCGGTCTCGGCACGCCGCTGCGGCCGCGCTGCGTGCACTGCTTCTCCGCGGAGCTCGAATGGGCGCCGGCCGACGGCCGGGGCACGCTCTACAGCTTCGCGCTCATGCACCAGGTGTATGACCCCGCGTTCGCCGACGATGTTCCCTACAACATCGCCGTCGTCGAACTCGAGGAGGGCGTGCGCCTGACGACCAACGTCGTCGGCTGCGCAAACGACCAGCTGCGGATCGGAATGGCGCTCGAGGTCACCTTCGAGCGCGTCTCCGACGAGGTCGCCATCCCCAGGTTCAAGCGGCAGACGTGACCGGCGAGGGACAACGTCCCGTCGCTACTCCCACGCGCCGGCCACCGCATACATGTCCGGGATCCGGACGAGCTTGACGCGGGGGCGCCCGCGGGCGGCGCCGAGGCCTCGCTCGTGCGCGTCGATCGCCTGCCAGCCGCGCCAGCCGACCAGCCCGGGCACGCGGCTTCGCAGCCAGGCCTCGATCGCCCCCCGGGCGGGCTCCCGCGGCTCGGCCAAACGGCCGCGGGCGAGGTCCTCGAGCAGCCGGGCAACGGTGTCGGTGGCGCACTTCTTGTTGGTGCCGATGACGCCCGAGGGGCCGCGCTTGATCCATCCGACCGCGTACTCGCCGGTCCGCAGCGTCCCGTCGGCCTCACACACCCGGCCGCCGTCAGTGCGGATCAGCCCGCGGCGCTGGTCGAAGGGGACGCCGGCGAGCGGCCGGCCGCGGTAGCCGATCGAGCGGATCACGAGGCCGCAGGGGATCACCTCGTGCTCCGCGGTCGGCACCGCGGCGCCGCCCTCGAGGCGGTTGCGCACCACGCGCACGCCGGTCACCGGTCCGCTGCCCGACGCGCCGAGGATCTCGACCGGCGAGCGGCAGAAGCGCAGCTCGATCCGGTGCGAGCGCCCGGCCGGCACCCGGGCGGCGAGCTCGCGCAGGACCGTCAGGTTGCGGCGCGCGGTCGGGGAGGCCGCCTCGTCGGGATCGGGCGCGACTGCGGCCGGATCGACGATGACGTCCACGTGCGGCAGCTCGCCGAGCTCGCGCAGCTCGGGGGTGGTGAAGGCCGCGTCGAGCGGCCCGCGGCGGCCGAGCACGACGACCTCGGTGATCGAGGCGGCGCCGAGCGCCGCGATCGCGTGGTCGGCGGCGTCGGTGGAGGCGAGCTCACGCGGGTCCAGGACGAGCATCCGGGCGACGTCGAGCGCGACGTTGCCGTTGCCGATCACGACCGCGCGCGTGCCGGACAGATCAAACGCCGCGTCGGCGTGGCGCGGGTGGCCGTTGTACCAGGCGACGAACTCCGTGGCGCCGACGGACCCCGGGCGTTGCTCGCCGGCGAGGCCGAGCCGGTTGCCGCGCGGCGTGCCGACCGCGTACACGACCGCGTGGTAGCGGTCGAGCAGCTCCTGCGCCGTGACGTCGGCGCCGACCTCGACGCCCCCGAAGAAGCGAAACCCGGCGTGCTGAGCGGTCCGGTCGAACACCCGCGTGACCGACTTGATCTTCGGGTGGTCGGGCGCCACGCCGGCGCGCACGAGGCCGAACGGCGTCGGGAGCGCGTCGAACACGTCGACCGCAAGGCCCGCGCGCAGCAGCTGGTCGGCGGCGTAGAAGCCGGACGGGCCGGCCCCGACGATGGCGGCGCGCGCGGTCATGCGATCAGCGTGATCGCCTGCTCCGGGCACGTCGCCTCGGCGTCCTCGGCGGCTTCGGCCAGGTGATCCGGGACGTCGATGGTGCGCCCGCGCAGCGTGACGTACCCCTCCTCGTCGGAGCTGAACAGATCGCCCGCCATCTGGTAGCAGCGACCATGGCCCATGCATCCGGCCGCGTCGACGGTCAGCTTCACGAGTCCACCTCCCAGGCGAGCGGGAGGCTCGTGAGCGTCATCATCGAGCTGCCGCCGCGCTCGCTCAGCTCGTCGTCGGTGGCGATCCGGAAGTCCGGGATCACGCGCAGCCACTCCTCCAGCGCGATCTTCATCTCGCGCCGAGCCAGGTGCATCCCGAGGCAGCGGTGCGGGCCGTTCGCGAACCCCATGTGGTTGTTGCGCTTGCGGTCGAGCAGGAACTCGTCCGCGTGCTCGTAGGCGCGCGGATCGCGGTTCGCGCCCGCCACGAGCGCGTAGACCATGTCGCCCTGCTTGAGCTGCACGCCGTGGAACTCGGCGTCCCGGGTCACCTTGCGGCCGTCGCCGAAGACGATCGGGTAGTAGCGCAGCGCCTCCTCGATCGCCAGCGGGATCAACTCGGGCTCCGCGACCAGGCGGCGGCGGTGCTCCGGACGCGTTGCCAGATGCCAGAAGATGTAGCCGAGCGTGGCGCGCGTCGTGTCGAGCCCGGCGAGGACGAGCACGGTCAGCATGTCGAGCAGTTCGGGGTCGGTGAGCGGGCGATCGTCGAACGTCGCGTGGAGCAGATGCGAGGCGAGGTCGCCTTCACGCGGCGCCGGATCTTCGCGGCGCTCGGCGAGCGCCGCGACCCAGTACTCGCGGATCCCGTCGAGCGCCTTCGCCATCGCCTCCAGCCCGTCCGGGTCGCCGCCGAAGCCGCGGAAGAAGTCCTCGACCCACGGGACGAACAGGTCGGCGTCGGCGGGGTCGATGCCGATGACGCTCAGAAACGCCTCGGTCGGGAAGCGCAGGGCGAACCCCGTGACGAAGTCGCACTCGCCCGCCGGGGCGACCTCCGCGACGAGCTGCCGGCAGAGCCCACGCATGCGGTCCTCCGCCGCGTCCATGGCCCGCGGCGAGAACCACGGATTGACGATCCGCCGGTACTTGATGTGGTCGGGCGCGTCGATCTGTGTCGGCACGAAGCGGTAGATCGGATCGGGCTGCCAGGGCGTGATCGACTCGCTGGAGAACAAGTCCGGCGTCTTGTAGATGTCGCGCACTGCGTCGTGGCGCGTAAAGACCCAGTAGCCCTGCGCGAAGGCGTTGAAGAAGGCTGGACTCTGCTCGCGCAGCGCGTCGGCCTCCTGCCAATGGCGACCCGCCGGCCGCTCGGGCGCGAAGTCACGATGGATCACCGGGCACGCGCCCAGCTTGCGCTCGGGCGTCTCAGGGTGGGAAGCCGTGTGGGTCATGACGACCCTCCTCATCTAGGACTGTGACATGTGAATGTCATGATGACATGGCCATGACACAAGGTCAAACGAGTGCCATACTGGCCGCGATGAGCGCGCCTCACCACGAACAGCGCCGGGGCACCCTGCGCGACCAGCAGGCCGAACTCACGCGCGAGCTGATCGTGCGCGCGTTCCAGGAGCTGCTCCAGAACGACCACCCGGACGCGATCACGTATCCGCAGGTCGCCGAGGCGGCCGGCGTGTCGCTGCGCACCGTGTACCGCTACTTCCCGACACGAGCCGATCTGCTCCAGATCGCCGCGGCGTGGTTCACCGAACTCACGGGCGAGGTGCCGTGGGACGACCCGCGCACGGTCCGCGACCTTGCCGGGGTGCTGCCTCACATCGGCCGCCTATTCGACGAGCACACGAACGTCTTCCGCGCGTTGTCCGAGATCGAGCTCGAGCGGCCGCGGCGCGACGCGGTCGCCGCGGCGATTGCCGACGTCTCGGCCAACCTCCCGCCGAACGAGGTGCGGGCGGCGGAGGCGATGCTCAGCTACATTCGCTCCGGGCGCGCCTGGCTCGTGCTCCACGAGCAATACGGGCTCGCTGGCGACGAGATCGTGGCGACGCTCGACTGGGCCGCGGGCAGCCTGCTCGCCGACGTGCGGCGCCGCAACGACGCAGCGGCCGAGCCGCCGCAACACCGATGACGTGATCCACACCATCGACCTGTCACCGTGGAGCGTAGGCGACCACGGCGCTCTCTACTCGGTCAACCGCGAAGCCCTGACCTAGGCCCGTTCCGGCGACGTACTCCGACCTCTCGGTTCGAGCACGGCAGGCGGTAGCGCTACGAGGCTGCCCTCTCGCACAGTTGGGTTCGTCCGCTGCGCCCAGCTCGCCTCGGCAGCGCAATCGAGGCGGCCGGACTGAATCCCGACGACGTACGGCCCGCGATCGACGCGCTCATCGAGACACCTACGGCGGGCTCTTCGGCGGAATCGAGAGCCGATGGTCGCTCACGGATCTGAACACGGTGATCGAGTTCGCCCAGCGCTGCGCATCACGCCGGCGCCCGCCGGTGCGTTCATCGACAGCCTCTGCATCGAACACGACTGGGGCCGTCCCAGCGACACGCTCGTCAGCAGGTGGCGCGGGCATCGACAAGCGACACTGCGAGCGAGACGCACTCCTCCGAGCTGCTGCACAGGCAATGCCTAGGTGCGAGGAGCGGTCGCGGCCATGACGTCGGACTCGGTCTCCGCTGCCCCTTTCGCGTGGAGGGAGCGGCGATGCCGGCGCCCGCGATCGTGCCCATACTGCTGACGCGCACCAGCAGCAGAGCATGTGGAGCGGCAACGCGGTGTGACTGCCCTGACGTCACGTGCGGCGCGGTAGGGCTAGGTCGTCGCTTACGCGGATCATCGGTGGGCGGCGAGCGTGGACGGTCTCGATGATCTCCTCGGGGTCGATGACCTGCAGGTAGATCGAGATCACGCCGAGGTTGCGGTGCCCGCGTTGGCGTTGGATGACGTTCAACGGCACGCCCTCGCGCAGGAGTTCCGGCGCGTTTGCGTGACGCAGCTGGTGCGGCGCGAAGCGGCGGCGTACGCCGGCCCGGGAGCGCGACGGCGCAGCGCGGCGCGTGCCGCCGAGGCTTGCCACGCCCGACCGCACGTGCGGCCGTTGATCACGCAGAACAGCGGGCCGACCGGCATCTTCTCACGCGTCTGAAGCCATGGCTCGAGTTGCTCGAAGCCCCAATCATCCTTGCCGACCTCGCGCCGGCGGCCACCCTTGCCGCGCCGCACGAGCACGGAGCCGCGCCGACGGTCAAGGTCGAGTTCGGTCAGATCGAGCTCTTCCTGGATGCGCAGCCCGGCGCGCCACAACAGCGGTGAAATGGGCATGGCGTCTCCTCGAGGCCTCGACGCGGTAGACGTCCTCGGCCTACCACGCGTGATCTGAACTCGAGCGGCCCGCCTCGATTCGGCGGCAGGTGCAGGACCCACGCCGATGTGCCCGTCGCGTCGAGAAGATCGTCTACGCGGTCGCGCAGGGGAAGCCCAACGCAGCGATCGCCGCGGAGCTCCGCCTCAGCCTCGCGACCGTGAAGGGCCACGTGTCGGCGCTGCTGACGAAGCTCGGGCTGGACAACCGCGTGCAGATCGCCCTCATGGTCCAGGACGCGCAGCGACGATGAGCGGGCAGCCGCCCGAGGCTTGTCGGAACCCCGAATCGCGGTGCGGATCAGTGCTCGTTAGCCGGTCGTCAGCGGCTCCGCGATCGAGAGATCGAGCGCGTCGATCGACTCGGGAGAGGTCGGGCGCCCGAACAGGTAGCCCTGGATGAAGCCGCATCCCAGATCGCGAAGTCTGCCGAGCTGCTCCGGCGTCTCCACGCCCTCCGCGACCACCTCGAAGCCCTGGCTGACGCCGAGGTTCAGGATGGCGGCGACGAGCGAGCGTCCGCCCGCATCCTCGATCTCGTGCATGAAGGAGCGGTCGAGCTTGAGGATGTCGATCGGCAGCCGCGCCAGCATGCTGAGGGAGCTGTATCCCGTGCCGAAATCGTCCAGCGCGATACGGATCCCGAGGCTACGCGCATAGCGAAGCGTCGCGACGGCACGGTCCAGGTCGCGCACGACTGCGCTCTCGGTGACCTCCAGGCACAACACCCCTCGCCCCAGATCGGCGATCGGCAGCCTTTCCAGCGTGCGCAACAGCGTCGGTGAGGCGAGCTGTCGCGCCGACAGATTCACGGCAACCGCGACGGGCGTGCGGGCATCCGGTTGCCGCGCCGTCCAGATCGCGAGCTGCTCGATCGCCTGGCGCAGGACCGTCTCGCCGATCGGCACGATGTCACCGGTCTGCTCCGCGAGTGGAACCCACTCGCCGGGCCCGATGAGTTCGCCGTCGCGTCGCCACCGGGCGAGCGCCTCGAACCGGCAGATCGCGCGCGAGCGCAGATCGACGATCGGCTGGTAGTGCACGACGATCTCGCCGCGCTCCACCGCTGCCGCGAGCCCGTGCTCGATGTCGAGCCGGCGAAGCAGGTGCGCTCGCAGGGCTTCGTTGAACATCTCGATGCGCCCGCCACCGGCCCCCTTCCCGTGATACATGGCGGTATCCGCGTCGCGCATGACGCGGTCGGGGCTGTCGTCGGGCCGTGCCAGCACGATGCCGATGCTTGCCGTCACGCGCAGGCGGAGGTCCCCGATCGCCACCGGCTCGTCGAGAGTGCGCTGGAGCCGCGCCGCGAGCGCCACGATCGACTTCTCGTCGGCGATCGATTCGCAGACGATCACGAACTCGTCGCCTCCGAAGCGGCAGACGGTGTCGATCGCACGCGCCCATCCATCGAGACGGCGGGCGATCTCGCACAGCAGGGCGTCGCCCACCGCATGTCCGAAGCGGTCGTTGACGTCCTTGAAGCGATCGAGGTCGCACAAGATCACGGCGGTGAGGGTCCCGGCGCGGGCGGCGCGCCGCAACGAGCCGGCGAGCCGATCCTCCAGGAGCCGGCGGTTGGGCAGGCCGGTGAGCGAGTCGTGCAGTGAGCGATGGTCGAGCCGCTCGGCGGCGAGCAGGCGCTCCAGGGCGAGCGCGGTCAGCTGCGCCACCGCGGAGAGGGCCTCGGCGTCACCCGGGCGGAAGGGCTGCGTCCGGCGCACGATGATGCGCCCGAGCGGGCGGTCGGTTCCACGGAGCTCGGCGACGAGCGTATGCCCGCGAAGCGTAGGCGGTCGATCGATCGTCGCCACAGCGGGTTCCCCACTCGCGTCGACACCGCCGGTCCGCTCCAGCGTCAGCTCGGAGTCGCAGCGTTCGGCGGCGAGGAGCTCGCAGACCACGTCGCTGACCTCGGCCATCATCTCGCGAGGAGACGCCTGCTTCAAACACGCGGTCGCGACCACGGCGAGCGCCGCGTGGCGCCTCGCCATGCGGCGCTCGGCGTCGGCCATCGACGCGACGCGGCGCAGGTTCAGCGCGTGCAGCGAGATGACCAGCGGGATCGGCCACAGGCCGGTCAGAAGCTCGCCGACCGCCGAACGCAGAGTGACCATGGCGGCCACGAGCAGCACCGCCGACGCGGCCACCGCAGGCGCCACCGACCGGCGGTCCTCCCGGTAGCGGCTGCCGAGCATCACGTGCAGGACGTACCCCGCGCTCAAACCGATCACCACGAGGTTCACCGGCAGCAGGAGCGGGCCGTACTGGGGCGCGCCGGAGGCGTCGGCTCGATGGGTGTACACCGAATCCGTCGCGATCCAGAGCACCATCCGAGCCACATTGGCCGTCACGACGGCCACGACCAGCGCACGCGGCGGCGCCCGCTGATCGAAGCTCGCCGCCACCGGAACCGCCAGGAGGGCCACGACCGATAGAGCGATCGCCCGGCCCAGCATGGCTGCCTCCCGCGTAGCGCCCGGGTCGCTGCGCACCACGGCGACGTTGAACAGCAGCACCGCGGTGAGCGCCAAAGCGATCATTCCCAGCCAAAGTGCCAGCCGCTCTTCGCGGTGTGACCGCCACAGAAGCAGACCTTGAACCGCCAGGCACAGGGTGACCCCGGCGGCGAGATACTCGAAGTCGACCGCCGGTGACGCGAGCGTGTCGCGCACCATCGGCCGATCCTAGTGCTTCCAAATCGCGGCTGCCGAAGCTTGCCAAAGCGGTCGTGTGCTGCGATCGAGCCTGCCGCCTCCGGGGCCTGTCGCGTGAGTCTCAGGCGGCGAAGAGCTCTATGGGGCGCAGCCATGGCTGTTCTCCGGTGAGCCGCTGGCTGTCGAGGAACTCGACGAGGTAGATGTCGCCGTCTGCGCGTGTGCCGAGCGGGACGGCGCCGACAGCGGCTGGGTTGGCGCAACGGAGTTCCAAGCGCGGCTGGCGTCACCCGCCGACACGGAAGCTGAAGCCTCCGTAGCCGTCGCCGGCGCTCAGCTCATGCCGAGGCCGCGCCGGCCCGTCGCGTTCAGCTGCTCGGGCTTGAAGCGGTCGGGCCAGTTGCGCTCGTAGTGCTCCTCGGGGAAGTCGCCCGGGCTGTCGCCGTCGAGGAAGGCTTCGCGGACGCTGGCGGCGTAGGTCTCGTTGCGCGGGCACCAGGGGGCGGCCGGGATGTACATGACGTTGCCCCAGCCCTGCTGGTCGCGGACCGGCGCGACGCTGTGGATCATGTCGCAGTGCCACCAGACCGAGTCGCCGGCGTGCACGTCCGGGATGCCGCTGAGGGCACGCATGAGCAGCGGATGCCACTTCTCGATCGCGGGGAAGACCTGGTTGACGGTGGTGCCGCACATGTCGTCCTCGGCCACGTCGGACAGCAGCGGGCGCAGCATCAGGTAGGCCATCGCGCCCGGGATCGGCACGGTGTGGAGCACGCCCTGGTCTGAGGCCATGTCGGAGAGCGCGGTCCAGCCCTGGAAGGTGCGGAACACCGAGCACATCGTCGAGCCGGGGTACTGCGGTCCGGCGGTGCGGTGGGAGGCGTCCCACGGATCGTAGTGCTCGACCGAGCCGTCGAACAGGTGCCGGAACGCTTGCTGGTAGGCGCGTGTCATCCAAAGGTCGAGCGTGCCGGGGTCCAGGTGGGCGCCCAGGCCGCCGGAGTTGGAGCCGGGCGGGCGGTCGGGGTAGAGCGAGTCCTGGTCGGGGTCGAACCACTGCACGCCGTCGGTCTCGTAGGTCCATGGCTCGTCGAGCTGCCGGATGCACCGTTCCTGCTCGGCGCGCTCGACGCCCGGGACGCCTTGGCCGGGCTGGTCGACGGCACCGTCACCGTGGACAACGACGTCAACTGGGCGGCGCGTGCGGAGCACA
Source organism: uncultured Solirubrobacteraceae bacterium (assembly GCA_963837485.1). GTDB lineage: Bacteria > Actinomycetota > Thermoleophilia > Solirubrobacterales > Solirubrobacteraceae > Solirubrobacter. The sequence goes on along the minus strand of CAWINP010000010.1, from coordinate 106,394 downwards.
GTCACGGTCGTGCCGCCGGGGTACGCGATTTCGTCTATCTGTATCTCGGCGAGGGCCTCGGATGCTCCGTCCTCGCCGACGGAGACGTCCGGCGCGGCCACACCGGTCTGGCGGGCGAGATCGCGCACATGGTGACGATCGGACCACAAGGGACGGCGATGCGCCTGACCGACGTCTTCGAAGCCCTCGATCTTCGCCGTCCCGGTTCCACCTCGATCGACGTACCCGCGCTGCTGGAGGCCGTCGAGCCGGACACCGCCGCGGCCGGCGAGATACGCAGCACGCTGGCACGCGCCCTGGCCGGCGTGCTCTCGGCCACCGTGGCGCTGACCGATGCAGCCGTCGTGCTGATCGGCGGCCCATGGGGCCGGCATCCGCGCGTGCTCGCCGCGGTGGCGCGCGAGTTCGCGAACGCGCCACGCCACGTCCCGATCGAGGCCGCCGCCGTGATCGACGAGCCGTCCCTGGCCGCAGCTCGCGAGACGGCGCTCCAGCGGTTGCGCGACGCGATCATCAGCGCGGCGCCACGAAGCTCCACGCAGACGCAGTAGCTCGCGTTGCGGGAAACCACCGTCCTTGCTGCGTGTGAGCCGAGACGGAGCTGCGGGATGGTCGCGACGTCGTGAGCCTCCGAGAGCTCGACAATCAACGGTTGGGGACGGGCGGGTCTGGGCTCAGGATGAGCAGCGGAGAACGCATGGAGAAGGGACTCGTGGTGAGACGGCTTTGGTGTCATCGGGCGATCACGTCGGTGGTGGTCGCGGTCGTCGCGCCGGTGCTGTGGCCGGGGGCTGCGGGCGCGACGGACCAGGGGCCCCAGGCGGCGACTGCTCGCTCGGTCGTGAGCTCGGTGTCGAATCCGCCCCCGCAGGTCCAGCCGCGGTTGCGCTTGCGGTTGGCTGGGAGCGCGACCGTCGTGTCGGTCTACGCGAGCCCTGCACGGCGACTGGTGAAGGGCGACGTGCGGCTTGCACGGTTCGCAGCGCTACGCGGCCACCGGACCGTCGTGAAGGTGCCGGCGAGGCTTCCGGCGGGCGCGTGGTTCATCGTCGCCTGCCCAGCTCGCGGCCCGGGCGGGTGCGCGGCGTCGCACCGCGCGATGCTCAAGCGCCCGACCCGGTTCTCGGCGCCTGTGCTCGCGCATCCGGTGCTCGAGACGGCGCGCGCCGCTTCGGCGACGATCGGCTCCGCCGGCGGAACGCTGAAGCTGACCGACGCCAACGGAACCGCCGTCCGGCTCGACGTACCCGCCGGCTCGGTGCCCGATGGAACCCGGATCACGATGACTCCGCTGTCGTCGCTCACCGGAGGCAAGTGGTTCGGCAAGCTGGTGGGTGGGGTGCAACTCGCCCCGGAGGGGCTGCTGCTCGCGCGTGGTGGCACCCTGACGATCACGCCGAAGGCTCGCGTGCCCGTGCGCAACCAAGTGGCCGCGGGCTACGCCGGTGGCGGGAGCGATCTGCACGAGCTGCCGCTGGCGCCGACTCGAGCCGCGATCGAGATTCCGCTGGCGCACTTCAGCGGCGCCGGGATCGGGAACGTCGCCGGTGGCGCGGGAGCGCCGCAAGCCGGCAGCAGCGCCGGCGACGCCTACACCGGCGAGCTCGCCGGCATCATCCGGCAGTGGCGCAGCGGCGACCTCTCGCGGGCCGACATGGAACGCGCCGCCGGCGCCGTGCTCGACGCGATGTACGACCAGATCATGGGTACCGAGGTGCCACCGGGCCTCAATCGCGATGACAGCGCCCGCCGGGCGATTGCCGATCTCATTCAGTGGAGCCGGACCAGCGACATGCTCCTGGGCAAGCAGACGTTCGCGCAGATCGTCCCGACGATCGGGAGGTTGCTCGAGGGCATCTACAACCGCGGGCAGAAGGCCTGCGCGGAGCAGGACGACTTCACGGCGATCACCACGATCGTCGAGACAGCTCGCAGCGAGCAGTTGCTCGGCCTCAAGGGCCATGACTTCGCAGAGGACTTCAAGTGCCTGAGGTTCCGCGTCGACTTCGACGCGACGATCACGGAGACTGACCCGGAGTTCACCGGCGGCTACACGTTCCAGTACGTGGCTCAGCCGACCGTCACGTATGGCGAGCAGGACCTCGCGCTGACGGGGTCGACGACCGGGTCGTACGCCACGGTCAGCGGCACGGAGTCCGCAGACGGTGAGCCGGTCGCATGGGCCCTCTATGGGACCGGAGCGGCGTTCACGGTCTCCAAGCTCGACTTCGACGCCAACGACGCACGGCCGCCGGTCCTGGTTCTCAGCGTCGAACGTCCTTCCGAGTTCTTCGGAACCCAACTCAACGGCACCATCGCCGCCTCGTTCTGGTACCAGGGTTGGACGCGCCTGCATCCACTTGAGTCCGGGCTCGTCGGTCTCACCCTCAAGCGCGGTTCCGGCAGGCTGTTCGCGACCGGCACCTGGTCAGGAAGCACCACGACCGAGACCGGCCTCGAGATGACCGAGAGCACGAGCGTCGACGTCTATCACACGCCGCCGGGTTAGCCGGCAACCGGCGCGCGCGATGGCGAAGAGCCTCCAGATCGAACAAGGGATATGCGATGTTCAGCACCTATGCACGATCGGCCGCGGCGCTCGCCGTGTTGGCGGCGCTGGCACTCGCGGGCGCACCGGTCGCCGCGGGCTCGGCCGGCCCGGCGACGTTGACGGTGGCACTCGATCGCGGCGCCGCCGTGCGGGACTGCGTGACGTTGCCCGTCCACGGGCGTCGCTGCGGGGCGCTCGGGATGACCGCGGTCAGCGCGGCATGGACGGCGAGCTGCGGCGACGCGGCGCCATCGTCGAGCTCGGTCGAGCTGCGACGCCAGTCCGGCGCCGCGCCGGCGAGCACCGACGTCGTGGTGGACCAGGTGCAGACGTCGGGGACCTCCGGCCGCGAACGCTTCGTCGTCGAGCCCGGACAGCGCGTCTACGCGCTCGCGCGCGCGATCTGCGACCCCGGCGATACGGCGCTCGAGCCCAGTGAGGACTCCGCCGCGAGTCCGCCGCTCACGATCGCCCCGGCGCTGCTTGGCTACGTGATCATGGAGAACCGGATCTGCGGCTTCCCCCGTGCGTCGATGCAGACCACGCTGCAGGCGCGCAACTGGGCCGAGCTCCTCTTCTTCCCGCGCTTTGCCCGCGACAGCGCGATCCTCGCCAAGGCCGATCTGTCGCGCATCACGCTCTCGGCCATCGGCGCGGGCGTCGCCCTCACAGCGCGACCGAATGCGCGAATCTTCACGCGCTATGGCGACGCGGGCCTGCGCGTCACCGCGCGCAGCGGCGGCAGTCTCCGCATCCACGCCACGATCGACGGGATGCGGACGCCGTCTCGCACGGTACGCGTCCTGCCTCCCCGGCGTGCCTGCGCGGGCAGCCCGCGCCGCTGACGCCGCATCCGCCTCGGCCGATCCTGGTCAGTCGCCGCGTCGGCGACCTGCGCTGGCTACCCGAACCAGGCTGCCGCGCAGCGGGCGGCGGACACGCGCGACGCCGACGGCGACGGGATCTATTGCGTTATCTCCCCTCACTGAGCTGGCGTAGCTGGCGTCGACGGCGGACTCGGGGTTCCGTCTGAACCACGCGTTATCTCTCCCCGTGTGGAGGGGTTCCGGGTCGAGAGGGTCATCGCGCCGTCGGGGCGGATCGGCTGGACGCTGACGACCGCCGGCGGCGAGCTCGTGGCGCCCGTCGACGAGTTCCTGCGCTACCGGTTCCACAACGAGGCGTCGCCGAACACGTTGCGGGGCTATGCGTACGACCTCAAGCACTTCTTCTCGTTCCTCGTGGCGCAGGGCGTGGACTGGCGGCACGTCTCACCAGCCGACCTGGGGACGTTCACGGCGTGGCTGCGTCGACCGGCGCCCAATGTGCTTCAGCTTCCGGGCGCGCCGCCGGCGCGCGCGGAGAGCACGGTCAGCCGGGCGCTGTCGGCGGTGTTCAGCTTCTACGAGTTTCAGCGGCTCCAAGGCGTCCAGCTCGCTGCGCAGCTCGACCGGTACCTGGGCGGGCATGGACCCAGCTACAAGCCGCTGCTGCACGGCATCGCGGCGAGCAAGCACAAAGGGCGGCCCGGCCGACTCCCGGCACCTAAGCGCGTCCCGAAGGCGCTCTCGCCGGTGCAACTCGCGCAGATCATCGCCGCCCAGACGCGCCTGCGAGATCGTCTGCTGTTCGCGCTGCTGGCGCTTTGTGGGCTACGGATCGGACAGGCGCTCGGGCTGCGCCACGAGGACCTACAGCCCTGGACGCGCACGTTGGAGCTTGTCCCGCGCAACGACAACGCCAACGGCGCGCGCGGCAAGGGCTCTCGCGGCACCGTCCCCGTCCTGCCGGAGATCACCAAGCTCTACGTGCTCTACATGGGCAGCGAGTACGGGCGTCTCGACTCCGACTACGTGTTCGTCAACCTCTGGGGTGGCGTCATCGGCGCACCGATGAAGTACTCCGCCGTCGACAAGCTGGTGGCCAGAACGGAGAAGCGCGTCGGCTTCGAGTTCACACCGCACGACCTGCGCCACACGTTCGTGACGGTGCTGCGGCGCCACCGCGTTCCGCTGGAGACGGTGAGCAAGCTCGTCACGCACAAGTCGATCACGACGACCGCCGACATCTACTCGCACCTCGACGCCGAGGACCTGCGTCGCGAGCTGGACGCCGCGGGCTGGCGCTGGCCAGAGGTAGCGGCGTGACCGCCCGGGCGCTTCGCGCCGTTCCGGCGCCCGAGGAGCAGCGCCCGACTGGGTTCGAGGCGCTCGTGCGGCCCGAGTTCCGCGTTGACCTCTACCTGCCCCCGCGCGACAACGCCTGGCTCTACGGCCCACACTGCTCGGTCGAGAGCTGCGAGCGGCCCGGCAACGAGCTGATCGTCGATCACGCGCGGCGCCTGTGCCAGCGCCATGCGCAGCGCTTCAAGCAGGGCCGGCAGGAGATCGACGAGTTCCTGGCGACGGCTCCGGTGATCGCTGCCCGCTCTGAGCTCACGGGCCTCCCGCGCTACGACCTGACGTCGGACTCGCCGGTGATTCGCGCCGAGCTGCGACTGCTTATGCAGGCGCTGCACGACGGCGCGCACTCGGTCACATTCAGCTCGAAGCGCTGGAACGCGCTGCGGGCGATCTACGCGGCGTCCGGCGCCGGGTCGCTGCTCGACGTCGACCTGGCCGCACAGCCCACGCACCGCGTGGCGACCGGCTCGGCCAAGCGCTTCAAGAAGTACCTCGCCGAGGTCCGCGACGGCCTCGCGGGACAGGAGCCGTCCTGGCGCGACGACGTGTGGACGCGTGCGCTCTACGGGTCCTTCGTCCACACGATGCAGGCCCGGCCGCCGGTGCAGATGGACTTCATGGCGATCCGCCAGCCGTGGCTGCGCGAGGCCGCCAAGGAGATTGCGTGGCAGCGGATCACGGTCGAGGGCATCACGCCCGGCGTGGCCTGGCACATGGTCCAGGAGGTGATTCGGCTCGGCGAGTGGGCGGGCGCGGACCGGCTGCGCGCTCCGGGCGACCTGACGCGCGCGCTGCTGGTCGACTGGCTGATCGAGAACAAGCGCAGCCACCCGCCGAGGTCGGTGTCCCAGCGGCTGAGCTGGCTGCGCCTGTTCCTCAACCACGCACGCGTGCTCGGCCTGGCGATCAGCACGGACGCCACCTACCTGCCCGGCGAGCTGGCGATCCGTGCCGAGACCGAGAAGCCGCCGCGCTACTTCGACGACGGCGAGCTCGCGCAACTCGACGCGCCGGCCAACCAGGCCAAGCTCGGTGACTACAACCGCCGCGCCTACCAGGTTCTCCGACACACGGCGATGCGCCAGCGCTCGCTCGTCCACATCCCTTTCGACTGCCTCGTGGAGGCCGGCGGCGCGTTCTACCTGCGGTTCTTCAACACCAAGCACCGGGGCGGCCCGCAGGAGCACACGATCCCGATCTCCCCGGAGCTGGCGGCGGTGATCGGCGAGCAGCAGCAGTGGGTGCGCAACTTCTGGCCCGCGCAGAAGCCCACCTGGCTGTTCCCGGCCCGCAACTCCAACCCGACCGCGACCGCCCCGCGCACCCCGGCGCGATCTACAACGCGCTCGTCGCCTGGGTGACGGCATGCGGGATCGCCGCCACCGACGGCCAGAGCTGCACTTCTGGCCGCACCGCCTGCGCCACTCGCTGGGCACGCAGATGATCAACCAGGGCGTCCCGCAGCGGGCGATCCAGGACTTCTTCGGCCACGCGTCGCCGGAGATGACGGCCCACTACGCGAAGCTGCACGACCAGACGCTGCGCCGCGAGTTCGACGCGTTCCTCGACCGCGTCAACCGCCGGGGCGAGCGCGTCGAGGTCCTGCCGTCCGGCGTGGCCGCGGACGCCGTGCTCCTGAAGGAGCGTCTCTCCCGCGCCAAGCAGTCGCTGCCCAACGGCTACTGCGGCATCCCCATTCAGCAGACCTGCCCGCACCCCAACGCGTGTCTGTCCTGCGACGCCTTCCTCACCGACGAGACCTTCCGGCCGGTCCTGCTGGAGCAGCGCCACCGCGCCCGGGCGCTGGCGGAGTCCGCTGTCTCTGAGGGCCATGAGCGCCTCGCGCAGATCAACCTCGCCGACGTCGCCGCGCTGGACGCCATCTTGGAGGGGCTCAACGAGTTGCGCGTCGAACCCGACGAGGAGTTCGACATCCGCGACCTTGGTGCCGCCTGATGGCCGTCCAGCCGCTAGCCCTCAGCGAGTGGCAGGCCAGCCAGCGGCGCAGCAAGCGCGCGCACGTCATCGACGCGATCAAACGGCTGGACAAGCGCGGCGCGCGCATCACGTTCGCCGCCGTCGCTGAGGAGGCCGGCGTCGACCGCTCGTGGCTCTACTTGCACGACGACCTGGCGGCGGAGATCAAGCGGCTGAGGGACGAGACCGGCGGGCCGGTTGAGGCGCGTCCGCAGCGCGAGCGCGCCAGCGACGCGTCGCTGCGCGTTCGCCTGGCCGCCGCTCAGCAGCTCACCGACGACCTGCGCGCCGAGCTCAAGCAGGTGCGCGACGAGAACCGCGCGCTGCGCGACGACATCAGCCGCCTCCGCGGCGCCCGATGGGAGAACCTCCGATGACCGACTGGCCAACCCCCGTCGACCCCGCCGCCCTGCACGGTCCGGCCGGCGAGTTCGTGCTGCTCACCGAGCCGCACACCGAGTCGGACCCGATGGCGCTGCTCGCCCAGTTCCTCGTCTGCTTCGGCACCGCCATCGGCCGCACAGCCCACTACGCCGTCGAGGCGTCGCGGCACTTCGGCAACGAGTTCGTCGTGCTCGTCGGCCCCTCCAGCAAGGGCCGCAAGGGCTCCTCCTGGGACCACGTCGAGCGCGTCATGGCCAAGATCGACCCGCGCTTCATCGACGGCTGCGTGTCGTCGGGCATGTCCTCCGGCGAGGGACTGATCGCCGAGGTCGCCGACGACGAGGAGCGCCAGCCCGACAAGCGTCGCCTGATCGTCGAGCCCGAATTCGCCCAGGTCATGAAGGTGCTCTCGCGCGAGGGCAACACCCTCTCGCCGGTCGTCCGCAACGCCTGGGACGGCAAGACGCTTCAGACGATGGTGCGCAACGCCCCCTGCGCGCGACCGGCACCCACATCGGGATCATCGGCCACATCACCAGGGAGGAGCTGCTCCGCCACATCAACGGCACCGAGCTCGCCAACGGCTTCTTCAACCGCTTCATGCTCGTCGCCGTCCAGCGCAGCAAGAAGCTGCCGTTCGGCGGCGCGCTCACCGACTCCGACCTCGACAGCGTCCGCGAGCGCGTCGCCTCCGCGATGCTGGTCGCCGCCCAGCAGAGCAAGCCCCTCCAGTTCGACCCCGAGGCCCGCGAGAAGTGGATCGCCGTCTACGACGACCTCTCCGACGGCCACCCGGGCCTCTGGGGCGCCGCGACCGCTCGCGCGGAGGCACACACCGTCCGCCTCGCCATGCTCTACGCGCTGCTCGACTGCTCGCCAAGCATCCGCGTCGCGCACCTCGACGCCGCACTCGCCTTCTGGCACTACGCCTCCGAGTCCGCGCACTGGGTCTTCGGGGACTCCCTCGGCGACCCGACCGCCGACGAGATCTGGGAGATGGCCAGAACCAACCCTCACGGCGTCACCCGCACCCAGGTCAGCGACCTCTTCAGCCGCAACAAGAAGGCCCGCGAGATCGACCGCGCGCTCACCGCCCTGGTCGAGGCCGGGCGCCTGGAGCGCGAGGAAATGCGCACCGGAGGCGCAGGCAGACCTGCCGTCGTCTGGCGCCCCATCTGCGCCGCGCAAGCCGCCTGAGCGCACACGAGCACGAGCGGGTCGCAGGTGGCGCCGGTGGCAGCCCCTGGAGGCTTCAAACCACGCCGCTGGTTCTGCCTCGATGTGACAGCGGCCAGGTTCGGTGGGAATCGAGGCCACCTGCTGGTGGACCGCATAGCGGTGGCGCCGGCCGGCCGGTACCCAGGAGAGTGCTCGAGCCGATTCGTGCCGCGCCGATTTGCACAGGAAGATCAACCGTATGCGAGTCCGAACGACCTACACCGTGATCCCCGGAAATGCTCTGACCGACACGGATCTCCCGATCGAGGTTGCGGTGGAAGACGTGATGTTGGCCCTCGACCGTGACGAGCACGATGAGCTACGCCTCGTCGTCGAGCGGCCGGTCGATCCTTTCGCGCTGGAGCTGGTCGCTGAGAGCGGAGTGTTCGAGAGGCACGAGGACGGTACGGAGGTGCCGATCCCAGCGCTGAAAGTTCCAGAGAGTGCGCTGGACGCCGTGGCGGCTCGTGACGTGCTGAGTGCGCTCTCGTTCCTGTCGGGGACGCCACTCGCGCTGAGCGTGCGGAGGACCGGTGTCGATGACGACGTGGTGCCCGATGGCCACGACGACGAGGTCCTGCTCGAACGACTCGGAACGCGCCAGCGGTACCGCCAGACGTTCGCCGCGCTCGCGACCCGCACGGTGAAACCCAACGTCGACGCGACCGCCGTCGGCGCGCTGCTGGACCGCGCAAGTGGTGTGCGTATTTACGCGATGGCGCTCGCCCACGGCACCGCGTCCGCCCGCTTCCGCGAGATGTGGCGCGTCCTCGAAGCCGCGTTCCAGCTCAAGGACAGTGAGCTGATCGACCGGCTCGCCGAGTTCGGCCCAGCCAGCGAGATGGAATTCGACCGGGACGAGCTGAAGCACCTTCACACCCTTCGCGGTCGGGCCAGCCACGCCGAGTCACGAAGCGGCGTGCACGAACTGGAGCACGTCGAGCGCGAATGCGGGGCCCAGCTCGCGCGACTGAGTTGCCTGGCCGAGCGCGTGATCCTGACAAAACGGAGCTGGGGCTACGCGACGACGGCCGTCGAAGAGTTGTCACCTCTCCGAGCGTACGTGCGTCGCGGCGGAGGCCTTGTCTACATCCAACGGCGTCCGAGCTGAGGTCGGCGAGGCCACCGAAAGCACACATCAGCGGGGCGACAACGCCCGCCCCACGACCATCGGCCTCGGCTCTCGCGTCCGCCGAGTCGCCACCGCTCTATCGATCACGCGGGCTAGATCCGCAGGGGCGTGTCCGCGGCCAAACTGCGCCTTCGCCTGGTACCAGCGGGATGCCCATGCGCCTGGCACCGCTCCATCTGCCTCGTTGCGACAGCGACGCTGGTCGAGCTCCCTCCGATCGGGAGCTCGCGCGCGCCGACCTCATGCCTATGCACCGGATGCAACGGGTCCGGCCAAGTGGCGCTCCCGTTGGTCGTCCGTTGCGAAAGCGGCGCGGCGACCTTGGAGGCGCCTGCTTCTCTCACTCGGCGCGGAAGTGGGCGGGCCGGCGTGGCTGGTTCGGCGCCCGCTCGCCGGGCGTGGACAGCACGGATGATGTGCCGTTCTTGCGGCAGGGCCAGGCTGTGCTCGGGCTGCTTCTATCTGGCGCGCCGTACGCGCGCTGCGCGGCCCCGTGTCGGGCGTGGGGCATCGTGCCTGGCGGATGAGCGCGCCCGGCGCAAGCGAGCGCGGAGTGTCGCGGACGCGGCCCCGAAGGTCAGGAGAAGCGCCGGCCCGAGCGACCCGATCGTCTCCTCGACGGGCATGCCGGCGATGTGCGCGAGCGGGATCATTGGAAGATCTCCGTGGTGCAGTCGCCGCCCTGGAGGCGCACCTCGTGGGCGCGGGCGGGGCCGGTGGGGCGTTTGTGGAAATCGACGAAGAAGTCGTGGTCGACCTGCATCCCACCGTCGGGCGAGCAGTTGACACGGAGCAGCCAGGAGCGCAGCCCGGGGTAGAATTGGTTGTCCCAAGTCGAGTACAGCGAGTTGGTGACGTAGAGCCTGCGCCCGTCCAGCGACAGCTGGATCATCTGCGGTCCGCCATGTAGGTCGCGGCCGGCATCGTTGAGCTTGCCGAGCAGCCCGCCGAGCCACAGCCGGCCGGTCAGCCGAGGGTTGGCGGGGTCGGAGATGTCGTACTGGCGCAGGTCGCCGTGCAGCCAGTTGGTGAAGTACAGGAAGCGGTCATCCATCGACACGACCACGTCGGTGATCAGCCCCGGCACGCCGCCGGGCAGCGGCCAGCCCTCCAGCTCCTGGTTGTCGACCTCGATCACCGGCTCGGCGTTGTAAGCGCCGTTGGAGCGGTGGAAGCGAACGATGTTGCTGGCCAGCGTCGCGCCGACGAAGCCCTCGTCGCTGTCGGGGTCGTGCAGCCAGCGCACCTCGAGCGGGACGAGCCCGGTCTCGCCGAGGTCGATCGTCTGCTCGACCCGGCGTTCGGCCAGGTTCCAGAAGTGCAGCCGGCTGCCGTAGCGGCCGGCGGCGACGTCATCGATGTCGAAGCCCTGCTCGTAGGCGTTGGGTTCACCGAACTCCGATGAGGCGAGGACGTTCTTGCGAGGCTGATACCAGAAGTCGTAGTTGAAGGGCGGGAGCGCGCCGCCGTTCTCCCAGCGGCCCTTGACCTCGAACGTGCGTGCGTCGAGGACCGCGAAGCCGCCGGCGCCGCCGCCTTCGCGGTCGCCGAGCATGCTCACGACGACGTTGTCGCCCGGCATGCAGTGGACGGTATGCGGCCGCGTGTAGCCGGTCTTCTCGACCAGTTCCTGCGGCTCGATGACCTTCTCGATCCTGGGCCGGCGGGGATCGTCGGCGACGTTGAGCACGTGTATCCGCGAAGAGCGGAAGCCGGGCACGATCAGATGCGAGCGATCGGGCCCATGGCACGCCGAGCTGCAGCGATTCCAGCCGAAGTGATGCAGCTCGTCGCCCACGTTGGGCATCGGCGTCTCGTGCACGACCCGGCCATCCTCGGCATCGACGACGGCGAGGAAGTCGGGCTCGTCGACGCCGGTGCCCTCGTGCAGGCAGGCGAGATAGAGGAACTCCTCGCGCCTGGCGTTACTGGCTGCTTGCGGTGACTCGTAGAACGAGGCGGGGGTGCTGTGCTGGTCGGGCTCGCTTGCCATGAGGGCTCCTCGGGCTCGCGGCCGGGCGTGCGCGGGCGAAGTGGGTGCTACTCGACGACTTCGATCAGGGCGACGATTTCGTCGCGCGTGATCCGGTCGGCGAGTTGGGGATGGTCGCTGCGGAGATGCTCGAGCGTGAGGTCGACGAGCTCATCATCGGTCGCGCCGCGGACGATCTGGCCGCACTCGCATGTGATCTGCCTGGCCATGGGTGGGTATCGAGGGCGATTGTCGGGTCCCAGCCTTTCGCGTATGTTGGCGGAAACGTTGGAGCGACGTTGGAGGGCGCGGACGACACCTACGTGCAGCTCTGCGGGCGCTTCGTGGTCGAGCTCCACGGCCGCCGCATTGAGCAGCGCTTCCCCAGCCGGCAGGGTCGCGTGCTCTTCGCGTACCTCGTGCTCCAACGGCCGCGCGCGGTCGGCCGCGGCGAGCTGATCGAGGCGATCTGGGCGGGCGACGCGCCGGCCAACCACGCCTCGGCGCTCACCGTGCTGCTGTCGAAGCTGCGCGCCGCCATAGGAGCCAACGTCCTTGCCGGTCGCGGCAGCGTGCGCGTCGTCTTGCCGCCTGACGCCCGCGTCGATGTCGAGCAGGCGCTGGCCGCCCTGCATCGTGCCGAGTCGGCCGTCGTGCAAGGCGACTGGGCGCGCGCCTGGAGCGCCGCGCTCTGCGCGCGGTACGTGACCGCGCGCCCGCTGCTGCCCGGCAACGAGGATCTTCCATGGCTGGATATGTGGCGGCGGCGACTTGACGACGCGCTCGACGGCGCGCTGGAAGCGTATGCCGCTGCCTGCCTGGGACTCGGCGGCACCGAGATCGCGGGCGCCGAGCGCGCGGCGCGACGCCTACTCGAGCACAACCCACTGCGCGAGACCGGCTACGGGCTGCTCATGCAGGCCCTCGCTGCGCGCGGCAACGTGGCCGAAGCGCTCGCCGTCTATGAGCGCGCACGCATGGTGCTCCGCGACCAGCTCGGCATCCCGCCCGGCCCCGCCATCCACGAGATCCACGCGACACTGCTCGGCCGCCACGGCTGAACCGCCGAAGCGGCCCGCCGAGGCCGACGCTCGCCCGAGCGAAGCACCATCGGCCGGCAGGTTGGAAACGTCTGCGAAAGGTTCGTGAAGCCCTGCGCGGGACCATCGCTCCGCTGTCAGTACCGCGCTCGTCTCGACTGCAAGGGAGCTCCGATGACTGCATATCGCACGGTCGACGTCGATGGCGTTGAGGTGTTCTACCGCGAGGCCGGCGATCCGGGAGCGCCGACGCTGCTCTTGCTGCACGGGTTCCCGACTTCCTCGAACCAATACCAGGAGCTGATCGACCGCCTGTCGGATCGCTTCCACCTCGTCGCGCCCGACTACCCCGGCTTCGGCTACACCGACCCGCTCGAGGGCACGACGACATTCGACCGGCTCGCAGACGTCGTCGAGGGGTTCGTCCACGCCCTCGACCTGGAGCACTACGGGCTGTACGTGTTCGACTTCGGCGCGCCCGTCGGATTCCGCCTAGCGACGCGTCACCCAGAGCGCGTCGACGCGCTGATCGTCCAGAACGGCAACGCGTACGAAGCGGGGATCGGTCCGAACCTCGCCGGCCTGGCGCCCTACTGGGAGGATCGCGAGGCCGCGGAACCGGCAGCGCGCACCTTCCTTCAGTTGGACGCGACGCGCGCTCAGTACGTCGACGGCGTCGCTGATCCGGAGAGCCTCGATCCGGACCGCTGGACGCTCGACCAGCACTTCCTCGACCTCCCGCGACGCGATCAGGTGATGCTTGACCTCTTCTACGACTACACGAGCAATGTCGCGCTGTACCCGACGTGGCAAACCTACCTGCGCGAGCAGCAGCCCGCCACGCTGGTCACCTGGGGCGCCAACGACCGGTACTTCGTCGCCGACGGCGCTCGCGCCTACCTCACCGACCTGCCAAACGCAGAACTTCATCTCCTCGACACCGGCCACTTCGCGCTCGCGACCCATGCGCAGGAAATCGCGGACCTGATCGCCGCGTTCCATGCCAAGCACACGGCCGGCGACCCAACGGTGGCCGACGCGAGCCGCTGAGCCCCCGCCGCGGCGACGCCGGACCCGGGCTCGTTCCGCCCCGCGCTCGACGCCCGCTCTTCGGCGAGGCAGGAGTCGGCTCATGCTTGCGCAATGGACGAGGAGCATCCGCGCCGCCAGCCCCTCCTGTCTCGGCGCCTGCGTAGGCGCTGCGTGGGCGCTGTGACCCGCCCGCGCCGCGTTCCCTCTCAGGCCCTCCGCTTTCGCAACCGCCTAAGGGAGCGGCCAAAGTCGCCGCCGGACGAGCGGCAGCGTCACACCGGGCGCCGCGCTCCGGGCGCCGCGGCTCGCCTGTTCCTCCTCGACGCCACGCCGGCGACTCCTGACCCACTGGGCGCGCCCGGCGAACCCCAACCGCATTCCTTCGTTTCATTCGTGCCGCGTTCGTGCTTGCCAGGGGGTTGCGGCAACCACATGTCGTTGTTGGCCAGGTGGCCGCCCGCAAGGGAAAGGTCGGGCCGAGCTGAAGACAAACTGCGAGTCGCTGCCGTGCCCGTGCCTGAAGCCGGGGGAGTTCCAGCGGCGCCGCGTCTGCGGTGTAGCCGTTCCACCGGTGGGTGGCCTCGTGGGCGTTGGGGGTCGGCGCTGAATGTCAGCAACATCGCGCCCGGAGAGCGGGTGGCGCCCTGCACAGCGCGGCGCCCTGCACGCCGGTCCGCGCCCTGAATGCGAGGGCGCCCGGTGGGTGAGTCCGCGCCCTCAACGGCACGCGTCCCGGCGGGACGCGCCTCAGTTCAGCGACGACCCGGGTCCCACGAGGACAGGACCCGCGGCCCGACGGCCTGTCCCTCGCCGGGTCAGCCGGCCGTCGCGACGCGCTTCATTGAACGGTCAAACGGTCCGACCCCTCAGGAGGTCGCGCGCTCGTACTCCGTGACCAGCTTCTTGGACGCGCGGATCCTCCACGCGTCCTCGATCAGCTCCTCGAGCTGATCGAGGCTGACCATGTCGAGCCGCACCAGCACGTACGGCCACCCGTCGTAGTGGGGGGTCGTGAAGAACACGTCGGGCTCGCCGCGCACGAGCGCCTGCTGGTCGGGCACGTCGAGCACGCGGAAGACGAACGCGTCCGGGTTCTCGCGGATCGCGCACATGAACTTGCCGGCCACCTTCAGCGCCGGGCGCCCGTAGGAGGTCGACTCCTCGACGCCCGGAAAGCGCGTCCCGATCGCGATCACGTCATCCCACCCGGCCACGCCTGGAGTATGGTCGCGCGAGCATATGGATCTCAAGACGGCCCGCGACCTCCTACTGGAGCGGCGCGACGACTACGAAGGCGCGCTCGCCACGTTCGCATGGCCGGCGCCCGCGGAGTTCAACTGGGCGCTGGAGTGGTTCGACCCGTTCGCCGCCGGCAACGGCGACCCGGCCCTGTGGATCGTCGGCGCCGACGGCGGCGAGGAGAAGTTCAGCTTCGACGACCTCTACCGCCGCTCGAACCGGGTCGCCAACCGGCTGCGCGAGCGCGGCGTGCGGCGCGGCGACCGGATCGTGATGATGCTCGCCAACCAGGTAGAGCTGTGGGAGACGATGCTGGCCGCCATGAAGCTCGGCGCCGTCGTGATCCCGGCGACGACGCTGCTCGCCGAGACCGACATCCGCGACCGCGTCGAGCGCGGGCACGCGCGACACCTGATCGCCCGCTCGGCCGACGCCGACAAGGTGCCGGACGGCGACTTCACGCGCATCGCGGTCGGCGAGCCCGTCGCCGGCTGGCTCTCCTACGACCACGACGCGCCGGACGAGTTCGACCCGGACGGTCCGACGAAGGCGAGCGACACGCTGCTGCTCTATTTCACCTCGGGGACGACCGCGCAGCCGAAGCTCGTCGAGCACACGCACGCGTCGTACCCGATCGGCCACCTGACGACGATGTACTGGCTCGGCCTGGAGCCGGGCGACATCCATCTCAACCTGTCCTCGTCCGGCTGGGCCAAGCACGCGTGGAGCAACTTCTTCGCGCCGTGGCTCGCCGGCGCCTGCGTGGCGATCTACAACTACGAGCGCTTCGACGCCGCCGGCCTGCTGGGCGTGCTCGAGCAGATCGGCGTGACGACGTTCTGCGCTCCGCCGACCGTGTGGCGCATGCTCATCCAGGCCGACCTCGCGAGCGCGAAGACGCGGCTGCGCGAGGTCGTCGGCGCCGGCGAGCCGCTGAACCCCGAGGTGATCGAGCGCGTCCAAGAGGCGTGGGGGCTGACGCTGCGCGACGGCTACGGGCAGACCGAGACGACGCTGCAGATCGGCAACACGCCGGGCCAGCTGCTCAAGCCGGGCTCGATGGGACGGCCGCTCCCGGGCTACGACATCGCGCTGATCGACCCACTGACCGGGGAGCCGGCCGAGGAGGGCGAGATCTGCATCGACCTCTCGCAGCGGCCGGTCGGCCTGATGGTCGGCTACCGCGACGACCCGGAGCGGACCGCCTTCGCGATGCACGACGGCTACTACCACACCGGCGACGTCGCCACGTGCGACGCCGACGGCTACATCACCTACGTTGGACGCACCGACGACGTCTTCAAGGCGTCGGATTACCGCATCTCGCCGTTCGAGCTCGAGAGCGTGCTGATCGAGCACGAGGCGGTCGCCGAGGCCGCGGTCGTCCCGTCGCCCGATCCGCTGCGCCACGCGGTCCCGAAGGCCTACGTCGTGCTGGCCGCGGGGTGGGAGCCCGACCGAGACACCGCGCTCTCGATCCTCCGCCACGCGCGCGAGAACCTCGCGCCCTTCAAGCGCGTCCGCCGGCTCGAGTTCGGCGAGCTGCCGAAGACGATCTCGGGCAAGATCCGGCGCGTCGAGCTGCGCGAGGCCGAGCACGACAAGCGCGACGTCGACCCCGAGGCCGCGGTGCCGGGCGAGTGGAGCGACCGCGACTTCCCCGAGCTCAGGGAATGAGGGTGCGGCGCGATCGTCCGACGAACGCGTCGAACAGCCGGAACGCGGCGGCGCGCGCGGCGCGCACTCTGTGCTCGGGGACTGCGAGACGCGTCTCACCGTCGTGGATGCCGAGCTCGTGCAGCCGCGACGCGTCGTTGCGCGCCCAGCCGGCCACGATCTCGACCGTGCTCTCGGGGTGAAACTGCACGCCGAGGTGCGGGCCCTGGACGAAGGCCTGCGCGGAGTGCGCGTTGCGGGCGATCTCGGTCGCGCCGGGGGGCGTGGTGAAGCGGTCGAAGTGCCATTCCAGCCACGGTCCGGCCGGAACGAGGTCGGGCTCGTCGGACTCGATCGTCGTCCAGCCGAGCTCCGGCCGCTCGGTGCGGATGATCTCTGCGCCGAGGACCGCGGCCAGCGCCTGGCCGCCGAAGCACAGGCCGAGCACGGGGACGTCGTGCTCGACGGCGTCGCGCAGCAGCCGAAGCTCCGCCGCGACCGCGGGCTCGTCCGTGTCGCGCGGGTTGTGCCTGGAGCCGAGCGAGGCGACGAACCCGTAGTCGCGCGGATCGGGCAGGCCGTTGAGCCGCCACGAATCGCTGATCTCGTACGGCATGCCGCGCTCGTCGAGCCACTCGGTGAGCAGCCCGGCAGGCGCGCTGTCGGTGTGGCGTCTGATGAGCGCGGGCTTCATGCGACCGGCACGCGCGGAGCACGGGCCCTCATGGCGAATGATGTATCCATTCGTTCGCCACTGTCAACACGGCGAGGGCGCGCCTACCGCTTCGGCGGCCTCCACGGCTGCCCGGGCTCGCGCGGCGGCGGCGTCCAGCCGGACGCGGTCATCCTCAGCGTGTGCATCGCGCGCCGCTTGACCGCCCACGGGACGCGCCGGTAGAGCGGGACGAAGAACAGGCGCCAGAAGCGGCCCTCGGCGCGACGGTACGGCTTGACCGTCGAGGGCGCGCCGCGGCCCAGGCGCTCGGCGGCGTCGAGCAGCAGATAGTGCTCGGACCGCTCGCGCAGGCGGCGCTGGAACTCGCTCATGCGGGGACCGGCTCCTTCTTCTTGGCCGCGTCGCGCAGCGAGGCGAGGCCGTTCTGGGCGGCGATCGCGATCGGCTCGAAGAGCGCGCCGATCGGCGGCGAGTAGATGTTCTCCATCCACGCCAGGTCCTCCAAGGTCGCGCCGCGCTTGGCCGCGAAGGCGAGGAAGTCCGAGCGCTCCTTGACGCCCTCGCCGCCGTGGATCTGGGCGCCGATGATCTTCAGCGAGCCCGGCTCGGCGAGCAGCTTCACGTGCGTGCGCGTGGCGCCCGGGTAGTACCGGGCCCGCGAGACTCCCACGCCCTTGGCGACGAGGTACGGCACGCCCATCGCCGTCGCCAGCGTCTCGCCGATCGAGAAGCCGCCGATCACGTAGTCGCCGGCCACCATCCCCCACGGCACCCACACCGGGTCGTAGACGAGGTCGCGACCCGCCGCGTTGAATGCCGCGGTGCGGCCCTGCGCGTAGGCGTGCGACCCCGTGAGCCCGCGGATCGGGAGCATCGACAGCCCGTGCGGGACCTCGACCACGTCGCCGGCCGCCCACACGTTCGCGCGCGACGTGTGCATCCGCTCGTCGACCTTGATGCCGCCGGTCGTGCCGAGCTCCAGCCCCGCCGCCGCGCCGAGCGCGGCGGCCGGCTGCTTGTGCAGGCACACGATCACGGCATCGCACTCCAGCTCGCCGGCGGACGTCGCGACCGCGCGCACGCGATCCTCGCCGACGAAGCCCTCGACATGCGTGCCCATACGCAACGTCACGCCGCGCTTCTCCAGCGACTCGTGCACCGGCTCGGCCACGTCGGGATCGAGCACCTCGCTGAGCACCCACGGTCCCTCGTCGACGAAGTCCACGGCCAGCCCGCGATGCCCCAGGTTGCCGGCCATTTCCACGCCCAGCGGGCCCGCGCCGATCACCACGACGCGCTTCATGTCATCGAGCTGCTTGTCGAACTCCATCGCCGCCCGGATGTCCTTGACGTAGTGCAGCCCGGGCAGGTTGGCGCCGGGCACGTCGGGCTTCTCCCACACGAACCCGGTGCACACGATCAGCTTGTCGAACCCCTCGTGCGTGTTGCGCGCGGTCACCGTCCCGCGATCGAGGTCGACGTCGGTGACCGTCGTCTCCATCCGCATGTCGAGCCCGTCCTCGACGTAGCGCTCGACCGTGGAGAGGAACAGCGACTCGAACTTGTCGATCTCGCGCCCGTGCACGAACGGGATCCCGCACGGCGAGTACGCGATGTCGGGGAACTCGGTGAACAGCGTCACCGTCATGTCCGGATTCAGGCGCTTGGCGATGGTGGCGGCGGCGGTTCCGGCGCCTCCGCCGCCGATCACGATCAGACGCTCGGTCATGTGACCTCCGTGGTGGCTCGATACTCGATCTCGGGCGGGGTGGCGAACGTGTTCGACACCCAGCAGAAACGCTCGGCCTTCTCGACCAGCTGCGCCAGGTCCTCGGCGGGGACGTCGGCGGAAGCCGACACCACCACGCTGTCGTAGCGCAGCTCGCGCCCGGGGCGCTCGGCGGTGACCTCGACGCGCAGGCCGGGCAGCTCCATCCCACGCTTGCGGGCGCAGTGGCCGAGCGCGAGCGCGAAGCAGCTCGCGAGCCCCGCGAAGAGGAGCTCGGTGGGCATGAAGCCGGTGTCCTCGCCGCCGGACTCCGGCGGCTCGTCGACGGCGACGGTGTGGCCGCGGGCGGTCACGCTCGCGGCGTACCCGCCGTGGTAGGTCGCGGTCACCTTCACCGGGGCACCGCCGCCCGCTCGTACGCGCGCTCGTGGGCGAGCGCCGACGCCTCCCAGGTATGCCGCGCCACGACTGCCCGGCCGCCTGCGCGTAGGCGGCGGCGCAACGGCTTCTCGTGCGCGATCCGGGTCAGCGCCTCGGCCAGCGCGGGCGCGTCGCCGACCGGCGCGATCAGCGCGCTCTCGCCGTCGACGACGGGGAACACGTCGAGGTCGGACACGACGAGCGGCAGCTCGGCGGCGAGCGCCTCCAGCGCCGCGAGTCCGAACCCCTCCTTGACCGACGGGAACGCGAACGCGTCGGCGGCGCGGAACAGCCGCTCGAGCGTCTCGGCCTCCAGCGCGCCGAGCCGCCACACGTGCTCGGTCACGCCCAGCTGATCCGCCCGCTCGGCAAAGCGCTCCAGCTCGTGGCGGTAGTCGAACAGCGTCGTGCCTCCGGCGATCACCAGCAGTGCATTCGGGACGCGCTCGCGCAACCGCGCGAAGCCCTCCAGCAGCGTGAGCGAGCCCTTGCGCGGCTCGATCCCGCCGACGGTCAGCACCGCGAAGCGGTTTCCGAAGCCGGCCTGGCGGCGTGCGCTCTCGCGCTCGGCGCGGTCCCGCGGAGGCCGGAACCGGCGCGGGTCGACGCCGTTGGAGACCAGGCCGGCATCCACGCCGTAGTCGCGCCGCAGCCGTTCGATCCACGGCGGCGACACGCACAGCAGGTGGTCGGGCGCGAGGATCGAGCGGTCCTGGCACTCGATCAGCGACGGCGACGTGAAGTCGTCGACGTGGTGAACGGTGCGGATCACGTGGTCGATCGCGCCGGCGTCGCGCAGGGCGAGCGCGGCGTTCGCGGACAGGCAGTCCTGCGAGTGCACGATGTCGAAGCCGTCGAGGTCGAGACCCTGCGTGTAGGTCTCGAGCATCGCCAGGATGCGCTCGTCGAACGGCGCGTCGACGGGACTGTGGCGGACGAGGTTGAGCGGCACGCGCGTGGGCCGGTAGAGCGTCTCGTCCTCGCGGGCGAGCGCGAACAGCTCGACGTCGTGCCCGCGCCGCACGAGCGCCTCGGAGACCTCGAGCGCGTGCACGACGCCGCCGCGCGGCTTCACCGAGTACGTGAGCATCGCGATCCTCACGCGAGCGCCCTCCCCGCGAGCCGGGCGGCGCTCGCGTTCGTCGGCGCCACGATCACGCCGGCCTCGCGCAGCGTCGCCTCCTGGCGGCGCGAGTCCTGCGGGTCGGCGGGTGTGCCGCACACGTGCGCGATCACCGGCCGGTCGCGCGCCAGCCGCTCCAGCGCCGGCGCCAGGCCGCCCGCCGGGTCGGCGTGCGAGCCGTGCCCGATCACCACGTCGAGCAGCACGCAGCCGACGTCGTCGCCGGCCTCTTCGAGCATGCGCCGGCGGACCTCGAGGTCGACCATCGGATGCGGCCGCCCCTGCGTGTACTCCTCCTCGCCGAGGTCGTAGACGACATGGCCGTCATCGCTGCCGTCGCCGGCGTTGCCGCCGATCTCGCCGCCCAGCAGCGGCGAGAGCACCGTCACCGCCTCGTGCGCGAGCGACCCGCCGGAGAAGAGCCCGAGCAGCCGGCCCTCGCCGCGCACGTCGGCGTCGAAGCCGGGCGCCTCGACGCGCGCCGCCGCGAACGCGCCGGCGTCCAGCGTCGAGTGGATCTCGAACGGCGCCGCCGCCCCGTCCCAGCCGACGAACGCGGCGACCACGCGCTTGCCGCCGACGTCGATCTCGCCGAGCGCCTCCACCGCCGAGCGCGCCGGCGGCTTGGACACCAGCAGCAGCGTCTCCGTCGCGTCGTCGGCCGCGAGCATCCGCATCGCCTCGCCGAACATGATCCCGCCGACCGCGGCCGACAGGTCGCGGCCGCCGACGCCGATGATCTGCGACACGCCCGCGCCCGCGCCGTCGAGCAGGACCGCCGCCTCCTGCGCGCCCGTCCCGGCGGCCGCGACGATCCCGACCGAGCCCGAGCGCACCACGTTCGCGAAGCCGAGCCCGGCGTCGCCGAGCATCGCGGTTCCGCAGCCCGGGCCCATGACGAGCAGCCCGCGATCTACGGCGCGGCGCTTGAGCTCGATCTCGTCGGCCGCGCTCACGTGATCGCTGAACAGGAACACGTGCATCCCCGCGGTCAGCGCCCGGTGCGCCTCCAGGACCGCGTACTCGCCGGGCAGCGAGATCAGCGCCACGTTCCCGCGTGCGGACAACAGCGAACGCGGCGGATCGGCCACCGCGGCGCCATCGGAGGCCGGCGGCGCCGCGAGCTCCGCCACCGCGGCGTCCAGCGCGCCTTCCCCGCCGCCCTGCACGGCGATCACCACGTCGGTGGGCGTGGCGTCGCACGACACGCCGAGCGCCGCCAGGTTCGCTGCCGTGCCCATCGCCACCTCGGCGCGCTCCACGCCGTCGTGCCCGCGCACGACCTGCGCCACCTGCATCAGCCGCACGCTGTCGACGTAGCGGTTGCGGATGACGCGCACCTCCCAACTCATACGCGGACCCCCTCCGGGACGATCCAGGTCCCGTCGTGGCCGCCGATCGCCGCGACCAGGTGGTCGGCGGAGGTGATCAGCGCGCGGCCGCCGGACTCGGTGACGAAGCGCTCGGCCGACTCGATCTTCGGCCCCATGCTGCCGGCCGGGAAGTCGCCCTCGGCGAGCCCGCGCATCGCGTCCTCGACGGTCAGCGCCGACAGCTCGCGCTCCCAGCGCGTGCCGTAGTCGAGCGC
This sequence comes from uncultured Solirubrobacteraceae bacterium, assembly GCA_963837485.1. Taxonomy (GTDB): domain Bacteria; phylum Actinomycetota; class Thermoleophilia; order Solirubrobacterales; family Solirubrobacteraceae; genus Solirubrobacter. Next base: position 84,474 of record CAWINP010000010.1, on the reverse strand, counting down.
GACGCGCGGGACGCCGGTGAGCAGCACCAGCACGTCGGCCCCGATGTCGGCGGCCAGGCGTGCCGAGCACCGGTCCTTGTCGATCACACCGGCGACGCCGACCACCTCGGAGCCCCGCTCGGCGACCGGGATCCCGCCGCCTCCGCACGCGATCACCACCGCGCCCTGGTCGAGCAGCGCGCGCACGTGGTTCTCGCCCAGCACCTCCAGGGGATGCGGCGACGGGACCACGCGCCGCCAGCCGCGGCCGGCGTCGGACGCCACGTCCCAGCCCAGCTCCTCGGCCCGCCGGCGTGCCTCGGCCTCGTCATAGAACGGGCCGACCGGCTTGTCGGGGGCGCCGAACGCCGCGTCCTGGAGGTCGACCATCACTCGCGTCAGCAGCACGGCGATCGGGACGGCGGGATCGAGCTCGGCGAAGCTGCTTTCGAGCAGGTAGCCGATCCAGCCCTGGGTCATCGCGATCAGCGCGTCGAGCGGCAGCGGCGCCGCCTCCGCCTCGCCGAGCATGTTCTGCAGCAGCAGCGCGCCTACGTGCGGGCCGTTGCCGTGCGTGAGCACGACGTCGTGGCCGAGCCCGCGCAGGTCGAGCACCGCCGAGACGATCTCGCGCACGTTCGCGAGCTGCTCGTCCCACGTCCCCTGCTGCCCGGCACGGATGAGCGCGTTGCCCCCGACCGCGACGACGATGCGCATGTCACGAAGACCGCACCACGAGCCAGATCGCCCGTGCCGGCGTTTCGTTGGGATTCGCCCACGAGTGCGGGAGCTGTGTCCGAAAGTGAATGGAGTCGCCGGCGCGCACCGAATGCTTGGCGCCGTCGATCGTGAACACCAGCTCGCCGTCGGTCACGATCACCAGCTCTTCGCCGGGATGGTTCATCGGCGTCGGCCCGGAGTTCGCCAGCGGCGCGGCCACCGCCTCGGCGCCGGCGATGTTGAACGGCCCGTAACGCCCCGAGATGTTGCGCAGGTCCAGACCCTGCTTGGACGTGTAGACCTGGGCCCGCTCGTCGGCGCGAACCACGTTGACATCAGGGTTCGACGGCTCATCGACGAAGAACGACACGCTCTTGCCGAGCGCCGCGGCGATCTTCATCAGGCTCGCGATCGTCGGCGTCATGCCGCTCTTCTCGATCTTGTGGACGGCCGCCGCGGAGATGCCGGCGCGCTGCGCGAGCTGGGCGAGCGACCAGCCGCGTTCGGCCCGCGCGGCAGCCACCTTGGCCCCGAGGGCCGAGACGGTGCGCTCGATGTCTGGCAGCATCGCGGACGTCTGCGTGTGCATCACGTTTCCTATGGTATACGCTTCGTCCACGATCCGATATGCGGTCGAATGGCGAGTGAAGGGGGAGGTCGTGGCGAAGTCCGACACCATCCAGCTTCCGGAGAAGGGCACGGAGCTCTTCGATACGGCGGAGAAGGTGTTCCCCGATGTGAAGGCCGAGCCGGGCGAGAGCGCGTACACGTTCATGCACACGGTGCCCTACGAGGGCTCCGTCGGCTTGGTCAACCTGCTGACGACCACGCGCGTCCTGCGCAAGGGCTTCAAGACGCACCTGGTGCTCTACGGGCCCGGGGTCCTCATGGCGTCCGGCTCCCGCGGCTTCCCGAAGGTCGGTGACGAGGCGTTCCCCGGCCACATGGCCATCAACAACCAGCTGCGCACGTTCCTCGACGAGGGCGGCACCGTGTACGCGTGCCGGTTCGCGTCGGGCGCGCTCTACGGCTTCCCCGAGAATCTGCTGATGGAGGGCGTCAAGCCGTTCCACCCGCTCGACGTGCTCGACTCGGCGCTGACCGCGTGGCGCGACCGGGCGTTCCAGCTGAACACCTGGACCGTCTGAGCCGATGACGGTGCTGGACCGCGAGGACGCGATCGCCGCCTGGCGGCGCGCGGAGGCGCGCGTGTACCCGTCCGTGATGGTCAACGCCGAGCTCTACCAGCAGTACATCGGCGTGGTCCGCGCGGTCGCCGAGGAGCTTCGCGACGTGGGCACCGAGGACGACCTGGTGGTCGCCTGGAGCGAGCGCCGCGACCTCGTACGCGCGGTCGTCTCGCGGTCCGCCCCGCCCATGCTCGCGCTGATGGACCAGGCGTCGATCCGCGACGCCGCGTTCTGTCACCGCCACCGCGAGATCACGCGCGAGCAGGGCAAGGCGCTCGCCGCCGAGCGGCTCGAGCGCGCCCGCGTCACACGGGCCGAGTGGGTCGTCCTCTTCGACGACTTCACGCCGCTCGGCTCGCACACGCTCGACATGCACGTGTCGAGCGGGCGCGCGCTGCACTACGCGTCCGAGCTGCCGCTCGACGCGACGCGCCCGAAGTTCACCCTGGAGGTCGTCCAGCTGGACCCGCGCGACGGCACCTGGCTGCTCGACAAGCCGCCGGCGATGCCCCAGCAGACCTTCGACACCCGCGAGGAATGGGAGGCGCGCATCGAGCACGCGCGGTCCCGTTTCGGGAGGAGCTGACCGTGGCCACGCACCCCAAGAAGATCATCGACGCGCACTGCCACATCGGCGAGATCCCGCCGTGGAAGTTCTACGACCTCGAGCACCCTGTGAAGCCGACGGTCTACGACTACAAGGACACGAAGCAGTTCATCTCCAGGCACATGGACTACTTCAAGATCGAGCGCGCGCTGACCATGTCCAACTACGGCGTGCCGGTGCACGAGCTGTCGTTCGATCTCAATGACGTCGTGATGGAGGCGGCGACGTCCTCGGACCGCATCCTCGCCGCGATCTGGGTGTCGTTCCTGCCGCGCAACGCCGAGCTCACGCGCAAGGCGCTCAAGCTCGCCTCCGAGTCGCGCGTGGTCGCGCTGAAGACCACGTTCCTGCTCGGCGGCAACCCCGACCCGGGCACGTGGGACGAGGAGACGCTCGCGATCGCCGACGAGTGCATGAAGGTCTGCGAGGAGCACGACCTGATGTTCCACTTCCACACGTCGCCGGGCGGGAACTCGGACATCAACAACTTCATCCCGCTCGTCGAGAAGTACGGCAAGCGCTGCAAGATCTACCTGGTGCACTTCGGCGGCGGGGTGTCCGGGCACATCAAGCTCGTGCCGAAGTTCCTGCAGTGGGTGCGGGACGGCTACAAGGTCTACACCGACACCTCGTGGGCGGTCGGGTTCGGCGCGCGCTGGCTGCTGACCGAGATCGAGAAGCAGGGCGTCGGCGGCGACCGCGTGTTCTTCGGCTCCGACGAGCCGTGGTCGGACTTCGACAGCGAGTACTGGAAGCTCAACGGCGTGCGCGACATCTCGCAAGAGCTCAAGGACCGGGTGTTCTGGCGCAACTACGAGGAGGCGTTCGGGACGCATGCCTGAGCAGCTCTCCTTGGACGACCGGCAGCTGCTCGTCGAGCTGCAGTCGCTCGGCGTGCGCGTCGTGGACGAGACGGCCGGCACACTGCCGGACCGCCGCGGCGGCGCCGGGCCGTCGGACGCGATGTTCCTGTGGGTGCGCGGGCTGCCGCTGACGGTGCCGTCGCACGCCGCGTTCGTCGACGCCTCGCCGTACACGGTGCGCATGTCCGGGCGCCGGGCGACGCTGTACCGGGACGACGCGGTCGTCGGGCCGGTGACGCTGCCACCGCGCCCGAAGATCTACGACATGGCGACCGCGGACGGGATCCCGTACTGGAAGATCGCGCTGCTGCACCTGGACTCGATCGCCTCGACGGTCGTCCAGAAGTGCATCTACTGGGACACGCCCGAGCAGTGCGGCTTCTGCGGGATCGAGCTCACGCGCGGCGAGCAGACGGTGCCGGTGAAGACGCCGGCGATGCTCGCCGAGGTGTGCACCGCGGCGCGCGACCACGACCACGCCGTGGACGTCACCCTGACCACCGGCTCGCTGAACCGGCGCGACCGCGGCGCGATCTACATCTCGCGCTGCGCGGCCGCGATCAAAGAGGCCAGCGGCATGCCGATCCAGGTCCAGTTCGAGCCGCCGGACGACCTGCGTGTGCTGGACGAGGTGCGCCGCGCCGGCGTCGACGCGGTCGGCATCCACTCCGAGACGTTCGATCCCGACGTGCTGGCCCGGGTCGCCCCGGGCAAGGCGCAGTGCGGGATCGAGGGCTACTTCCGCACGTGGGAGGCCGCCGTCGACGTGTTCGGGCGCGGGTCGGTGACGACATACGTGCTGCTCGGGATGGGCGAGCGGCCGGAGCTGATCGTCGAGGGCTGCCGGCGCGCGATCGCGATGGGCGTGTACCCGTTCGTCGTGCCGCTGCGACCGGTGCCGGGCACGCTGATGGCCGACGTGCCGCCTCCCCCGCCCGACTACGTCGCGGCGATCTATGCGGAGGTCTCGGCGATGCTGGCCGATGCCGGCTTCGACCATCTCGACGCGAAGGCCGGCTGCGCGCGCTGCCAGGCGTGCTCGGGGCTGTCGGCGTGGGAGCGCGTGCTGCGCCGTGAAGAGGGCGACGATGTCCACGACGTTCTCGCCGGCGCGCGTCGCTAGCCCGCGCGTCGCGTCGGGCGAGGCCGAGCTCGCCGCGCACTTCGCCGTGCGGCGGGCGATCTTCGTGGAGCGGCAGGCGCTCTTCGAGGACGACCGCGACGCGCTCGACGCGGCGCCCGGCACCGTGCACGTGGTGGCGGAGGCCGGCGGCGAGATCGCCGGCGCGGTGCGGCTGTACCCGCTCGACGCGCGGCTATGGAAGGGCGACCGGCTCGCGGTGCTGCCGAGTGCCCGAACGCACCAGCTCGGCGAGCGGCTCGTGCGGTTCGCCGTCGCGACCGCCGGCGCCCGCGGCGGCGAGCGGATGATCGCGCAGGTGCAGGTCGCCAACGTGCGTTTCTTCGAGCGGCTCGGCTGGGAGCGCGACGGCGACGCCGCGCCCTACCACGGCGTCATGCATCAGCCGATGGCGATAGCCCTGTCAGCGGCGTCTCGTTGAGGTCCCAGGCCGTGCGCCCGTCCAGCTTGAGCGTCCGGGTGGCGTCGAAGCGCCCGCACTCCGCCGCCGCGAGCCCGTGCTCGGCGAACACCGCGCAGGTCGCCTCGGGCTGCGCGGTGGCGAGCAGGAAGCCGAAGCTCGGGAACGTCAGCAGCCAGCGCTCGAGCGGCGCGCCGTCGGGCCGCGGGACCGCGTCGGTGCGCAGGTCCGCGCCGCAGCCCGCACCCTCGATCATCTGCAGCAGCGAGCCGGCGATGCCGGGCATCGAGACGTCCCGTGCCGCGTGCGCGAGGCCGCGCTCGGCGATCTCCACGAGCGCGTCGCCGTCGGTGCGCAGCATGGCCGGATCGCGGTCGTGCAGCGAGGTCCAGAACGGCTGCGTCTCGCTCATCCAGCGGCCCTCGGTCGCGAACGCGGCGACGAGCGCATCGCCGGGCTTTGCCGCGCTCGCTCGCAGCGGCGCCGTGGTGAAGCCGGTGCAGGAGGCCGACAGCGCCGGCTCGTGGCCGATCGTCAGGTGCCCGCCGACGACCTCGACGCCGAGCTTGTCCGCCGCCCACCGGATGCCGTCCAGGACGGTGTTCGCGTGCTCGTGGTCGGGGCTGACGAGCATGTCGACGAGCGCGAGCGGGCGGCCGCCCATCGCGCGCACGTCGGAGACATTGGTGACCACCGCGGCGGCGCCGGCGCCGAACGGATCCGCCTTGACGAACGGCGGCGACATCGCCTCGCCGCAGAGGACCAGGAAGCCGTCGGCGTGCGGGATCAGCGCGGCGTCGTCGCCGTCCGGAGCGAACTCGCGGATGAGCTTGAGGTCGCGCTTGCCGAGCAGCCCCGGCGCGGAACGGACGGCGGCGACGAGATCGGGCATCCAGGAGATTCAAGCGTGAACGTCCTGCGCAGCGTCGAGGCGGTCAACCTCGGGCTCTCGACGTTCGCCGACGCGCTGCGCGCCCAGGGCGTCCCGGTGACCGAGGTCGACTGGCGCCCGCCGGCCGGCGGCGACGCGTCGGCGGTGGCGCTGCTGACGCCGCTGTGGGGCCGCCACGGCGACGCGATCGCGGAGGCGAACGCACGCGCGGTCGAAGCGATCGAGAGCGCGGTGCCGCTGGCGGTCACGGTGGAGCCGGCGGGCTCGGTCGTGCCGGGCCTGCGCGACGGGCTCCTGCTGCACTCCGGCCCCCCGATCGCGTGGGAGCGCGTGTGCGACCCACAGCGGCGCGCGCTCACCGCCGCCGCGGTGTTCGAGGGCTGGGCCTCCGACCGCGAGGACGCGGCGCGGCGGATCGCGAGCGGCGAGATCGCGCTGGAGCCGGGCAACGACCACGACCACGTGGGCCCGATGACCGGCGTCTGCTCGCCGTCGATGCCGGTGTGGGTCGTCGAGGACCGCAGTCGGCGCGCGTTCTCGACGCTCAACGAGGGCCCCGGCCGGACGCTGTGGTTCGGCGTCGGCGACGAGGTCGCCCTCGCGCGGCTGGCGTTCTTCCGCGATGAGCTCGGGCCAAGGCTCGCCGCGCTGCTGGACCGGCGCGGGCCGATCGACGTCTTCGACCTCGCGGCCCAGGGACTGAACATGGGCGACGAGCTGCACATGCGCAGCCAGGCGACGGGGAACCTGCTGCTGCGCGACCTCGCGCCCGGGTTCGCGGCGCTCGGCGGCGAACAGGCGGCCCGCTTCGTCGCCGGCAACCATCACTTCTATCTGAACCTCACGATGGCGGCGGCCAGGTGCGCGTCGCTGGCCTGCGCTTCGTGCGAGGGTTCGAGCGTGGTGTCGCTGATCTCGCGCAACGGGACCGACGTCGGAGTCCAGCTCGCGGGCATGCCCGGGCGCTGGTTCGTGGCCGAGGCGGCGCCGGTCGGCGACGTGCTGCTGCGCGAGGGCTTCACGGCAGACGACGCCGCGCGTGACATCGGCGACTCGGCGGTGATCGAGTGCGTCGGGCTCGGCGGGATGGCGCTGGCGGCGGCGCCCGCGGTCGCGGCGTTCTTCGGCGGCGACGCGGCGGCCGCCGGGCGGCGCACGGAGCTGATGGCCCAGATCTGCGCCTCGCGGTCGTCGCGCTTCACCATCACCGCGCGCGACCACGCCGGCACGCCGGTGGGGATCGACGCGCGCCTGGTCGTCGAGCTCGAGGTCACGCCGCAGATCACCACCGGCGTCCTGCACGCGAGGGCCGGCGTCGGGCAGATCGGCGCGGGCGTCGCGCACCAGCCCGTCGAGCCGTTCCGAGCGGCGCTTACCGCGCTCGCCGATTCGTATGCGTGAGCAGGCGGTTGCCGCACGCACGCTGTGGGCCGCGCCGGGAGCGATCCGCGCGTTGGCTGGCGACGGGGCGGCGCCCCGCGTCGGCCGCGTCGAGTTCGCCACCGGCTCCGGCGCATACCTGCGCTTCGGCGACGACTTCGTCCACCTGGCCGGGCCGCGTGCGCCGCGCGGGCCCCTGACCCTGCTCGTCGCCGCGCTCGGCGAGCTGCGCCCCGGCGCGTCCGCCTGGTTCGACGGCGCGTTGCACGTCGGCGCGCACGCCATCGTGCCGCCGGCGGCGTCGCCAGTCCCGCCGTTCGGGCCGCTGCTGCCGGGCTGGCGCCGCGCCCTGCTCGCCGCCCTCGAAGTCGTCCCCGCCCCGCGGCTCCCGCTCGCCGCGCTGCGTGCGGGCGACGTCGAGCGCGCGGTGTCCGAGCTGGCCGGCCGCGGCGAGGGCCTGACGCCGGCCGGCGACGACGTGCTCGCGGGGTACGCCGCCTGGCGCGGCGAGTCGCTGTCGCCGCTGGCCGCGGGTCGCGCGTCGCCGCTCGGCCTCGCCTACCTGCGCTGCGCCGAGCGCGGCGAGCTGCCCGAGCTTGTCGCGCGCGCCGTCGCCGCGATCCGCGCCGGCGACGACCAGGCCGCGCCGCGCCGCGTCCGGGCGCTGTCGCGCTGGGGCGCGAGCTCGGGCGCTGCAATCCTCTGGGGCGTCGCGAGCGCAACGTGAACGAGATCGGACCGAACTTCATCGCCCGCCCCTACCGGGGCGTGAGCGTGCAGGACGTGGACTCGCTCGAGGAGGCCGCGCTGCTCGCGCACGTGCGTGCGCGCCGCGTGTACCGGCGGACCGAGTTCATCGTGGCCACGCGCGGCGACGAGCGCGCGCTCGTGCAGGTCGAGCGTGAGGACGGCGACGGGATCCTCGTCGGCGTGCGCGACGCGCGGATCCTCGCGTCGCCCGACGAGATCGCGTTCGTGGAGGACGAGTCGATCGACACCGGCAACGCGAGCCAGCTCGCGCGGGTCGCGGGCGACGCTCGCATCACGGTCGTCCAGGGCCGCTTTCAGCACGTGAACTTCATCGTCGCGCCGGCGCCGAAGCGCATCCGCGTCGTCGAGGTCGTCCCGCCGCTCCCGCCGAAGCTGTTGGAGATGGCGCGGGCGGTGCTCGACTTCGACGAGGAGCTCCCGCCGGTCGAGCTCGCCTACGAGGCGATCGACATGCGCGAGCTCGCCCGCGGGGCGAGCCATTACCTGTTCCCGTGTCGCTGCTCCGGGTTGGAGGTCGACGGCGCGCGGGTCGACTTCCTCGATGCCGGCCCGCCGCGCGCGGAGTGGACGCTCGTGGGCTGCGAGCGCTCGCGCCAGATCCACGAGGCGTTCTACGGCGAGGATCCGGGCGCGCGGATCGACTTCTGTCCACGCCTGACGCCCGCCGGCGACGGCCCGGAGCTGATCAAGTGCTGCCTGAACGAGCGCGGGATCGAGCGCGACGGCGAGCGGCTCGTCGTGCCGTGGGGGGCGACGCTGGAAGAGGTCCGCTCCGCGATCCACCAGCTTGTATGAAGGACTCCGTCATCTACGGCCACCTGTGGGGCACGCCGGAGACGCGGGCGCTGTTCACCGACGAGGGCCGCACGCGCATCTGGCTCCAGATCATCGTCGTGCTCGCCGAGGAGCAGGCGGCGCTCGGGATCATCCCGGCCGAGGCCGCGCGGCAGATCGCGGCGCTCAAGATGCCCGACCTCCATGCGGTCGGCGAGCAAACGCGTGCGACCGGCCATTCGACGCTCGGGCTGATCCGCGTGCTCAAGGACGCGCTCGGGCCCGAGGGCGGCGAGTGGGTCTACTACGGCGTGACCGTCCAGGACGTCACCGACACATGGTTCGGCCTCGTCATGCGCCAGATGCTGGAGATCCTGCGGCGCGACCTGGCGACGATCGAGGCCTCGCTGCTCGACCTCGCGCGCGAGCATCGCGACACCGTGATGCTCGGACGCACGCACGGGCAGCCCGGTCTGCCGATCACGTTCGGCTTCAAGGCGGCGGGCTGGGCGGCGGAGATCGCCCGCCACCGCGAGCGCGTCGAGGAGGCCCGGCCGCGGCTCGCGGTCGGCCAGCTCGCCGGGGCGGTCGGCACGCTGTCGGCGTTCGGCGAGCGGGGGCCCGAGCTGCAGCGCCGGCTGCTCTCGCGCCTCGGCCTCGGCGTGCCGGACACGAGCTGGCTGACCGCGCGCGACCGGATCGCCGAGCTGACCACGCTGCTCGCCCTGGTGACGGGAACGCTCGCGCGGATCGGCAACGAGGTCTACAACCTCCAGCGCGCCGAGATCGGCGAGGTCTCGGAGGCCCCGACCGAGGGCGTCGTCGGCAGCATCACGATGCCGCAGAAGATCAACCCGGAGCGCTCCGAGCACCTGTGGACGCTCGCGCGGGTCGTGCGCGCCGGCGCGGGGTTGGCGCTCGAGGGGCTGGTCGGCGAGCACGAGCGCGACGGCGCGGCATGGAAGACCGAGTGGGCGTTCCTGCCCGAGGCGTGCTCGGCCGCCGCGGTGTCGTTGACGCTCGGCGCGGACCTCGTCGCCGGGCTGCGGGTGCACGCGGAGCGGATGCGCGCGAACCTCGACGCGCAGGACGGCTACGTGCTCGCCGAGCCGGTCATGCTCGCCCTCGCCGAGCGCGTCGGCAAGCAGCGCGCGCACGAGCTCGTGCACCGCGCGGCGCTCGCCGGGCAGGAGCGGGGCGTCGCGTTCGCGGACGCGCTCGCGGCGGACCCCGACATCGCACGCGAGCTGCCGGAGGCGACGTCCCTGCTGCGCGCGGAGCACGCGCTGGGGGCGGCCGGAGCGTTGGTGGACGCGGTGCTCGCGAGAGGGCGCGGCGAATCGTGACCGCCGGCGGCGAGGGTGGCGCGGCGCCTCCTCCCGGGTACCTCGGCGCCGACGCGCGCGTCCGCCGCGGGCCCGCGCCCGAGCTCGTCGCCGCCGGGTATGAGCTGGAGCTCGCCGATGCGCCATTGCTCGAGCGCGGGCTGATGCTGGCCGACATCGCACACGTCGTCGCGCTGGCGACTATTCCCGACGACCACCGGCGGCAGCTCCTGGCTGCGCTCCAACACGTGGATGTCGGCGACGTGGATCGCCGCCACGGCGATCTCGCCAATCTCCGCGAGCGGGCGTTGCACCAGCGCATCGGGGACGCTGCCGGCTGGCTGAACGCCGGCCGCCCGCGGCGCGAGGCCGGCCGGATCGCGTTCCGGATCGCGCTGCGCACGCGCCTGCTCGACCTCGCGCAGGCGGTCGCGCGGTTTGCCGGGGAGCTGACCGAGAAGGCCGCCGCCGAGCGCGACACGCTGATGCCCGACTACACGTACCTGCAGCCGGCGCAGCCGACCACCGCCGGCCACTGGCTGCTCTCGTTCGCCTACCCGGCGCTGCGCGACCTCGACCGCGTGATGCAGGACTTCGCGTACGTCAACCGCAGCCCGGCGGGCGCCGGTGGCGTCAACGGATCGCGCTTCCCGCTCGACCGCGAGCGGCTCGCCGAGCTGCTCGGCTTCAGCGATCCGATCACCCACACGCGCGACGCGATGTGGCAGGCCGACGGGTTCGCCGACGCGACCTGGCACGCGGCGACCGCCGCGACCAACGCGAGCCGGTTCGCCGACGACGTCGAGATCTTCTCCAGCGACGAGTTCGGCCTGATGACGATCGGCGACGAGCTGTGCCGCGCCAGCGCGCTGATGCCGCAGAAGCGCAATCCGTACGCGCTCGTGGTGATCCGCGGCGGGGCGCGCACGCTGCTCGGTCGCGCGACGGGCGTCCTCGCCACCCAGCTCACGCCCTCCGGCCGGACCGACAACCTGCTCTACGCCTACGGCGAGGTGGCCGGCTCGATCGAGCTCGCCACCCGGCTGCTCGACCTCGCGGCCGCCGCCGCGGGCTCGCTGGCGTTCGCGGACACGGAGTTGCCCGCCGAGGCGCTCGCCACCGACGCGGCGGAGCGGCTCAGCCTCGAGCAGGGCGTCGACTACCGCACCGCGTATCGCGAGATCGCCCGCGCGGTCGCCGCCGGCAACCCGCCGGTCGAGGACGCCCGCGACGCGATTGCGACCCGCACCGTCACCGGCGGCGCGGTCCCCGAGCAGCTCCAGGCGATGCTCGACGAGTGCCGCCGGTCCGTCGCCGCGACGACCGGGCGGATCGCCTCCGAGCGCGCCCGCATCGAGGCCGCGGAGTCCGCGCTCATCTCAATGGCCCAATAGCCAGTCGCACTTCGTAGTATTCGCGCTCCCCCTGCACGAGAGGAGCACGACGTGTCGGTCACCGACGATCTGCTGGCCAACAACGAGGCCTATGTGGCGTCCTTCGACAAGGGCGATCTCCCGCTGCCGCCGGCGAAGAAGCTCGCGATCGTCGCCTGCATGGACGCGCGCATCAAGGTCTACGACATCCTCGGGCTGGAGGTCGGCGACGCGCATGTGATCCGCAACGCAGGCGGCGTGGTGACCGACGACGAGATCCGCTCGCTGGCGATCTCACAGCGGCTGCTCGGGACCGAGGAGATCATCCTCATCCACCACACCGACTGCGGGATGCTCACGTTCCACGACGATGAGTTCAAGGCGCAGATCCAGAAGGAGACCGGGCTCAAGCCGGAATGGGCCGCCGAGTCGTTCGACGACCTCGACGAGGACGTCCGCCAATCGGTCGCTCGCATCCAGCAGTCTCCGTTCATCCCGCACCGGGACTCCGTGCGCGGGTTCGTCTACGACGTCAAGACCGGCAAGCTGAACGAGGTCGCTTAGGCAAGCTGCATGGCGGCGTCGGTCGTCCAGTCGAGCGCCTCGCGATACGCGCGGGCGATCTCGATCAGGCCGACGCTGCTCAGGTTGCACTCGTCGAAGTCGCCGGCCTCGTAGGACAGCACGCCGCCGAGGATGCGGCCCTCGGGCCCGACGTGCTCGGTCAGCGCGAACTTCGCGCGGTCGTCGAACGGCAGCTCCTCGAGCAGCTGCGGCATCGGAACCCGGAGCAGCGCGTCGACGACCGAGAACAGGCCGACGGTGAAGGCGCGCTCGGCGTCGGCCTCGCCGTCGCGCATCGCGATCAGCTCGCACAGCCGCGCGCGCGTGAGACCCAGCTCGAGCAGGTGGTTCGGGCGGTCGGTGACGCCGGCCAGCACGAGCAGCGTCGCCCAGCGGCGCACGGCGACCGAGCCGATCATCATCAGCGCCTGACGGATCGAGCCGACCGGGGCGCGCGTGCCGAAGAACGCCGAGTTGGCGAGCCGGACGAGCTTGTGCGCCAGGCCGGGGTCCTCCACGATCACGCGCTCCAGCGACTCGAAGGAGCTCAGGTCGCCGCGGGCGGCGAGCATCGACAGCGCGCGCAGGCGATAGGTGGGCGCGCTGGTCCCGATCAGCCGCGCCGGCTCGGCGAAGAAGCGGCCCTGGAAGCCGTCGAAGCCCAGCGCGCGGCAGTCGTCGTACTGCGCGCGCGTCTCGACGTGCTTGGCGAACAGCGCGACGCCGTGCCCGCGCAGCGAGGCGACCGTCCCGGTCAGCGTCTCGCTGTCGAGCTTGGCGACGTCGAGCATGACGATGTTCGACAGCGCCAGCAGCGCCTCCGACCCGGCGCAGTGGCGGAAGTCGTCGAGCGCGACGCGGAAGCCGTCGGCGACGGCGTCGCGGACGATCGCGACGAGCACGTCGTCGGCGCCGCCGCTGGCGTCGATCTCCAGCACGACGTTCTCCGGCGTCAGCGGGATCGGGCGCACGGCCAGCAGGAACTCGCGTGTGACGGCGACGTAGGCGGGCAGCGCGCCGACCAGGCGGTCGATGCCGACGTCGGCGAACGACTGGACGAGCACGCTCGCGGTCGCGCCGCGCGGGTCGGCGATCGGCGCGGACGGGGACAGGAGCTCGAAGCCGATGACGTTCTCGCTGCGATCGAGGATCGGCTGACGCGCGACGACGACCGGTGCAGCGGCGGTCGCGTCGGCCCGGCCAAAGCGTGCGGTCGATGACATGACCGCTGTATCGGTCAGAAGACCGGCGAGGATGAGCCCTGGGGCAGCAGGTCGAGGGTGTCGTAGCGAAGGCCGCGCCGGAGCGTCTCCAGCGCGATCACGTCCTCGGCCCCGATGTTGCCGAGGTTCGCATTCGGCCCGACGTGCCGGAGCATCCACGCCTGCTGCGCGCGCTGCGGCGCCTCGAAGATCACCGTCTCGCGCCCGACCGCCCGCAGGATCGCTTCGACCAGGCCCTTGTGGACCTCTCCGGCGGCGTCGAAGAGACCGACGGTCCCGCTCTCGCGCCCCTCGGCGATCACCAGCGCAGCACCGGCCGCGAGGTCGCGCAGCATCTCGTCGCACCACGCGGGCGCGTCCACGGACTGGCCGCTCTTGGAGCCGACCTCGGAGATCACGGTGAACTCGCCGGCGAGCCGCGAGATCAGCTCGGCCTTGCGCTCCGGCGCCATCGGCAGCGAGCCGTTGGAGACCTCGACGTGGTCGATCCCGAGGTCGTGCAGCCAGGCCACGTACTCGTCGAGCTTGCCCTGCGCGACGACGACCTCCAGCAGCGTCCCGCCGGGGCACAGCGCGATCCCGGCGTCCCGGCAGATCGCGACCTTGTCGGCGACCGCGCCGCTCACGTACGCCGTGCCCCAGCCGAGCTTGATCAGGTCGATGTGCTCGCCGGCCGTGATCAGCAGCGACTCCAGGCCGAACGGCGACAGGCCGCGGTCGAGGACGTGCGTGATCCCCGCGCGCCGCGGCTTGAGCGTGCGCTCCGGCAGGTCGAGAAAGCGCGGCGTGTGCCGCTCGCTGCGCATCGGCGGCGTTCCATCGAGTCGCAGCGATCGGTACTGCATCGACCACCATGGTAAGAAGGAGCCATGGGGCACGATCATGGCTCGCACCTGTCCGAGACCCAGCGGCGGGTCCGGGCGCTCGAGACGATCCTCACCGACAAGGGCTACGTCGACCCGGCCGCGCTCGACGCGCTGATCGAGACCTACGAGACGAAGATCGGCCCGCGCAACGGCGCGCGCGTGGTCGCGAAGGCCTGGGTCGACGCGGAGTACCGCGGTTGGCTGCTCGAGGACGGCAGCGCCGCGATCGCGTCGCTCGGCTTCACCGGCCGCCAGGGCGAGCACATGGTCGCGCTCGAGAACACGCCGGCCGTGCACAACATGGTCGTCTGCACGCTCTGCTCGTGCTACCCGTGGCCGGTGCTCGGGCTGCCGCCGGTCTGGTACAAGTCGGCGCCCTATCGCTCGCGCGCGGTCGCCGATCCGCGCGGCGTGCTGCGCGAGTTCGGCGTCGAGCTGGCCGAGGACACCGAGGTCCGCGTGTGGGACTCGACCGCCGAGGTCCGCTACCTCGTGGTGCCGATGCGCCCGGCGGGCAGCGAGGGCCTGAGCGAGGCCGACCTCGCGGCGCTGGTGACGCGCGACAGCATGATCGGCACGGCGGTCTTGTGAACGGCGCGCACGACATGGGCGGCGCGCAGGGCTTCGGGCCGATCGAGCGCGAGGCCGGCGAGCCGGCGTTCCATGCCGAGTGGGAGCGGCGCGCGTTCGCGCTGACGCTCGCGATGGGTGCGACCGGCGAGTGGAATCTCGACCAGTCGCGCTTCGCGCGCGAGGACCGCGAGCCGGTCGACTACCTGTCGCGGACGTACTACGAGATCTGGGAGGCCGGGCTCGCGCGGCTGCTCGAGGAGCGCGGACTGCTCACCGAGGAGGAGCTCGCCGCCGGTCGCCCGCTGACTCCCGCGCGCGCGGTCCGGCGCCTTGCCGCCGAGCAGGTCGAGCCGCTGCTGATGGGCAGCGGTGGCGTGTCGCGCGAGCCGGTGCGGCCGGCGCGGTTCGCGGCCGGCGACCGGGTGCGAGCGCGCAACACGCACCCGCGCACGCACACGCGGCTCCCGCGCTACGTCCGCGGTCACGTCGGGACCGTCGAGCGCGTGCACGGCTGCCACGTCTACCCGGACGTCCACGCCGTCACGGGGGACGAGGATCCGCAGTGGCTGTACACCGTGCGGTTCAGCTCGCGCGAGCTGTGGGGCGAGGACACACGCGCCTCGATCTCCGTCGATGCGTGGGAGCCCTACCTGGAGCCCACATGACCGTCTTCGCGGAGCCGTGGGAGGCGGGGGCGTTCGCGCTCGCCGTCTCACTCCAGGAGCGTGGCGTGTTCACGGCCGCCGAGTGGGCGGACGCGCTCGGCGCCGAGATCGCCCGCGCGCCGGACGAGAGCTACTACCGCCAGTGGCTCGCGGCGCTCGAGCGGCTCGTGGCAGAGAAGCGGCTGACCGACGCCGAGACGCTCTCCCGCTACGCCGACGCCTGGGGCCGGGCCGCCGAGCGCACGCCGCACGGCACGCCGATCGAGCTCCGCGCGAGCGACCTCTGATGGAACTGCCCGCGGACGAGCGGGCAATCCAGGACATGACCGACGCCGAGGCGCAGTACGCCGACGCCGTGGTCAACGGCGGCGGCGTGCCGGGCGGCAAGCCGCTGACCGTGCAGGAGAGCTACAAGCAGGCCCTCGGCTGCGGGAACGGATGACCTACTTGCGTGCGAGCCGCCGGCGAGGCGTGAGCGCCAGGGCCGCGACGACGAGGCCGCACAGCACGGCGATCACCAACAGCAGCGACCACGGGATCGTCCACCCGTGCCCGGAACCCTTGGTGGCGGCGAGCGGGGCGGTCGAGCCCGCCGCGTCGGTGAGCAAGGGGACCAGTGTGACGGTCGCCTTCAGCCTGAGCGCGGGAGTCGCCCCGTGCACCGGCGCCGATGCCTTCCAGGTGTCACCTGGAAGCAACGGGGGCGAGTCGCGCAGCTTCCCGGCGTTCACGGCCCAGCGCCCGAACGGACCGGAGAGGGCGACTGCCTGCCGGGCGGTGAGGATGGCGTTGCCGGTGTTGTGGATCGTGTAGGTGACGGTCGCGTCGCCCTTCCCGAGCGGATTGGGCGTACCCGAGTAGTGCACGCGCACGCGCTCGACCGACAGGCTCGGCTTCAGCGCTCCCCCCACGCGCAGGCGGATCGGGATCCCGACCCGCCGGTCCCGCGTCAACGAGGCGACGATGCCGCCCGCGTAGTCACCCGGCGCGGCGTCGCGGGGAAGCGTCAGTGTGAACGGCACCTCGACCGACGCTCCGGGCCCGACCGTCACGTCGTCGCGGTCCGGATGCACCCATGCGCCCACCCCGGCCGGCTTCGCGTCCTTCAGCGTGAAGCCGTCGGCGGGACGCAGCGCGAGGTGCAGCGGCGTGCCGCCGTGGTTGACGACGACGACGCCGTCCTCGACGCGCCCGCCCGGGTTGACGGTGTAGGCGTAGCTGCGCCGGCCGGCCCCGAACTGGTTGTCGGCCGCGATGACGCTCCAGTCTTCAGCCGCGGCAGGCCCGGCAAGCAACCCGCCCAGCCCCGCCGCGGCCAGCAGGACGCTGACCACGGTGGTGCGACGGCTGGGCGGGCGCAACTGCACTAGGGAGTCGTCGACGACAGGGTGAACGTCAGCGTCTTCGCGTAGGTGCCGGTGCGAAGCGCGTCGCCGGCGCCGATGTGCTGCTGGAACGCGACCGTGACCGCCTCGTTGGAGGTCGGGGTCGACCACGTCTTCAGCGTCGTCGGCGCGGCCGAGCCGCCGACGTCGGCGAACGGGCCGCCCGCGTTGGCCTGCAGCGCCGACGGCAGCGAGAACGTGCCGTTGACCAGATGCCCGGTCGCCGTGCTCGCCGCGTCCGCGACGCTCAGCGTCGCGTCGCCCGCCGTGGAGATCACGTTGGCGGTCGTCTGCGCGCTGTAGTCCTTGCCGATGCCCGGCGTGAACGCGCCGAACGCCGCGGGCGAGCCCAGCGTCAGCGCGAGCGTCGCCGGGACGGACCCGCCGACGCCGCTGTCGGCCTGGGCGGCCAGCTTGTAGACCGTGACCTTGTCGACCAGCGAGCCGACCGGCTGGGCCGGGCTGGTGCCGCTGTTCGGGCCGCACCACGGCACGTTGCCCCGCTCGACCGCCGCGTTCGGGGCGGCGCAGGTGCCGCTACGGACGTTCTCGACGACCAGCCGGTCGTTCTTCACGCCGACCTTGACGTACGTGCGGACGTGCTCCTGGTTCTCGACCGAGTTCGCATAGTGGCGCTTGCCGGTGGGGTCGAGCGGGTCCGGGCCGAAGTCTGGACCGTTGACCGGGGTCGTCAGGTCGTAGTACTTCGAGCCCGACGCGGAGTTCGCCGTCACGTAGATGACGCCGCCCGGGCCCTTGGAGACCGTGGCGGCGCCGGGCTGCTCGGCCGCGTTGGCCTTCTGGCCGTTCTTGATCGCGTAGCTGCGCGAGTAGCTGTGATCGTGGCCCGCGAGCACCAGATCCACGCCCACGTTCGAGAGCGCGGTCGGGAAGTCCACGCGGCGCACCTTGTTGTCGCCGTCGTTCGCGTGCGCGGCCGGCGAGTAGATCGCGTGGTGCATGACGAGCACCGTGAACTTCGCCTCGGCGCCGTGGGCGTTGACCACATCGGTGATGAAGCCGACGTGCGCGGCGTCGGAGCCGCTCGCGTACGCGTTGCTGTTGATGTGGATGAACAGGACGCCCTTGTAGACGTACCAGTAGTCCCCGCCAGAGCGGCTATTCGGGTCGCCGTTGTAGAACGGCGAGGAACGGTCCGTGTTCGGGGTCCAGAAGTGCTGGTCGTACGCCTTGCCGCCGACGTCGTGGTTGCCGATGAGGGCGGCCCACGGGTACTGGCGGAGCTTGTCGGACGCGAGGAACGCGTTCCACTGCGTCTCGGTGTTCGCGGTCTCGACCTGGTCGCCGCCGGACACGAGCATCTCTGTGTCCGGGTTCGCGGCCAGGGCCACGTTCAAAGTGTCCTCCCAGCCGGCGCCGTCCTTAGGCACATCTCCCGACGAGCCGATCTGCGGGTCGCCGAAGAACAGGAAGTCGAAGTCGCCCTGGAAGGACCGGGTCTTGAACGCGTACGTCGAAGACCACCCGCCGTCAGCGCCGACGCGATAGGAGTACGCCGTGTTCTCCTGGAGACCGTCGACGATGGCGTGGCCGTTGAAGCCGCCGTTGACGGTGTTCGCCACGACCGTGGCCGGGTAGGTGACGGCGCTCGCGGGGAACTCGCCGTTGACGAGCTGGGAGGTCGGCGCGACCTGCACCGACTGCGCGGTGTTCGCCGACGTGTACCAGGACACGACACGCTGCGACGCGTTGGCGCCGACGCCGAGGGTGATGGTGGAGACGGTCGCCGGAGCTTGCGCGCCGGCGATCGCGATCGAGCCGATGCCGAACGCGGCCGACGCGGCCAGAGCCGCCAAGCCCGCGGTCAGCGCCGGGCCTCGACCACGCCGCGGGCGTGCCGAGTTGGAGGACTTCAATGTCCTCTTGGAGAGATTCACCGACGTTCCTTCCCTTTCGTCGATTCGTATGGACCGCGCGCAAGTCTCCAGGCCCCGATGCACCCGGATGTGAAGGCTGCGTGATGATCCGATGGGACTACGCGGAAACTCGCTCGACGAACCACACCAGGCCCATCGCGCACACGCCCGCGGCGATCGCCCCGGTCGCCGAGAGCCCGGCCAGCGGTGCGCGCCGGCGCAGCAGGGCGAGCACCGGGAAGACGGCGAGGATGATCCCGAGCTGCACGGCCTCGATGCCGAGGTTGAAGACGAGCAACGAGGAGAGGAGCTTCCAGGAGAACGCCTGATCGATCCCGAGCGCATCGGCGAATCCGAGCCCATGGATCAGGCCGAAGCAGAAGACCACCGCGAGCCGCGTCTGCCCGGCTCGGTCGAGGCCGAGCGGCCCGTGACCGACCGCCTGGATGTCGCCGGCCTGCGATCCGCGCCGCCACAGCTGCCACAGATACAGGCCTGAGACGACCGCGATCGAGAGCGCGATGACCGGCTCGACGAACCACGCCGGAACATGCACGAGGTCGAGCGCGGCCAGGACGAAGGTCAGCGAGTGGGCGAGCGTGAACGTCGTCGCCGCCAGCACGATCTCGCGCAGACGCCGCGACCCGGCGATCAGCGCGAGCAGGAACAGGATGTGGTCCAGCCCGGTGAGCAGGTGGTTGGCCCCGAGGCGGAAGAACTCCGTGTAGCGCTCGAGCAGCGACTGGTCGGTGGAGAACGACGGGTGCTTCGCGTCGAGGCTGGCGCTGCCGGACCTCAGGTCGAGGTCGTAGGTCACGATCGTCTTGGTGCCGCGCACGTAGCCCTCGGTGTCCGGGAACAGATTGCTGCGCAGCACGTGCGCCTCGGCGGTCCCCGAGCACCGGTAGTCGAGGTTCAGGAGCGCGTACGGAACGCCCACGCGCTGCTCGATCTTGATGCCGCGGTTTGCGGCGGCGCACGCCTGCCCTGCGTCGGCGACGCCAAAGCGCTTGGTCACGTACTTGAGGACGGTGTCGGCGTGGGCGGCGAGCGCGGCCGCCTGCTCGGCCGGGTCGCCGTCCTCGAACGCGGCGGTGCCCGCGCGGAAGAGCCGATCGTCGTGCTGGGCATCGGCGGCCGAGACGACGAGCAGGTCGTACTCCAGCCCGAGCACCGTGCGGACGTGCCCGCGCTCGGGAGACGTCGCGTCGACGTACACCACCGAGCTGAACCCATGGCCGAACGCGGACGCGGCGGTCACGAGCAGAAGCGCGGCCGCCACGGCGACCGCGAGCGCCCCGGCGCGGCTTCGATTTCGAGCAAGGCTGTGCATGACCGGCGGGGCATCGTGTCCTGGCGCGGGTGTGCGAGCGGTGAACTGTTTGTGAACGAGCCACGATCCGGCCGTGTGAAGAAGGCACCCTCCGTGCCGACCATGCGATCTCGACCTCGACACGCGTGCGCCCTGCTCGTGGCGGCCGTGCTGATCGGCGGCTGCGGTTCCGGCGACGACTGGTCCGAGCCGCACGCAAGGCCCACCGCCATCGGCACGCTCGGCTCCGGGTTCATCGACGCGAGCGCGCCGCCCGCCCCGGAGGCCACGATCACTCCCCGCCCCGGATCCTGGGATGGGGTCCACCCGTCGAAGGGCTACCGCGTGGTGCTCCTGACCGCGGGCGAGGACGCCCCGACCAAGGCGCTGACCGGAGCGGTGAAGTCGTGGGCCGAGCAGGAGGACGCGAGCCTCAAGACGGTCACGGCCACGCATCCCGGCCAGTTCATCTCGAGCATCCGCAGGGCGATCGACTTGAGGCCCGACCTGATCGTCTGCGCCGGGAACACGCTCGTCGACCCGCTGGCCCTGGTGACCGCCAGCCACCTCGACCAGCAGTTTCTCGTGATCGGGGCCGAGCTGGCCGAGCCGACCAACAACGTCACCGCGGCGGACTGGACAGGCGCCTCGTTCCGCGGCGAGGGACTCGGCATGCCCGATGCCTACAACCCCGCCTCATTCACCCACGAGCGCGCCGGCCGGGCGGTCCGGGCCGGCGTCGCAGCCGTGCTCAACGGCATCACCGGCATCGTGATCCGGCTCGCCTAAGCGTTTCCGCGCAGCCGCCGGCTCGTGAGCACGGTCAGCGCCCCGAGCCCGGCGATCACGCCGAGCGCGACCCACAGCAGCGGGTCCGAGGCCGACAGGTCCGCCAGCGCGTGGCCGACGTACGTGGCCGCCGCGGTGATCGGGAGGATGCCGACGAAGCCGGTCCACACGAACCGCCACAGCGGGACGCGCGCCGCGCCGGCCACGTAGCCGACGAGGCTGTAGGGCACGAACGGCACGAGCCGGGCGAGCAGCAGCGCGACCACACCGCCGCGCTCGATCGCGTGCTCGGCGCGCGTCACCCGCTCCTCGCCCATCAGGCGCAGCGCGAGCGGCCGGCCTGCCGCGGCGCCGAGCCAGTAGGCGAGCATGCCCGACAGCGCCCACGAGATCACGACGAGCGGGAACGCGAGCCAGAACCCGTAGACGAGCCCGGCGGTCGCGTTGACGATCTCGGCGGGGAAGAACAGGACCGCGTGGGCGAGGATCAGCGCGACGACGATCACCGCGCCCCACGCGCCGAGCCCGCGCAGCTGCGCGCGCAGGGCGTCGACGTCGCCGTGCAGGACGTGCCCGACCGCCTCGCGCAGCGGCGACACCGAGAGGATCAGCAGTGCCGCCGCCGCGACGGCGAGCAGAGCGAGCAGCAGGCGGCGGCGCACTCCGCCTACGGTAGCCCGTCCGCGCGCCGCGGCGGTCGCGGCGCGCGGGCGGCAGGTCACCCGCTGGAGCGGGCGCGCTTGCTCTGCCACTGGTCGAACGCGACCGCGGCGAGGATCAGGGCGCCGATGATGATCTGCAGGTAGAAGGCGTTGACCGCCAGCAGGTTGCCGCCGTTGTTGAGCGTGCCGACGATCAGCGCGCCGGCCGCGGCGCCGAACGCCCCGCCCTTGGCGCCGAACAGGGAGGCGCCGCCGATCACGCACGCGGCGATCGCGTTGAGCTCGTAGCCGGTGCCCGCCGTCGGGATGCCCGCGTTCAGGCGCGACGTGAACAGCACGCCGCCGACCGCGGCCAGCAGCCCGCCGATCATGTAGACGGCGACCAGCACGCGGTTGACCGGGACGCCGGCCAGACGCGCCGACTCCGGGTTGGAGCCGACCGCGTAGATGTAGCGGCCGAACACGGTCCGGCGCAGCACGAACGAGGCGACCACGACCACGACGGCAAACATCCAGAGCAGGTTCGGCAGCCCGAGGAAGTTGCCGTTGGCGATGTTGCCGAACGCGTCCGGCAGCGGCTGCACGGTGCTCGCGTCGGTCAGCACCAGCACGGCTCCGCGCGCGATCCCGAGCATGCCGAGCGTGACGATGAACGGCGGCAGCTTGCCGTAGGCGACGAGCGTGCCGTTGAAGACCCCGATCGCCGCGCCGGCGAGCAGGCCGACGACGATCGCCGGGACGATCCCCCAGCCGTGCACGAGCAGCTCGGCGGTGACGCAGCCGGTGAGGCCGAGCACCGAGCCGACCGACAGGTCGATGCCGGCGGTGAGGATGATCAGCAGCTGGCCGACGGCGATGATCCCGAACACCGCGACCTGGCGGGCGAGGTTGGCGAGGTTGTCGCCGGTCAGGAACTCGTCCGAGCCCAGGGTGAGCGCGCCGAACAGGATCAGCAGCACGATCAGGCCGCCGGCGTCGCGCCCGAAGACGTCGCCGAACGTGAGCACCTTCTCGGGGCGCTCGGAGGTTCCGACCTCCGTGGACGCCGCGCCGCCGGCGACGGCGGGCTGGTGGCTGCGCAGCTTCATCGATTCGTCTCCTCGATCTCGGTGCTGGCGATGCGCAGCACGTCCTCCTCCGTCGCTCCGGCCGCCGGCAGCTCGCCGGCGACGGTGCCCTCGCGCATGACCAGCACGCGGTCGGCGAGCCCGAGCACCTCGGGCAGATACGACGACACCACGACGACGCCGAGCCCCTCGGCCGCGAGGTCGCCGATCACCTTGTAGATCTCCGCCTTGGCGCCGACGTCGACGCCCTTGGTCGGCTCGTCGAACATCAGGACCTTGGCCTTGGTCGCCAGCCAGCGGGCGAGCAGCACCTTCTGCTGGTTGCCGCCGGACAGCGACGAGACGGGCTGTTCCCACGAGCCGGCGCGCAGCTTCAGGCCGCCGAGGTACTGGTCGACGACGCTGCGCTCGCGCTTCTTGTCGACGAGCCAGAAGCGCGAGATCTCGTCCAGGTTGGCCAGCGACGCGTTCTCGCGGATCGAGAGCTGCAGCAGCAGCCCGAGCCGCTTGCGGTCCTCGGTCAGCAGCCCGAGCCCGGCCTGCACGGCCGCGCGCGGGTTGCCGGTGGAG
The DNA here is from genome assembly GCA_963837485.1 of uncultured Solirubrobacteraceae bacterium. Lineage (GTDB taxonomy): Bacteria > Actinomycetota > Thermoleophilia > Solirubrobacterales > Solirubrobacteraceae > Solirubrobacter. Next base: position 61,506 of record CAWINP010000010.1, on the reverse strand, counting down.
ACCTTGCGGCCATCGACCGAGATGTGGCCGCCGTCGACCGGATCGGCGCCGAAGATCGCGCGCAGCAGCTCGCTGCGGCCCGAGCCGAGCAGCCCGGCGATGCCGAGGATCTCCCCCGCCCGCACGACGAAGTCGACCGGCGCCGCCGAGCCGCGCGGGCGCAGGCCCTCGACGGCCAGCCGCGCCTCGCCGATCGTCCGTTGCGAGGCCGGATAGAGCGACTCGATCTGGCGCCCGACCATCGACGCGATCAGGCTGTCGTGGGTGAAGTCGGCCATCGGCGCCATGGTCACCAGCCCGCCGTCGCGCAGGATCGTCACCCGGTCGCCGATCTCGAACATCTCCTCGAGGTGGTGGGTCACGTACATCACGGCGTGGCCCTCGTCGCGCAGCTGGTGGATGCGGGCCAGCAGCGCCTTCGTCTCGGCCTCCGAGAGCGCCGTGGTCGGCTCGTCGAAGATGAGCACGCGCGGGTTCTCACCGAGCACCTTGGCGATCTCGACGAGCTGCTGGGTGGCGAGCGAGAGCATCCCCACCTGCGCGTCGGGGTCGAGGTGCTCCAGACCGACGCGCTCGAGCATCGTGCGCGCCCGTCTGCGCAGCTCGCGCGGGCGCGTGATCCCGCGCCGCGCCGGCAGCCGCCCCATGAACAGGTTCTCTCCCACCGACAGGTCCGGCAGCAGCGAGAGCTCCTGGTAGACGACGCCGATGCCGGCCTCGCGCGCCTGCGCGGGTGACGGATTGCCGACGTCCTGGCCGTCGACCAGGTACGCGCCCTCGTCGCGCCGGATCGCGCCGGTGAGGATCTTGATCAGCGTCGACTTGCCGGCGCCGTTCTCGCCGGCGAGGCACATGACCTCGCCGGCGCGCAGCTCGAGGTCGACGCCGTGCAGCGCCGTGATCGGGCCGTAGGTCTTGCCGGCGCCGCGCAGCGCGACGACGGGCTCGGTCTTCGGTTCGGCGATCGCCGTCATGCTCAGCTCGCCTTCGCGGTCGGCGGGTTCAGCAGCGGCTTGACGGCGGGCGAGTTGAGGTTGCCCTTGTCGGCGACGACCGCGCCCGGGTCGAGCACCAGCGGCGGCAGCGTCCCGACCGAGGCCATGCCCGCCTCGACCACTCCCTGGTAGCCGAAGAAGTACGGGTTCTGGACGACCAGCGCGTCCAGCGAGCCGTCGGCCAGCGCCGCGTTCTCCTGCGGGTCGGTGTCGAACGCGACGACCGGGGTCTTGTCGGCCGCGTTGTTGTCCTTGATGGCGCGCGCGGCGCCGGTGCCCGAGGTGTTGTTGTCGGCGAAGATGCCGGCCAGGTTCGGGTTGGCGGTGATCGCGTCGTTGACCTGGCTGGCCGCGGTGTTGAGATCGTTGTTGTTGTACCGGGTGGCGCCGACGCGGAAGCCCGGGCACGTCCTCAGCCCGTTCTTGAACCCGCCGTCACGGTCCTTGAGCGTCTGGATGCCGGCGACCGAGGACTCGATCAGCACGTCGCCGGAGGTCTTGCCCTGCTGCTTGAGCAGCGCGCACATGCGCACGCCGGCCTGCTCGCCGGCCTTCTTGTTGTCGGTGCCGATGAAGCCCTCGGTCGGCGTCGTCACCTGCGTGTCGGCGGTGATGACCTTGATGCCGGCCGACTTCGCCCGCTTGATCGCGCTGTTGAGCGCGTCCGATGAGTTCGACGCGAGCACGATCGCGTCGACGCCGCGCGAGATCGAGTTCTCGACGAGCTGGACCTGCTGGTTGACGTCGGTCTCCGACGTCGGGCCGAACAGGCCGACCTTGATGCCGTAGTCGGCGCCGGCCTTCTTCGCGCCGGCGAGCATCGTCTGCCAGAACGACGAGTCGCTCGCCTTGATGATCACGTCGACCTTCTTGCCGGCGGCCGCGCCGCCGGCGCCTCCCCCGGAACTGGATGACGTGCCGCCCGCGGCACGGCCGGCGACGACGCCGAGCACGACGGCGATCAGCACGATCACCGCCACGAGCGACAACGAGAACTTGATCTTGACGTTCGAGGTCATTCTCTCTCCTCCCGAGAAAACGTTTACTCCGACTTCGGCGAGAGTACACATCTGTGGCGAGATGTCAAGAGAGAACGTTTACTCGATGTCTGGTAGGGTACCGCCCCATGCCCGCAAGGACGCCAAGAAACGGTGCTTCGGCACCTGGAGAAACGTTTTCCCGACGCCCGACCATGAAGGAGGTCGCGGCCGTCGCGGGGGTCAGCCTGGCGACGGTCTCGCGCGTGGTCAACGGCGGGCCTTCCGTGAACCCGGAGCTGGCCGCGAAGGTGCAGGACGCGGTCGAGCTGCTCGGCTACCGCCACAACGTCGCCGCGAGCTCGCTGCGCCGCGGCATGTCGGCGAGCATCGGCCTGATCTTCGACGACGTCGCCAACCCGTTCTTCGCGGCGATCCACGGCGGCGTCGAGGAGGTCGCGCGCGAGCGGGGCGTGCTCACGTTCGCGGGCAGCTCCGACGAGCTGCCAGAGCGTGAGCGCGAGCTGGCTGAGGCGTTCGGCGCCCGCGGCGTGGACGGGCTGCTGATCGTCCCCGCGGTCGGCGGCGACCACGGCTACCTGCAGCGCGACGTCGCGACCGGCGTCGCGCTCGTGTTCGTCGACCGGCCGCCGCGGTTCCTCGATGCCGACGTGGTGCTTTCAGACAACGCCGGCGGCGCCGCGCTGGCCGTCGACCACCTCATCGCCTTTGGGCACTCGCGGATCGCGTATCTCGGCGACCGCTCGGAGGAGATCTACACGGCGGCCGAGCGCCTGCGCGGCTTCCGCGAGGCGCTTGCGCGCCACCGCCTGTCTGACGGGTGGTCCCGGCTCGTCGCCCCGGACGAGGCGGCCGAGACGCTGCGCTCGCTGCTCGCCACGCCGGAGCCGCCGACGGCGCTGATCAGCGGCCAGAACCTCGTGACCGTCGCCGCCCTTCGCGTCCTTCACGCCGCCGGCCTGCAGGACTCGATCGCCCACGTCGGGTTCGACGACGTGCTGCTCGCCGATGTGGTGAAACCCGGCCTCACCGTGATCGCCCAGGACCCCGACGAGCTCGGACGGCGCGCGGCCGAGCTGCTATTCGAGCGCCTGGACGGCTACGCCGGCCCGGCGCGCCGCGTCGTGCTCGAGACCCGCCTGATCGCGCGGGGGTCGGGCGAGATCGAGCGCACTTAGGCTCAGGCGAACGTCAACTGCGGCAGTAAGGGAGGCGGGTCTACCAGAAACGATCACCGAGGGACGGCGAGCGATCACGACTGACCGTGATCGACATGCCCGGAACCCGTCCGGGTCGACTTACCGGTGCTGTAGCTGAGTTAGTTTGCTCCCGATTTCCTGAGCGTCGCTCGCGGATGATCGTTTCGCGCGCCGCACACGATCCGGACCGACCGCGCGATTCTTCCCCTCGCCGTTACCGGCCGCAGTTGATTTACGACCCCAACCCGAAGCTGGCTCTCAACGCCGAGCACCTAAGGCGCTGCCGGCACGACCACCAAAGGCCGCCCACCCGGAAGCGAATCCAACCCAAACCCCGCCGAATGCAGTCGCACCACATGCTCGAACCGCGCGAGAAACGAGTCGACCGGCTCGAGGAAGCTGATCCGCTCGGTGCGGTAGTGCATCGGCACGACCCAGCGCGCCTGCACGCGAGCGGCGATCTCCGCGGCCTGCTCGGCCCCGATCGTCAGGCCGCCGCCGACCGGGATGAACAGCAGGTCGACGGCGCCGAGCGCCTCGGCCTGCTCGTCCCTCAGCGCCGCCTGGCCGAAGTCGCCGAAGTGCGCGACGCGGACGCCGTCGAGCGCGAACGCGAAGATCGTGTTCGCTCCGCGCTTGGTGCCGGCCTCGGCGTCGTGCTCGGACGCGATCCCGGCCACGTCGCCGTGCGTGCCCGCGGTCCGCACGATCTCCGGCTCGCCGCCGATGACCTCGACCGCGCTGTGATCGCGGTGTTCGTGGGTGACCACAGCAGGTCGGCGTCGACGCCCTCGATGGCGGGGTACTCCCACGTCATCCCGCGCGCGGCGAGCCCGGACATGTCGCCGAACGGGTCGAGGAACACGGTCCTCTCGCCCGCCTGCAACCGGAAGGCTGACTGGCCGTACCACTCAACGCGCATGCTGCTCCTCGGGTCCGGGGATGCCCCGCAGCGCGAGCTCGCCGCTCTTGAGCGGACGGGCCGCGTGCTGGGCGGCGCGGCTTGGCTCAACGGCAACTGCCCAGTGAGGGGAGCGGCTTGTCAGAAACGATCATCAGGGACGGGCAAGCGATCATGATCGATCACGTACTCGCCCACTCGGGAGGGGGTGCCTCACGTTTGTGCACCCAGAGCCGTACAAACGTACGTCACCCCCTCGCTCAGCGCCCGAGGCGATGATCGATTTACAGTCACCGCAACTTTCTCCCCCCACCCCTTACCTGCGCAGTTGCCGTTAAGCCAACCGCGCCCGGCTCGCGAGGTACGGCGATGCGTGCGGTGACGGCGACGGTCGACGTCGGCACCTGGCGCGCGGCCGATGTGGGTGGAACGGTCCCGGCCACGCTCTCGCTGTCGCTGGGAGCGCCGGCGTCGTTCGGCGCATTCGCCCCTGGCGTGTCGCAGGAGTACACCGCCACGACCACCGCGAACGTGATCTCGACTGCCGGCGACGCGGCGCTGAGCGTCTCGGACCCCGGTCACCTCGCGAACGGCACGTTCTCGCTCCCGGAGGCGCTCCGGGTCGAGATCGCGCCCGCGTCGTGGACCGGCCCGGTCTCCAACGCGGCCGTAGCGCTCACGTTCCGCCAGCACATCGGCGCCACCGCCGCGTTGCGCACGGGCTCGTACTCCAAGACGCTCACGTTCACGCTGTCGACGACGGCGCCGTAGGCCGCCGCGGGGCCGCCGCCGCCCGGCGGCCCCGGGTCATCCCCAGCCGTCTCTCAGCATTTTCCGAGCCTCGTCGCCGATCTTGACGACGATGCCCACGATGACCGAGCCGCGAACGATCCGCGTCGAGCACGTGATGGGAACCGTGTTCTCCTTGGCGGTGCGCGGCGCGGGGCCGCCGCCGGACGCCGTCGACGCGGCGGTGGCCTGGCTGCACGAGGCCGACGCGCGCTTCAGCACCTACCGCGAGGACAGCGAGATCCGTCGCCTCGACCGCGGCGAGCTGCTGGTCGCCGACGCCTCGCCGGACGTCCGCGAGGTGCTGGAGCGGTGCCTCGCGCTGCGCGAGGAGACCGGCGGGTTCTTCGACGTGCGGGCGACCGGGCGGCTCGATCCGTCGGCGCTCGTGAAGGGCTGGGCGGCCCAGCGCGCCGCGGACATGCTCGGCTCGTCCGACCTCTGCCTGAATGCCGGCGGCGACGTGGTCGCGCGCGGCAGCGGCTGGCGCGTCGGCATCCAGCATCCGCTCGTGCGCGACGCGATCGCGGCGCGGGTGGCGGCGTCCGACCTGGCGGTCGCCACCTCGGGCGCCTACGAGCGCGGCGCCCACATCGCCTCCGACGGCCGCGTGCTCTCGGTGACCGTCACCGGTCCCGACCTCGGCACCGCGGACGCCTACAGCACCGCCGCGTTCGCGATGGGCGCGGACGGGCCGGAGTGGACGCTGCGCCTACGCGACTACGAGGCGATGACGATCCTCGCCGACGGCACCGTGCTCTGCACTCCAGGCTTCCCGCTGCTCGAGGACGACGCATGAGCTCGCAGCCCTTGTGGGCGGACTGGGCGCCGGAGCCGTCCGCACCGGCCCGGACGGCCGCGGCGCCGGCGCGCCCACGCGTCCGCCGCCGCCGTCTCGCGCCGGGCCGCCCGGTCGTGGTTGACGTGCTGGCCGCGCTCGCCGGCCTCGGCCTCGGCATCACGCTCGCGCTCGGCGTCATGGCCGAGAGCGCGGGCTCGCTGCGCGCCGACGGCGGCATCGCCACCGCGCTCGGGCGGCTCGCCGGCCTCACCGCCGGCTACGCGATGGTGGTCGTGGTCGTCCTGATCGCGCGCCTGCCCCCGCTCGAGCGTGCGATCGGGCAGGACCGGCTGGTGCGCTGGCATCGCAGGCTCGGGCCGTGGCCGCTCTACCTGCTGTGCGCGCACGCCGTGCTGATCGTCGTCGGCTACGCCCAGGCGGCGCACGACGGACCGCTGCACCAGCTCGGGCAGCTGCTGTGGACGTACCCCGGGATCCTCGCCGCGACGGTCGGGTTCGCCCTGCTGATCGCCGCGGGCGTGAGCTCCTACCGGCTCGCCCGGCGGCGAATGGCCTACGAGACGTGGTGGTCGGTCCACCTCTACACGTACCTGGCGCTCTTCCTCTCCTTCTCGCACCAGATCCACACGGGCGCCTCGTTCGTCGGCCATCCGCTGGCGACCGCGTGGTGGACGGCGCTGTGGCTCGGCACCCTCGCGCTCGTGCTCGCCTGCCGCGTGGCGCTGCCGGCCTACCGCTCGCTGGGCCACCGCGTGACCGTGCACGCCGTCGAGCCCGAGGGCCCCGGGACGTACTCGGTCGTCCTGCGCGGGCGCCGCCTGAACCGGATCCCGATGGCAGGCGGCCAATTCCTGCACTGGCGCATCCTGCGTCCGGGGCTGTGGTGGCAGGCGCACCCGTACTCGCTCTCGGCGGCGCCGACCGGCACGCGGATGCGGATCACGGTCAAGGACCTCGGAGACCACAGCGCCGCGCTCGCCGCGCTCGAGCCCGGCACCCGCGTCGCATTCGAAGGCCCCTACGGCGCCTTCACCGCCGACGCGCGTCACGGCGAACGGGTGCTGCTGGTCGGCGCCGGCGTCGGCATCACGCCGATCCGCGCGCTGCTCGAGGAGCTGCCCAAGCGCGTCGACGTCGTCGTGCTGCTGCGGGCCTCGCGTCACGCGGAGCTCGTGCTGCACGACGAGATCGCCGAGCTGGTGTCACGCCACGGCGGCGTGCTGCACGCGCTGGTCGGGGCGCGCGAAGAGGTCGACCTCGGCGCCGCGGTCGCGCACCACGCGCGCGGTCGCGACGTCTACGTCTGCGGCCCCGACGGCTTCACCTCCGCGGTCGCCGCGGCCGCCCGGGCCGCCGGCGTCCCCGCCGAACGCATCCACCACGAGTCCTTCGCCTTCTGAGACATGCGCCGAGCCCCGATCGTCCTCGCTTCGACCGCCGCCGGCCTCGCGGCCGTCCTGAGCTTCAAGCCGCACCAGCCGTCGCTCACCGCCGCGGCGTCCCCCGCCGCCACGAGCACCGTCACGCCCGGCGCCACGAGCACGCCCATGGCGACGGCGACGCCGACCGCCACGGCGAGCGCCACGCGCACCGCGACCGGAGACGCGGTGCCCACCCAGTACGGCAACGCGCAGGTGCGCGTGACCGTCTCCGGCGGGAAGATCACCAAGATCGAGGCCCTCCAGCTTCAGGGCAACGACCCCAAGTCGGTCGCGATCAGCGGCTACGCGGAGCCGCTGTTGCGGGCAAGCGCGTTGAGCAAGCAGAGCGCCGACATCGACATGGTCAGCGGCGCGACCTACACGAGCGAGAGCTACCAGGCGTCGCTGCAGTCGGCGCTCGACAAGCTCGGGTTCCACTGAGCGCCGGGGCCGCGAGGCCCCGGCGCGGTCGTGGACTTAGACGAGCTTGCGCAGCTGCGCGAGCTTCAGCTTGGGAAGCGTGCGCTTGTGGCCGTGGAACGAGAGCACGGCCTTGCCCTTGACGGTGCGGAAGTTCTTCTGCACCCAGGGCTCGCCGGCGACCTTCGCCGACTTCACCGAGCTGAGGCCGACGGAGTCGAGCACGACGTTGCTGCCGGCACCGCCGTCGAGCACGTCGGCACCCGCGCCGCCGATCAGGACGTCGTCGCCGTCGCCGCCGCGGAGCGTGTCGTTGCCCGCGCCGCCGATCAGGACGTCGTCGCCCTGGCCGCCGTCGGCGACCAGCGGGATCGCGGTGGCCGCGAGGCCGGAGCCGTCGACGACGTCATCGCCGGCGAGCGTGTTGACCGCCAGGCGGTCGGTGGCCGCGGCGCCGCCGGTCACGTTGACGCGAGCGGCCAGGCCGAGCGCGCTGACGCCGGTGTTGTCGCCCGCGGCGCTCACGACGTCGGCGCCGAGGGTGGCGTTGAGCGTCACCGTGTCGGCCGCCCCGTCGTCGACTCCGCCGGAGCCGGACAGGTTCGGGTTGACCTGGGTCAGGTCGGTCCCCGTCACGTCGTTGACGGTCAGGTTGTCCACGCCGCCGAGCATGTTCGCGTCGATGCGCTCGACGTCGTTGAGGTCCATCACGATGCTCGCGACGTCACGCGTGAAGCGGATGCGCCCGCCGTTGGCCGAGACGTCCATCTTCTCGTTGATGTTCGCGCCGTTGAACAGCATCTTGTCGGCGCCGTCCTGGCCCTCGACGATGTCGCTGCCGTCGCCGGGATCCCACTGGAACGTGTCGTCGCCGGCGCCGAGCAGGGCGGTGTCGTTGCCCTGGTTGCCGTCGACGAAGTCGTTGCCGTCGCCGCCGAGCAGGAAGTCGGCGCCGTTGGAGCCGAGCAGCGTGTCGTTGCCGGTGCCGCCGTCGACGACGATCTGGATCAGCGCGGCGAGGTTGCCGGTCGCCGAGAAGCTGTCGTCGCCGCCGTTGGCGTTGAGGGTGAGCTTCTCGCTCGTGCCGATGTCGATGCTGAACGGCGCGGGGTTGATGCGGTCGAAGCGCACGCGCGTGCCGTTCGCCGTGGTCGTGAACTGCTCGGCGCCGTTGCCGCCGTTGACCTCGACCGTGTCGGTCCCGTCGCCGCCCTCATTGAGGTCGGTGTCGTCGCCGGGGTTCCAGATCATGCGGTCGTTGCCGCCCTGGCCGAAGGCCTGATCGTCGGCGTCGCCGCCGGTGATCGTGTCGTTGTCGCTGCCGCCGAACAGCAGGTCAGTCCCGCCCTTGCCGAGCAGCGTGTCGTTGCCGGCCTGCCCGAACAGCTGGTCGTTGCCGGAGCCGCCGGTGAGGACGTCGTTGCCGGCGCCGCCGAACAGGTTGGCCTTCGGCAGCGCGCCGCTGGCCTCGTTGAGCGTGACCGTGTCGTCACCGTCGAGGCTGAAGACCTGGATCGTCGCCGTGTTGGCGACGGTCGGGGTGCCGCCGATCACGGTCACGGCGCCGCCGTTGACCAGGATCCGGCCGGCCGCGTCGCGGCTGATGGCGATGTTGTTGTTCAGGGCGTCGCCGTTGACGGTCAGCACGCCACCGCTGAACGACGCGGTCACCGCCGCCTGCGCGGACGCGGTGCCGGCGGCGCCGAGCACTCCCACGGCCAGCGCGCTTCCGGCGAGCATCCTGCGGAATGAAGTCATCGTTCTCCTTTTCGGAGCAGTTGGCCGTCCAGTGGCCGGCTGCTTGGTTCGGAAGTCGATGACGCCGAGACGGGCGAAACTGTTCCGTTATTCCCGAAACGCGAGGAAATCGCGCAGCAGGGCGTTGATCCGCTCGGGCTCGTCGAGCTGCATCCAGTGCGACGCGCCCTCGATGCGCTCGTAGTGCCAGGCTCCGTCGACGAACTCCTCCGACGCGACCATCCGGTCCTCGGTCAGGTAGTGATCGCCGCTGCTCCAGATGCCGAGCGTGTCGGCCTGGACCGGCGGCAGCGGCGGGCGCGGCTCGAGCTCGCGGCTCGGGTGGAGGTTCGCGCGGTACCAGTTCAGCCCCGCGGTCAGCGCGCCCGGCTTGGACAGCTCCTCGACGTACAGCTCGCCGTCAGCGGCATCGCGCAGCCATTCCCGCAGCAGGCGCCAGTCGTCGCGCTGGAGCAGCTCCTCGGCGAGGCCCTCGAACTGGAACAGCAGCTGGTACCACGCGAGCTCGCGCTGCCGGATCGAGCGTGCGGTGCCCGGATGCCCGACCGACAGCACCGCGAGCCTGTCCACTCGCGCGGGATGCAGGCTCGCGAGCACCCAGGCCACGGCCGCCCCGAAGTCATGCCCGACCACGTGCGCGCGCTCGATGTCGAGGGCGTCGAGGATCGCGACGGCATCGGCGACGCTGCGCACCACGCCGTAGTCCGCAACCGCCTCGGGCCGTTCGGACTCCCCGCGCCCCCTCAGGTCGGGAGCGATCGCCCGCATCCCCGCCCCGGTGAGCGCCGCGATCTGGTGGCGCCACAGGTACGACGAGTCCGGGAACCCGTGCAGCAGCAGCACGGGCGGTCCCTCGCCCTCGTCGCGGACCGCCAGCTCGATCCCGTCACCTTTGATCCGCCGCACGCCGCGCACCCAAGCACCGGGCGGGCGCGCCTGTCAAGCCGCCGTCAGGGCTTCAGCGAGAATGGCGGGTAGCGGTCGGTGGTGAGCAGAAACGCGTATGCACCGACGCGCAGCCCCCAGCGCCCGACGCCCACGACGTAATCGAACAGCCCGCGCGGGTAGCGCCCAGTGAAGAGGATCGCGAACCAGGCGATCACGACGCTGACGAACGCGCCGATACCGAGGAACACGAGCACGACGTAGTGCGGGATGGCCAGGAACCACTTCACCAGCGGAAGCCAGCGGTTGAGGTCGTTCGGGACGTCGGGGTAGCGGAGCTCCAGCCGCAGCGACTGCTGCTCGTCGGTCGACGGATAGCGGTCGTCGAGCAGTGCGGCATAGATGCTGACGCGTGAGGAGAAGCGGGTCAGCTCGAGGTTCCAGTCAAACCACCAGCGCGGGTACTTCTGCCGGAACAGGATCATCAGCAGCGGGCCGGCCACGAGCACGCCGCCCGCGCCGACCACGACCGTCGTCGTGTTCGAATTCGTGCCCTCGGAGTAGTACTGCGTGGCGCCCGACACGGTCGCGAGGACGATGCCGATCGGGATGATCGTCAAGAACCGGAAGAAGGTCGTGAGCCGGTTGAGCGGCCGGTCCGGGTACTCGACGTCCAGCGTCGCGGGGTAGCCGGGGTCCGGCAGTGGAGATTCCATCGTCGCTCCTTCTGAGTGGTGGGTCCTCCCCGACGATGCAGGCACGGCGGGCCGCTGTCATCCGCAGTTCCCCGCGAGCCCATCCGCGTTACGCCAAAGCAACACCAGCGCCGCGGCGGCGTGATTTTGTCGTGCGTTCGAATGGCGGGGCTTGAGTCCACCACGAGCACGATCAGCCATGAGCCGGAGGCGGCCGGGCCGGCGCTGGCCATCGACGGCCTGACGAAGCGCTACGGCGACCGCGACGCCGTGTCGGGCGTCACGCTCGCGGTGCGCGCCGGGTCGATCCATGGCCTCGTCGGGCCCAACGGGTCGGGAAAGACCACGCTGCTGCGCAGCGTGCTGGGTCTCGTGCGCCCCGACGCCGGCACGATACGGGTGCTCGGCGAGGCCCTGGCCGCGGCGGTCGCGCGTCCCCAGGGCGGGCTCGCGGGGCTTGTGGACGACCCGCGCTTCTACCCGTATCTCAGCGCGCGCGAGAACCTGCGACTGCTCACGCGGCTCGACGGCGGCAACGATGCCGAGCCGGCGGCGATGCTCGAGCGTGTCGGGCTTGCGGACGTCGCGGGACGCAAGGTCGGCGGGTTCTCGCTCGGCATGCGCCAGCGGCTCGGCCTGGCCGCGGCGCTGATGCGGCGGCCGCGCGTCCTGCTGCTCGACGAGCCCGCCAACGGCCTGGACCCGGCGGGCGCCGACGAGCTGTGGCGGACGGTCCGCTCGCTGGCCGGCGAGGGCACCGCGGTGCTGCTGTCCAGCCACGACCTCGTGGCGATCGACGACGTCTGCGACGAGATCACGGTGCTGCGCGACGGCGAGGTGGCGTGGAGCGGGCCGATCGCCGATCTGCGCGCGCAGGCGCCGGCGCCCGAGCACGTGCTGCGCACGGCCGACGACGCGTCCGCGGCGCAGGTCGCCGAGGCGCTCGAGGTCCCGGTCGCCCGCGAGGCTGACGGGCTGCGCGTGGTCGCCGAGACGGGCACGCTGGAGCGGTTGACGGTGGCGCTCGGGCGCGCGGGCGTCGGCATCCGCTCGATCGCCCCCGGGACGTCCCCGCTGCGGGTTCTGTTCGCCCGGCTGACCGACGTCCCGGACGGGCTCGCGCGCCCGCCGCGCACGGCCGAGGCGCCTGCGCCGGCCTCCGAGCGCGGGCCGAGAATGACGGTGGCCGACGTGCTCGCCGTGTGCGCGGTGGAGGCGCGCAAGCTGCGCGCCCAGATCAAGCTCAAGGTGCTGGCGGCGGTGTGCATCGTCGGTCCGTGGCTGTTCGCGCTGGCCGTCAAGAGCGCCGGAAGCCTGCCCGCGGACACGCTCTACGGACGCTGGATCCTTCAGGCGGGAGCGGCGCTGCCGCTGCTGGTGCTGACCTTCCTGGCCTCCTGGGCCTTCCCGCTGCTCGGCAGCCTCGTCGCGGGCGACATCCTCTCCAGCGAGGACCGGCTCGGCACGTGGCCGACCCTGCTGACGCGCTCGCGGCCCGAGAGCGCGATCCTGGCCGGCAAGATCGTCGTCTCGGTCGTCTCCGCGGTCGCGAGCGTGGCGCTGCTCGCCGTCTCGTCGAGCGTCGCCGGCCTCGCCATCGCCGGCAAGGGCGAGCTCCCCGGGCTCAGCGGCACGCTCTTCTCGAACGGACAGGCGTTCCGGCTCGTCGCCGTCTCGTGGGCCGCGGCGCTGCCGGCCGCGCTGGCCTGGACCGCGTTCGCCCTGTTGCTCTCGGCCCGTACGCGCAACTCCGTGACCGGCATCGTCGCCCCGGTGCTGGCGGGCGTCGTGCTGCAGATCTTCTGGCTCGTCGACGGCCCGCCGCTGCTGCGCGAGCTGCTCCCCTCGGCGGCGCTGGACGCCTGGCACGGGCTGTTCGAGTCGCCCGCCCACGTCGCCCCGCTCATCTCCGCGATGCTGGTCGCGCTGGGCTGGACCGCCGTCGCGGTGGTCGCGCTCGCCGTCACCATCCGCAGACGTGACGCCGTCGCATGACTCGCGCGCTCGCTCTCGTAGGGCTCGCCGCGGTCGCGGCCGGGTGCTCGACGACGGGGATCACCAGCGATCGCGTGAGCCGCTCCGTCGCGCCCACGTTCGAGCACATGTACCGCTTCAAGCAGCAGCTCGAGGGCGCCTCGACGGCGAAGCCGCTCGACACCAGGGCGCATTGCGTGAGGGGCGACGCGAGCGTTGCCGACACGGGCGCCGGCTCGAACTGGGTCTGCACGATCACGTTCCTCGTCGACGGGCCCGACACGCCGGTGAGCTTCAACTGGAACCTCACGGTGAAGCCCGATGGATGCTGGACCGCCGAGGGCACCCCGCTCCAGCTCGGCGGTCAGACCATCCGTACGCGCGCGGGGAAGACGGTCGCCGACCCGATCTACGCGGTCGACGGCTGCTTCCCCGCGACGTAGACGCGCTCAGCCCTCGCCGAGGTAGCCGGCCGGCAGGTTGTGCCCGGGCACCTGGTCGGGGGCGAGGATCTTCTTGTCCCCCGGGTAGGGCTTGCGCCACTGCTTGACCAGGTACCAGTCCAGCCGGTTGAGCTGGGCCGAGTTGACGAAGTCGACCGCGGGACGGCGCCCGCCGAGGTGCTGCTTGCTCGACCAGCTCACCCACGCCGCCGCGATCTTGCGGTACTTGGCCGGCGCTCCGGTCGTGGCCAGCGTCGCGGCCGACAGCAGGCGGGGCGCCGTCTTGGCCTTGGCCGCGGTGGCGACCGCGCGGGACGCCGCCGCCGGCTTGCCCAGCAGCTGGTTCGCCCACTTGACGATGTTCGACTGCTTGTCGAACTGCCCGGGGTAGTCCTGCACCTGGTACCAGGTGAGGGTCTTGTCGCCGCCGGCCGGCACGTCGGCGTTGAACCAGATGCCGTAGGTGATGCCGTTGAGGTTCTGGCCCTCGAGCGCCGCGATCGGCTGCGAGGAATCCCACACCAGCCCGTCGGCCGGGTTCGCGATCGAGCTGTCGTTGTCGTGGAAGAGGAAGTTCGACGTCCAGCCGGAGAACACGAAGTCGGGGTTGCCCCCGCTGACGCCCGGGACGTAGGTCACGTCGTTGGACGTGTCGGGATCGAGCTGGTAGTGGACGAAGCCGTGATACTCGGCCGCGTCGGTGTTGTGCAGAGTGAGCGACAGCTTGATCGCCGGCACGCCGGCCACCGCGGTCGTCCGCATCGTCGCCTGGACCTTGTTGGTGGTGTCGCCGTTCTGCTGCTTGCCGGTCCCGGACGCGACGACCGTGTTGCCGTTCTCGACCGAGACGTTGGGCAGCGGCAGCGTCGCGGCGGTGAGGCCCCAGATGGCGGAGGTGACGATCGGGTGCAGATAGTCCTTCGTCGTCAGGTCCAGCTCGCTCCAGTCGAACTCCTCCTGGTGGAGGCTGTCGGTGATGCCGAAGTTGGCCAGCCAGCCCGCGCCGAGCGTGCCCAGACCGCCGTTGCCGGCCGTGCGCGTCCCGATGTCGCCCTCAACGCAGCCGTTCTTGACGGCGTAGTAGGTGTCGCCGGCGACCACGTCGAGCGCCGAGGCGCCTGCGACCGTCGTCCAAGGCGGCGTGGCGGTGGTCTGCGCCGCGCTCGGGGCCTGTGACGAGCACGCCGCGGCGGACACCGGCGTCGGCGGCGCCGGCGGGTCGGCGGCGGGCACGGGGAGCGCGTTGAACGGCGTCAGGTCCGCCTTGTCGGTGAACGCGCTCCACATCGGCTCGGCGGCCCGGTCCTCCTGGTTCATGGGCTGGATGCCGAGGATCTGCTCGATCGTCTTGACGACATTGAGCTGGGTGAAGTACTCGCTGTTGATCGCGTCGTGGCTGACGTACGGACTGGCGATGTAGAGCGGGCCGCGATGGCCGTCGATGTGGTCGGTGCCGGCCTGGGTGTCGTCCTCGAGCACGAACACCGCGCTGCTGCTCCAGTACTTGCTGTGCGAGATGTCGTCGATCATGCGGCCGACGGCGAGGTCGTTGTCGGCGACCTGCTCGACCGGCCCCGGACCGCCGCCCGTGTGGTCGGAGGGCAGCGACATCAGCGTCAGGTTGGGCAGCGTGCCGCCCTTCTTCAGGGCGGCGTCGAAGTCCTTCTCCCAGATGTCGGCCCGGTACTGGTCCGGGATGTCGGTGTCGAACATCGGGAAGGCGGCGTTCGAGATGTCGTTGAGCGACGGGACGTCCGAGTAGCTCTTGGAGGAGCTGATCTTCAGCGGCTCGTCGAGCTTGCCCGTCATGACGAGGTGGTCATGCCACCAGTCGTTCCAATGCGGCGTCGGCGACGGCAGCGTGATGTGACTCTCGTACTCGCCGTAGTTGCGCACCGTGTTGCCGGCCCGCTGGGCCGCGTTCCACAGGAAGCCGTCTCGCTGGTAGGCCAGCGCGTCGCCGCCGTTGAAGGGGTAGCTGCGCACGAAGGCGCCGAACTGCTTCTCGAGGTAGTCGTTGGCGTCCGCCTGCATCAGCCAGTTGTGGCCGTCGGCGGACAGGTTGCCCTCGTCGTAGAAGTTGTCGAACAGCGTGAACTGGTTGGCGAGCGCGTGCTGATTGGGCGTGGTCGCCTGGCCGTAGCTGGTCAGCGCCGCGCTGCTCTCGCCCTTGCCGATGTCGCCCAGCACCTGATCGTAGGTGCGGTTCTCCTTGATGATCAGGAAGACGTGCTTGATCGGCGACCGGCCTCCGAGGAAGGCGGGGATCGCCGAAGGCCGCTCGTGCCTGCTGAGGTGCCGGCCCTCGTCGACCAGCTTGCGCCAGTCGTTGTTCTCGAAGACCTGATGGGTGAGGTCGCCGAGCATCTGACTCGCCGGCATCGCGAACGTCGTGAGCGAGCCGGTGTAGTCGTAGTTGTTGCGGCCGAGGGCGCCGCCGCCGCCGGTGGTGGCCGAGTTCGGCGTCCCGCGTGCGCCGATCCCCTTGACGTTGGTGACCACGACGCGGCCCAGCGGAGCGTCGTACTGGACGTCGATCGGGTAGGAGTCGGTGGGGATCAGGCCCTGATATTGCGATCGGGAACGTCGGGCCGTTGTACTTGTAGACCGCGACCGCGTTGTCACGCCCGATGCTCACCAGCACGTGCTGCGGGTCGGGCATCGTGATGCCGTTCGGGTTGCTGCCGACCGTCGTGCCGGGCAGCGGGTTGACGTTGAACGTCTGCTGGAGCCTGTGAGTCCGCGTGTCGATGATCGAGACGCTGTCGTTGTTGGAGTTCGCCACGAACAGCGTGCCGCCGTTGAGGTACTCGACCGTGGGCTCCAGGCCGACCTTGAGCGTCGTGGTCTCGGCCTGGCTCACGAGGTCGACGACCGACACCGTGCCCGTCGTCGCGGCGCCCGTGCTCGGGTCCGAGACGATCGGCGTGCCGAAGGAGTCGTTGGTCGTGTCGCCCGGCTTCGCCGGCCGGCCGCCCTCGTTGGCCACGAACGCCTCGTGGCCGGCGATCACGACGCCGCGCGGCGCATTGCCGACCGGGATCTGCTTGGTCAGCGTGTTGGTCGCCGTGTCGATGACGCCGAGCGTGTTCTTGCCGTTGAGCGCGACGTACAGCTGCGTCCCGTCGGCCGAGAACGCCATGCCGGAGGGCAGGCCGCTGCTCAGCGCGATCGTGGCGGTCTTCGTGACGGTGCCGTCGGCGGCGACCGCGAAGCGGATCAGGTCGTCGGACTGCGGCACCCATAGGGACGTCCCGTCCGGGGAGTAGACCGGCGGGTCGGCGCCTTCCGAGCCGTCGCCTCCGACCGAGACGGCCTGGACGGAGCTGCCAGTGGCCGCGTCGAGGATGCCCAGCACCGCACCGGACTCCGACACGGCGATCTTGGTGCCGTCGGGGCTCACCGCGCTGCCCAGCGCCGTGTGGTCCTGGATCGTGAAGCGCTTGCCGAAGGGCGAGATCCACTGGTTGTCCGGCAGCAGGACGCGGCCGTTGACCACGTCGCCGGTCCTGCTGAACCCGAACACGTGATTGACGCCGTGGAGGCCGCCGACGGCGGCGGCCGCGACGCCGGACAGCGCCAGTACGACAAGGACCGACCCGGCCGCGACAAACCGCGGGCGCGCAGACGCGCGCTGCACGAGGCGAGCGAACATGGACGTGGCGTGTGCCTTTCCCCCGGGGTCCCTACCACCCCCGGGCATGCGTATCAGAGAGCCGGCGCCCAGACCGCGGCGGCCGAACACATCGTCTCGCCCTCACCCCACCGATGGTTACGATCCGGTGACCCCAGGCCGGATCAGAACCTCAGAGCGCGCCACCGATTGTCAGATCTTCACCACGTGCCAATCGTGGCCGGAGGATGGCGCGCGAGCGGCTCGACAACCACCGCCCCGCGTCGGTGGCGGTGCCCGGCTCACGCCCAGTGCCCGCCCCGGCGCCGCCGGCGGCCGCGCCACCCGCGGCCGCGCCCCCGGTCGCGCCGGCGCGCCCGACCGCCCGGATCCCGGGGAGCGGACGGCACGGGCGGATCGCGATCGCGGTCACCTGCGCGAGTCCGTGCCCGGTTCGCGCCAGGCTCGTCGCGTCGGCGGCCACGGCCACGCGCGACGGGCTACGGCAGCGCACCCTCGCGACCGCCACGACGACGGTGCGCTCGACCGCGACCGTGACGCTCAAGCTCGCGCCGCGCGTCGTCCGCACGCTCAGCCGCCTACGCCGGCGCTCGATCCGCGCCACGATCGCCGTCGCGATCGCCGTCGCGATCGCCGGCGGCCCGACCGTCAGGCGCGTCGTGCGCATCGCCCGCTGAGGACGAGCCCGCCGCGGCGACCGTTCATGAAGCCTTCACGGTTCACGAGCGGGTTACCCGCACGCCCGCTCCCGGTCCTAAGCATTCCGCTGCCGTGTTTCACCACGCAGGGGGTAGCTGATGCGCAGCCGTATCCAGGTCACGCGACGACGCCGACGAGCCTCGAGAGGCTCCGGCGGGAGCGGCCGTCGATCCCGCGTCGTCGCGTTCGCCGCCACCGCCGTCGTCCTCGCCGGCGCGGGAGCGACCTACGCCTCGACCGTGGGGTTCGGCCACAACCAGGTCGGCACCGAGTACGCCAACGGGATCCAGGTCTCCGACGACCAGATCATCAAGCCGCTCGGTGACCGTCTGCTCACCCAGACCGGCAAGTTCATGGGCTCGACGGTCAGCCCGGACGGGCGCTTCCTCGCAGCGACCAGCGCCGACAAGTCGGTGGTCCTGCACATCTTCGACCTGTCGACCTACAAGCTCGTGTGGACGGTCGGCACCGCAGCCGCGGCCAACCAGCGGTTCACCAACGGCACCGTCGGCCAGGAAGGTCCGACGTTCTCGCCCGACGGCCACTACCTCTGGGTTCCGGAGCAGACCGCGGTGTCTCGGTTCCCCGTCAACGGCGACGGCACGCTCGGCACGCCGACCACGATCTCGATCCCGGCGGTGGGCGGCCATGCCGCCCTGGTGGGGCAGATCAAGTACTCGCCCGACGGGCAGACCCTGTTCGCCGCGATCAACGGCGAGAACACCGTCGTGGCGATGGACCCCAGCACCGGCGCGGTCGAGCGCACGTGGAACGTCGGCATCGCCCCGCGTGAGCTCGCGTTCGTGGGCAAGAAGCTCTACGTGAGCAACGAGGGCGGGCGTCAGGCCCATGGCGGCGAGTCGACCATGGACTCCTACGGCAGCGCCGTTCCGGCCAACACGTACCTCGGCACGTCGACGACCGGAACCGTCAGCGTCATCGACACCACGCAGGTGTCGCCTGCGGTCGCGACCATCCCCGTCGGGCTGCACCCGACCGCGATGTACTTCCAACCGAACGCTCAGGCTGCCGGAAAGAAGGCGAAGAAGGCCGCTGGCGCGCTGTTCGTCGCCAATACCAACGACGACACGGTTTCGGTCATCAACACCAAGACCGATCAGGTCGTGCAGACGATCGAGACCAAGCCGTGGCCGACGTCGGATATCGGGTATCACCCGAACAGCATCGCGATGACCGAGAATGGTCACCTGCTGGTCAGCCTCGGCCGTGCGAACGCCGTCGCCGTCTACCAGTACAACGGCAAGCCGCAGCAGCCGGTGAACTACATCGGCCTGGTGCCGACCGACTACTACCCCAAGACGGTGGCGACCGTCGGCAACCAGGTCGTCGTCACCAACACCCGCGGCATCGACGCCCGCGGCCCCAACCTCTCCTTCAACAAGGGTCAGGGCACCACGGTCGCGGTGGGTCACGGCACGCACAGCACCACGGGCTCGCTGACCCGCTTCACCCTGCCGAAGGACAAGGACATCAAGAAGGCCTACACCGACACGGTTTTCGCCCAGAACGGCTGGGGCGACAACGACGTCCAGCAGGCCAAGGGCAAGAAGGCCGCCCCGGTGCCGGTCCCGTCGCGCGTCGGTGACCCGTCGACGATCAAGCACGTCTTTCTGCTGGTCAAGGAGAACCGCACCTACGACCAGGTCTACGGCGACATGGCCGAGGGCAACGGCGACGCGACGCTGGCGCAGTTCGGCGCCAAGGTCACGCCGAA
Source organism: uncultured Solirubrobacteraceae bacterium (assembly GCA_963837485.1). GTDB lineage: Bacteria > Actinomycetota > Thermoleophilia > Solirubrobacterales > Solirubrobacteraceae > Solirubrobacter. The sequence continues at coordinate 42,158 of CAWINP010000010.1, read as the reverse complement.
CCAGCACGCGCTGGCCCGGCAGTTCGGTCTCTATGACAACGTCTACGACGTCGGCACGAACTCGGCCGAGGGTCACAACTGGCTGATGCAGGGTGACAACCCCGAGTACACGGAGTCGTCCGCGGGTGAGTACCAGCGCAGCTATGACACCGAGGAGGACGTGCTCGGCCACCAGCGTTCGGGCTTCCTGTGGACCGCCGCCGAGGACGCCGGCAACACGGCGCGCAATTTCGGTGAGTTCGAGTTCACCGAGGGCAAGCCGTCCGGTTCGTGGCAGCAGTACTACTGCGCGGTCAAGAGCGTCGACGCGGGCGGTGACCCGGCGCAGCTGACCGCTCCCGAGTTGAAGGGCAACTACGGCTCGGTGATCCCGTCGCTGAACGCCATCACCAACCCGCAGTCTCCGCCGTTCGACGAAGGAATCCCGGACATCTACCGCTACCAGATCTGGAAGCAGGACTTCGAGAAGAACGGCCCCGCCAACTTCAACATGATGTGGCTCTCCAGCGACCACACCGGTGGTCCGCCCGACCCGGAGGCGCAGGTCGCCGACGGTGACCTCGCCGTGGGCAAGATCGTCGACGAGATCTCTCACAGCCCGTACTGGCAAGACTCCGCGATCTTCGTGGTCGAGGACGACAGCCAGGACGGCGCCGACCACGTCGACGGGCACCGCGCGCCGGTGCAGATCATCAGCCCGTGGGCGGCGCACGGCGTGGTCGACAGCACCTACTACTCGCAGATCAACATGGTCCGCACGATCGAGCAGATCCTCGGCGCCCAGCCGCTGAACGAGAAGCTCGCCGCGGCGACGCCGATGTACGGCGCGTTCACCAACAAGCCGGACTTCCGGCCCTTCTCCGCGGTGCCGAACCAGGTGCCGCTGACCGAGGCGATCAAGACCGCTCCGGCCTGCGGCCTGGACACGCTGGGTCAGACCGGAGCCGCGGCGACGCAGCTCAACCAGGCGGAGTTCGAGAAGGCCGCGGTGCCCGCGGACGAGCAGGCGACGGCCGCTGCCTGGCAGACCTGGCTCGGCAAGCAGAAGACCACCGGCAACGGTGCGATTCCCGACTACGCCAACCCGGAGCAGATGAACCGGTACACGTGGTACCAGGCCCACAGCTGGAAGGTGCCCTACCCAGGGGACTCGGAGATCTACGCTCCGTCGCAGGTCCCGGGCGCCTACATCCCGAGCCCGGACACGAACTGACGGGTCTCCGGACAACCGATCACGCGCAGGCCCGCCGGTTCTCCGGCGGGCCGGAGCGGCTTGCCGTTCGTGCGCGCGGCGTGAGCAAGTCGTTCGGCGAGGTCGTCGCCCTTGACGGCGTCGACCTCGAGGTCGCGGAGGGCCGGGTGCATGGTCTGGTCGGACCCAACGGGGCCGGCAAGACGACGCTGCTGGGCCTGCTCCTCGGGCTGGCCAAGGCCGACGGCGGCGATCTGGAGATTCTCGGCAGTCCGGTGCGAGAACTGCCCGGCGGAGTCGCGGGATTTGTCGATGGGCCGGGTCTGTATCCCGCGCTCACCGCGCGGCAGAACCTTGCCGCGCTGGCCCGCTTGCGGGGCGACGGCTCCGCCGGCATCGGCGACGCGCTGGAGCAGGTCGGGCTCACCGACGTCGCAGACGACCGCGTCCGCGGCTTCTCGCTCGGGATGCGACAGCGTCTCGGACTTGCCGCGGCGCTGCTGACCAGGCCTCGGCTGCTGGTGCTCGACGAACCGGCGAACGGCCTCGATCCCGCCGGCACCCGTCACGTGCACCGTGTGCTGACCGGGCTGGCGGCGCAGGGCACCGCGGTCGTGCTCTCCAGCCACCGGATGGATGACCTGGCCGCGCTGTGCAGCGAGGTCACGCTCCTCGCCACCGGCCGGGTGGTCTTCTCCGGCCCGCTCAGCCAGCTCGTCGCCGACACCGACGAGCTCGACTACCGGCTGCGTACCTCCGATTCCGCCGCCGCGCGGCAAGTCGCGGCCGAGACGCCGGGGTTGCGCGTGCTCCCGGACGGGCGTCACGACGCCGAGGCGCTCCTGGTGCGCGCGGCGGTGCCGGCCCTGGACGACCTCGTCGCGAGCCTGGTCGGAGCCGGCGTGGGCGTGCGCGAGCTGGCGCCGGTCGTGGCGCCGCTGGAGGCGGCCTTCCTGGCCCTGACCGCACCGAGCGAGGACCCGTGAGCTCCGCGACCCTCACGCGATCGAGGACCGGCGCCCCCGTTCGGCGCAGCTACCGGTTCGAACTGATCAAGCTGCTCGCCCAGTGGCCGGTCCGCCTGGCGCTGCTGGCCTGCTGGCTCGGCCCGGTGCTGCTCGTGGCGATCATCAGTCGGCAGAGCTCGTTGCCGTCGGACACGGTCTTCGGCCGCTGGATGGGTCAGACCGGCTGGGCGGGAGCGTTGGTGGTGCTGACGTTCTGCTGTAGCTGGGTGCTGCCGCTGCTGACGTCGCTGGTCGCCGGCGACGTCTTCGCCTCCGAGGACCGGCTCGGCACCTGGCGACACCTGCTCGTCGCGGTGCGCTCGCCGCGGCGGATCTTCGTGGCCAAGGCACTGGCGAGCCTCACCGTCATCGTGGCGCTGGCGATCGGATTGGCGGCCTCGGGCATCGCCGGCGGGCTGGCGGCGGTCGGCAATCGGCCGCTGGTCGGCCTCGACGGGCATCTGCTCGCGCCCGGCCAGGCCGCCGGTGCGGTCCTGCTCGCCTGGGCCAGCGTGCTGGCGCCGACGCTGGCGTTCGCCGGGGTCGGGCTGCTCGGCTCGGTGGCGCTCGGCCGCTCTCCGATGGGGCTGGTGATCCCGGCGCTGCTTGCCCTGCTGCTGGGGATCGCGCAGCTGCTTCCGCTGCCCGTGGTGGTGCGCGTGGCCCTGCCGAGCTACGCGTTCATCGGCTGGCGCGGGCTGTTCACCGACCCGGCCCACACCGGCCCGCTCGTGGTCGGCGTCGCGGTCAGCCTCGCCTGGGCGATGACCGCTTCCGCGCTGGCCTACCGGCTGTTCATGCGCCGCGACTTCACCGACCTGGCCTACGACGGGGTCGGCCGCCGCGTCCTCGTGCGGGCGGTGCTGCCGCTGGCGGCCCTGCTCGCCGTCACCGTCGCGGTGATCGCCGGCGCCACGCCGGCCTCCGGCTCCGGGATCGACAAGGCCAAGCTCGATCGCTCGCTCGCGACCTCGTTCGCGCATCTGTACCGCATGCAGACCGCGCAGCTGCATCGCCCCGACGTCACCGAGGCGCACCTGCGGACCAGCGCCTCCTGCGACAAGGGCGGTTCGCTTGTCGACGATTCCGGACCGGGCAATGACTGGCGCTGTGTCGTGACGTGGCACCTCCCGCGTGCCACGGCAACCGGCTCGGCCATCTATCAGCTCGATGTCACCCCGGACGGGCGCTACGTCGCCGATGGCGACGGACCACAGGCAGTCAACGGCTTCTTCCAGGTCCACACCTCAACGGGAGACGCACCAAATCCCCTTTGGCAGTTCGACGGCTCCGTCGATCTGCTCACTTCCAGCTAGGCCGCGACGGGCGCGTTGACATTTCACGCGAGCTCGTTGCAAGGCTTCGCCGTGATCGCGGGCAGAAACGCGCATGAGCCGCGAGCGCGAGTCCGCGACCTGTACGACGATCGCGCCCCCCCCGCCGTCCGCGCGTAGCTCGCCCGGCGGGTGGAGCCCGACCACTCGACGACCGCCCGGCGAACACGTTCATGATCGCCTTGCGCAACTTGCCCGGCGAGATCAAGAACCCGCTGTCGGCATGGCTGGCGACGGTGGACCGGCGAACGCGGCCCAGCTCGACTCCCCGATCGGCGTGACGGCCACGCCCGACGGCGGATTCCTGATCGCCGACACGAACAACAACCGCGTCCGGTACGTCGACGCCGACCTGCGCGGGCCGGTGACCGGGCCGGCGGGGCCGCAGGGGCCCGCGGGATCGCAGGGCCCGACCGGGCCGGCGGGCGCCGACGGCGCCCAGGGCCTGGCGGGGCCGCAGGGCGCGACAGGGCCGTCCGGCGCGAACGGCGCGCAGGCCCCGGCCGGGCCGCAGGGTGCGGCCGCGCGGGCCGTTTCCGCGTCGAGGCGATCGCCACGACCGCCGGCGGCCAGCGCGCGCCCGGCCGAGCGCAGCTGACGGTCGCCGCGCGCTGACCCGACCTCGCGGCTACGCGAGTGGAGGAACTCCCCCGTCGCTCTTGCGCGGTCGTGCGCTCGCCGTTACATCTGCCGGCTGGATGAGCGAACCCGTCGACGCACTGCCATCTCGCTCCACGCCGCTATGGCGGCGTGGAGCGCGGGTGTTCGCAACGGCGCTCTTGGCTGTCGTCGCGCTCGGCATGCTCGACAACGCGGCTACCGTGCGAGAGCGTGCGGTGGCGGCGAACCTGAACGAGATGGCGGCCGTGCCGGGCGTCGAGACGGCGTCCTGTCTCGCAACCGGGCTGTGCGTGGTGGTGCTGTTCGGTATCGGCATGCGGCTGTTCAGCCGCCGCAAGCCTGGACTCGTATTGCTGTGGCTCACGGGTGGCGCGACAGTGGGGTTCGCGTACCTGGTCGGGATGTGGACCGCGTCGCTCTGGGTCTGACGCCAGGGGGCATTCCTGGACCCTTGGGAGTGCGCGCTGCTCGTCGGGCGCCCGCGCTCCGCCTCTCGGATCGATCACTCGGGCGAGATCTCGTGCTGGAGCTCCAGCTCGTCGCGCAGGGGAATCCGGTGGTTCCCGGTCTCGGGGATCTCAGGCTTCAGGCGGGCTCTGCTGTCATCGACGGCCCCCGGGTGCAAGGCCGCGAGCCGGAAGCCGCGCCGCTGATAGAAGCGCAGCGCATCGATGTTGTCGTTGGTGGTGATCAGCCACAGCCGTGTGCACCCAGCCTCCCTGGCGACGCGCTTGGCCTCGGCAATCAACGCCGTTCCCACGCCGCACCCGCGAATGTCGGCATGCAACGTGAGCACCTCGCAGCGCGCTCCGTCGACGACGTAGCTCAGGAGACCGACGAGCCTTCCGTCCTGCTCGGCGATCAGCGCGGGGTGGTCGAGCGGCTGCTCGACCGCGCCGAGCCGCGCCACTCGCAGTGCATGCCGGCGCGCGAGAAAGCCCTCGATCGCGGGCCGGTCACCCGGCTAACGTGGTCGAACACGCATGCCACCGCGCAGTCTCGCAGGGCCCCGCCGCCATCGTCTTCGCGCCCACAAGAGCGCGCCTGCGCGTTGGACGACGACGAGACGTCCACGCCGACGCCGGCTTCGCGCGTGGATGCGTCCATCAGCTCGTCGGGCGACACGGCAACACCAAGCCCACGCAGGCAGATGGCAATGTGCCACCAGTCGTGCTCGTGCTCGGCGGCAGGTCCGCTGAACCCTCGACGGGTCGAACACCAGCCGGCGCCCATCGGCCAGGATCGCGAACTCTTCGATGCCGATCGAGAACTGACGCCGAAACTCGCAATCGCGTCGGCGATCTAGGCGGCCGGGAGGGGCGAATCCCTCAACTGGGCGCGCCTCCGCTTCGCGCTCGTCCCCTCCACGCCGCGACGGCGGCACGGCGTAGGCGCGGCGGATGCGTTCGATTGCCTTGTTGCGGTCCGGGCGCGAACCGGTGTCCCCCTCATTGGGCGGCGAGCTGATCGCCGACGCCTAGACGTTCCAGAAGCGTCTCGACGGAGCCGATTCGCGGGACGAACAAGAACGAGAACTTGGCCGTCGAGGCCTCGACGGTGAACTGCGAGCGCATGAGGACCGTGGGGTCGGTCAGATTGCCGCCGCTCGCCGCGCTCTCTGCGAGCATCTGGCCGAGAAGGTCGATTTTGACCGTGGGCGGCTCGGGCTCGAGTTGCATCCCGGTCATCTCGACGATCGCGTTCAGGTAGGAGGTGGCGAGGATGTTCCCGACCTCCTGCAACGCGGTGCGGCCGAGCTCGTCGCTGAGGCTGGTGCCCAGCAGCTCGCAGAGCTGCTCGCCGGTGTCGTCGGGGAACACGAGCAGGACCGTGCCGCCGTCGTCCCGGATCGGGGTGTCGACGAGGGCCGAGCGACTCATCGGCGCCCCGATGCGGTCGATCGCCTCGGCGAGGGCGGTCAGCAGTGCCTCCGAGTAGCCCATCTCGACCGGCCGGCCGAGCAGCTGGGACAGCGCCGTGGCAGCGTGCCCGGAGCCGATGTTCGCGATCTCTCGCAGCGCGCTCTGCTGCAGCTCGGTGTAGCCGAGGCTGCGGTCGTCGCCGACGCCCCAGGCGCCCGCGATCGCGCCCGGCTCGAGGATGGGGACGATCTCGTCCTGGTGAAGCACCACCCCGCTGACAAGATCGCTGTTCGCCAGTGCGGGCAGCTCGACCCGGTCGAGCAGGAGCTGGCCGACGAGCTCCTCGACAGCCAACGCGCGCCGGCGTCCTGCCGCCCACACGACCACCGCTGCGACTGGCCGCTCATGCTCGAGCTGCAGGCGCTCGCCGAGGTCGATTAGCTCGATCACCCGGCCGCGAAAGTCCACGACGTCGCCGTCACCGGCACGACGAGCCGTGTGCCGGCGCAGGTCGAATGTCTGCTCGACGGCCGTCATCGGCAGCGCCCAGCCGAGGCCGCCGACTCGAACGACGAGAACATGCACCTGATCTGACAATGGGAGCTCGCAATCACCTGGGACCGGATATCCCGATCATCGGCAATCCGCGCCGACGCATTGAACGGCCGCGCCGGACTCGGGATGACCTGCTCCCTGGCCGCGTTGACGGTTCAGGCCGCATCCGGCCTGTGTCCCACGTCTTGGCCCGGGCGGGCCGGCACGAACAACAGCGTATGAGGGCCTGGCCAGCCCAGCGCCTACGCCCGCGGATGTTGCGCTTCCTGGATCAGTGAGCATATCCATAGCGAAATGAGCCGAGATATGTGGGCTTTCTGAAGGTGGTGGGAGCAGCTTGGACTCGCGCCAACGGCCTGTCAATCGTGCAGTTTTCGGTCACGCTCCCCCTAGCCTCCCCCGGCCCGGCCGAGGAGTCCCCGGTGACCTCCCCGTCCGTCCTGCACCCCTGGGAGACTCGCGCTCGCCTCATGGTCGGCTTCGAGTCTGAGTTCCACGTTGTCGTGCTCCAGGAGCCCAGACGCCTGTACCGGGGCTGCTTTGGTCCCGATCGCATCGAGCAGGCGCTCACGTCGAACTACGAGAACGGCAGGAACCCCCACCCCGCCGACCTCAGGGCGACCGTCCTCCACATGGCAGTGTCGATGTTCGAGGACAAGGATCTCGTCCTGCACCTCGCGCAGCGTCGGCCCGACCGCGTCGGCGACCACGTTGCCACGGTCGAGCTTCAACCGGGCTTCGGCGTATGCATCGCGGACACCAGCGGTCCCGGACACTGGTCCGTATGGGGCCGCCCCGTTCAGCTGCTCGAGTTCGTGGCCGATGTTGAGCGGGCATAGCGGCGGCTGTACCCTCGGAGGAAGGCCATGACCTACTCGATCTTCGACACCGGAAACCTCGTCGTCTCCTACGACGAGCCCGTAGCCGCACAGGAGGCCCTCGCGCGGCTTGCGGCGGCCGAGCCGGACGGCTCAGATCGCCTTCTCGTCATCGCATTCGACGACCACGGGCACGTGGTCGACGAGTTCGCGCCTGGCGAGCACATCCCCGCCTAGGCCCTCTGCGGTCGCAGGCCCGCGCCACCGCGCGGTAATTCTCTTCCAGCGGGGCTTTCGAATAGTGGTGGGAATAGGCCTAACCACCCTGGTCGGCTCGCCTGCCCGAATGTGTCGAGTACTACCGCGCCGTATCGCATCCACGTTGGGGCCGTGAGCGGGCGGAGAGGACCGAGCCGGGCGCGACCCGATGGTCGGCCCCTCGCCCTTCGGTGCGTGCTTTGTCGGGCTTACCGGAAGGGTTCTCGGGACTCGCTGCAGCGGAATGCCGAGAACGCGATCCGCAGCGGCTGGCCGACGATCGGCGTGGCCTTCCCGTCCGCACAGCTCGGGCCGCGTGTGCTCGTCGCGCCGGAAATGCGCGGCCCCTACGCTGGCACCCGAGGGTTTGGGTCGGCTGCGGGCTCGCTCTCGGTGACGAGCTCTTCGACGGCGCGGACGAGCCCGACCCAGCCGGAGAAGGCGCGCGGGTCGCCGCCCTCCAGCGTCGCGTGCCCGATCGGTGCCGTGCCGTCGATGCGCAGCTCGAGGTGGATGCTGTGAGTCTTCATCGGTAGGTCGCACGATGTCGCGCCGCGGCGGCGGTGACATCTGGGCAGACCCGAGACGTTGACCCTAGGATCTGCGCGTGCTGCTCGAGCACGAGCTGGAGCTGCTGCGGACCTGCGTCCGGGCCGGCTCGGGCCTGCTCGTGGTCGAGGGGCCGGCGGGCATCGGCAAGACGCGGCTCTTGCAGGAGGCCCACGGCGAGGCCGCTTGCGCGTATTGGGCTCGGGGTGGCGAGCTTGAGCGCGAGCTCGCGTTCGGCGTCGTGCGACAGCTCTTCGAGGCAACCGTCTCGGAGCCGTTGCTGGAGGGCGCCGCGGCGCCGGCGCGGGAGGTCTTCGAGGGCCCGGCGAGCGGGGTGGGTGGCGAGGACGTGTCGTTCGCGATCCTGCACGCGCTCTACCGGCTCACGGCCGACTCGCCGAGCAGGCGCCGCTGCTGTTGGTCGTGGATGACCTGCAGTGGTGCGACGAGCCGTCGCTGCGCTGGCTCTGCTACCTGGTCCGCCGGCTCGACGGGCTGCCCGTCACGGTCGTCTGCGGGGTCCGTCCGTTCGAGCGCCACGCCCACGCGCACCTGATCGGCGAGCTCGTGCGCGATCCACTCGCCGTGATCGTGCGGCCGGAGCCGCTGAGTGAAAGCGCCAGCGCCGCGCTGATCGGCGGCGACGAGGTGTTCGGCCGCGCGTGCCATGTCGCGACTGGCGGGAATCCTCTGCTGCTCGTCGAGCTCGAGAAGACGCTGCGCGCTGAGCACGTCGCGCCCGACGCGGTCAACGTCGCCGCGATCGAGAGGATCGCGCCCCGCGCGGCGTCGCGCGCCGTGCTCGTGCGGATCGGACGCCTGAGCGCGGAGGCGGCGGCCGTGGCGCGGGCGACCGCGGTGCTCGGCGACGACGCGGCGCTGCCGCTCGTGGACGAGCTCGCCGGCCTCGACGACCGCGCCACGGCCGTGGCGGCCGGCAAGCTCGTGGGCGCCGAGGTGTTCGCCGACCAGGCGGCGATGGCGTTCGTGCACCCGCTGATCCGCGCGGCCGTCTACGAGGACGTACCCGTGCACGAGCGCGCGCTCGCGCATGAGCGGGCTGCGCTGTTGCTGCGCGAGCGCACGGCGGCGCCCAGCGCGGTCGCGACCCAGCTGGTGCACGCGCCGGAGCGGGGCGAGGAGTGGGTGATCGACGTCCTCGCGGAGGCGGCACGCGCCGCGCAGCGCGCGGGCGCACCCGCGAGCGCCGCCGCGTATCTGACCCGCGCGCTTGCCGAACCGCCGCCCGCCCAGCGACGTGCGCAGCTGCTGCTCGCACTTGCCGACGCGCAGAAGCGCCTGCACTCCCAGGACGCGAACGAGCACCTGTACGAGGCGATCGGACTGATCGAGGACCCGGTCGCCCGCGGCGGCGCCACGCTGATGCTCGCGCGTGGACTCATGATCAGCCGCCGTGCCGACGAGGCCGTCGCGCTCGCGCGTCACGCCGCGGCACAGCTCCCGCCGGCGGCCGACCTCCTGCTCGCCGCGCTGGAGGCGGTCGAGCTGACCGCGCCGCTGTTCGGCGGCAGCGAGCCGGTCGCGCCGGAGCGCTTCGCCCGCCACCGCAAGCTGCCGCTCCCGCCGGGCCCCGGCGCCAAGTTGCTCGCCGCGATCGCCGTGCACGAGTGGGCCTACTCCGGCGGGTCGGCGGCCGAGTGTGCGCCGCTCGCGCAGGCGGCGCTGCAGGGCGGCGATCTCATGCGGGTCGGCAACGTGATCCTGTCGTCCGCCGCGACGCTCGTGCTCGTGATCGCCGACCGCGACGAGGCGAACGATGCGCTCGATGCGCTGCTCGCCCATGCCCGCGCGACCGGATGGACGGGTTTCAACGCGGCCGCGAGCGTGTTTCGCGGCTACCTCTTGTACCGCCAGGGCGCGCTCGCGGGCGCGGAGGCCTCGCTGCGCGACGCGGTCGAGGCGTTCACGCTCTGGAACCTCGGCGACGAGGGCCGCACCGAGACGGCGGCGTGGCTCGCCGCGGTCCTACGCGAGCGCGGCGACCTCGCGGGCGCGCGCCGTGAGCTTGAGGCCGTCGCCGCGCGCGGTGACACCTCCCACGCCGAGCGCTACCGGCTCAACAGCCAGGCGGAGCTGCTGCTGGCCGAGGAGCAGTTCGAGCGGGCGCTGGACGTCGCCGGCGACGCGGCGCGGCGCTTCGCCTCGATGACGGCGATCGACACGCCGGCGCGCTCGCATCAGGCCGTCGCGCTCCACCATCTGGGTCGTCGCGAGGAGGCCCTCGAGCTCGCTCTCGAGGAGCTCGAGATCGCGCGGCGCTGGGGCGCGCCCTCGATCGTCGCGCGGGCGCTGCGGATCCTGGGCACTATCGAGGAGAGCACGGAGCGCCTGGAAGCGGCCGCGGCACTCGCTGCTTCCTCTCCGGCACGGCTCGAGCACGCCAAGTCGCTGGCCGCGCTGGGAAGCGCGCTGCGGGCCCCCCGCCGGCCCTCGGAGGCACGTGACCCGCTCCGCCGCGCGCTCGAGCTCGCCGACAGGCTCGGCGCCGACGCGCTCGCGTCCAGCGTGCGGCAGGAGCTCTATGCCGCCGGTGGCCGGCCCCGCACGACCGCATTGCGAGGCGTGGACGCGCTCACGCCATCCGAGCTGCGCATCGCCGAGCGCGCCGCCGGCGGCCAGACCAACCGCGCGATCGCCGAAGCGCTGTTCGTCACGCCCAAGACCGTCGAGCTGCACCTCCGCAACGCGTACCGCAAGCTCGGCGCACGCAACCGGCACGACCTCGCGGCCCTGCTCAACTAGCTCGCTCACAAAGTCTCGGGTATGCGTCTCGGGGGTACCCCAGTGTGCGGGCGTGCGCGGGTCACAAGACTCGCCCAATGCCTGCTGCGACCCTCCCGCGCCGCCTTCTCGCCGGTGCGCTCACGCTCTTCGTCGCCGTCACCTTGGCCGCTCCCGCGCAAGCGGCGCCGCCGCCGATCGTCGTCGCGGTCACGCCGGGCGTCATCTTCAGTCACTTGGTCAACTCGACCATCAACCTCACCGCGTTCATCGGCAGCAATGGGCAGAAGCCTCCGGGGACGGCCACGCTCTTCGTCTGCGGGCCCCAGGACCACACGGGCGGGTGTTGGCCGGACTACGTGAAGCAGGTGGGCTCTTCTGTCCCGGTCGTGAACGGGATCGCCACGATGCCGGTGATCACGCCGAGCGCGAACGGCAACCTCTGCTACGTGGTGACGTACACCCCGACGGCGGGCAGCGGGTTCGACCCGGCGACGAGCGGCCTCTACAACAACCAGCTGTGCACGTCTGTGAGCGGCTTCTCGGTGTGGGGGACGACGCTGGACGTCGCGCCCTTCCCCGCGGGGGCGATCTCGGCCGGTGGCTCGATCCAGGGCACCGCGACCGTCAGGAGTACCGGCTCCGGCCCGACCGGCACGGTCAGCTTCGCGGTCTGCGGTCCGCTGCCCGACAAGACCGGTTGCCCGAGCGGGGGCACGCCCGTCGGCGGCCCGGTGGCGGTGTCGGGCTCGAAGGCGACCTCCGCGAGCTTCACGCCGACCGCCGCGGGCTACTGGTGCTTCAGGGGGACCTATAGCGGGGATGCGAGCTTCCTCGGATTCACTGAGGGCTTCGCCAACGGGTGCTTCCCGGTCAACCAGTCGACGAGCACCTCGGTCGGGTTCGACCCGCCGACGATAACGCTCGGAGAGTCGACCCGGCCGGTCGCCACGATCTCCGGCCAGGGGGCTGGCCACCGCCCGGAACGGTGACCTTCCGCGACGGGGGTTTCGGCGGCCCCACGCTCGAGACCGTGACCGTGACCGACGGCAAGGCGATCGGATCGCCGGTCACGCCGACGAAGGTCGGCTCGTACTGCCAGGCGGCATCGTTCCAGGGCGCCTCGCTCGGGCAACCTCGGATGCGTGCAGGTCAAGGCTCTGTCGTCGAGCGCGAGCATTGCCGTCGGCCCCGCGTCGATCGATTTCGGCTCGTCGGTCGGCGTCCGCGCACAGGTCGCCGGCCAGGGCGGGAGCACGTTGACCGGGACGGTGTCGTTCTCGGTCTGCGGGCCGCTCGCATCGGCGGACGGCTGCGCCGCCGGTGGCGCCGCGGCCGGGCAGGCGCAACTCGTGGACGGCGCGGCGGAGCTCGCGAGCTTCACGCCGGCCTCTGCCGGTACGTACTGCTTCCGCGCGGACTACGCCGGCGACGCGACCCATGCGGCGGCGAGCGCCGGGTCGAGCGACGGCTGCGTCAGCGTGAGCAAGGCGTCGACGACGACCTCCTCGGCGCCGAGCAAGGCGTCGATCGTCCGCGGTGATTCGGTCACCCCCCTGGCGACGGTGACGAGCGGCGCCGGGACGCCGACGGGCTCGGTGCAGTTCGCGGTCTGCGGGCCGAACCAGTCGGCGCAGTCCTGCACCAGCGGCGGCACGTCGCTCGAGAGCGTGAACCTCGACAACGGCAAGGCCCGCTCGAGCAGCTTCACCCCCGATGACGCCGGCGTCTACTGCTTCCGGGCCGAGTACCCCGGCGCGACTTCCTATAGCGCTTCCGAGGGCAGCTCGACCGATGCGTGCGTCACGGTCGCCGGAGCGGCGACGACCACGCGGCTCGTCCCCGAAGCCGGCGCCATCAGCTACGGCGAGACGATCCACGCGAACGCGACCGTCACCAGCCCGATCGGCACGCCGGCCGGCACGGTGAGCTTCGCGCTCTGCGGTCCCGTCGACCCCTTCCGGTGCTCCACGGGCGGGACCGACGTGGGGAGCTCGTCCGTTGTCGACTGGGTCGCGGCCGCGCCGGGCTTCGCGCCCAAGGCGGCCGGCACCTACTGCTACCGCGCCGAATACCGCGCCGCCGGCGGCTACGCGGACTCGAGCGATTCCGACCGCACTCCTATGTGCTTCGACGTGCGCAAGGCAACGATCCACGTGGACGCGTCGCCCGCGACCAAGACCCAAGGGCAGGCCGATCCGGTGCCGTCCTGGACGCTGAACGCGGACGACTTCGTGCTCGGTGACACGGCCGCGACGAGCTTCATCACGGGTTCGCCCGCGTGCTCGATCAATGCCCACGCCGACGAGCCGGGGACCTACGCCGACGCCATCACGTGCGCGCCCGGGCTGCTCTCATCGGCCAACTACGTGTTCGCGACCGGCCGGGCCGCCGACCTGACGATCTCGCCGAAGACCGCGTCGGGCGGTGGCGGAGGCGGAGGCGCCACGCCTCCGGGCGGTGGGTCGGACGTCCTCGGCGCACCGCCCGCCGGTGGCGGGAACACCGTGACGCCGGCGCCGGACCCTGCGGCTCCCGGCACCGACAACCGCGTCGCGATCGTCAGCCTGAAGGCGACCAAGAAGGGCGCGCTCACGCTCAAGCTGCGCATCGGCGGCCCGGGACGGCTGGAGATCGTCGGGCGCGTGTCAGCGGGCAAGCGCTCGATCAGCCGGCGCGTAACCGCCAAGCGCGCGGGAGTCCTGACCGTGACGGTCACCGCCAAGCAACTCCGCCGTCTCGTTGCGCGCGGGAAGCGAACCACGATCAAGGTCTCGGTCACCTACACGCCGGCCGGCGGGAAGCCCAGCACCGCCGGCCCACGGAGCGTGCGCGTGGTCGGTCACTAGGCGCATCGTGAGTTTCGCCCGACCTGACCGGGATTGTGTGGGCGACGGTCTGGGACTTCCGTGGCGAACAGGCGACGGCGTTTCAGCGGGGACGGCGGACCAGCGCGCTCGAGTAGTGGTGGGAATAGGTGCGACTCGCCGGACATCCCTGCAATTCGAACGCTTTCATCGCCGCCATCCCCTTACCGCCCCCCGCACCGCAGTCCAACGAAGCGGCCGCGTTCCCTCAATTAAGCCGCCAGTGCATCGGCGGTCGCCAACGGATATCGCACCCGTGCTGCTCTAGCACAGAAGCACCACGCCCACGGCCGGTACAAAGGCGCCGGCGGGACACGGCGCGTGGAAGGCAGGCGCGCGGAGCGACCTACGCGCGCAGCGTGGAGCACAACCCCGTGACGGTGCGCACCCTACGGGTCCTGCTGGAGAACGTTGAGGACTTCCACAACATCATGTTCCTCGTCTACGGCGTGGAGGGCAGCAGTCCTGCGAATGTCTCCAGATCGTCGAGAAATGACACTTCAGTGAACGCCTCGCGTCGGCGCGTGGTGACGGGATGGCGAATGAGATTTGATTGGCGTCGTCGGCGAGGCCAGCGTCGAGCTCGCCTGACTATGGCTGGTCATTCGATCAGGCTCACATCGGCCTTCGCGCCGGCCACCGCAAGAGACGATGCCGCGTTCGGCTCAGTGCGTCCACGCCGCGGTTCACGTCGGCGATGCCGGGGGGTCCTGGACCATGGTCGGGCCGCGCGGCGCGGAGTCAGGCCCGATGCCGAGCCGTTTCGCAACAGCCTCCGCAGGCGGCGGGCAGACCCACTCCGAGCTTCCGTCCGAGCTCGTCACCTGGATCCCGAAGCTGATCATGTAGGTCAGCTCCGTCAGCTGACCGCAGAAGTGGGCGAGGAGCTTGACGGCCAGGTAGTGATGCTCGGCGTCCACGAGCCCCGACATCAGATAGGGCCGGCCCGCGATCTTGTTCTCGAGGAGGAAGATCGCGACCTCGAGCGCGAGCGGAGTCTTCAGCGCCGGGTCGGTCGGCGCCGGCGGCGGGACCCGGTGAGCGCGACCGGCGGCGCCCGGCGGAACGAGCGGCAGGAACTGGGTCAGCGGCGGGCTGAGGCCGAGCCAGCCGGCGACGGCCTGGGTCGGCGCCGGCGTGTGCACGTACACCTCGTCGCCGTCGATCTCGACGCACCCTGGCAGTGCGCCAGTAGAGCACCTGCTTGTCGTGGGCCAGGATCGTCATCATCGCCTGAGCGATTCCGGGCTCCTCGAAGCCTCCGAGCTCCGCAGCCGGCGGAGCGATTCCGCACATGATCGCGTCCAGGACCACAAGCGCCTCCTCCGGAGGCGGCTTGGCCTTGAAGTCCGGTCCACCCCAGAACGCGTTCCAGTTGCGCGGGGACTGCCACGGCTGCCCCGTTCCGACGGTGCTGGTGCCCTCGCGTTGAAGCATCGCCCGCACGGCGCGATTGCCGGCCGAGCGCTGGAGCGCGAGCACGTCGTGCGCGGGATCCCGGCGCGCGATGCGCTCCGCCGCGGCCCCGGGCCCTCGGCCGGCCGGCAGATCGCGACGCAGCCGAGCCATCGGACGCGCCGCTCAGGCGTCCCGTGACGATCGCGGACTTGGCCGTGGATCGAGCAAGGCCCTCGCGACGACGCTACCGGATCGCCGCGCCGGCCTCCACCACCGATCTCGCGTGCCGTGGATCACCCGGCGGGCTCGGCTCGCTTCCTGCCGGGTTCGCGCTGCTCGACGTCGCACCCGTAAGCAGGACCGCCGCTTCAGCGCGGCGGCATCCACGACCGTGTGCGAGCCGCCTCCGTGACCGCGGTGCCGGCCCTCTGCAGTTCCTGATCCGAAATCCTCATGAGAGCGGGTCCGAGTTCGTAGTCAGCCATCAAATGGTCGAAGTGGCGAACCCTCCGGCGAGTTCCGGACCTCGCCAGCGAGCAGCTGGGGCAGCCGGCGTTCCGGGTTCCATCACGTCCAATTGTCGCGATCGATTCGGGAGTGTTCCTTTCCCCTGATAGGGCGGCGAGCACGGCGGCACCGACGGCTGCGAAGTTCTCGACTTCGTCGAATAGAAGCACTGTGGGAACGGCTCTAAGCAGCCGGGCGCGGCGACGATCCGTGGACGCGTATGGCGGGCTGGGCCAAGTTAGCGGGCGTCGACCACCGAGACGGTCAAATCGTTCACGTTGTCGGCGTAGAGCATCCGCGTCGTGGGGTCGAAGATGACGTCGACCGGGCGCGAGCCGATCGCGGCGAAGAGCGGCGGCCGGTCGCATCCGTCGGTGCGGAAGGCGTTGCACGTCGTGCCGTCGATGCGTGAGATGGTGGCGTTGGCGAAGTCGGCGGTGTAGACGCGGTGGCGCACCGCGTCGACGGCCACGCCGAAGCTGCCGATCCCCGAGGCGACCCGCGCGGGCGTCCGGCCGCAGCCGCTCGTGTCCTGGGCGTTGCAGGTGCGCGTGTCGATCACCGAGACGCTGCCGGGTTCGTCGCTGACGGCCTGGTTGGGCACGTAGAGGGTGTGCAGGGCGGGGTCGAGCGCGAGCCGTTGCGGGTTCGGGCCGACCGTGATCGTGGCGATCGACGCGCAGCAGCGTGCCGCGTCGACGACCGAGACGATGCCCGGCTCGTGCTCCGCGCCGAAGTTGGCGACGTAGACGGTGCCGGTGGCGGGATCGATCGTGGTCCCCTGGGGAAACGAGCCGACCGCACCGCCGGCGGGCAGCGCGCTCGGGCAGGCGGTGTGGTCGCGGGCGTTGCAGTGCGCGCCGTCGAGCGTCGACAGCGTGCCGGTGGCGCCG
Organism: uncultured Solirubrobacteraceae bacterium; assembly: GCA_963837485.1. Lineage (GTDB taxonomy): Bacteria > Actinomycetota > Thermoleophilia > Solirubrobacterales > Solirubrobacteraceae > Solirubrobacter. The sequence continues at coordinate 25,555 of CAWINP010000010.1, read as the reverse complement.
TCGGTGACGTATACGGCGTGGGTCGCTTCGTTGACGGCGATCGTGTTCGGCGCTGCCCCGGTGGCGATCGCCGGCCCGACCGGTGTGCAGCCGGACGGCGCAGAGACGTTGCAGTGGCGGGCGTCGATGAGCCCGATTGTGTGGGCGGTGCCGTCGCTGACGTAGATCGTGTCGGTCCGGCGATCGATCGCGATCGCCACCGGGAAGCTCGCGTCCGGGACAGCGACGCGGACCGCGGTGCAGCGGCGCGAGTCCGCGACGCAGGCATCGGTGTCCAGCAGCGAGAGCCGGTGCTGTTCCGGCTCGGTCAGGTACAGCGTGTGAACGTCGGTATCGAGCGCCATCCGGTAGACGTTGCCGGTGCTGACCGTGGGCGCCTCGCGGCGGCAGCTCGTCGTGCGCACGGCGCTGCAGGCTCGCGCCTCGAAGAGGTGCACGGAGTCGGCGAAGAAGTCCGAGGTGAACAGGGTGCCGGTGGCGCGGTCGAGCTGGACGCGATCCGGGGCGGCGCCGGTCTGCCTGGTCGGCCAGCGGCGGTCGCAGCCGCGGGTGTCGCTCGCGCGGCAACGCGTGGTGTCGACGGCCGAGAGCGTGGAGTCAGACCCGTTCGCGACGTGCAGCGTGTGCGTCTCGGAGTCGAGGACCGCGAAGGTGGGATCGGTGCCGACGGGGGTGGTCGGCGCCACCCGCGCGCAACCGGAGCGCACGACGGCGTTGCAGGTGTCGCGATCGGCCACCGTCACGGTGGCGTCGCCGTGGTTGGCGACGTAGAGCGTGTGGGTCGCGGGGTCGACGGTGACGGAATACGGCGAGTCGCCGGTGCGGAGGTCGGTCACCGCGCAGTTGACCCGGACGCGGGTGTTGCACGTGCGCGTGGAGATCAATGACACGGTCGAGCCGCCGTTCACGTTGCCCACGTAGAGCGTCCGGGTGTCCGGGTCGATCGTGGGAAACAGCGGGCCGGGCCCGGTGACCGTGATCTGCGAGGCTCGCGCGCAGCCGCTGGAGACCCTCGGGTTGCAGGTCGTCCCGTCGATCAGCCAGAGCGCCGGGTCGCCGCCAACGTACACCGAGCCGCTCGGCTCATCGATCGCGAGCCCGAGCAGATCGCCCGAGAGCTGCACGCGTCCGGTCGGGCGGTTGCACCCCGTCACGTTCGTCGCGTTGCACGTCGTCGCGTCGAAGAACGCGACCGTCGCGTCGCCGAGGTCGGACACGTAGGCCGTGTGCGTGCGGCGGTCGATGGCGATGAACACGGGCGTGGCGCCGACCCGCACGGTCGCCACCGCGGCGGCGCAGCCTGACGGCCGCTGCGGGGAACAGGTCCGCGCGTCGTACAAGGACAACGTCGCACCGTTGGCGTCGCCCACGTAGAGCGTGCGCGTCTCGGGGTCGAGTGCGACGAAGGCCGGCGTCTGGCCGGTGAGCGCCGGGCCGGCGAGCAGCTTGAAGGGATCGGAGGCACGCGCGGGCGCAGCGCCGAGGGCCAGCACGACCGCGGCGACGGCCAGGGACTTCAGCAGGGTGGGCACTTCGTCCTCGCTCTCGCTCGGTGGAGAGCTCCGAGCATCCACTCGCCGGGTCACAATCAGGTCACAGGCGGCCCGCGCGCGAGTGTGGGATGCTCGCTCAGCGGTGGAATTTCTCATCCTGGGGCCACTCGAGGTGCGCGCGCACGGTCGGCGGCTCCTGGTCGGCGGACCGCGGCAGCGGGCGCTCCTCGCGGTCCTGCTGCTGAACGCCAACCGCGTCGTGGCGCGCGAGCGGCTGCTCGAGGAGCTGGGGAGCGACGAGACATCCGAGACCGCGAGCCACGCACTCACGAACCAGATCTCGCGTCTGCGCAAGGTGCTGGGCGAGGAGCGTCTGCTCACGCAGTCGCCCGGTTACCGGCTGCGGGTGGATTCCGGGGAGCTGGACCGCGATCGCTTCGAGGCGCTGCTGGAGGCCGGCCGCAACGCCCGCGATCCGCAACTCGCGGAGAATCGGTTGCGCGAAGCCGAAGATCTGTGGCGCGGGCGCGCGCTCGCCGACGTCGAGCTCGACGGCCTTGCGCAGATCGCAGTCGAACGTCTCGACGAGCTGCGCCTGTGCGCGGTCGAAGCGCGGCTCGAAACGGAGCTGAGGCTCGGTCGTCACGACCGGCTGGTCGCCGAGCTCGACGCCCTTGCCCACGAGCACCCACTGCGCGAGAACCTCCGCGCCCAGCAGATGCTCGCGCTCTACCGTGCCGGGCGCCAGCAGGAGGCACTCGCGGTCTATCGCGATGCGCGCGCTCGGCTCGTTGAGGAACTTGGGCTGGAGCCAGGGCCGCACCTGCGCGAGTTGGAGGGCGCGATCCTGCGCCAGGACCCGGCGCTCGCCCCCACGCGCCCCGTGCCGCGCGGCCCCCCGCCGCGCCGCCATCCGCGACGGCGCCGGGCCCTGGTTCTCGCCGGGCTGGGGCTGCTGGCCGCCGCGGCGGCATTCGCCGCTGGTCCCAGCGGTAGCCGCGCGCCGGGAGTCGGCATTCCCCCGGGCGTCGCGCTGCTCGATCCGGCCGACGGCCGCGTCCTCGCCCACGTCGATTCGCTGCAGCAGCCGGCTGAGGTGATCTTCGGCGACGGGCGCTTCTGGGTCTTGAACCTCACGCCGATGTCGTTCGTCGCGATCGATCCGCGCAGCGGGCGCATCGCCCGCCAGTTCGCGTCGCCGGTGGAGGATGTCGGCTACTTCGCCGTCGCGCGCGACCGCTTGTGGGTCGCCGACGGACAGGGCCCGACGGTGGTCGAGATCGACTCGAGCACCGGACGGGTCCTCCGCCGGCTGCGCGTCACCTCCGACCGGCACGACATGGACAAGACGACGATGATCGCCGTGGCCTACGGGTCGCTCTGGGTGTCGCGGCCGCAGCACGGGCTGATCCTCCGCATCGATCCGGTCAGCGGGAGCGTGCTGCATCGCTTCACGGGCCTCCCGGACGCGTACGGGGGCGCCGCCGCCGACGGTGCCGTCTGGCTGTCGGGCGCTGCCGGCCTCTCGCGGATCGATGCCGCGACCAACACCGTCACGGCCACTACCGTGCTGCCGCAGCCGCTTTACGTGCCCGCGGTCGGCGGCGGCTTCGTTTGGGCGGCCAACGAGGCCAAGGGCGAGATGTACAAGGTCGACCAGCGGGGCACGGTCGTCGCCACGTATGCGACAGGCGACGGTGCGCACAACGTCGACTTCTCCGCCGGAGCCGCGTGGGTCGCCAACCAGGACGCGGGAACCGTGACGCGGATCGACGCGCGGACCGGCGCGCAGCGCAGCTTTGCCGCCCACCACGCGGTGTCCGCCGCGGCCGCCGGCGCGGGACGGGTGCTCGTGGCGGTCGAGCACCGGCGCTCCAACGTCGAGCACCTCGCTGCACTCAAGGGCGCCGTGGCACTGCTCGTCGTGCCGACCTACTCCTTCGATCCATCAGACCCCGCGCTCGCGCGCGGCCCGTTCGCGCTGCAGGCCGAGGAGGCCACGCTCGCCGGACTGCTCAACTATCCGGACGCTCCCGCGCCGGCCGGTCTTCGCCTGCAGCCGGAGATCGCCACCGCGATGCCCGCGCTCTCCCCCGACAAGCGGACCTACACCTTCACGATCCACCCGGGCTACCGGTTCTCGCCGCCGTCGGGCGAGCCGGTCACCGCAGAGAGCTTCCGCCACGGCATCGAGCACGCGCTGTCGCCCGCGCTCGGCGACCGTGCTCCCGGCGCGCGGGCGCTGGCCGACCTGCTCGGGGCGCGCGCGTACCACGCCGGCCACGCGCCCCACATCCGCGGGATCAGCGTGCACGGCGCGACCCTCAAGCTCACGCTGACCCGGCCGTCGCCCGACTTCCTCAAGCGGCTCTCGCTGCCCTACTTCGCGCCGCTCCCCGCCGACGTGCCGAACCTCGCCGGCGGCGCATCCGACCATCCACCGCCGTCGGCCGGGCCGTACTACGCAGCGGAGACGATCAACGGCGAGTACCTGCTGCTCAAACGCAATCCCTACTACCGCGGCCCCCGCCCGCATGCGCTCGACGCGATCGTGCTGCGCGAGGGCATCGACGCCACCCGCGCGCTCGAGCGCGTCCGGGACGGCAGCTGGGACGGGGTCACGCTCGCGGACCCGCTGCTCAGGGCGTCCACCCCGGCCGTGCTCCCCGAGACCCGGTTCGTGGCGTTCAACACGCGCCGCGGCGCGTTCGCCTCGGCGCGCACGCGCCGCGCGGGCGCCTACGCGCTCTCCCACAGCGCGCTCCCGTCCGTCTGGGATCTCGTTCCCTCGAGCGGCCTCGTGCCGCCCGGCATCGCCACGACCGGCTCGGTCACGCTCGCCCCGCCGCCGCATCCCCGTAAGGCCAAGACCGCGGTGATGGCGGTGTCGCCGGAGTGCGCAGCGTGCCTGCGCTCCTACGAGATCGCCCGCGCGGCGCTCGCCCGCGTCGGGATCACGCTCCTCCGGCGCACCGCCAGCCTCGCCGCGGTCCGCCGCCGGCCGGGCGCGTTCGATCTGCTCCTGACCAGCGTCACGCTCGAGTACCCGGACGCCGCGACCTTCCTCACCCGCATGCTGACGGTCGCCATCCCGAGCGCGTGGCTCCCCGACACCACACGCACCGCCCTCCACAGGCTCCGACGGCTTGAAGGCACCACCCGCGACGCCGCCGCGGCAGAACTTGCCGTTGAACTCGTCGAACGTGACGCGCCCGTCGCCGCCCTTGGCCACCCCGCGATCGGACAACACTTCTCCGCCCGACTGTCTTGTCGCATCTCGCCGCGCTTTGGGGTCGACCTCGCCGCCCTGTGCCTCCGCTAACCACCGACCTCGCAAGCCAACCCCCTCACCACCAACCCGAAAGCGTCGAAATTGTGGAAAAGCGCTTATTGTTCGACGACAGTCGAAAAGACGCGCTTTTGTGGAATTTGGGCACTTCGTCGGCGCTGCTGAATCGGACGAGAACCAATCGCTTCCGGCGTGGTGCTTTAGGACGGATGGGTCACGCCGCATGAGAATCGTGGAGCCGACGCTCGCCGGTCCGCCGTTTAGGCGGAAGAGCAGCGCGTCCGCGTCTGCGCCGCACGCCAACATCGAGGGCCGGCACTACGAGAATCGTCCGCCGCGCCATCGTCCTTGGCGCGTGCCGCGTCAGACTGCGTCCTATGGGATCGTTCACTGAGCTGACACTGGCATTCACGTTCTCGAAAGACACATCGATCGAGATCGTCGGCGCATTCGCTGACTGGCGCGTCGCAGAGAAGGAGTGGCAGACCGGAGAGGCAGCTCCAGAGCTTCCGTCGCTGGAGACCTCGTTCGGGGACGATCCCTTCGACGCAGACATGCACCTGCGCAACTTCTTTGGAGACGACCCGATGAAGGGGCTCTCGCCTCTCCAAGAAGCCGCGATGTGGCGCTATCTCGTAGGTTGGTCCGACAACGCCTACTTCCCGGGAACTCCGTTCACGGCGCTGCGGTGGGATCCGTATGGAGGACAGTGGTCACTCACGACGCGGACGTTGCCGAAGGAAGGCCCGCAGTGGGTGCAGTCCATGATCGCCCCGCTGGGGCGATGGTCGATCGAGGGAACGCCAGAACGCCCGTGGTTCGCGGGGTACGTCCTTGATGAGTACAGCCCCCGGCCCGTCCTGGTCTGGAGCGTCGGACAAGAGCCATTTCGGTTCGAGGGCGAATTCGAAGACCACTAGTACCGCGAGCACCCCTCCTCGCCCAGACTCGGCCTCCTCCTTGCTGCGCTTCCAGACCAGCGGCGGCCTTGGCGTGACCGTCCGACCCGGCGCGCGAACGAGCCGCCTTTCAGCTCGCGCGTGTGGGCGCTCACCCGAGACCTTGACGCTACCCGCCGTTCGGTGGGACGCTGCGTCCAGGTCGACCTGTGTCCGTGACGATCGCGACAGAGACCGCCGGCGCTTCGGCGATAACGCCGCAGGAATTGCGCCTGGCCGCGCGCAATCACGGCATGCCGCTCGAGGCGCTCGCGTTCGACGAGACCCCGATCGGATTGCACTACCTATTGATCCACTACGACATCCCGCGCGCGGACCCGGTTGCCTGGCGGCTCGCGATCGACGGAGCGGTCGAGCGGCCGATGTCGCTCTCGCTTGAACAGCTCCGTGGGCGTCTGACGGTGACGTCCGCGGTGACGTTCGAGTGCGCCGGGAATGGTCGCGCGCTGCTCGACCCGCGGCCCGTGAGCCAGCCGTGGTTGCTCGAGGCGGTTGGGACCGGTTCCTGGACCGGCACGCCGCTTGCGCTCTTGTTGGCCGACGCGGGGATCGCCGACGGCGCGGTGGAGGTCCTGTTTACGGGTCTCGACCGCGGAGTCGAAGGTGAGATCGAGCAGTCCTACCAGCGCAGCTTGCCGCTCGGCGATGCGCAGCGTGAAGAGGTCCTGTTGGCATGGGCACTGAACGGCACACCACTGCCACCGCAGCACGGATTCCCGCTGAGGCTCGTTGTCCCGGGCTGGTACGGGATGACGAACGTGAAGTGGCTGTCCCGGATCACCGTCCTCGACCGGCCGTTCACCGGCTATCAGAACGCCCGCGGCTACAGGTTGCGGCAGAAGACCGGCGAGGACGGCGTACCGGTGTCGCGAATGATGGTCCGCGCGCTGATGGTACCGCCCGGAATCCCCGACTTCGCCACCCGCCGCCGCTTCGCCAACCTGACCGCGCACACGCTCGAGGGCCGCGCTTGGTCGGGCTCGGGCGCGATCGAGGCGGTCGAGGTGAGCACCGACGGCGGCGCAACGTGGCAGCCCGCCGAACTCGGGCCCCCGCCTGCGCCTCACGCATGGCGCGGCTGGACATTCCAGTGGCGGCCCAGAGCGGCGGGCGACTACGAGCTGTGCTGCCGCGCGGCCGACTCCGCGGGCAACCGCCAGCCGAACGCAGCGCCGTGGAACCTCGACGGTTACGCGAACAACGCCGTCCAGCGCATACCCGTCACCGTCACCTAATCCAAATCCAATCCTGATCGAGCATCGCGTTGCGGGAGGGAGCAGCGTCGCTGGCCTGTCACACGGCGCTGGCTCCGTCGGACGGCCGCATCAAGCCTGTCGCTCATCGCGTGACCCGATCATTCGGCATTCTCGAACGTGAGTCACGTGGGTGTCCGTGGGTGTCCGTTGACAGGTCGGTGAGTCGGTGCCTAACAGACGGTGCACACAGGGGAGCCCCACGGTTATGCTCGGCGGGGAGCATCTCGGTGTCGGCTCGATCCAATCCCGTGGCGCCTGATGCCGACCGCGTGGCTCGGCTGGAGAGCGAACTGGCCGAGGCGATCGAGCGGCAGACGGCCACCAGCCAGGTCCTTGAGGTGATCGGGCGCTCGGACTTCAGGCTCGAGGTCGTCTTCGAGACGGCGGTACGTCACGCCGTGAGCCTATGCCGCGCAGACTGCGGCTACGTCTACCAGCCTCATGACGACGTGTACCGGATCGCCTTCATCGTCGGCGGTTCCCAGAAGTACCGGGAGTACATGCGGCGCCATCCCGTGAAGCAAGGTCCTGAGACACTCGTCGGCCGGGTCGGGCTGGAGCAGAGCATCGTCCAGATCCCAGACGTGCTCGCCGATCCCATCTACCGTTGGCCAACCGGGCGCCAGCTCGGCGGGTACCGCACGATGCTTGGTGCACCGATGCTGGTCGGCGACCGCGTCGTCGGAGTCCTGATCCTGTGGCGGCTCGAGGTCGATCCGTTCGGCGACAGGACGATCGACCTTCTGACGACGTTCGCCGCGCAGGCCGCGATCGCGATCCGGAACGTCGAGCTCTTTCAGCAGCTTGAGCAGCGCAGCGCGCAGCTGGGGCGGTCGGTGGACGAACTCCGCGCGCTCGGCGAGATAAGCCAGGCGGTGAGCTCGAGTCTCGATCTGGGCCAGGTGCTGACGACGATCGTCACCCGTGCGGCCGAGCTCTCGGGAGCGGATGGCGGCTCAATCTTCGAGTTCGACGCGGATGCCGAGGAGTTCGTGCTGCGAACCTGCGCCGGCACGAGTGCGGAACTAGTCCGTGAGTTGCAAGAGATCCGGATCGGGCTGCGGGGGACGTTCATGGGCGTCGCGGCTGCTGACGGTGAGGTACGCCAGGCGCCGGATCTCGAGGCCGAGCCGCCCGATCCACACGTCAACGCGCTCCTCGCCCACGGGTGGCGCTCTATGGTGGTGCTGCCACTCCGGCGCGGGGACGAGATCTTCGGCTCGCTCGTCGTCCCGCGCACGGTCCCGGGAGCACTGCCGGAGGAGACCGTCGACCTTCTCGAGACGCTCGCTGGCCAGTCTGTCGTGGCCATCCACAACGCCCGGGTGTTCCAAGAGCTCGAACATAAGACACGTGAGCTGGAGGTGGCCAGCCAGCACAAGTCCGAGTTCCTCGCCAGCATGTCGCACGAGCTACGGACGCCGCTGAACGCGGTCATCGGCTTCTCAGATGTCCTGCTGGATCGGATGTTCGGCGAGCTCAACGAGCGACAGGACGAGTACATACGCGACGTCCGCGACTCGGGGCGCCATCTGCTCGAGCTGATCAACGAGATCCTCGACCTCTCGAAGGTCGAGGCGGGCCAGATGGAGCTCGACCTCGAACCGGTCTTACTGGCGGACATGATCGAGCACGGCATCGCAATGGTTCGCGAGCGCGCCGCGAGGCACCGAATCTCGCTCGCGTGCTACATCGAGCCGAGCCTCGGCATGGCCAAGGCAGATGAGCGCAAGCTCAAGCAGGTGGTCCTGAACCTGCTCAGCAATGCGGTGAAGTTCACGCTCGACGGAGGGTCGGTGACGGTCCAGGCCCGGCGCGTCGGCGACGATGCGCACGTCAGCGTGCGGGACACGGGCATCGGCATCGCCGACAACGAGAAGGACCGCATCTTCGAGGCGTTCCAGCGAGGCGGTCGCGCGGCGCGGACCAGCACGGAGGGCACCGGGCTCGGCCTCACGTTGTCGAAGCGGATCGTCGATCTCCACGGCGGGCGCCTGTGGATGGTGAGCGAGCTCGGCGTCGGAAGCACCTTCTCGTTCGCGATCCCGATGGTCCCCGGCTCCGCCGCGCCCGCCGAGCCGACACCGGAGGCGGTGCCCGCGGCCGGCGGCAGCGTTCTCATCGTGGAGGACGACCACCGCTCGGCGGGGCTCCTTCGCGTCTACATGGAGGACGCGGGTTACGCCGTGGCGATCGCTCGCGACGGCATCGAGGCGCTCGACATGGTCCGGCGAATTGCGCCCGCGGCCGTGATCCTCGACGTCCTGCTGCCACGACTGAACGGGTGGGAGGTGGTGGCCCAGCTCAAGAGCGACCCCGCGACGTCGGCGATCCCCGTGGTCATCGTCTCGATGATTGACGATCAAGGCGCTGGGTATGCACTGGGCGCCGCCGACTACCTTGTCAAGCCGGTCGACCGGGCAAGCCTGCTCGACGCGCTGGCCCGCTGCGTTGCACCGCGGCGCGACCGACGCACGCTCGTAGCGATCGACGACGATCCCGTGGACTTGGACCTCCTCGAGGCGGTGCTCGCTCCGGAAGGATGGGACGTGCTGCGCGCAAGCGGAGGTGAAGAAGGAGTGCGTGTCGTGCGGCGCGTACGGCCGGCGGTCGTCGTGCTCGACCTGCTCATGCCCGACGTGGACGGCTTCGACGTGGTCGAGCGGCTGCGCGCAGACCCGCTGGTCGATGACGTTCCGATCGTCGTCCTGACGTCCAAGGACATGACGCGAGCCGACCACGATCGCCTCGCGGGCCAGATCAGCTACATCGCGCAGAAGGGCTCTCTGCCCAAGGCCGAGCTCGTCGACCTCGTGGACCGGCTCGTCGGCGCGAAGGACGAGCCATGAGCGACGGCGCGCTCATCCTCAGCATCGAGGACAATCCCACGAACCTGAAGCTGGCGCGCGACATCCCAACCACACCGGCTACCAGACCCTCGACGCCGAGAACGCGGAGGACGGGCTCGCGCTCGCCCAGCATCTCGGACCTGGTGCTCATGGACGTCCAGCTCCCGGGCATGGACGGCGTGCGGGCGCTCGGCAGCCTGCGGTTCGATCCGGAAACGTGCGACATCCCGGTGATCACCCTCACCGCGTTCGCCATGAAGGACGATCGGGAGCGGTCCCTCACGGCCGGGTTCGACCGCTACGTCGCAAAGCCGCTCGACATCCGCGAGTTCCCGCGGCAGGTCGCGGCAGCGCTCGCAGCCGCTGGGACGAACGCGTGAACATGCCGGAGCAGGCGACGATCCTCGCCGTCGACGACCTTCCACAGAACGTGCGGCTGCTCGAGGCGATCCTCGCGCCACGCGGCTACCGCGTGGCCGCGGCGAGTTCGGGATGGGAGGCGCTCGAGCATATGGCAGCGGAGCCGATCGACCTCGTGTTGCTGGACATCCTGATGCCCGAGATGGACGGGTACCCAGTGTGCCGAGCCCTGCACGCCGATCCGTCTAGCGCTACTACGCCCGCAACAGCCGTTACAACGGCACCCGAAAGACAGAACTGCAAGCCGTCTGGACCGCCACGCTGGTCAACCTGCACCTCGCCTGTGTCGGCGGCGATCTCGCCGTTCACGCCCGGCTGTCCTGCTCACTCGAAGGCCAGCGCTCCGGCCCGCGCCGCCAGCAGGATCACCGCGAGGTCGAGCAGGCTCGGGCCAGTCACGTCAGAGCGCGGGTAGCGCGGGCTCGGGCGGCGGCGTCGCCTCCTCGAGCAGCACCCGCTGGGCGCGGCGGTACGCCGCGTCCGCCTGCTCGCGGCTATCGGCGACCGCGGTCAGGCCGACGCGGCCGAGCTCGGTGAGCGCGCTCATCATGTGGAAGACGATGCCGGTCTGGCGCGCCTGATCGAAGTGCAGGCGGTTGCGGACGGCGATGTCGAACAGGTCGTCGACCGTCAGCCCGCGCAGCAGGTCCGACTCGAGGTGGTCGGTGGCGACGAGGTGCTTCTCGCGCCCGCTCGGCGCCGTGAACAGCGCGGTCACCGGGTCATAGCGACCGTCGGTCAGGAACTGCAGCGTGAGGAAGGGATGCGTCGTGCCGCCCTTGCGGAGGTTGAGCTCGATCGCGTACGGCGTCCATGCGCCGTGGCCCTCGCGCGCGACGACGAAGTCGACGGCGAAGCGGCCGAGCACCCCCTCATGCGCGAGGCGCTCGCCGATCCGCTCGGCCTGGCGGCTGATCGCCTGGGCGTAGCCGAAGTCGGCTGGGAAGCGGCAGCCGAGGTAGCTCTGGCCGCTCGGTCCACCGAGCAGCTGGTCGTGCGTGGAGAGCAGCTCGACCTCGCCGAGCGGCGTCACCCGCAGCTGGACGCTCGGGCTGCGGATCTCGTCGCCGGTCACGCGCTCTTCAACGATTCCGCCGTCTTGCGCGAGTTGCGCGAGGTACGTCGGCAGCCGCACGTCGGGGTGCTCGAACGCCATCGCGTCCGTGCGGCTGCGCAGCTCGGCGCGTTCGTCGCCGGCGCCGGGCGCGGGCAGGTCGCGCAGCTCGATGAGGGCGTTGCCGCGGCCCGACACGCCGTCGTTGAGCTTCACGATCGCGGCCGCGACCCCCGGCCGGGTCTCGCGTATGCGCGCGAGCGAATCGACGATGCCGGCGGGGTCGCGCACGTCCTCGTAGCCGAGCGGATGGGTGACGCCCGCCGCCGCGAACAGCCGCCGGCAGCCGGTCTTGGTGCCGAACGGCAGTAGCGCGGGATCGGCGCCATAGAGCGGGATGCCGAGCGCGAGCGCGACGTCGCGCTCCAGCGGCGTCGTCGCGTACGGGATCAGGTGGCAGCGCGTGGCGTCCGGGATCAGCGCGCGCACCTGCTCGAGCACGCGCGGGCGCTCGAGCAGCTTCTGCGCCAGCGCGCACGCAGTCCCGTCGTGCGTCGAAACCATGTGTAGGCGGCGCCTGGCCTGGCGCGGGATCACGCCGGGGAGGAGACCCAGGTAGTACTCGACGATCCCCTCCGGCACCGGGCGCCCTGTCACGAAGATCACGCGAATTCGTGGCTGGCGCAGGAGGAGCAGCAGGAACAGGAGGCGCTCCTCGAGCGCCTGCACGACCGCGCCCGTCTGCGTCGCGTCGGGCGCCACCGACGGGACGACGACGATCGACTCGCCCGGCTGGTTCAGCCGCAGCGCGCCCCAGACCGGGACGAGCCGCTGCTGCAGGCGGGCAAAGCGCGCGCGGCGCTCGTCCTCGCTCAGGTCGCTCAGGCGCGGCGCCGTCTCGGCGAGCTCGCTCACACGCCTGCCCGCGCCTCGTCGAGCCCGACTATGTTGTACGCTCGCGCGGGCCGCGAGAAGCCGCGCAGTGCCAGCTCGCCGACGGAGTCGGCGACGATGATGTCCTCGGCCGCGGAGTAGACGCGCTGGCTGATCAGGATTTGCCGCGGCGCCGCCTCCGCGCACAGCCGCGCGGCGAGGTTGCTGACGCTCCCGATCGCCGTGTAGTCGTAGCGGCCCTCGAAGCCGATCCGACCGAGCGTGGCGTGGCCCTGGGCGATGCCGACGCCGAAGTCGAGCTGGTAGCCCTGCCGGCTCCAGCCCTCGGCGAGCTCCCCGACCCGGCCACGCATCGCCACGGCCATCCGGACCGCGCGTTGCGGCGCGTCCGGGCAGGGCAGCGGGTCGTTGAAGATCACCATCAGCCCGTCGCCGGTGAAGCGCTCGAGCGTCCCCTCGTAGCGGTGGACGAGGTCGCCGAGGGCCGTGTGGTACTGGTTGAGCACGAGCATCACGTCCTCGGGTTCGACCGTTTCGGCGAAGCTCGTGAAGCCGCGCAGGTCGCAGAACACGACCGTGATGTCGCGCCGGTGGCTCTCCAGGAACGATTCGTCGCCGGAGGAGAGCACCAGCTCGGTGAGCTGCGGCGAGAGGAAGCGCCGCAGGCGCCCCATTCGCTCGAGCGCCTCGACCTGCTCGTGCACGCGCTGCTCGAGCTGCTGGTTCCATGCGGCCAGCTCGGCGGTCTGCGTCTCGATCGTGTCGTGGTAGCGCTTGATCCGCATCAGTGAGTGCACGCGCGCGAGCAGCTCGGCCTGGTCGAACGGCTTGGCGATGAAGTCGTCTGCGCCGGCCTCGATCGCGGCGACCTTCTCCTGCTCGCCGCTGGCGGTGATCATCACCACGGGCAGGAACTGCGTCGCGGGCTCGGCGCGCAGGGCGCGGCAGACCGCGTAGCCGTCCATCTCGGGCATCACGATGTCGAGCAACACCAGGTCGACGGCCAACGAGGCGACGCACTCCAGCGCCTCAGCGCCCGACGTCGCCGCGATGACGGCATAGCCGCGGGGCGCGAGCACCGCCTCCAGCAGCCGCACGTTCTGCGCCAGGTCATCGACGACGAGGATCGTGCCTGGCTCGTTCATGTGCGCGCCTCCGCGTCTGCCAGCAGTGCCGCGATCTGGCCAGGGAATCCGCGCACGTCGAGCGGCTTCTCTAGGTAGCCGTCGAAGCCGGCGACCAGCAAGCGCTCGCGGTCGTCCTTCATCGCGAACGCGGTCAGCGCGACCACGCGAATGCCGGCCGTGGCGGCGTCGGCGCGCAGACGCCGCAGCGCTTCGATGCCGTCGATCCCCGGCAGCTGGATGTCCATCAGGATCAGTCGCGGCCGCTCCGCGCGTGCCAGGTCGAGCCCGTGCTCGGCGGTCTCGGCCTCCGAGGTCCGGTAGCCGGCGTGATTGAGGACGTCGCGCGCCAGCTTCAGGTTGCGCGGGTTGTCCTCGACGATCAGGACGTCTGGCCGCTCGGTCATCGCGCCTCCCGCGCGTCGGCCAGGCGCCCCACGAGCTCGACGAGCTCGGCGCGCCCAAACGCGCCTTTGCGTGCGAGGAAACTGACGCGGCCGTTCAGCCGCTCGCGGTCGGCGGCCGTCATGTCCCGCGCGGTCAGGACGACGATCGGGATGTCCGCGACGAGCGGGTCCGATCGCAGGTGCTCGACGACCTCGAACCCGTCGACCTCGGGCATCAGCAGGTCGAGCAGCACGACGGCAGGGCGCTCGCTGCGCGCGAGCCGCACGCCCTCGGCACCGCCTCCGGCGCGCACGACGGTCCAGCCCTCGGGTGCCAGTGCGGCCTCGACCAGGTCCAGGTCGCGCGCGTTGTCGTCGATCGCCAGGACCGTCCGTCGCTCGCCTGGCGGGACGACGCAGCGGGTGAGGGCATCGAGCAGGTCGTCGCGGTCGACAGGCTTGACGAGGTACTCGGCCGCGCCGAGCGCGAAGCCCGCGCCGCGCTCATCGAGCATCGACGCGATCACGACCGGGATCGCGGCGGTCGCCGCGTCGCCCTTCAGTCGCGTCAGCAGCTCCCAGCCGTTGAGCCCGGGCAGCAGGATGTCGAGGATCACGACACCGGGCTCGAGGCGGCGTGCCAACTCGAGTCCCTCCGCTCCGTCACGGGCGACGACGATGTCGTAGCCGGCGTCCTCTAGGTAGACGCGCAGCAGGTCGGCCGAGCTGCGGTCGTCCTCGACCACGAGCACGATGCCCGCATGGCGGCCTCGCGCGGGCGCGCGGTCCTCGGCCGCCGGCACGGACCAGTGCACCAACGGGATCGCGAACGCGAACGTGCTGCCGGCGCCGAGTTCGCTCTGCATCCACAGGCGCCCGCCGTGGAGGTCGACGATCCGCTTGGACAGCGTCAACCCGAGCCCGGTGCCCTCAGGCGTCGTACGCGCACGGGCGCCGCCGCGCTGGAACGCCTCGAAGATGCGCTCGCGATCGGCCTCGGCAATTCCGATCCCGGTGTCGCGGACGGTGACGTGCGCCTCGCCCCCGACCACCTCCGCGGTGACGCTCACCGCGCCGCAGTCGGGCGTGAACTTGACGGCGTTGCTGAGCAGGTTCAGGACGACCTGCTTGAGCTTGAGCTCGTCCGCGCGCACCGCGTCGACCTCGGGAGCGACGTGCAGTTCGAGCGAGATGCCGTGACTGCGCGCGCGGTCGCGGACCATCGCGACGCCGTGCGCGAGCAGGTCGGGCAGCGAGACGGCGCCGAGCTCGAGCTCCATCCGCCCCGCCTCGACCTTCGAGATGTCGAGGATCTCGTTGATCAGCTCGAGCAGGTGCCGGCCCGAATCGCGGATGTCGCGGACGTACTCATCCTGGCGCTCGTTGAGGTCACCGCACATGCGGTCCAAGAGCACATCCGAAAACCCGATCACGGCGTTTAGCGGCGTGCGCAGCTCGTGCGACATGCTCGCCAGGAACTCCGACTTGTGCCGGCTCGCGATCTCCAGCTCGCGCGTCTTATCCCCGAGCTCACGGAACACGCGCGCGTTGTGGATCGCCACCGCCGACTGGCTCGCAAGCGTCTCCAGCAACCTGACCGTCGACTCCGGCAGCGCGCCCGGCGACTTCCTGCGCACGATCAGCGCACCGATGATCTCCTCCTCGCGCCGCAGCGGGACGGCGGCCATCGAGCGCCAGCCGTGGCGGCGCAGCTCGTCGACGTGCGGGTCGGACGGCTCGAGGTCGAGATCGGCGCTCTGGCGGACTTCGCCCGCGGTCGCGGTACGCCCCACGAAGGTGTCACCAATACGGACGCGAATCGCCCGCAGCGCCCGCTCGAGGTCCTCGCCGGTGCCGAAGCAGGTCCGCACCATGAACTCGCCCGCCATCGGGTCGAACTCGAAGATCGACCCGCCGTCGGAGCCAGACAGCTCGACCGCGCGCGTGACGATCGTCGTCAGCACCTCGTCGAGGTCGAGGCTGGAGCTGACCGCATGGCTGACCTCGCCCAGAGCGCGCAACTCCTCGACGGAGCGCGTCAGCGCGGCGCCACGACGCACGTTCTGGATCGCGATCACGCCCTGCGCGGCAAACGTCGTCACCAGCCCGATCGTGCGCTCGTCGAACGGGTCGACACGCGCGCGCCAAAGCACGATCACGCCGAGGACGCGCTGATCGACGAGCATCGGCACACCAAGGATCGTGCGGAAGCCGCCGAGCTCACGCGCACGCTGCCACTGATAGCGGGGGTCGGCGATCGCGTCGCGGATGTGGACCGTGCGCCGCTCCGCGTCGACACGACCGACGAGCGTGCCGGGGCGGCGCGCGACCGGGTTCTCCTCCAGGTAACGGTGGTACTGCTCCGTGCCTCCGAGCGCGAACACGAGCCTGTACACGTCCCCCTCGAGTTGGAACACCAAGCCCCCGTCGGCCGCGCACAGCCGCACCGCGTGGCGGACAACGGTCTCGAAGACGGGCTCGACCTCCAGCGCCGAGCGCCCGATCGTCTCGAGCACCTGACTCGTCGCCGCCTGCTGCTCGATCGCGTCCGCCAGCTCCCGCGCAAGCCGCTCGGCGCGCTCATCGGGGACCTTCGGCTCCGGCTGCGGGGCCAGCGCGGGTTCCATCTTCTGCCGCTCCGGTTCGAGTACCGCGAGCATACACGGGAGTCCGCAGTAGAAGACCTGAGCAAAGTGAGGTGCCAACGCACGCTCGAACAGAGCGCCCCGCATCGCCGAGGGCATCAGCCCGCGGACGCGGGACGTCAACGGCCCCGGCGTGTCGCGGTGGAAGCCTGGGCGGTTTCGACCGCATCGCGTCTCGGAGGACCGGCATGCCTACTGAACGCCCAGCCGGATCCAGCTCGCGACCGTTGTGCCCATCTTGTGGATTTTGGGGGGCCGGAACCTGTCAAGCCAATTGAGACGGTCTTTGCGCGGATTTAGTGAGCGGTCTCGTCGGTGTCGGGCTTGTTGATCCAGGCCGCGATCGGCAGCGAGGGCGGCTTGGGTGGCTGGCGGACGAAGCGCTCGGGCGTGGCGGCGTAGGCGGCGTCCAGGACGCGGGCGCGATTGGCGTGGACGGCCTCAGCGCGTCCGTGGTGGACGGTCGCGGGGGTCATCAAGCCGATCCCGGAGTGGCGGTGGTTGTGGTTGTACCAACCGAAGAAATCGCGGCAGAACGCACGCGCGTGCTCGACGCTGTCAAAGCGCGCCGGGAAGCCTGGACGGTACTTGAGCGTCTTGAACTGCGCCTCGCTGTAGGGGTTGTCGGTCGAGGTGTAGGGCCGGTTATGCGAGCGCTCGACGCCGAGATCGGCGAGCAGGAAGGCGACCGGCTTGCTGGTCATCGAGCTGCCGCGGTCGGCGTGCACGGTCAGCGTCCCCGGCGCGATCTGCTGCTGCTGGCAGGCCTGGGCGATCAGGTCCTTGGCGACCTGGGCGTTCTCGCGGTGCTGGACGGTCCAGCCGACGGCGTAGCGGCTGAAGACATCGAGGATCACGTAGAGGTAGAAGTACGTCCACTTCGCCGGCCCCAGCAGCTTGGTGATGTCCCACGACCAGACCTCGTTCGGTCGCTCGGCGAGCAGCTCGGGCGGAACCTGTCAAGTCGTTTGAGACAGCGGGGTCGGGAATTTAGTGGGCGGCCTGCTGGCTGTCGGGCTTGTTGATCCAGGCCGCGGTGGGCAATGCTGGCGGTCGTGGCGGGTGGCGGACGAAGCGCTCGGGGGTCGCGGCGTAGGCGGCGTCCAGGACGCGTGCGCGATCGGCGTGTGCCTGCTCGGCGTGGCCGTGGTGGACGGTCGCGGGGGTCATCAGGCCGATCCCGGCGTGGCGGTGGTACTGGTTGTACCAGTTGAAGAATTCGCGGCAGAACCCGCGCGCGTGGTCGATTGAGTCAAAGCGGGCGGGGAACGCGGGCCGGTACTTGAGCGTCTTGAAGTGCGCCTCGCTGTAGGGGTTATCGGTGGAGGTGTACGGCCGGTTGTGCGAGCGCGCGATGGCGAGATCGGCCAACAAGAACGCGACGGGCTTTGAGGTCATTGAGCTGCCGCGGTCGGCGTGCACGGTCAGCTGGTGGCGAGGAACCTGCTGCTGCTCGACGGCCTGGGCGATCAGCGCCTTGGCCAGCGCTGCGCTCTCGCGGTGCTGGACGGTCCAGCCGACGGCGTAGCGGCTGAAGACGTCGAGGATCACGTAGAGGTAGAAGTAGGTCCATTTCGCCGGGCCCTTGAGTTTGCTGATGTCCCAGGACCAGACCTCGTTGGGGTGCTCGGCGAGCAGTTCCGGGGCCGTGTAGGGCGGGTGCGAGAGCTGCGCGCGACGCTCGCGGACGCTGCCGTGCTCGGCGGCGAGGATCCGGTACATCGTGCGCTCAGACGCCAAGTAGCGGCCCTCGTCGAGCAGCGTGGCCCAGACCGCGGCCGGCGAGGCGTCGAGGAACCTCGGGCTGTGTAGCTGCTCGAGCACCGCCGCGCGCTCGTGCTCGCTGAGCGCCCGCGCCGAGGTGCGCCGAGGCGCCGACGCCCTCGCTGGCGGCGGGCTGCGGCGCCGGTACAACGACGCCCTGGAGGCACCGATCGCGCGGCACGCGCTCAGCGTGCCGAGAAGCGGCTCGAGTTCGGTGACGGCGTCGTCGATCATGACGGCGGCCGCGGCTCGCTGGTCAGCTCGGGAGCGCTCTTGGCCAGCAGTTCTTCCAAGAGCGCGGAGACGTTTCTCTTTGAGAACGCCGCTGATGTCAAGGGGGCTGTCCGTCGTGGTGGGCCTGGTCGCGGCCGGTGACGGTGGCTGGCCGCGTGCTCCCGGCGTGGTGAGCTTGTGTGGTGCTCATTTCTCTTTCGGCGCTCGGGTCCTCGCAGAGTGTTCGTGGGAGCTGTCTCGGCTTCTCAATTCCCTGGAGGGCCGTCAGGCGGCCAGAAACGTCGAGGAGCTTGCCGGGACAGGCGTGGTGCCGCCGCGGGGGCGGCTGGGCTTGAAGGACTCGTTGCGCGACAGGACGTGCCAGACGGCGATCAGGACCTTGCGTGCGACGGCGGACTTGGCCGGGTTGCGGCCATGGCGTTTGGAGACGTCGAGGTAGAGCTGGTGCCACGGGCTGGCCGGCCGCCAGGCCTGCTGGGCGGCTTCCACGGCCGCCCAGCGCAGCGTCCGTGACCCGGCCTTGGATAGCGCGCCGGTGCGTGACCGGTCACCGGACTGCTTGATGCGCGGCGCCATCCCGGCATAGCCAACAAGCTTGGCCGGCGAGCCGAAGCGTGCGACGTCGCCGACCTCTGACGCGATCGTCAGGCCCAGCAGCGGCCCGATCCCGGGGATCGTCTCAAGCAGCACCACGCGCGCGTCGGCGGCCGCCAACGGCCGCAGCTCACGGTCGATCGGCGCGATCCGCTCGTCGAGCAGGTCGATCACCGCCAGCGCCTCGGCCACCGAGTCGCGCCACACCATCGGCACGCCGCGCGCGGCGAGCCGCTCGAGCCCATCGGGCTCACGCAGCCGCTCAACCGAGCACCGCAGGCCCCACTGGGTCAGCAGCCCGAAGATCCGGTTGCGGGCCGACGTGCGCAACCGCACGAGGTGCATGCGGCGCCTCAGACGCTCCCGCAACGCCCGGTCATCCAGCGAGGCGATCCACAGCTCGGGCACCAGGTCCCGGCGGCACAACTCGGCCAGCACGCGCGCGTCGACGCGGTCGGTTTTGCACGCCAGCGGCGCGATGTCGCGCACCTTGCGCGCGTGCGCGATCTGCACCCGCCAACCGGCCGCGACGAGCAGGTCGCGCACCCAGATCGCGCCGCTCATCATCTCCACGCACGCGTGCACTTCGGTCCCGAGCTTGAGCACGAGCCGCGCCAAGCCGTCCTCATCGGCCGAGACGGCGCCCTCCTCGAGGATCTCGCCGCCCGCCGACATCGCGCACCACGCGGCACGGCGATACGCCCAATCGATCCCGACATACGCCACCGCCGGCTGCGCGCCGACGGCCATAGCCTTCGCCATGGTCGGCTCCTCCAGTTCGGATGCGGGGCGCCGCGCGGGGCCTAAGCCGCGCGGCTCACTTCACCCCCGCGCCGGCGGGGGATCCGACCACGACTATCCACCCGCCGCCGGATGGACCGCCGTTCTCATGACATTCCCTGCACCTCGATCACCCGGCGCGCCGTCTCCAAGTCGGCCTGGGAGCGATCGAGTTGGCGACGCAGCGCGGCGTTCTCCACGCGCTCCGCGCTCGGCGGCTTGGGGCCGCGCTGCCTGGGCTCAAGCGCCCCGAGCGCGCCGCTATCGCGCGCCCGGCGCCACTCCGTCAACAACGACGAGTACAAGCCCTCGCGGCGTAGCAGCGCGCCCACCTCACCCGGCCGGGTACACGCGTCCGCCGCGACAACGATCCTCAGCTTGTAGGCCGCAGTGAACCGCCGCCGCGACGCCCGCGGAGCGAGCTCGGGATCCGGACCCCCCGCCGGTCGCGTCCGCGCGCCGGCGATTTGCCTGCGCTCGCCTTCGGCTCCCTCCAGCAAACCGCCGGCGGGCACCTCCACACCTGCTTCAAACTCCGACACAACGACACTTCCGTTCTCGCCCTCAGGCTCGGTAAACCAACAGCGGAAGCTGTCTCACACGAGCCTGGCAGAGAGGGGCGGCCCGGCGCGCGGAAGCCAGCGGCCGAGCAGATCGGCCTTTCGCCAGCAGTCGTCGGCCTCGTCGTAGACGGGCGCCGCCACACTCGCTAATGCGGAGGCGGGGTCGATCCCCGCGGTCGTGAAACCGAGCAGTCGCTGCCGCGCGCCGAAACGCAGTGCGCGACGAGTCACCGCACTCAGCTGCGGCGCGCGCCACCGAAGCTCAGCCCTGAGTAGCTGATGCTCGTCGGCCCACTTGGCGAGTCGAGCATTGACACGCGGAAGTGCGTCGCGCGTCGGCGCGTGCAGGACCATCGGAGCGACGAGGTAGCTCAATGCGATCGGAAGCGGCGCGTCCTGCTCGCGTCGGTGCCCGTCAGCCGCACGACCGATGAGGGCCGCGACGAACGCGGAATTAAACAATGCCCCGGACGTCGATGCCGAGCCGACGTTCGAACGCCGCTGTTTCGCCGCCGGCGTCGAGGCTCACGAGGCCCCCTGTGCCCGTCGGAATGCGTCGTCGGTGCCGGCGGCCACGATGACCGTGCTGACGAGTCGCTGCAGACGCGCCTTGAAGTCCTGCCACCCGATACGGCACGTGTCGGCGATGCCGTTAAGCGTCCCGACGTAGAGAAACCGGTCACGACCGTCACGCAACGGATTGAGCGACGACTGCTCCATTTCGCCATAGAGCTCTTTGCCGGCCGAGGCCTGCGTCGGCTATCTGACGTCTCGGCGAGACCGTCGAGCATCCGCTGCCAGGCGTGCTCCCATTCGTCGTAAAGGCGATCTTCCCACTCCAGCAGCTCATGCGGAGCGAGAACACCTTGCTCAAGCCACCGTGACCGCTGCGCGTACGCACGGTGGTAGTCGCGCACCGCGAGTTGCACGCGTTCGTCACGCATGGCGATCAACTGGAGCTGTTCGACGAACGGCGCGCTCGCATAGGCCTGAAGGAGCACCTGGCTTAGCTCGACCGCAAGCGCCGGGTCGGGTGCCGGGAGCGTGCGCTCGCCGTATTGGTCGCGCAGGCGCACGACTTCTTCGACGACCTCCTCGCGCGTCACAGCGCTGCGCCGCCGCAAAAGCAGATCGACGGCGCGACGCTCCCACCAACCGACCAGCTTGTCGAGGAATTCGTCGGTACCCGCCGATGGAAGGGCGAACGGACCGAGCGCTTCCCTCAATTGCGCGCGGAAGTCGCCAATGCCGGCGGTGGCGTCACGGACCTCGATCTTTGCGAGCAACCCCGCGCGCGCCCGAGGTTCCAAGTCCCGGAAACGTGCACGGATCTGGGCGGTGGCTTGCGCACCCGGATGCTCCCGCGCGACAACCAGCAGCTCCCGGCTCCGCGCCAGATACATCACGAGCGGCGTCAGCGCGCAGCATCGCCGCGGCGCTCCCGCCGGGCGCTTCGTCGGTCGCGACCAGGATCAGCTTCCCGACGTCATCGAGCGTCTCGCTGTCCACCAAATCCATCCAGGCATCCAGCGCCTTCCATAGAGGTCGGCTGCGCGCGGCATTCATCCCGAGTGGATCGAATGCTTGAGCTGCTCGAACTCACGCACCGCACCTGCATCGCCCTCCACAACGAGATCGTCAAGCGTCTCGATCGCGACGGCTGCGCCGTCGTCGCCAGCGATAAGCGAAAGCAGGCCGCGCTGAACCTGGAAGTGGTACCCGGCCGCCTGGCCTGCAGCAGATCGTCCCGCCACGTCGCCAGCCTAATGCGGCGAGCGCCGACATTCCAGATTGTTGGTTGCGCTGACCGCCTCGACGCCTGTCATCTAAGCCTCGATCCACCGCTGGTTAGCGGTGATCGCGGTCCTGTGACGGATTGGCGTTGGTGAGCGCGTGACGTCGCGTAGCTGGGCGCGTGAGCTCGGGGTGGGGCGATTGGTGGCCCGTCGCGGCCGCGGTCGTGCGGTTTCGGGCGGCCGGCGGCGGCGCCGGTGTGCCGGCGCGGCCGGGGTTGCTGTGGTCGACGAAGGCCGCGGTGGTCAGGCCGCGGCGGGCAGCGCTCGGATGCGGGCGAGCGCTCGGATGAAGTCGTGCTGCCAGGGCCAGCGGGCGGGCAGGTGCAGCGTCCAGCGGCGCGCGCTGCGGGTCAGGCGGCCGGGGAGGGTGAGCAGTCGGCGGCGCAGGGTGCGGGCGGCGCGGATGGTCTGGCCGGGCAGGCCGATCACGCTGGTCCAGCGCAGCAGGTTGTGCGCGAGCGCGGCGATCACCGTCCAGGCGGCGTTGGCGTAGAAGTGTCCGGAGGGAAAGTGCGCGAGCGCCTGGTCTTTGAGGTCGCGGATCGCGAGCTCGACGACGGCGTGCTGGCGATGCTCGGCCTCCACGGTGCGCAGGTCGTCGCTGCGGTTGGTGATGAACGGGAACAGCTCCCAGCTCGGCAGCAGTTGGCCTTGGCGATCGAGCGTGCGGACGCGCCGGACGACCAGCCGCCGGTCGCCGAGCGTGGTCTCGGCGATCTGCGCGATCGAGGTCTTCGGGTAGTCGGGCAGATCGATCCACGCGGTCTCGTCGATCGCCTCGATCGCGGCGCGGACCGCTGGTTGCAGCCGCACGCCGATCGAGAACTGCCAGCCCGCGCGGTCGAGCCGCTTGAAGGTCTGCTTGTTCCAGAAGCCGCTGTCGGCTCTGCAGCAGCTTCGGCCCGGCCGCGCCGGCGCGCTCGACGCGCGCGAGCAGCTCGTCCAAGAAGCGCCCGAACCCGCGGGAGGTGTTCGCCGAGCCTTTCCGCAGGCGGATGTGCAGCACCTCGCCGGTGTCGGCGCGGGTCGCGAGCATCGGGTGGTAGCCGCGGACCCGGGTGTAGCCGAACGCGGCGCCCTGCTTCTTCGGGCCGAACGTCTCGCCGACGAAGCGAGTCGACGTCGACGACCAGCCGCCCGTCACCGGGGCCGGCGCCGGCCGCCCACGCGCGCTGGATCGTCTCGCCAAGGACGCGGTCGAGCTGGCGGACGTGCCCGAACGTGAACGCCCGCAGAAACGTCCCCAGCGTCGAGGGCGCCATCACCCGGTGCCCGAGCACGTCGGCGGTGCGGCCCGAGCGCAGCAGATCGCAGTCATCGATGCAGTCCGCGCCGAGCGCCATCGCCGACATCAGCGTCATCACCTTCGCGCCCTCGTTGCCCGCGCCGGCGCGCTCGCCGAGATCCACGCGCGCATCGACGAGCGCCTCGATCCCCAGCCGCCCGGCGAGCGTCGCCGCCAACACGATTCCGGCGTCCGCGACCGCCCGCTCATCATCGAAAACGACCGCGACGCCGTCCAGTCCGACCGGCCCGTCAACATGCACCATGAAGGTGACCTCCTGTCGCAGGCCGCGACCGCCGCAATCGGTCGCTTTTCTCCTGCTCAGGAGGTCATTCTTCGTTCACGACCGGACGGAACCCCCGCCCATCGGCGGTGGATCGAGGCTGATATGGACGCCCGTGTCAAGGGGACGTCGGGCTTTCGTCGAGATTGCCGTTGTAGCGCGGTTTGTGGGTGTCGTGGGCATGGTTTCGGGGACGTAGTGGATGGTTCCTGGGCAGGCGTTAGCGCTGCCCCGGCAGGGCTTGTTGCGGCGTACTGGTGGCGAGGGCTGGGCGGCCGGTCCGGTGCGTTGATCGACGGCTGGTCACGCTGATATCGGTTATGAACAAGGGGTCGTTGTCCTCGGTCGCGAAGTAGGTGCGACCGGAACAGGGGCAGCGGGGAACTGAGGCTGAGGGCAGGCCGCCGCGCATATGGGCCGTGGAGCCCGTGCTGATATCTGGTCGCCCCTTCGACTTGTCCGGTTGCGCCTGTCGAGCGCGAATCCGTAGGTGTCGTGTTGCCCGGCCTCCCCGCGAAGTGGTCTCGTCGATGTCGAAGGAGGTTTGTCGGTCGTGGTGGTGGTGCGCACGGTCGCGCTTGACGTGCATAAGCGCTTCGCCGAGGTCGCGGTCCACGAGGACGGCGCGCTGCGGCGACTGGGGAGGATCGAAACCAGCCAGCTGGGGCTGTTTGCGGAGTCGTTGGGTCCCGGCGATCACGTGGTGTTGGAGTCGACGGCGATGACGTGGGCGATCGCGGAGCTGCTGGCTGAGCATGCGGGGCGCGTGGACGGTGTCGAATCCGATGCGCACGCGCGCGATCGCGTCGGCGAAGGTCAAGACCGACAAGATCGACGCGAAGGTGCTCGCGCAGCTCGGCGCGGCGGACTTCTTGCCCGAGGTGTGGGCGCCGGACGAGGTCACGCGCGCGTTGCGGCGGCGAGTCGCGCATCGCTCGAGCCTGGTGCGACAGCGCACGCGGCTGCGCAACCAGGTGCATGCGGTGCTGGCGCGCAATCTGATCGAGGCGCCGGTGACCGACGTCTTCGGCCAGGGCGGCCGGCGCTGGCTCAGCGAGGTCGATCTTCCCGCGCACGAGCGCGAGCAGGTCGACAGCAACCTGCGCCTGCACGAAGACGCCCTCGACGTCGAGGTCGAGCTCGTCGAACGCCAGCTGGCCGAGCAGGCGCTCGCCCGCCCCGACGTCCGTCGTCTGATCACGATCCCGGGCGTGGGCGCGATCACCGCGCTGGCGCTGGCGGCCGTGATCGGCGACGTGACCCGGTTCCCCAGCCCGCGCCAGCTGGTCGGCTACCTGGGCCTCGATCCGCGGGTCCGCCAGTCCGGGGAGAAGGCCGCCCGCCACGGGCACATCTCCAGGGCCGGCCAGGCCCACGCCCGCGGCCTGCTCGTCGAGGCGGCCCACACCGCGATCCGCACCCCCGGCCCGCTGCGCGCCTTCCACGCCCGGATCGCCGCCCGCCGCGGCACGCAGATCGCGCTGTGCGCGACCGCCCGCAAGCTCACCGTGCTCGCCTGGCATCTGCTCAGCAAGGACGAGGACTACCGCTACGGCGCGCCGACGATCACCCAGCGCAAGCTGCGCACGCTGTCCCAGCGCAAGGCCGGCGACCCGGGTCCCCGGATCAGCCTCGCCGGCGAGACCAAGCGCAAGACGCTCGAGCGCCGCTTCCTCGAGGAGGCCGAACGCAATTACCGCCACTACGCTGGCGACCAAAGCGAGAAGCGGCGCGGGCGCCGCCACCGGGGACACGACTGTTCAGGCCGTCAAAGCGGCAGACGACGCGCGGCAGGCTCCACAGTCCCCAGACGCCTGCTCTTCTCGTTCGGGGTCACCCGCGCCGAAAGGAATTCTTGCACCCAGCCCTTGACGTTTTCATCCGTAT